>DBBV01000018.1:117071-415152 GCA_002292375.1 Methylococcaceae bacterium UBA975 | reverse complement strand
ACCGTCAAAAAAACGTCATAAATATATTAACGTTTAAAAACAATAAGTTACATTATCTACCTAAATAAAGTGTCAAATATAGTTTAAAATTAATATAAAATACTAACCGTGTAAAGCTTTAATTTAAAAAATTTGATAAATAATAGTGGTTTAAACGCTATATATAAGAATATTAATTAAGTTATGGATATAACTTGATGTTTAAAGGTATAGGGTGGGGAGATTTTTATAACGCGTAAATAGCGCTCAGGTCATGGTCATTGCAACCAGATCTGGTTGGTATAAAACCCTTCCAAGAATCTAGTTCTTTAGAAGGGTTTTTCTTTATTTGTTGGGTATATGTATAGCTCGGTTATCTACAGCTAATGCGGCTTCGTGAAGGGCTTCTGACAGTGTTGGATGGGCATGAATTGTTAGCGCTAAATCTTCACTGCTGGCGGAGTACTCCATAGCAAGCACAGCTTCAGCGAGCAACTCAGATGCTTGTGGCCCAATGATGTGTACGCCTAAAATCTGATCGGTTTCTTTACTCGCAATAATTTTAACCAGTCCGGTGGTGTCACCTAAGGCTTGAGCCCGACCGCTTGCGCTAAAGGGGAAGCTACCGATTTTTATTTTTTCACCGGTTGATTTAAGGTGTTGTTCGGTTTGACCAACCCACGCAATTTCTGGCTGGGTATAAATAACACTAGGTATTACATCATAATTTATTTGAGGTTCTTCGCCGTAGATGACTTCGGCTACCGCAATCCCTTCTTCAGAGGCCTTGTGAGCGAGCATAGGGCCACGAATTAAATCACCAATAGCATAAACGCCAGGTTGGGATGTTTGCCAAATCTCATCGACCTCAATAAAGCCGCGCTCATCCAGTTCTATCGGCGCTTCAGGTGCAAATAAGTTATCGGTATTTGGGCAGCGACCGACTGAAACAATCAGTTTGTCTAACTCAATACTGTGTTCACCCGTTGCATCTTCATAATTAACGACAACTTTTTTACCTTTGGGTGTGGCTTTTGTTACACGGGCGCTCATCTTAATATCGAGGCCTTGTTTTTTAAATTGACGCATCGCTTCAGCGGCAATTTTTTTGTCTGCTGCAGGAAGAAATTCGTCTTGCGCTTCGAGTAAGATGACGTCTGATCCCAAGCGGTTCCACACGCTACCTAATTCTAGACCGATGACGCCTGCACCTATAACACCAAGTGTTTTAGGTGTTTTTTTGAAGTTTAACGCACCGGTAGAGTCAACGATATTTTTGTTATCGACAGGGGCAGAGGGAATGTCTATAGGACGTGAGCCTGTTGCTAAAATAACGCTATCAGCTGAGATGATCGATTTATCTTTTCCACTGGTAATTTCAACTTGCTTACCCGCCAATAGTTTGCCTTTACCATGAAAACTGGTGACTTTATTGGCCTTAAATAACCCACTAATACCCCCTGTTAGACGGGCAACAATCTCGTCTTTATTCTTGATCATTGCGGCAACATCCATTTTTAAGCCAGTTACCGTGATGCCGTGGTTATCAAGACCGTGATTTAATTGCTCATAATGATGTGATGATTCCAATAAAGCTTTTGAAGGAATACAGCCAACATTAAGACAGGTACCACCTAAAGAGGCTTTGTTGTCTTTACCTGTAAATGCATCAATACAGGCTGTTTTAAGCCCTAATTGGGCGCAACGAATAGCGGCTACATAGCCACCAGGCCCACCACCAATTACGACAACGTCAAATTTTTTTTCTGTGCTCATAAGTTACTCCTAAATGTTTATACGTTTAAGAGTAACCTAGAGGGATCTTCTAGGAAGTCTTTGATGGTGACTAGGAATGAAACAGCTTCTTTACCATCAATAATTCGATGATCATAAGATAAGGCTAAGTACATCATTGGGCGAATAACCATTTCACCATTTTCAACCACGACGCGCTGATTGATTGCATGCATGCCTAAAATAGCACTTTGCGGTGGGTTTAAAATGGGTGTAGACATCATCGAGCCAAATACGCCACCATTGGTGATAGTGAAGGTTCCGCCGGTTAAGTCTTCATAACTTAGGCTGCCATTTCGCGCTTTTTCACCAAACTCTGCAATACCGTTTTCAATGCCAGCAAAATTACGCAAGTCGGCATCCCTTAAGACGGGTACTACTAGGCCTCTTGGTGAGGAGACGGCGATCCCTATATCATAAAAACCGTGATAAATAATGTCTTGCTCATCGACTGATGCGTTGACGACGGGGTAAAGTTTTAAGGCTTCGACGGCCGCTTTAACAAAAAAGGACATAAAACCCAATTTGGTTTCGTGTACTTTGGCAAAGGTCTCTTTGTATTTATTACGGATATCCATAATAGGTTGCATATTGACTTCATTAAAAGTCGTCAACATGGCGGTGTTTTGCTGTGCTTGAATTAATCGTTCTGCAACTTTAGCGCGCAAACGGGTCATCGGTACGCGTTGTTCGGCGCGATCGCTGGAGGGTAGTGTGGGTTTTTGTTCTGCAGCTGTTGCTTTAGCAGGCGCAGCCATAGCTGCAGGAGCTGTTTGTGGTTCTTTAGCCTCGCTTGATAGAGCGTTTAGGTGATTAAGAATATCAGTTTTTGTTATTCTTCCGCCTTTTCCGGTAGCTGTAATTTTAGTGGTGTCTAAACCGTGTTCTGCCACTAATTTTCT
This sequence comes from Methylococcaceae bacterium UBA975, assembly GCA_002292375.1. GTDB lineage: Bacteria > Pseudomonadota > Gammaproteobacteria > Methylococcales > Cycloclasticaceae > Cycloclasticus. The sequence goes on along the minus strand of DBBV01000018.1, from coordinate 412,477 downwards.
AACCGCGGGACTTAATGCTTCACTGGAGCCTGAGTTTATTTCCACAGCCGCTATTGTCGGTTCTGTTTGAGTGCTAGGCGGTGTTTCTATGCTAGCGCTGCCACTTCCTTCTTCAATACGGGCAATCAGTTGGCCACCGACAACGGTAGCACCTTCTGTTTCAAAAATTTCAGCCAGTATACCGTCCGCTAAGGCAGGGACCTCTAAGACAACTTTGTCAGTTTCTAAGTCGACAAGGTTTTCGTCCTTTAGAATGGCGTCGCCAGCTTTCTTATGCCAAGTAACTAGAGTTGCATCCGCAACGGATTCCGGGAGGCTGGGTACTACGACTTCAATGCTCATGATTTGGTCCTTTGTAAAATCTTAATGTTATTAATAAAGTGCTTCATGGATTAGTTTTTGTTGTTGCTCGACATGCAAACTAAATTGGCCTACAGCGGGTGAGGCTGACATCTCGCGTCCGGCATATTTAAGTTCTAATTTTTTACTTAATAAGTCAAAAAACCGGTGCCTAATTTGATACCAAGCGCCTTGATTCATAGGTTCTTCTTGGCACCAAACAAATTGTTTCAGTTTAGGGTATTTTTTAAACGACGCTTGTAATTCCTCGATAGGGAACGGGTATAGCTGTTCAGCTCGTAAGATAGCGACGTGCTCTAATTTATCTTCTCTACGGCGTTCCAGTAAATCGTAGTAAACCTTGCCAGAACAGACAATTACTCGAGTGACCTTTTTAGGGTCGATATCGTCGATTTCTTGGATTAATGGTTGAAAGGATCCTTTGGTTAGCTCTTCTAATGTAGAGGTGGCCAGCTTGTGTCGTAATAAGCTTTTAGGGCTCATGATTACTAATGGTTTACGGAAAAAACTCAATGACTGGCGACGCAGTAGGTGGAATATCTGTGCCGGTGTAGACGGTACGCAAATTTGCATATTGTGTTCGGCGCACAATTGTAAATAGCGTTCTAAGCGGGCAGATGAATGCTCAGGGCCTTGGCCTTCATAACCATGTGGTAATAACATGACCAAGCCACAGAGACGGCCCCATTTGGTTTCGCCAGAGCTAATAAACTGATCCATCACCACCTGGGCGCCATTAGCAAAGTCGCCAAATTGCGCTTCCCATATCACCAAGTCGTCTGGTTCTGTCGTCGAGTAACCATACTCAAAACCGAGCACAGCTTCTTCTGATAAAAACGAGTCGTACAAGGAAAATGTTCCTTGTTTTAGCATCAAGTGTCTTAAGGGTATATAGGTTTCGCCATTTTGAGTGTTGTGTAACACTGCGTGACGGTGAAAGAATGTTCCCCGGCCTACGTCTTGTCCGGTGATGCGAATGTCTCGCCCTTGTGCCAATAAAGTGCCGTAGGCCATATTTTCTGCGTAGCCCCAATCAATAGGTTGGGCGCCGACCGACATTTTTTTTCGGCTTTCTAGGACTTTTTCAACGCGTGCTTGCACGGCAAACTCGGGTGGTAGCTCGAGCATTAATTCAGAAATTTTATGGAATTGCTTTGCCGTTACAGTGGTATCGCAGGGATCATCCCACTTACTGTTTAAAAAGGTATCCCATTTTGCAACGAACGGGTTAACCTTATGGTCTAAAATAGGCCGTGAAACGATCTCGCCTTTTTCTAAGGCGGCCCGGTATTCAGCCTCAAGTTTGGCAGCATCTTCGGCGTTTATCGTACCTTCTTTAATCAAACTGTTGGCATACAACTTACGCGTAGTGGCCATGGCGCGAATGGTTTTATACATTAGCGGTTGGGTGACAGCAGGCTCATCAGCCTCGTTATGACCACGGCGGCGATAACAAATCATGTCAATAACAATGTCTTGCTTAAACTCTTTACGAAAATCTACTGCGAGTTGTGATGCAAATAGGACCGCTTCGGGATCATCACCGTTTACATGTAATATCGGTGTTTCCAACATTTTAGCCACGTCAGTGCAATACAGGGTGGATCGTGTATCCGCGGGGTTGCTGGTGGTAAAGCCGACTTGGTTGTTAATAACGATATGGATAGTGCCACCGACGCCGTAGCCTCGGGTGCGGGACATCTGTAGGGTTTCCATCACCACGCCTTGGCCTGAAAAAGCAGAATCACCGTGAATCTGAATGGCGACCACCTCATTTTCTCCAGATTGGCCGCGTCGATCTTGCCTTGCGCGAACAGACCCTTCAACAACGGGGTTAATGATTTCAAGGTGTGACGGGTTAAAGGCTAGCGCTAAATGCATCTCGCCGCTGGGCGTGGCTATATCTGATGAAAAGCCCATATGGTATTTAACGTCACCGGACCCGTTTTTTGAAGGGGAGGCTGAACGCTTGCCTTCGAATTCTTCAAACAAAATAGCAGGGTTTTTGCCAAAGATATTGACTAATACATTTAACCTACCGCGATGTGCCATACCAATAACGGTTTCTTTTACGCCGTGCTCGCCGCAGCGCTGAAGCATTTCGTCGAGCATAGGGATTAAGCTTTCGCCGCCTTCTAATGAAAACCGCTTTTGGCCGACATAGGTGCGGTGCAAGTAATTTTCTATGCCCTCGGCTGCGCTCAATAGCTTTAAAAGCCATTTCTTCTGATCAGTGTTTAAACTTAAATGCCCGCGAGGGCCTTCCATACGGCGACGAACCCATGAGCGCATTTCGGTATTTGAAATATGCATGTATTCAACCCCGATGCTGCCGCAGTAGGTTTCTTGAAGGATAGGGAGGATATCCTTAAGGGCTAATTGCTCAGGGGTATTGTGCAGCGTGCCGGTGTCAAATTGTGTATTTAAATCCAGTTCGCTGAGACCGTGAAAAGCAATATCCAATTCAGCAATATGTTTTGTTTGGTTCTTTTTTAAAGGGTTAACGTTGGCTTGTTTATGCCCGTTAATACGATAAGCATTCATTAGTCTAGACACTGCAGCTTGTTTTGAAAGCTGTTCGGCTGACACCCCACCTTGAATAACACGCATACCGGTTGGTGCCTTGGCAAGGTCGGCAAAATGTTTTTTTATGGATGAATGGGGGATATCTATGCTTTCGGCATTAGAGCGAATGGCATTAAACTCTTTTTGCCACTGGGGATCTACTGAATCGGGGTCATTCAGGTATTGTTCGTACATATCCTCAACAAAATTAGCGTTTGCCCCGTTAAGAGCGGATGTGCTTTTAAAAAGCTGAAGCAAGTTATTCATCAAATGTATTCCGTCAGGTATGAAGTTGTCTAGTTTTAGTGTAGTTCAGAATATATAAAATATATGATTATTCTTAAAAAAAAATTCAATCTACTAAATTTGGTGCCCCGAGCAGGATTCGAACCTGCGACTTCACCCTTAGGAGGGGTGCGCTCTATCCAACTGAGCTACCGAGGCGTCGATAAAATAAGGTGCTAATTTTGGCCTTAAAAGTAGAGTTTTATTGGCTTAAATGATAGCACTAATGAGGTTTTCAAGGGTAGTGGAAAGTGGATGTTTTATGTGTTTTTTAAAACAGGGTTTATTTGGTTTTTGGCGCGCTCACGTTCGCATTCGGCAATGAATTTGTGAATATGTCGTTTAGACTCCGTATCCAAATTAAGAAACTCGCAGCCAAGACGTGTAAACCCCTCTCGTGGGTTTCTTTTTACCGAACAGACGGTTAGGTCAACATAGGCAGTCAAGCCATGTTTTAAACGAATGCTGCTGGGTGATAATATATCCCCTTTCTTAACATAACTGCTCGATTGAACAGCGATGCATGCTCCACCGTAACTTACATCGTATAAATAGCCAGATACCTCGTTTTCGGAAAACTGAATCGCTGCGTTAACGCTATACTTTCCTATCGCGTCTAAAGGAATACGAAAGAAAGCCCTTTTTTGCGGGTAATAAATTTTTTCTGGTAATGCGGCAATATAACCTGTGTCAAAGGGGGCGTTGGGCTTAAGGATGACCGTATTAAATTTAAAATGAACAGCTTGTTGTTTAGCGTTAACTTGGATGATTGAATTGGTTGTTACTTTGTTATGACCGTCCTTATCGTTAAACGGGTCGAGTAAAAACCCTTCTTTTAGAACATCTGAAATTCTACTGGTGTATTCGGATTGATCGTTTAAAACAACCGAAACATGGACGTTAGAGGCGGCTAATTTTCGCAGCATGTAATGAATGCGGTTCGGCCTCGTTATAAAATTTGGGTTGTCGTCGTAAAGGTCGTGTTTTTTCCTTTCCGTAGATAAAATAGCTTTTAGTTCAGACAGAAAGGTCATTGCTTCTTTAAGCTGTGGTGATGTTTCTTGATATCTTACTGCTCATTGATTGTCCGTTAGAACCATACGTTGTGTTATTGCCGCCTAATTGGCCACGAAGTACTGCAAGTGAACGTTGAGTATAACGACGATTCAATTCAATAATAGAACCATTCACCTCGTTTTGGCTTTTATTGTCGATAGACAGCCGCTGAACGTCTGACCAAAGGTCGCTCATTACTTGCTTTTTATCAGTGATTTTTAATTGTGAAATAAAATCATTTAATTGATATAAGCCTCTGGTTACGTTGATCTTCTTTAAAAAGGCGTGTGTTTTTTTTGTGTTGTTTTCCAGTTCTGACACCAGTCTTTTTTTAGCAGATGAAAGGGTTAATAAATCGATACTGTTAGGCGTTTCTAAACTGATCTTTTCTTGTTTTAAAAGGTCATTTAATTGGTTTGAAAGGGTTGTTAAGGTTTGTAATAACCCCATTAATTGGTCTAAGGCATGTGTGTTCATAGTGATTTCTTTTTTGGAGTAAGAAGGACGGTTTCATTATTAATGATCCGTTCGGCTATAGTGTCATCATTGATTTCATAGTCGCCGTTCTCTATCGATTGTGAAACGCTTTCGACGCGGGCATTATCGATAATGGGTATGTCACTCAGTGATTGTTCGACCTGTTGAAGCGTTGAGGCTGTTGTCGTTAAATCAATACTGTCAGCGTTGGCGGGCCTATTCGGTGTTGTCGTGGGGGCTTTGCCGCTCTTACCGGCATCATTCGATTTTTTTGAAGAAGTCTGATTGGATTTGTTCGACGTCCTTTTTATATTTATAGACATAATAGCTCCTGGTCTGTTTTAACGTTTATCGGCTGAAGTTGATAAACCTTAAGGCCGTATAAAAAAATGTTAGATGGTTACTTTAACGGTGTTTTTGTTTGTTACCACTGCTTGAATGATTTTTTTAGTTCGTATGTTCTTAACCGTTATTTTGTCGCCCATACTGCCTTTTTTTAGAGCGATACCTTTCATGCTTATTTTAAAACCGTCATTACTGGCCATGATAGACACCCGGTCGCCCCTGTTGATTAAGATAGGCTGAGCCAACGTATTTACATTGATTATGTCGTCTTTGCGGAGTCTTCTTTTTAACACTAAATTAACGGCCTGACTAGGTTCTGAGAGATAAAGGGATCCTAAGTTATCGATTTCTTTTTTCATCAGGCGGATGTCATCTTTTTGTATCAAATGCCCTTTCCTCATGGGTTTGTTTGCAACAAGCACATCATCATAAAGTGTAATTGTTGATGATATGAATATTCGCCAGTCGGCAGTTGAAACACAACGGATATTGAGCGTATTTCTACCCGGCTTTATCGGTGTGTCCGTTAAGTGTATCTGGAGAGGTGATGGGCATTTTTTTAGTTTTAACCTAGGGTCAATGGTGTGAATTTGTATGTTGTATTCTTTGTCGATGACGCCTAAATTAGCCTCAAGAAAACGGTGTGCCTGTTGTTTGATTTCGTCATGTTTTTCAAAACCGGCTTCAAGTGCCAGTGCGGGTTGTAAAAAAAAGAATAAAAAAAATATTTTTTTTGAAAACAAGTTCATAAATTTTAGCCTATGCTTAATGTTGGATTTAGTATGTTTATAAACATGCATTAACTATGCCGTAGTTTTTTTTAAAATGATAATTACACGTCATAAACGCATCGAGGTGAAAGAAATGACAGGAATATTAAAAGGTATCGATGATCGCACGAACCTAGCGGGCACCAATAGGTTAGAGCTTTTAATTTTCGACTTAGGGACTGAACAAAAATTCGGTATCAATGTGTTTAAAATACAAGAAGTCATCCAGCGGCCAAAATTAACAAAAATACCAGGCGGCAATGACGTCGTACGCGGTGTTTGCCAGTTACGCGGCAAAGATATTCCGGTTATAGACATGTCCATGGCGATTGGAGAACCTGCAATAAATGACGACCAAAACTCATTCGTGATCATCACCGAGTTTAACCGCTCGGTACAAGGCTTTTTGGTGGCTGGTGTTGATCGTATTGTCAATCTTTATTGGCAACACATTAAACCCCCTCCAAGTGGTGTAGAACATGGTGGTTACGTTACTGCGCTAACTGAAGTTGACGATGAATATGTACTCATTATAGACGTTGAAAAGATCCTTAGTGAAGTGGACGATGGACCCGATGGTGTCTCAAAGGATATCCTTGATAAGCGATTAAAGAAAAAAGGCCATGCCCTAGTTGTAGACGACTCAATCGTAGCGCAAAATCAAGTCAAGCGCGTACTCGACGATCTAGGAATGGACTATACAGTGGCTAATGACGGCCAAGAAGGCCTGGATATTTTAAAAAAATGGATCGCTAATGGGGTGGATGTGCCTGCTTTTTTAACGATGATCATCTCCGATGTGGAGATGCCTCGAATGGATGGCTATACCTTAGTGACTGAAGTACGAAAAACCCCTGAATTAGAGGGTTTGTATGTGATGTTACACACCTCATTAAGTGGTGTATTTAATGAAACCATGGTAAAGCGTGTGGGTGCGGATATTTTTATGGCGAAATACAAGCCAGATGAATTGGCTGAGGCCGTTCAACAACGCATGCGAATTGAACAAGGGATTTAAACTAAATTGATGTCACCTTTGATGTTATTAATGGCATGGAAATAACTGCGCTTGAGTTTCAGCGCTTTCAAACTTTTCTTAAAGTAGCCAGCGGCATTTCCCTAGCGGACAATAAGCAATACCTTGTCAATAATAGGTTGCGCCCTTTGTTAAATGAGATAGGCGTTGATGAATTGGATGATTTGCTTTCATTGATTGAGGCAATGCCCGACGATATTTTAACGATGAAAGTTGTGGGGGCGATGACGACAAACGAAACCTTTTGGTTTCGAGACTCACTGCATTTTCATGCGCTAGAACAAAAGGTAGTCACTGAACTGGGCGAAAAAGAGCGCATCTCATTATGGTCTGCGGCTTGCTCCACAGGTCAAGAAGCTTTTAGCCTCAGCTTGTCTATTGATAAAGCTTTACACTTAATTAATAAGCGACCCACGGTACAGATTGTCGCGACGGATATTTCTGAAAAAAACATTCATCAAGCAAAGAAAGGCGTCTACACCGATATGCAATTATCGAGAGGGCTGCCCAATGAGATTAAAGCTGAGCACTTTAAAGGTGTAAGGGGCGGCTGGGAAGTTTCTGACAAACATCGTTCAAGGGTTTTATTTCAGCAATTAAATTTAATTAATGATTTTTCTACACTAGGTGACTTTGACGTGGTTTTTTGTCGGTATGTTTTAATATATTTTGCAACAGCAACAAAGGTCGATATTTTGAATCGCATTGCCCAACGGATAAAACCCGGCGGCTACCTGTTTTTGAGCAGTTCTGAGCAAGTTCCCGAAAACGTTAAAGGGCTTCAAATTGTTAGAGATGCCGGTTGCAAATACTACCGGAAAAGCTAATTTTACAGGTTACATTGTTGCCGGTTTGCCGCTGTTGCCGCTTTTTTTGCCGTTTTTAACGCGATAAAATTTTACTTAAGTACTTGAATATAAAGTAATAAAAGATTTGGCATGGTTTCTGCTCTATTGTTTTTAACAAAACAGGAGCAAGACATGATATCTACCATCGACTCATTATTTGGTGTACACGAAAAAGGCCTTATTTTTCGTTCCAAACGGGCTGAAGTGCTGGCCTCTAATATGGCTAATGCTGATACCCCTGGGTATAAGGCTAGAGACTTTGACTTTAAGTCAGTTTTAAACCAACTGGATGGGTCCCAAACCTCGCTACGGCGAACTAACGCCAATCATGTTGGTTTCGATAAGTCACCGGCCACTATAAATCTGTCCTATCGCATTCCAAATAGTGCCTCATTGGATGGCAATACCGTAGATGTTAACGCTGAACAGGCACGTTATGCTCAAAATGCACTCGATTATCAAACCTCTGTACGTTTTCTAAACGGCAAAATTTCATCTTACCTTTCAGCATTGCGGGGTGAATAACCATGTCTCTATATAGTATTTTTGATATTGCAGGTAGCGGTATGAGCGCACAAACGACGCGTCTTAATATAGTGGCCAGTAACATGGCCAACGCGAACACTACGAGCAGCAGCTCTAATGAAACATACCGCGCCCGTCAACCGGTTTTCGCTACCGTACTGCAAAACTCAATGAAAGCTCAAGCTGATTCGGCCAAGGGTGTTCAAGTACTGGGTGTCGTAGAAAGTCAGGCACCGTTACGTCAAGAATATGCACCCCAGCACCCAATGGCTAATGCAGACGGTTATATTTTTAAGCCGAACGTCAATGTGGTCGAGGAAATGGCCAATATGATGTCAGCCAGTCGCAGTTATCAAAATAACGTTGAGATGCTTAATACGGCAAAACAACTCTTACAACAAACCTTAAAAATCGGTCAATAACGGAGAACTGATATGTCTGAAATCGATTTCAACACTTTACAGGGGCTTGGTTTAGCAAAACAAACCCAAACCGATAAAGCCAAAAAAGACGGCGACCTAGGTCAGGCGGACTTTCTAGAACTGATGGTCACCCAGCTTAAAAACCAAGACCCCTTAGACCCCATGGACAGTGGTGCATTTTTAGGCCAGATCGCTCAATTTAGTACCGTCTCAGGCATTGGCGATTTACAAACATCGTTCTCAGAGTTCGCTTCGTCTGTTGCTAATGATCAGGCATTACAAGCTTCTAACTTAGTAGGGCGACGAGTGATTGTGCCGCTACAAAATGGCGTTCTAAATGAAGGCGGGGCGATTGAAGGTGAGGTAACGCTACCAGCCAGCTCACCTGATGTGTCCATTAATATTTCAAATCAAAACGGTGAGCTAATAAAAACCATTTCATTGGGCACACAGGCGGCAGGCCCTGTGCCATTCAAATGGGACGGTAGCCTGAATAATGGGGGTATAGCACCAGCAGGCCAATATAACGTGGACGCGATAGCGCGGATTGACGGTCAAAACTTTGAGCTAGATACCCAATTATTGGTAGATGTTGAAAGCGTCACATTAGGCGGCCCAGGTAGGGGTTTGCAGCTAAATCTTGCCGGTTTAGGCAGTGTTGATTTCAGTAATGTCAGTCGAATTTTTTAATTTTAGGAGAATATTATGTCATTTCGTACTTCTTTAAGTGGTTTAGATGCAGCATCAACCGATCTTTCTGTGGTGGGTAATAATATTGCCAACTCAGCTACAACGGGCTTTAAGGAATCAAGGGTAGAGTTTGTTGATGTGTTCGCTACCACATTTACCGGTGTTTCAGGCAATACACCCGGTAGTGGTGTCCGCGTAGCGAGTATTTCGCAGCAATTTAGCCAAGGCAACATTGAATTTACAACTAGTAACCTTGATTTAGCGATCAACGGCGAAGGTTTTTTTGTGGTCGATGATGACGGTGCGCAATCATTTACTAGAGCCGGTTCGTTTACAACGGACAGAGAAGGTTTTGTAGTTGATAGTTCGGGGCGAGCACTGCAAATTTTCCCACCGAATAATAACGGTACGTTTAATACGGGTGCTATTTCGTCTCTAGAACTAAGCACGGGTGACTCCGCACCGGCCGCTACAGAGAATGTGGTGCCAACGATTAATTTAAACGCGCAAGAAACTATTCCATCGCGCTATACAACGTTCCCAATTGATCCATCAGAATTTAGCATCATTGATGCGGATACCTTTAATCACTCCACCTCAACAACAGTTTATGATTCATTGGGTAATGGTTCTCCAGCCACCATGTACTACGTTGCCAGCGACCCAAGTGCCAATGAATGGCAGGTTTATACGTACGTAGACGGTAACGAGTTGACAATGAACGCTGGTGCAGACAACTTTTTTACCATGACCTTTGATGGCTTGGGTTCTTTCCAAGACATTACAACCACGACGGGCACAACTGCTAGCAGTATTGTTCCGTTTGATGGATTAACATTGGGCAATGGTGCCAGTGCTTTAGCCCTGAGTTTCGATTATTCCGACACCACACAATACGGTGGTGGCTTTGCGGTGAATGGTTTAAGTCAAGATGGTTTTGCCTCTGGCCGTTTGAGCGGTATAGAGATTGATCAAACAGGTGTGGTGTTCGCACGGTATACCAACGGTCAATCAGATTTGCTAGGGCAAGTCGCACTGGCAACATTTCCAAACACACAAGGACTGCGTCAGTTAGGTGATACCAGTTGGGGTGAAACCTTTACCTCTGGCGATAAAATCATTGGCGCAGCAGGTACCGCAGGGTTTGGTTCTATCCAATCGGGTGCGCTTGAGGCATCTAACGTTGATATTGCTACCCAGTTGGTTAATTTGATTACGTCACAACGTAACTTCCAGGCCAATGCACAAGCAATATCCACCCAAGACACAATTCAACAAGCCATCATTAATATTCGTTAATTTAAATTAGGCTAAGAGAGAATTACCATGGATAGCAGTCTTTACGTAGCAATGAGTGGGGCCAAACAAGCGATGGTCGCGCAAGCGGTCAATTCGCATAATTTGGCAAACGCTAATACCACGGGTTTTAAGGCAGACTTATCGCAATTTCGTAGCATGCCGGTTTTTGGTCCAGGGCTTCCTTCCCATGTCTACACAATGGCCGAACGTCCAGGTATTGATTTTATTACGGGAACCATGCAAGAAACGGGGCGTGAACTTGACGTCGCTATCAAAGGCCAAGGTTGGATCGCCGTACAAGCAGACGATGGCAGCGAAGCGTATACCCGTGCGGGTGATCTGCGGTTAACCCCCAATGGTTTATTAACCACAGGAACAGGTTTGCCCGTTTTGGGCGGTGGTGGCCCAGTCACCTTGCCAGAGTCAGCAAAGATGGAAATCGGCAGTGACGGTACCATCAGTGTGATCCCATTAGGTGACACGGCAGCAACTTTGTCAGCGGTTGATAGGATTAAATTGGTTAACCCAGAAGTAGCCGACATGGTTAAAGGTAAGGACGGTTTGTTCAGACTAAAAAGCGGTTTAGAGACCGAAGTAAGTGCCGAAGTACGATTAGTATCGGGTGCAATAGAAGGCAGCAATGTTAGCGTAGTTGATGCGATGGTGAGCATGATAGAGCTAGCTAGAAACTTTGAAATGCAAGTCAAAATGATGAAAACAGTAAGCGATAACGAAGCCGCTAGCGCACAACTCATGCGCATAGGATAGGAGAAGAGTATGTCAACAGCATCAATGTGGATCAGTAAAACGGGCTTAGAGGCTCAACAAACCCGAATGGCAGTTATTTCTAATAATTTAGCCAACGTTAACACCACGGGCTTTAAAAAATCACGTGCTATTTTTGAAGACTTACTCTATCAAAATGTTCGTCAAGTTGGTGCGCAGTCATCACAAGACACCACCTTACCCACAGGGTTACAAATTGGTACCGGTGTACGCACCGTTGCGACCGAAAAAACACATACCCAAGGCAGTATTCAACAAACAGGCAATTCATTGGATTTAGCCGTTAATGGACGGGGGTTTTTCCAAATATTACGCCCAGATGGCAGTATTACATACTCCCGTGATGGCAGTTTTAAACTAGACGGTGATGGACAAATGGTAACGGCAGGTGGTTACCCGTTAGAACCATCTATCAGTATTCCGAGTGATGCATTGAGTGTCACTATTGGGGTTGATGGCACCGTGTCTGTATTACAACCGGGCGCAACGGCGCCTAGCCAAGTAGGCAGCATTACCCTGGCCGATTTTATTAATCCGACGGGTTTAGACCCCATCGGTGAAAACCAGTTTAGAGAGTCGTTATCCAGTGGTAGCCCAACGGTAACAACACCCGGGCAAACAGGCGTAGGAATTTTATCGTCAGGTTCGCTCGAAACTTCCAATGTTAACGTAGTAGAAGAGTTGGTTAGCATGATAGAAACGCAGCGCGCTTATGAAATGAATTCCAAAGCCATTTCTAACGCTGATCAAATGCTACAACGTTTGATGCAGGACTTGTAAAAAGGAGCTAACGTGATGAAATTTATCAGCCTTTTTGTTTTGTTAACGCTAACGTCCGGTTGCGCGATGATGGATAACATGGGGAAACCCCGGCACGATCCAGAGTATGCGCCATCTGAGCCAGTTACGTATCAAATGCCGCAAAGTAATAACGGCTCAATTTACCAAGCAGGGTCCGAAATTCGTTTATTTGAAGACATTAGGGCACGCAGAATTGGTGATATTTTGACCATTAACTTAGTGGAAAAAACCAACGCTAAAAAGCAAGCTGATACGGATATCAAAAAAGATAATTCAACATCTGTTTCAGTACCAACTATTTTAGGCGATGTTGACCCCTCACGTTTTGGTTTAAATTTTAATACCAGCCTTGCCTCCGGCAGCGATTTCGCTGGCGAGTCTGAGAGCACCCAAAATAACAGCTTAAGCGGCAATATCACCGTCAGTGTGATTGATGTGTTGCCAAATGGTTACTTAAGAATACGTGGTGAAAAACGCGTTCGCTTAAATCAAGGCAATGAATATATTCGGTTGTCAGGCATCGTGCGGCCAACCGATATCAATCCAGACAATAGCGTTGAATCAACCAAAATAGCCGATGCCACCATTATGTATACCGGTGAAGGCGCACTTGCCGACGCCAATAAAATGGGCTGGTTAGCCCGGTTCTTTATCAGTGCGGTGTTCCCGTTCTAAGGATTACTTATGATCAATAAAATCACACTCATTATCACCCTTCTTATTGTTGCCAGCGGTCAGGTACAAGCAGAACGGATTAAAGACTTGGCCTCGATTACTGGCGTTCGTTCTAACCAATTGGTTGGTTATGGCGTGGTAGTCGGTCTAAACGGTACCGGCGACAAGGTAAAGTCGGGTGACTTTACCTCGCAAAGCTTACGCAGTATGTTGAGCCAAATGGGAGTCAAAATCCCGTCTACGGTGCAAATCAAATCTAAAAATGTCGCAGCGGTTATTATCCATGCCTCATTGCCAGCGTTTGCCAGCCCAGGGCAACAAATTGACGTGACGGTAAATGCGATCGGTGAAGCCAGCAGCTTGCGTGGCGGTAGCTTATTAATGTCACCCCTCAAAGGGGCTGACGGTCAGATTTATGCGGTCGCCCAAGGCAACCTTATTGTTGGTGGTTTAAGTGCCTCAGGTGCCGATGGTTCAAAGGTGAGTGTTAACATCCCGACGGTTGGCAATATCCCCAATGGTGCTTCTGTAGAGCGCGCCGTGTATAGCCCGTTTAATGAAGGCAGCACGCTAACACTAAACCTGCATACCTTCGATTTCACCACGGCTAATCGCTTAGCGGAGTCAATTAATACGGCTGTTGGACCGCAAACCTCACATTCTGTTAATGGTGGCAGTATTAAGGTAAACATGCCGCGTGACCCAGCTCAACGGGTTGCCTTTATGTCCTTACTAGAAAACCTTGAAGTACGCCCCGCGCAGTCTGCCGCACGTATCATCATTAACTCAAGAACCGGTACGGTGGTGATTAATAATCAAGTTAAGGTGCGGCCCGCTGCGGTTTCACACGGCAACTTAACGGTTACCATAAATGAAAACACAGCCGTCAGCCAACCCAATGCTTTAGCCGCTGGTGACACTGTTGTAACGGCGCAATCAGAACTGGTTATTAGCGAAGAAGATAAGCGTATGTTTGTCTTTGACCCCGGTGTTTCATTGGACGAGATTGTACGTGCCGTTAACCAAGTGGGTGCAGGCCCCAGTGACCTGGTCGCCATTCTTGAAGCTTTAAAAAGCGCTGGTGCATTAACTGCGGAGCTAATCGTTATCTAATGAGTATCACAAGCTCACAAGCAGATATTTATGCAGACTTTAACGGCTTAGCGCAATTAAAAGCGAAAGCCGGTGGGGGCAAAGGTGAAAAGCAACAAGCCCTTGAAGAAGTAGCACGTCAGTTTGAAACCGTGTTTTTAAAAATGATGTTAAAGAGCATGCGCGAGACCGTGCCGGATTCAGAATTAATCGATGGCGAAAAAACGAAGTTTTATGAGTCGATGTACGACGATCAAATCTCACTCGATTTATCCAAGCGTGGCAATTTAGGTCTAGCCGATATGATTGTTCAGCAAATGGGTGGTCAGTCAAAGGGTAAAGAGGTAACAGCCGGTATGGGTTTGGCTGATTACCGTGAATTTTCTGTGCGACGCATGCAAGGCGCATTACAAGAAGTAACGGTAGAAAAAAACAATCAGCTCAGCGGAAAAATCAATTCACCAGAAGACTTCATCAAAAAAATGTGGCCACAAGCACAACAAGCAGCACAAGAATTGGGTGTTGATGCAAAAGTATTGCTGGCACAGTCGGCATTAGAAACCGGCTGGGGCAAACATGTGATGCAGAACAAAGCAGGGCAAAGTAGCCATAATTTGTTCGGTATCAAAGCGTCTCGTGGTTGGGAAGGGAAGACAGTGTCCGTGCAAACTGTCGAATATGAAAATGGTGTAGCCTCTAAAAAACAAGCCACCTTCCGTGCGTATGATAGCTATGCCGAAAGCTTTAACGACTACGTACAGTTCTTAAAACAAAATCCTCGGTACCAAGATGCCTTATCAAAGGTAGATTCTAATGAAGGCTTTGTCAAAGGCTTGCAAAAAGCGGGTTATGCCACCGACCCAATGTACGCGCAAAAAATCCTCTCTATTTTAAATCGTGAACAGTTGTCTTTACAGTCAGCTAAACCCACGCAAACTTCAGATTTAGCGGCTTAGGCCGATACATACAGGACGGAACGCTTAATTATGAATAAACAACGTTTAAAAAGTAAAAACCATGGCCGGTGATCTTTTATTAACAGGCTTATCTGGCTTAACGGCGTTTAGGAATGTACTAAACACCACGGGCCATAATATTGCTAACGTTGCGACGGAGGGTTACAGTCGGCAACTGGTCGATCTGCAGGCGCAAAACCCACAGTTAAGCGGTGCCGGTTTTATTGGCTCGGGCGTGACCACCTCAACCGTGTCTAGAGCTTATGACTCGTTTTTAACCAGTCAATTTAGAAGCAGTAGTTCAGCATCAAGTGAACTTGATGCGTACCTAAGCTTTGCTACTCAAGTGGATAGTGTGTTGGCGAATCAAAACATTGGATTAAGCTCTGCACTACAAGACTTTTTTAACGCCGTGCAAGCGGTGGCAGACGACCCAACATCAATCCCAGCACGTCAGGTTTTAATGACCGAAGGTGAGGTTATAGAAAACAGGTTTGGCAGTTTAGATCGGTTGTTTAATGAGCTTACCAGTCAAATAAACGGCGCCTTACAAAGTAATCTGATTGAAATTAACGGTATTTCAAAAAGTATCGCAACGCTGAATGAAAAAATCGTATTAGCCACAGGTTTGGCCGGTGGCCAGCCACCAAATGATTTGCTTGATCAACGCGACCGTTTAATTGATCAATTATCAGAACTGACCAACGTTAATACCAATCCGCAAGAAAACGGTGCGCTTAATGTGTTTATCGGTAGTGGTCAGTCTTTAGTATTAGGCTCCGAATACAATACCCTGGCCTTACAACAAAAAGGTTTTGACCCAGGTGCGGTGGATGTTGTTTTTCAACAAGGCAACAACTCGCTTGTCGTTACCCAGTTTATGACTGGTGGCGAAGTAGGCGGAACCTTACGATTTAGGGATGAAGTGCTCGACCCGGCGATTAATTCGCTTGGCTTAGTGGCGGTGGGTTTATCGTTTGCCGTTAACGAGCAACATTCAAATGGTGTTGATTTAGATGGACAACAAGGTTTAAGTTTTTTTAGTCAACCGGTAGTAAGTCCCGTTCAACTCAGCGGTACGGATACCCTAGCGGCAAGTTTTGTCGATATTTCGGCGGTCACTACAAGCGATTATAACTTCGTATCTGATGGAACCAATTACACCATTACGCGCTTATCCGATAACGTTCAAACTACCGGTTTGTTGACTGAAAATTCAACCATCGTTGATGGCGTTAATTACGATTTTTCTGCTTTAGGTGCGGGGGCGAATAGTTATCGATTACGACCCACACGTGAAGCGGCCAGTAATTTTAATTTAGCCATTACCGAGGCACGTGATATAGCGGCCGCTTTACCGGTGGTAACTCAAGCCAGCGCGAGTAATTCAGGTAGTGGAAGTATTACCGGCATAACGCTAAACAACTTAGCAAGCGCAAGCTTAACCGCCAATGTCACGCTTGATTACGATGCCACGCTACAGCAATATACCGTTAATGGTGTCACTGGGGCGCCCCTTGCTTTAGCGTATGACCCAGCCGTTAACAATGGTGACAGCTACAGTGTCAATGTTGCCGGTTTTGGTGATATTAGTTTTAGCTTAAAAGGACAACCAGCCGATGGCGATAGTTTTAGCCTGCAAGATAACGCTGGTGGTGTGGGTGACAATAGAAATATGCTGCTATTAGCAGGCTTACAAACAAACAATACCTTGTCAGCAGGCACGGCAAGCTTTCAAGATGTGTATGGCCAAATAGTCGCCGATGTGGGTCGACGGACTCAAGCGGCGGAAGTTAATGGGTCAGCGCAAAAGGGCTTGTTGGCGCAAACGGTCAGTTCTAGGGCCTCCGCTAGTGGGGTTAATTTAGATGAAGAGGCGGCGCAATTAATTCGTTTCCAGCAAGCTTACCAAGCGGCCAGCCAAGTGGTGCTGACCTCCCGTACGGTTTTTGATACGCTAATCGGAGTATTTAGGTAATGATTAATCGAATATCCACCAGTCTGGCGCAGCAATTAGGCATCAATTCGATCTTGTCTCAACAAGCACAGGTCAACCAAACGCAGCAACAAATATCCCTGGGAAAGCGGATACTCACTCCGTCCGACGATCCAGCGGGCAGCGTGTATATTTTAGACTTAAACCAGTCGATCAGCCGTACTGAGCAATTTCAAAGTAACATTGAATACGCCAGAAACCGCCTGTCTTTATCGGATAGCACCTTGCAAAACGTCACCAATAGCATACAACGGGTTAGAGAACTGGCGATACAAGGCTTTAACGATACCAACACAGCTGAGGATCGGGGCTTTATCGCACAAGAAATGTTCCAACGCTTAGATGAATTATTGGCTTTATCTAACACCAAAGATGCGAACGGTGATTTCTTATACGCAGGCTTTAAATCGCAAACCCAAGCGTTTACCGGCTCAGCTTCAACCGGCACGTTTAGCTATCAGGGTGATCAAGGGCAGCGACTCATTCAAATTGGTGAAAATCGCAGCCTTGCTGACAATAACAGCGGTGCCGAAGTGTTTTTTAATTTAAAAGATAAAAATGGCAACCCCGAGGACATGTTCAGTACCTTGTATGGTTTGGCCACCGACTTGGCCAATAATAAGGCGGCAAAAGAAGAAGCCGTGTTGACCATGGGGTCGTTGCCAGCCGATGGCGACATAATCACCCTTAATGGCATCAATTACGAATTTGATAACGACGCCACTGTCAGCCTAGGCAATACCTCTGTACCCATCGGTGTAGACACAGACGCGACGAGTACAAATTTAGAAACGGCAATCAACACGCAACAAAGCCTAGGTAACACCGATGTAACAGCGAGCGTTATTAATAATCAAATTCGTTTGCTGGCGGATCAACAAGGTGCAGGGAAATTGAGTATCTCGACACCACCGGCAGGATTAACGCTATCAACACCGGTGTCTATTCCCTTGTATGACCGCCTTGATCAACTAGACACGGCCCTTAACCGTGTGTTGGATGTACGCGCACAAATTGGCGCTAGGCTTAACGTAATTGATAGCCAAGACGACATTAATCAAGACTTTATACTGAGCATGCAACAAACCAAATCGCAGGTTGAAGACATTGATATGGCCGAAGCCATCAGCCGATTTAATCTACAGGTGGTTGCCTTACAAGCCGCACAACAAGCCTACGTGCGGGTACAGGGTTTATCATTATTTAACCAGTTGTAAGCACTTGCGCCCGTAGGTTGGGGTGGGGCACAAACCAAAAAAAGGCGTGAATTATGTTGGGTTTTACCAGCGTAACCCAACCTACAACAACCTAAATATCACCACCCACGTAGGTTGGCGGTGAGGCACGAACCCCAACAAGCCTCAAGTAACCACCTGCAGCTTGGGGTGCCAAATAAAATAAGATAAACTAAGTCAAACCCGTTAAAAGGATTTAACGTATGCAATACCGTCGAGCAAACATAAACGGTGCGACCTATTTTTTCACCGTTAATTTGGCCAATCGCAACAGCACCTTATTAATAGATAACATCGATATATTGCGTCGATGTATTGGCACGATAAAAAACAGACACCCGTTCAAGATTGATGCAATGGTCGTTATGCCCGAGCATTTGCACGCAATGTTTACCTTGCCAGAAAATGATAATGATTACGCCAGGCGTTGGTCGTTGATTAAATCCGGTTTTTCACGTCAATTACCAAAAATAGAAAGCATTAGTCCAGGCCGAGTATCAAAAGGCGAGCGAGGCATTTGGCAACGACGTTATTGGGAACATTATATTCGTGACGATAAAGATTATGCAGCGCACGTGAATTACATCCATTACAACCCCGTAAAGCACGGTCATGTACAACATGCCGTTGATTGGCCGTATTCAAGCATTCACCAACATATCAAAGATGGATGCATAGGTAATGAGTGGGGGCATGGTTATAAAGAAGATAAGACGAAACATTGGGGCGAATAATTAAGCCAACCCACAACCACCCTCCGTAGGTTGGGGTGACGCAGGAACCCCAACAAAACACCCCCCGTAGGTTGGTGGTGAGGAACGAACCCCAACAAAGGCAAAGCATCCCGTAGGTTGGGGTGAAGAATGAACCCCAACAAGGCACGAACCCCAACGACAAACAAGGTGTGGATCATGTTGGGCATCGCAAGCTCAGCCCAACCTACGGTTAGAGATAATGCATAAATCGAAACGTGGTGTACGTCACACTTTTGCTTAGTCTAATAAAACTTCTTAATAAACCCTAAAGAAAACGTTTGTTGCGCCGATACCTTAAGCGGAGGCGGTAAATATCTAGCAATACTGAAAGATATATCCGTCATGTTTAGAAAAAAAGTAAGCATTAAGCTTACAAAGGAGCAATAAAATGCCTCAAATTATTAACAGTAATATTGCGTCTTTAACGGCTCAAAGAAATCTGAATACTTCTCAGAATGATTTGAACACCTCGTTACAAAGACTTTCTTCTGGTTTACGCATTAACAGTGCAAAAGACGATGCGGCCGGCCTTGCTATTTCAGAGCGTTTCACCACACAGATCCGTGGTTTAAACCAAGCGCAACGTAATGCAAACGACGGTATCTCATTAGCACAAACCGCTGAGGGTGATTTAGCCCAAATTACTAATAACTTACAACGTATTCGTGAGTTAGCGGTTCAATCAGCGAATGCTACCAACTCTTCATCAGATCGCGCTGCACTTCAGCTGGAAACATCCGAACTGATCGCTGAGATTGATCGTGTTGCTTCAAGCAGCTCGTTTAACGGTGTTAAATTGTTGGATGGTAGTTTTACCGCACAAGCCTTCCAGGTAGGTGCTAATGCAGGTGAAACAGTAAGTATTTCATCTATATCAAGCTCACGTACAGCATCGATTGGACAACAAAATACGGCCAATGCAACTGGTACAGTGGTAACAGGAGCTATTGCTGCAGGTGAATTAACCATTAATGGCGTAGACGTGGGGGCAACATCACAAGACGCATCATTAATAGCTACAGCAATTGGTGCAGCTTCAACAGGTGTATCTGCTACTGCAACAAACTCGCAAGTGATTGCTTATACAGATGTTGTAGGTACTGCAGTAGTTGCAGCAACGCCGAATACATTATCAGTGGGTGCATACACACCTGCAGTATCCGATACAACTGTTGCAACAAATGGTGATACGACAAGTACTGCTAATGTAGGGGCAACTGATTATAGCGGAGCTAATAACCTTACTTTTGATATTTCTGTAAATGGTGGAGCTGTACAAAGCATTGACATTAATCAAAATAATGCAGATAACACAGCACTTTTAGCTGAAATTAATGGCGAAATAACGGGTGCAACGGCATCTATTGTTGGCGGCAAGCTTGTTATTACGAGTGATACCCCAGCATCTGTAGGTACTGATAGTAGTATTGCGATTAGTAATATTACTGCTAACGGCACAGCTGTTGATATTGTTACAGGTACGGCTACTACGGCTATTCAAGATGATTCATTTACAGTAACACTTGACGGTAATGCTTTTTATTCTGAAGCGGGTACTAACGGTGCAACAGCAACTGCTGCAGAACTTGATGCAGCATTAGATGCTTACTTATTGACTGCAAATGGTTCTGAATACAGTATTACGAGTGGTTCTTTTGCAACTAATAACCTAATCTTGTCTAAAGCCGATGGCACGGGTATTACGTTTGCAATTACCAATAACTTTTCTGGAACGCCGGGTAGCTTTGGTACATCTGCGTCAGTTGATGGTAATGTGGCTGTAGCTGCTGCGGCACCTGATTATACGTTTTCTCTTGATGGTACAGCATTAGACGTATCAAGTGCTGCAAGTGATGGCACGGTTGATGGCAATGAGCTGGCTGCATTAATTAGCGCTCAAGCCGGGTACACAGCTTCTTTCACTGGCGGTAATTTAACTGTTGCAACTGATGATGGCAGTAACTTCACAATTCTTGAAGGCGGCACTGATGGCGCTACAGAAGGGGTTAACGCAACAGGTGCTACTTATTACGGAAGCGTTTCAGTAACAAGTACTGAAGGCGACTTAGTGATAGGTGGTACTAACCCTGCTAATGCTGGTTTAACGGCTGGTACTACAACAGCGGCTTTATCAGGCGTTAGTGTAGCTAATACGGATATCTCAACGGTTGCAGGCGCAAATGCTGCACTTAGCTCTATTGATGCTGCTTTATCGACCATTAATACAAGTCGTGCATCATTAGGTGCGGTACAAAACCGTTTTGATTCTGTTGTAGCGAGTATTCAAACAACGTCTGAAAACTTAAGTGCTTCACGTAGCCGTATTCGTGATGCTGACTTTGCTGAAGAGACTGCTGCGTTAACACGTGCTCAAATTCTTCAACAAGCCGGTGTGTCCATTCTGTCGCAAGCTAATTCATTGCCTCAGAACGTGTTGGCACTACTGCAATAAGCCACTAGAGCGTGATACTGGTTCTGCATCTGCAGAACCAGTTTTCACCAACTAGGGAGGTTATTATGGAAACGATTAATTTACTTAATACGATGGTAAAGGCAGGAAAGCCGCACGCAGGGAACGTTGCTGTATCAGAAAAAGTTTTTAAATCTGAGGAAACAACGACAACTGCATTAAGCGGTAATAAATTGCCGGAAAAGGTTGGGCCTGAACAAGTTACAGGGATAAAGCAAATTGAACAAACAGTGAGTGAGTTAAATAGTTTTGTACAAAATGTTCAACGAGGCATTCAATTTAGTGTACACGAAGATACGGGGCACTCGATTATTACGGTCACCGATAAAGAGTCCGGCGACGTGATACGAAGCTTTCCATCAGAGAAGGTATTAGAGATGGCCGCTTATCTAGCAGAAAATAAAGCACAAGCAGACGATGCGACGCGTGGTTTATTGGTTAATGACAGTGCTTAGGAGGCGCGATATTTGCATAGATCTGTATAGATTATTGTAAATAGGATTTTATTATGTCAATTTCATCACCAGGTATAGGGTCAGGTTTAGATATAGGCTCTTTGATTACTCAGCTAGTGAGTGCTGAAGGCTCAAGTGGTACTAAACGATTGAGCCTTAGAGAGGCTGAGTATCAAGGTGATATTTCGGCGTTCGGCTCATTAAAGGGCGCATTGACCTTATTTCAAACGGCGATCCAAGAGTTGCAAGATGTGGCTGATTTTCAAGTACGTTCAGCAAGCTCTAGTAATAAAGACATTTTTACCGCAACAGCAGATTCAACAGCCGACGTGTCACAGTATGGCGTTGAGGTTGTACAACTAGCCCAAGCGCACAAATTAATCACCACCGATGGCTATGCCGATACCGATGTTGTAGGTGGCGGAACATTAACGCTGACGCAAGGAACCGACTCCTTTAATGTACTTGTTAGCGCCACAGATACGTTGACAGATGTTCGCGATGCGATTAACGCGGCAACTGACAATACCGGGGTGGCAGCGTCTATTATTAATGTAGATGACGGCTTGGGTGGGAGTGAACAAAAATTAATTTTTACTGCAACATCAACAGGCTTGGATAACGCGATTACAATTACCGCTGTTGACGATGATTTAAACGATGCCGATGCGTTGGGTTTGTCACGTTTAGTCAACGCAAATTTAGTGGAAACGGCGGTCGCATTAGATGGCCAAATAAAAGTCGATAATCAATTAGTCAGCAGTAATAACAATACGTTTGCCGGCGTGATCGATGGCATCACTATTAGTGCTAAATCTGTTGGCGCGGGTGAAACGCTAAGGATTACACAAGATAGGGCGTCAGTACGGTCTAAAATTGATACCTTTATCGCTAATTACAATGGGTTAGTGGGTACGTTTAACGCACTGGGCTCGTACGACTCAACAACAGAAACGGGTGGAATATTGATTGGTGATTCAACCCTCAGAGGCGTGCAAAACCTAATCAGACGAGAGATTGGCTCAGCTGTCTCGGGTTTAACTGGTTCTTTTAGCAGCTTAGCTGAACTAGGCATAACCACCGACGATACGGGTAAATTGTCGGTAGATGATGAAACGCTCAATACGGCGCTCGATAATAACTTTGATGACGTGGGCGCGTTGTTTGCGTCCACCAATGGCATCGCTAATACTTTAGATACCATTATGGAAGGCTATATAGCAAGTGATGGCATCATCGAAAGTAGAACTGATGGCTTACAAAAAAGCATCGAAAACATTACAGAACAACGTGAGGCGCTTAACAGGCGGTTAACATCGCTGGAAAGTCGCTTATTGGCTCAATTTACCGCAATGGACGCCTTGGTCAGCTCATTGCGAAATCAAAGTTCTTTTTTAACGCAGCAGTTGGCAAATTTGCCTGGCGCGTACCAAGCTAATAAATCTAATTAATATAATAAACAAGCAATTAACCCGGAGAACCTTATGAATGGCACTGCAGCTTTAAGACAATATCAACAAATGAGTGCACACAGTGGCGTCATGGATGCGACACCCCATCGATTAATTCAAATGCTGTTAGATGGCGCATTGACGCGTATTTTATCGGCTAAAGGCGCGTTAAAACAAAATAATACCGCCAAAAAAGGCGAGCAAATTGGCAGTGCTATTTCAATTATAGAAGGCCTTAAAGCGAGTTTAGATTTTGAAAAAGGCGGTGAAATATCTAAAAATCTTGATGCGCTGTATGAATATATCAATCATATTTTATTACAGGCCAATATTAAGAGCGACGAATCGTTATTGGATGAAGCCGGTAAATTATTGAGCCAAATTAAAATGGGCTGGGATTCGATTGACCCTAACGCAAGCGTTAGCTAAAAACATGTCTAACGATACGCATCAATTGGAATCGATCATTGCCGAAACCAATACCCTGATAAATTTAGCGGAAGAGGGTGAATGGAACCAGCTGCTTGAGCTGGAAAAAAGTCGTGATAATGCGATTCAACACCTATTTAAAGCACCACCAAATATTGACCCTAAGGTGTTGGAAGAAGGGCTGGTGTATATTTTGAATAAAAATAAAATACTGACACAGTATTCGGTAAGCCAATGTGACAGTGTGCGTATGGAAATGTCTAAAGCAGGGCATGCGCATAAAGCGATTGATAGTTATTTAACAAGCAGTTAAAGCGTTGAATAGTGTGGTTTTCCCCTATGTAGCTTGGGGTGAGGCACGCACCCCAACAAATCGAGCTTACACCAGCCGTAGTTTGGCGGTGAGGCACGAACCCCAACAAAATCAAATACACCTTCGTAGGTTGGCGGTGAGGCACGAACCCCAACAAAACTATGGCATGGATTATGTTGGGTTTCACAAGCTCAACCCAACCTACAATAACTCGAATATCACCAACCTCGTAGGTTGGGGTGAAAAATGAACCCCAACAAAATCAAATACACCTTCGTAGTTTGGCGGTGAGGCACGAACCCCAATAAAACTATGGCATGGATTATGTTGGGTTTCACAAGCTCAACCCAACCTACAATAACTCGAATATCACCAACCTCGTAGGTTGGGCTGAAGAATGAACCCTAACAAAATCAAATACACCTTCGTAGGTTGGCAGTGAGGTACAAACCCCAACAAAACCCCACAACGGTCATTTAAAAAAAAGGCTTTCGCATTTCTACGAAAGCCTTTTTTATGCTTTCCTTAACGTTAAAGAACGATACCAGGGTTGTTGTTAACGTTGAGCAATTTAGGTGAGTTTACTTGGGTTATATTGACGTGTTTTTGGTTACGTAAATAACTAGCAACCACATCCCATATGGGCTTGCCCGGTGCTTTTGATCCTACCGTTGCCCAGCCGGCCACTTTGTATGTCTTGTTGGCATCTATGCTTTTGCCGCTGTCTAAGGTCATCTGAGTGATGCGATTACCCGCAGCTGCTATGGGATCGCAAATATAATTCATGCCCCCTACGCGCACCATATCGCCTCCTTGTTGGTAAAAAGGGTCGGGGTGGAAGAGGTTATCGGCGACATCCTCTAAAATGGCTTTTATTTCACTACCGAGCATGTCACGGGCATAGGTTTCTGGGTAAGTAATGCAGGTTTGGTCCATGACGTGTTCAAAGGTAATCGCTTGCCCTGGTAACACCGTTGTTCCCCAACGAAACCCAGGAGACAGCGATATTTCTGCGTTAAGCTCATGGCGCAAAGCATCACAAATTAATTGGTCGAAAGTACCGTTAAAATTACCGCGGCGATAGAGTAATGATTCGGTTGTTGCTAAAGGCTCATTTAGCGTTTCTATATGTGGTTTACGGATGGTGTCGATTAAAGCAGCCATTTCTGGATCTGCTTTGATAAAGTTTGAAAAAACAGGCAGTAGGCGATAGTCGTAACCTTTGACCTTTCCTTTCTCTAATTGTAAATCAAGTACCCCAACAAATTTGCCGTTAGAACCGGCATTGGTTACCACGGTTTGCCCACCACTGTTTTTGATGGTGACGGGGATAGGGACACCATCGTGTGTGTGTCCGCCAAGGATAAAATCGATACCGGTCACCACAGATGCAAGTTTTAAATCTACGTCCATCCCGTTATGTGACAATAAGATAATAGCATCTGGCTTGTCGTTTTCTTTAATGTTATCGACCAGTTCCTGTAGGTCTTGATTACGGATACCGAAGGTCCAATCAGGGATGAAACGTTGGGGGTTTGCGACCGGTGTGTAAGGAAATGCCTGACCGATGATGGCGACTTTATGACCGTTTAGCTCTCGTAAGGTATACGGTTTAAAGACGTGCCCCGTGTCTTCATCATGCGCGTGTTTACCTTCAAATAAGGCGTCTTCAGTTAATTTGATATTTTGCGCTAAGAATTCACCATCAAATTCATCGACGTTTGATAGTACCTCATCATCCTGGTAGGTAAACTCCCAATGCCCGGTCATTACATCAACACCAAGCAGATTAGCGGCTTGAACCATGTCTTTACCGCGCGTCCAATAAGCCGTTGCTGAGCCTTGCCAGGTATCGCCACCATCAAGTAGTAGGCAATTGTCTTTTCCACCCGCTGTTTCGCGCAAGGATTTTACCAAGGTGTTTAAATGGGCAAAACCGCCGACTTTGCCGTACTCTCTTGCCGCTGCGTTAAAGTTTAAATACGTAAAGGCATGTGCCTCCATAGAATGGGGGCTTAGCGCATTCTTTTTTAAAAAGGCTTCACCGACGACGTGCGGGGTTCTACCGAAGGCCTCGTTTAGACCCATATTAACGTTGGGTTCTCTAAAGTAAATGGGCATTAATTGCGCATGGCAATCGGTAATGTGCAATAAACGGGCGTTACCTTTCTGTGGGATGTCGTAATTAGGGCCTGTGTGAGCAAAGGCTATATTTGTGCTAGGTAAAATGCCAGCAACTGCCCCGGCTGTTAATAGTCGGTTAAATTCTCTACGGTTCATCTAAGGTTCCTAGTAGGTATTGATTAAGCGGTCTGCTAGTGCTATTTGGGTAAATTAAGGGCCCAATTAGCCTGTTCAGTGTCGGCCTGTTTTAGTGCAAGTGTTGATTGTTGACTTGCTTTTTGGGCGAAGGAGTAGGCGTTTTCATATTGCTTTAGCTGCAATGCTTTTTTAGCCTGTTTAATGAGCGGCTCAGCTGTAGACCATTGATGATCAACCTGGGCACTTTGAATGAGTAGTTTTTCAGCGGTAGCAATTGCCTGTTCAACCTGCGATTGCGTGATGCCGTGTGCTAGCACGCTGCTGCTGATAATAAAAACGACTAAACCGAGGGTTCGTATAAGCTGTGATTTTTTCATTGTAGTCTGTTTTATTTTCTTGAAGCCGGGCCGTTAATGGGTAAACCGTTACTCATATAGCTTAAGAAGTACTCTAGATTTTTGTAGGTCTCACTCTGTGCTTCTAACGGTGTTGCGCGAATATTTATAAGGCAAGAATCGAATCGCCTGTGCAGCGTTCCGAGCGCCTCCCACTTTAGGCGATAAACGGGAAAGTGTGTCGTTTGGCCGAGTGCGGTGCTTAGTGTTTCAGAGCGTGCTTTGCGGCCGGCATATTGCACATGGCAGTTAGCACAAGAAAAGTTTAACTGGCCGTGCTTAGTATAAAAAAACTGCTTTCCAGCTTGGTATGCGCTTAAGGCTTCTTTCGTGTCGGGTATTGATACATTAGTGGCTGAGCCTTCAGAGGTGGACGCCATATAAGCCGAAATTTTTGCAATATCCCCTTTTTTATACGGTAACGGTTGCTCGTTGTTATGGATTCGACATTCATTGATGGCCAGTTCTAGCGTGACAACTGTATTGCGTTGAGTATCGAATAAGGGGTAATTTTGGCGTATGTTTTGGCCGTCATTTTGAAAACAACTGGCGTAATGATTACCGTTTTCAAAAGGAGTGTTAAACAGTTCTTCACCTTCTTCAAGGGCGTCTTCGTAGGGAGGGAAGTCACTCATCGCCTCCCATTGACTACGCGCATCTTTATCGAGTGCGTAAACGCCATTTGAAAATTCGTCTAAATCAATGTTTGAAAACCGTTCGCTATAGAATTGTTGAAAGGTTTTTTTATCCTCTTCTGGGGTCGCCATTACGTTGACGGTAACGGCGATTAAGGCGATAAAAACAAACGGATTTAGAAAAATCTTCATGGTATTTATTTTATTTTAACGTCAGTTTTTTCAACGTCACCGATGTTGTCGTTCCAGCGTAATTGGAGCGTTTCGCCTTTCTTGCCGCCTGCAAAAGAAAAAGCCAGGTAAGGGTTTTGAGAAACAGCGGTACTCAGTTGGGCAACAAATACAACATTGCCGTTATATTCACACGTGAGCTCTTGAATGTAATGGGCGGGTATTTTTTCACCCGTTTCTTTATCGATTCGACGGCCGGTTTCCATCGGGTGTTTGGCCAGAATACGTACTGTTGTTATATCGTTTTTTGATTTTGCTTTAGCTTTCATTTTTATCTCCGAGATCTGTTGATTAACCGCCGCAGCCGCCAATGGTTACTTTGACTTCTTGGCTTTTGCTGTAGAGTTTGCCATCGGCTTTTACAACAGCTGTTACTGTACTGGTTTGTGCTAATTTTATGCGGGTAGATACATCCGCTATTGTGCCTTTAGGTAATGTAAAAGAGGCCGTTAATGGTTGCGGATTATCTTTAACAAAGACGCTGATTGACTCAACGTTCTTCATGTCTGTTTTAACAGAAACGGGAACTGCACCACCATTTTCAGCAATTTTGGGGACTTTTAATACCACCGCATCGCTTTCAATTAGTTCTGTGCTACCAAATAGATTTTGGTAAGCGTCTTCAATCTTAGTCGCATTAAATGCGTCACTCGCCCATGCGGCGAATGATGTAAGAGGGGTTAATAAGGTTAAACAAGCCGTGCTACCGACTGTTAATAAGTTGATAAATTTTCTACGTGTTAGTGCCATGTCTTCTCCAGTTACTGTTGTCTTGCTTAAAGTGTGTATAAATAGTCTAGTATTTTTTCAATTTCAGTGTCGTTTAGGATTTCGTGTTTACCGAACGGTGGCATAATTGAAATAGGGTTTTTTACTGTTGCATCCCATATTTGTGCTTTTAATGCGGCTCTATCTGGGAATCTAGCCTTCATTACGATTAAAGGCGGTCCAATATTGCCCGGCATATCACCGTCTTCAATCGCGTGGCAGGCTAAACAATTACCCTTGCTTCGGTCGAAAGCAATTTCTTTGCCTGTCATCTCTGTTGCCGAAAGCAAACCAGGTAATAAGGTGGCTGTCAGCGCTAACAAAATAAAGGCAACAGGCGTGGTATTTTTTTTCATCGTGCTATTTGGCCTCAAGCATATAATGAACGGCATTGGTAACCTGTTCATCAGAGAGGCTTAAATTACCACCTTTAGGTGGCATAATGCCAGTATTACCGCTGTAACCGTCAATGGCGTGAGTGACTACTTGGTCAAAGCCTTTTTCAATGCGCTTGTTCCAATCATCTTTGTCAGATACTTTTGGTGCACCAGCAACGCCGCTGCTATGGCAAACAAAACAACTTGACTGATACGTTGCTTTACCCTGAATGGCAAGCTCGCTAAGACTTGATGTGCTTTTAGCTTTTTCTTTTACGGGTGCTTTTTCTTGTTCGGGTGTGATGCCTGCTAAGGGTTGAACGACTTCAATATCTGCGGGGTTTTTACAATTTTTCATACACCGTGTGTTCGTCGAATCGGGACGATCATCAATGTAAAAGTTTTCTTCGTTTGGCATTTTAACAGATGCTAAATTACTGTCTGTCAGCACAAAGTCATCTTCTACAATTTCATTCAAATAAAGCACATACGCAGAAATGGCATACACTTCGTCAGGGGTTAGGGATTTGGGTGCCGTGTAGGGCATGGCTCGGTTGATGTAATCCCAAAGGGTTGATGCATAGGGCCAAAAACTACCGACGGTTTTCTCTGGTCGCTCTTCAGTTAAGGAATCTTCACCGCCAGCCAAAATAGGCCAACGTCCTTGACCTTCACCAAATGAACCATGGCAAGAAGCGCATTTGGCTTCATAAAGCGGTTCGCCTTGTGTAACAGAACCTTGACCTTTAGGTAAGCCTTTGCCATCAGGTCGAATGTCGATATCCCAGCCTTTAATTTGTTGTTCGCTTGCTGTTTTGCCGACGCCATAGTGGCCGATTTTTTCGGCGATGGCAAATGATGAAAAAGTGACCAATAAAAAAACTGCAAGCGGGATAAAAAATTTATTTAAGTTGTACATTTTTTACCTTACCGTCTGTTTGTAATTGCCAAGTATGAATGGCATTTTTATGATAAATAGAGTTCATGCCGCGTATGTCACGAAGTTGCGACAAGGTCGGTTGAACATAGCCTGTTTCGTCAATCGCGCGGCTTTGTAGTAAAGCAGGCGCCCCATTCCATTTAAAAGGTAGCGAGAAACGGGTAAATGACTTACTGAGTACGAGTCCATTTAACGAGGCTGGACGCCAGGTAACACCACCATCAACGGAAATATCGACGTGTTTGATTTTCCCGCGTCCGCTCCAAGCGAGCCCTTCAATTTGATAAACACCCTTTGTTTTCCATGGATTTTCTGGGCAAGGTGACGTAATAACTGAGTTGGCTTCTTGCTCATAAGAGAAGCGTCTAGCGCGTCCATCGGGCATCAAATCGGTATATTTTGATGTTTCTTCACGGTGATGCCACGGCTTATCACCAATTTCTAAACGACGCAGCCATTTGACGGAGGTATTCCCTTCCCAGCCAGGATTAAATAATCGAATAGGGTAACCTTGTTCGGGTCTTAGTCGTTCACCGTTTTGGGCGTAAACAACAAGTGCATCGTCGAGTGCTTTTTCTAACGGAATGCTGCGGCTCATTCCTGATCCATCAGCCCCTTCAGCTAAAATCCATTTACCTTCCGGCTTTACGCCAACCTCATCAAGCAAGGTGGATAGTCTTACGCCGGTCCATTCGCAACAACTGATCATGCCGTGAGTGAACTGCAAGGCTTCCATTTGAGGGCCACGCCATTCCATGCCGCCATTGGCTGGACACTCTAGAAAGTTGATGACGGATTCGGACGGTAACCGGGCTAGGTCATCCATGTCTAAAATGAGTGGGTTTTCCACTAAGCCATGGATCATTAAGCGATGTTGAACAGGGTCAATATCGGGAATACCAGAATGGTAGCGTTCAAAAAACAGACCATTGGGCGTAATGATACCCTTTAAATCTTGCAATGGGGACATGCTGATAGATGAAATTCTATCCGCCGTTAACCAAGGCACTGTTCGACGGATGACGTTCTTTTCAAACGAAGATGGCATGCCATAGGGCTTGGTTAACACACCTGCGCCTAAGGATTTACTCCAATTAGGTACTTCGGGAGGGAGGTTGCCAGATAATGCGCCGCCAGTAGTTACGGCGGTTGCGATACCGGCGGTGTATTGCACCCCTTTTTTTAGAAAATCGCGCCTAGACGAGACAGGAACGTTACTCGCCATTTCGGCAATGTGTGTCTTAGCAGTTGTTGTTTTATTAGTATCTGACATTGGACCGTTATGCTATTAATTCGAGATTAATTGTATAACAGCCATTATCATATATATATAGCATTAAGTTATTAAAAGTTGTTTTTTCTTATAAATTATCTAGCATTTGTTGCGCAGTACGTTTTTGGTTTTCGTCCCCTGATGCTATTACGTCTTCTAGGGCTTGTTTAGCTGAAACTAAATCTTCCATTTCAATGTAAGCTTGGGCCAATGAAAGCTTGGTTTCTTCGTCGTTATCGCTGTTTTCTAGATCGGGTATTTCTGCGTCGGTTTGGGTTATGTCCTCATTTAATGGAGGCTCGTTTTTAATCAAGTCAAAATCAAATTCAAATTCATCTTTTGTTGGCTCATCAGCGTCATTGCTTTCGGCTGGCGTATCGATTTCAATTTCCGGAAGATCATTGGTTTGGTTATCAGCTGGACTAACCTCAGAGCTGTCGACGTTTGTTTCTTCAACTAAAGGTGAAATAAACAAGCGGGAGTCAGGACAAATGCTTTCGCCCATCTCAGCGATGCTGTTCCAAGTAGCTGGGTCTGTCTCTTTTATGCCTTCGAGGCTGAGAGCGAGTTTTTCAAAACGTTCATGATCATTAGAGGCAAAGTAGACGTCGAGCAACTTAAGTCTATACGCTAGATTGCCAGGATCGATAGCTAACGTTTTTTCTATGAGGTCTTCTGCTTGCTGGTAACGACCGTAAGCTATGTAGACATCACATTCAGCTAATGGATCGGCTTCTTGAGATAGTTGGGTAGCCGAGAACTCGCTTGGGGTGAATTCGCTTAATAGTGTCTCGCTTTCGCTGGTGTCTTCTTCAGTTAGCTCGCTGCTTATTGTTTCTTCGTCAATAGGGTTATCATGCGGTTGATCAGGGTTTTCTGTGGTAAACAAATGATCATCGCTTTGTTCACTGACGTTTTTTTTCCGACGTGCTAAAAACAAGCCTAATAATGCGATCAATAGAGCGCCGCCAGCATAAAAAGGGATGTTGTCATTTGAACTATCAGTTGTTGTTCCTTGTTCTGTGCTTTCAGGTTTTACCGAGGACGGCGTATCTGTTTTTTTTGATTGTAGCTCGGCTAGTTGCTGATCTTTTAGAGCGAGAAGGCGTTGAAGTTTATCAACTTGGCCCTCTAAATCATTGAGACGTGATTTCACGTCTTTGTTTTCTTGTTCAAGGGTGGTGGCCATTTCGATAGCCATGTTTGCTTGTATGGCAGGGTCATCGGAACCGATGGGGGTGGTTTGTAGATTACCTTCGACAGAAATTTCGGGTTTTAGCTCTTGGCCGGGTGTTACTAACTTTAAGGTGGCTTCTTCCGCTACCACTTCAGGCTGTTCTTTAACAGTTGAGTCCGTTGCAGCTGCCTGTTCTGAATCACTGGCCTTGTTTAGCTTGCTTGTTTTAGCGGTACTTTTGCTTGAGTTTGACCATAGCGCGTTTTGCTCTTTGTAATCACTCAGTGCTTGAGCTTCGGTTCGACTGTTTGTTTGTTCGTTGTTTGGTACTTGTAAGATAGCCCCTTTTTTTAGTGCATTAATGTTTTTTTTATAAAAAGCTGACGGGTTATTGTCATACAGTGCCAGCATCATTTGTTCATGCGACGCAGTAGGGTGAGTCTTGATTAATTTTTTAGCAATCCCCCAAACTGTGTCGCGGCTTTTAGTTGGACCGTACTCTTTAGCAGGAGCAGCTTGTGGTGTTGGCGCGGTGTAGGTCGGCAGCTTGTCGTTGCTTGTAGATTGACTGCTATTGGTTGTGGCCTTAGCTAATGTGACAGGGGCGACCTGCACGTCAGACATAGTCACTGGTGGATCTAATAGTATAGTGAACTCTTTAAGTGCACGGCCTTGTGGCCATTCGACTTCTAAAATAAAGTTAACAAACGGTTCCTTAATGCTAGAGGTGGATAGAACCTCAATGCTAAGCGAACCGTTTTTTTCTATAACCGGGGTGAACTTTAAACTGCTTAAAAAGTTAGGCCGGTCAATCCCCGCTTGGGTGAACGCTTCGCGTGAGGCTATTGCGATTCGCACGTTACTAGGGTCTTCATTTTTTGAGCTGATCAGGGGTATTTTCGCTTTAAGTACCTGATTTAAAGCAGAATGGGTTTCTATGTCGCCGATACCTAGCGCATAAAGATTGGCTGAATTAATTAAGCATAATGCAGCTACTGCCTTAGTTGATCTTTTCATTTGTCGCTCCTAAACTGACGTTGATCTCTAGTCCCTAAACCATATAGAAATGAAGTTAAGACGTTTCAATAACTATAGTCTAAAGATATTTTTTTACTAGTAATTCAGCGATTTGCACACTATTAAGCGCCGCGCCTTTACGTACGTTGTCTGCGACCACCCATAGGTTCAAACCCCGAGGGTGTGAAATATCTTCTCTAATACGACCGACAAACACATCGTCGTTTCCAGCGGAGTCTGAAACAGCCGTTGGATAACCGCCATCTTTATGTTCGTCCATAACGGTAATACCGTCGAAGTTTGATAAGAGTTCGCGCGCTGTTGCCGCGCTAATTTTTTCCTTGGTTTCTATATGTAGCGCTTCTGAATGGCCATAAAAAACAGGGACCCTAACGGCAGTTGGGTTAACTGTAATGGTTTCATCATTGAATATTTTTTTGGTTTCCCAGACCATCTTCATTTCTTCTTTGGTGTAGCCATTTTCAAGAAACACGTCTATCTGAGGAAGCACGTTAAAAGCAATTTGCTTGGGGTAGACCTTGGCGTCGGCTTTTTTGCCGTTTAATAGCTTGGCTGTTTGACCAGCAAGTTCATTAATAGCGCTTTTCCCAGTACCGGATACCGCTTGATAAGTGGCCACATTAATACGTTCGATACCAACAGCATCGTAAATAGGCTTTAGTGCAACTAACATCTGAATAGTTGAACAGTTCGGGTTCGCGATAATCCCGCGTTTACGGTATTGCGCAATAGCGTCTGGGTTTACTTCAGGAACGACTAAGGGAATATCGTCGTCGTAACGAAAGTGAGAGGTGTTATCGATAACAACACAGCCCGCGGCAGCAGCTTTGGGTGCGTACTCTTCTGACACAGAACCACCGGCAGAAAACAAACCGATTTGAACCTGGCTAAAGTCAAAGTCGGCCAAGTCGCCAATTAGAACATTCTTGCCGTTAAATCGGATGCTATTTCCTGCAGATCGACTGCTTGCTAAGGGGTAGATTTTACCAACAGGAAACTTCCGTTGCTCTAAAATAGATAGCATGGTTTCACCGACAGCGCCAGTGGCTCCAACAACTGCTATATCATATGTTTTCATGTACTCGTGTTCCTTACAATGTTGTGTTTTTAGGGTGCGTCGCTGTTTAAAACAACAGGCTAGACGTCTTTGTTTTATTTTAGTCTTCTAACGCAGCAAACATGCTGCTGGTAATATCCTCTACATTACCCACACCTTTAATGGTGCTGAACTTAATTGACGAAGCTTTTGCGGCATCTTTGTAAAAGCCAATCAGCGGCGCTGTTTGTTCATGATAGGTGCTTAATCTATCTTTTACGATGCTTTCTTGGTCATCCTCACGTTGAACGAGTGGCTCGCCTGTCAAATCGTCGATCCCATCTTCTTTCGGTGGGTTATAAATCAAATGATAGGTTCTGCCAGAATCCACGTGAACCCGTCGGCCAGCCATTCGACGGATGATTTCATTGTCATCGACGGCTATTTCAACCACGTGATCAATGTCTATACCCATGTCGGCCAAACCAACTGCTTGGGGAACCGTACGTGGGAACCCGTCCAATAAAAAGCCTTTACTGCAATCGTTTTCAGCCAACCGTTCTTGTATTAAACCAAGAATAATTTGATCAGACACCAATCCCCCTGCGTCCATCACTTTTTTTGCTTGAACACCTAAAGGAGTGCCGGCCTTAACGGCTCCGCGCAACATATCACCAGTTGAAATTTGTGGGATACCGAATTTTTCAGTTATAAACTGTGACTGTGTACCCTTGCCTGAGCCAGGGCCTCCTAAAAGAATAATGCGCATTATTTTTCCTAAATTATTATTTTCAACCGGGAAAAGTACCACATTAAGCACCTTTAATCCAGCGACAGTTAGTGCGCTTGGTTGGTGCAATTGGCTGTATGCGCTACGCAATGCTAGGCTCCATGAGTCTTTGGTTTAGATAAGTTCAAATTTATAGGGGATTTTTTACTTGCTGCTATGACAAAACCAGTGTGACGGTTGAGAGATGTTAACCCAATCGCGTGCGGCTAAATGGGATCTGCGTCACTAATTATTGAATGCTTGATTAGCGCAATGTTAGTAGGGAAACGCTGTCGGTTAGGCATAAAAAAACCCTTGCTAAGCAAGGGTTTTTATTTAGCGGTTACGTTAGCTTACTTGGCTATATTGCCGCGATTAATTTCAACCTTGGCGCCTTTTCTAAGTTCATTAATGTACTTTTGAATATGCTCTTGTTCTAACGTGGCAACAATGCTGGGTTTAACTTCTTCAAAGGTCGGTGGTGTTCCTTCGCGTTGACCTGTACGCAAGATAATATGCCAGCCAAACTGGGTTTGCACGGGCTGTTTAGTGTACTCATTGTCTTTCATTGCTAGCACGGCTTTAGAAAACTCAGGCACCATACGTTGGGGTGTAAACCAACCCAGTTCGCCACCTTTAGGACCACTAGGGCCAGTCGAGTATTCTTTGGCGAGATCAGCAAATTTGCCGCCTTTGTTCAGTTTTGCAATCACTTCTTTTGCAGTGGCTTCTTCTTTAACTAAGATGTGACTAGCTTTGAGTTCGGTCATTTTCATCTGACCGATTTTATCGTCGTATTCTTTTTTTATAATGTCTTCACTGATCGGGTTGTTATCAAGGTAGTCGATCATCGCAACTTGAGACAGCATACTTAAGTTTATAAACTCCATTCTGGCTTCAAAGCCCGGTGTTTTATCGAGCTTTTTCTTAAAGGCTTGTTCTTTAAGAAGTTGCATATTGACGATATCATCAGTCAGTCTTTCTATAGGAAGACTACTTTCCTCGTTGGATTGGCGCCGTTCTAGCGCGTAAAACTGCAAGGTGGATTTTTTTAATTCAACACCGTTTACCACTGCCACGGTGGGGTCTTCTTCAGCTAACGCTAACTGGGAAACGGATGCCAGTAATAGTGAGGCAAGAATTGCTGATGTAACCTTCATTTAAATCTCCTGTTGTTGAGGTTGTTCTTCGGGTGTGTGCGCTTTGATGCTGAGTGCGTGAATCTCGCTTTTCATCATATCGCCCAAGGCGTTGTAAACCACCTGGTGACGTTGGATGCGGGATTTATTGTTAAATTCATCGCAGATAATAGTTAAATAATAGTGCCCGCCGCCTGATTTAGCCCCTTCGTGGCCGGCGTGGGCCTGGCTGTCGTCGAGTACTTGAATAAACTTAGGGTGTAGCGCGTTGGTCAAGGTGTCTTTTATTTTGTCGGTTGTTGTCATAGTGTTAAAAATTAGCTCGTTTGTTAAGGGTCTTTGTTAGATGTTGGTAGGGGGTTCTCTAGGTATTTCATCAAATAGAGGCCTTGAGCAACAATAAACAGCAAGGTCATACCCAGCATACCGAATAATTTAAAATTAACCCAAGTATCGGTATCAAAATTGTACATAACAAAAAGATTTAAAGCGCCCTGAACAATAAAAAAACTGGCCCAAATAACGTTTAGTTTAGTCCAAATGGTATCAGGTAGGCTAAGACCGCCACGTATTATGCGCTTAATTAACGGAGTGTTACCGATAAAATGGCTTAACACACAAGCCAATGCAAACAGCCAATTAATAACCGTGGGTTTCCACTTTATAAACAGTTCATCTTGAAGATACAGCGTGGCACCGCCAAAAATTACAATAATGGCGAGCGTGGTAACATGGCTGGCTTCAAATTGACGGGTGTTAAACCAATGCCAACCGACTTGAACAAATGAGGCGGCTATCGCAACCGCTGTAGCGGCGTATAAGCCCTGCCATTTGTAGACGATAAAAAATAAAATAATAGGAAGAAAATCCGTAATAGCTTTCATATTTATACGTTTAAGCTAATAGGTCAATGCCGAGTTGTTCATGCAATTCATCTCGAAGTGGTTGATCAGCCAAGGCTTGGTTATCTAGATACGACTGAATGGTTTTTTTGTTTTTATAGTCCAAGGCTTGCGTATGTAAGGTTAAGCTTTGCTTTTTATCAAGCGATTCAATGTGTTCAAAAAGTTCAGCTCGGTTTGGCTTTTTTGTTTGAACAAGTGTGCTGCCAGCGCTATTATCCGCCGATTTTTTCTCGGCGTTGTCATTGTGAGCCAGCCTATTGTTAGCAACGTTCTTAGCGGGAACAAGAAGGTTGGACTGGAGTAAATTTGCTTGAATGTTC
Organism: Methylococcaceae bacterium UBA975; assembly: GCA_002292375.1. GTDB lineage: Bacteria > Pseudomonadota > Gammaproteobacteria > Methylococcales > Cycloclasticaceae > Cycloclasticus. Next base: position 375,120 of record DBBV01000018.1, on the reverse strand, counting down.
ATTAACGATAATTGTTACAATGGCATTTGCTGATAGACCCTGATAACTATATTTTATTTACGCGTCGCAATCTAACACAATTAACATAAATGCACTATGAATCCATTACAACGATATTCGTCTGATCAAGCCAACGCGGGTTTTATAAAAGACGAGGCACAAGCAGTGGTTATTCAGCGTTTACATGATTTATATGCTGATTTATTACAACACAAAGGCGCTAAGAAAAACAAACCAACGGGTTTTTTGTCCAAGTTTTTACCACAACAAAAGTTGGCGCCGACAATGCCTAAAGGCTTGTATCTATGGGGTGGTGTAGGGCAAGGTAAAACCTATTTAATGGATATTTTTTATGATTCATTACCCTTCAAAGAAAAACGTCGCACCCATTTTCATCGTTTTATGCAAAAGGTTCATCGCCAGTTGAATGAACTGACTAATGTCAGCGATCCGTTGCAACACGTCGCTGATCAAATCGCTAAACAGAGCAAGGTACTGTGTTTTGATGAGTTTTTTGTATCCGATATAACCGATGCTATGTTGCTCGGTCGTTTGTTTGAGGCTTTGTTTGCGCGCGGCATCTGCTTAGTGGCAACCTCAAACATAGAACCCGATGGGCTCTATAAAGACGGCCTGCAACGTGCACGCTTTTTACCGGCTATTGAAGCGTTAAAAAACCATTGCGAGGTGATTAAACTTGATAGCGGAACCGATTACCGTCTGCGTGAATTGGAACAGGCAGAAATCTACCATTTTCCTTTAGACCCGCAAGCCAATGTGGTCTTGTCCGAGCTGTATCAACATATGACAGCGGCAGATATTGAGTTCGAATCAAGCCTAGAGATAGAAGGGCGAGTCATTCCCGTTAAACAGTGCGCCGAAGGCGTGGTGTGGTTTGATTACAGCGTGATCTGCAATATTCCACGCGGTGCCGCCGATTATATTGAGGTCTCACGTTGTTTTCATACCGTCCTTGTATCGGATGTGACCATTATGGATGACTTAACAAACGACCTGGCGAACCGCTTTATTAACTTGGTCGATGAGTTGTATGCGCATAATGTTAAGCTGGTTTTATCCGCAGAAGTGCCGGCAGAGCAGTTATATCAGGGTAAAAAACTCGCTTTTCCATTTGAACGTACAGTTAGCCGTCTGCTAGAAATGCAATCACATGACTACCTAGAACGTCCCCATTTACCGTAAATCAGGAGAAACACAGATGGATAAACAAACCCAAACAGAAATTGAAGCAGCAGCCTTTAGACGTATTATCAAACACTTTCAAACCCATACCGATGTGCAAAATATCGACTTAATGAACCTAGCTGACTTTTGCCGTAACTGTTTTTCTAAATGGTATATGGCCGAAGCCAACGAACGAAGTGTCAACATAGATTACGACGCCGCGCGTGAAGTGGTGTATGGCATGCCATTTAGTGAATGGAAGGGCAAGTACCAAAAACCCGCTACAGCCGAACAGTTAGCGGCGTTTGAAGCCGGTGAAAAAAGGCGAAAGGGCGAATGAATCTTTAGGCATGAGCTGCGCGTTTTTTGCGCGTGGTGTTGCGTTTTTTTAGGCGGGGTTACTGCGTGGGTAGGGTAGGCTAACAACGATCTCAAGGAGTAATAAAAAAGTCAACCAGACTAAGCCCCTTGAACCGTTGATTGTTTTCTATGAATGGCTGCTTATTAGCCTTTCTCGTCGCTTGCTGGCATAGCTTGATCGTTTTGCTGTTCAGTCTCATCTACCCCTGCTTTTTGTAAGCGCTTTTCTTCCTTCTTTTTCTTTTTGGCGATCTCTTTCTGGCGCTTTTCAAACGCGTAATTAGTTTTAGCCATGGTTACTATCTCCTACGTAATTCTAAGATTGGAAGCGGTATGATACGGTATTTAGCAAATGATTGGGTTCTTCATCGTATCTATCACACCCCAAAGCCACAAGAAGTCGTTAAATCGATAGCGCAGAGCCAGCTAAGCGGTGCAACGTTATCAATTAAGTGGAACCGAGTTGTTTAGGTTTGGGCCTGATTATCGTGTTAGGGTTTATTTATAAACCAACGGACGCATTATTAGTGCAGCGTTTTGCACGTTGTTTCGATTAAGTCGATAAGTATTCGTTCGACTTTACTGCCACCAACACCAATGCGCGCTTCTGGGGTCAGGCTTGCCAAGGTTTGTGCTGAACGCTGATAGTTGCCGGTCACAAAATCGCTTAATGATGACACCAATGCCAGTGATACATCACGATTTGTCCCATCGGGTGCGGCAGAGATAGTTTCTTCACAGCATTTAAGGCCCTCTGTATCGCCTGCCGTGGCGTATAGGCTAGCCACGTGAAGTGCGATAAAAGGATGCCCGATCATTCCCCAGACGCGTTCAATTAGCTTATGTACATCATCGTCCAATGGGTGTGTTTGGCCCGTTTGCAGATAATCCCTAAGCAAAAAGCCGCCACAATCAGCCAGCGTAAGAATGGGGCCGCATGTAGTCGTTGCTGGCGCACAAAAGGCAAGGTAACGTTGCATGGCGGCGTCACGATTACCCATTTGCCATTCGGCCAAGGCCAGATGCCATTGCACGTGCCCATACATTTGTCCCTTACGAGCGGTAGACTCATGTACCTTCAGCCAGTCCTTTAGTAGTGTTTCAGACTCTTCGGCTGCGCCAGCATCATGCAGCATATGCGCTAAACCATGGATAGAATAGAGTGATTGAGGTCGAATCGCCAAAGCGCGTTCAAGAAGGCTGCGTCCTCGCGTGTATTGTCCAGCTTCACTCGCTGCAAAGCCTAAGCGTGCAAGGAATGCCCAATCGTTGCCTAATGCACCCTCAACGGATTCGAAAACATTCAGCACGGTTTCCAGTTTTTTTGGCCCGTCGTAAAAAAACATATTCCCTGTTAATTTGGCGATCACTAGTAAGTCAGCAGGTGTTGTTTCGATATAGGCCAGTGCCTTAGCTTGGGTAGCGCTAGGCTGGTCAATCAAGCCGATAAGCATATTAATATGCTCACGTTCCCAGTCGCTTACATTCAACGATGTCTGCGCTGCTAGTTCCCGGTAAACGTGAGCATCAGGTTCGCCCGTGTCTTGAGCCACGTAATAACGCGCTGCTGCCACTAAGGCAAAATCCTTATCCAGCTCAAGCGCTTTATCAAGGGTTTCTGCTGCGCCAGATTCTGATCTTAGAATTAAATCGACGGCATCTTGGTATAGATTGGCCGCTTTAGAGGAATGACATGTTAGCGTGTTGCCGGTACGTGTTTCGAGCATAAAAACCCTTTTAAAGTAGTTGATCCACCACCTTGGCCTACAAATAAGACCAAAGCAGGCGTTAATTAAGTTTACAAGTATTTACGATAGCATATCGTCCGTAGTAGAACAGGCGCTAACTATTCTCTTTATGTTTATACCTAAACCAAGCCGTTTGGCGAGCGAATGTTAAATTGTTGGCAACTAACGGTTCAGCAACTCAGTATTCGTAGGGTATTGTTCCAGTAGTTCAACCAGTTTTTTTGCCGCTTCTACGGGTTTTAGACTAGATAGTCCTCGACGTAACAGCCTGATCTTGTCGATATCTTTGGGATCTAGAAGCAGTTCCTCACGGCGGGTGCTACTTTTAGCAATATCCATTGCGGGAAAAACTCGCTGCTCCGCAATCTCCCGCGATAACACGATTTCCATATTACCCGTACCCTTAAACTCCTCAAATATCACCTGATCCATCCGGCTTCCGGTATCAACGAGTATGGTCGCTAAAATGGTCAGTGAGCCACCATTTTCAATATTTCTAGCCGCACCAAATAGTTTGCGCGGCATTTCCAAGGTTTTAGCATCAATCCCGCCCGACATGGTACGGCCGCTGCTCTTCATGCCGGCGTTATGTACGCGCGCCAATCGAGTGAGCGAATCAATAACAATCATCACATCGTGGCCTTCGCCCGCCTGCTTACGAGCAGTGGTAAGCAGGTCATTTGCCACACGCAGGTGTTTTTTGTAATTATCATCCGAGGAGGAGGCGTGTACCTCTGCTGGCACGTTACGTTTAAAATCCGTCACTTCTTCTGGCCGTTCATCAATAAGCAAGGCATACAGTTTTATCTTGGGGTACGCTTCGCCTATCGCTTGGCAAATATGTTTTAAAACAGTCGTTTTGCCGCAGCCCGGTGGCGCAACAATCAAACCACGCTGGCCCAGCCCAATAGGCGAGATCAAATCCATCGCCCGTGCAGTCAGTTGTTTAGAGCCTAATTCAAGCCGCACAAACTCATTAGGGTTAATCGCTATGCCATTAGAAAAGCCTGCTTCTGGGTTATCTTGGGGTGTCTCTTTAATCGCCTTAGCGACGCGTTTGGTTTTTACCTTTAAAGATAATGTTTTTTTCGTCATGGTGTCGCTTTATAGCGTTAGATAATTACGTGTTTTGATGTGTTTACAGCCGTTAGCGGGCAGGGGAGTCAAGCGTGTCCTGTCCTAGTGAATGTTGTGTAGGGTGAAAACTAATTGAGTCGCTGCTGCCAGTTACCCTTATGTTCTTTTGTACAGTTTTCTTCGGTATCAAAGCGTACCGTCTGCCGACTATCGTTGATGTATATAGCTATAGAAGCCAGCTTATTTTTGATTATTACACGCAAGTCGTCTACATGGGTATTTGATAGTTGTTCATTTGTATCAAACACACAGGTGATGGACAGTGACGCAGGGATGTTTTGATAATCGACACGGTGCGTCAGCCACATAAACCCGTCATGTTCTTCTAAAGCCTTATCACAAACCTCAGTCAAAGCGCCTCTAATGGCATTGTCTATTTTTTTGTCGGTCTTTTTCATCTCGAAATATTGCTTAACGCTTTACATAAGGGGAACGAGTTTTTTTGCGTCTCATGCAAAATCACTCGAACTGATCCTTCTGATGTCTTGATTTTTTAGGCTGCTTCAATAGTTAGTTTTTTCACTTTACTAAGGTCGATGTTATTTCTTGCATGCCAAAGATTGTAAGAGTCTTGCATAGAAAGCCAGCTTTCAGGCGAGCGACCAAGTGTTTTAGAAAGCCTTAAAGCCATTTCAGGTGAAATATTGCTTTCAGCATTTATTAAGCGATTAAAGGTTGAAGGAGAAACCAATAATTTCTCAGCAACCGTACGAGAGCTGATCTTAAAGGGGGATAAATATACCTCTTTAATGAACTCTCCCGGGTGAGGTGGGTTATGCATAGTCATTAGTGATAATCCTCATAGTTAACGATATAAATATTTCCATTTTCGAATTTAAAGGTAACTCGCCAATTACCATTGACTGTTACTGACCATAAGACTTTTAACTTACCTTTTAGTAGGTGAAGTTTAAAACCTGGGATGTCCATATCATCTATTTCTTGAGTGGAATCCAGCGCTATCAATATCATACGTAGCTTGCTTTTATGCGCATTTTGGATGCCTGCCGTGCTACCCGATTCGTAGAATTTTTGCAGCCCTTTGTGCTTAAATGAAATGATCATAAGCCGATTGTAGCGTATTGCGCGTCACGCAACAATAAGACAGGAAGACTTTTGATTTTAATGTTTAGCAACCTAAATGTCAGATACTACCCTAAGCTACTTTCGCTTTTGGCCTAGGAGTTTTTACTCTGACCCCAAATATAGATATTGAGCTGACCCTAATTTACTAGACACTTCCTAAGCTTTTTGAGCAGACGCCTTCAGTATGTCATCCAGTATTTTTTCTAGTTGATTGATGCTATTGCACTGCTTAACGATATGGCAGTACGGCTTATAGGCCAGCATTTCTGAATCGCCGGTGCCCCAAAAGTTTTTATGCTCGGGGTTTAACCAAATAACGCGTTTAGCTCGTTGGTAGAGCAGCTTCATTACCTCGGTTTGTGGCGCTAAATTGTTATTACGCGCATCACCTAAAATAATTACCGTGGTTTTATTATCCACGTGTTCTAAATAGTCCTTTTTTAGGTCGAGTAGGGTGCTGCCGTAATCTGAGCCGCCCATACCGTAGTCGTGGCTTATTTTTTCTATCGCTTGTTGTACGGGGAAGCGTTCAAATATATCGTTCACGTCGATTAGGCTATTGGTAAACACACTGGTGTCGATGCGATCTAGCACGTCGCTTAGGCTGTATAAAAACAGTAATAAAAAACGGGAATACGAGGCGACCGACGGGCTAATATCACACAGCGCTAAAATGCGCGGTTTGTCGATGACTTTGCTTTTCCAATATATTTTAAACATGGCGCCGTCATAGGCCATGTTTTGGCGTAGGGTCTTTCTAAAATCCAGATGGCCTCGATCTTGCCGTTTGCGCTTTTTTGAATGGATGCTGCTTAAGCGTTTAGCCATTTTGCGTACAATTTTAACCATTACCTCAAAATCACGCTTTTCAATATTGGACAGGCGGCTTTCTTTTAAGAAGGACTCATGAATGTTTTGTGAGGCGGTTTTGCCGTACATGGCCAGTTGCTGTTCAACAAAATTACGCACTTCTTCAAACAGGTATTTTTGTCCGCTGCGTAATTGGCCGGCTAAGGCGCGTTCTGCTGGGCAATCACCACTGGCGAGTTGGGCTATTTCGCTGTTCAGCTCGTTTAGCCCCATTTTATTCATGATTTTGCGGGTATTAATGCCTTTTTGGGTAAACAGCCATATATCGGTGATATTGGCTTCCCGCGCGGCTTTTTTCATCGATTGCGCGAGTTTGGCTTTATCGTGTTGCAGTAATATTTTTGCCAGTTCTAGCTCGCCGTTGTACTCGGCCGCTGGTTCTGGCGGTTCTGATGCGATAGCACTGGCTGTTTCCGTTTCTTCAATCAACGCATCTTTTTTAAAGGTATTGAACGAAAAGTACTGATCAAAACACTCGTTTAAGGTGTTTTTTTCATCCAGGGTTTTAGCCAGTGATAAGGCGAGGGTATCCTTTAGAATACCTCGATTAGCATAACCCACCAGTTGTACGGCTTTACTGGTTTCGATACTGTCGGCAACGGAGACCTTTACCCCCGCCGAACGGACTACCTTAAAAAAATCTTCGAGTGTTTGTTGCATACGACTGGGCGCTTATTGAGCCTTGGCTTTTTTAATAAATTTTGCGGCTTGTTCGTTAACGGCGGCTATGTCGTCCTCAAATTTTAAAATAACGTTTAAGGTGTCTTTAACCATTGCGGTATCTAAATGCTCGGCGTGCAACAGCAATAAGGTTTTAGCCCAATCGATACTTTCGGCCACAGACGGCGCTTTTTTAAGGTCTAGCTCGCGTATTTGTTGAATAAATGAGACCACTTCTTTAGTCAGGTTGGCCGACAGCTCGGGTACGCGTTTATGAAGAATGCGGCGCTCCAGCTGCTCGTCTGGAAAGTCGATATGCAGGTGCAAACAGCGGCGTTTTAAGGCGTCGCTCATTTCACGGGTGTTATTACTGGTTAAAAACACCAGCGGCTTTATTTTTGCCTTTAAGGTGCCCAGTTCAGGAATGGATACTTGAAACTCGGATAAGATTTCAAGCAGAAAGGCTTCAAACTCGTGGTCAGACTTATCGATTTCATCAATCAATAAGACGCAGCCGTGCTCTTCTTGCAGGGCCTTATATAAGGGCCTGGGCTCTAAAAAGCCTTCAGAAAAAAACAGGTCTTCATGGTTTTGTAGCTTAACCATCGATTGGCTTAAACCCACGGCGCCATCGAGCACATCGCCGAGTTTATCTTTCAGCAATTGCGTGTACAGCAACTGTTTGCCGTATTTCCATTCGTACAATGCTTTGGACTCGTCCAGCCCTTCGTAGCATTGCAATCGCACCAGCGGCACGCCTAAAATCTCGGCGGTTGTTTTGGCTAATTCGGTTTTACCAACCCCGGCAGGGCCTTCGACCATGATCGGTTTTTGTAGGTTGTGTGCAATGTAAACACAGGTGGCTATTTGTGTATTACAAATGTATTGGTGGCTCTCAAACTCTTGTTGAATCTCTTTAACCGATTGAAAACGGGTGTCGTATAAATCTTTCATTTTGTGTCCTATGTAAGCTCTTGCTGTCGATAATGTATGGCTAAGTTAATCTGTTTAATCTTGTTCACTGATTGGGCGATATTGCTCAGTACCTCGATGTCCTTAATCAGCCGTTTGATGGCGTCATTGAGCGGCTGTTCTGCGCTCAGTTGTTTGATGGTCTGGTTGAAATGCTCCACCAGTAAGCGCCCAGTAATAATCAGTGAAATAGGGTTTGTGTGCGGATTGGCTTGCTCTAATTGACTAGCCGCTTGGCTGCTAAGCACCTCGACCGACTCGGTAATGGCTAATAACTGGCCTAAGTTATCGTTGGCTATCAGTTCGGCATCGTGCGCGCATAGCTGGTCAATAAGCGATTGCATGGCACCGGCTAGTGGCGCGAGCATCATAACATCTTCGTATTCACGAAACGGTTTAGAAATGTCGTCAAAGGCCTTACCGATATCACCTAAAATATGCGAATCGGGCAGTTCGCAATCGTCAAGTAACAGGGTGCAATGGGTCGATGGTTTTAAAGCATCAAAGCCGTGCAGTGGGCTAATGCTTAGGCCTTTGCTGTCCTTGGGCACAATAAAGGCGGTAAATTGCTTACGTTTATCAACCACGTCAGTTATTGCAAACACAATAAAAAACGCCGCGTTTAAGCCGTTGGTGACGTAGGTTTTTTCACCATTAAGGCGGTATGTATCGCCGACTTTATCAGCGCGCGTGTTGAGGTGTTTGGGGTGCGCGCCCACCTTGGGTTCGGACACGGCCAAGGCGGACAGCGTGTTACCGGCTATTAAATCGGCCAAATAGGTGTCTTTTATCACGCTATTTTCACACTGCGCGATTATTTCGATAAGCCGCTGTTGGGCTAGCCAGGTCATCGCCAGCCCAGGCAGCCCCGACTGATGGCTTAAGTATGCGGCGGCTTTAACTATCTCGGTATAGGGGTAGGTTTGCGTGTTTGTTGGCGTACTGAGCCGCGGGGTGAGTATTTTTTCATCCGCCATACGTTGCCATAGCGCGTTGGCTAAACGCGCACTATCAAACGACAATAACTCAGGTTCTTGCCGTAACAAGTGGGCAAGTGTTGTTGCGAGCGAAGGCGCTTTATCGTTTAGCTTAGTCATACCTTGATCGGCTTCTAGAGCGCAATAAACTTATTCATCGGTGTCTAAAAAAGCCGGTGCGGTATACAGGTGAAAGCCATGGTAAGGCTTGCAGTTTTTATGCTCTGGTACAGGCCAGTTTTCTTTAGCCAGCGGTAAGCCGCCGTCTACGTCCATGGTGTGGCCAGTAATATAGGCGGCGCCGTCAGACAGTAAATACACAATGGCCGATGATATTTCTGCCTCGGTAGCTTGGCGTTTCATCGGTACTTGGTGACGGCGCTTTTTCAGCTTTTGCTTAAAGTCGTCCGGGTAGGTTTCCATACCACTGGATGCCACAGAACCGGGTGCAACGGCATTAACACGAACGCCTGAGTGCACCCATTCCAGTGCGGCGGTTTCGGTCAGGTTAATCATGCCTGCACGGGCAGCGCCGGTATGTCCCATATGTGGCATACCGTGGGCGACACTGGCAACGATGTTTACAATAGAACCGCCGTGTTGCTTCATGTACATATTGTAGGCTTCACGCATCATGTAAAAGCCGCCGTTAAGGTTATTGCGGATCACCGCGTCCCAACCGTTATCGCTGATGTTTTCCAGCGAGGAAGGAAATTGTCCACCGGCATTATTCACCAAGCCATCTAAACGGCCGTGTTTGTCGAGGATCAGCGTTAAGGTATCCCTAATCGCCTGTGAGTCTCGAATATCCATCGAGTAATAATCGCAAGGGTAATCTTCGGCCTGCAGCTCAGCGGCGACATTTTTTAGTTTGTCGATATTACGGCCAATTAACACCACGTGCGCGCCTAGGGCAGCTAATTCGTGGGCTGTGCAACGACCAATGCCGCTGCCGGCACCGGTAACGATAATGACTTTATCTGCGAATAACGTAGGTTTATAAATGGATTGGTACATGCCGTGGCTCCAAAAAGCTGAATAAATATTAGGGTTAATTCTATCGCAAAATGATTAGCCTAAGGAATTAATCTAACAGTTGTTAGTTCGAGTAATTTTTGTTTATACTGAGGGCCTCAATAAAACAACGAAGGGTTGATTAAGTCATGCTGTTTACTCAAGAACACAATATGCTACGTGAATCGGTAGCAAAATTCGTCGAACGAGAAATTAATCCCCATGTAGATGAGTGGGAAGAGGCCGGTATTTTTCCTGCGCATGACTTGTTCAAAAAAATGGCGGATGCCGGCTTTTTGGGTATCAACAAAGAAGAAAAATGGGGCGGTTTAGGGTTGGATTATTCCTATGCCTTGGTTTTTGCCGAAGAAGTGGGGCGTATTAAGTGCTCCGGCATTTCCACCGCCATTGGCGTACAAACCGATATGTGTACCCCGGCATTGGCCAATTATGGCAGCGATGAGCTTAAACGAAACTTTCTTGCCCCGGCTATTGCCGGTGATTCGGTCGGTTGTATCGGCGTCAGTGAAGAAGGCGCCGGGTCTGATGTGGCGTCGATTAAAACGAACGCACGACGGGTCGGTGATGAGTACGTCATTAACGGCAGTAAAATGTGGATTACCACCTCTACACAGGCCGATTGGGTGTGCTTATTGTGTAATACCGGCACCGAGAATGCGCCGCATAAAAATAAATCACTGATTATCGTACCGCTTGATGCAAAAGGGGTTACCCGTGGTAAACGCCTGAAAAAACTTGGCGCCCACAGTTCTGACACCGCGCCCCTATTTTTTGATGACGTTCGAGTGCCTGTTAGCCATTTAATCGGTGAAGAAGGGCAAGGCTTTATTTACCAGATGAAGCAGTTTCAAGAGGAACGCTTTTTCGCCATGTCCAAATACCTCAGCCAAATACACGATGCGATAAAAGTGACGGTGGAATACACCAAGCAGCGTAAAGCGTTCGGCAAGCCGTTAATCGCCAATCAGGAAATTTATTTTAAATTGGCTGAAATGGAAACAGAAATTCAGGCAACCCGCGCGCTTATTTATCAAGCCTGTGAACGGTATATCTTAGGCGAAGACGTGGATATGCTAACGTCAATGGCTAAATTTAAAGTCGGCGCATTAGGCCAAACAATTCCTTCTGCCTGCTTACAATATTGGGGCGGACAAGGCTTTATGTGGGACAACGTGATTAGTCGGATCTTTCGTGATACCCGCTTGTGTTCCATTGGTGGCGGGGCGAATGAAGTCATGCTAGAAATCATCTCAAAACGGATGGGCATTCACCCATCATCTTTAAAGTAAAAATCTTATGGCCGTTATCCAAACTAAAGTTAATACGCAAACTGATTCGTATAAAAAGAACCGTGAAGAACTGCTTGATCTAATAAGTAAAATCAATGAGTTGGAAGACAAAGTTCATCTATCTTCTAATAAAAAAGCCGCCTTGTTTGCAAAGCGAGGGCAGTTATTACCCCGTGCCCGTTTACAGCTTTTACTTGATCCAGGTGCTAGTTTTATTGAATTAAGCACCCTGGCTGGATTCGGTCAACATGATGATGACGGTGAGGACAATGTATACGGTGCCGCGATCATTGTCGGTATTGGTTTTGTAGAAAATACACGTTGTATGGTTTACATCAATGATGCAGCGATTAAAGCCGGTACCAATATGCCGCACGCTTACGAAAAATTACGCCGTGCGCAAGAGATTGCTAGAGCAGCGAGGCTGCCGTTTATTTGTTTAGTGCAAAGCGGTGGGGGTAACTTATTACTGCAACACTTGGGCTTTAATCTGGCAGGGCACCGCTTTAAGTCGCAAGCAGAAGCGTCCGCAGCGGGCATTCCACAGATTACCGTTGTGCACGGTGCATCTACTGCTGGTGGTGCTTATATCCCGGGGATGTCTGATTACGTGGTGATGGTAAAAGACAAGGCGCGCGCCTATTTAGCGGGGCCGCCGTTATTAAAAGCAGCGACCGGTGAAATAGCCGAGGAAGAAGAGCTGGGCGGCGCAGAAATGCACGCAAGAGAGTCAGGTCTGGCTGAATACTTAGCCGAGGATGATGCGCACGCGATTGAAATGGCACGTGAGGTGGTTAAAAGTTTGCATTGGAATGAACGCCTACCACTGAGCCAAGCTACACCCTACAAAGAACCGCGTTACGATATAGACGAGTTGTGCGGTATCGTGCCGGTTGACTATAAAAAGCCTTATGACTGCCGCGAAATTATTGCGCGATTAGTGGATGATTCTGATTTTGTTGAATTTAAAGCCAATTATGACGGCTTTACGATTTGCGGCTTTGCAGAAATTGAAGGTCAGGCCTGTGCCTTTATCGGCAATAACGGGCCAATTACCAATAAGGGCGCGGCAAAATCCACGCAATTTATACAACTGTGTTGCCAAGCCAATAAACCGATTATTTTCTTGCAAAATACCACCGGTTTTATTGTCGGTGTGCAGCATGAACAGCAGGGGATGATTAAAAATGGCGCCAAGTTAATACAGGCGGTGGCCAATGCAACAGTACCTAAAATAACGCTGAATATTGGTGGTGCCTTTGGTGCCGGCAATTACGCCATGTCGGGGCGCTCGTTTGAACCGGAGTTTTTGTTCGCATGGCCCACTAATACCTTAGCGGTGATGGGCGGCGAGCAAGCGGCAACTGTTATGTCGATTGTTTATGAAAACAAGCAAAAAGCCAACAATCAACCGATTGATGAAGCCTTTACTGCCAAGCGGCATCAAGAGATTATTGACTATTATGGCAAGGTATCGTCGGCGCTGTATTGCACCTCTGTGGTGTGGGATGAAGGGATTATTGACCCACGTAAGAGCCGTCGTTTATTGGCGGAGTTACTCGATATTGTGGTGCGTGGTCGGCAAACGCGGTTAGATTCAAACACCTTTGGCGTCGCGAGAATTTAATATGCTTACTTTACCGAAGACAGAGATGTTGTTGCTAACATCAACGGCGGGTCGTTTGTTTATTACCCTCAACCGGCCTGAACAACGCAATGCGATGAATAACCAGATGGCTCAAGAGTTACACCAAGTCGCTGATTTTTTAGCCAGTACAGACGACATTAGGGTCGTTATTTTAAGAGGTGCTGGTGGCCACTTTTGTGCCGGCGGCGATATCAAAGAACGTAAAAAACAAACCGATTCAGCAACGCCAACGTCGGATCCGGCACGCGATCGGAATGTGCGTTCGGGCCAACTATTTAATAAATTCTGGAACTTACCGCAAACCTTTATTGTGGTGGTGGAAGGGGCCGCTATGGGCGGTGGTTTTGGTTTGGCTTGTTTAGCCGACTTAACGCTGGTAAGCAAAGATGCAAAACTCGGCATGCCGGAAACAACCTTGGGTATATCACCCGCGCAGATTGCGCCTTATGTGGTTAAACGGATTGGCTTAACGCGGGCTAAGCAAATGGCACTAACGGCGGAGCGGATCAATGGCGAGCAGGCATGTCAAATAGGCATAGCACAATACTTAGCCGACACTAATGCAGACTTAGATGCATTGCTAGAAACGGTATTACAGCAGGTCGAACGCTGTGGACCTAAAGCTTGTGCAGCGACTAAAAAAATCATGCAGCAGGTGGGCCAATTGGATGATGAAACAATGATTAATACCTCAGCTGATATTTTTTCAGAATTAAATAAACAAAACGAAGGCCGTGAAGGCCAGCAAGCTTTTGTTGAAAAAAGAAAACCGATTTGGACGGTAGCTAAATGAATGATTTTAATACTTTATTGATCGCCAACCGTGGTGAAATTGCGGTTCGAATTATCAAAACGGCTAAAAGTATGGGCTATGAAACGGTCGCTGTTTTTAGTGAAGCCGATCGTGAAGCCTTACACGTATCCTTAGCCGATAAAGCCATATGCATTGGTGCGTCCAGTGTGGATCAATCCTATCTTAATATTGATCATATTATTAACGCGGCTAAGCAAACGGGTGCTGATGCGATACACCCGGGGTATGGGTTTTTATCGGAATCGAGCGAGTTTTCTCAACGCTGCCTGCAAGAGGGCATAGTCTTTATTGGCCCGACAGCGGAAGCGATTTCTTTGATGGGCAATAAAACCCTCGCACGGCATAAAATGATCGATGCTAATGTGCCCTTGGTGCCAGGCTACGATGGCCCATCAGAAGACGACCAACGCTTACAACAAGAAGCTGATCGGATCGGTTACCCAGTGATGGTTAAAGCTGCTGCTGGTGGGGGTGGTCGAGGTATTCGCTTGGTTCGACAGGCGGACAAGTTACAAGCAGAAGTTGAATCGGCCAGAGCAGAAGCCTTGAGTAGCTTCGGTTCGGCTGAATTATTATTGGAAAAGTGTGTTGAGAATGCACGGCATATCGAAATACAAGTGTTTGCCGACAAAGCCGGCAATACCGTGTACTTAGGCGAACGTGATTGCTCGATGCAACGACGTAATCAAAAGGTTATTGAAGAAGCGCCCGCGCCAATAATGACCCCAGAACTACGCGAACAAATGGGCGAAGCGGCCGTGTCGGCTGCCAAAGCAGTTAACTATGTTGGTGCAGGTACGGTTGAGTTTTTAGTCTCACAGCAACAAGATTTTTACTTTTTAGAAATGAACACGCGCTTGCAAGTTGAGCATCCGGTGACTGAGTTTATTACCGGTTTGGATCTGGTCGAATGGCAGTTGCGCGTTGCCGCGGGTGAAAACCTGCCGTTACAACAAGATCAAATTGAATACCAAGGGCACGCCATAGAAGTACGTCTGTATGCGGAAGACTGTGATGGCGGCTTTATTCCCCAAACAGGTACGGTGCTTGAGTGGATTACACCACAAGGCCCCGGTATTCGAATGGACGAAGGGATTGTTAAAGGCCAGCAAATCAGCCCGTATTATGACTCGATGCTAGCCAAGCTGATTTGTTATGGTAAAAATCGCGAAGAAGCTATTAGGCGATTAAAACGGGGTTTAAAAGACACCGTACTGCTGGGTTTATCTTCAAATAAGACGTTTTTGTTAGGCTTGGTTAATGATCCGGTGTTTGCCGCAGGTGAAGCCACCACCCGCTATATTGAAGAACAGTATTTACCCAGCAAGGAAACCGATACGGCTTATTCGCCTCAGCAATCGCTTTGGTCGGTTGCCGCTATTTTATTGTCGCGTACTGTGGGGGCTACAGGCTGGCGTAGCACGGGTGTATTGAGCTGGCCGGTACGCTTAGCCTTTCAAGATGAGTTACGTGACCTGGTAGTCTCACAAGAGGGCGAAGTCTATCGTGTTGACAGTGACGGTTTTGAGTCACAAGAAATTACTATTTCGAATGAAACAAGCAGCCAATTATCGCTACAAATCAATGGGATTCGATCATCCATAAGCCTTGCTTTACAAGGGGAACAGCTTTATTTAGATGACCGATCAGAGGTGGCGTTATTTGAAAAACGCTCATTTTCAGAAAAAACCAGCAACGAAGAATTAGGCGCTAACTTAGTGGCCCCAATGAGTGGCCGGATTGCCGATATTAAAGTGAGCGTCGGTGATACGGTCAATAAAGGCGATTTATTGGTGGTTCTCGAGTCGATGAAAATGTTTCAGGAGCTAACCGCGCAACAAGCGGGCGTGGTCAGCGACATTTATGTCAGTATTGATAAGCAAGTAGAAGTCGGTGTCGCACTGGTTGATATTGAACAACAAGAAGAGTTGGAGAAATAATGAAAACGATTAAAATTGGCGGTGCTTCGGGTTACTGGGGTGATAGTGCGTATGCAACGAAGCAATTATTAGAACAAGGTGATGTCGATTATTTGGTATATGACTACTTGGCCGAAGTTACCATGTCCTTACTTGCTAATGCGCGTTCTAAGTCGGATCAATTAGGTTATGCCACCGACTTTGTACAGCAAATTTTAAAACCCAATTTAAAACAAATTGCCGAACGTGGGGTTAAAGTTGTTGCCAATGCCGGCGGGGTTAACTTACCGGCCTGTCAGCAAGCTATTCAAGCAATTTTAGACGAACAAGGTATTCAGCTTAAGGTTGGCGTGGTCAGTGGCGATAACCTGCTGCCACGAGCCGATGAATTACGTGCTGCCGGGGTCACAGAAATGGAAACAGGGGCGGCTTTTCCTGACAAACTCGCCAGTATTAACGCCTACCTGGGGGCGTTTCCTATTGCCGCCGCGCTAGACGCTGGCGCTGATATTGTTATTACCGGCCGGGTGGTAGATTCTGCAACAACCTTGGGCGTGTTAATTCACCAATACCAATGGTCGTTGGATGCGTACGATAAATTGGCGATGGGCTCATTGGCCGGGCATTTAATCGAATGTGGTTGTCAGGTGACCGGCGGTAACTTTACCGACTGGCAAGACAGCTGTGAAGGTTGGGCTGATATGGGCTACCCGATTATTGAGTGCGAGTCAGATGGTCGTTTCGTGGTGACCAAAGCAGAAGGCACAGGTGGTTTGGTGTCAGAATTTACTGTATCCGAACAATTGGTGTATGAAATTGGCGACCCACAAGCGTATTTTTTACCGGACGTGGTGTGTGATTTCGCCTCAGTGAAGTTAACGCAACAGGCGGAAAACAGGGTCCTTGTTGAAGGTGCAATAGGCCACCCTGCAACTAAGCAGTACAAAGTATCAGCGACGCACCTAAATGGCTATCGCGCTACGTACACCCAATTATTGACCGGCATTGACGTTATTAAAAAAGCTGAAACCACGGCCGACGCTATCTTAGCGCGTTGCGAACAATTATTTAATGAATTGGGTTATGGCGCATTTGCAGACAGTTCGGTAAATTTATTAGGCGCAAATGCCTTATGGAATCCGACGTATTTTAGCGCCCCAACAGCGATACAAGAAATTGTTTTACGTTTGGCTGTACGGCATAAAAATCGTGATGCGGTGGCACTGTTCTCGCGTGAAGTGATGGGGGTTATTTTAAATATGACCGGTGGCCGCTGTGCTGCCGGTGAAGCAGGTCGCCCTAAAGTATCGCCGGTTATCAGCCTGTATTCATTTTTATTAAATAAAGATCAGGTGAAAGCTTGTGTTGAGGTGGATGGAAAGACTATTGCTTACCAACAAACGGCGGGCAAAGATTTTGATACGAACGCTATTAAGCGAACAGCCTTACCCTCGCTAACAAAACAAGCAGCCACCAAACAAGTACCGTTAATTGAATTAGCCGTAGCGCGCAGTGGCGATAAAGGTAACTTTGCCAATATCGGCGTGATCGCGCGTAAGCCGGAGTACATGGCAATCATCAGCGAGAACTTGACTGAAGCACGTATGGCGCACTGGTTCTCTCATGTACTTAATGGTCGCGTTGAACGATTTTATATGCCCGGTATTAATGCCATTAACTTTTTAATGCATGATGCATTAGGTGGCGGTGGCGTTGGCTCAATGAATGTTGATGTGCAGGGTAAAACTTATGCGCAACAATTATTGATGATGCCAATTGATGTGCCTGTGGATTTAATTAAATAATAACTTATTAGGAAATACCGTATGTCTATTGCCGAGCCTATTTTATCGAAGCAACGTATTAAACAAATGCACCAGTCTAAGCATTGGTTAGATAAAACCTTATTGGATTATTTTGACGCTGCTGTGGCTCAATTTGCAGATAAACCCGCGGTAATCGCTTACCGTAAAGGACAGGCTGAAAAAGACGTTAAAACATACCAAGAACTGGCGCAATTGTCAGATCGCTTGGCGGCAGGGCTACTTAAACAAGGGGTGAAAAAAGGCGAAGTGGTGTCGTTTCAGCTGCCTAATATTGGGGAATTTGTGGTGGTTTATTTAGCCTGCATGCGGATTGGGGCGATTAGCAACCCGATGATGCCGATTTTTAGAGAAAAAGAACTCAGCTATATGTTGAGTTTTGCTGAATCTAAAGTTGTATTTGCGCCTAAGCTATTTAGAGGTTTTGATCACCAGCAATTATTACAAAAACTGCAGCCTAGTTTGCCTAAACTGGAAAAAGTCTGCATTTTGGACGATCAGGGACTCGAGGCTTTTATGGTCGATCAGGTGACGGCAGAGGATCGTAAGCAATTTGAAGACAGAGCCTTGTCACCTAATGAAGTGTTTTTATTGATGTACACCTCCGGTACAACGGGCACACCAAAAGGTGTGATGCACACCGCTAATACACACGATTATTCGGCAAGAAAATTTATCGGCAGGACACAGTTCAACAGCTCAGAAACGGTGTTTATGGGTTCCCCCACCGCACATATGACCGGTTTAATGTATGGGGTAAGCGTGCCGTTTATGTTGGGTTCTACCACGGTATTACTTGATCAATGGGATGCCGATGTTGCGTGGAAAATTATTCATGATGAAAAAGTCGCTTTTACGATGGGGGCAACGCCTTTTCTGGCAGATTTAAGCGACTCTAAGTCACTAGAGCAATGTAACCACGATGCGTTTCGACTGTTTGTTTGCGGTGGCGCACCAGTACCTCCAGCGCTTGGCCGTCGAGCCTCTCAGCGGCTCAATGTTACATTGATGACGGTTTGGGGCATGACCGAAATGGGTGCGGTGACCACCACCTTACTGGACGACCCGGAAGAAAAAGTATTCGAAACCGACGGTTGCCCCTATGACGGTACAGGGGTGCGTATTATTAACCAAGCAGGTGATTTGGTGCCGGATGGTGAAGAGGGGCGATTACAAACCCGTGGCCCAGGTAATTTTGTTGGTTACCTAAAACGTCCAGAAGACTATGATACGGATGCCGAAGGCTGGCATGAAACGGGAGATTTAGCGAAAATTATTCACAGTAAGTACATTCGTATTACCGGTCGTTCAAAAGACATTATTATTCGCGGTGGGGAAAATATTCCTGTTGCGGTAGTAGAAAATGCTTTATATCAACACCCGGCTATTCAAGACACCGCGATTGTTGCAAAACCCGATGAGCGCCTTGGTGAACGAGCGTATTGTTTTATAACCTTAAGAGAAGGGCAGGCGGTTACTTTTGAGCAATTACAAGAATACCTGTTAGAACAGGGCTTGAGTAAAAATTACTGGCCTGAATTTATTCAGATACTCGAGGCTATGCCACGTACGGCGAGTGGAAAAATACAAAAATTTAAATTACGAGAAATGGCGGCGACGCTTTAAACCATTAACTAACGAGAAGACTATGAATCCAGCACTATTAACAGATGAACAAAAAATGATCCAAGAAATGGCAGAACGTTTTGCCAAAGAAAGGCTGTATGACGGCTATAGAGAACGTGCCTTAAAACATGACCCATTGGATCGCAAATTAATTTTAGAAATGGGCGAGTTAGGCCTATTAACACCCAATATACCTGAAGAGTTTGGCGGTATTGGCGCTGGTAGTTATGTGAATGGTCTGATCTGTGAAGCGATTGCTTACAGCGACTTTAATATGAGTTATTTAAATATGACCAATCCCTTAATCAGTGATGTGATTATGCGCTTTGGTTCTGAGGAAATGAAACACGAGGTGTTACCCAAAATGGCCTCAGGTGAACTGATCTCAGCCTTAGGCTTAACCGAGCCTCGTGGCGGTTCAGATGCCGGTAACCTTATTTTAAAAGCGGAACGCACCGATACAGGTTATCTGTTAAATGGCGAAAAAACCTCGATGACCTATGCCAAGCAGGCTGACAATGTGTTGATGTTTGCAAGAACGGGCACAGTTGAATCTGGCCCTTATGGTGTCTCTGCCTTTTTGGTGGACTTGAACCTGCCGGGTGTTAGCCGCACAGAGTTTGAAGATATTGGTTGTAAACCTGTAGGCCGTGGATCGGTGTTTTTTGATAACGTTGAAATCCCTGCCTCGGCGTTAATCGGCAATGAAAACGAAGGCTTCACCAAGATTATGGTTGGCTTTGACCTTAGTCGGGTATTGATCGCCTTGCAATGTATTGGTGCGGCGCAGGTGTCAGTGGATGAAACCTGGCAGTACGTACAAGAACGTGAAGCCTTTGGCTTACCGTTAGTTAAATTTCAAGGTGTTTCATTCCCCTTAGCCGAACACGAGAGTATGCTGCAAAGTATGCGGGCGTTAGCGTACCAAACCTTAAATCTACGCGATGGTGGGCATGTGCACACCAGTGAAGCTGCGATACTAAAATGGATGGGGCCAAAATACTCCACTGATATTATTCAAAACTGCCTGTTACTGAACGGTCATTACGGTTACACCACTGATTTGCCGATTCAGCAGCGTATGCTCGACGTGATGGGCCTACAAATTGGTGACGGCACAGCACAAATTATGAAATCTATTATTGCACGTGAAAAAGTAGGTAAGATTGCTCTGCAATATAAATAAAAAGGGGCATTTCTGATGTCACTATGATTTATTAAAAATCATAGTGACTAGCAATGCACTCGACGCCAAATAGTATCAAGAAGAGATAAAATGCTTTTGCCTAAAGAAATAAACCTTGAGTTTCCGGAAACCATCGACAGTATTCATAATTACTATGAACACTTGGTTTTAGATAAGTTGGTGAGTCTAAATAAAAGCGGCGATATCGAAGCGGGCGATATTTCCGACGTTGCTTGTGTAGCATTAAATAGTTTACCCCCTCGCTACGTGCGTTACGACGTTGATATGGCGTTTTATCTATCTCCCTACGAATACCAGGAGATCGAAAACAAAATTGATGGTGCGGTCAGTAAAGCAATTAAATTTGTGAAAAAACACGCGGCACGCAATAACCGCATGGAAAATCAGGGAGACTAGGTAGCGGGTTTTTTTTTAATTGTTAACTAGCTTTTTAACTCATCAATTAAACGAAAGCTTTGTTTGATGCTACAAAAATAACAAGGGCTTCAAGCCTACAATAATTAACTATGAGCGATACGAATCCACTTTATCAAATCACCTCAACAGCTGTTGATCATTTGCCAGCGAAGTGGCAAAACAAGCAACGGCAGCAGGCGGCAAAACATGCGCGTGAATTAGACGACATATCAGCCGACCATTATTGGCAGTGGGTTGCTGAACAATTTCGCTGGACCACACCTTGGAACAGCGTTCGTGAAGGGGGGTTTCCGGATTTTAAGTTTTTCTCGGGTGGCTATATCAACGTTGCCGATAATTGCGTCGACCGTCACGCGGAGAACCCGGCGCTATTTAATAAAGCAGCTATTATCTGGCAAGGTGAGCCCGTAGACGATTACCGTGAGCTGAGTTATTTAGAACTTCGAGACGAGGTTTGCCGCTGCGCTAATGCGCTTAAATCCTTAGGTGTCGAAAAGGGCGATGTGGTTGCCCTTTATATGCAAAATTTACCTGAGGCCTATGTGGTTGCACATGCGTGCAACCGAATCGGCGCCATACATACGATCTTATTCTCTGGCTTCCCTGCAGAAGCGATCGTCTCTCGACTAGAATCTGCTGAGCCTAAGGTAATTGTGGTCGCTGATAAAAGCTACCGTCGAGGACGCAGCGTAGAATTATTAAAAACCTGGCGCGAGGCAAAAAAAGAATCTCCGAGCGTACAGCACACGCTGGTTTTTAACCGTTCTGGGGAATCCTTTGAGTTGCAGAACGACGAAATTGACTATCGAACATTGTTGGATAAACAATCCATCGATTGCGCCTGCGTTCCTCTGGAAGCAAATGACCCTGCCTTTCTTGTGTTTACCAGCGGCACAACTTCTAAACCAAAGGGCGTTGTACACAGCGTAGCGGGTTTTATGATGGGTGCCTGGGCCAACGTCTATTGGCAAATGGGCGCTGATCCTGGCGATGTTTTCTGGTGTGCTACCGACGTTGGCTGGTTGACTTTTCCGATTCAATCCATTGTTGGTGGTTTAGCGGCCGGTACCACTCAGGTTTGTTACGAAGGATCGATGGATTACCCCGATCATAAGCGCTTTTATCAAATTGCTGATAAACACGAAGTTAAAAAAATAATCACCGCACCGACCTTGATAAGAATGTTAAGAGGGTTTGGTGATGAACTAGCCGCTGAATTCCCACTAACCAAGCTAAATACGATGAGCGTTCAGGGTGAACCCTTAGATGCTAGTAGTTACCAATGGACGCGGACTAAACTGGGACAAGGTGTTCCGATCATTAATGCCTATGGACAGACTGAAACTGGTTCTACCTGGACCTATCCTATCTGGGGTGTTGATGATACAAAAGCCGGTTCTTGTGGAAAGCCAGTACCGGGCTATAGGGGTAAAATTGTTGATGACCAGGGTCAGGAAGCTGAAGTAGGCGTCCGAGGACACTTAGTACTGACCGTACCCTTACCTTCAATGGCTAGAACTATTTGGAAAGACCATGAGCGCTATAAAGAATCATACTTTTCGCAATTAGCAGGTACTTATTGGTGTTCAGACGAGGGGGTTAAGGATGCAGACGGGCATATTTGGGTGTTAGGCCGCTCTGATGATGTTATCAATGTCGCCGGGCACCGGCTTAGTACCGTTGAAATTGAAACCTCAATCAGCTCACACCCGAACGTAACCGAGGCGGCCGTGATGGGTATTAATGATGAACTGAAAGGCTTATTACCCGTTGCATTTGTTTGCCTAAGTAAAGGCTGTGACCCACAGCAGGTGGCGGCAGAACTCAAGCAGAGCGTACAAGCATCATTAGGCGGTATCGCTAGTTTAGCCGCTGTGTACGTTACCAGCATGCTACCGAAAACGCGGACAGGTAAAACCGTCCGTCGTTTATTAATTGAAATTGTTCAAAGCGGTGATATTTCAAGTGACACCAGCAGTATCGAAGATATGTCGGCAATAGATGCCTGCCGAGAAGCGCTAAAATTCTAAATAAGATCGAAACCACTAAGACAGCTGTATAGTTATTAAGCGTATTAATATATTTAAGGAGAGCATATGTCAATGATCAAAACAGCCGAAAGAACATATGAAGCATCAGGTATTGAAGGTATCTCCCAATGCGGTTTGTGGGATAACGGAATGGGTGGCGGTACGGCACTGGTTCGATTAGCGGCAAATTCGTACTTCCCCGCACATAATCACCCAGGTTGGGAACAAGCACTTATGTTGAGCGGTAAACTGAAATTAGGCGATGATATCCTTGAAGCGGGCGATTATATCTTTACCGACGCGGGGGATATACACGACGCAACGGCCATAGAGGATTGTGAGCTCTTTGTGGTGACCGAAAAGGGTGTGGAAATAATCGAATAAACGGGTTTATTTTAATGAAGCATCCATCATGAAATATAAAAAACTAGGTGGCTCAGAGTTGAACGTGTCAGCAGTTGCTCTGGGTGGTAACACCTTTGGGCCGCCACGACTTAGTCTATCAGACAGCATCGCTTGCATCGGTCGGGCAGAAGAACTGGGTATCAATTTTATTGATACGGCGAATATTTACGGTGCTGGCGACAGTGAATCCTTCATTGGTAAAGCCATATCTGGAACGCGCGATAAATGGATCATCGGTACTAAATTTAATTTTTGGAATGCAGCGGAAAACGAGTCCGTAACACAGCAAATTCAACGACAGTGTGAAGAGAGCTTAAGTAAACTAAATACCGAGTATATCGACCTGTATCAATTGCACGCACCAGACCCTGCTGTCTCGATGGCAGAGGTTCTTGAGGCATTAAAAGCGTTGATCGATCAAGGAAAGGTGAGGTACGTCGGAGCCTGTAATATCTCATCCTGGCGCCACGCAAAAGCGCTTCATATGGCGCGTTCAGAGGGCCTGCCCGAGCTTATCTCTATCCAAAATCACTATAATTTAATACGCCGACACGTGGAATTAGAAACCTTACCCTATTGCGCGTCAGAAAACGTTGGCTTTATTCCGTATTTCCCCTTAGCAGGCGGTTTTTTAACCGACAAATATAATAAGGGCGAGGCTGCTCCAGCGGGAACTCGCGGTGCATCCGGTAGCCCAATAGTAAGGCATAGCCGAAGTGCCAAAAATGAAGAAATTCAAGAACAACTTAAACAATGGTCAAAGCAACAAGGGCATACGCTGAATGAATTAGCCATCGCCTGGCTGTTACACCAACCACAGGTTACAACGGTTACCACCGGTGTCAGTTCGCCCGCTCAGGTAGAGGCCAATGTTCGCCCTAGCGAGTGGCTTTTAAGCGATGAAGAACTGAAAAGGATCGACCAGATAGCCGAGTGGGATGGAACCGACGATGCCATTGAGTTGCTACAGATCTTTTCTAAAGAAAAACGGTTCGCAAAATAACCCATAATTTAATGACGATGCTTTCATGCTGTTTAAATCCTCTATGTTTGATACTAAAATAACCCGTTTACTCAATATCAAGTACCCCATACTCGGCGGGGCGATGATGTCCATTTCTAAGGCGGAATTTGTCGCCGCCATTTCTAATGCCGGTGCATTAGGTATTCTCACTTCAGCGATCTATCAAACCGCCGAAGAATTTTCAGCGGCGATTGATCTAATTCAAGCCACCACCGATAAACCCTTTGCGGTGAATATCAATTTGTTCCCATCAATGCGACCGGTTGATAACGAGGTGTACGTTGGCATTATGATCGAGAAAGGGGTGAAGATTGTAGAAACATCGGGCCATGCAGCACCTGAAAAACTCAGTAAAATGTTCAAACAAGCGGGAATGATCTGGTTACATAAATGTGTCGGTGTCCGCTATGCAAAAAAAGCCGAATCACTGGGGGCAGATGCGATTACCGTGGTAGGTTATGAAAATGGTGGCGCTACCGGTAAATTGGACATTGGCACCTTGGTGCTGATTCCTACGGTGGTTGATGCTGTCAATATCCCTGTGACAGGCGGTGGTGGTATTGCCGATGGAAGAGGGCTGGTGTCCGTGTTGGCGGCGGGAGCCGATGCGGCGATTATCGGTAGTCGTTTGATGATGACTAAAGAATGCCCGATTCATAATGACTTGAAACACGCCTTTGTTAAGGCGAGTGAGCTCGATACAACGCTGGTGATGCGCTCCATTGGTTCTACTCATCGGGTATGGAATAACCAAGCGGCAAAAAACTGTATGGAAGCAGAACAAAACGGCGCTAGTTTTGAACAATTGCTCCCCATTATTGCCGGTGATAACGCCCGTAGAATGTTTGCCGAGGGCGATTTAACGGCGGGTTTGGTTTCGCTGAGTCAATCGGTCGGTTTAGCGCATGATATCCCTAGCGTTAAAGAATTATTAGACCGAATAATGCAGCAGGCACAACAATCAGTGCAACGTTTGAATGGTCAACTTTTAAGCCATTAAATCTATTAAAATTTACCTGTACTAAGAATTTATTCAAGAAGCTATCAAAGGAGAAAAAATGCAATCAAATAGTGTCTTATATGAACAACAAGGCGCGGTCGTTTTATTAACGTTAAACGAACCTGAAAAACTTAATGCACTGAGTGTCAATATTCGCGAGGGCTTAGAAAATTCGTTTGCAAAAATTGCCGATGACGACAGCGTAAGGGTTGTAGTGATCACGGGTGCTGGCAAAAAGTCATTCTGTGCGGGTGCCGATATTAGTACGCTTAAATTCGAACCTATGTACGTCAAAAGATTCCTTGATTCTATTCTCGACACCCTGGCGATTGGTGAGCGCTGCAGAAAACCCGTTATCTGTGCGGTTAATGGTTTTGCTTTTGGCGGCGGCCTTGAACTGGCTATTGGCTCAGATTTTATTATCGCGTCTGAAAGGGCTACGTTTGGCGTACCAGAAATCAATATAGGTCTTTTACCTGGCTTTGCGGTTGTCCGTCTGGGCGATATTATTGGCCGACAAAAAGCCAAAGAAATGAGTATGCTGGGTGAAGCCATTAGTGCACAGGAAGCTAAAGAGCTAGGCATGGTATTAGAAGTCGTGCCACATGAAGAAGTCGTTGCTAAAGCGATGGAATTAGCTGAGAAGATAGCCGCCAAACCGCAGCCAGCCGTGCAGTTAGCAAAGGCAATTTACAACCGTGAACTCGGTGGCGAAGAACTTCAATACGCAAAAGATGCGATGCCTTTCCTGTTCTTAACGGACGATGGAAAAGAGGGCGTCACTGCCTTTATGGAAAAGCGCAAACCTAAGTTTTTATAGTCAAATGCGCACTTTTTGCTAAACGATAACCGGGGCTTATTTAACCTTAAGCCCCATCGTATTAGCAATAATATTGCGTTGCATTTGCGAGGTGCCGGCGGTAATGGTGGTGCTGCGCGCATCTCTATAATGGCGTTGCATATCAAATTCCATCATATAAGAGTAGCCCCCCATAATTTGCATCCCTTGGTTGGCCACTTCGGCAAAGGTTTCTGAACCGAACAACTTGGCCTGGCTGACTTCTCGCAACGGCTGTTCACCGGCGGCCATTTTGCTAGCGGCCCGTAGCATCAACATGCGACTGGCATCGACTTTTGTCTGCATATCAGCAAGTAGGTGAGCAATGGCTTGAAAGTTACCAATGGGCTTGTTGAACTGTTTACGTTCTTTCGCGTACGCCAGTGCTTGGTCCACCACCGTTTGTGAATTACCCACATAACCCGCTGAAGTAACAACACGTTCCAGCAGCAGGCCAGACAGCATGCAGGGCCAGCCTTCATTAACCTTACCCACCCGCATGTCATCTTTTATGCGCACATCATTAAAGAATATTTCATTGGTCCCCAGCATACGACGACCCAGTGTATTGAGCCGGCGGATTTCAACCCCGGGGGTATCATAGGGCAGCATAAAGAGCGAGATGCCTTGCTGGTAGGGCACTGTGGTATCGGTCTTACAATACAGGTGAATGATGTTGTTTTTTGCGTCGGCGGCGGTAGAAAATAGTTTTTGACCGTTAATCACCCATTCATCACCGTCACGTACCGCTCGGGTACGCATATTGCCGGCATCCGAGCCAGCATCTGGTTCGGTCATTGAGATTGACATACGGATCTCGCCATTTATAACGCGTGGAATATAGTGACTTTTTTGCTGTTCAGTGCCGTGGCGTAAAATATTTAAGGCGTTAAAAATAGTCAGTGCGTATGCGCCAAGAAAGTCATAGCCTTTACGTCCGAGTTCTTCGCCAATAATGACCATATCGAGCACGCTGCCATCATAGCCGCCGTATTGTTCAGGGAAGGGTAAACCAAAAAGGCCCATATCAACCCATTGCTGATAGACTCCATAAGGGTACAGGCCGTTTTCATCGTGTTCGCGGATATACTCAGGGGTTGCGATATCATCCATCATCCGACGAACATTATCGCGTAATAATTGTTGCTCTTGGCTGAGTTCAAAATTCATGATTTAAGCCCTGCGTTGATTAAAGCTGCGACCATAACATTGTGCCGCTATGGTATTGCGTAAAATTTCAGGTGTTCCGCCACCGAGGGAAAAGCCGCGCGCGTCACGCACCATACGCTCAAGAGGATAATCGCGGCAATAGCCATAATGGCCATGTATTTGCAAGGCCTCGTTGGTAACCCGTTGTGCCATCTCATTGGCATACAGTTTAGCCATGGCGCATTCTAATGGGTCGGGGAAGCCGTTTTTAAGGTGTGTTGCTGCGCGATAAGTCATCAAGCGAGCGGCGTGCAATTGAGTGGCCATATCGGCAATTTTCCATTGGATGCCTTGAAACTCGGCAATAGGGCGGCCAAATTGTTCGCGCGTTTCGCTATACGCTAATGCCGTTTCATAGGCGCCTTGCGAAATACCCACGCACATAGCGGCATTACCCACGCGTTCTGGGCCAAAAGAGCTCATCAGACGTTTAAAGCTGGCGGAGCTTTCTGGGGTTCCTTCAACCACGATATTAGCTTTTGGAATACGTACTTGATCAAAGTGTAATTCGGCTTCTTTTACGGCACGCCCACCCATTTTACGTTCGGGTTTGCCAACGCTAAAACCCTCCATGCCTTTGTCGACCAATACTGCACCAATACCGCGTGATCCTTTGCTGTCACCAAAACGTGCAAAAACCAAGGCATGCGTTGCTTCAACACCCGCGGTGGTAAAGCATTTAGTGCCATTTAAAATATAGTCATTACCCACTTTTTTAACGTTCGTCGTCAAATCCGTTACCGCTGAGCCAGCGCCAGGTTCGCTAATGGAAATAGCGATAAGGTGTTCGCCTTTAATAAGAGCCGGTAATAAGCGTTGTTTTTGTTCTTCTGTGCCAAGCTCAACTAAGGCTTTGGCTGGGCCATTTAAATACAGTTGCGCGACCAACGCGGTGTTAAAACAGGTACGCGCAATCTCTTCTAAAAAAACGGCACCTTGGACAATGGGCAAGCCCAAACCACCGTATTGCTCAGGAATCAGCATGCCTAAATAGCCCAGTTCGGCTAACAGGTTTTTATTTTCTTCAGGGTAGATTTCGTGCTCATCCCAATGGGCGGCTTTAGCGGTGAATTCTTTTTCAGCTAAGGTTCTGACATCTTGGCGAAACAGTTCTAAATCATTATCCAATTGAAAGGAATGCATTTATATCTCCGTTAAGCGACGTCGGATCATCAAGGGCGTTTGTCCTTGCTGAACAATGTCGCCGTGTTGATTAATAATGCGTCGGGATAACACCACAATGCCGCGGTCTGGTTGGCTGGTTTCACGTTTTTCAATCACCTCGAGAACAACATGAATGGTGTCGTCGATAAAAATGGGTGCTTTAAATTTCCAGTCCATGCCGAGTAAGGCGATAACAGTGCTTGAAATACCGCTGATGAGGTTGGTTCGCGTGCTTAAACCCGAGGCAATAGACATGCCGAGTAGGCCGTGCGCCATACGCTTGCCAAAATGCGTATCTTTACAATATTCAGCATCGGTATGTAATTGAATAAAATCACCCGATATACCGGAAAAATTAACCACATCGGTTTCAGTCACTGTTCGCCCCGGTGATTGGTAAGCGTCACCAATTGTGAGGTCATCAAAATAAATGGCATCCATTATGTTTGTACCTTGTCAGTTAGCTGTCTTATTAATAGGTTCTTAAGTTGTAGCGTAATGAACTCATCTTATAACGTGTGTCTTTATTTGCTTTTAGCGGGTATTGTATAACCCATACAAGACCCGCTAAATAAACCGTTTTTAGTTGCTTTTTAGAGCGGTCATTACTGCAGACATCGTGTCATTGGCGTCGCCAAATAACATGCGTGTATTCTCTTTATAAAATAATGGATTATCAACGCCCGCATAACCGGTCGCCATACTGCGTTTTAAAACGACGGTGGTGGTAGCTTTCCATACTTCGAGCACCGGCATGCCATAGATTGGGCTGCCTTCGTCTTCAGCTGCGGCAGGGTTTACGGTGTCATTAGCGCCGATCACCAACACCACATCGGTCTCAGGGAAGTCGTCATTTAATTCATCCATTTCCAATACAATATCGTACGGAACACGCGCTTCAGCCAGCAACACATTCATATGCCCGGGTAAACGTCCAGCCACAGGGTGAATGCCAAATCGTACAGTGACCCCTTTGTCTTTTAAATAACGCGTGATTTCAGACACGGTGTTTTGTGCTTGGGCAACCGCCATTCCATAACCAGGGACAATAATAACGCTATCGGCATGGGCTAATATGTCGGCAACTTCTTCAGCGTGAATAACGATGTGTTCTTTAGGGGCTTCATCAGTGCTAGTTGAACTGACTTTTTTAGCACCAAAACCACCTAAAATTACGCTAACAAACGAACGGTTCATTGCTCGGCACATGATATAACTCAAAATCGCACCGCTACTACCCACCAAGGCGCCGACGATAATTAATAGGTCGTTAGATAGCATAAAACCGGTTGCCGCCGCCGCCCAGCCTGAATAGCTATTCAGCATAGAGATAACGACAGGCATATCCGCACCACCAATGGCCATGACTAAATGGAAACCAAGAATAAAGGATAAAACGGTCATTATGAGTAGCAGTATTAAAGCAGTTTCAGGACTCGCCGAGATAAAAAACACGCCTAAAATAAATGATGAGATGATAAGCGATAGATTTAAAAGGTGACGCCCTGGCAGTGTTAATGGTGTACTTGAAATACTGCCGCGCAATTTACCAAAGGCAACGATTGAACCGGTGAAGGTAACCCCACCAATAAAGATACCTAGAAATATTTCCACCTCATGGATGATTTTTTCTGCATGGCTAGCAAACTCAGCCCCACTTAATGAGCTGGATAAGCCAACGAGCACGGCGGCCATACCAACAAAACTGTGCAATACCGCAATGAGTTCCGGCATTTGTGTCATCTCGACCCGCGAGGCCAACCATTTGCCTATCACCAGGCCAGTAATGACCATGGTTAATAATAAGCCATAGGCGCTGACTTGGTCGCTCAAAATGGTAACTAGGATAGCCAAGGCCATACCAATGACACCGTAGAGATTACCTCGTTGAGCGGTTTCCTGGTGGCTTAAACCACCCAGACTAAGAATAAATAAAATACTTGCGCCAATATATGACGCGATCAACATACCTTCAGACATCAGTGATTTCTCTATTTTCTGAACATGCGTAACATGCGTTGCGTTACCGCAAAGCCGCCACCAATATTAATTGAAGCAATCAATACGGCGATTGCAGATAAAATGGTTATTGGGCTATCAATAGGCCCGGATATTTGCGCCATCGCGCCGATAATAATAATGCCCGAAATGGCATTGGTAACACTCATTAATGGGGTGTGTAATGAGGGTGTAACGCTCCAAACCACTTGGTAACCCACAAAGCAGGCCAACACAAAAACAGTAAAATGAGGCAAAAATGACGCGGGTGCGCTAAAGCCAATACCTAGCAACACCAAGGTGCTAATAATAAACAACGGCAGGTTGATTTTTTTAGGGCCTTCATCAATCTCGTCTTCAACGACTTTAGTTACTGGTTTCGGCGCTGGTGGTGGGGCGAGTGGCGGGGCAGGAAAGGTGACCTCGCCTTTATGTACAACCGTGGTACCACGAATAACAACATCGTCCATATCGATATTGAATTCACTGCTTTTACACAGGTCGCTCATAAGGTGAACTAAGTTATTAGCGTATAAATTACTAGATTGTGTTGCTAAACGGCTCGGTAAATCGGTGTAACCTATAATAGTGACACCATGTTTGACAACCGCTTGACCGGGTTCGGTTAATTCACAGTTACCGCCATTTTCTGCGGCCAGATCAACAATCACACTGCCTTCTTTCATTAATTCAACCATATCGGCCAAAATAAGCTTAGGGGCAGGACGTCCTGGAATTAACGCGGTGGTCACAATGATGTCGACTTCTGCGGCTTGCGCCCTGAATAAGGCCATTTCAGCGTCGATAAATTCTTTAGACATGACTTTGGCATAACCGCCTTCGCCCGTACCGTCTTCTTCAAAATCAAGCATTAAAAATTCAGCGCCGAGACTTTCAATTTGTTCAGCTACTTCTGGGCGTGTGTCGAAGGCGCGTACTATCGCGCCCATACTGGTGGCGGTACCAATGGCGGACAAACCAGCAACACCAGCGCCAATAACCATTACTTTAGCAGGTGGTACACGACCGGCAGCGGTTATTTGACCGGTAAAAAAACGACCAAAGACATTAGCGGCTTCGGTAATTGCGCGGTAACCGGCAATGTTGGCCATGGAGCTCAAGGCATCCATTTTTTGTGAACGGGAAATACGGGGTACAGAGTCAATGGCCAGTACATTACAATTTTTGCTGGCTAATTTTTTCAGTAAGTCGTCATTTTGTGCCGCCTGCATAAAACTGATTAAGGTTTGATCGGCTTTGATTAAATCGCACTCATCGAGATTGAGTTCGGTATTAAATTCGGGTGCTCTGACTTTAAAGATAATATCTGCTTGCGACCAGACTGATGCTGCATCAGGTGCAATATCAGCACCTGCTTGCCGGTAACTGTCATCGACAAAGGTGGCGGCTTGACCCGCTTGGGTTTCAACAACCACCTCAAAGCCAAGCTTTTGTAGCTTTTTAATAGACGCTGGGGTGGCAGCAACCCGGCGCTCGCCAGGGTGGATTTCTTTAGGGATTCCGATTTTCATAAAACATATTCCAGTATTTTTTAGAGAATGATAAAGGGTTGATTATTTATTCGCTTCGTTCAATAACCATGGCGATACCTTGGCCGACGCCAACGCACATGGAGATTAATGCATAACGGCCACCTGAGCGCTGTAACTGTCGTGCTGCGGTTAAGGCTAAGCGGGCACCAGAAGCGCCTAATGGATGGCCCACCGAAATGGCACCACCATTTGGATTAATGCGCGGGTCATCTTCTGCCAGACCCAATTGTTTCAAATCACCTAACACTTGGGCGGCAAAGGCTTCGTTTATTTCGATAACATCCATTTGATCTAGCGTTAAGCCTAGACGCGTTAGTATTTTTTT
Source organism: Methylococcaceae bacterium UBA975 (assembly GCA_002292375.1). Taxonomy (GTDB): domain Bacteria; phylum Pseudomonadota; class Gammaproteobacteria; order Methylococcales; family Cycloclasticaceae; genus Cycloclasticus. Next base: position 342,801 of record DBBV01000018.1, on the reverse strand, counting down.
ACACGCGGGCACGGGGCCTAAGCCCATAAGGTTAGGTTCAACGCCGGCTGTGGCCCCGCCTAAGACGCGGGCGATTGGTGTTATTTGATGTCGGGCTCCAAACTCACGATCGGCGATTAGCACGGCGCTAGCGCCATCATTAATGCCTGACGCGTTAGCGGCGGTCACAACACCGTCTTGAAATAAGCTAGCCATGTTCGACATTTTATCTAAGCTTGACTCAGCACGAGGGTGCTCGTCGGTGTCTACGATGATGGGTGGCTTGCCCCTTTTTTGTGGGATGCTGACGGCGACAATTTCTTCAGCAAAGTAACCGTTAGCTGTGGCTGCTGCCCATTTTTGTTGTGAATTAAAGGCGAATTTATCACAGGATTCACGACTGATGTTTTCGGCCTTGGCAACGTTGTCAGCGGTTTCCGGCATAGACTCATGGCCGAATTTTTTACCAATCTCAGCGTTAGGAAAACGCACACCGATAGCTGTGTCGTAAACCTGGATGTCTTTACTGAAAGCAGTATTACTTTTATTAAAAGTTAGCGGTGCTCGGGTCATGCTTTCTACGCCGCCGGCGATATAAACACTGCCTTCGCCGCAAGTTATGGCGCGCGCCGAGTCGATTATTGCGGCGAGACTACTGGCACACAGTCGATTAACCGTTTGTGCGCTAACTTCAACAGGTAAGCCTGCGAGTAGGCTGGCATAACGGGCGACATTACGGCTATCTTCACCTGATTGACAGACGCAGCCGAGGATAACGTCATCAATTAATAAGGGGTCAAATTTATTGCGTTCAACCAAGGCTTTAATCACGCCGGCAGCAAGGTCGTCAGGCCTGACGTGGGCAAGCGCGCCACAATATTTGCCAAAGGGGGTTCTAGCTCCATCGTAAATATATGCATCTAACATGACTGTTTCCTTTAATTAATTTAATTGGTAGGCGAGTTGCTGTGCGTCAGAAATCGCCTTCGCAGCATCAAGCTCGCGGACCTCATTCACGCCACCAATTCGATACAGTGCCTTGAAGGTGCTGACTAGCGAGTCGGCTAAGTCATCACGTGCTTCTTGTCCAGCACAAACAACAATTGTGTCGGCAGGTAATAATTTGGCTTCACCCCGTTGGGTAATGTGCAAACCGGCAGCATCAATTTTGTTATAACTTAAATCACCCAGGGTTTTAACGCCACGTTTTTGTAGCTCTACTTGATGAATCCAACCGGTTGTTTTGCCTAATGTGCGACCAAACTTATCAGCTTTACGTTGTACCAAGGTGATGTCGCGTATTGATTTTGTTGGCTTGGCCGGGTTTTTCAATAGGGCGCCGGGCTGTTTTCCATCAGCGTCTATACCCCAATTATTGTTAAACTCACTAACCGGGTCCGTGTTTAGTGCGTGGTGGCTCAGAAATTCAGCCATATCATAACCAATACCACCGGCACCAATAATGACAACGCGTTGACCCACCTTCTCAGGTGAATTAAAGGCCTGTTCATAACTTAATACATTAGCTTGATCGCTGCCGGGCAGGGTCAATTTACGTGGTTTGATACCTGAGGCTAGCACAACGGCATCAAAACCAGCGGCTTTAAGTTGTTGTGCATCAACACGACTATTCAATTGTAGATTGACTGCGTGCTTGTCCAGCATCACCTGAAAATACCTGAGCAACTCATCAAACTCGTCTTTACCGGGCACTTTACGTGCGAGTAATAGTTGACCACCGATACTTGCCGCCGCTTCAAATAAAGTAATATTATGCCCTTGCTTTGCTGCTTCAATCGAGAAGGATAAGCCAGCGGCCCCAGCGCCAATCACGGCGATTTTTTGTGGCCTTGTGGTTTTAGGTTTTAGCCGGTAGATGGTTTCGTGACAGGCACGTGGGTTGACCAAACAACTGACCGTCTTATTATTAAATAAGTGATCTAAGCACGATTGGTTACACGCGATGCATGTGTTGATCTCTTGGCTACGTTGTTGCTTGGCTTTGAGTACAAAGTCGGGGTCTGCAAGAAAAGGGCGGGACAGGTAAACCATGTCCGCATCACCACGTTTAATTATCTCTTCCGCTAGTTCGGCGGTGTTAATCCGATTAGCCGCAGCAACTGGTATGTTGACTGCTTGTTTTATTTTGGCGGTGGCCCAGCTAAAGGCCCCGCGTGGTACTGTCATGGCAATGGTCGGGATGGAGGCTTCGTGCCAACCAATACCGGTGTTAATTAAGTCTACCCCAGCCGTTTCAAGCGCTTGGGCAAATGATTGTGCTTCTTCAATGTTCCAACCGTCTTCAACTAATTCAAGTACCGACATGCGATATTGGATAAAAAAACCTGTGCCTAGCTTTTCTCTGATGCTGCGAACAATGCTCAACGGGAAACGTGCACGGTTTTCCAAACAGCCACCCCATTGATCGCTACGGTGATTAGTTCGTGGAGCGGTAAACTCATTCAATAAATAACCCTCAGAACCCAGTAGTTCAATACCGTTAAACCCAGCTTGTTGTGCTAAATCGGCGCAATTAACAAAATCATCAATGGTTTGTAAAATCTGCGCTTCGGTCATCGCGCTGGGTTCAAAACGATTAATGGGGGAGCGTATTGCGCTCGGCGCTACAAGGTGGTCATGTTTAGCATAGCGTCCTGCGTGTAGAATTTGCATGATGATATGACTGCCTTGTTGCTGCACTGTATCGGTGATAAGTTTGTAAGATGCGACTTGCTTTGCTTCAGTTAGCATCATCGCCCCCGGTGCAATCAAACCTTCTTCGTTCGGTGAAACACCGCCAGTGACAATAAGTGAAACACCACCCTGTGCCCGCTCTTTGTAGAATTCAGCTAAGCGACCAAAGGGATCGTCAGTATGGTCCAAACCTGTATGCATTGAACCCATAATGATTCGATTGGGCAAAGTCAAAGAACCAATTTTTATTGGTGTGAAAAGCTGTTTGAACATCATGGGAGTTTAGAATAATTGTCAATTTAAAACAGTGTAACAATCATTGGATACGATACTCAACAATTTTGACAAACTAACGCTTGTTTGGTAACTTGTAATGCTTAAAAAACACCATTTTACAGCCATTAACAGAAGGATTTAAGATGAGCACTAACGATGAACTGATTTATAACGTAGATGCGGGTATCGCCACGGTTACTTTAAATAGGCCGCACAGGAAAAATGCCTTGTCTACGGGCCTGGTTGATAAGTTAGCTGATGCCTGGAAACGAATTGACGACGATGACGCCGTAAAGGTGGTTATTTTAACCTCCACTGATTGCGGTGTTTTTTCTGCAGGCATGGATTTAAAAGAAGCGGCGGAGATTAAAAAAACTACTGGCAAAGATGTTTTATCAACCTTAAAAGACCCATTCCATCAACGTATGCGTGACTGTAAAAAGCCCATTATTGCGGCCATGACGGGTCATTTAATTGCAGGCGGTATGATGCTGAGCCTTAACTCCGATTTACGTGTTGGTTTGGCAAAAACGCGGGTCGGTATCAGCGAAGCGAAAATAGGTAGAGGCTCACCGTGGGCAGCGCCTTTAGTGGGCATGTTGCCGCAACCGCTTATTATGGAGTTGGTGTTAACAGGTGAACAAATGGCCATAGAGCGTTTTTATGACGTCGGCTTCATCAACTATTTAGAAGACACGCCGGATCAAGTACGCGCGCAGGCGAATAGATTGGCTTGTATCATCCGTGATAACGCACCGTTATCGGTGATGGCGGCGAAAGCCAGTATAAAAGCGACCATGAACCTAGGCTGTGATGAGGGTTTTAAACAAGCATTGGCTTTGCATGAAGTCGTTTATGCCAGTGAAGACGGGGTCGAAGGTCCTTTATCGTTTGCTGAGAAAAGAAAACCCGTTTGGAAAGGTCGTTAATACCAACGACGAACCGATTTTAATTAACAAAGCCTAGAGAGATTAAGCATGAATTTTGAACTGAATGATGAACAACGAATGATCTATGAGTACGGTGATCAAGTGGCCAAAACCTTCGATCAACAGTATTGGTTAAAGAAAGCTAGAAAAAATGAATTCCCACATGAGTTGTGGCAACAAGTCAGCTCAGACGGTTTTATGGGCATTATGGTGCCGGAGCAATATGGCGGTGCAGGTCTCGGTATGATGGAAATGAGCTTACTGATGGAAGGCTTATCAAATAATGGCATTCCACTGCTATCAATGGTGGTGGGTTCAACCATGTCATTGCCTGTTATCGCTGATCACGGCAGTGAAGATATGAAGCAAAAATACCTCCCCGATGCCTGTGCGGGTAAAACGCTGTTTTGTTTTGCTATTACCGAGCCAACAGCGGGAACAAATACAATTAAAATCAATACTATCGCAAAGAAAAAAGGTGATAAATACCTATTAAGCGGTGCTAAAACCTTTATTACCAGTGCTGATGAGTCCGACTATGCCCTAGTGGTTGCCCGTACTGCTGCGCATACAGATGTTGAAAAAAAGACCGATGGTTTTACCCTGTTTGTGGTGGATATGAAAGCGAAAGGGGTGAGCATGACCGCGCTTGAGATGAGTGTGGTGCTTCCTGAAAAGCAATATCAGTTGTTTTTTGATGAGGTTGAATTGACCGACGATGATATCGTAGGTTCAGCCGGTAAAGGGTTTGAAGTATTGTTTGAATCGTTAAACCCAGAACGTATTGTGGTCTCTGCGATGTGTAATGGCATCGGACGTTTGGCACTTAAGCGTGCGGCAGAATATGCCTCTGAACGGGTGGTATTTAATGGGCCTATTGGTGCGTATCAAGGTTTGCAGCACCCATTAGCGGCAGCTAAAACACAAGTTGAACTGGCGTCTTTAATGACTAAACAAGCGGCGTGGCTATTCGATAATAAAAAATCGGCTGGTGAAGCATCGAGTATGGCTAAAATTGCCGCGGCAGACGCGGGTATGCAAGCGGTAGATGCCTCGTTACAATGTTTCGGCGGCAACGGTTTTACTCATGATTATGGCTTGTACGATATGTATTCTGTGGTTCGTTTACTAAAAACTGCACCGATAAACAAAGAAATGCTATTGAATTATATTGCCGAAAAAAGTTTGGGCATGCCGCGTTCGTATTAACGCAATAAACTTAAGTTGGAAAGAATTGATATGACAACACAACGTAGCCTTTGCCGTTCATTATTATTTGTACCGGGATCGGCTCAAAAGCGGATCGATAAATCAGCGAGTATTGATGTTGATGGCCTGATTTTTGACCTTGAAGACGCGGTGTCACCGGATGCGAAGCTGAGCGCGCGTGATACCGTGGTTATGGCATTAGGCTCACCGGCATTTAATGGCAAGCAACTTATTGTGCGAGTCAACGGCATTACAAGTCCTTGGTTTGAGGATGATATGCAAGCTATTGTAGCCGCAGGACATTGCGATATTATGCTACCGAAGTGTGAGTCTGCGGAGGATATTGCGAGGGTGAAACAAGCCACAGCTGGTCGCTCGGTTAATCTGCACGTGATAATTGAAACAGCCAAAGGTGTATTAGCGTTAAAGGAAATTGCTGAGTCACTATCCGCGTCGGATTCGTTGTGTTTTGGGCATGTGGATTTTGCTACTGACATGGCCTTACCTGTGGCTGATGCCTCACAGGGTGTGGTGTACCATGCTCGTTGTCAGGTCGCATTAGCCGCACATGCTTATGGTGTTATGGCGATTGATAATGTTTGTCTTGAAGTCGCTGATGAAGCAATTATTCGTGCCGATGCAAGCGCGGGGATTAATTTAGGGTATGCCGGTAAATTATGTATCCACCCCAATCAAGTGGCGATTGTGAATGAGGTTTACACGCCTAGTAATGAACAAGTCGAACTTGCTAAAGAAATTCTAGCCGCTTGGGAAGAGGTGCAAAAACAAGGGCAGGGTGTATTTAGTTTTAAAAATAAAATGATTGATTTGCCGGTTATTCTAGCGCAAGAAAGTATTTTGCAGCGTTATACTGCCGCTACTAAGGAAAATAAAGAATGAAAGAAGTATTAATTGAAGGCCCGTATTTTGAAGATTTCAAAGTCGGAGAGTTTTTAGAACCAGCTCCCTCGGTTACAGTGACCGATGGCCATGTAAGCGCCCATCAAATGCTGTTTGGTGACCGCCTTAGGTTACCGCTAGACCAGCACCTTTGTGCTGAAGTAACCGGTTCAAAAAAACAACTCGCTAACCCAACCATGGCATTTAGTGTGGCCATTGGACAGACGACGTACGCCACACAAAACGTCATGGGTAATTTGTTTTATCGTGGTTTAGTATTAAAAAAACCGGTTTTTATTGGCGATACCTTGAGCACCACCACCAAAGTAGTTGCTTTACGCCAAAATAAAGCCAAAACAGGGCGCCCAGCCACCGGTATGGTTGCATTAGAAATTTTGACAACGAATCAACACGGCGATGAAATTGTACATTTTTGGCGCTGCCCAATGGTGCCGTGTCGTGATCCGGAGGCTGACACAGGTCATAACGATGATTTAAACCAAATACCCTCAGAAATCAGTGTCGATGCTTTATCCGCTGCGGCCCCTAGTGATTGGAATCTGGATTTATATAAGCAAAAAATTAAAGGGTTTCACTTTACTGATGTGGAAGAAGGGGTTAACTACCGTGTTAAAGCAAGGGATACCGTTACCAGTGCGCCAGAACTAACCCGTTTAACGCTGAACTTGGCGATGACACATACCGACGCAGGTGCGAGTGTCTACGGTAAGCGCTTAGTGTATGGCGGACATACCATTTCAATTGCTGCCGCACAGATGGTTAGAGCATTGCCAAATGTCTTAACGCTATTGGCATGGACGCATTGCGATCATGTGGCACCTGTATTTGAGAATGATATATTACGCAGTGAAATACGTGTCTTAAAGAAAACCGCACTTGATACGGGTGGCGGCTTGCTTGAATTGCATATCAAGGTCTGGGCTGAACGTGGTGACCAAGCGCCTCAACCGGCTGCGGATATACAGGTACTTGATTGGGGCCTGATTGTTTTTATGGCCTAAGACACGAAAATGGATGCTGTAGAACGTTACCTGACTATTGCTAATCAACCGCTAAGGACCTGGGTTTATGGCGATTTGAAAGCAAATTCGCCTTGCCTAGTATTATTACATGGGGGGCTGGATTGCCTGGAAACATGGAAGGATTTTCCACATCAATTAGCACTAACAACAGGGTTGCCTGTTGTTGCTTATGAACGCTTTGGCCACGGTAAGTCAGGCCAGTTAAGTGGGCACCGACAAGCCGATTACCGCCATGATGAGGCGGAGGTAGTATTACCAGAGGTATTGCGTTTGCTTGGATTAGAACAGGTTGTTTTAGTAGGCCATAGTGATGGTGCTGCGATCGCCTTGATGGCAGCCGCTTCGTTAACTGAAAAAGTGATGGCTGTTTGTGCTATTGCACCACCATTGGTACCGGAGGAAACCGTTCGCGAAGGTATACGGGTGGCTGTTCGTGATTATGAGCAGGGTAATTTAGCCGACAAGCTAAAAGTGTTTCATGGTGAGGCAACGGATGCCTTGTTTTATGGCTGGGCAAAAGCGTGGCTTTCCGAGGGGTTTGACCAGTGGTCCTGTGCTAAGGAGTTACAAGGTATTAAATGCCCTGTCTCTTTAGTATTTGGCAAAGCAGATGATTATGGCTATCAAGCAAGCTTGGACAAACTGCGGACTCATTTGAGACAAAAACCAACAATATTGTTAATTGAAGCGGTGGGTCATATGCCACATCATTATGCTAGAAAAGAAACAATACAAGCCGTAAGTAAACTTATCAAATCAATTTAAGTTAGCTGTTTAACACATTGTTTTTATTAGTATTTAATAAATTTTATCAATTTAAAATAGGAGAAAGAAATGGATTTAGAATTAAAAGGTAAATCAGTTATCGTTACAGGTGGTGGCTCAAATATTGGCCGAGGTATTGTTTTAGCCTTCGCTAAAGAAGGGGCTAATATCACTTTGGCTGACATTGATGAAACACAAGCGGCAGGGGTTGCTAAACTCGCGCTTGAGCGCGGGGCATCAGGGGTGCAAGTGATTAAAACAGACGTCACTAACCTGGAGCAAGTAAAAGCTATGGTAGCAGCAGCGGATACAAAATTCGGTGGTGTTGATGTGTTGGTTAATAACGTGGGCTGGGATGATTTAATGTTCTTTACTCAAACAACACCTGAATTATGGCAAAAACTGATTGCACTCAACTTTACCAGTAACCTAAATTGTACGCATTCGGTTCTAGAAGTGATGCTAAAAAACAAAACCAAAGGTTCTATCGTATCGCTCAGTTCAGATGCCAGCCGTCAGGGTGAGCCACGTGAAGCGGTGTATGGCGCACTAAAAGCGGGTATTAATAGCTTGATGAAATCATTAGCTAGAGAAAATGGCCGTTTTGGTATTCGTTGTAATGCGGTTTGCCCTGGTGTAACCATCCCTGAAGAAGATGATGAAGTAGGCGCAACCAGCATGTGGGCGAAAAAAGACTCGATGTTTACTGAAGAGCAATTTGCTGCGATCGCCAACGCCTTACCGTTGAAAAAAGTAGGTCGCCCAAATGATTTGGCGAATGCCGTGTTATTTATGGCATCAAATGCGGCCTCTGGTCATGTTACTGGCCAAGTACTCAGTGTTAGTGGTGGGTATAGCATGATTGGCTAAATTCTTAGTCACGTGTAAAAATGGTTGCTAGGACGTGCGTCCTAGCAACCATTTTTTTGCCGATAATTACGTAAGGAGTTTGTGTGTTTGAAATACATCAAGATAACGCGATCTATATCGCTATTTTTTATATAGCTTTAGGATTTATTGCCTATTTGTCGCTTCGGAAATCACCACTCAACAGCTTGCTTGACGGTAGTGCAAAACGACAGATCAAGCAATCGATGTTTATGATGCTGGGTTTGTTAGTCTTTACGGTGTTCGTGTTGGTATCAGGTGGTTTTTTAGCACATCAAGACACAGCGTGGCACCAAATGGCGCAATCCAGCGAAAATATTATTCCGGCGTCTATTGTCATTTATGTGATTTTTTATCCGGCATTTTTTGTTATTGGTATTAGCCTTTGGCTGTACTCACGTTCTAGATTAGTCAAAGAGGTTTTTGATCGTCGTTTTCAATGGGCATTAATAGCAAATGCGATATCACCGTTTATGTTTTTACCGAGCCAAGACCCCAGTTTAGTGAATTTAAGTATGGAGTTTTCCAATATTGCCTTCCGTTTGGCTTATTGGTTGGTGATGCTTATTTGGCTGAGTAGTTTAAGTTACCTGCTTTTTCGTTTGGGGCTGAATGTCGTCAATTTAATTAGGTCTATGGTCAAATAGTTCAGCAATAAAAAAGGCGCCACAAGGGCGCCTTTTTATTATCAATGTTATCGACTAAGCGAACATGGGGATGATCAATTGATACGCATAAGTAATCAAAAGAACTAACTGCACTGTCCACAATGTTGCGCGAATGAGAACAGCAACCATGCTGGTTGAAATCATATGTACTACGGATTGAGCAATACGTGCATAGAGCACATACATGACTGTTGCTTCCATAATGGCTAATTGACTTGATAAGGCTGCAACAATAACTAAGGCTGCGAAAGCCGGTAACATTTCAATACAATTTAAGTGTGCCCGAGTGAGTCTTTGCCCAAAGCCTTGTACATCAGCACCGTCAGGTGCAAATTTATTTAAAGCAATTTTATCAGCACTGAAAAATGCATGGTACATCCGCATATTGACGAGTGCAAAAGTCAGTAGCAATGTCCATCCGGCGAATCCTGATAGTGCATATAATGTAGTGTTCATTTAGTTCTCCTCATTGTTATTATTTAGTTTTCTTTCCTGTGTAGTATGTTGGGTGAAAATCTAGTACCTGTTGCCCATCGCTCACCCAAGCGTGACAACCGTTAATATAGAACGGTTTTGACTTTTCTGCATCTGTTTTTCCCTTGGTTATACCGGCCATGCTTTGATAAATGGTGGTGGTTGCAGGTCCTACAAGGTCTGCAAGGTGAGTGCAGCCTTGTACGCCGGCTACCAATTCTTTAACTCGACGGGTCCAACCTGGGGCGATTTTTTCACCGATTAAGCGTTTAAAAATAGGTGTAATATCAGGGCAACAAGCATAAGGCGAGTGATCTGTTACCGCGATACAGTCGTGAACAAGAAGGTCGACATCGACTGTTAAGCGAAGCCACATTTCATGAATGGGTACCCCCGGCTTAATTGGGCCACGATGATTGTTTTCAACAGTATAGGTTTTAGTGTCTTTAATTTGTGCGTCCACATCCCATAAACCATCTTCGCGTCTATACCCCGTGCAGGTCACTTGGCGGGTGTGGATATGTTCTCTCTTAATATTGCTGTCAGGTAAGGGCATCAGTTTTCTAAAGTGTTAGGGTGGAGTAGGGTGTGTTTAGCCTGATTAAACAGACACTTTTTCGGTATCAAAATTGTAATCTTTTTCTATGGCCTGTTGTTTAAGTATTGCACAAAACTTTGGGTAGCTTTGCTGAATAGCTTGTACGATTTGCTGATAAGGAAGGTCATCGAAAGAACCGTGGTCTGTTAAATACTCCATGTGTTTTTCATTTTGCTGATTATAGGCGTGCATAAACGAGTCATTTTTACCGTCAAACTCGAGCGGCTTAACGCCAAAGCGTTGGCACATGTCGAGATTAAATGCGGGTGTGGCTTTAACCCAGCGACCATCAATGTATAGAAGCGTATAACCGTGCCAAATAAACACATCGGTTTCTAATAGATCCAACAGTTTTTGGGTGCTTAAATGATTTCTAACGTCAGCAAAGCCTAATTGCGCCGGGATGCCAACGGCGCGCGCTGCTGCCGCTAGTAAAACCGCTTTAGGGATACAATAGCTGGCACCTTGTTGCAGTGTATGACTGGCTTTAAAATTCTCTTCGGTCAGGTAAAACTTATAAGGATCGTAGCGTATTTGATCACGCACTGCGTAATACAGGCGAATCGCTTTGTCGCGATCAGTGGTTGCGCCAGTAGTTTCGCGTTGCGCGAAGGCTTGAACTTCTGCCGAATCACAATCGATAAAACGGCTTGCTTGAAGGTAAACTTGCATTGTATCCATAGGTTTATTTGAGTAATTCGCCAGCGATAATTAATTTTCTTACTTCATTGGTGCCAGCACCAATTTCAAGAATTTTGCCGGTGCGGTATAAGCGGTTGATTTCAGACTCCCACATAAACCCCATGCCACCATGTATTTGCACGCCTTGATCGAGTATTCGCATACAGCCTCGACCGGCGTGGAGTGCCGCCGCTGCTGAACGCATATGAATTTCTCCGCGACCACCGCCGCCTTGTTCAAGGTCTTTAATTTCTTTTAGTAATTGGTAGGTTAAACAGCGCATAAGTTCAAGGTCTGTATACATATCGGCAATCATCGATTGGACCATTTGAAAAGCAGCAATCGGCTTGTTGAATTGCTGCCGCTGCTTGGCGTAATCAATTGTAATTTCAAGTGCACGCTGAGAAATGCCGATGGCATGAGAACACAGCACCACACGTTCGATGTCCAGGCCGCTCATCACAATTTCCACACCGCTGTTTTCTGTGCCGACGAGGTTTTCTGCGGGTACTTTGCAGTTATCAAAGACCAATTCGCCAGTTTCACTTCCGCGCCAGCCCATTTTTACCAGTTTTTGCGCGACCGAAAAGCCAGGGAAGCCTTTTTCTATAATAAAAGCAGAAATACCGTGAGCGCCTTTTTCTGGGGCTGTTTTAGCATACACCAGTAAAACGTCGGCTACCGGACCGTTGGTAATAAACAGCTTACGGCCATTTAAAATATAATGATCGCCTTCGCGAATAGCGGTCGTTGCCATGCTGCCGAGTGCGTCAGAACCGGCACCCGGTTCGGTTAAGCCCAATGCGCCAATGGCTGAGCCATCACACAGGCGGGGTAAGTATTTTTGTTTTAAGAACTCATTGGCGTTACGTAGGATATTGTTTACGCACAAATTATCACTGGCTAAGTAATTGCCGGCCATGGTGTGATTCCAGACGCTCATCGCTTCGCAAGCAAAGGCTTGGGCATATAAATCCATTCCCGGACCACCGTATTGCTCGGGTACTGTTAGGCCCAGTAAGCCGACCTTTGCCATGTCTCGGAAGGCTTGTTCAGGGAACCAGTCGTCCTTGTCCATTTTTTCTGACAGGGGGTATAACTCATCACGTGAATATTTGTACACCATGTCATAAACTTGCTGGTGTTCTGAAGTAAAGCCGTATTGAGTAACATTTAACATGTGTTTTCCTTAATGCTGAGTTTTCTGTAAGTAAGCGTGACCTAGGTTATTCGTTATCTTGATATAAATTAACGTATTGCTCACGAAGTGTTGTTTTTAAAAACTTACCGGTTGCGGTAGTGGCTATACTGTCGACAAAAACGACTCGTTTGGGTACTTCGTAGCCACCTAGTTCAGCCTTGCATAGGCTGATGATTTCCTCTTCGTTAGCCTGTGTCCCCGGTTTTAAAATGACAAAGGCGGTGACCGCTTCTGTCCAATGCGGGTGCGGCAAGCCAATAACAGTGACACCGGCAACAGCAGAGTGGGCCATTATGACCCGCTCAACTTTTACGGAGGGCACGTTTTCACCACCGGTTTTAATCATGTCTTTTTTACGATCGACGAACATTAATTGATGGTCTTCGTCAAAGTAGCCCAAATCGCCTGAGTGATGCCAATCGAACTTTGATGCTTCAGCAGTTGCTTCAGGGTCTTTATAGTAGCCGGTCATGACTGAGGGCGCGCGCCAGACAATTTCACCAATTTCACCGTCGGGTAATAAGTCGCCTTGATCATTCATTACCGCTTGATCTGTGGTGAGGATGCCTTCACCCCAATAATTGCCCTTTTTTTCAGGCCAAATATCATGAAAAACAGTTGCTAAAGGTGTCATTTCGGTTTGTCCAGACGCTAAAACAAATGGGCAGTTAAAGCGCGCCTTTAGCCGTAGCAGGCTGGGTTGATCCATGGGGGCCATGCCGTACATGCCGACTTTAACTGAGCTCAAGTCATACGAGTCTATTTCCGGCACATCAAGTAAGGCTTTCCACATCAAAGGTAGCAAGAATATAAATTCTAATTGCTCTTTTTCAACAATTTTTAAAAACTCACTGGGGTCAAATTGTCTAAAAATAACGACTTTACCACCCACATGCATTAGGGTGGTGGAGACCAAATGTTGTGCGCAGTGGAACATAGGCATCACTGAAGCCCCTGCCATTTTTGGTTTAACACCCAATTCAACCGCCGCCGCTAAGGTGTTAATGAATAAAGCTAAATGGGAGGTTTCAACACCTTTGGGTTTAGAGGTTGTTCCGCTGGTATAGAGAATTTGCAAAGGATCTCGATCATTAATGCGTAAGCCTGTTATTTCATCGTTGAGTGACTGCTTGATAAGGGTTTGGAAATCAAGGTAATGCGACGCCACCTCGCAGCCGGTTACATCCATGGCCACCCAGTGTTCCACTGAACTTAATGCGTCTTTGATGGCATCGAATTTTTCGGTCAGTGAGTCCTCGACAATCACTGCTTTTGCAGCGCAGTGATTAATCGTATAGGTTAAATCGTCTTTCCCTTGTAAATGATTCAACGGCACGATAACAATGCCTGCTTTCATGCAACCGTATAAGGCTTGGGCAAAATCAATTGAATTAAAACCAGCCAGAGCAACTCGGTCCCCGGCTTTAACACCGAGTGAATACAGTGAGTTTGCCACTTGGTTAAGTGACTGGTTTAGTTGTAAGTAACTAAGGTGTAAGCGTTGCCCATTGCGGTATTCAACCAAGGCGGTGGACTGTGCTGCGGAAGCCGCTCGACGTCTGAACATATCGCCCATCGCGACACGGTCTATGAGATTTTTTTCAACATCATTTGCTTGCATTTGGTTTCTCCTCGTTACTTTTTTATTAGTAAGTTTTATTGAACTAAAGAACGGCCAATGATCATTTTCATAATTTCATTGGTGCCTGCATAGATTCGTTGAACACGGGCATCGGCCCAAGCACGAGCAACCGGGTATTCCCACATATAGCCATAGCCACCGTGTAATTGCAGGCATTGATCCATTACTTTGCACTGTAAATCACTGCATAATAATTTCACCTTTGAAGCCGTCACGGTATCGAGTTTGCCTTGGATATGTAGCTCTAGGCAGCGATCGATAAATACTCTAGCCGCGGTTAGTTCGGTGTCCATTTCGGCTAATTTGAATTGGGTGTTCTGAAAGTTTGCAATCGATTGGCCAAACGCTTTTCGTTCTTTGGTGTAGTCGATCGTTTGCAATAGAATGGATTCGGCGGCGGCGATCGCTGTGATGCCAACGGATAAACGTTCTTGTGGCAAATCTTGCATTAAGTAAATGAAGCCTTTGTTTTCTTCACCTAATAAGCAACTTTGTGGAACGCGTACATTTTCAAAAAATAGCTCAGACGTATCTTGTGCTTTCATGCCTATTTTTTTCAGGTTTTTACCCTTGGTAAAGCCCGCTACACCGTTTTCTAATAGAATTAAACTGGTTCCCTTAGCGCCAAGTTCAGGGTTGGTTTTAGCGACGACAACCACTAAATCAGCGAGTTGACCATTGGTAATAAAGGTTTTTGAACCGTTCAAAATATAGTCATCACCATCTTTCACGGCAGTCGTTTTAACACCCTGCAGGTCGGAGCCTGTTCCTGGTTCGGTCATTGCAATGGCAGCAATCATTTCACCACTGACAAGTTTTGGTAAGTAGTTGCTTTTTTGTTCGTCATTGCCGTAATGGATAATATACGGTACGGCAATGTCAGAATGGAGGGCAAAGCCTAGGCCGCTTAAACCAAGACGCGCGACTTCTTCGTCAACAATCGCGTTATATCGAAAATCTACGCCAACACCGCCGAACACTTCAGGCACCGTAGGCGATATCATGCCTAACTCACCTGCCTTTAACCAAACGGAGCGGTCAACTTGGCCATCTTCTTCCCATTTTTCATGGTGAGGTGCGACTTCGTCTTCTAGAAATTTGCGCACACTGTCGCGAAACATTTCGTGTTCTTGCTCGTATACTGTTCGTTCAATCATTATTAAATATTTGGGCATTAGTTATAAGAAATGTTAGGATACCTGAAAGATAAAAACCTAACAAGCGCTTGGTATAAAGCGTATTAATTTTATAAAGGATTACTATGAATAGTACTGTAGAAGCAATGACCCCTGATATTGAAGATAATGCAGAGCGCCTGATATACGAGCGTCAACGAAAAGCCTACAAGGCCAATCCATACCCATCGTATGTTGAACGTAAGGCTAATTTGGATAAGCTTGAAAAAATGATGGTAGATAACCAAGAGGCTATTGCCGAGGCCATTAGCAAAGATTTTGGTAATCGTGCGCACCAGGAAACCCAATTGATTGAATTGTTTTTATCCATTGATGGTATTCGTTACGCACGTAAGAAACTTAAAAAATGGATGAAGCCGCAGCGCCGCTCAGTGTCTATTTGGTTTGCAGGTGCGCAAAATAAAGTATTGCCTCAACCGAAAGGGATTGTTGGTCTTATTGCACCGTGGAATTACCCTTTGTTTTTAGTGATGAGTCCATTGGCAAGTATCTTGGCATCTGGTAATCGCTGCATGATCAAGATGGCGGCCAATTCAAGTAACCTTGCCGCGTTGCTGTCTGGTTTGTTTAAAGAGGCATTTGATGAAGATGTCGTCGCCTTATTGCCAGGTGTAAAAGCCAGTGAATTTACGCCGTTACCTTTTGACCATATCGTATTTACGGGTTCACCTGAAACCGGTAAAACGATCATGCGAATCGCTGCCGATAATTTAGTGCCGGTTACTCTAGAGCTCGGTGGCAAATCACCAACTATTGTTGCGGATGACTTCGATATTGAAACCGCCGCAGACCGTATTATGCAGGGTAAATTCTTAAATGCGGGGCAAACCTGTGTTGCGCCTGATTACTTGTTTGTACCGGAAGCAAAAGTTGATAACTTTATAGCAGCGGCAAAAAAATCGATTGCTAAGCGTTACCCTAAATTGGCAAGCAAAGACTACACCTCGATTATCGATGAAAAATCATTTGCTCGACTAAACAGTACTTTATTAGATGCCGAACAAAAAGGGGCGTCTATTACCTCATTGATGGACGGTGAGGTAAAAGATGTGGCAAGTCGTAAAATTGCACCGCATGTGGTAACGAATACGAATGGTGATATGGTATTAATGCAAGATGAGATCTTCGGTCCTATTTTGCCCATCAAGCCGTATAAAGACCTTGATGAGGCAATAGCGTTTATTAACGAGGGTGAGCGTCCCTTGGCACTGTATATCTTTTCTAATAATAAAACGGTACAAAATAAAATCATTAAAAACACCTTATCCGGTGGGGTGTGTATTAATGAAACGGTCCTGCATGCTGGCCAACATGATATGCCATTTGGTGGTGTTGGTAATAGCGGTATGGGCCATTATCATGGGCAAGAAGGGTTTAATGAGTTCTCTAAATTACGGCCTATTTTTAAACAGTTTAAATACCCGGCATTACCGCTTTTAGCGCCACCGTATGGCAAAATGTTTAGCACCATTTACCAATTGATGATTAAGCTAAAACTTTAACCCTGTATAAAAAAGGCCTGAATCTATCAGGCCTTTTTTGATTAAATCGATTTATTTATTAATGACTTGGTGCGTCAGTGATTGATAAAATTTTGCGGCTAATTGTTCAATGTCTAACCCTTGCTCCGGTTTAAACCATTGTATGGTCCAGTTGAGTGACCCAAGGACAAATAAACGTAACAAGTGCGCTTCTCCTTCTAGCAATTTAGCCTCCAAGGCCTGTTCAATAATACCTTGCCAGATCGTTTCATATTCATCGCGTAAACGAATAAGGTGAGATTTTGATAAGGTTGACAACGACTTCCACTCAATGATCGACACAATATGCGCATCTTTATTTTCACCGTGTAAGGTCATCAGGTGACCATAAATAGCTGCAAAAAGTCGCTGATCCACCTGTTCAATATCCGCGGTTTGTTTATTGATCACTTCGATAGACGTTTCTAGGCCGCCTTCTATCACAGCCACTAAGATTTCTTCTTTGTCTTTAAAGTGATGGAAGAGGCTGCCCGATTTTATTCCAGTAGCGCTTGCCAACATACGAACAGTGGTCCTATCAAAGGATTCCTGTTTAAATAAACCTGCAGCGATTGTTACAAGTTCCTTGCGTCGATTTGTCTGTTTGGGTATAGTCATTTATTACCTAGCGCTTGCTTGGTTTTGTAATTGTTTTCTAGAGTATAGAGACTGGGAGAAAAGATGTCTATAAAAAGCACCATGATGAATTTTCAGTTAACCTTGCCAACCATGTTGGAACGGTTAGGCCAATTTTTCCCGGACGTGGAAATAGTTTCACGTATGCCGGATAAAAGTTTACACCGCAGCAACTATGGGCAGGTCCATCAACGAGCCAAGCGGCTAGCATCAGCATTAACTAAAGCTGGCATCAACCAAGGCGAGTGCGTCGCCACGCTTATGTGGAATCACTATGCACATTTAGAAGCGTATATGGGTATACCCGTGATGGGGGGTGTTATTCATACACTTAACTTAAGGTTGTCACCTGAAGATATTGCCTATATCGCTAACCATGCCGAGGATAAAATCCTTATTGTGGATGATGTTTTATTGCCGTTATATGAGCAATTTAAGGCGGATGTTAACTTTTCAAAAGTCATTGTGGTCCCGCTCAGTGGTGCTGCGGTCAGCGATGAGTATATTAATTATGAAGATTTTCTGGCCTCAGGGGATGGTGATTTTGACTACCCAATGATTGACGAAAATGCCCCCGCAGGCATGTGTTATACCTCCGGTACAACAGGTCGACCAAAAGGGGTTGTGTACAGCCATCGCTCTACGGTATTGCATTGTTTTGCAGAGGCCATGCAAGACACCTTAGCAATTAGCCAACATGATGTGGTTACGCCCGTTGTGCCTATGTTTCATGCCAATGCTTGGGGCTTACCGTATACCTCAGTTATGGTGGGCGCTAAGCAAGTATTCCCTGGCCCTCATTTGGACGCCGAAAGCTTGCTCGATTTATATGAAGCGGAACAAGTGACCTTGAGCGCAGGGGTTCCAACTATTTGGATGGCGATCAAGCAAGCCAGAGAGGCACAACCTAACCGTTGGAAAACAGCCGCAAACATGCGCATGGCAGTCGGCGGCTCAGCGGTACCAGAGTCATTGTTCCGTGCCTTTGATGCCTTTGATATGAAAATTATTCAAGCCTGGGGAATGACGGAGACCTCACCGTTAGCCACACTCGGCGGCATACAAAATAGTTTAGCGGGGTTGGATAAAGACGCACAGTATAAGTATCGAATAAAGCAAGGTGTCCCTTTACCCTTTGTTGAAGTCAGGATTGTTAACGACGAGGGTGTGGTGCAGCCATGGGATGGGGTTGCTCAAGGCGATGCTGAGTTAAGAGGGCCGTGGGTCACCGGCGCCTACCATAAAAACGAAGGTGCCGACGATAAGTTCAGTGATGATGGTTGGTTGAAAACAGGTGATGTTTGTAATATTGATCGTTACGGTTATGTCAAACTCACCGACCGCACCAAGGATTTAGTTAAATCGGGTGGCGAATGGATTAGTTCTGTCGACCTTGAAAATGCCATTATGGGCCATCCTGACGTGATTGAGGCCGCTGTTATTGCCGTACCCCACCCGAAATGGGATGAACGACCACTGGCAGCCATTGTCGTCAAAGAAGGTAAAACACTCGATAAGGACGATATTCATCAATTCTTAGCGGGTAAGTTCAACAAAATTTGGTTGCCTGACGCCGTCGAAACGATAGATGAAATACCAAAGACCTCGACCGGTAAGTTTATGAAACTCAAGTTACGTGAAATGTATAAAGATTGGCGTTGGGATTAAGTTGTTAGCCCCAGCTAGCCGATTGAATTAAATTAAATAATATTGAAGGAAAGATCATGAAAGATGCAGTCATATTAGAAGCTATTAGAACCCCTTTTGGTAAATACAACGGGGCATACCGTGAAACACCCTCAAACAAATTATTGGCCAATGCACTCGAGGCCTTAGTCGATAGATCAGGTATCGATAAATCAAAAGTTGAAGACGTTATCGCGGGCTCGGTCACGCAAATTGGTGAGCAGGCTGCCGATGTGGCACGTCAATCCACATTGTTGGCGGGATTTCCTATTGAAACGGCGGGCGTCACCTTAAATCGTTTCTGTGGTTCTGGCCAGCAAGCGGTGCATTTTGCCTCGCAAGTGGTCGATGCGGGTGATTCTGATTATGTGATTGCCTGTGGCGTAGAGAATATGACTCGGGTTGCTATGTTAACGGATATGACCGTCGGTGCACCCTATACTGGTTTTGGTCCGATGGGCGAAGAACTGTTAAGCAAGTACCCTTTAGTACATCAAGGGGTCAGTGCCGAGTTAATGGCAGAAAAATGGGGCATTAGTCGTGCAGATGTTGATGCTTTTGCGATTGATAGCCACGCCAAAGCGTATAAAGCGATCAATGAAAACAGCAACAAAGAGATCGTTGCTATGCCGGGTATTGATAAAGAAGGTAATGCCATCACGCTAGCAGCAGACGAGGGCGTACGTGCGGTTATTGATACAGAAAAACTGGGGTCATTAAAAACAATTTTTCGTCCTAATGGTGATGGTGTTGTCACTGCCGGCAATGCAAGTCAAATTTCTGATGGCGCTGCCGCTGTGCTTATTGCTAATAAACACGTGGCCATTGCCGATGGGTTTAAACCTAGAGCGCGATTCCGTGCCCGTGTGGTTGTTGGTAGTGATCCGGTGATGCAATTAGATGGTCCTATCGCAGCAACTAAATTAGCGCTTAAAAAAGCGGGTCTCACGGTCAACGATATTGATTGGTTTGAAATCAACGAAGCCTTTGCTACGGTATCACTTGCGTGGATGAAAGAAATCAACCCAGCCATAGAAAAAGTTAACCCATGGGGTGGTGCCATTGCCCACGGGCACCCTTTAGGTGCAACCGGTGCTGGCTTAATGGCTAAAATGCTCGCTGGCTTAGAAGCTACTGATGGCCAGTTTGCGCTACAAACCATGTGTATTGGCCTGGGTATGGCCACAGCAACCATTATTGAACGAATTTAACGATTTAGGAGAATCAAATGAAATATGAAAACAGTACATTTTTAGTCACTGGCGGTAGTTCTGGTTTAGGTGGTGCGACGGCTACTAAATTGATAGAGAAGGGGGCAAATGTCATTATTCTTGATATCAATGAAGAGACCGGTAAGGCTAAAGAGGCTGAGCTGGGAGCTAACAGCCGTTTCATCAAAACCGACGTAACGAGTGAAGCTGATGTAATGGCAGCCATTCAGTTAGCAAAAACGACCTTTGGTGGCGTGCATGGCGTTATTAATGCGGCAGGTATTGCTGTTATCGGTAAAGTACTCGATAGAGACGGTAACCCGCACCCGTTAGAGTTATTTGAACGCGGTATTAAAATCAATCTTATTGGTACCTTTAATGTGATGCGCCTAGCTGCACAAGCAATGACTGAAAATGAGCCGGGCGTGGACGGTGAACGTGGGGTGATGATTAATACGGCCTCTGTTGCAGCCTTTGATGGGCAAATCGGCCAAGCCAGTTATACCGCTTCTAAAGCGGGTGTTACCGGCATGATGTTACCTATCGCGCGTGAGTTGGCCAGTCACGGTATTCGCGTGTGTACAATTGCCCCCGGCATTTTTGAAACACCGATGTTAGCTGGTTTACCTGATGCAGCACGTGAATCATTAGGTCAGCAAGTTCCCTTCCCATCACGTTTGGGCAAGCCGGAAGAATATGCATTTTTAGCCAGTCATATCATCGAAAACGTCATGCTTAATGGTGAAGTTATTCGACTTGATGGCGCAATTCGTATGGCCGCTCGGTAATTGGAGATCACGATGACATTAGAAACCCTAATTATTGAAAACCCAGCGGATGGTGTTGCTTTAATACGGCTTAATCGCCCACGCCAATACAATGCACTCAATAGCCAACTGTTAGGCGAATTGGGTAAAGTTTTAGCCGAGTTTGAACAAGACGATGCCATTGCTGCAGTCGTTATTACAGGGTCTGATAAGGCCTTTGCTGCAGGTGCGGATATTGTTGAAATGCTCGGTAAATCAGGCGCTGAGATGTCTGCGATGATTGATAGCGTGACCGGCTGGCGTGCTATCTCAGAATTTAGCAAACCAACTATTTGTGCAGCGTCAGGAATGGCTTTAGGTGGCGGTTTTGAACTTGCTTTACAGTGTGACGTTCTAATGGCTGCAGAAGGGACTAAATTTGCCTTACCTGAAGTTAACCTCGGCGTCATTCCCGGTGCCGGTGGTACCCAGCGAATAGTGGCTGCACTTGGCAAGTCACTGGCAATGGAGATGGTGATGAATGCACGCCCATTACTCGCAGAAGAAGCGTTACAACGCGGCATTGTTAGCCGTGTCGTGCCTGCCGCTGATATTGAAAATGAAGCGATTGGTTTTGCTAAACAGCTTGCTGCAAGAGCGTCGCATTCGGTTCGTGCAGGTAAGCAGTGTGTCAATAAAGCGGTGCTAACCACCTTAGAACAAGGTTTGGCATTTGAAAGAGAAGCTTTCTTCCCCTTATTTGATACCGATGATGCCAAGCGTTTAATGGACGCCTTCGTTAATAAATAAGCTCGAGGTTAAAATAGTGAGTTATCAATCTATATTGCAAGCAGGGTCATTTAATAATCGAAATATTATTGTGACCGGTGGTGGTAGTGGCATAGGCCGCTGCACAGCTCATGAACTAGCATCGTTAGGGGCGAATGTTTTTTTAATTGGTCGTAATAAAGAAAAGTTACAAACAGTTAAAGATGAAATCCTAGCGGATGGTGGGCAGGCGGCGTTTTTTTGTTGCGATATCAGGCAAGAAGTCGACGTAAAAGACCTTGTCGATAAAATTATTGATCAATATGGACAGATTGATGGCTTGGTCAATAATGCGGGCGGTCAATTTCCTGCACCGTTATCAAAAATCAGTAAAAATGGTTGGGATGCGGTTATAAGCACCAATTTAACGGGTGGTTTTTTAATGGCTCGAGAAGTCTTTAATCAATCCATGTCTAAAAATGGTGGTTCGATTGTTAATATCGTTGCCGATATGTGGGGAGGGATGCCAGGTATGGGCCATTCGGGTGCGGCACGTGCAGGTATGGCAAATTTTACCCAAACAGCTGCCTATGAATGGGGACATGCGGGCGTACGCGTTAATGCTGTTGCGCCGGGTTGGATTGCCTCAAGTGGCATGGATACTTACCCCGATGACTTTAAAGTGGTGCTGAAATCATTAAAAAAAGCGGTGCCTTTAGGCCGTTTAGGTAATGAAGCTGAAATCAGTTCTACCTTATGTTTTTTATTGAGTGATGCAGCGAGCTATATCAGTGGAACGGTTATTCGAGTTGATGGTGCAGCGTCGCAAGGCAATACGGCTATTTACCCGTTAAAAAAGGCGGATAATTTAAAACCGTATAAGGGCTTTCATCGTGAGGTTGAGCCAGAGTTATTTAAGTAACTGTAACTAAACGAGTTAACCGACTTGGTTAACTCGTTTAGCAATAGACGGTTTATTCGCCTTTAATTTTAAAGTAATCAGGTTTGCCAGCCGGCCAGGCCTCACCCCATTGCTGTTGCCCGCCATCAATATTTAGCATTTCACCGGTAATAAACTTACCGGATGGAGCAGCAACATAAACACAGCCTTCTGCTATATCGTGTGCATCGCCAACACGCAGCATCGGGTTAGAACGTGAAAAGGATTCGCGTCCCTCGTCTGGGTATACTTCGAAGCCCTCTGTTTCAACACAGCCTGGTGATACACAGTTAACACGAATATTGTGTGGAGCCCATTCGACCGAGAGGGTTTTACTTAAGTAGGTGACCGCGGCTCTGGCTGCACACGTATGCGCAATGCCGGGCATGCCTTTCATAAAGTTAGCGACTATATTAACGATATTGCCTTCTTGTTTATGCTCGATCCAGCGTTTTGCCGCTTGCTGCATCATGTACCAGCTACCATTTAAATTGGTATCAATAACTGCATTCCAACCTTTAACAGAAAAATCAATGGCTTGTTGCGGGTACTGTCCTCCACCATTATTGATTAATACATCCAACTGACCATAAGTAGCCCAAACCTTATCCATCAGGTCAGACACTTGTTGTGGGTCACGGATAGTCATGGCAACTGATAAATGCTTACCGCTAAACTGAGAGATAAGCGCCTCAGTGGCCTTGAGTTTTTCAATAGTGCGCCCACACAGGACAATATTAGCGCCCAAACGTGCAAATAAAACAGCATTAGCTTTACCGATACCGCTACCCGCGCCGCTTATTAACACGGTTTTATTGTTAAATAAACCGGTGGCATAAACGGTTGGTATTGTTAATAACTCGTCGTTTGAAAAACCGTAATGTTGTTTTTTTTGCATGTTAAGCTTCTTTTTAATAAATGGATTGAATTTTTATTCTAACAAATGTTAGAATTCAATCAAGCTTTTTAACTACCCTTTATTGGCAAAATAATAAACGCTATGTCTAAACCATTAGAAAATATAAAAATAGTGACCTTGGCTTTAAACCTCCCCGGGCCTCTAGCGGCCAAACGGTTTGCTGATTTAGGTGCCAGCGTGATTAAAGTCGAGCCACCGCAAGGGGACCCCTTTAAACTGTATTGTCCTGAATGGGCGCAGCAGATTAATGCAGGTCAACAGGTGCAGTGTATCGATTTAAAGACCGAGAAAGGCCAAGAAGCACTTAGTTTATTGCTTGAAACGGCTGATTTATTGTTGACTGCTCAGCGTCCAGCAGCCATGGACAGGTTGGGTTTAGGTTGGGATGTATTGCACGCTAAATTCCCGTCGTTAAATCATTTGGCTATTGTTGGCTACCCAGCGCCTAATCAAGAGCATGCC
Source organism: Methylococcaceae bacterium UBA975 (assembly GCA_002292375.1). Taxonomy (GTDB): domain Bacteria; phylum Pseudomonadota; class Gammaproteobacteria; order Methylococcales; family Cycloclasticaceae; genus Cycloclasticus. The sequence continues at coordinate 318,770 of DBBV01000018.1, read as the reverse complement.
GGACACGATTTAACCTACCAAGCCTCTTTGGGTTTATTAACCGACGGGCATATGCCAAAAACCTTGGTTGCTGATTTAGTCGGTGCCGAACAAGCTGCTTTTGAAGGTTTGGCCATGTTGATGGCCACTAAAGCGGGACATACAGGGCAAAAAAAATTAATCGCTTTATCGACAGCGGCTGATTATATGGCGCAACCGATTAAATATGGTTTAACAGGTGAGGGCGCTATGCTAGGTGGGCGGCTGCCTGAGTATTCCTTGTATAAAACAGCGACAGAATGGGTGGCAATTGCAGCGATTGAGCCGCATTTTAAAGCAAACTTAATGAAGCAATTAAAGCTTGATAATTTAACCCATGAGACTTTAGCTGAAAAGCTTAAACAGCAACCGGCCACAGCATGGGTCGATTGGGCCAATCAGCTGGATATTCCCTTAGTCGCGGTTAAACAATTGTAAGGGGATGGTATATAAAAAAAGCCGATCAATAACTTGATCGGCTTTTTTATTGTCGTCCCTTTTTCTCTTATTCAAGCCAACTGGTAAAAGCCTCGACTGGTTCCCGTCTTGTTCGGTATTGATTAACGGGCTTGCTCTCATCAGGGTAACCTAGCGATAAACCACAGATTAATGAATATTGATCTGATACACCTGTTATTTCTCTCACGATATCAGGGTAATCACTGGTTGACGCTTGTGGGCAGGTGCCTAAACCGTGTTCACGTGCCGCTAACATAACGCTTTGTAAAAACATACCCATATCAAACCAAGAACCTTTCCCCATTACCTTATCAATAAAGAAAAACAGGCTAACCGGTGCGCCAAAAAATTGATAATTGGCCAATGAGGCGGCCAGTCTTTTTTCCTTGTCTTCACGTCCAATGTCTAAGGCTTTATATAAATCCATACCGCATTCAAAGCGCCGTTGTTTAAAAGGTTCTTGCCACTTTTCTGGGTAGTATGCGTAATCTGGATTGGTTTCAAGGCCGGCTTTATTAGCGGCTAAAAAGGCATCGCTAATGGCTTGTTTCTTTTCACCTTGAACAACAACTACTTTCCAAGGCTGGGTGTTGGTCCCTGAAGGTGCCCAGCGGGCCGTATCTAACACACTAGTTAAAACTTCTTTTGATACCGGTTTGTCAAGATAGGACCTGACTGAAATACGGCCCTTTATCGCTTCTGATATATTCACTGTTTCGCCAACCTTATACGTTCATTAAACGAATTACTTTAGCAGAAAAAAATGCTTAAATTAACTGCAATTAATACTTAAACCTATATTTCAAGATCGTTGGTTCATTTTTAAATTAAGCACTTTAATTTAGACCTAATGAGTGTTAGAATTGCAAGCTAATTTTAGTCAACCAAATAGGGTAAAAAATGAAGATTATAGTCGGCGTTAAGCGGGTTGTTGATTACAACGTTCGCATCCAAGTCAAGCCTGATGGCTCAGGCGTTGTTACCGATGGCGTTAAAATGAGTTTAAATCCATTCGATGAAATTGCCATTGAAGAAGCTTTGCGGATTAAAGAATCTGGTAAGGCAGAAGAAGTGATAGCTGTAACTATTGGCGCTAAAGCGTGTCAAGAACAGCTTCGTACAGCCCTAGCTATGGGTGCAGACAGGGCTATTCACGTAGAGACAGATGAGGGGATTCAACCCTTAACTGCTGCGCGTATATTTAAAGCCTTGTGTGATAAAGAAGCACCTAAATTGGTTATTTTTGGCAAGCAAGCCATTGATGACGATAACAGTCAAACGGCTCAAATGCTCGCTGCGCTTTCTCATTGGCCGCAAGCCACATTTGCTTCCGAAGTAGTTATAGACGCTGACACCGCAAGTGTGACGCGAGAAGTGGATGCAGGGCTAGAAACCTTATCGGTTGATTTACCAGCGGTTGTTAGTGCTGATTTGCGCTTGAATGAGCCGCGTTATGTAAAGCTGCCTGACATTATGAAGGCCAAGAGAAAGCCTATTGATACTGTCTCGATCAGTGATCTAGGTGTCGAAGTAGCCGCAGGGATTAAGGTGTTGAAAACCACTGCGCCGGCTAAACGTCAAGCGGGTATTATGGTCGAAACTGTCGAACAATTAGTCGTTGCACTTAAAGAAAAAGGGTTAATCAAATGAATAAAGTACTCGTGATTGCCGAACACGACGGCAGCAATTTAAATGGATCAACAGCACGCGCTATTAGCTGTGCCAAAGACATACAAGCCGAAAGTATTGATATTGTTGTGTTGGCTGCTGACGGTAGCTCAGTTGCAGAGCAAGCCGCTGCTTTAGCCGGTGTGAATAAAGTCCTTTTGGTTCAAAATCCTGCTAACGAACATCCAGTGGCTGCGTTTTTAGCGCCTCAAATTGAATCGTTAGCAACTGACTATACGCATGTGTTGGCACCTAGCACTACCTTTGGTAAAGATTTGATGCCACGTATTGCTGCACATTTAGGTGTGCCGCAAATCAGTGACATTATGCGGGTAGAAAGTGCAACCATATTTGATCGTCCTGTGTATGCGGGTAACGCGATAATCACCGTTGAAGCACCTGCCGGCATTATTGTGGGTACTGTTAGAACGGCGTCATACCCGGTTGCGGAAAATGGTGGTTCAGCCAGTATTGAAAACCGTGAGGTGTCTGTTGAATTACCAAGCCATACGCGCTTTGTCTCAGTCAGTACGGGTGGTGGTGAAGAACGACCAGACCTGCAAGCCGCAGCAACAGTCGTCTCAGGTGGTCGTGGTGTCGGAAGCGAAGAAAACTTTAAGGTCATCTATGGCTTAGCAGACAAATTAGGCGCGGCAGTTGGTGCGTCACGTGCGGCAGTTGATGTTGGCTTTATCCCAAATGATCACCAAGTAGGTCAAACAGGGAAAATCATTGCGCCAGACTTGTATATGGCATTTGGTATTTCTGGTGCGATTCAGCATTTAGCGGGTATTAAAGACGCAGGTACAATCGTCGCCGTGAATAAAGATGCTGATGCGCCGATTTTTGAGGTGGCAGATTTTGGCCTAGTGGGCGATTTGTTCCAAGTGATTGAAGATTTGGAAAAAGCACTCGCTTGATCATTAATAAATTAATGGTTTGCATTTGCAAAAAATATTAACGTAACACTGAGCGTCAGAGCCTTTAACCGGCTTTGACGCTTTTTTATTTTAAAGGGGATAGTATGGAACGTGAATCCATGGAATTTGATGTAGTCATCGTTGGTGCAGGCCCTGCAGGCTTATCAACTGCCTGTCGATTAATGCAGTTGGCACAAGAAAGTGAACAAGAATTGATGGTCTGCGTGATCGAAAAAGGCTCAGAAGTGGGCGCGCATATTTTATCAGGCGCGGTGCTTGAACCGACAGCAATAAATGAGCTCTTCCCAGACTGGAAAGCAATGGGTGCACCGCTAAACACCGAAGTTAAAGGTGATGATGTGTACTATTTAACGGGTGAGTCTAAAGGCATTAAAACCCCGAACTTTTTGGTGCCCAAGCCGATGCATAACGAAGGCAACTATATCGTTAGTATGGCTAATGTTTGCCGTTGGTTGGCTGAACAGGCTGAGTCCATGGGTGTTGAAATTTTCCCTGGGTTTACTGCTGCAGAAACGCTGTATAACGAAGACGGTAGCGTTAAAGGTATCTTAACCGGTGACATGGGTGTTGCTGAGGATGGCAGTCATAAAGACAGCTATATGCCTGGCATGGAGCTGTTAGCAAAACAAACGGTGTTTGCTGAAGGTTGCCGTGGGCATTTAGGCAAAGAACTGATGCAACGCTTTAACCTGCGTGATAACGTTGACCCACAGCATTATGGCTTAGGAATTAAAGAAATTTGGTCTATCGAGCCAGAAAAGCATCAAGAAGGACTTGTTGTACACACAGCAGGGTGGCCATTGGATAACCATACCGAAGGCGGTGGCTTCCTTTACCACATGGAGAATAATCAAGTGGCCTTAGGGTTTATTGTGGCTTTAAATTACAGTAACCCTCATTTAAGCCCGTTTGATGAAATGCAGCGATGGAAATCAAACCCTAAAATCAGCCAGTATTTAGAGGGCGGTGAACGTATTGCCTATGGCGCGCGCGCGGTCAATAAAGGCGGTTTACAGTCGGTGCCAAAACTAAGTTTCCCCGGTGGTTTGTTAGTTGGCTGTGACGCCGGTTTCCTTAATGGTGCAAAGATCAAAGGTAATCATACGGCGATGAAAACAGGTATGTTAGCCGCTGAAACCATTATCGAGGCATTAAAAACAGGCGATATTGCGACCAAAGAACTGACTGCAATTGAAACGAAATACCGTACTTCTTGGGTGTATGACGAGTTGCATAAAACACGTAACTTCGGCCCAGCCTTACATAAGTTTGGTACGCTATTAGGCGGCTCTTTTGCCTGGTTGGATCAAAATATTTTTGCCGGTAAACTGCCATTTACTTGGCATAATACCGTGCCTGATCATGCAACGTTAAAGCCTGCCGCCGACTGTATAGCACCTAACTACCCCAAGCCCGATGGTAAAATTACCTTTGATAAACTGTCGTCGGTCTTTTTATCCAGCACTAACCACGAAGAAGATCAGCCTTGCCACTTACGATTGACTGACCCAAGTGTACCTATTCAAAAAAACTTACCACTCTATAATGAACCAGCACAATTATATTGTCCTGCCGGTGTTTACGAGGTTATCAAGGATGCAGAGGGGGCGGATAAATTCCAAATAAACGGACAAAATTGCGTTCATTGTAAAACCTGCGATATAAAAGACCCTGCGCAAAACATTACTTGGGTAACACCCGAAGGTGGTGGTGGGCCTAATTACGGTAATATGTAGGCCTTAAATGTCCTTAAATAATGTATTAGCAAACCTTATTAACACTAAAATAAAAAAATGATTACTAAAACTAAAGAAGTAAAAAGTAAAGTAAAAAAAACTAAAGAGAATATCCTTGATGCAGCAGCAGCCTTATTCAGCAAGCACGGTTATAACGGAACGGCTCTGAGGGATATTGCTAATGCACTTGATATGAAGGCAGGAAGTCTTTATTACCACTTTGACTCCAAAGAACAACTGGTACTGGAGATTTTGACGCTAGGTCTTGAAAATATAATTGACACGGTTATCCGACGTGTCGAAGAGTTGCCTGAAAATAGTAGCTCGAAAGAGGTGCTGGTTGCAGCTGCAAAAGGGCATTTAGGTGCGTTATTGGAAAAGGGGGATTACACCTCAACTAGCATTCGAAATTATGGGCAGATGCCACCAGATGTGCAAGAAGAAGGTCGTATCATTCGGGACCGTTATGAAAGCATGTGGCGTAAATGGTTAGTGAAAGCGCAGCAAAAAGGCGACATCATGGACTCTGTTGATTTGAAAATATTACGCCTATCTATCTTAGGTGGTTTGAACAGGACGCTCGCCTGGTACAAACCGGACGGCGACTTGAGTATTGACCAGATAGCAGAGATTCAGGTGGGGTTTGTATGGGGTGGTATTGCAACCGAACAGGCCAGGTAAAACACGCAGTAAAATAGGTTAAAAAGCCCTGTTGTAGAATAAAACAGGGCTTTTTTTATACGGTTAAAAATATTGTGTCAGTTCTTTAGCGTTTTCACACTGTTTTAATGACAACACGGATTGTTTAATTTGTTGCGTTTTTTCATCGCTAAGAGCAATGGCACAGTTGGCGATAAATTTATTTGTAATATCTTCAGCCGTTAAAGGGTTGTCAAACGAGCCACGGTTTTTGAACTCTCTTTGGCTCAAAATGCGGCCATCTTTTAAGTGAATCCTAATTTCTCCCGAATAATACGTTGGGAAACCAGACGCCGGGTCATTCTCATAGCTTACTTTTTTCGCTAGCGCTGCAACCACAGGGTCTTTTAACGGTTCAGGCTCTAAGTCTTGTAGGCTAAAGTCACCACGAACCAAGGCTACTGAGACCAAATAAGGTACGCTAAATTGTGCTTCATAAGCACAGGTTGGTGCTTGTTTATCAGCCAAGGGTTCACAGACCGTTTTCACCACCTCTTCGGGTACTAGGGCAACTATGTGATCAACCTGATCGGCAGTTAGGCCGTGTTGTTTTGTTAAGGTGCGCGTGGCATCGATGACCGCATGAGTGAAATGGCAAGATGGGTAAGGTTTGATTCCCACATTCATTACTTCCCAAACTGTATTTAATCCGCCTGTGGCGAGCGTATAGTCGCACTGAGGCTCAAGTCCGATCAAGTGACTTTTATACAAACCAAATCGCCCTTCATACGGTAATTTAGGGCCAATATAACCGGCTTTAGCGAAAGTTGCCGCCATAATGCCAGATACCGCTGCCCAGCCTGGGTGGTAGCGTTTCGTCCAGGCGCCGTCGTTTAGAAATTCAAAATTGCCAGAGGCCATGCTCAAGGCGATGCCCTGTGCCATGACCATTTGTTCTGTCGATAATTTCATTAGCATACTGGCAACTAAGCTACAGGCAAAAGCACCGGCAATGCCAGTGGGGTGATGACCGACTTGATGAAATGCACCTTTTGCCACCATACCCAATCTAGCCCCAACTTCCATACCGGCTATATAAGCTGCCAGCATTTCTGCACCTGTCGAATTTTCTTTTTCACCTACAGCTAAAACACAAGGCCAAACTGCAGAGGTCATATGTACCACGCCTGCAACGTGGGTATCATCAAAATCAAGGCCGTGAATTAAAAGACCGTTGGCTAGCGCGGCGTCCCTATAAGTCATTCTCTCACCGGTGCCCAAAACGATGTGGTCGCCTTTTTCCTTAAATAAGCGAAGCGCAGATAGGCCGGTTTTACTAAACTCATACTCACTTGAAGCATAAGCAATGCCTGTCGCATCTAAAATTAGATTGAGCGCATATTGTTGTACTTCTTCTGGTACTTTATTCAGTTCAAAACGGCTTACAAAGTCTGCTAACTGCTCAGAGATACTGCTGTTTAATTGGTCGGTCATCTTTAATTACCTATTGGCTGGTTATAAACATTAATTTTGTAGAAAAATACCATAAAAACGGATAGAATTCTCATTGAATCTAACAAATGTTAGTAATTTAATACATTACTTAACGATCCACCAATTATTACAGGAAAAACCAATGGATTTTAACTTTACTGAAGAGCAACTAGCCATTCAACAAAGCGCCAGACGATTTGCAGAAGAAAAGTTAGCGCCTGAATACCAAAATAACGATAAAAGACACACCTTTGATCGTCAGATGCTAAAAGAAATGGGTTCATTAGGTTTAATTGGTGCTGAATTATCTGAAACGTATGGTGGTTTGGGCTTGGGCTATATGACGGCTGGCATCATCACCGAGGAAATTGCACGTGCTGATTTTAATGTGGCGTACATTCAAATTTTAGCCGGTTTAAATGGTGGAATTATAGAAAAATTTGCCGAACCTGAACTGGCTCAATATTGGCTTTCAAGAATTATCAGTGGTGAAGCGATAGTTGCTGTTGCGCTAACAGAACCAAGTGCAGGCTCCGATGCGGCTAATTTAAAGTTAAAGGCGCAACGTAAAGGTGATGTGTATGTGCTAAATGGTGAAAAAACCTCTATTTCAGCCGCTGCGCAGGCCGATGTTGCCGTTGTTTTCGCGCGTACCGGCACTGTTGAAGATAAAGCCAGAGGGGTTAGCGCCTTCTTGGTTCCGCTGGATAATCCGAATATTGAACGAACACATTTTGATGACCTAGGCGAATCTGTCGTCGGTCGTGGCTCATTATTTTTTGATAATGTAGAGGTACCCGCAATAAATATGCTGGGTGATGAGGGGATGGGCTTTATTCAAGTGATGCAAGGGTTTGATTACAGTCGCGCCTTAATCGGTCTAGAGTGTTTAGCGGCAGCAAAAGTATCACTAGAGGAAGCGTGGGAACAAGTAACAACACGCGAAGCCTTTGGTAAAAAGATTTCAAAATTTGAAGGCGTTAGTTTTCCTTTAGCTGAAGCTGAAACCTATGTCGAAGCGGCCAGGCTGCTTTGTTACAAAACACTTTGGCTTAGAGATCAAGGGCAGCCTCATACCTCGGAAGCGGCGATGTGTAAATGGTGGGCACCCAAGTTAGCGTTTGAAACGGTGCATAATTGCCTGCTCGCCCATGGCCATGGGGGTTACAGTAAAGACTATCCTATCCAACAACGTCTTCGTGATGTGCTGGGTTTGCAGATAGGTGATGGCACAGCTCAAATTCAAAAAATAATCATTGCACGTGAAAAAATTGGCCGTGACGGTGTCCCTTACTAATATTAATTGATAACAGGTATTAATATGACAAATGATGTGGTTTTAACTGCAGTAGACGGGCATGTAGGCTTGATTATCATCAATCGAGCCGATAAGTTTAACTGTCTGTCTATGGCGGTACATCAAGGGCTTCAAGCGGCGCTGAAAACGCATGAGGCCAACCCAGCGGTTCGCGCTATTTTATTATGTTCTGAAGGTAAGCATTTTTGTACCGGTGCTGATTTAGCCGAAGTGCACGGTAAAATTGAATCACAAGACGAGGAAGCCTTGCGCTTTTTTATTGAACTTGGACATAAAACCTGTACCGACTTCGAGCAGAGTGCTTTGCCGGTAGTTGGCGCCATTCAAGGTTTTTGCTTGGCTGGAGGCATTGAAATATCACTTGGCTGTGACATTCTTTTTGCTGCTGAAGATGCCGTATTTGGTGATCAACACGCAAATTATGGCTTGATCCCTGGTTGGGGTGGTAGCCAACGCTTACCAAGAATAGTAGGCTTTCGCCGTGCGTTAGACTTAATGTTTTCAGGTCGGCGCGTACAGGCCAATGAAGCTAAAGAATGGGGTATGGTTAATTATATTAGTCCAACAGCCGAGCTAAGAAGTCTGGCCTTAGATTACTGCCAGCAATTAGCTTTAAAAAGTTCAGACGGCTTAGCAATGATGAAAGAGCTTGCGTACGTTGGTGCGGATTTGAGTTTGCCAAAGGCCTTAAGCCTAGAAGTTAATGAGGCGGTTAAGGGTTTACAAAGTGATGACGTAAAAGAAGGTTTAGCCGCGTTTGGTGAGCGACGTGAACCGGCATTTAAGTCACGATAAATTACATAAAATTAAATTAAATTAAATTAAGAAGGAATAACCATGGATTATCAAGATATTACCTATGAAGTAAAAAACGGTGCAGCGTATGTCACCATTAATCGTCCTGAGGTATTTAACGCCTTTAGAGGGATCACTTGCGAAGAATTAATTCATGCGCTAACCAAAGCCGCTTGGGATAAAAGCATTGGTGTTATCGTGCTGGCTGGTGCGGGTGATAAAGCATTTTGTACCGGCGGAGACCAAAGCGCACATGATGGTCAATATGATGGTCGTGGTATCGTAGGTTTACCGGTAGAAGAGTTGCAAACGATTCTGCGTGATGCACCTAAACCCGTTATCGCTATGGTGCAAGGTTACGCCATAGGTGGTGGCAATGTGTTAGCCACTATTTGTGATATGACCATCGCCTCTGAAAAAGCTATTTTTGGTCAAGTTGGGCCAAAGGTTGGCTCCGTCGATCCCGGCCACGGTACGGCTTATTTAGCACGTGTAGTAGGTGAGAAGAAAGCGCGTGAAATTTGGTATATGTGTCGTAAATATTCGGCGCAAGAAGCCTTAGAGATGGGATTGGTTAACAAGGTTGTGCCACATGAGCAGTTAGCCGATGAAGTGCAGAAATGGTGCGATGAAATTATGGAAAAAAGCCCAACAGCCTTGGCAATAGCGAAACGTTCTTTTAATGCCGATACAGAAAATATCCGCGGTATTTCATCGTTGGGTATGCAGACATTACAGCTGTACTACAACACCGAAGAATCACAAGAAGGTGTTAAAGCATTTAATGAGAAGCGCAAACCTGATTTTCGTAGCAAGGTAAAATAAAGACCGAAGCAGGTTGTTAACAACAGCAAGCTAACACGGAAAAATACAACAGTTATTACAGGAAAAACCATGGATTTAAATTACAGCCCTGAAGAGCAAGCATTTCAATTAGAGGTGCGCGAATTTTTACAGCAGCATTACCCTAAAGACATTCAAGACAAAGTTGCTAATGGCATTGCATTAAAAAAAGACGATTATGTACGTTGGCAAAAAATTCTTGCCAAGCAAGGCTGGGTTGCCCCTGGCTGGCCTGAACAATACGGTGGCCCAGGCTGGACACCGGTACAAAAATATATCTTTGATGAAGAATGTGGGGCCGCAAACTGCTTAAGAACAGTGGCTTTTGGACTCGTGATGTTAGCACCGGTATTAATGAAATTTGGTACCGATGAGCAACTGGAAAAATATTTGGCCGATATCTATAACAGTGATGTTTGGTGGTGTCAGGGCTATTCGGAGCCCAATGCAGGCTCGGATTTAGCGTCTTTACAAACCAAAGCTGAAAGACAAGGCGATCACTACATCGTCAATGGCTCTAAAACATGGACCACGCACGGTCATTACGCCGATAAGATGTTTACTTTGGTTCGCACCAGCCAAGAGGACCGTAAACAAAAAGGGATTAGCTTTTTACTGATCGATATGGACGCGCCGGGTGTTTCGACATCGCCGATCGTCACGATCGATGGTATGCATGTGGTCAATCAGGTGTTTTTAGAAGATGTAAAAGTGCCGGTTGAAAACCTGGTTGGTGTTGAAGGTGATGGCTGGACTATTGCAAAATCTTTATTGATGCATGAGCGGACCTATATCGCTCAAGTCCCACGTTCCAAAAAGCAAATTGAACGGCTTAAGAAAATTGCTTCTGAAGAAAGGTATAACGGTAAACCACTAATTGAAGACGCTAGCTTCAAGGCAAAAATTTCAGCGATTGAAATTGAATTAATGGCCTTAGAGATGACCAATTTACGCGTGCTATCTAAAATTTCTGCTGGTGAAGCGCCCGGGGCAGAATCTTCTTTACTAAAGATAAAAGGCACAGAAGTACAGCAAGCTATTACCGCTTTGCTGATGGAATCGGTGGGGTATTTTGCCTTTCCATACAATAAAACAACCATGACCGAAGGCTGGCAAGAGGACCCTATTGGGCACCCACAAGCGGCGATGTTAGCACCACATTATTTTGATTGGCGTAAATCATCCATTTATGGCGGCTCAAATGAGATTCAAAAAAACATTATGGCTAAAGCTGTTTTAGGGCTTTAGGCTACAAGGGGAAACAAATGAATTTAGAATTCACAGAAGAAATGGTGATGTTGCAAGACTCACTCAATAAGTTTGTTCAAAACGAGTACGATTTTGAAACACGCCAAAAAATCAGCCGTGAAGGCATAGGCTATAAAGAAGCGAATTGGCAAAGCTTCGCAGATATGGGCTTGTTAGGCGTACCCTTTGATGAACAATACGGCGGTTTTGGTTTTGGCCAAACTGGCTTGATTGTCGTAATGGAAGCAATGGGTAAAGGCTTGATGCTCGAACCCTATTTAGCATCTGTTGTACTGGGTGGTCAGCTGGTTCAGCTAGCCGGTAGCGAAACGCAAAAAGAACAGTTACTGCCACAATTAATAGGCGGTGAATTAAAACTGGCTTTCGCCTATGTTGAGCGACAAGCGCGTTATAACTTGTCTGATGTTGAGTGCCGTGCCGAGAGTAAAGGCGAGGGATTTGTACTTAATGGCAGTAAATCCGTGGTGTTTAATGCTGAAACAGCCGATAAAATCATCGTAGCTGCAAGAACGAGCGGTGACACCATCAGTCAACAAGGCTTGTCATTGTTTATTGTCGATCCGACAGCTGAGGGTGTTACAGCGAGGCATTATGAGACCTACGATGGCTTACGTGCTTCTGAATTAAATTTCGATCAGGTTAATTTAGACGCGGATGCTTTATTAGGTACCTTAGACCAAGCATACCCAGTTATCGAGTCGGTCATTGACTCAGCTGCGGCTGCTATTTGTGCAGAAGGCGTTGGTGTAGTGTCTCAGCTTAGACAGAAAACGGTTGAGTATTTACAAACCCGTAAACAGTTTAATCAGCCGATTGGTAACTTTCAGGTGCTGCAACACCGCGCGGTTGATATGTTTATGGCAGAGGAGCAAATGCGTTCTTTGTCTTATTTGGCGGCTATTAAAGTCACAGAAGGAGAATCGCATGAGCGTATAAAAAGTGTCTCTGCTGCGAAAGTTTACTTAGGCGATGCACGCGCTATTGTTGGCGAGCAGGCGGCTCAGTTACACGGCGGTATTGGTGTGACTGATGAATTAGACGTTGCCCATTATGTGAAACGTTTAGGCCTATTAAACACCTTATTTGGTGATAGGGATTACCACTTGCAACGTTTTTCTCAGCAGTAGTTAGGGATTATTTTGCTAAAAAAAACAAACGCTTTGGAATACCCGATTTCATCTAAGCCTGAGTTTGGTATCCCGATGGAAGTATCGGAGGGCATCTTTTTATTAAAGATGCCCATTCCCTACACCTTAGATCATATCAACCTTTGGCTGTTACGAGATGGTAATGGTTGGACGATCGTGGATTCCGGGTTTTATAGCGACGAGGCAGCACAATTATGGCAAACCGTTCTGAGTGGTTTTTGCCAAAATGAACCCATCCATAAGATTGTTATTACCCACTTTCACCCCGACCACGTGGGCATGGCACAGTGGCTAGCAAATAAGACTCAAGCGCCTATACACATGAGCCAAATTGAGTACTTAACGACGCATATGGCTTGTCAGTCGTATTCAGATAATCAAAAGGCAGCTCGGCGCCATTACTTTTCAAGCTTTGGCTTAAATGACGAACAGTTAAATAGCTTGCAGGATCGAATTGGCGGTTATGTTACCGGTGTGCCTGAAGCACCGATCAGTTATACGCGCTTACTTGATGGCGATTCACTGCTGATTGATAACGACAGCTGGGACTTGCTTCTATTTTCGGGACATAGCCCAGGTCATATTTGCCTGTTCAATAAGAATCGTAAGTTATTGATTTCTGGCGATCAAATATTACCCAGTATCTCGCCAAATATCAGTGTGGTGTTTAATGAAACTGACGCTAACCCACTGGCTGATTACTTGGCCAGCCTATCGGTATTAAAGCAACTAGATAAAGACACCCGGGTGCTACCCTCCCATGGTCGAGTATTTGTTGGCATTGAACAAAGAAGCGAAACCTTAATACAAGGGCATTTAAGTTCATTAGACCAATTGCGTCGCTTTTGTCAGATGCCGAGAACAGGCCTTGAGGTAATAGAGGAAATGTTCGGTAACCGTCTCAGCATCTTTAATTTATCTCTCGCAACCGGTGAGGCGATGGCGCACCTGAATTATTTACTTTACACAGGCGAGCTATCTCGTAGTGATGATGCCGTGTACCACTATAAAACTAATTAAATTAAGCAGGTATTTACGATGAGTGATTACGTTAAATATAACAGTATGTCAGAAGGTGATGCGTTCCTTGATCCGCCGCCTTCTTTTCAGGTAAATGATGAGGTTGTTGATAAATACATTAAGTCAACCAATGACTTAACAGACCAACTTAATGTAAAAGATATAAACGGTTGTCGCGTAGCGCCACCCATGTTAGCCGCCGTCTATGTGATTGATGCGCTGCGGACACGCGTTGGCCCACCGGGTGGCATTCATGCTAAGCAACAATTTAAATTTCATCGTCCAGCTAAAGTCGGTGAGACTTTGTATACCTCTGCTAACGTACATAGACTTTATCAAAAAAAAGAACGTAATTATGTTGAGATGACCACCGAAACGCGCAATCAACTAGGTGAGTTGATTACCAGTGGCTTAATTACTCGAATTTGGGGTAAAGAATAATGACGACACAACTTAGCAAGTATAAAGATGTAACAGTGGGCGATTGCCTGCCTGAATTAAGGCAAGCCGTTGATCAAGCTATGATCGATGCCTACGCAGATGCCTCTGGCGATGTTAACCCTTTACATATCGATCCGGAATTCGCAAAAACTACTTTTTTTGGACGAACCATTGCACATGGTTTATTGACGCTGGCCTTTGTTTCACGCGTGTTGTCGCAATGGAATTGGGATGGCTGGGCTTATGGTGGAGAGTTAGATGTTGCCTTTTTAGGCCCTGTTTATCCTGGCGATGAAGTTCGCGTAACGGGTGAAATTGAATCAATCGAGCAAACAGACACCGGTGTTTACGCACGTTGCAAACTCAGTTGTTATTGCGATGAACGTACCGTAGTGAAAGGCACCGTCGTATGTGAAATAAAATAAGGAGCGATTAGATGAGCTATAGAAGACATGATGCATTAGATAAAAAAGGGGCTGAGTATTGGCACCCCATTGAAGTCAGCAATAATGAAGAAATTATCGTTCTTCAAGAAAAAAAATTACAACAGCAAATGGCTTATCTGGCCAAAAACTCTGCGTTATATCAGCAAAAGTTCGCTGAAGCAGGCATTCAATTTGATGACATAAAAACCCTGCAAGACTTAGCGAAAGTTCCGTTCACCGTAAAACAAGATTTACGTGATAGCTTGCAAGCAGCACCGCCATTTGGTTTGCATCAAACTGCCGCAACCAGCGATATTGTGCAAATGCAAGCCTCATCGGGGACCACAGGTAGTCCGGCGTATGTTGCCTTAACTGAAAATGACATCGAGATGTGGAATGAACTCAGTGCACGGGGTTTCTTTGCCTGCGGCGTGCAACCGGGTGATTTTGTTTTACACGGTTTCTCTATGAGCAAAGGTTTTGTCGGTGGTATTCCCTGTGTTCAAGCTATTCAATACATGGGCGCTATCGATATTCCAGTTGGTGCTGATGGCGGGGTAGATCGCTTATTACGCGCCTGTGCCGATATTCAACCGCGCGTGATCATTGGAGCGCCTAATTTTCTATTACATGTGGCTGCCATGGCACCTAAGGTCCTGGGAAAATCTGCTAATGAGCTGGGGGTGAAGCAATTAATCGTTGGCGGTGAACCTGGTGGGGGTATCCCTGCTATACGCGAAGCACTTGAAACGGCATGGGGCGCTAAAGTTTGTGAAATGATGGGTGGTACTGACCTTGGCGTGATTTATTGGGGCGAATGCAGCGAACAAGATGGCATGCACATGATCTGCCAAGACCATATTATTGTTGAACTGATTAACCCTGAGACTAACGAGGTTATTCCGTTTGAAAAGGGAACAACAGGGGAGTTAGTGTATACCGCCATTGGGCGTGAAGCATCACCAGTGGTACGCTTTAAAAGTGGTGACCATATTATCGTCACCGATACCGAGTGTGGTTGTGGTCGGACAGGACCAAAAATACGCTGTTTTGGCCGTACCGATGATATGTTGATTGTACGTGGTATCAACGTTTTTCCATCAGCTATCCAAGACTTGGTTTTACAAATGCAGCCAGAAACCAATGGCGTGATGCGCGTACTAGCAGACTTTGACGGCCATACGACACAAGAAAATTTAAAGGTATTGGTCGAGCGGGGTGCAAATCAATCCAAAGAACACGACCTAGAGCTTAGCGAGAAAATTCAGAAAACCATCCGAGACAGTTTGTCCTTTAAGGCCAAGGTGATCATCGTTGATGCCGATATTTTTGAAAAACCCGGGGTTGCTAAAGTGGCTTTAACGTTACGCCAAACACCTGACTTTTTATAATTTAATTTAACTTAACCGAGTTTTACTACAACCATGTCTATATTAAAATCTACGGTCAATCCGCAGTCAGATAGCTTTATATCTAACCGCGATTACTATTTGGAACGTATTAAAGAGTTACACCAACGTCGTCAACGAGCACATTTGGGCGGCCCAGAAAAAGCGCGTAAGCGCCATACCGAGCACCGTGAACAAATATTACCACGTGATCGAATTCGGGTTTTTATCGACCCAGGCTCTCCATTTCTTGAGCTGGGTGAGCTGGCTGGTGATAACTTAGCAGAAGGCACAGAAATAGGTGCTAGCCTTATTACCGGTATAGGCATCGTTAATGGTCGTCAATGTATGATTATAGTGAATGACGCAACGGTGAAAGGCGGTACTTATTATCCAATGACCTGCAAAAAGCACGTTAGGGCACAAACCTTTGCCATTCAGCATCGTTTACCGTGCATTACCATGGTGCAAAGCGGTGGCGCATTTTTACCCGAACAAGAAGGTATTTTCCCTGATGAAGGCATGTTCGGCAGTATTTTTGTAAATCAAATTGAAATGTCTGCACAGGGCATCCCCCAAATAGCCATTGTGTTTGGATCATCAACTGCTGGTGGCGCTTATATTCCGGCCTTATGCGATGAAGTGGTAATTATTCGAGGCAAAGGTTTTATGTACCTCGGTGGACCACAATTAGTGAAGGCTGCGACCGGTGAAGTTGTTGGTCATGAAGAGTTGGGCGGTGCGGAAATGCATTCCAGTGTGAGTGGTGTCACGGATCATATTGCCGAAGATGACGCGCACGGACTGAGTATTGCGCGTGATATCGTGCGTAACCTGGGTAATTTACCCAAACAACGTTGGGATGTTGCCAAGTCAGCTGAACCCTTATACCCGATTGAAGAAATTTACGGCATCGTCAATAAAGACACCAAAATACCGACCCATAATAGAGATATTCTGGCTCGGCTGATTGATGGTAGCCAGTTTGATGAGTTTAAAGCCAAGTACGGCGATACCTTGATGTGTGGCTTTGCTAAAATTCACGGCTTTGAAATAGGCATACTTGCTAACGAAGGGGTTATGTTTAGTGAGTCAGCCAAAAAAGGTGCGCATTTTATTAACTTATGCTGCCAACGTGACATTCCGTTGTTATTTGTCGCTGATGTTCCTGGGTTTATGGTGGGCGAACACGCTGAGCGTGGTGGTATAGCAAAAGACGGCGCTAAATTTATTACAGCTATGTGCTCCGCTAAAGTACCTAAATACACCTTAATTACCGGTGGTTCGTATGGTGCGGGCTACCTTGCCATGTGTGGTCGGCCGTTTAAACCTAATGCTATGTTAGCCTGGCCATCTGGTCGATCAGGCATTATGGGGCCAGAGCAAGTTGCTAATACCTTGGCTACCGTACGTGAAGATATTCTTACCCGTGAAGGTAAAACATGGACAGAAGCAGAGCGCGAAGAATTTAAAGCACCGCATCGAAAACGTTTTGAAGACTCTGAAGGCGCATATAACTTTGCTTCCAAGCTCTGGTACGACGCAGTTATCGACCCGTCAGAAACGCGTGAAACTTTGGCGCTTTTATTAGACCTGGCCGGACGGTCGCCTAAAATTGAAACTAACTTTGGTGTATTCAGACAATGATCAAACGTATTCTTATTGCCAACCGTGGCGAAATTGCTTGCCGAATCGCACGAACCTGTCATCGCTTAGGTATTGATGCAGTTGCCGTTTACTCAGAAGCCGATCAACACAGTCGTCATGTACGCCAAATAGGCCATGCGATTGCCATTGGTGGCGCAGCGGCGGCTGACAGCTATTTAAATATTGATAAGGTGATTGATGCGGCTAAAAGCAGTGGCTGTGATGCCATTCACCCGGGTTATGGATTCTTATCAGAAAACCCTGACTTTGCTGACGCAGTTGAACAAGCCGGGTTAATTTTTATTGGTCCTCGGGCCGATAGCTTGCGTCGCTTTGGTGATAAATCAGCCGCTAAAAAAGAGGCTGTAAAAGCGCAAGTGCCGGTAATTCCAGGCAGTGAAGGCAAGCTGACAGACCCGCAGGCCATCGCTGAACTAGTCAATACCATGACACCGCCGGTAATGCTTAAAGCTGCCGCTGGTGGTGGTGGCAAAGGTATGCGTGTTTTAAATGATTTTTCAAATTTAGATGCTGATATCGCGGCAGCGATGAGCGAATCATTACGCTCTTTTTCTGATGATGCCTTATTGGTTGAACAATGCATCAATAATGCGCGTCATGTTGAAGTGCAAATTGCGGGTGACGGTGAAGGCAATGTTATTCACCTATTTGAGCGCGAATGTTCTTTGCAACGACGGCATCAAAAAGTTGTAGAAGAAGCGCCTGCAATTTTTCTCAGTGCGCAATTGCGCGAAAAACTACTCGCAGATGCTTGCCGCTTAGGGAAACAAATACAGTTTAGGGGCTTAGGCACGGTAGAGTTTTTAGTATTGGGTGATGCGTATTATTTTCTTGAAGTAAACCCACGCTTACAAGTTGAGCATCCGGTAACAGAAATAATTACGGGGCTTGATTTAGTCGAGATACAGATTCGTATTGCACAGGGCCAGGGCTTTGGTTTAAAACAGGAGCAAATTCAGGCTAACGGGCACGCCGTTGAAGTACGTTTTTATGCTGAATCACCTGCGCAAAACTTTATGCCTGTAACCGGCAAAGTGGATTTTGTGCAATTCCCAACGCAACATTTACGTGTTGAATCAGGCATTGATAGTGGCGATGAAGTCTCGTCGTATTACGACCCAATGATTGCTAAATTAATTGCCAGTGGCAGTGATCGCTTACAGGCGTTGGAGCGCTTACAAAAAGGCTTAGTTGATACGGTTGTTTTTGGTCTCGATAATAACCTCAATTTCTTACAGCAGTTGTTGCGCGACCCCGATGTGTTAGCCGATCAAATTGATACGGGCACACTGGATCGCTGGTTAAGTAGTTATTCTGAAATCACGGAAGCGAGCCAGTCTAAAAAACAGGCGGCTATGGCAGCGGCTGTATGGTTGAGCCAATTTCGACAAGCTGAATCGAAAAATCCTTGGTTACGTGCTGACTCCTTTAGTAGTTGGGCGTTACGCTCACCAGATGACAGGCCGGTATATAGTTTCAATCTATTGCAAGGTGAGCAACAATGGGCGGTGGCTTTATTGGCTGTTGATAAAAGCAACTGCTTATCGATAATGGTCGATGAACAGCAGTTTGACCTACGTCTACAGGCACAAAGCGGGTTGAGCTATTTGGCTGAATTTGATGAAGGTCGCCTACCAGTCACTGCGCAAGCGGGTCAAGATATCGTTCACACCCACAGTTTAGGTCAACAAAACAGCTATCAGGTGCAACAAATTGTTAGCGATAAACAAGGAGATTCCGAATCGGCTAATAGCGTCACTGCACCGATGATGGGTGAAATTATCAATGTGCTGGTGAAAGAGGGTGATGCAGTAGAGGCAGGCCAATTATTAATTGTTATGGAATCGATGAAAATGCAGTTACAAATTGAAGCAGTTAATGCGGGCACCGTTGCGAGTGTTTTATGTAAAGCGGGGGACAACGTTGCCCGTGGTGCTGTTGTAGTAGAAGTTGACGCAGATGCGTGATTCTCTTCGAGGTAAGGTTGCCATTGTCGGCGTAGGGCAATCACCCACTGGACGTGTACCCGGAAGAAGCCCCTTAGATTTAACGGCCGAAGCCACGCTTAACGCCCTGGCTGATGCGAATATGCAAAAGGCTGAAATAGACGGCGTATTAACCGGCAATGCTTTTGCCTCATCGTTTCATCGCTTTAGTGTCGCACTCAGTGAGTACCTTAATATTCAGCCGTCATACTCCAACACCTTGCAAGTATCTGGCGCCACCGCTGGCGCGGCTGTTAATACAGCTGCTGCGGCCATCCACGCAGGTTTAGCGGAAACCGTTCTGGTAGCCTGTGGTGATAGCTTGTTAACCGGCATGACACCGGACATGGCGATTAGAGCCATGACTGAGAGCCGTGATCAACAGTATGAAATGCCATTTGGCATACCGGTTGCTAATACCTTTGCGATGACCGCCCATCGACATATGAAGCAATATGGGACGACATCAGAACAGATGGCGCAAGTAGCCGTCACTTTTCGTGAGCACGCCAGTCGTACCCCTGGTGCACAAAAAACCGAACTGATTACCGTTGACGATGTAATGAATTCCAAAATGGTCACCTCGCCGTACCATAAACTCGACTGCTCTTTGATATCAGATGGTGCTGCTGCGTTGATACTGACCTCGGCTGAACGAGCATTGGATTACACCGATACGCCGATATATATATTGGGTGGCGGTGAATATTACAGTCATGAACATATTTTTTTAATGCCAGAACTTACTCAAACCGGTGCTGTGCAGTCGGCACAAAAAGCCTATGATATGGCTGGTATAAGTGCTAATGATATAGATGTCGCTGGTATTTATGATTGCTTTACCGGTACCGTATTGATGATGCTAGAAGACCTTGGTTTCTGCAAAAAAGGTGAGTCTGGCGGTTTTGTTGAAGATGGTCAGATCACTTACGGTGGAAAAATCCCTACCAATACTCATGGCGGCATGCTGTCTTATGCACACCCGGGTATTCCAGCAGCCTGGTTTCACTTTATAGAAGTGGTTCGCCAATTACGCGGTAGCTGTGGTGAGCGTCAAGTAAGCAATGCAGAACTTGGTATTGTTCACACTTTGGGTGCTGGCTTTTCAACCCAAGCGACAACCATTTTAGGTGCAGGGAGTACGCGATGAATGAGGTAAATAAAAACGCGCTAACAAAGCCGCTACCAACCCCTGATGGCGATAGCCAAGCTTTGTGGGATGGTTTAAAACAAGGTAAGCTGCTGCTGCAACATTGCGACGACTGCGGGCATGTGCAATATTATCAACAAGGCATGTGCAGGCTGTGTCAATCGACCAAACTGCGTCATCAGGCGGCTAGTGGAAATGGTACGATTTACTCGTATAGCGTGGTATACCGAGCCCCTGGCCCCGCATTTAAAGACGACGTGCCTTATGCGGTACTGCTCGTGCAGCTAGAAGAGGGGCCTAGAATGATTAGCTCCCTCGTCGGTAAAAACTTTGATGCGCTAGACTTTGACGTAGCCGTAAAGTTAACAACAGGCGCTATAAGTGATGAAATTTGTTTGCCTTATTTTGAGTTGGTTGATTAATCATTCAACTCAATTTTTACCTAGGTAAGCTATAAAAACGGCCAGTTTTATCCGTCTCCATTGTAATTAACTATTCTGCAGGCCTATTACTCGGCAGTTAGTTTGCCTCTTCAACGCTGTTTGATGCTTTGAGTTGGTATCCATTAATGGCGTGCTGTAAAAAGGTAGCAGCCAATTACATTGCCTTGCCTTAGTCTATGTATTTGGAGTACTCTTTCCAAGATGCTTTATTTAAGTGTTTTAGCGTGCAGTTATATTGAATAAGGCAGCGTAGCTGATTGATTGTTTATTCAGTATGAATGACATAAATGGAGATCATGCATGGAAACATTAAAACGGCGTTTGATCTGGCATGGGATGTTTCTTTTTCTTTTAGGTTTGCTAACGGGCTTGATTGAAACGCAATTTGTTAATGTCCGTATGGGCTTGGCTGCACACCTTGAAGGCGTCATGAATGGTATTTTTCTTATTGCCTTAGGGGCCATTTGGGGTGAAATAAAACTTTCAGCAACCTTGACGGGTATTACGTTTTATAGTGCTTTATACGGTACGTATGCCAATTGGTTTTTTACGGTGTTGGCTGCTTCTTTTGGTACCGGCGCTTTGTCACCCATTACAGCTGCGGGGAAACATGCACTGCCGTGGCAAGAAAGTTTAGTAACCTTCGGGCTTACCAGTGTAGGTGTGAGTATTATTTCAGTTGCCCTTTTGGTGCTGTGGGGTTTACGTGAGAAAGCCTCAAGTTAAGTTTTTCTGCGGTTTATTTAACGACCATTGCCCGAAGGTCTTTTATTAACTCGTCGGCTGGGTTATCACTGGTTATTTCGTTTTCTGGGATAGTAATGCCCACTTGACAGGCGGGTCGTTGCGCGAGTTGTGCCAGCCACCGTTGTAAATGAGGAAGACCGTCGGTGCTAACACCAGACCAGTTATGAATTCTCACCCAGGACCAATTGGCAATATCGGCCATACTGTATTCGTCAGCCAGATATTCTCGACGCTCTAAACGACCATCTAATACGCTAAATAATCGTCTTACCTCATGTTGATAACGGTCTATTGCCGCGGGAATTTTTTCCTCAAAATAGCGGTAAAATACATTGGCTTGCCCCATCATCGGGCCGATTCCACCGATTTGAAACATCAACCATTGCATGGCTTGCCAGTAACGATCGGGGTCGGTAGGCATTAATTTTCCGGTTTTATTTGCTAGGTAAAGTAAGATAGCGCCCGACTCAAAAACAACCTGATCCCTATTATCATGATCGACGATCACCGGAATTTTTCCATTCGGGTTTAAAGCAAGAAATTCAGGCGTTTTTTGTTGCTTGTCGAATAAATGAATGTGATGTACCTGATAGGGCAGTTGCAGTTCCTCTAGCGCAATCGTAATTTTGTGTCCATTGGGCGTCGCTGCGGTATAAATATCAATCATTACTCGCTCCTTAACGCTGCTTAGTTAAGATGAGCTTAACCTGTCTTCGCCGAGTTTAGTAGGATTTTGGTAGGCCCAATACACGTTCGGCGATATAGCATAAAGCCAATTGCGGGCTCACCGGTGCAATACGCGGTACTAAGGATTCACGCAGGTAACGCTCGACATGAAATTCCTTAGCATAACCAAAACCACCATGTGTCATTACTGCTGTTTCACAAGCATGAAAGCCTGCCTCTCCGGCTAAATATTTAGCGGCATTGGCTGCTGCACCGCAGGGCTGATCATTATCGTATTGCCATGCGGCGGACATAACCATTAGCCAGGCCGCCTCAAGTTCTGCCCAGCAAATGGCAAGCGGGTGTTGGATGCCTTGGTTTTGCCCGATAGGGCGATTAAAAACAATGCGTTCTTTAGCGTATTCTTGGGCTTTCTTAATGGCTACTCGTCCTAAACCGACTGCCTCACCGGCAATTAATACACGCTCGGGGTTCATGCCATGAAGAATGTATTTAAAGCCTTTGCCTTCTTCACCAATACGGTCTTCAATAGGGATTTCAAGACCATCGATAAAGAGTTCATTTGAATCAACTGCTTTACGGCCCATTTTTTCTATCTCATGCACCTGAATTTTGCTGCGATCAAAATCGGTATAAAACAAACTTAAACCTTCGGATGGGTTTTTCACGTCTTCTAATGGGGTCGTTCGTGCCAGCAATAAAAGCTTATCCGCTACTTGTGCGGTAGATATCCAAACTTTTTGACCATTAACGATGTATTTATCACCGTGACGAACAGCCATGGTTTTAAGCTGTGTTGTATTTAAACCGGTATTCGGCTCGGTTACAGCAAAGCAGGCTTTTTCTCGGCCTTCGGCCATGGGCCTTAACATCCGTTGTTTCTGCTCTTCGGTACCAAAGACAACCACCGGGTTTAGACCAAAAATATTGATATGGACCGCCGATGCGCCAGACATGCCAGCGCCTGACTCTGCAATGGTGCTGGCCATAATGGCAGCTTCAGTAATGCCTAAGCCAGAACCGCCATAGGCTTCGGGAATGCAAATGCCCATCCAACCGCCATCAGCCATTGCTTGGTAAAAGTCATGTGGAAAGCCACCTTGTTGATCGCGCTTTAGCCAATACTCATCGTCAAAAGGTTCACATACTTTTAATATGGATTCTTTTATTGCATTTTGTTCGTCGCTTAGGGAAAAATTCATAAGTTTTACTGTTCGTCTAACGTGTTGTTTATATATACGGCATTAAATAATGCCGGCCTCAAGGCTTGCCGCCATGGATAAACCGAGTTCTTCGCATTGCTGGATAAAGTCTTGTTGAAAATCACCTTTGCATATCATGGGTGCTTGTACAACTTTCCAGCGTAGTCCGGTTAAAATTGACTCTATTGCTCGCCGTGTTCCAGTGCCATCATTACCTGCTCGAATGACAATGGCACAAGGTAGAGCATCGGTTTTATCCATGCAGGGGTAATAGTTTCGGTCAAAAAAATCTTTTAAAGCACCGCTCATATAACCCAGATTTTCGGGTGTCAATAAGATAACCGCATCTGCTTTTAATACATCTTCAGCAACTGTTTTTAGTGCCGTTATGCTCACTACCTCGATGCCGCTGACTTCTTTACAGCTCGCGCCTGTGACAATCGCTGCCAGCATTCGTTGCAGATTAGGCGACGGCGTATGAGAAATAATGAGTAAGCGTTTATTTTCCAATAGTTTTAAATATCAGTTATTTACGAGGTTTTTCTAATGTAATTTGCATGTCTTTAAAGCGCTGTATTTCCTCAGCGCTATAGCCGGCATCAACTAAAATATCGGTATTATTTTCACCATATTGTGGTGGTCGGCATTTAAATGCCCCCGGCGTTCGTGACAGTTTTATTGGAATGCCTGTGCCGCGGTACCCATCAGACTCTATAACCATTTCGCGTGCGATGGTCTGTGGATGCTGGAGTGCATCTTGTACCGTTTGCACCGCACCCGCTGGAATGCCTTTTTTCATCAACTGTAGCGTCATCTCATTGCTATCTTTATCCGCTAATAGGTCGACGAGGATGTCCCGTAGAACCGCTCTGTTTTTTGCCCGCTCTGCATTGGTAACAAAGCGAGGGTCTTGTGCCAACTCTTCTTGCCCCAGTTCTTTACATAAGCCGGCAAATTGACGATCATTGCCAATGCCTAAAAATAAATCACCGTTTGCGGTGGGGAATAAGTCATAGGGCGTAATATTAGGGTGTGCACTACCCATGCGTTTTTGTGGTTTACCATCTAAGAACCAATTGGCGGCTTGTGGATGAATTAAGCTAACCGCTGTATCGTAAAGACTGATCTCAAGAGATTGGCCTAAACCTGATTTTTCGCGTTCATACAGGGCGAGTAACACGGCAATAACCGAGTTCATACCGGTGGTTAAATCAACAATCGGTACACCCATGCGTACCGGTGGGCGATCGGCGTCACCATTAATGCTCATTAAACCGGCTGTAGCTTGCGCTACGGCGTCATAACCAGGGAAACCAGCGTATGGGCCTGTGCTGCCAAAACCCGTAACACGGCAATGGATCAGACGCGGGAATTTTTTTTGTAATACGGCTTCAAAACCAATACCCCATTTTTCCAAGGTGCCGACTTTGAAATTTTCTACCAGCACGTCTGCATTTTCTAATAAGCGAAATAAAATCTGATGCGCTTCTGTTTGCCGCATATCCAAGGCAATGCATTTTTTATTACGATTAACGCCGTCGTAATACGCGCTGCCTCGTTCATGGTAAGGAGGGCCCCAACCGCGAGTTTCATCGCCCGCGGGTGGTTCTACTTTTATAATTTCAGCGCCGTGATCACCGAGGATTTGAGTGCATAATGGGCCGCCCAAAACACGCGATAAATCAACGACCTTAATGCCGTCCAGTGAGGATTTATTCATTTTATAGCGTCGCCTCAGTGCCGAGTAGGGTGGTTACCTGGCTGGATAAGACACCACCGTTACCATTCACCAGAGCTATTTCGGGATCTTTAACTTGACGGGCGCCACAGCCACCGCGTAATTGCTGGATCGCTTCAATTAGAATGAAAATTCCATACATGCCTGGATGAACACAAGATAAACCACCACCGTTAGTGTTAACAGGTAACCTGCCGCCAGGTGCGATACCGCCATTTTCAACGAAAGCGCCACCTTCACCTTTGGCGCAAAAGCCAAGGTCTTCAAGGAATAAAATGGTGTTGATGGTAAAGGCATCATAAAGCTCAACGACATCTACATCATCTTTTGTTAAACCGGCCATGGCAAACGCACGTTTGCCGGAGTCAACTGCAGCAGTGGTGGTTAGGTCTGGCATTTGCGTGATTTGACGATGCCAATGCGCTGTTCCTGTACCTAATAAGTAAACCGGTTTATTAGGGAAGTCTTTAGCCCGTTCGCTCGATACCATAATCACTGCACCGCCGCCATCTGTTACCAAACAGCAGTCAAGTAAAGAGAGTGGGTCACTTATCATTCTAGAATTTAATACATCTTGCCGTGTTAAATCGTCACGAGCAAATGCCGCGGGATTTAATTGCGCCCATTGACGAGCAGCGACCGCAACATCCGCCATTTGTTCACGGGTTGTGCCGTATTGATGCATATGACGCGCAGCTGCCAAAGCGTAAGAGCTGATGGGGTAGCGAGGTTTATACGGTGCTTCATAAATTTGTTGTTCGGACATGGTGGCTAGTTTGCCGCCTGCCGTGCGTTGATTACTGCCGTAGCAGATTAAAGCGACATCACACAGGCCGTTTTTAATTGCCATGGCTGCATTGAGTGTATGGGCAACAAACGATGAGCCACCGACCATACTGCCATCAGAAAAACGGGGTTTAATACCCAAGTATTCAGCGGTGCTGAGCGTCGGCATAAAATGATATGACGAACCGGTAAAAAGGCCATCAACGTCTGACAGTTTTAAACCGGCGTCATCTAGGGCGTTATGCGTGGCTTCTGCCAATATATCCAATGGCATGCGGCCCGGTGCTTCGCCGCAACCTGCTAAACCAACACCTACAATAGCGGAAGATCCTCTTAATTCATGTGACATCTATTTACTCTCCTGCATCGGGGTGAACACAACAAAAGGTTCGTCACCTTCATTATTGATTGAAGCGCTTACTTTTGCGCCAATGCTGACCAACTCAGGATCAATTCCTTCCACACGGCTCATTAGTCTAGGGCCTTCTTCTAGGGTGATCAGGCTGACGTTATAATTGCCGCCACGCTCGGGTTTGCGTCGAATGGTGGTGGTTGAATAGACCTCGGCTTTGCCAGACAACGCTTGCCACTCAAGATCGTAACTACCGCAATGAGGGCAAACTACCCGTGGAAAAAAGTGAAATTCTCCACAGCTTAAACACTTGGGTAAGGAAAAGTTTTGTTGTCTTAAATGATCAAGATAGATTTGATCTGGCCCTGGGCCGGCAAATTTTGGGTTACTGGAAGCCATACAGCTGTCTCCTAATATATTGGGTTAATGCGATTTTATTGCTTGTCTAAATGGCACAGAATTCTAACACTTGTTATGTTATTGTTGTGTAAATTTTTAACGGTTTAACCTATGTACACTGAGAAAATACTATTTTTTGCTGGCAGCATTAAACAATCAAAAATGGATAGACAGGCTGATGATTGAGAAACAAAACGTGATAACAGAAAAATCGATTCAAGAAAAAATGCGGCCCAACGGTTGTTTTGGTTGTGGGCAAGATAATCCCTTTGGTTTGCAGATTGAAAGTTATTGGGCGGGTGATGAAGTTGTTTGTCATTGGACCCCCGAGGATTACATGATTGGCCCCCCTGATTGTTTATACGGTGGTATTTCAGCCAGTTTGATTGACTGCCATTCGGTCAATACCGCCTTGTCATATGCACATAAGCAAGCGGGTAACGAGGAAGTGTATGACCGTAGCATTCAAATGGTTACTGGTACCATGTCAATTCGATATAACAAACCTGTGCCAATGGAAGAGGTTGAACTGCGAGCATCGGTGGAAAAGGTTGAAGGCAGAAAATACTATATAAAAACATCGCTTATCAGCAATGGGCTAATTTGTGTTGTTGGTGAAGTGCTTGCCATTCGCATTGATAAACAAACTTAATTGACTATGAGGCTAAGATGGACCCTAAACTTAAGACGTTATTTTCTCCTTTTCAAGTAGGTCCCGTCACGCTACGCAATAGAACAGTTATGGCGCCGATGACTCGCTCTCATTCGCCAAATGGCGTGCCGAGGGATGATGTGGCTGCTTACTATAAGCGCAGAGCTGAAGGCGGCGTAGGACTGATTATTTCTGAAGGCACAACAATCAATCATCGTGCAGCCAATGGTTACCCTGATGTGCCAAGATTTTATGGTGATGATGCCTTGGCTGGTTGGAAAAAAGTATTGGATGGGGTTCATGCTGCTGGCGCTAAAATGGTGCCTCAGTTATGGCACGTTGGTTTACATAGAGAATTAGGTATGGGCCCTACCTCCTCTGAATGTGCTGTTGGCCCAGTTGATATCGTTCGAGACGGTACCCTCGTTACAAGGGGGTTAAAACAAGCTGAAATTAATGAGATTATTAATGCCTATGGCCAAGCTGCCAGTGATGCGAAAAATTTAGGCTTTGATGGTGTTGAGATCCATGGCGCTCACCAATACTTAATTGACCAATTTTTCTGGGATGAAACAAATACACGGACTGATCAATATGGCGGTTCGATTGAAAATCGCGTGCGTTTTGCTACAGAAATTGTTGTTGCCATCCGGGCGGCCGTTGGGCCAGATTTCCCTATTATTTTCCGTTTTTCACAATGGAAATTACTTGATTACACAGCAAAAATAGCCCAATCACCAGAAGATCTAAGCAAAATCCTGTTACCTTTAAGTGAGGCGGGGGTGGATGTGTTTCATGCGAGTACTCGGCGTTTTTGGGAGCCTGCCTTTGACGGTTCTGATTTAAACTTAGCCGGCTGGGCCAAAAAAATAACCGGTAAACCATCTATTTCTGTAGGGAGTGTTGGGCTGAATAAACAGTTTGCTGTTGAGCATTTCTCAGGATTGGAAGACCCTACTGCTGAAACATCAAATATTGATGACTTATGCACTCGCTTAAATGCTGACGAGTTTGATTTGGTAGGTATTGGACGTGCCTTATTAGCCGACTCGCAATGGGTTAACAAGGTTAAAACAAATCGGTTTAACCATATCAATGCGTTTGATGAAAAGGCATTAACTACACTAACATAAGCAACAACTTATTTATTAATAATCAAAGACTTATCTTTTATTGATTTGTTGTTTTAAATTTTTTTATCAATTATGCTCGGGTGAAATAATAAAACTAAAAACCAAATCTAATAATATTTAAGGAGAACGTTGTTATGGCTACCGTAATGAAAGAAACCCTGGGCTTACCGATTGAAAAAACACTCGCCTACAAGCTTAAACAACGAGACGAGCTTTACAATGAATCAGGGTGTTACTGGGGCATTAAAGAGCTGACATTAAAAAATCAAGACCCCATTAAATTTGAGCAATTCTTTTCGCGTTTACAGTCGGCTGTTTTTGCTGCGCGAGAAAAAGCGCGCTATGTAGCCGCTAGCCCTGGTGGTCGTGAAATGGGCGAGTCTGTATGGGCGCTTGCTACCGCTGAAGGGGATACCTTGGCGATGTCATTAGGTTTTATTTCTCATTGTGCAGCTTTCCCTGTGTCAGTCAAACACATGATTGACAATGACTTTGAAGAAAACCCAGGCATTAATGATGCAGATGTATTTGGCACTGATGATCCGATGACATCGGGTGCGCCTCACCCAGGCGATACCTATACACTGGTTCCAATCGCTGTTGAAGGTGAAGTTGTTGCCTGGGCTTGTTCGGTGAATCATATTATGGAAGCGGGTGCCCCACAGGCAGGAAGTTGGCCCGTATTTACTGTCGATACTTTTATGGACGGCTTCGTTTTTCCACCGATGAAAACGGGTGAGAATTTAAGACAAGCCAAATGGTGGGATAACCTTTGGATGCGCCGTACGCGTGCCGGCGCAATGAATATTTTAGACGACAAAATGCGCTTAGCAGGTTGTTCAATGATCCATGGTTCTATTCATGAAATTATTCAAGAATATGGGGTGGAATACTATAAGCAAGCGTGTAAAGAAATTATCGAAGAAAGCCGCATTATGATCCTTGATAATATGCGCGCCAGCCTTATTCCAGGTCGCTATGAAGGCAGTTCTTTCAGAATTTCAATGCTCAAGGGGCAACAAAAAATATGGGCGCATGCCGATAGAAATGAAATGGTGCATGTTCATGCGGTGTTTAGCCAAGATGAAAAGGGCGGCATTGTTTTTGATACAGAAGGCTCATCGCGTTGGGGCTACCATGGCTTTAACGGCTATCCAGGTGGATCTGATGTGGGCTTGTTTTTAGGTATAACAACAACCTTCGCCCATAGCTGTAAAGCAAGTGCTGGGGTGAATATGAATGTTAATAGTATTTACCATAAAGGCAGTATTTATAATCCTGATACGGAATTTGCGTCCTGTGCCAATATTTGGGCGCAATCCATGCAAATGCAGTGTCTTTCTTCCAGTGCTATCCATAGAAACTTTTTTATGCGGGGTTATTTAGAAGAAGCTTTTGCGCCAGAAGATTCATGGGATGGCGTACAAGGTAGTGGCGTATTAGCTGATGGCACACCCTATGGCTTTACCAATTTTGAATGGGTGGGTGGGGGTGCAATGGGCGCTTACCCATTTAAAGATGGAACACCGTGTACTTGGGCGCAACATACTCAATTATGTAATGTAGGCAATTCTGAAGAATTCGAATATTTAATTCCGCCACTCCATCACCTAGGTAGAAAATTAGAGCCTGGTTATTGTGGACACGGGAAATACCGCGGTGGGGTTGGTCAAAGTTCTGTGCATTGGATGCAAGAAACAGGGCAACGCCTAGGTGTTACCCGTGGTGGTTCCGCTACGTCTATGACCTCTTATTTAGCATCCGGTATGAATGGTGGTTACCCTGCGCCGGGTGTAGTAACGGTAACAGCGCTAAATACCAATATACCTGAGTTGATTAAAGCCGATGGTGATACACCAACAACGGCGGGCGAAGTACTGGAGTACGCGGCAGAAGGGAAACTAACCGGTGAGGTGACATCTTGGAAGTATGATCCACCAGAGCAATCAATGGGTGATAACGACTTGTGGGCTAATGCTGCTGGAGCTTCTGGTGGCTGGGGCGATCCGTTAGAAAGAGAAATTAGTTCTGTTGTTGAAGATATTCGCATTGGTCAATTACCTGAAAGTTTTGCAAAAACCATGTATGGCGTTGTCGCATCAAAAAATAAATTGGGTGAGGTGACGTTAGATCAAGCTGCAACAAAACACGAGCAAGCAGCCTTGTTTGCCAGTCGTAAAGCTGAATCAAAACCAGCGGTTGAATGGTGGAAAGAACAAAAAGCTAAAGTTGAATCCCACAGCATCAGAGAAGAGCTATTAGAGATGTACCGCAGCTCAACCAGTTTTGAAGGTTATAACAAACATTACAGAAGCTTTTGGCAATTAGACGACGACTTTGAAATTTAAAGCCGCCTTATTGTACATAGCCAAGAATTTAGGAGAAAAAAATGGAAGTAGTTGATAAAGGTTTATTAAAACAGTTAGTAGAAGGTCGCATTGCAGATGATGATGTTGATGAGATGCGACGCATGGCAAAAAAAGATCACCAGCGTTTTTGGACTTATTTAGATATATTGCAAGAAAAAGTCAGCTGGGATAATACAATCTTAATGCGTTTGAATGACCACCTCTACATCGTAATGCGTGGAAACGAACGCATTGTAAAATGCGATTGTGGCCATGAATATGGTGATTACCGTGTCAATTGGAAATTACATACCGATATCCGCACACGTGATACCCAAGAAAGCATGGAAAAGGTGTACTACCCAACTGCGGCTGCGCCGGATGCTGATTGGATGGAAGTTCGTGAGTTTTTTTGCCCCGGATGCAGCGCTCAACTGGCGGTAGAAATTGTACCGCCTGGTTACCCGTTAACCTTTGAGGCATTTCCTGACCTAGACCGTTTTTATAGGGAGTTTATGAATAAACCGCTGGAGGACGAGTCCCCCGATTGGTTTAAAGATAAAACAGCCGACTATTTGGCGGCACTATAAATTCATTAGGAGAAGGAAATGTCAGTTTCAAAAGAGCAGTTAAAAAATAACAAAAAATATATTCTCGCCTTAGATGCCGGCGGCACAATGACCGACACCATTTTGGTAAAAGATGACGGTACCTTTACTGTTGGTAAAGCGCTTACCAATAAAAAAAATGAATCAGCAAGTTATATAGAGTCCGTTGAAGATGCCGCACAAAGTATTGGCATTACATCGAGAGAAGCGCATGAAAATGCATCCGTTAGTATATATGCTGGCACGGGTATGCTTAATACCTTGCTAACGGGCACCGGAAAAAAAGTAGGCTTGTTAGTGACGCGTGGTTTTGAAGACATGTCGATTATGGAAGGTGGGTTGACCTACTTGGGGCAAACCCAGTCAGAAATTTTACATAATCAATTGCATAAACACACTCGACCGATGGTTGATCGGCAAAATGTGCACGGTGTCAGCGAGCGTATCAGTGGCGGAAGCTATTTTATGGAAAAGCATATTGCCCCAGGTACTGTGCTGGTGCCTTTAAGTGAAAAGCATATTGTTGAAGCGGTGCAAAAACTGATTGTCGCTGATGTAGAAGTGATTGGCATTTTGTTTATCAACTCTTATATTGACCAAACGCATGAGCATCGCGCAAAGAAAATTGCATTAGAGTTATTAGCAAAGGCTGGAAAAGATATCCCTGTCGTTTGCTCATCTGATATAGCGCCGGTTAGTAAAGAAAACAATCGTTTAAAAAGTCTGTTATTACAATGTTTTGCCGCTGAACACACACGGGAAACTATTGCAGCCGTTGAAAAGACAGCCATTGACGATGGTTATGATGCTCGTCTATTAACATTGCTATCTTATGGTGGCGCAGTCAATGTTGAATACCCGCGTTTATATGAAACCGTTATTTCTGGACCTATTGGTGGCATGATGGGTGCACAGGTTATGAGTAATAAATTAGGGTTAAAGAATGTCTGTACCGCTGATATGGGGGGTACCAGCTTTGATGTGGGCTTAATCGTCAATAATATGCTCACGATACGTAAGGATCCCGATTTTGCAGGGCACCGTTTGGCTCTACCAATGGTAGCCATTGATTCGGTGGGTTCAGGTGCGGGGTCTGCTGTTTGGATCGATGAGTATAAACGGCTCCATGTGGGTCCGGAAAGTGCCGGAGCTGAAGTGGGGCTTTGTTATAAATATGACAAACTCACTGTTACCGATGTAAATGTCGCGATGGGGTATGTGGACCCAAATTACTTCTTGGGCGGTAAAATCACCCTGGACGCTGAAAAAGCAAGAAAGGCACTGAAAGAAACAATCGCTGATCCCTTAGGTCTTGATATCTACCAAGCAGGCAAAGGTATTCTTGCTGTTGTTAACGCACAAATGCGAGATGCGGCTAAAGCCATTTTGGTTTCTAAAGGCTACGACACACGGGACTTTACTATGATGTGTTATGGCGGGGCGGGACCTGTGCACATGTGGGGTTACACGCAAGACTTTGAGTTAGCTGATGTTATTACCTTTCCGTATGCAGCAGCTTTTTCTGCTTTTGGTGGTGCTTGCGCCGAATACCTTCACCGCTATCATATGGGTGTGGTTATTTCTATTCCAAATGGTCTAGATGATGAAGGCAAGACTAGCGTTGCAAAAAACATTGATGATGCATGGCGTTCGCTTGAAGCGAAAGCGATAGCAGAAATGGCCTCTGAAGGTATCCCCGAAGAAGATCTTGAATACCGTTACGGTTTTTACGGTCGTTACATGGGGCAACTGGAAAGTTTTGAAACATTATTAGACGAAGGCACTGCAAAGGGACCGGAGGATATAGACAGAATTATTACTGCGTTTGAGGAAATGTACACCAATATCTACCCAGATGGCGCTCGATTCCCAGATGCGGGTTATGCAGTAACTGAGGTGTTTGTACAAGCGATTGCACCTAAAGCTATGCCGGAGATTATTTCACATAAAATTGAAGGTGTAACACCCTCAGAGTCTGCTTATGTGGAAACGAGACAAGTCAGTCACGAAGGTGCGTTCTATGACTTTAAAGTATGGCAAATGTCTGAGCTTAGGGCGGGTAATATCGTGCATGGCCCGTCGATTATTCGTGATCCCATGACAACCGTTATTATTCCACCTAAAAAACGGATTGAGATAGACGAATATTTGGTTTTACATTACCGTTAACTATAAAAAATACCGCTTATCAGCCCGTGTGGTAAGCGGTATTTTCAAGTTTAATGCAATCCATTTTCCCCGCCATTATAAATTGACATAAACTACCCCTTTCTACGGAGTAATAGAATGGAATTTAAACCTTACCCAGATATTGTCTGGCAACCTACTAAAGAACTACTCGCTAACTCACAAATACAAAAGTTCATTCATGCAGCGGGGGTTGCTGATTACGATGAATTGCTCGCAAAATCTGACCAAGATCCGGCGTGGTTTTGGGATACGGCCATTAAATTTTTAGACATCAAGTTTTATCAACCTTATGACAAGGTGTTAGATCAATCAAAAGGTATTGAATGGACCGAATGGTGCCTGGGTGGAAAAACTAACCTCCTTCTCAATTGTTTAGATAAACATAAAGGCAGCGAGGTATGGAATAAACCCTTTATTCATCATGAAACGGAAGCCGGTAAAAAGAGCTCGTTAAGCTATGCCGAGCTTGACCAAAAAGTATGTCAATTAACCGAAGGGCTTCGCTCATTAGGCTTAGGAAAAGGCGATGCCATAGGCTTGTATATGCCCATGATCCCAGAAGTTGCGGTGGCCTTTTTAGCAATAATTAAAATGGGAGGCGTTGTTATTCCGCTGTTTTCAGGTTTTGGTCCTGATCCTATTATCGTACGTTTAAATGATGGTCAAGCAAAAGCCGTTATCACCGTTGATGGCACATCAAGAAGGTCAACTACGGTTAATTTAAAAACAACGATTGACCAAGTACGCGATAAAATTCCAACCCTAGAACACGTGGTTAGTTTTAACCATATGGGGCTGGATTTACCCAAACAAGACGGTGACGTTGATTGGAACGCGTTAACGCAAAACATGCCGAGCACCAGTGAAACAGCGGTTATGAATACCGAAGACCCGATGATGCTCATTTATACTTCGGGTACCACAGGTATGCCAAAAGGCACCGTACAAACGCATTGCGGCTTTATGATTAAAGCGATGTTTGACCTACACGTGATGTCTGAATTAACCGCTGATGATCGCATGCTTTGGATGAGCGATATGGGCTGGGTGGTTGGTCCATTAGAAATTATGGCAACCAGTTTTACCGGTGCTACCTTAGTCATGGGAGAGGGGGCGCCAAACTATCCTGAGCCAGGACGTATTTGGCGCTTACTGGAAGAATATAAGGTGAGCTGGTTAGGCTTTGCGCCAACCATTGCGCGTATTTTTATGAGTCAGCCGGAAGAAAGCGTGAGTCAATATGATTTTTCGTCGCTAAAAACGGTTCTAACGACAGGAGAGCCCTGGAACCCCGATGCTTGGTTATGGTTCTTCGATAAAATTTGTAATAAGCGTGTGCCGATCCTGAATTTAACCGGCGGTACTGAAATAGGCTGCGGAATTTTAGGCTGTACAGTGGCTAGACCGCTTAAACCCTGCTGCTTTAATACCCAAATGCCAGCGATGGGTGCTGATATTATTAATGAATCGGGTCAATCTATAGCTGATGGCCAGGTTGGTGAGCTCGCCCTGCGTAACCCATCTATCGGTTTGACGCGTGGATTATGGAACAACCCAGAGCGTTATTTAGACAGTTATTGGCGCACCGTACCCGGTGTATGGGTACACGGTGACTGGGCAGTTAAAGATGATCATGGTATGTGGTATGTCTTAGGGCGTTCGGATGATACGCTTAAAATTTCAGGTAAACGAACTGGCCCGGCAGAAATAGAAGGGCCGTTATTAGCAACGGGTAAAATTTTAGAGGCGGCGGTTATCGGCATACCTGATGAGATTGGTGGCTCGGCGGTAGTTTGTGTCTGTGTGCCTAAGCCCGGGCAAGCCAGCAATCAGGCATTAACAGTAGAACTAATAAACGCCGTGGTTAATGAAATGGGTAAATCCTATCGGCCCAAACATATTGTTTTCGTAGAAGATTTACCTAAAACCCGTACGATGAAAATTATGCGGCGGGTTGTTAAGGCGCTTTTGATGGGGACTGAGCCTGGCGATTTATCGTCTATGGTTAACCCTGAATCTATTGATTTTATTAAGCAAAAAAAGTTAAAATAACAACTGTTAGGTAGGTGTCGCTTTGGCTCGCTTTTAGAATAGACAGTGGGCCGTTAATTGAGCGTACAGGTGTTTTAAATTTGACCACAACATAATCAAGGAAACCATGTCGGAACAACAGCAAAACGAATGGCCGCTTAGCGGTGTTCGCGTTTATGAAATAGGCACCAGTGTGGCTGCGCCATTTGGAACTTGGATTCTCGCCGCTATGGGCGCAGAAGTAATTAAAGTTGAACCAGAAGGCCGAGGTGATGATTGTCGCCACTGGGGGCCTCCGTTCTGGAATGGCACTTCATCCATGTTCCAAGCACTTAATCGGGATAAAAAATCCGTCACGGTTGATCTTAGCAACCCAGAAGACAAGGCCTGGTTAAGAAACGAATTGGTTAGCAAGGCAGACGTGGTGTTACAAAACATGCGTCCAGGAAAAATCGCATCACTCGGTCTTGGTGCTAACGAACTTTGCAAAGAAAATCCACGTTTAATTTACACCAATATTTGGGCCTTTGGTAAAGAAGGTCCAATGAAGGATAAGCCGGGGTATGACCCGTTAATGCAAGCGTATAGTGGTTTAATGAGCCTTAATGGCGAAGAAGGCCGACCACCTGTTAGAATTGGTACCTCAGCCATTGATATGGGGACCGGTATGTGGTGTGCAATTGGCATTATTGGTGCATTATTCGAGCGTCAAAAAACGGGTAACGGCTGTATTGTTGATACGGCTTTGTATGAAACGGCCTTAAGTTGGATGACCTATCATGCTGCTGGATACCATTCGACTGGCGAGCTACCAACCCCACAAGGTTCTGGTGTGCAAGGTATATCGCCTTATCAAGCCTATGAGTGTTCAGATGGCTATTTAGTGATTGCAGCACCAAATAATAAATTATTTGAACAGCTGAAAGGGGTGTTAGGCAGCCCTGCTTGGAGCAACGAAGAACGTTTTCAAACAAACCCTAGTCGATTTGAAAATAAAACTGAACTCAATAAACTGATAACGGCTGTTACCACCCAACAACCACGCGCGCATTGGCAACAAAAATTAGATGCCTTGGGCATTCCAAACTCACCTATCCAGAAGGTTGACGAGGTACTGTCTGATCCGCAAACACAAGCGCTGGGTATCGTACAAGAATCTATTGATAAAACGATGCGGCTTATCGGTCTGCCTATTTCATTCAATGGTAAAAGGCCACCGTTACAAAATGTAGCGCCTGCATTGGGCGCTGATAACGACACCTACAAAAATTAATAAAGAGATTTAATAATGAACGAACTATCAATACCCTTAGGTAATGACTATCAAGATATACGTGATGCGGTCAATAAAATTTGTGATGATTTCCCCGGTGAATACTGGCGTGAACTGGATAAGGAGAGCGCTTACCCAGAAAAATTTGTTAACGCGCTAACTGAATCTGGTTTTTTGTCTGCTTTAATTCCAGAAGAATACGGCGGGGTCGGTCTGCCACTACGTGCAGCAGCAGTCATTATGGAAACCATTCACGCCTCAGGTGGCTCAGCCTCAGCCTGTCATGCGCAAATGTACATTATGGGTGCTGTACTACGTCATGGCAGTGAAGAACAGAAACAAAAGTACCTGCCTAAAATAGCCTCAGGTGAATTAAGGCTGCAGGCGTTTGGCGTTACCGAGCCAACCTCTGGCTCAGACACCACTAAATTACGCACTAAGGCCGTTAAAAAAGGTGATAAGTACATCATTAACGGGCAAAAAGTTTGGACTAGCCGTGCTTTTCAATCAGACTTAATGCTGCTGTTAGCACGTACCACACCCCTTGAAGAAGTCGCTAAGCCAACCGATGGGCTGTCCATTTTTCTTGTGGATATGCGCGAGGTAGTCGGTAACGGCATGGAAATTCGTGCGATTGATGCGATGATCAACCATAACACCACGGAAGTGTTTTTCGACAACATGGAAATCCCTGCTGATGCGCTTATCGGTGAAGAAGGCAAAGGGTTTCGTTATGTCATGAGCGGGATGAATGCCGAGCGTGTCATTATTGCAGGTGAAAGTATTGGTGACGCACGCTTCTTTATCGAACGCGCAACAAACTATGCTAACGAACGAAAAATATTCGGCGGCCCAATTGGCAGAAATCAAGGTATTCAGTTTCCAATAGCGCGCGCTTACGCAGAAATTGAAGCGGCCGAGTTAATGGCACGAAAAGCCGCTGCCCTATTCGAAGCCGGGCAACCTTGTGGCGCCGAAGCTAATATGGCTAAAATGCTGTGCGCTGAAGCGGCATGGAACGCGGGTGAAGCGTGTATGCAAACACACGGTGGTTTTGCGTTTGCTTGTGAATACGATATTGAACGTAAATGGCGCGAGGCCAGGTTATATTTAATCGCGCCTATCTCCACCAATATGATACTGAGCTTTATCGGCCAGCACGTTTTAGGTATGCCAAAATCATACTAAGATAAAATCAATAATAACTATTAATTAATAACACAGGAGATAGCAATGGATAGAGTACACGGAAAGATCGTTTTGGTTACCGGTGGTGCCATGGGTATGGGTCGCACACACAGTGAGTTATTAGCAGAAGAAGGCGCGACGATTATCGTCACCGATATGAATGCGGTAGAAGGTCAAGCAACGGTTGACAGCATTATTAGTAATGGCGGAAAGGCCGAGTTTTTACCGCTGAATGTAACAAATAAAGCCGAGTGGAAACAAGTGGTTGACCAAGTTGTCGCCAAACACGGCCGAATTGATGTGTTGGTTAATAATGCCGGTATTTTAATCCTGACTTCATTAGAAGAGACCACCGAAGAACAGTGGGATAAAACCTTTGATATTAATGTAAAAGGCGTTTTTTTTGGTACCCAAGCAGTGTTACCCGCGATGCAAAAAGCAGGCGCCGGTTCAATTATAAACATCTCGTCTATTTATGGTTTAGTGGGTGCGCCCATGTCGGCTGCTTACCAAGCGACTAAAGGCGCGGTAAGGTTGTTTACCAAAGCGACAGCGGTTGAATATGCACCCTACAACATTCGGGTCAACTCCGTTCACCCGGGTGTTATTGATACCCCAATGACCAAAGACCTATTACATGGCGATGAAGAAACACGTCAAGCTATTTTAGGCACAACTATCTTAAATCGCGCGGCACAACCTAAAGAAGTATCTTATGCGGTACTGCATCTAGCCAGTGATGATTCATCGTTTATGAATGGTTCTGAAATGGTTGTCGATGGTGGTTATACAGCGGTTTAAGTCTTACACCCTCTTGGTGTTTCATAAAAAGTAGGAAAGCTGGTGCAACAATTAAATTTTGAGCCTGTATTGACGGCTGAAAAAGAAGAAGCCTTACGTGAGCAAGTCAGAGACTTTCTCCAACAATATGGGCCATTTAAACCGGGCAATATGATTGACTCTTGGTCTGTCTGTGACCCTGAGTTCAGTCGTAGCTTAGCAAAGCATGGTTGGTTAGGCATGACCTGGCCAAGCGAATACGGCGGTGGCGATAAAAGCTACCTTGAACGCTATGTGGTTATTGAGGAGTTATTAGCAGCCGGTGCCCCGGTTGGTGCGCACTGGGTGGCAGACCGTCAAAGTGGCCCGTTACTACTTAAATTTGGCACCCAAGAACAGCGAGAGTATTTTTTACCCAAAATCGTTAACGGTGAGTGTTTTTTTGCGATTGGTATGAGTGAGCCAAATAGCGGTTCTGATTTAGCGTCTATTAAAACGCATGCGGAACGTGTTGAGGGCGGCTGGCTTGTTAATGGCTCTAAAATTTGGACCAGTTGGGCTCATGCGTGTCACCAAATGATCACCCTGTGCCGAACGGCTCCTGCGTCAGAAAATAGGCATGCTGGATTAAGCCAGTTTATTGTTGATCTTAAAGCCGAGGGCCTGACGATTCGACCGATTGTTACCTTAGCTGGTGAAAAACATTTTAATGAAATCTTCTTTGATAATGTGTTTGTCCCCGACAATCGCGTTGTCGGCAAATTGAATGATGGTTGGAACCAAGTAATGGCTGAGCTGGCCTTTGAGCGTAGTGGGCCGGAGCGTTTCTTAAGCAGCTACCAATTGTTAGAAGCGGCTATCCAAGTGTTACGCGAAGCAGAGCTAGCGCAACAAGCCGAGACGGTTATTGGTCAATATGTCGCTCGTCTTATGGTGTTACGACAAATGTCTTTATCGGTCGCCAACCAGCTGCAGCAAGGCAAGCTTCCAGTGAATGAAGCCTCCGTTGTTAAAGATTTAGGCACCTCATTTGAACAAGAGTTACCCGAAGCGATGCGTCTGATTCTAGCAATAGAACCACGACCTAGTGCTGAGCATGGCGTGGAGCGGTTACTATCGGACGCCATTTTAAAAGCGCCGTCGTTCTCATTAAGAGGCGGCACACGTGAAATTCTGAGAGGCATTATTGCCCGAGGTTTGGGTTTACGATGAACGAGTTAAGCCAACTAATTGAAGAATCGGCCACTCGCTTATTCGAAGGTTTTGCGACTGAGAAATCCTATCAAACCATGGAATCAGGGCAGTTTCCTACAGCCTCATGGCAAGACTTTGTTAGCGATGGCTGGTTAAGGACGGCGTTAACAGAAGAACAAGGCGGGGCAGGGCTTGGCCTTGCTGGTAGCTTTATTTTAATGCGCTTAGCCGGCTATCACGCGGTGCCTTTGCCAATAGCTGAATCACTAATCGCTACTTATTTAGCGGCTAGTTCAGGGGTTGATATTGAAGATGAGTTATTGGTTCCTGCGATTGTTTCTCAGCCATTTGAATCATCGGCTGACCTGGTTTTATCAAACGTACCTTGGGCGCGCCATGCTGCTGGTGTATTAGTTGTTTTCCAACGGGCGAACCAATTGCACACGGTGATTATTAAACAGGCTGATTTGAGTATTTCAATTCACCATAATATGGCCGGTGAAGCGCGTGATGAGATAACAATTAAGCCGAAACAACTCGAAGTCAGTAATCAACTTAATGGTGTGACAATTGAGCAGATCAATAGCTGGTTAGCATTAAGTCGTGCTGCACAAATTTCAGGCGCGCTACATAAGGTATTACAACGTACGGTTGACTA
The DNA here is from genome assembly GCA_002292375.1 of Methylococcaceae bacterium UBA975. GTDB lineage: Bacteria > Pseudomonadota > Gammaproteobacteria > Methylococcales > Cycloclasticaceae > Cycloclasticus. The sequence continues at coordinate 277,956 of DBBV01000018.1, read as the reverse complement.
CGCTAATGAACGTTCACAATTTGGCCGTCAAATTGGTAAGTTTCAAGCCGTACAGCAACAATTGGCGGTGCAGGCTGAAATGACCAGTGCGTCAATCTGTGCCGTTGATGCTGCTATTGCACATCTTGGTGGCGAGCAAGAATGGGAGCTTATTGCTTGCGCGAAAATAACTTGCAGTGAAGCGGCCGGATATGCGGCTAAAACAGCCCATGCAGTACATGCAGCAATCGGTTTCACCCAAGAATACCCCTTACAATTAAGCACCCGGCGATTATGGTCTTGGCGTGATGAATACGGCAATGAAGCACACTGGTCGGCTAAATTAGGTCGTCATTGCTTACAGTTAGGAAATGATGATCTATGGAGCTGGTTAACAACTCAAACAACGTAATTAAGAGGATAGGCTATTGACGACTGATGTAACAAGTGAAGTAAGCGAAGGTATCGCCATTTGGCGGATGAACCGTGTAGATACACGTAATGCAATTTCTGACGGTCAAATGATCAATGACCTTGTGTTATTAGCGGAACAAGCGCAAAAAGACCCTGCAATTCGGGTGGTTATTTTAACCGGTAACGGACCGGCTTTTTCATCGGGCGGTAATGTTAAAAAAATTCGTGAAGAAATGACCGAATCGGATAAAACACCTCACGAATTAGCGACTTGGTACCGCGAAGGGATCCAACGCATTCCATTGGCTTTCCAGCGACTTGATGTGCCTATTATTGCTGCGGTTAATGGCCCAGCGATTGGCGCGGGTTGTGATTTAACTTGTATGTGTGATATCCGCATAGCGGCTGAAAGCGCACGTTTTGCCGAAAGCTTTGTCAAATTGGGGATTATTCCTGGCGATGGCGGTTCTTGGTTATTACCGCGTGCTGTTGGCTTGGCCAAAGCTTCTGAAATGGCGTTCACTGGCGACCCGATTAGCGCACAAGAGGCACTTCAATTTGGCCTTGTATCTAAAGTGGTGCCTGACGATCAACTGATGGATGAAGCCATCGCATTGGCTAAACGAATTGCTGTAAACCCACCGGTATCAGTACGTATGGCTAAACAATTGATTCGTGAAGGGCAACGAACAGATCTCGATACCCACCTGCAAATGGCAGCAGTAATGCAAGCCGTGTCACACCGTACAGATGATCACCGCGAAGCAATGAACGCTATTTTTGACAAACGTCCCGGTGATTACAAAGGGCGTTAAAACATTAAAAACAATTAATTTTATACAGGAGAACAAACAATGATGATGCAAGATAAAGTGGTTTTAATTACTGGCGCAGGCCGGGGTATTGGTCGGGCCATGGCGATTATGATGGCGCAACAAGGGGCTAAAGTGGTTGTTAATGATCTGGGTGCTGGCGTTGGCGGAGAAGAAACCGGTGAAAGCCCAGCAGAAGAAGTGGTTGCAACCATTCGTGCCGCTGGTGGCGAAGCAGTTATTAATGGCGATAACGTGGCCAGTATTGACGGCGCTGAGTCTATGGTGCAAGCGGCGATTGATAATTTTGGCCGCATTGATACGGTGGTTAACAACGCCGGCATCTTACGCGATAAGATCTTCCATAAAATGACCCCTGATGACTGGAATGCCGTTATCAATGTGCATTTAAATGGTAGTTTTAATACCGCCCATGTTGCAGGTAGGCACTTCCGTCAACAAGAAAGCGGCAGCTTTGTTTTTATGACCTCAACGTCTGGTTTAATTGGCAATTATGGCCAAGCAAACTATGCCGCAGCTAAAGCGGGGATTGCGGCCTTGTCTAAAAGTATTGCGCTGGATATGGAACGTTATAACGTACGCTCAAACTGTATTTCACCGTTTGCGTGGAGCCGCATGATTGGTGCAATTCCAGTGAATACACCAGAGCAACAAGCACGTGTTAATAAATTAAAAGAAATGACGCCGGAAAAAATCGCACCCATGGCTGTCTATTTGGCCAGTGATGCGGCTAAAGATGTGACCGGTCAAATTTTTGCTGTACGTAATAATGAAATCTTTTTGATGAGTCAATCTAGACCCTTACGTTCATCACATCGCTCAGAAGGCTGGTCACCAGAAACGATTTCTGAACATGCTATACCGGCACTAAAAAGCAGTTTTTACCCACTAGATCGGTCTGCTGATGTGTTTTCTTGGGACCCAGTCTAGAGGATAAGTCATTATGAGTACAAAACAGTTAAGTTATGATCACGGCGTGAGCGATATTCCCTTAATGGGTAAAACCATTGGCGCTGTATTTGATGAAACCGTTGCACGTTTTCCAGATAAAGTTGCCCTAATTAGCCGGCATCAAAATATCCGTTGGACTTATCGCGAGTACCAAGAAAAAGTTAATGCGCTCGCTGCAGGGCTTGTTGAGCTCGGTTTAAAGCCGGGTGAACGTATTGGGATTTGGTCGCAAAATAATGCTGAATGGGCCTTGGTGCAATTTGCAACCGCTAAAGCCGGTTTGATTTTAGTTAACATCAACCCTGCCTATCGCAGTAGTGAACTCGAATACGCCTTAACAAAATCGGGCTGTTCGGCACTTATTACATCGCCTGATTTTAAAAGCAGCAATTACCTTGAAATTCTTGAAAAGTTAGCGCCTGAGCTAGCAGATTGCGCACCTGGACAATTGAATGCCAAACGCCTGCCAGCATTAAAAACGATTATTCGTTTGGGTGATGAAAAAACCAGCGGGATGTTTAATTTTAACCAGGTGATTGATCAAGGAACAGCTGCAGCCAAGCAACAATTGGATGATTTAGTTGGGCAATTACAGTTCGATGATGCGATTAATATTCAATTCACCAGTGGTACTACAGGCTCACCTAAAGGGGCAACCCTTAGTCATCACGGTATTGTTAATAATGCATATTTAACGGGTCATACCATGGGGATAACAGATGTTGATGTGGTGTGTATCCCTGTGCCTATGTACCATTGTTTTGGTATGGTTATTGGTACCTTATTATCAGTGGTAAGGGGTTGTACTGCGGTACTGCCAGGTGAATATTTCGAACCCGCTAGCGTGCTTAATGCCGTGCAAGAAGAGGGCTGTACTACCCTGTATGGTGTACCAACCATGTTTATTGCGATGCTTGGCTTACCTGATTTTAAGTCATATAACCTCAGTAGCTTACGAACGGGTGTAATGGCGGGTTCACCTTGTCCTGTTGAGGTGATGAAACAAGTGATCGCAGAAATGAATATGGAAAAGACCACTGTGGCATACGGCATGACTGAACTGAGTCCAGTATCCAATCAATCCTTGATGGATGATTCTTTTGATATCCGTGTTTCAACTGTTGGTAAATCCCATCCACACGTTGAAGGTAAGATTGTTGATGAAAACAATAAAATTGTTGCAAGAGGTGAGATTGGCGAATATTGCGCGCGCGGTTATGGCGTGATGATAGGCTATTGGGACGATGCTGAAAAAACCGCTGAATCTATTGACGCAGGTGGTTGGATGCATACGGGTGATCTTGCCACAATGGATGACAACGGCTATGTCACAGTCGTTGGCCGCTCAAAAGACATGGTAATTCGTGGTGGTGAAAATGTTTACCCAAAAGAAATTGAAGACTTTCTTTACCAACACGAAAAGATCGAAGATGTTCAAGTGATTGGCGTGCCGGATGAAAAGTTTGGTGAAGAGATCTGTGCGTGGATAAAAGTTGCTAGCAATCAGCAATTAACCGAGGATGAAATTAAGGCGCATTGTCAGCAAGAAATAGCCCATTACAAAGTCCCGCGCTATATCAAATTTGTGGATGAGTTCCCGATGACCGTCACTGGTAAAATCCAAAAATTTGTGATGCGTGACATGATGAAAAAAGAACTGGGTCTATAATTAATTACTGAATAAGTAGTAATAAAATAAATTAACTAAAAGGTATAAGTATATGAAATATGAAGATTTTCAGCATTTATTATTCGAACATAAAGAGAATGGCGTTTTATTGATGACGCTTAATAGGCCCGATGTTATGAATGCGACTAATGCGCGTTTACATTGGGAGTTAACTAAAATATGGGCCGTTATCCAAGATGACGATTCAGTTAAAAACGTCGTAGTAACTGGCGCCGGTGATCGTGCGTTTTCAGCTGGTGGTGATTTAGACTGGGTCTCTGGCATGGTAGGTAACCCAAAAGCGGTTGAAGGGGTAAGGCAAGAAGCAGCGGACTTGGTATATAACATCCTAAGCTTTGAAAAACCCATTATTTCGGCTATTAACGGTGTTGCAGTTGGCGCTGGCTTAGTTGTAGCGATGTTAGCGGATATCAGCATTATTTCTAAAGAAAAAGGCAAGTTTACTGATGGCCATGTAAAGTTAGGTGTCGCTGCGGGTGATCATGCCGCCATTATTTGGCCGTTATTATGTGGTATGGCAAAAGCCAAGTATTATTTGATGACAGCCGAATTCATTAATGGCGAACAAGCCGAGCGGATGGGCATGGTTAGCTTATGTGTTCCTCATGCCGAATTAATGGATGAAGCGTTTAAAGTGGCCAATCAACTTGCTAAAGGCAGCCAATCAGCAATCAACGGTACCAAGAATACCTTGAATGGTTGGATGAAAATGGCATCACCGATATTTGAAGCCTCATTACGTGAAGAGATGTTGAACTTCTTAAGTGATGATGCCAAAGAAGGGGTAGCCGCTGTACGCGAGAAAAGAGCGCCGAATTTCCCTTCAGCTCAGTAAGTATTTAAAGTAGAACGATAAAAAGTCCCTCACTATGAGGGCTTTTTTTGTTTACATCAGTATGATAACTTAATTTAGCGGTGCTTGTTGCTGAGAGGCTATCGGTTTAACGGTTTGTAATAAAGTTTTAATCGCTTTATCTAAACCGCCCAGTGTTAAGGGGTACATCCGGTTGGGAATCAATTGCTGAGTTAATTGGTTCGATTGACGCCGATCCCAGTTTTTTTCGGGATCGGGGTTTAACCAAACGTTGTTTGGAAACGCATCGGTTAAGCGCTTAAACCAAACCGTGCCGGCTTCTTCATTCCAGTGTTCAACTGAGCCACCTGGGTAAGTGATTTCATACGGGCTCATGCTCGCATCGCCAACAAATATTAATTTATAGTCACTTGGATAACGGTGAATAAGATCCATTGTCGGGGTCATATCAACCCGTCGGCGAGTATTATCTTGCCATAAGTGCTCGTAGGTAAAATTATGAAAATAATAATATTCAAGGTGTTTAAACTCTGTCTTAGCAGCCGAGAAAAGCTCTTCACAAATACGCACGTGATCATCCATTGAGCCACCAATATCCAGTAATAACAGCACTTTAATGGCGTTATGCCGCTCAGGGATCATTTTTAAATCAAGGTAACCGGCGTTTGCTGCCGTTGAGCGAATGGTGTCGTCCATATCCAATACATCTGGTGAGCCCTGGCGGGCAAATTTTCTGAGCTTTCGCAGGGCAATTTTTATATTGCGGGTGTTTAACTCAACGTTATCGTCCAGGTTGCGAAACTCTCGCTTATCCCACACTTTAACGGCTTGCCGGTGACGTGATTCATGTTGTCCGATGCGGATACCTTCAGGGTTGTAACCATAGGCACCAAAAGGCGAGGTGCCGCCCGTGCCAATCCACTTATTACCACCATGGTGTTCTTCTTTTTGTTCGGCTAGGCGCTGCTTTAAGGTGTCGAGCAGCTTATCCCAACCCCCCAGTGATTCAATTTTTTTCTTTTCTTCTTCTGTCAGCAATTTTTCAGCTTGTTTTTGCAGCCATTCCTCAGGAATAGTACCAAAAATCTGTTCTAAGCTATTATTGTCTAAACCATCAAATGTAGCGCTAAAAACTTGGTCAAACCGGTCGTAATAACGCTCGTCTTTTACTAAAGCAGTGCGTGATAAGTAATAAAAACCTTGAATATCAAATTCAGCTATTCTTGCTTGCAGAGCTGTTAATAATGACAGTAACTCGGTAATAGTCACCGGAATGGTTGCCTTACGTAAGGCTAAGAAAAAATCAATAAACATGGCTTATGAATTAATCGTTTTGCTGCCGTCTGTTTAAAAAAGCGAGGCGCTCGAACAGGTGCACGTCTTGTTCATTTTTAAGTAGCGCACCGTGCATTTTAGGTAATAGATCCTTGGCGTCCTTATTGCGTAGCGTTTCAGCGGTTAAATCTTCAACTAACAACAATTTGATCCAGTCTAATAATTCGGATGTTGATGGTTTTTTCTTTAATCCCGCTACTTGGCGAACGTCAAAAAACAGGCCTAAGGCTTCGGCCAATAAATCTTTTTTTAAATCAGGAAAATGAACATTGACGATTTTTTGCATCGTTTCCATTTCTGGGAAGCGGATATAGTGGAAAAAACAGCGCCTTAAAAAAGCATCCGGTAACTCTTTTTCATTATTACTGGTAATAATAATCAGCGGGCGGTGCTTAGCCTTTACCAATTGTTGGGTCTCATAAACAAAAAACTCCATACGATCGAGCTCTTGCAGCAAATCATTAGGAAATTCAATGTCAGCCTTATCAACTTCATCGATCAGTAACACGGCGCGTTTATCTGAAGTAAAAGCTTCCCAAACCTTACCCTTAACGATGTAATTGGCGATATCGTGCACGCGCTCATCACCCAGTTGCGAATCACGCAAGCGAGACACGGCGTCATATTCATACAGGCCTTGGTGTGCTTTGGTGGTTGATTTAATGTGCCATTCGATTAACGGTGCGTCTAAGGATTTAGCAACCTCGATAGCCAGTTGAGTTTTACCGGTACCGGGCTCACCTTTTATCAATAGCGGGCGTTGCAAAGTAATGGCTGCATTAACTGCCATCTTTAACTCGTCGGTTGCAACGTAGTCAGTGGTTCCTTCAAATCGGTTGTTAGACATAAGACTCAGTAATTAAAGTTGAAATAAGGCCGTTATTATAAGGGGTTTTGTTCGATTAATTGTTTGGCGATAATGATCCGTTGCAATTCGTTGGTGCCTTCGCCAATCGCGAGCAGGGGTGCATCACGGTAATAACGCTCAACATTAAATTCAGTTGAATAACCATAGGCACCATGGATTCGTAACGCTTCGGCCGAATTACTCATGGCAGCTTCAGTGGCGTACAGTTTGGCCATGCCGGCTTCCATATCGCAACGATCGCCACGATCAAAGGCGGTAGCAGCTGATTGCACAAGCAAGCGTGCAGCCTCAACACGCGTTGCCATATCGGCTAGGTAGATTTGAATTGATTGGTGTTGGCAAATAGGCTTACCAAAGGTTTTACGTTGTTGTGAATAGGCAATTGAGTCGTTTAAGGCTGCAGAGGCAACACCGATGCCTCTAGCGGCTACATTGATTCGCCCTAGCGCTAAGGCGCCTAACGCATGTTGTAAACCATGACCTTCTTCAAGGCTGATTAAATTGTCGGCAGGCAGACGGTAGTTTTCAAGAAAAAACTCAGCGGTATCAACCCCTTTATACCCTAGCTTTTTCAGTTTATTGCCCATAACAAATCCCTCACCTTTAGGGGCAATAAATAAACTCATGCCCTTATGGGCAGGGTTAGTTGTGGGGTCTGTTTTTACTAATAAAGCAAAGCAACTCCCATACAGGCTATTGGTGATCCATGTTTTAGAACCGTTGATAATGTAGTCATCACCGTCGCGTTGAGCCGTGGTTTTAATGGCTTGTAGATCGGTGCCACAGTTGGGTTCAGTTAAAGCCAAGGCACCCCGCATTTCACCGGATGCAAACAGGGGTAACCATTTTCTTTTTTGCTCTTCGGTACCAAAGCGCTGTACCGACATGGCCATAATTAAATGCGAATTAAATACCCCCGTTAATGACATCCAAACGCAAGCGATTTTTTCAACGATTTTGGCATAGGTGCTAACAGGTAGACCAAGACCACCGTATTCGGGATCAATGACGGCGCCAAACAAGCCCATTTCTTTCATTTGAGCCACAATCTCTTCTGGGTATTCGTCGTCGGCTTCAAGTTGATGAACAGAAGGTTTTATCTGTATTAAAAATTTATCAACGGCATCTAAAATAAGGCTTTCTTGCTCGGCATCATAATTCATTACATTCTCTCTATAATCTATCAAACAGTTGTTATATTATGAGGTTTAACAAAGAATAATGCGAGAGCTTTTTCGCCTAAAAATAGGGTACTGAAATGCTAAGAGAAGCTGCTGCAATGGTAATAGCACGTGATACCAATAATGGTGTTGAAGTTTGTATGCTAAGGCGAGTCGAGCGTTCACGATTTGCTGCTGGCGCCTATGTTTTCCCTGGTGGCGCGGTTGATCTACAAGATAGCCAAGTCAATCCAAGCTATCTTTGTTCCACAGGAAGCGCCGATCAGCCATCATTAATGCCTTATAAAATAGCAGCCCTAAGAGAGACGTTTGAAGAAGCGGGGTTATTGGCAGCGACAGTGCGAAGCGACACGATGACCAATGGCGCGTTACGCGAAAAGTTGCAGCAAAACAGCGTCAGTTTTGAACAGGTGTTGCAGCAATTAAATATTACGATTAAATTGGATGAAATTGTTTTTTATGATCACTGGGTGACACCGGAAGGCGCACCGATCCGTTTTGATACCCGTTTCTTCCTGTCTACTGTAGATAATCAGCAAGAGTTACTCCATGACAACAAAGAAACCGACCAATCTTGTTGGATTAAAGCGGAAGAGGTGTTGGCCTTATATGATCAAGGTGAGGTTAAACTAATGCCGGTAACACACGTGCAACTAAAGCGCTTATCTAACTTTAAGTCTGTATCGCAACTTATTGATTATGCTAAAAAAGAAATTAATATTAAACCGACGTTGCCTGTATTAAATTATGATGATTCAGGAAAACAAACATCGGTTACTATTGATTTAGTTGAAGGCCAAGTTGAATACCCTACGTTCAGGAAAGCGTAATTATTTAGCTAGTTTTGACATCAGGGCTACCAGCTCTGGAATTTCTTCAAACACCATCACCCCTGTTTCACTGATCTTAACGAGTAATTGTTTTTGACCGCCCATCCAAATCAAGAAAATAGGGCAGTTGGGGTTTTTCTTAAGTTCGATAACCCCTGCTGCCAGTTTGTCGGCGATGCTATCCATTAGTCCCATAAAGATAACAATGGCATCAAACTCTTCAGATTCAATTAATTCATTGGTTACATTTTTTAACATATCAGGTTCTGCTACTAACGCCGCAGTCAGGTCAATGGGGTTTTGAAGGGCGCTAAAATCAGAAAGAAGAGGGCGCACCTTTTGGCATAAATCGTCGCTAAAATCACTGATGCAAAAACCCGCCTCTGTGAGTTGATCGCTGAGCATAACACCCGCACCACCTGAAATTGACACAAGGCCAATACGTTGTCCCAATAGTTGGTTTTCACCTAGGTAAAACTCACTGTATCTGATCATTTCGCTCAATGAGGCGACTTCAATAACATCGGTGTTATCGAATATGGCTTGGTAATCAGCACCATTGAAAGGGTTTGAAGCGGTGTGTGCCTGTGTTGCTCGTGCGCCCGCGGTTGTTTTGCCGCCTTTCATTGCGATCACCGGTTTGCCTTGCTGTTTTGCCAGCAATAAGGCTTGCTCAAACTTTTCTGGCTGCCGAATTTCTTCAATGTATAAGCAAATAACGGCGGTTTGCGGGTCTCTGGCCAAGTATTCAACAATGTCTGCGAGCTGAATATTTACTTCATTACCGCTGGATATCCATTTACTAACGCCTAAATTTGCGCGAATCGTTTTATCCAACCAATAGGCACCCAGTGCGCCGCTATGACCGGCAAAACTTAGACCGCCAGCTTTAAGCGGGTGGTGTTCCATCGCAGTAGTAAAAGAAGCGACTAATTGGGTTTCTGTGTTAATAAAGCCTAGGCAATTAGGCCCCAATAAACGTGCATCAGTGCCTTTGAAAAGAGCCTCTAATTGTTGTTGCTTGTTAATTCCTTCCTCATTAATTTCGGCATAACCTGAGGCAAAAACGACAAAGTTCTTAATGCCACAAGCCAATCCTTGCTTGATAATACCTTCAACAAATTTTTCAGGAGTCGCAATAACCGCAAGGTCAACCGGCGCATCCAATGCCTCTAAGGACGGTTTAGCCGCTAGTCCTTGTACTACTGAGGTTTTAGGATTGATCGGTATCAATTGCCCTTGGTAACCCAAGCGTTTCATATAAGCAATAGGGCGTCCACCCAACTTATGTGGGTCATCTGAAGCACCAACAACTGCAACAGATTGAGCCTCAAATAATGATGTTAATGACTTCATAGGATGGCCTAAAAACCTAAGGAACGAGCAATGATATTGCGTTGGATTTCACTGGTACCCTCACCAATGATATACAGCAGGGCATCTCGGTGTATTCGACCGACCGAGTAATCACGCATAATACCAGCACCCCCCAGAACGCGGATGGCGTCTTCACTCACTTTAACCGCCATTTCGCTGGCGATCAGTTTAATTTTAGCCGCCATTGCATGGTCCAAGGTGCCTTGATCCACTTGCCAAGCGCCGTTGTAAACCATCCACTGGGCCGCCTCAATTTCAGCTGACATATTAGCCAATTTGTGCCCAATGGCTTGAAATTTGCCGATAGGTCGATTTGAGATAACTCGCTCATGGGCGTAACGGCTAGCTTCTTCAAAGGCTGCTTTTGCCATACCTAAACAGTTAGCCGATACGCCGACACGATTTTCTGTCAATGATTCTAAAATGACGGGGTAAGTGCCTTCTCGAGCGCCGAGTAAATTTTCATCAGGTACAAATAAATCTTCGATAAAGATGAGGCCCGTTTCTGAAGCGCGGATGCTTTCTTTAGCCAGTTTTTGGATAACGACGTTGTCAGAAGGCAGGTCAACAATGAACAAGCTAATGCTATCGGCGCTCATTTCTGCTGACGTTCTCGCCGCCAATAACATGAAGTCTGCCATCGGTGCATTGGTGATATACAGCTTACTGCCATTAATCACATAACCGCCATCGACTTTTTTAGCTTGTGTTTTTAATGCACGAATATTTGAACCACCGTCAGGTTCGCTGAGGCCAAAGCACGACACTTTTTGACCCGCCATAGCAGGCTTTAAGTAACGCTCTTTTTGTTGATCGGTACCAATGCGCCAAATCGGCCAAATACCTAAATGGCTGTGCGCTGAGAGCGATGAGGCGAACGCTTGGCAGACCCTGCTGGTTTCTTCGCGGATAATACAATCGGCAATTTTATCAAAACCACCACCGCCATCTTTTTCAGGATAACGCGCTGCTATCAACCCCATTTCACCCCATTTCGGAAACAGTTCACGTGGAAATACTTCATTATCATCGGCCTCACGAACCAATGGAGCAAGCTCTGTTTCTGAGAATTTACGTACCGTATCACGTAATAATTGGTGCTCTTCGGAAAAACTGAAATCCATGTGTTTACCTATAATTGTTTTGACGTGTTTTTATTCTACATCAAACTAACAATCGTTAGAAACATATCCCGAATAAATCATTAAAGACACTATTAAGGTGTATGTGTAATGAGTTAAAAATTGAATATCATGACATTTAAAAAATCACTCATGGAAGTCATTAAACCTGACCTAAATCATAGAATAAGACAATAAATTTAAGGAGAATGGTGACAAGGAAATCGACGATGATCCGGCAATTAAATCCTAACTTAAGGGCAAAAAGTATGACGCATGATTTACGTGATTTAATTGATTTTAAAACAGGTCGGCAAAAACGTTTAATCTATTCAGACCCCGATATTTACCAGCAAGAATTAAAAAACATCTTTGCCCGCTGCTGGCTGTTCCTAGCGCATGATTGTCAATTAAAAGAACCTGGGGATTACCTACGTACCTTTATGGGTGAAGACGAGGTGCTTGTGGTTAGGCAGCAGGATAATAGCGTAAAAGCGTTCTTAAACACCTGCACACACCGAGGCAACCGACTGTGCAAGGCTGATCACGGTAATAGCAAAACCTTTGTTTGTAATTACCATGGCTGGAGTTTTAGTTTTGATGGCAAATTGACTGGCGTACCGTTAGAAGAAGCCGCTTATCATAATAAATTAGACAAGTCTAAATTTAGTCTGCGTGAAGTGGCGCAAATAGCCAGTTACAAGGGGTTAATATTTGCTACTTTTGATGCGGAAGCACCAAGCCTAGAAGAGTACTTAGGCGAAATGAAATGGTATTTGGATATCTGGCTCGATGCGATGCCAGAAGGCACGGAATTGATCGGCACAGCAATGAAAGTCGAGCTGCCGGTTAATTGGAAGTTAGCGGTTGAAAACGTATCAGGCGATGGTTATCACTTAGGTTGGGCTCATGCTGGTGCCATGTCCGTTACAACCAGTATGGATTTATCAGGTTTAAGTGTAGGTAATTCTGAGGTGAACAATGCTGAAGCGGTTTCTGTGGCTGGCCTAAATGGACATACCGTATTAGCCGCACTGGATGGTCAATCAGGCTATGCTTTTTACCCCGATCCGACTATTGCGGTGGATTATTTAGAAAAAAACCGGGCAACAGTGGTCGATCGTTTAGGTGATTATCGTGGGAAAAACATGTGGGGCTCGCAAATTAATCTTACGGTGTTTCCTAATTTGCAAATGTTACCTGGGCTTAACTGGTTTCGAATTTACCACCCTAAAGGTCCAGGTAAATTTGAAATGTGGACATGGGCGATGGTCGATAAAGAAATGTCTGACGCGTTAAAACAAAAAATTCTAAATAATGTGAGCCGAACATTTGGTCCTGCGGGCCTTTTCGATAATGATGACGGGGATAATTTACAAGCGGCAACAGAACAAAGTCGTGGTTGGGTTTCAAGGCAAATGGATGTCTATACCAATATGGCGATGGATGGTGGGCATACGCGAGAAGAGATGCCTGGGGTCGTCAGTGAAGGGCTGGTATGCGAGCAAAACCAGCGATATGTTTACCGCCGTTGGCTAGAAATGATGAGCGCTGAAAATTGGTCTGATGTGCCGTCCTATAACAACTTGCAAGAAGCAAGAGCAGCAGAGGGCGAACAATGAGCAATACACAAACGACTGCTGCTATTTATTTAGACTTGAAACGGCAATTATATTTAGAAGCCAGACTATTGAGTGCTGAGCAATATGATAATTGGTTAAACCTATTATGCGACGAGATACAGTACGAAATGGATGTGCCGCAACGCCGTTTTAGGGAAGACAAATCGCAAAGTAGGGCGCCTGTTAAAACACCTATATTTAATGAAAATAAGGCGTCCATATTGATGCGAATAGGCCGCTTTAAAACTGGCTTTGTATGGTCAGAAAATCCAATCAATGCGATTAGGCATATTGTGAATAATATTGAAGTGTTCGACACAGGCGTGGCCGATCAGTACCTTGTTTACTCAACAATAGAGGTGCACCGCAGTCGTTTAGACTCAGAGCGCAAACGATTAACTGCCGGTCGCCAAGATGTGTGGGTTAAAAGCGCGTCAGGCTATAAATTATTAAAACGAACCGCTACGCTTGATGATAGCGTTGTATTGGACAGTAACCTTAATTATTTTATTTAGAGCACGTTGTAATGAGATAGTGAACGTATAAAACCGCCCGTTAAGGAAGGTTTTATACGCCATGAGCAAGCAGACATTTAGACAGGATAGGCAATGTATCTCGGCAGCACATTCGTGTCCGTCACTGCTTTACGTTGAACAAATAAAGCGGTTTCCTGATCAATAGCAATTATGTCCTGATAACGACCAACGCATAAGATCTTTGTTTGATTATTATCTTTTTGCGTGTAATAGATCGAGAAATTATAATTTGCATGAAATGTATTTTCGCCTAACGGAACAATCGACGTTAACTGGGTAAAATGCCTTGTTGTATAATGCTCTGTCGAATCATCCTGAATCTCATCCACCTGTGTTACCCGATCTTGTAATCGTTCGTAGCAATCATCCAGCATAAATGCAATAGGGAAGCCCCTACGCTCATTTTCTTCTGCAATAAAGGTATAAGTACCGCGTCTACTAAAGCAATCGAGCCAAGCCTGCATACTCAAGCTATCAAGGGCACAGATATAATTTCTATTTAAGTTTTCTATACTAGAAATAACATTCGCTGCGACATCACTCATGAGCTGGCCCTCCTAAAGCCCATTCTTTTTCGATAATGTTCCCAACGGGGTAAATTCCCCGACTCATCATTTTGTCCAACTTGAAGGTCTAATTGGTACTCATCCTTAACTCCTTTTTGGAAACTGGCATTACCGGGGGTTTTGTTGCCCTTGTCGATACGTGAAAAAATAGCCGCATCTTCCATACTAATCAGGCCGCATGGCCCCAGTAAATTACTTGATTGACGAATACGGTGCTTAACCATTTCTTCATCATCATCTTGATGAGAAAAGTAGGCGTAGTGTACCTCTATACCCTTGGGTCCTTTAGGAAAGGCGTAGCGAACATTTAACATATCCATGTGTTTACTAAAAACAGTTAACGGAAACGACATGAGCACTAATGAACCGGTACTGGTACTGGTGCCTTTAAAATCGATAATGGAGGCGTCTTTTAATGCATTCACTTGATCGGACATTTTTAGTTCTGATTGAAAAGCCAAATGACCATTTTCGGTCACTATTTGCGTGCCTTTGCCGCCTTGCCAGTTTAATAGCGCAAATGCTTTATGTAACAGTGGTGCATGGTAACCGTCATTGTCACAATAGGCTTTCCAGTTGCAGTCATACAGCACCTTTTGATAACCAATCAGTTTCAAACGCCCATCACCACCAAGAATTCGGCTCAACGGTTCATAGAAACTCTCACCAAGGTACTCCTTCAATGGTGGGGTTTTATCGCTCATAGTGACAAAGAATAAACCGTAAAACTCTTCTGTTCGTAGCTGCGGAAGTGCAAAGTTATCTTTATTGAAGCCTGGGGTAAAATCACGGCTATTTGGGCAACCAATCAAATCGCCTTCGAGGTTAAATAACCAGCGGTGGTAAGGGCATTCAAACTCTTTTTTATTGCCGGCGCTTTCGGTTACCAATGACGTGCCACGGTGCGTGCAGGTGTTTTGAAAAACCCGAATGGCACCGTCTTCGCCGTGCACTGCAAAAATAGGCATCTCGCCCAATTCAGCGGCTTTATAATCACCGGGGTTAGGAATTTCAGCGCGATGTACGATAGGGTGCCATTCGGCACCATAAAAAATAGTTTCGAGTTCTTTTGGCCAAAGCTCGTCCATTTCAAATACGGCTTTTGGTACCTCATTATATTTGGCAGGCCATTCGAGCAGAGCTTCTGTTTTATCTGTCGCAGACATGTCTTATTCTCCATTGGTTTTTGTCGGCACACACAAACAAGGCATGTGTTAACGGAAGACTACAAGTTTTGGACTTAGATAGATTTGATTTATATCAGTAATGTTAAATATTTATTCTATTTAACATAATATACATTATACGCATAAGTAAATAGGCGGGTATTAGGCAGGAAAAGGCCTACGGGCGTTATTTAGAATTACGGGGTATCAAAATGATACCCTGCTGTTAAATTGGGTTTTAGGTTGCAGTTGTTCAATATCCTGACGAAGTTTAGCATTCTCACGTTCACGGAACTGAATGGCCATTGCTAAGTATTTATGCGCCCTAATTTTACCGGGTGCAACGAACTCATTTTCAGGTGTAACCAATTCACCTTGGATAAATCGAAAACCTGACCACTGATCGCCCAGGTGCGATAAATCGTTGTTTAGGATCTCAAGCAGTTTAATGACAGACACGGGTGGATTATTAGTTTGTTCCCATCGTTTAATGGTTGGAATGCCCACGCTTAAATAATCAGCTAATGAAGATCTGAAAAATCCTGCTTTACGATAGAGTAAATAAAAATCAGTCATCACCTTTAAACATATCTTGGCCAATGAGATCATGACTAACAGGATCTAAATAAATCGCCGCCATGTCTTCAAAAGCATCAATAAATGGCAGAAATAAGAAACCCGAAATGGCACACATAAGAAACCAGAAAGCCGCTGCAGGATAACCGTTTTTTAACGAATAGTAAGAAAATAAAGAATAGATTCTGACTGCTGATATAGAGCGCTTTATGTAATTAAGCACAACGTGCAGAACCATGTACAAGGCTTAAGTCAAACGCCCAATCAGGCACGCTAACTGGTTTAGCTTCAAGCACTCGAATAAGTGGAATAACGTTTGATTTCTTTGTGGGCTCACTTCTTAAAGCGATATCAATTCCAAAATCTAAAAGTGCGGTTCTGTTTCTGTAATAAGTGGTTTTAGGTAACTCAGAACGTAGATCATAGCCATCACGCCATAAGACATATGTAGATCTTAATCGTTGAGGGAGAGAATGTAATTTTTCATCTGATAATGTGATTTGTTCAGTCATTTGTAACCTCTTTATATAGTCATTAAATGTGTTTTTTACTTTATGAGGGTTTATTTTATTTGCTGTTTTTAAGTTTAAATTATCAAGTTCTTTAGAGAGTAATCGAAGCTCTACTCGTAGCTTATTATCTGCCCACGAGACTAAAGGCGTATCAAGTAAAGATGCCGGTAACTTGTGA
The DNA here is from genome assembly GCA_002292375.1 of Methylococcaceae bacterium UBA975. GTDB lineage: Bacteria > Pseudomonadota > Gammaproteobacteria > Methylococcales > Cycloclasticaceae > Cycloclasticus. Next base: position 261,407 of record DBBV01000018.1, on the reverse strand, counting down.
CCCTTACCCGCTGAGATCTCCTCGCCCTTTGAATACGCTTTTAATGCCCAACGCTTAGAATGCTTACCCCAATATATTGTTCCTCCTTTGGTTGATGGTCTACCGTGTCGTGTTTTTGATTTATATTCAGCTGCCCTTATCCATGCCAATACATCAGCGCGTGAACGAAGCTCATAAGAATAGTTAATATCAATTGAAGTGACGCTGTAATGACCGTTTAAAACGTCTTTATAGTTTTGTAATGTAGGAATTAAACCGAGTGATTGAGTGACTTTTTTATACACATCATTCATCAAAGAAACCAAGTCATCAGATCCAAAAACATTATGACCTTGTAGAAACTTAGCCGGATTACCTGAAAACCTTAAATGTGTCGCTCTGCCCTGTCCATCCGAACCACCACTAGAAACTCTAAAATTTGAATCATGTGAGCCAGCAACAACTAGTCTTTTTGGTGATTCCCATTCTTGTTGCCCATCAGGATCAATGCAAATTATCCGCCCCGTATTAAGGGGTGAATGTAAGCAAGGTAAAGAACCTGAAAACATATCAATCATGTGTTTTTTTAGTCTCTCGATTTTCTGTTATTAGTTCCAATTTGGGACAAAAGGAAGGTATTACTAACCCCTTCCTTGTTAAATTAAAAAACTTGTCAATAGTCTTACAAAATGAATTTACTACACACTAGAGGATAAATACAAGATAAATATCAATTACAAGAGGTATACAATAAATCCTTCAATATTTAAATGAGGCCAAATAAATGTCTATAGGATTTAATATAAAGCGATTAAGGAGCGAAAAAGGACTTACTCAAGGTGAGTTAGCAGAAAAGTCTAAACTTGGCTTAAACATGGTCTCAAAGCTTGAGCGTGACGCAACAGACCCGAAGCTATCAAGCTTGTATAAATTAATGGATGCTCTCGAATGTACAGCTGATGAATTGGTGCTCGATTTTTTTAAAACTAATATGAAATCAAAATTAAAAATGCAATTTGAACGTGCATCCCAAATGCCACCAGATGAACAAGAAATATTAACGGAAGTAGTAAATAAATATTGTACGGCCGTAGTTTATGAATTAATTGCAGATGAAAACGAGAGAAGAAACAGATAAAAAGTACGGGATACCGTACTAAAGTGGGGGTGTTACTAACCACTCCACTTGAAAATCGATCAATCCTGAGTAAAAGCGCAAACGTTTTAAAGTAACAAGTATATATCGCTCTGTGCTCTCGTGGCTCGGGGACTCGCCACTCTCGCCAAGCGCTCTATATTTATGAGTCCGAATAAAACTTACACACATCTACACAGGCTAGACTTAAATAATCCTGAAGGTTCAAGTCACCTGTGCATATGTGCATAAGTAAAACGCACAACTATTGAGGCTATCTAGCAAATATCATTGAATCCTGAATAAAAAAGGAAAATGATATGAGTGGAAAAAATAAACCTAGTTGGGCTCAAATTGTAGTGTTGTTAACAGCTTGTATGCCAACACTTCAATTCATGTTTGAATTCGCATTGAAAGCCGTCTGTATCCCACATTAATGAATTTTTATACATTATACGCATATGTAAATAGATGAGTATCATGCAAGAAAAAGCGTACAACCCACTCTAATAAGCTAATAAGGAAAAGCTTTCCGTCATGAAAAAAATATGCGAGGGGTTCTTAGACGTCCAAACTTATGTTTTAGCTAGGTCTTCTATTAAGTTCTAAAATCAATCGTGTTGTTTGATTATTTCTAAGTACGAATGTGACCGGATGAGACAACGTTATTTCAAAATGTGATCAGTTCGTGCAGGACAAATGGCGAACGTGATTGTTGAAGATAAATAACTGTAGTAAATAATCGTTTGGTGCCGCAAGTAGTTTAAATTAATGCATGTAGTAGATTTTAACTATTATATGCAAACGTCTTTTCGATTGTGTTGTATGTCCTCATGCCCTCGCCTTAGTTACATCATAAAAAAGACTGATCATCAATGAGACCCTCGCTGCTCAATTGAGTGAACAACGAGGTTGCCGTTAAGCCGATTTTAGCGATAGCTTCGCGTGTAAAATTCGATACAAAGCGGGTAAAACTACCAAAGTTAACAAGGTGGACGAAATGATGCCGCCGATAACGACTGTTGCTAAGGGGCGCTGTACCTCGGAGCCGATCCCTGTATTTAACGCCATTGGGATGAAGCCCAGTGAAGCCACTAACGCAGTCGTTAGTACGGGTCTTAGCCGTGTGATAGCCCCTTGGGTAATGGCTTCGTCTAGGCTAAGCCCCCTGTCGCGCAAATCGCGAATAAAAGAAACCATTACTAATCCATTCAAAATAGCGATACCGGATAAGGCAATAAAGCCGACAGCCGCAGAAATTGAAAAAGGGATGTCACGTAAGAGAAGCGCAAATACTCCGCCGGTTAAGGCAAGCGGTACGCCTGTAAATACGATGGTTGCATCTTTTAAGGAGTTTAAGGCTAACAGTAATAAACCAATAATCAACACCAGCGTCAGTGGCACAACAACAGAAAGCCTATCAGAAGCCGATTGCAGTTTTTGGTATGTGCCGCCGTACTCTACCCAATAGCCAGCAGGTATCTCGACAGATTGTTTAACGGCTTGTTGCACATCATTTACAAAACCACCCAGGTCTCGACCACGCACGTTTGAAGTAACCACAACACGGCGTTTTCCATTTTCACGGTAGACTTGGTTATACCCCGTCGTTAATTCTAAATCAGCCAATTCTGACAGCGGGACGTAATCACCCTGAGACCGCTGAATGGGCAGATTGGCAAGGGCATCGACATTGCTTCTGAGGTGTTCTGGTAGTCTCACAACGATATCGATACGCCGATCACCTGCGTAGAACTGCCCCGCCACCTGGCCACCTAAGGCTACGGCTAATTGTTGCTGAATCTCTTCGATTGTAATGCCAAATTGCGGTAATAACTCACGTTTTGGGTGGATGGTCATTACTGGTAGCCCGGTCGTTTGCTCAACCGCCACATCAGCGATACCGTCAACGTTGCGAATCGCATCTTCGATCTCATTGCCTAGGGCTATTAATTGCTCAAAATCATCACCAAATACCTTAATGGCTAATTCTGCCCGTACGCCGGCGAGTAACTCATTAAAACGCATTTGAATCGGTTGTAAAAACTCATACCGGTTACCTGGAATTGGTTCGACTAAGGCAGCGAGTTCATCGACTAATTCAGCTTTAGGTTTATTCGGGTTGGGCCATTGGTCCCTTGGCTTGAGCATAATGAAATTATCGGCGACACTCGGTGGCATAGGATCTGTTGCAACCTCAGCGGTACCGACCTTAGTAAACACCAAGTCAACTTCTGGCAAGGCCTTGATTTTTCTCTCTAAGACCTTTTGTAATTCAACCGCCTGCGATAAAGATGTACCAGGAATTCGTAAGGCGTGCATGGCTATATCACCCTCGTCTAAATTAGGCACGAACTCACTGCCCAAATGCGTTGCTGCGTAGCCGCTGAGTAGCACCAACATTGAGGCAATGACAACAATAAGCCAGCGTGCTTGTATTGCTGCACCGACAATTGGCTTATAGATGACACGCGTGGCTTTCATGACTGCACTATCTTTTTCTTGCACGGGTTTGTCAAAGAATATTGCAATACATGCGGGTATAAAGGTAATCGACAGCAGCATCGCGCTGAGCAAGGCAATGACAACGGTGGTCGCCATCGGGTGGAACATTTTTCCTTCTACGCCGGATAGTGAAAAAATAGGCAGATACACAACGGTAATAATAAACACACCAAATAAGGCGGGCCTTACCACTTCTTTAGTTGCTTCAAAAACGATCTTAAACCGTTCATTTAATGTTAGCGCCCCGCTACGCCCTGTGTCCGCTAAACGGCGCAGGCAGTTTTCGACAATAATAATGGCACCATCAACAATCAAACCAAAATCAAGCGCCCCCAGGCTCATTAAGTTTGCGCTTACTTGGTTTTCTACCATACCGGTAATCGTCATCAGCATAGCGATAGGAATTACTGCGGCGGTTAATACAGCGGCCTTCATATTGCCCAAAAATAAGAACAAAATAACGATAACCAATAAGGCCCCTTCGAGTAGATTGGTTTGCACAGTCTTTAGGGTTTTATCCACTAGGCTGGTGCGGTCATAAACGGCGTTTACTGTTATCCCTGTGGGTAAGCTTTGTTTGATTTCTTGCAACCTCTTTGCGACAGCTTTAGAGACGGTTCGGCTATTTTCTCCTATCAGCATAAAGACCGTACTCATGACCACCTCTTGGCCATTTTTAGTCGCAGCGCCAGAGCGTAATTCCTTACCTTCGCTGATACTCGCTACGTCTTTTAACAGCACCGTCTGACCACCCGCTGTGGTAATTGGGATAGTGGCTAAGGATGACACTTCTTCGAGTTGCCCAACAACTCGCATCAGCCTCTGTTGGCCATTGTGTTCGATAAAACCAACCCCGCGGTTTGTATTATTGGCCTTTATGGCGCTGATTAAATCCTGCTGATTGAGACCGTAGGCTAAGAGATTGCTCGGTTCTAATGAAATTAATATTTCACGCTTAAAGCCGCCGATTGGATTGACCTCCACAACGCCGGGTACGCGTAGTAGTTGTGGTTTTATTAACCAATCATGCACGCTGCGAAGTTGAGTAGGATTAATCAAGGAGCCATCGTCGTTTAGCGCACCAGGTACAGCATCGACTGTAAACATGAAAATTTCACCAAGGCCTGTTGAAATGGGGCCCAATTCGGGTTCAATTGACGTAGGTAAGTTGCTTTTGGCACCGGCTAAGCGTTCGTTGACCAATTGGCGTGCAAAGTAAATGTCGGTGCCGTCTTTAAACACAATAGTGACCTGTGACAAGCCATAGCGTGACAATGAACGTGTGTACTCCAAATTGGGTAAGCCCGACATCGCGTTCTCGATGGGGTAGCTCACGCGCTGTTCTACCTCAAACGGCGTATAGCCTGCTGCTGCGGTATTTATGACGACTTGAACATTGGTAATATCGGGCACCGCGTCGATCGGTAATTTGGTCGCGTTCCACAGCCCTAAGGCACAAAGCAAAACAACGCCCGCTAAAACGGTATAGCGCCGCTGAATTGACGTACGTATTATATAATCAAGCATGTTAATCCTTAGTGGTCGTGGGCTGCGCCAGATTTCTCGATATCGGCTTTAATAATGTAACTGTTTTTGCTGACGTATTGCGTACCGGGCTCTAGACCACCGAGCACTTCGGCCCACTCACCTTCCATGCGGCCTAATTCAAGCATCCGAACCTCATACACTTCACCTACTTTAGCGAATACGACCGTAAAGTCTCTAAAGGCCTGTAAGCCTGAGCGCATCACAGCAAGTGGAACAGCGTGTTCAGCCACTTCAATCTGAGCGGTCAAAAACCCGCCGGCTATCAGTAAGCCCTGTTGGTTATCAACGTGGGCCCTTACTATGACCGATTGATTGGCTTGTGAGACGGTGTCTATTTGTCGAATACGCGCAGGTACTGCTTGATTAACACCTTTAATTGATAGCCAAACCGTGGTCCCTAATTTAATACGCTGTAGGTCATTGGGAAAGACGTTAAGCTCAGCCACTAATGAATCGGTGTTAACGATGGACAGTAAATTACCGTTATCGGTTTGCTCGCCTTCATTGGCGTGACGCGCCTGCACTACCCCATCGATAGGCGAATAAATGGTATATGACTTGAGACTCTCATTACTTTCAACAACCAGCAAAGGGTCGCCTTTTTTAACCCGTTGCCCTAACGACACGATAGCTTTTTTGATTAAGCCATCAAATCGCGCTTTGATGTGGCGAACTGATTGAGGGTCAGAGATTAATTTGCCATACACTGAAATGGTTTCTTTTAATACAGCAGGACCAGCGGTGCTCGTTTCTATGGCCATTTCGCTAGCCACTTCATTGCTAATCATGGTGCGGCCTTCAAAATTATCGTATTGCCAGTGGTGTGTATTGCCTTGATACGTCGCATTAATATCAACGATAAAAGAATGGGGTTCGTAAATAACGCTATCACCACGGAGAAAGTCATCTTGGGCGACAAACTTAATGTTGTCGCGAATATCAGCCAAACGGGTCAGGCTAATCGTTAACGTCACTTCGCTTGGGTTTAGCGGCTGCTTGTCATTGCTTGCCCAAACCCGAAACTCAGGCGGTACACCGGTTTCAAAAATAGTCAGTTCCAAAGAAAAACCCTGATCTTCTAATAAACGTCCGCCGTGGGGACCCTTTTTAGGCTCTTCAATATCGGCTGTGTTTTCAGCATAGACTGGAGCAGCAAGGACAGATAAAAGTCCGGTTAATGCGATTAAAAGCAATCTGTTTTTGATGTTTTTCATAAGGTAACTCATTGATCAGGCTTGGTTATTTGTACGCCAGTGAGGCGCTCTATTTCGATTTTATTCAATTGTGACGCCAGGCTGTTTTCTAATAAATTTAATTGTGCGTCCAATAATTCGGTTTGTAATACTTTTAGCTCGAGGTAACTGTATTTGCCTGATTCATAGGCTTTGCGTGACTCTGAGAGGGCTTTTTCCAGTCGTGGGATAACGTTTTTTGATAGTATTTCTGCTACGTGCTGGCTGTGTTCTAATTTTTTATAGTAAACGAACAAAGCCGTTTCTAAACGAATACGAAGTGCTGTCGTTTCAACGTGCTGCTGCTCAAGCTGCGCACTCACTTCGGCAATACGGCCTTGGTTTTGGTTGCTGCCACCAAAGGGCACTGAAAGCCCTGCTATCAGGCTGTAATCGCCAGTGCTTTGGTCATGACGAAGGCCCGTTTGAATTCGCCACATAGGGTCTTTTTGTTCCTCAGCCAGTTTTAATTCGGCTTCTTTTATTCGCTGTAGCGATAAAAAACGGTGTAAGCCTAGGTTGTTGTTTAGTTGTTGCTTTAGTTCTTCAAAACTAATGATTTTTTCTGCTAGGGTTAATTGACCGGCTACTTCAGTAAACATTGGTGCGGTCTCACCCCATTGGGCTGCCAGTAGGCGAATAGCGGCGTCAATTTCGTGCTTTGAGTCTTCTCGAATCAATTGTCTTTGCGCCAACTCTGCCTCGGCACGGTACAGTTCGGCCAGTGATGCCTTGCCTGAGTTCGTTCGTTTTTTCGTTTCTTTAACCATTGCATCGGCTAAATAAATGGCCTTATCGGCGAGCAAAGCGCTTTCTTGGTGAGCCAGAGTTTGCAAAAAGTAACGCGCCGTTTGCGTAGCGACATCCAGTTGTTTGATTGATTTATCGCTGTCAATCAACACTTGGTTAGCCATGGCCACCTGAGTACGTTTCTGTCTTAAAGCTTGCTCTAAGACCCAGTTAACACTAAGCGTTGTTTGCGCGCTGTCGAAGCCCTCTAAATCGCCATCACCCAGTGCATCTTCTAGCATCAGCGTAACTTCTGGTTTAGGTGAAAGACCGGCTTGAACAAGCCTTCCTTGTTGCGCTTTGTTTTGAAATTGAAAACTAGCTAAGTCCGGATTATGTTGAAACGTTTTGTTAATAGCCTCAGCTAAACTTAGGGCGGCGTTTTTATTGGCTGCTGCATTAGCTGCGAGTGGATTAAGCAATAAAATAGCCAATGGTAATAGCACAGCGAAAGCTACTTGAAGTCGCTTATCTGAGGTGAAAAATAATGTCATAAACCTACCTTTAATGTGAAAGCGGAAATTCAATAAGATGATGCAAGACGTCAACCGAAAGCGTACAAAAAACCAACATTGTTGCGGCAACGAATAGTAAGCAAATAGAAGACAGTTTTTTTTGTTTTTGATTGACTAACAAGTAGTTAACCCTGTCTTCAAGCTGGTCTTTTTCGAAGTGACAGGCGCTTGCGTCCATCTGAAAGGCTTGGGTTTGACTTGATAAGCGCCTAACTTTAACAAGGGTCATGGCGATCAAGCCTTTATCGGGTACAACCCTTGAAACCGCTGAATCTGCACCCAACTCCATGACAAGCGTCATTTTCCGAGTCAAATAATACGCGATTGACCGAGGGTAAACGGCAGTTAATGACTGAAATAAAAACTTTTTAAGCGGGTCAAAACAACGTTTATGCTCGTATTCATGTAAACGGACAATGGTATATTCCATCGCTGTTAATTGCTTTCGTAAGGCGGTCGTTATGTACGTTTTCGGTTCTAAAAAACCTGCTGTAAAAGCACTGATGCTATCAGTATCTAATAAGTAGACATCACTACCATCAGTGTCAGCAACACTGTTGAGTAATTTTGCTCGCTGCTGACTTTTTAAAAAACAATACCCTTTTTGAATAAGTAATAAAGCAATCAATATCAGCCCTACTATTAACGATATACCATGCCAATTAGTTAGATAAAATAGTTGGATGTGATGCAAATGAAAGGCTTTTTGGCTTTCTGCTAACGGTGAATAGTCACTGGCTATCAATAACAAGACGGCTGAGGAAAGAAAGCCGATAAGCCAAGGTGAGACGGCTAATAACCACAAGGCTAAACGTTGGCTAGGCAAGGAGTAAGACTCAATTGCGGTCAATTTAAAATGGATTATGGCAGAGCTAATAAAAATAGTAACTAAGACACTTAGCATCATAATAGATAGCATGTTGAAAATAACCGCCGATGGACCTAATATCATGTCTCTTCAACCAAAGGTGTTGTTAAGCGGTGATTTTTGATCAGTTGTTCCAGCTGGTCTAACTGTTCCTCATTAAGCTCTGATGATAATGACACAAAGGCCGCCATAATGGTGTCTTCATTCGGTTTAGTGAATTCGTTGGTGGTATCTTTGATCAGCCCTGCAATAAAGTCTTTACGCTGTTTGGCCGCCCGGTATTGGAATGCGTGTCCGATTTTTTCTCTTGTTAATAAGTCTTTTTTATACAGTCGATCAAGTGTGCTCTGTATTGTGTTTAAAGTCCCGCCTCGAGTTTGTTCAAAATGTGCGTAAACCTGTTTGGCATCGGCGACAGCCGTTTGCCAAAAATAATTTAATACAAGTTTTTCTAGTTCACCCAAGTTCATTTTCACACCCTCTGTTGCTGCTTTAAAACTTCGCTTAGACGATAGCATATTAAAAACCGATCATCAATCGGTATTTGTATCCTTGTAACGGTAAGATCGTCATAAGTGATAAATTATGACATCATAGTGGTTTATAAAAGCAGTCAGTTATGCCGTCGCAAAACGAGTTAAGTCAAGACCTGACACGCGGGTCTATCTATAAACATTTGATCAACTTAGCGATACCCGCTTCGATGGGGATGTTTTTTAACACCTTGTACAATTTGACAGATAATTGGTTTGCCGGAAAAATTTCTGATACTGCGTTAGTGGGCCTGTCTATTTCTAGCATCATTTTTTACCTGTTCCTAGGCTTGTTGGCGGGATTGCAAAACGGCACCTCGGTCATGTTGTCGTCTGAGATAGGCGGGTCTAAACAAAAAAACAGATTGATAGCCTTGATAGGTAACGCGATTACCCTAGGAGTAGGCCTATCGTTGTTCGTTATTGTGCTGGGTATGTTATTTGCTCAACAAACCATTGACTGGCTCAGCAACGATGCGATAACGGCAGAGTTAGCTTGGGAGTATATTCAAGTGTTAATTCTAGGCAATATTGGGTTTTCTATTAGTAGCGTGGCAGCCGGTGCGTTAATGGCGATGGGTGATACTAAATCAAACAGAAATGTTTTAATCATTGGTTTTTTTGCCAATTTAATACTGAATCCAGCGCTAACCTTTGGTTTAGAAATGGGGGTTTCTGGTCTTGCTTGGGCGACATTAATCATAAAATTGGCATCGGCTGCCTATCTGTTATTTATTCTCGCGAAACGTTTAAATGTAAGATTAGTTCCGGCTTTTAAACCCGATAGGGCAATGGCCTTATTAAGGCAGATTTTACCTGCTAGTTTTAACTTCATCATCATGATTATGGGAAGCTTTATCGTGACTGCTTTTGTCAGTAGGTTCGGTGATTATGCCGTCGCTGGGTATTCGGTAGGACTGCGTATAGAGCAGGTTTTATTACTACCTGCGCTTGGGTTAAATATTGCTGTTTTAGCCATTGCAGGGCAGAACTACGGTGCAAAAAACTACCGACGAATCGCCGAAACTTACCGTAAAGGTTTGATTCTAAGCTTTGGTATTGCCGTTATATGTATTCCGGTGATGATCTTCTTATCGCCCTATTTAATGGGCTTTTTTAGTTCAGAAGAAAAAATTATCGCAGCAGGGGTTAGTTATTTAAGAATTGATGCCTTAGCCTTCTTTTGTTACGTATCATTATTTATAAGTGTAGCGGCACTACAAGCCATAAAGCGCCCCAACTTCCCCGTTGTTATGGGGGCGTTTAGGCAATTAATTCTCCCGTTAATGGTCAATTACTTATTGATCGTTGTTTATGGTTATAGCCTTGAATGGGTGTTTATTTCTGTGGCGCTGATTGTTTTTTTCAGTATGTTGATAACCTTGCTATACACGCGGCTTCAACTAAAAAAACTTGAATTAAAAAGACTTGCCCAATAAAACTTGCCTAACTCGATCGGGGTAATTGCTAAAGACACCGTCTACACCTAAACGTAACATTTGAGTTATGTCCTTAATCGAGTTAACCGTGTACACGTAAACTTTTAGTTTGTTTTGATGGGCTCGCTCTAGGTGTTCTAAGGACAGCTGCTGTAACGATAAATGAATTGAATAGGCGTTTAATTTAGCGGCCCAGTTAAAGCCATCGGCTAGGTTTTTTTTGATCAATACCCCTAGTTTAATCGTTGGGTCCAGTGCGAAGACTTGCTTCAATTCGCTCATCAAAAAGGATGATATGATCAAGGTGCGCCTTTGTTGTTCACTTAAATGGCGCAGTTGCTGGACAACGGCCTTAGCCGTACCCCGCCCTTTTAATTCAATATGCACGCCCACGTTATTAAACGCCAAACTGAGCACTTCACTTAAGAAAGGGATTTTCTCGCCCTGGCCTGCATCTAAGCTACGCAATTCAGCGACAGTGAAATCGTTTAGTCGACCCTTACCGTTGGTTGTTCGTTCTAACGTAAGATCATGAATAACCAGTAATTCACCATCGACGAGGTGAACATCTATTTCCACCGCATCTACGCCAAACGCTATCGCTTTTTGAATCGCAAGCAGGGTGTTTTCAGGTGCGTGTGCCATGGCCCCTCTATGCCCAATGGATAACATGAAACCCCCGTTATTGATTTGTTCAATGGTAGCTAAGTCTATAAGCAAATATTAAAAAAGGATAGAATGCGGGTTTAAATAAACGCAGGTAATCCATGAGAAAGGACGACAGTGATCACTTTAATTTAGACGAAGACGTTATTTACCTAAACCATGCCGCTGTGGCTCCATGGCCTACTCGAACCGAACGCGCAGTGAATGACTTTTGTCGAGAAAATGTCACCATTGGATCTAAAAAATACAGTCACTGGTTACAGGTCGAAGCTCACCTAAAGCAACAAGTAGCTGAATTGATAAATGCCGCGTCGTGCGACGAGATTGCCTTAGTTAAAAACACCTCCGAAGCCTTGTCATTTGTTGCCTACGGCTTAGATTGGCAAGCTGGCGACAACATTGTTACCAGTGACGAAGAGTTTCCGTCCAATATGATTCCCTGGGAATCATTGTCAGAACAAGGGGTTGCGGTCAAAAAAACCAATTTAAATAACGTTGCCGACCCTACCCTGGCCCTGATTGAGCAAATAGATGTCTCTACTCGTCTGTTGACCATCAGTTCGGTACAGTACGCGTCTGGTTTGCGGGTAGACCTTGAGCGCCTTGGCCAAGCTTGCCAAAAACATCAGGTATTATTTTGTATCGACGCGATTCAATCGGTTGGCGCATTTGTCTTTGATGTGCAAAAAACTCAAGCTGACTTTGTGATGGCCGATGGTCATAAATGGATGCTTGGACCAGAAGGTCTGGGTTTCTTTTATTGTAAAAAGAGCGTTATGGATAAACTCAAGCTCACCCAGTTTGGTTGGCATATGGTGGAAGATATGGGTAATTACGACAGCCCGGTATGGGAAGCCGCACAATCTGCACGACGTTTTGAATGCGGCAGTCCAAATATGTTAAGCATTCATGCTTTATCGGCTAGCCTGAGTTTATTGTTAGAAATCGGCATTGAACAGGTGTCAAAAAGCATTGTTCAGCGTGGTCAATACGTTATTGATAAGGTTGCCGCTAATAGGCAATTAAGCTTACTGAGTAAACCCAACCCTGAAGGGAATAATATCGTGGTGTTTAAGTTAGCGCAGGGCAACACTGCCCTCTTGTTTGATTATTTAACAAAAAACAACGTGGTCTGCGCGAAACGTGGCGGTGGAATACGTTTTTCACCTCATTTTTATACCCCGCTGAGTGTTATTGATCGGGCCTTTAAGCTAATTGAAACGTATACGGCGGCCAATTAACGTGCTTTTGACGATATAATTGCTTCCTTTAATCCTTGTTTAACGCCTTAACCCACCATGCATAAAGCAAACACCGTTCAAGTTGGTCATGTCCTTATCGGTAAGGATCACCCCGTTGTCGTTCAATCTATGACCAACACTGATACCGCAGATGTTGATAAGACCGTTGAACAAGTGTATCAGCTGGCAAAAGCCGGCTCTGAGTTGGTTCGCATTACGGTCAACAATGAAGAATCCGCTGCCGTTGTCGCTGATATTCGTAATAAACTAGATGCCCTTGGCTGTCATGTGCCGCTAGTAGGTGATTTTCATTTTAATGGTCATAAACTATTAACCAAATACCCGTGTTGCGCCCAAGCCTTAGCAAAATATCGCATTAATCCTGGAAATGTTGGGCGTGGCAGTAAGCGCGACCCACAGTTTGCTCAAATGATCGAACTGGCGATTAAATACGATAAACCCATTCGCATTGGCGTCAACTGGGGTAGCCTGGACCCCTCTGTGCTTGCACGATTAATGGATGAAAATTCACAGGTTTCAATGCCGAGAGATTCAGTCTCGGTCATGCACGATGCAGTGATCACCTCGGCGATAGAGAGTGCTACTAAAGCGGTTGAACTCGGTTTAGCTAAAAATAAAATCATTCTGTCTTGTAAAATGAGTGGTGTACAAGACCTGATTGCAGTGTACCAAGACCTGGCTTCGCGTTGTGACTACCCCTTACATTTAGGTTTAACCGAAGCAGGTATGGGTAGCAAAGGCATTGTCTCGTCTACGGCTGCCTTAGCCGTACTCTTACAACAAGGCATTGGTGATACGATTCGTATTTCTTTAACCCCTGAACCGGGTGGTGATCGTTGTCAGGAAGTCGTCGTGGCGCAAGAGATTTTGCAATCAATGGGCCTACGTTCATTTACCCCTGCGGTAATCTCCTGCCCCGGTTGCGGCCGAACGACCAGTGATTATTTCCAACAGTTAGCGCAAGATATCCAGTCTTTTTTAAGACATAAAATGCCCGAATGGAAGTCGCAGCATCCAGGTGTTGAAGAGATGAACGTGGCGGTAATGGGCTGTGTGGTCAATGGTCCAGGAGAAAGTAAAAACGCCAATATTGGCATTAGCCTTCCGGGAACGGGTGAAAAACCCGTCGCCCCTGTTTATATTGACGGGGTAAAAGATGTTACTTTAAAAGGCAACAACATAGCCCAGCAGTTCCAACAAATTGTCGAACAATATGTCATCAAAACCTACCAAAAATAACCTAAGGTTTATGATTGGTAGGTTTTTATTTAGCCTTCAACTAAGGGTCATTTGATCTTTAGTTGATCTATCACTACTCTAGACCGGTAACGTCTTCAGCTTGAAGACCTTTATCGCCTTTTGTAATAGTAAACTCAACCGGCTGGTTTTCTTTTAACGTAAGAAAGCCGTCGCCTTGAATTGCTCTAAAATGAACAAATACGTCTTCGCCACCTGCATCTGGTTGAATAAACCCAAAACCTTTTGAATTATTAAACCACTTAACTATACCCTTCACTCGTTCTGACATCTTTCTTCCTCTTTTAAATAAACAAATAAAAACAACAGGTTATCTATATTTATTAATGTAAGCATTTAATAAAAGCTTGCATCATCTAACTCTGCGTTACTTGAGTATACTAAAAGCTATAGGAATATCCTATATTCTTTTGTTTAACTTAATGATTAAAGACGGATTTTCTTAATTAAGTATCTTTTTTAGCCGCTTCCCATAGGGTATTTAAACGATCTATAGAGCAGTTTTCTAGCGTTTCGCCCGATTCATTAAGTGCCTTTTCTATGTAGCTAAAGCGTTCTACAAATCGTTGGTTGGCCTTACGTAATGACCATTCTGCGTTAACATTAAGATGTCTTGCTATATTCACGCAGCTAAAAAGCACATCGCCTAACTCTTCCTCGATACGCTGATGGTTATTGTTTATAAAAATCTCCTCTTTCAATTCGTCAACCTCTTCCACCAACTTATCGAATACGGGGCTTAAGGACGGCCAATCAAAACCAACCGAAGCGGCCTTTTTTTGTAATTTGAAGGCCTGGTTGATAGCAGGTTGATTGACGTTAACCTTCGTTAACAATCCTTCGTCTGGTGTTTGTTTTGTTTCTAAGCCTTTATGTCGTTCCCACTGATTGTTTAAGGAGCTCTCATCCACCGTTTGTCCTGCAAAGACGTGTGGATGGCGTCGAGTGAGCTTGTCACAGATAGCGTGAACAACGTCGTCGAAATCAAATACGTTCTGCTCAGCGGCCATTTGCGAGTGGAAAACAACCTGAAACAAAAGGTCGCCTAATTCTTCACGCAAAGCTGGCAGATCAGAACGCTGTATTGCGTCAGCTACTTCATAAGCTTCTTCAATGGTATAGGGTGCGATTGTTTCGAAGCGCTGTTGGATATCCCAAGGGCAACCGAGTTCTTTATCACGCAGTTGAGACATAATTGTTTTAAGCTGCTCGATAGGGGGATCTTTATGAAGGGCGTTTTTAACCATAGTTTTAGTGTTTTAGATTACTATTAAAGATTCAATTTGTTATCTTCATTTTATGTTAAATATTATCTGGCTCAGTTTTTTTCTTATTGCTTTTGTCACCGGCTTATATCGGTTGTTTTACTTAGGTGATAACGAAATTTTCAATCAAATGACAATGGCAACCTTTAGCCTGTCGAAAACGGCCTTTGAAATATCATTAGGTTTAACAGGTGTGCTGTGTTTTTGGATGGGGATGATGAAAATTGGCGAGAAAAGTGGTTTTATTGCACTGTTTACGCGCTTTCTAGCACCTTTGTTAACCCGGTTAATGCCCGACGTACCACGTAACCACCCTGCTTTTGGTAGTATGGTCATGAATCTTTCGGCCAATATGTTGGGTTTAGACAATGCCGCAACACCCATGGGCATTAGAGCGATGCAACAATTGCAAACACTTAACCCGAATAAAGACAGCGCCAGTAATTCGCAAATCCTTTTTTTAGTGATTAATACATCGGCTGTCACCCTCTTCCCGTTAACCATCTTTACCTACCGCGCACAAATGGGCGCGACTGATCCCACGGATGTTTTTATACCCATATTGATTGCAACCTATGCGTCTACCTTGGCCGGCTTAATAGCCGTCGCTAGCGTTCAACGTATTCGCTTATTTGAACCGGTTATTCTGAGTTACCTGACCGGTTTTACGCTGCTTATCGCAGGCATTCTTTTTTACTTTTCGCAGCTCGAGCAAAGCGTTATGCAACAGCAATCGGCCTTACTGAGTAATTTTATTATTTTTAGTTTGATCATTATGTTTATGCTGGGGGCGCTTAAAAAGAAGGTTGATGTCTATGAAACCTTTATAGAAGGTGCCAAAGAAGGGTTTAAAACGGCGGTAATGATTATTCCCTATTTGGTTGCCATGCTGGTCGCGATAGGTGTTTTTAGGGCCAGCGGTGCCTTGGACTTTTTTCTACAAATACTACGCAACGGGCTAACACAGTTTTCCATTGATACGCGCTTTGTAGACGCCTTACCCACTGCATTTATGAAACCACTGAGTGGTAGTGGTGCGCGGGCTATGATGGTGGAAACCATGCGACTCCATGGTGCTGATTCTTTTGCTGGTCGTTTATCATCCATCATTCAAGGCAGTACAGAGACAACGTTTTATGTGCTTGCGGTCTATTTTGGCTCGGTCGGAATTAAAAAAGCTCGTCATGCCGTTGCCTGTGGTTTGTTTGCTGATTTAATCGGGATTAGTGCGGCTATTCTCATTGGCTATTTATTTTTTGCTTAGGATCAACTCACTTTCAATTAAGGCAGTTTGGTAGAATAACCAGCAAAATAATAACGATATTCTAATAATGGCAAATAACAGGCAGTACTTTATTTCTAAACTTTACCCCTGGATGGGCAAATTGCCTTTACCGGTTTTATACGCTTTAGCCTACCCTGTCTATTTAATCGGTTACTACTTTGTCGAAAAAAAGCGCAATGTTATCTTTTCTAATTTAAAAAGTGCCTTTCCTGATAAGTCGGATCAACAATTGAACGATTTAGCTAAATTGAATTTTAAACGGTTAGTGTATGTGATGCTGGAGTCAATAAAGACGGGCTCATTGAGTGAGCAGCAGATACGCCAACGCGTTAGCTTAAAAAATCCAGAACTCATTGAGCAGTTTGCCGCTAACGGCCAATCCGTCTTGATGTTAGCTGCTCATCATTGTAATTGGGAATGGTTATTGGCTGGCTGTAGCCTTCAGTTGAGCTGTCCTATCGACGTGGTGTATAAACCCTTGCATGATCAAGTGGTTGATGAACATATGAAAAAATCACGATCGCGCTTTAACGCTAAACCTATCCCCAATAAAAATGCGCTGATTGAGATTATGCAGCGCCGTAAAGAAGTGAGAGGTTTTGCAATGGTGGCAGATCAATCACCCATGAGAAAAGAAGAAAAATATTGGACGCATTTTTTAAATCAAGACAGCTCGTTTGCTGTTGGCGCACAAAAAATCGCCCAATTAACTAAATACCCTGTTATTTTTGTGGGCATACGGCGTTTGGACCTAGGCCATTACGAGGTCTATTTTGAAGAACTCGGTCAACCGCCGTACAAAAAAGAAGGCTATGAGGTAACGGAAAAATACGCGCGGGCATTAGAGACAATGATCCTTGATAACCCGGAAGACTGGATGTGGTCTAATCGTAAATGGAAAAGAAAACGCAGCGTCTACGACTGAGCAAGCTTCCCCGCTACACTTTTCTAGCGATAAACTCGGCAAGTTCCTCGATAGTTGGGTAGTCAAAAAAGTCGGTTAGTTCGACGACATCAGGGAATGTTTCATCAATTTTTTCATGTATTTGAGCCAATTTAAGCGAGCTCGTGCCTACGTCAAAAATATTATCTTGTAACTGTATTTTTTGGTCAGCGACAACGCCATGACAAATCTCAAGTAAGACCCTTTCTATAGGTGTGCCAGCAGCGACATTGTTGCTTGACCTGGTTTCAGATAGTTCTGTCAGGGCGGCCACTACTTCATCAAAATCACCGTTAATAAATTGTTCCGTTAGCGCAAAACGTTGCACTTTGCCACTGGTTGTTTTGGGTACCGTTTTAATGGGTATAACGTAATCAACGTCTAAGCCCGATTTTTCGGCCAATTGACGGCGAACGTCTATGGTTGTTTGATAAAAGCCTTCTAAATTACCGCGGTATAGAACAAAAACCACCAGGTCGTCGATTGCATTCTGTGAATTAGCAATACCACAAACGGCTACTTTACCCAATTCTATACCGTTTACATTTTCACAAACGGCCTCGAGATCTGGTGCATAATAGTTTTGGCCATTAACGATAACTAAATCTTTAGTGCGTCCAGTAATAATTAGTTGCTCTTCATTAATTAACCCTTGATCGCCGGTATCTAACCAACCATCAGCCGAAATAAGCCGTTTATTTAAAGCAGCTTCCTGATAATACCCCTGCGTTACATTGTCACCTTTAATTAATACACGGCCTACAATGTTTTCATTCACTGGTTTGCAGTATTGATCCACAATGCTAATCTCGGTACCTGTGATAGCTTGCCCTAATCGAACAAGCTCGATACTTTGGTCCGTGGCTTGATCTATGATAGTAATGGGTTGTCCTTCAATAAGCGAGCGCCTCAATACATGGAGTGTCGATAAGGCTTGGCCTAATTTTGGAAAACTAACACCTAAACACGCCTCGGCTAACCCATACACGGTAAACATGGCGTTATCGGATAAGCCAAATGGCTTCATGATAGCGTTAAACTCCCTGCATAGGTCTGCAGAAATGGGTTCAGCACCATTAAAAATAAGTCGCACGCAAGATAGGTCGAGTGATGAGTGGTTTTCGGGTTTAAAACGCTTTAGGACATGCTTGTAACCGAAATTTGGAGAACACAATATAGTCGCTTTGTGCTCACTGGTTTTTTCTAACCAGAGTGTCGGTCGCCGAACAAATAAATCAGTTGGCATAATAAACTGGTCAATATTGACGAATAAAGGCGTCAGATGAAAGCCGATAATGCCTAAATCATGCGTTAGAGGCATCCAACCTAAAAAGCTATCTCTAGCATCAAAGCGGCTGCTCGTAATGATGCCATACAAATTGGTTACCAAGTTGTGATGTGTTAACACAACACCCTTAGGGTCGCCGGTTGAGCCGGATGAAAACTGAATAAACGCAGTCTGCTGGGCTTTAACATCAGCGCGTTGCCCTAATTCATCGAACGACTCAATTCGATCGAGTAAGATCGCCCTTTCACGCATGCGTTCGTAAACTGATTCCTCGCCATGTTCATCAGCGTATAGTTTAAGCCGTTGCAAAGCTTTAGTTGTAGTCGCTAGGTACGGTGTTGTCAGTTTTTGGAAAACATTAAATACTTTACGCCGATGCCCATCGCTGGTTCCAATGGCTAATGGAACGGCGACAATCGCACCGTATTGGCAGGCCCAAAAAGCATCAATAAATTGTTCGTTATCACCCAAGTTTATAATCAGCTCGTTACCTGCTGAGGCGCCTTTGTTTTGTAGGTGTTTTAGTAAACCTAAGGCCCGTTTTTTAAGGTCTGGGTAGCTGACTTCTCGTTCACTATCGTGCCCTAAAATATAGGTTATTTTTTTATTAGCATCTAAATTATTATCTAGTGCTTCGACTAAGGTTTTAGGAAATTCACTCATGATTGTGTACGACAGGTTACGATTGACAGGTAAAAATGATGTGGTTTATTTTATAATGATTAGCCTTGGCTAGGTGAGAATTCAGCTTCAAATTGATATAACCGTACACGGCATTGATCGGCTTTAAGCATAACCGCTGCGCTCACTCGCTCACCGAGAGTTAAGCGTTGGCATGACCAGTCTGACGGTTCACCAAACTCACTCGGACATTCAAGTAATTGATTTGTCTTCGGCAAGCTAAAACCGCAGCGTGCCAGCCCCAAACCCAAGCCTCTGCCAGTTGCTTTTATAAAGGCCTCCTTAGCTGCCCATAGGTCAAAAAAAACGGTTTCTTGTTGCTCAGCGTCTAACGTGCGCCAAAATAATTTTTCCGTGTTGGTGAAATGTCGTTCGACCAAACGAGGCATGTCATCGAGTGGTCGCCAAAATTCCATATCGACACCAATAAATGGCGACGAGCCAATCGCCACCAAGGCCTTGTCGTTTGAATGAGAGGCGTTAAACATGATTGTAGATTGGTCTAAATAAGGTTTACCAAACCGGCCTGTCGTAAACCGTAGGGCGTCAGCAGCCACGTTCAAATAACTTGATAGCAATAACCTTAACTGAACACGCATGGCTACAGCACGCGCACGATGTTGCGGCTGAATTAAACGGTTTATCTTACGTTTATCTTCCTCACTCAGAAGCTGTGCGGCATATGGTGCCCATTTTTCTGTAGGTGCCTCTAGATCTAGTTGCCAAATATCCACCTGGTTGTTATCTAAGGCCGGTATAAAATCTCTGTGTCTTTGCATGGTGGTTATTAGCGTGATGAAAGCTGCTCAGTCTAGTGTTATTTTTAGTTTAATAGGGTATAAATTTTATTATAAGGTTACTATTTATAGATGGGTAGAGACGTATCTCATTAACCGGCAAAAATGAAAGGCCTTTTATGACTGAGTTAACTAACAAAGAAAATAAAATCACAGCCGCCCAACCCATACGTGCAACGACGTATTTTTGGACCTACCACGTGATGAAAGCGTTATTTAAAGTTTTTAAATTAACGTTACGGACACATGGCAACCAGGCTGCGTGGGATACCGGACATATTTTCTTGTTTAACCATTTTGCTCGATTTGAAACCTTTATACCGCAATACCTCATCTACGATAGAACGCGGCTTTTATCCAGATCGATAGCGTCTAAAGAATTATTTGCTGACAATATGTTGGGTCGTTACCTAAAGGACCTAGGCGGTATACCTAATAATGCAGATAACCTCATGTACCTGGTCGCTAAAGATATACTCAACAACCATAAATTGGTGGCTTTTCCAGAAGGTGGCATCGTCAAGGACCGACGAAGTATAGACAATGCAGGGCGTTATCGTGTGTATTCGCGGTCACATGGTGAGCGCAGAAAACATCATTCCGGACCGGCGGTTATCGCGCTAGCCGTGGCAATTTTCAAATCAGCCGTACGAGAAATAAGCAAAGATGATCAGCATGACACACTCAGCCTTTGGTCGGCTGAATTAGGCTTTAAGGATAAACAAGCGTTAATTGATGTGAGTGAAAAACCGACGCTTATCATACCCTGTAATATTACCTTTTATCCCTTAAGGATCAGTGGAAACGCCTTAACACGGGGTGTGCAATTCTTTTTTAAGAACGTGCAAAAACGGTTATCAGAAGAATTATTAATAGAAGGTAATTTCTTGCTGAAAGACACGGATATGGATATTCAAATAGGGACACCAATTATCGTAGAAAACTATTGGACAAAATTTGATTCTGCGCTTAGTTCGGTTTTTACAACCCATGCCGACTTAACGCTCAACGATATTTTTTTACAGACCCAATCAAGCAAAAGCTGGAACAACTTATTGTTTAGGCTGAGTTATCAACGCAATGCGCTTAAAATACGAGATGTTTATATGCGCGAGATTTACGTAAAACTGACAATCAATATTGCCCATATAGCCGCAACTATCATTATGCAATTCGTCAACCAGGGTAAAAAAAAGGTAGAAAAACAAACCTTACACCGTTTGATTTACTTGGTTATCAAAGCCTTACAAGGACACATTACATTAAATTTTCACCGAACACTTCAAAACCCTGCCATTTACCGCAACTTGCTCACCACTTATAGCCAGACATTTGACCAGTTTCTTCGCAGTGCTTATCGTGCGAACTTACTAAGCTGTGATGAGTCCCACTATATTTTTACTGACCAAATTACGCTGGAACATGATTTTGATTCCATCCGTTATAAAAACCCTATGGCCGTTTATGCCAATGAAGTGTCGCCGATTAAAGCCGTTAAAGAGGCCGTAATTACGAGCATAAATGCAACGCATAATGAAAAGTCGGCCGCTTTTGCTAGCCTATTAATTGACGATGAAATGCGTGAATATGAATGGGATAAGGCCTTATTTCAAGACCAACGATACCAAGAAATCAACCAATTACAACGGATTGATGAAGATGCGGCTAAGCCTTTTATCCTGACACCGCAAAAACCTAATGGTGAATGCGTCGTATTAATTCACGGCTTGCTATCCACGCCAGCCGAAATGTATGGTTTGGCCATTAAATTGCAACAGCTAGGTTATATGGCTATCGGCTGTCGTTTAAAAGGACATGGCACCTCACCGTGGGATTTAAAGCAAAGAACTTGGCAAGATTGGCGTCAATCGGTACTACAAAACATTAACATAGCGCGTCATCATGGCGACAAAGTGCATTTGATTGGTTTCTCAACAGGGGGTTTATTATCACTGCTTCTCGCTAGCGAGAAGGCATTAAACATAAGCTCTGTAAGTGCCTGCTCAACACCGATAAAGTTAAAAGACCGCTGGTTACCGTTTACAAAATTGGCGAATGGTATTAATTTTTTAAGCCGACCGTTTCTTTCAACAGGCGGTCTTTTTGCATTTAACGAAAGCTCACCTGAGCATCCAAATATTAACTACCATCACGTGCCTATTGCCAGCGTTAATCAATTGTTAATACTGATAAGGCAAACTAAAAAACAATTGCATCAATTGGCCTGCCCTGTTTTGTTGATGCACGCGGACAATGATCCCATCGTCGATCCATGCAGTTTGTCCGTTTTGCTCAGGTTAATAAAACAACCCTTGCGGCAACATCAATGGGTCGCGTCATCAAGGCACGGAATACTGTATGAAAACAGCGATAATTGCCAACAAAGCATCATCGACTTTATAAAAAACCACTAAATAGCGTAAAATAGCGGCTTTTAAACAGGTTTTAGATTAATGCGTGTCCACCTTAAAACGTTAGGCTGCCGCCTCAATGAGGCTGAAATTGAATCGTGGGCGAATGACTTTGGTGCTCAAGGGCACCTCATCGTACAAGAAAATGATGCACCTGATGCACTTGTCATCAATACTTGCGCTGTGACTCAAAGCGCAGTCAGGAAGTCGCGCCAATTAATTCGTAAAACCCATGCAAGCAACCCAAAAGCCAAGCTCATCATTAGTGGTTGTTACGCCACGCTTAATGCCGATGAAAGTACCGCCCTTCAAGGTGTAGACCTGGTCGTTAATAATCAACAAAAAGACCAATTGGTGGCGCTAACCCTAGAACATACCAATGAACTGGCTATGCCCACGATGGCGACTGAACCAAACGAGGTGGCCTTGTTTGCGCGCGGCCGTCAGCGGGCCTTTATTAAGGTGCAAGATGGCTGCCGCTATCGTTGCAGTTTTTGTATTGTAACCATCGCAAGGGGTGAAGAAAAAAGCAGGAATATCAAAGAGATAATTGACGAAGTTAATGCAGTAAATGCGCAGGGAGTTAATGAAATTATCATTACTGGCGTTCATTTAGGTGGTTACGGCAGCGATATTGACAGTGACTTACTAAACCTCATTACAGCTCTACTGGAACAAACCAATGTGCCAAGAATACGCATGGGCTCATTAGAACCTTGGGATTTACCAATAGGTTTTTTTAAATTATTTAAAAACCCAAGGTTGATGCCGCACTTACATTTACCCATACAAAGTGGCTCTGATACGGTTTTAAAGAGAATGTCGCGGCGGTGTAAAACAGATGAGTTTCGTTCTTTAGTAAAGGCGGCACGAGAAGCTGTACCAGGGATTAATATCACCTCCGATATTATTGTAGGTTTTCCTGGGGAAAGTGAAACGGAATGGCAGGAAACCCTCGATTTTGTTGATGAAATCAATTTTGCCGACCTGCATATTTTTAGCTATTCAAAACGCGAGGGTACAAAAGCCGCTTCTATGCCAGAGCAAGTTGATACGGTATACAAAAAAAACCGCAGTAAAGCACTGCATCAAATCACAGCTAAGGCACGGCATGCCCTCATGACCTCATTTATTGGCAGTCATTGTGATGTGTTATGGGAAGATGTTAACTCTATCGATGACGATGGACGTTCGGTCGTTATGGGTTACACACCTAACTATCTGCGTGTAAAAACCATAACATCTCATCCCGCTGCGATATGTAATCAAATTAAAGCGTGTCGTCTAGAGTCTATTGATAACGGCGTAATGGTTGCACGTTGCGATTAATAATCAGTACACGTTTTCGCTTAGGCAAAAAAGGCCGTTAAACCTCCCCCCTATCGACTAACATTTTAGTCGCACCCGCTACAGAAATAGCCGGTACTAGCATATTTACAAGCGGCACCATCGTTGCAATCAAACTACAGCCGCCAAAGCTTAGACTGGTCCAGCGAGACTTACGCAATACTTGTTTTTGTTGTTCGAATAAAATGGCATGGTTTTCAAACGCATACCCGGCGTATTCAAAACTCAAAAACCAGGCGCTAAATAGTAACCACATAGGCAAGCTGACCACATTAATACCGGGGATAAACGACAATAACAACAACGGGGTCGCGCGCAGCAAGTAATACCAGAGTTTTCTAAGTTCAGATAGGGTAATGTTTATGGCATCTTTAATCATCGAACTGTTACTCGTGGCGGTCGGTGTCTCGCCTTTTAAATGTGCCTCTACCGCCTTAGCCAAGTGACCGTAAAAAGGCGCGGAAATGATATTAGCAACTAGAGTAAACCCGTAATACACCACCGTTAAAAGACTGACGATAAACACGGGTAAAATCAACCAAGCCAACCAATCTAACCAGCTGGGTAACATGGCATCGACGGCGGTCATTAAATAATGCCAAAGAACCCAGCTTGCAGCACTAAAAAGCAGTGTGTTAATGAGTAAAGGAATGACGATATACTGCCTCAAACCTGGATGAAACGCCAAGCGGGAGCCGGCTATAAAGTACCCTGCCCCGCCCTGTAGTTTGCTTGTTTTAATTTTCATTTGTTAAGGTAAATAGTCCACTGATGGATGTGCTTATTTGATAGAATCAACCAATTAAAGCACGTAATTGTATAGACACACGTTGGTGAATAAAAGAATGGAATTAGCCTACAGTAATACCAACATCAAGGGCAATAAAAAGCCTAAAGCCCGAGTTATTACCATCACCAGTGGTAAAGGCGGCGTTGGTAAAAGCAGCACCTCGACGAATTTAGCCCTGGCGCTTACTGCGCTCAATAAGAAAGTGTGCGTATTTGATGCTGATGCCAGTTTAGCTAACATCAATATTTTATTGGGATTACAGCCCAAATACACGCTACAACACCTACTTAACGGTGAAAAAACCTTAAAAGACATCATTATTGACGGCCCCCGCGGATTAAAGATTGTACCGGGTGCTACCGGTGTTGCCGAATATACTCATTTGACCGCTGAGCAAAAAGACGTGCTCTTATTAGCCTTGGATCAATTACAGCAAGAATTTGATTATCTAATTATCGATACGGCCGCAGGGATTAGTGATGATGTGCTCGACTTTGTTAAAGCAGCACAATTTTCTATCGTCATTATTACGCCAGAACCGACCTCTTTGACGGACTCTTTCTCTTTATTGAAGGTGTTAAAACGTGCAAACTATTCACGCAGGTCATACATCTTAGTCAATATGGCGATGAACTATGACAACAGCCAGCTCATTTATAAACGGTTTGAAAAAGCGGTTAAAAAATACATTGATGTAGCGATCGCTTACCTAGGGTATATTCAAGTTGATGAAACCATGATTTCCTCTGTCAGCCTACAATGTCCGGCCGTCTTATTGAACCCGGAGTCTAAGGCCAGTGTGTGTTTTAAACAGTTAGCTCAAGAGCTTGAAGAAAAAATGGAAGGGCAAGCCATAGACTCATTTAGTGATTTTTGGCGACAACAAGAGATAGCAGACAAGGCATTAGAACCAACGCCGAACAACCACCCTAGCCCTGATTTTTCGCTTAAAAAAACGCAAAACCACACCCCGTCTGTCATGACAAAGCCTGCCATCATGGACTTTGAACAGGCATCCAGTTTCTGTTTACAACAACTGGCAGAGGGTACCTTAAGCAATCAGCAACAAGCTGAATTTATAGGCGCTATTAATGCTTTCAGCCCAGCAGTGGCAAAACCAGGCAGCTTGGACACTGGCAGTTCATCCGTTCGGGCGTTTTACAACGACTTAGAGAAAAAAGGTTTTCCTCAAGAAGAGATTCGTGACGTCGTTTCCACACTTGAGCAAATTTACGCCGAAAAATATAATCAAGGAATCCATTCGTTTGAATCGAATGTATTAAAGCTTTTCGCTCGTTTTAGTGGCTCTGAGGATGAGTTGCGCTATGTACACTCGCAACTGACTGACTGCTACCGGCGACAATTCGATCAACCCTTGTATAACGTTATAGATGAAATAAAGTCCTTGGCTCAGAGTAAGAGACTTGAGCAAGCATTTTTTGATGAGGTTCTGAGTGAGTTATTGTCTGGCTATCAACAAAATTTCTCGACCCATTATAAAACCAAGGCTGACGAGGAATTGCTGCAAACAAAGCAAGAACTAGCTCGTTTAAAGCAGCAATATCAACAACAACAAGAGCGTTTGCAGCAAGCAACAAATGCTGAAAAAGACTTGATTGCAGTCTTTGATAAAATCCAAAGCTTATTACCCTTTAACAAAAAGGGTATTTAATTCTGCCCTTTAGCGGTTAAACAATCGCTCGTAATTTTGACCACTTATTTCAGCAACCTGTTGTGTCGACATACCGCGAAGACCAGACAATGCTTCAGCCACATATTTAACATAGTTAGGGTAATTGGGCTTACCTCGCATTGGCACAGGTGCCAGATAAGGGGAGTCGGTCTCGATTAAAAAACGGTCTTGGGGAACCTGTTTAGCCACCTCTTGCACTTGTTTAGCGTTTTTAAAGGTTACGATACCGGAAAACGAAATATAAAAGCCTAAATCGAGTGCTTTTTTGGCCATTTCCCAATCTTCGGTAAAACAATGTAATACCCCACCAGCCCTATCAGCACCCTCTTCTTGCATGATACGGATGGTATCGTCTTTAGCATCTCGTGTATGAATAATTATGGGCTTGTTGGTTTCGATACCGGCCCTTATATGCTGGCGAAAACGCTGTTGTTGCATGTCAATTTCTGCATCACTACCCAACCTAAAGTAATCAAGCCCTGTTTCGCCGATAGCGACCACTTTATCTTGTATCGCGAGCTGAATGAGCTCTTCACTACTCGGGTCATGTCCATCCACCTCATTGGGGTGAACACCTAGAGAGAAAGAAATAGCGGCGTGTGGTTGTACTAAGTCGCGCATCGCTGGGTAGTCTTCCCAATTAATCGAAACGCATAGCATATGATCGAGTGAATCTGCTTTTGATGCGGCGAGGTAGTCACCCATTTCATTATTGTAGGGCGACAAGTCAACACGATCTAAATGGCAGTGGGAATCTATAAACATAATGTGATAATCAAGAGTAAAACTAAGTTTAACCGCTAAACAGTTTACATCGTGTGGGTTGCCCGACCTGAAGCAGCTGAACCAGCAAGGTATGTCTCGATTTTAGCCCGGGCGACTCCGCCGTCTTGTTCGTTAAATTGCACACCAACGCCAGTAGCACGCGAACCTTCGGCACCAATGGGAGTTATCCAAATAATTTTACCAGCAACGGGTATACGTTCACTTTCACCGATCAAGCTTAGTAACATAAAAACTTCATCACCGAGGTTGTACTTTTTATTTGTAGGGATAAATAAACCACCGCCTGAAACATAGTCCATATAAGCGGCGTATAAAGCATTTTTATCTTTAATCGTTAAGGATAAAATTCCTTGCCGTGTGTCGCTCTCATTGATGCTCATTTATTTTAACTTTTACCTTTGTTGATGGTTAACGAATAACATCGAACAGCCATTTCTTCTAACAAGAGTTGTTGATTGACTTGGCTTTGTTCCAATCGATTGATCATTGTCAAGTTGTCCATTATCTCGTATATCGACTCCAAGTGTAGTCTTTCTGTTATAACTTTCAAGTTAGCCAGTGAATCAATATCAACAATGCGCTCAGCTTTTGTCTGTAACTGTACTTTGATGGCATCTGCTAACCAAGATAACATCCAATTAATCATCGGTAATTGTTGCTGGGAAAAGCACTGTTCAGCAAATAATAAGGGATCCAATTGACCTTTTATTAACTTTATAAAGCCGTCAAAGAGCGCATTATGCGCGGTTAAGGCGTCTTTCTGCCATAATTCTTGTGCGAATAAAGGGATATTGTTAGCGAGACGAAGGTATTTATTTGCGCTGTCACAACCCAAGTTTTCAAGCCATTGTTGCGCTTGCTTAAGCTCAACATGGTTGACTACCAGCAACTGGCAACGGCTACGTATAGTGGCTGATATATTAGATAAATCGTGTGTGACAAGAATCAAACAGGTGTTGTCGCTGGGTTCTTCTAAGGTCTTTAATAAGCTATTGGAGGCTTGATGGAGCAAAGCATCAGCCGGATCAATAATGACTATTCTTGGTTTAAGGTATTGATTATTTAACGACAATGAGGCTGTTAACTGACGAATAACATCAATACGAATAGAGTTTTTTCCTTCCTCTGGAATAAGGTGAAAATAATCAGGGTAATTTCCCGCCTTAAATAACAAGCAGGCCTGACAAGTACCGCAAATCAGGCCATCTGAGTTCAATTGCTGACAAAAAACCGTAGCGGCAAAGTCTTCGGCTAGTGCGGCAAGGCCTAACCCCTTTTCGCCAACCAGCATAAGGGCGCTGGGTAAGCGATCTTGCTCAATATAACGAGCAAGCTGTGCGCTACAGCCATTTAACCAGGGGTACCGGCTGATGATTTGGTTACTCATGGTTTAGTAGTACGTCTAAACAGCTCGCTATAGATTGCTGTACATCAACGATTGATTGCGATGCATCAACAACATAAAAACGCTCAGGTTCATTTATTGCCCGCTGTATATAAACATTACGGACATCGTCAAAAAATGTACGCTTTTCAATTTCAAAACGGTCTGGGGTACTTCGATCAGAAGCCCGTTTTAGCCCTATATCGACGGGTAAGTCCAATAAGATTGTTTTATCTGCTTGCAAGCCCTTTTGTACAAAGGCCTCTATCCAGGCTATGTCATCAGTATTAAACCGCCTGCCACCGCCTTGATAGGCATAGGTCGCGTCAGTAAAGCGATCACAGACAACCCACTGACCTGACTCTAAGGCTGGCCTTATAACCTCTTTAATATGTTGTGCGCGGGCTGCAAACATGAGTAATAGCTCTGATTCATCACACAGTGACTCATCACTATGTTGTAACAAAATGGAACGAATTTGCTCAGCAATAACTGTCCCGCCGGGTTCGCGGCTTGTCACCACCGATTTACCGGCAGCCTTAAGGTAATCAGCAATAAAACTTAAATTTGTACTTTTACCAACCCCTTCCACGCCCTCTAGGGTAATAAACTTCCCAATTTTCATTGTTATTTTTTCCGCTGGTATTTATTAACAGCAACATTGTGCTGCTGTAGGGTTTCTGAAAAAACATGGCTGCCATCCCCTTTGGAGACAAAAAACAAGCTGTTAGTCTGTTCAGGGTGAAACACCGCTTGTATGGCTGCCTTACTTGGCATAGCGATGGGCGTAGGTGGTAAACCATATCGTGTATACGTGTTATAAGGCGTGTCAGTGCGTAAATCACGGAATCTAATGTCGCCCTTAAACTGGTCACCCATACCATAAATAACCGTTGGGTCTGTTTGCATTTTCATACCAATACTAAGGCGACGGATAAACAAACCAGCGATACGTTTACGTTCGCTGGCAACGCCTGTTTCTTTTTCTACAATAGAGGCCAAAATGAGTGCGTCATACACCGTTTTTATCTGTTCATTCTTCTCTCGCTTGGGCCATTGCGTATTAATAAATGCTTGCATCGCGCGATACGCCCTTATAATAATTTCAACATCAGGCGTTCCTTTGATAAAAAAGTACGTTTCAGGTAATAATAAACCTTCTAAATGTTTTTCTGGGATTTTGGTAAGTTCAACATAACGGGCCATATCATACTGTTTGGGCAAGGTTGACAGAATGGCTGGGTGTTGCTGGATATCGCTTAAGATTTCTTTAAAGGTTTGCCCTTCAATCAGGGTAATAGCGTACTGATTAACCTTACCTTTAATTAAAAAATGTAAAATTTGTTTCGGCGTCGTACCGGCAGAGAATTCATACTCACCCGCTTGTATTTTATGCGCTGCCGACTCAAAGCGGACCAGCCATTTAAACCAACGGCCATCAACGACTGCTTGCTGCTCAAGCGCATCAATGATCTCATTCAGGTTTTGACCTTTCTCAATACTTACCACGACGGAGCCCATTTGCTCAGTAATGTAAGATTGTTGATTGGCATTTTGGTAAAGCATCCAAAACCAACCTACGGATAGGCTGGTTGCAATAATGGTAACGGCTAATAACCTTCTCATCGTGTTGTCGTTGTTTTTAATTGTTGGGCCGTCTCGTCTAAAACCTTATTCAAAGCCCAATTGGCATAGGAATTTGCACTTTTCACAATGCTTTCACCGGCTAAATGTAAGTGTTTTATTGCTCTGATGGGCATTAAACTGTTCGTCATAAAAATTTCATCGGCACTCTTTAAATCATCGATGTTTAATTCGCTTTGCTGACAGTTTACCCCATCTAATTGAGCGCTTTTAATCAAAAAATCCCGAATAATGCCTTTGACGCCACAATACTGTAATTTAGGCGTTTTCAAGACACCATTTTTAACAATAAACAAGTTACTCATGGTGCCTTCAATGGCTATTTCATCCTGATCAAACATAAGACCTTCGGTATTGCTGCGTTCGGCAAATTCACGTCTAGCGAGGATACGTTCTAATTGATTTAAATGCTTAATTCCAGCTAGCAGCGGCTGTCGACTCAAGCGGGTTTGGCAGGCGACTAAGTCTAAACTGATCAAGCACCGTTCAAGCGTTTTATCAACCGGGCTAAAAGTGAGGACGCGTGTAATACGGGGGTTGTTCGGTGGTAAAAGCCCCCTATCAGCAATGCCTCTCGACAGAATTAATTTTAATACCCCATGATCGCGAGCGCCAATCAACTGTTGAATTTCTGCTTGAATTAACGATCGATCAAGTGGAGGAAAACCGAGTACATCTGCACCCCACTGTAATCGGTTAAGGTGTTCGTGGAGAAAAATAGGGGTAGAGGACTCAACCGCGATTGTTTCAAACAAGCCATCGCCGTAATGGAATCCCCTATCACGCACGTCAATGCAGTCTAAGGCACGTCCATTAATGAGCGTATCAGTCTGCATTGATATTCAACGCCGCTAACAAGGCTTTGGCTTTATGACGCGTTTCTTGCAGTTCGCTATCAGCCACTGAATCGGCCACAATGCCAGCGCCCGTTCGAAAACTCACTGTATTGCCTTGCAGCGTGAGCGTTCTTATTAATATATTGAGGTCCATGTCACCATTTAGATTGATATAACCCATAGAGCCGGTATAAGCGCCTCTATGCGTTGCCTCTAATTCATTGATAATTTCCATACAGCGAACTTTCGGGCAACCCGTAATGGTGCCGCCAGGAAAAACGGCTTTTATGATATCCGCAGGGCTTATATTATCGAGTAAAAGACCGCTGACATTTGAAACAATATGATGCACCGAGGCATAAGATTCAAGCGACATCGTTTCATCCACATGAATGCTACCTGTGGTGCAAATCTTTCCGAGATCATTGCGAATCAAATCGATCAACATAATGTGCTCAGCATTTTCCTTCGCGTTAAGGAGTAATTCGTCTGACAACTGTTTATCTAACACCTTATCATCACAGCGTGGACGTGTTCCAGCAATCGGTCGCATTTGGACAGAATCACCCGAACAACTAATTAAACGTTCAGGAGAGGAAGAGCAAATAACCGTTTCATTAAAACGTGCTAAGCCCGCGAAAGGTGATGGGTTATGTTGTCTAAGTGAGCGATAGATATCAAGATAATTAGTCTCAGCTAATAACTCACCCTGCCATTGACGGGATAAATTAACTTGCAGGGTGTCGCCTTCACGCAAATAACGTTTGATTTTTTCGACACCCTCTGTGAAAAGTCCGGGCGGGTCTTCTTGCAAATTAACTTGGGGAGAGTGCTGCTTGACGTCGTGCCCCATTAAGCGCTGATCATCTAATATGCTTTCAATAAGTGCTTCTTGGCCTGTTTCGCATATAACTGAACAGCTCTTGTCTTCATGGTTTTTGATGATCGCTGCAGGAATTCTAACAACACTGGCGATCGGTAAACGCGTATCGACTTGAATGGCGGATAATTTATTTTCTATTGCCGCTACCAGTTCGTAACTTAGAAAAATAAACCAGCCACCGGTAAACGGATAAGCGTGGCTAGCCGCAAAGGCATGTGTGTTCTTTTCACTAGCAAACTGTTGATCCCATTCGGAAAAAAAACTGTTGTTTGTGATTGTTGTCAACTCAATTGATTGACCGGGGAAGGCGAATAAAATATCTGAGCCATCATTAGGCTGATGCAGTTGATGGCTTTCAAGTAAAAAAGGGTAGCGATCTGGTTTGTATGCGTGAAAATCCAGTAAGTCTGTCTCGTAGGGGATTTTAAATGAGGAAAACCCACCATGATCTTTAAAAGCCAGTGCCACCTGGATTAGATGTATCTAAAGACGTTTAAATACAAGCGTGCCGTTAGTACCACCGAAACCAAATGAGTTAGAAACAACCACATCTACTGACATTTGGCGCGCTTCATTCGGAACATAATCAAGGTCGCAGTCAGGATCAGGCGTAAATTGATTGATCGTTGGTGGTGCCACTTGATCTCGGATCGCTAAAACAGAAAAGACCGCTTCAACACCACCCGCTGCGCCAAGCATGTGTCCAGTCATTGACTTGGTGGAACTCATAGGCACTTTGTATGCAAGGTCACCTAACAATGCTTTAGCTGCTTGGGTTTCAGCAACATCACCTGCAGGTGTTGAGGTGCCGTGGGCGTTAATATAGCTGATTTGTTCTGGGTTTAATGCGGCGTCTTTTAGTGCATTCCTCATGCAGCGAAAGGCACCATCGCCATTTTTAGCAGGCATCGTCATGTGATAAGCATCTGAACTCATACCGTAACCGGCAAGTTCAGCGTATATGGTTGCGCCACGTTTTTTAGCGTGTTCATACTCTTCAAGAACGACAACCCCAGCGCCATCACTCAACACAAAGCCATCACGGTCCTTATCCCAAGGACGGCTTGCGGTTTCAGGTGAGTCGTTACGGCGTGACAGTGCGCGTGCGGAAGAAAAACCACCGTACGAAGTGACCGAAGTAGCCATTTCTGCACCACCAGCGACCATGACATCCGCGTCGCCATATTGAATAACCCTTGCTGCATCACCAATGTTGTGCGCACCGGTTGTGCAGGCCGTAACAATAGCAAAATTAGGACCTTTCAAACCTCTCAAAATAGACAGGTTGCCGGAAATCATATTGATAATATTAGACGGTACAAAAAAGGGAGAAATTTTTCTAGGTCCACCTTTCAAAAAACCATCATAACCCGACTCAATACCTGATATACCACCGATACCGGCACCGATCGCAACGCCAATTCGTTCGGCATTCTCTTCAGTTACTTGAATGCCAGAGTCATCTAAGGCCTGCATACCAGCAGCAACGCCATAATGAATAAACGGATCCATTTTTTTGGCATCTTTCGGCGACAAATAATCATTAACGTCAAAGTTTTTAACTGCACCACCAAAATTTGATGGAAAATCGCTGGTATCAAACCGTGTGATCGGGCTGATTCCACTTTGACCGTTTAAAATATTTTCCCATGATTCAGCTGTATTACCGCCCACTGGCGATATTAAACCTAAACCTGTTACGACGACTCGACGTTTAGACACGGATTGAACTCTCTAAAATAAAAACAAGCACGGTTTAATAACTAAACCGTGCTTGTCGATAAGGATTTGATTTATTATTCGTTATTATTGTTAACGTAATCAATCGCTTGTTGAACTGTTGTAATACCTTCGGCTTGCTCATCGGGGATTTCGCAGTCGAATTCTTCTTCAAGCGCCATAACCAATTCAACTGTGTCTAATGAATCTGCACCTAGATCATCAATAAACGAAGCTTCGTTTGTTACTTCTTCTTCTTTTACACCAAGCTGTTCGGCAACGATTTTTTTGACGCGTTCTTCAATGTTACTCATTTTTGTCTATCCTCTGTTTTATATGAACCGTAAGCTAAGCTCACGAAAGCCGTATTATATTGATAAATCATAAAAGATTAAACGTTTCCTTATGATTTACCGCTACTTTAAATTAAACGATTTCTTTTAAATGTTTTTAAGTTATTATATATCAATATGTTAAGCCTGTTACTTAAAGTTAATTTATTCAATTAACTCATGTACATTCCGCCGTTTACGTGTAGCGTTTCGCCGCTAATATAGCCCGCTTTATCGGAACATAAGAAAGAAACAGCATTTGCAATTTCCTCTGCTTGGCCTAAACGGCCTAAAGGAATTGCAGTCAATAGTGCTTCACGCTGAGTGTCAGCAAGTGCTTTAGTCATATCGGTATCGATAAAGCCGGGGGCAACGGTATTCACAGTAATATTCCTTGATCCAACTTCTTTAGCTAATGATTTGCTAAAACCAATAATGCCTGCTTTAGCTGCTGAGTAATTGGCTTGCCCTGCATTCCCTGTCACCCCAACTACTGAGGCAATACTAACAATCCGGCCCTTTTTGTTTTTCATCATGCCTTTAAGGCAGGCTTTGCTGATACGAAAAATTGAGCTTAAATTGGTTGAAATAATATCATCCCATTCATCGTCTTTCATTCTGAGCATCAAATTGTCTCTGGTAATACCGGCGTTATTGACTAATACCGTCGGGGCACCATAAATACTGTTAATCTCTGAAAATACGGTTTGAATGGAATCTGTTTGGGTTACATCTAAGGTCATACCAACACCCGACTCTTTAAGGTAGTCTGAAATGGCGGTAGCGCCTTTTTCAGAAGTAGCCGTACCAACGACAAAGAAACCGTCTGTAGCGAGTTGCTGAGCAATGGCCTTTCCAATGCCACGGCTAGCGCCGGTAACCAGTGCTATTGTTTTATCGTTCATGTCAGTGCCTCTAATGCTTTATTAAATGAGTTTAAATCTGTGAGTGAATGTAGCGTTAGGCTTTTATCAATGCGTTTATTTAGCCCGCTAAGTACTTTACCTGGGCCACACTCAATAATCGTTGTCATTTCACGCTTGGCTAAAGTCTCGATGGTTTCTGTCCATCTAACAGGCGTATAAAGCTGCTTTTCTAAGGCTTGCTTGATGCTGGCCACATCATTGTGAGACGCAACGTCTGTGTTGTGCAGCACTTTTATGTTTGGGCTAGAAAAAGACACGTCGGCCATTTCAGCAGACAGTTTAGTTGCAGCGGGTTCCATCAAGGCGCAATGTGATGGCACGCTAACGGCCAACGCCAATGCCCTTTTTGCACCCTGCGCTTTAGCTAGTTCAATCGCGCGATTTACCGCATTCGTATTACCGGCGATAACGATTTGCCCTGGGGCATTAAAGTTAACGGCTGAGACCACCTCATTTTCAGCCGCTTCAGCACAAATATTCATTAAAACACTTAAGTCTAAGCCTAGAATAGCTGCCATGCTCCCCTCGCCTTCAGCCACCGCTTGTTGCATGAAGCAGGCACGTTTTTCGACTAACTTAACCGCATCCATAAAGCTCAAGCTATCGGCGCAAACCAGAGCGGTGTATTCGCCCAAACTATGGCCAGCCATATAGGCAGGTTTAAGGGTTGATTGTTTTTGCCAAATACGCCAAATTGCGACGCTAGCTGTTAATACAAGCGGTTGGGTGTTTTGCGTTAAGTTTTGTTTGTCAGCGGGCCCTTCTTGCGCAAGCGACCATAAATCACGCCCTAAAGTCTCTGACGCTTCATCAAAAGTATCTTTGATTTCAGTATGAGTGCTAGCGAGGTCAGCTAGCATGCCTACTGTTTGCGAGCCTTGACCAGGAAAAACAAACGCTAATGTATTATTTATAGACATAATCGTATTTATATAATTAAGTGTGTGCTTACATTTTAACTAAAGCAGAACCCCAGACGAAACCGCCACCGAAGGCTTCCATCAAAACGATTTCACCTTTTTTAATACGCCCGTCTCTCACTGCAAGGTCTAGTGCGAGAGGAACTGATGCCGAAGAGGTGTTACCTTGATTTTCAATCGTAACAACGACTTTGCTCATCGGCATTTCAAGTCGTTTAGCCACTGAAGAAATGATTCTAATATTTGCTTGATGGGGAATTAACCAATCCACATCCGATTTACGTAATCCGTTGGATTCGAGGGTCTCATCGACAATGCGGCCTAAGGTTTTAACTGCAACTTTATAGACGTCATTGCCTTGCATCCTCATAAAGGCTTGCTCACCGTGCTGCTTTTGGTCTTTGATCGGATTGTTGATATACAACAAGTCTTGGTATTCCCCATCAGAATGGAGGTGTGTCGACAAAATACCTACTTCCTCAGACGCTTCAAGCACAACAGCCCCTGAGCCGTCACCAAAAATAACGCAGGTGCTGCGATCGCTGTAGTCTAAGATTCTGGAGTTGGCTTCTGAGCCGATAACCAAGGCTTTTTTGGCACCACCTGCTTTAATAAACTGATGGGCGATGCCAAGAGCGTAGATAAAGCCGGAACACGCGGCTTGCACATCAAAGGCTGCGCAATCGTTAATTTTTAACCGCGCTTGAAGCAAACAGGCCGTACTAGGGAATACTCGATCCGGTGAGCTAGTGGCAACGATAATTAAGTCAATATCATTAGCAACCACCCCTGCTGCTTGCATTGCGCGTGTAGCAGCAATTTCGGCCATGGATGAGCTTGTTTCATTATCAGCAATGACGTGACGCTGTTTAATACCTGTGCGTGCAAAAATCCACTCATCAGAGGTATCTAAAAATGATTCAAAATCCTTATTGCTAACAATTTTTTCAGGTAAATAACTACCCGTACCTGTTATTTTTGCATTTAACATTCAAGCAGGCCTATTTACAAATTGACTCAAGGTATTTAAGTACCGCTAGCTCAATCATATTATTGAGCTGGTGACAGTCTAGTCCTTATCGGCTACGACTTGTTCACCGCGATAAAAACCATCGGCGCTAACGTGATGACGCAAATGCACTTCACCGGTTGTTGGTTCAGTAGACAAGGTTTTTGACTCTAGGGCATCGTGTGAACGACGCATGCCTCGTTTAGAGCGTGATTTTTTACTTTTTTGTACGGCCATCTCAAATTCTCCAGAGAATTAATGTTTTTTTAAACTTTCAAGCGCTTCAAACGGATTTTTCTTTTGCTCCGGTTCAAGCGTAAAATCTTTATCTGTGCTGCTGGTCGGCAGCGCAGATGGACAAACTTCGTGTCGGGGAATATCAGGAAGCACCAAAAGCACCTCACTTTCAACCACCTCATTGATCATCAAACGATCACCTTCAAACACACAAGGCTCATAATCATCAGGTAAAACGCTCAACATAGATTCGTCATCAAAGACGGCCAGTTTTACGTTTATATCAACAATGAAATCAATCGACTCCAAACAAGCAGCGCATTGTAACACGAGATTTGCTGAAATCCGACCCGTTAGAACAACAAATTTACCTTGTTTTGAAAAAGTTAGATTAGCCTCAATTGGCCCACTGCTGGGGTCAATATCATGTTGAATAATCATTAAATCTGGGTAGTGAAGCGCCCCTGAAATCGTTCTTTCTTGACTGGCGCATAAAAAAGGATCCACTTGAATCTGTAATGTTTTGCTCATGGAGGTAAAATACCCTTAAATTAATCTGGCTTATTATATGAAAAACTCAGCACAATTAGTATTAGCATCTAGCTCACCTTTTAGAAAAGCTTTGTTAACTAAAATTTACCCTAACTTTGAAGCTGCCGCTCCCGATATTGATGAAAGCAGCCGCGACAATGAACCCCCAATTGATTTAGCACTTCGTTTAGCGATAGAAAAAGCTAAAGCCTTACGGTCGAAGTACCCTAATCACCTTATCATCGGCTCAGACCAAGTTGCCATGTTGGGAGAGACTCAATTAACAAAACCGGGCTCACACAATAACTGCGTCAAACAACTACAGTTATCATCAGGAAAAATGCTTACGTTTTATACAGCTGTTTGTGTGCTAAACAGTATGACAGGTGATTATAAGGCCGATGTGGATAGCTGCAAGGTGTTAATGAAAGACCTAACAAACGAAGAAATTGAGCGCTATGTAAAAAAAGACAAGCCCTACGGTTGTGCGGCGGCCTTTAAATCTGAAGGATTAGGTATCGCTCTATTCGAAAAAATAGAGGGCGATGACCCGAATGCCTTAGTGGGTTTACCTTTGATTAAGTTGATTAAGCTGCTTAATCAGATGGGCTTTTCTATTCTTTAACGTCCTTCTAATAGCTCAATCATATAACCATCAGGATCTTTAACAAACGCAATAACGCTTGTGCCGCCCTTCATTGGTCCTGCTTCACGCACCACTTCGCCGCCTTTGATGCGAATTTTTTCACAGGCTTCATACACGTCGTCAACGCCGATAGCAATATGGCCGAAGCCTGTGCCTAATTCATATTTCGACACATCCCAATTATGCGTCAGCTCGATAACCGCCCCGTCTTTTTCATTATTAAAGCCGACAAATGCCAGTGTAAAGCGTCCCTCAGGGAAATCCTGCTGCCGCAAAAGCTCCATGCCTAAAACACTGGTATAAAAGGCAATAGAGCGGTCCATATCGGCAACCCTCAACATTGTGTGAAGTAAACGCATGCAGTTCCTCGGTGTAATTATTAATGGATTATGATGATTTTCGTTGTCCCAAGTAATCACGGTAATAACCAATCACTTTTTTAATGTACAACTGTGTTTCTGGGTACGGGGGTATGGTATTACCGTATTTGCTGACAGCAGACTCACCTGCGTTGTAGGCAGCCAAGGTAAGCCTAATATTAAATTCGAATAGTTCCAGTAAATAGCGCAAGTATTGTGTGCCACCACGTATGTTTTCGGTAACATTGGTTCTATTTGAAACACCAAATCGTTCGGCTGTAGCAGGCATGAGTTGCATTAAGCCGACAGCTCCAGCGTGAGATCTCGCGTATTGGTCGTAAGCTGACTCAGCATGAATCACAGCCATAACTAAAGCAGGGTCAACTTTTGACTCTCGCGCTTGTCGTTGAATTAATGGTGTTAAGGCACGCCGATTTTGTTGGAATTTTTTATAGGCCAAGGTGCCTTTTCTAGGCGTCCGCATAATTAGTTTATAGCCTGGGCCTTCAGGCTTATCGGTAAAAAAAACGTGGCCTTGATCGTCTATTCTTTTATATAGGTCGGCCTGAGCCGTGCCCATCGCTATTAATAAAAAGCTTAAGCTCAAAAATAAACTACGTAATAATGGCATTTAAACTTGTTTTTTTGAATGACGAAAACAGTTTCATAATAAGTCGTAAATATTAATAAATGTATTAAAACAGAAAAAAACAATTGTGGCTTAACAAACTGTGAACACGGTCACAAATTATAAAATTAATTCACGTAAAGCAGATTAAATTACAGATAAACCGTAAAAAATTAAATCCTGTACTACTATTATCCTCAAATTAATCCATTTATGCATGGCGTGAACAATAAGAAATATAATAAATTTTAGTCAAGGACTTGAGATGTTACAAACAGACGAACCAAAACAAGCTTCTGAATACCTGAGACAAGTTATCCCTATGTTGTCTCAACAAAACCTAGCCCCCACACCAATAAACTATGCTGTTTTTTACAGTTATATATCAGGTAGCTCAAAGGCGCTAAATGAGATAGTTGAAAACACCCTAAGCGAGAAAAAAAGCTTTGATGAAGCGATGATGAACGAGTTGTATAACAAGTACATCAATGGTTTTTCAACGACAGAACAACAAAGTAATATTCAACGGTTACTTGAAAAAGTGATGAACGAGGCGTCTGATGAAATAGGTCAGGTCAATCAAGGTGCAAACGCATTTGACAGCACCCTCAATAAGCATTCAACCGCACTCTCTAGTATTGATGACCCTCAAGCTGCCGCACTGATTATGCAGCAACTTATGCAAGACACACGGGCAATGATCAAAAACATTGCTCAAGTGCAAGCGCGTATGCAAGAAACCAATGAAGAAATCGCTAAAATGAAGGTCGAGCTTGAAGCAGTAAAAGCTACCGCTGAAAAAGATTCATTGACGGGGCTAAAAAACAGAGGCGCGTTTGATAAAGCAGTTGGGCAACTCCTGAATGACGAAGCTTCCAACAACGTAACATTAATCATGTTGGATATTGACCACTTTAAACGAATTAATGATAACTATGGCCACTTAGTCGGCGATCGCTTCATCCGTTATGTGTCCGCTCTGTTAAAACAGATTGTTGGTGAAGATCACCACATAGCCCGCTACGGTGGTGAAGAATTTGCAGTGATCATCAAAAACTCGTCAGTGAAAGAAGTGTTACCAATAGCCGAAAAAATTCGTGGTTCAATGGCCAATAGTAAGTTGCAGCGCAAAGGCAGTGGAGAAACCATTGGTCAAGTGACCCTATCCGTAGGGCTGACTTCAGTAAAACCTAATGACGACATCGAAACCTTTATTGATCGTGCCGATAAAGCGCTTTACGAAGCCAAACAAACTGGGCGAGACAAGGTCGTCAGCATTTAGCGCGAAAAACCCTTTAACGAAAAAGGGTAACAAAAAGGCTCATTTAATGAGCCTTTTTTGTATCCGCTGAGAGGCCAACAGCCCTGCGATCAAGCCAAATACAATAAGCACGCTTAAATGAAGTACGATCTGTGTTACTTCGCCACCTGTCATTAGGGGGCGAACCAGCGATATTGCGTGATACAAGGGTAAGGACTTAGCTAATACCTGCACGATACTCGGCAAACTATCTATTGGAAAGAATACGCCGCTAAGCAGTACCATTGGGGTAATGACTAGGGTGGTGTAGTACAGGAAAAAATCATAACTTTTCGCACGTGAGGTAACTAATAGTGCTAACGAGGCAAAACATAGACCAGTTATAAAAGCGATTGGTAAGATAAACAAAGCCCAAGCATCAGCAATTAAACCTAAGGCTGTTGCGACAATAAGTATGGCACTTACACTAATTAAGCTCTTAGTCGCCGCCCATAACACTTCACCAAACACCACTTCTGCAACGTTCACCGGTGTTGATAGCATGCCTAACCAGGTTTGTTGTACATCCATTCTTGTATAAGCTGAGTACATACCTTCAAAACTTGCTGAATTGACTGCACTAGTACAAATAACACCTGATGCGAGAAATGCCATGTAGCTCATACCTTGTACTTCGCCAACAAACTGACCTAAACCATAGCCCAATACGAGTAAGTATAGAAAAGGCTCACCAAAATTACCTATCAGCGAAGGGCCCGCTAACTTGCCCCAGACGCGCATATTGCGGGTCCATATTGCGGCACTGCGTTTTAAAAATAGAGAGATTGAAAAGGTGTTATTCACGTAAATCTCGCCCCGTCAGCTTAATAAATACGTCTTCTAAATTAGCCGGTCTATATAAATAGTCATCATGTGTACCTTGTTCAAGGATGTCCAAGGCGTGTTTTAACTTGTCACCATAAAAAAAACTGATATCACCCGATTGCTCAAAGCGTTTGATCGAACTGTCCTTTTTTAGTTGCTCTATTAACACCGTATCTGTGGCATGTACTTCTAGAACATGGGTCTCAATTTCATCACGAATCAACTGCTTTGGTGGTGCATCAGCCATAATCGAACCATGATCCATCACCATTACTCGATCACACAACCTTTCGGCCTCCTCCATATAATGGGTGGTCAAAATCAGCGTTAATCCTTGTTTTTTTAACTCACGAAGTTTTTGCCAAATGGCTTGTCTGGCTTGCGGGTCTAAACCGGTTGTAGGCTCATCCAAAATTAATAGCTTGGGTTTGTTTATCAAGGCCCTAGCCAGGGTTAATCGCCGCCGCATACCGCCGGATAACTCGGATATTTTACATGCTGCTTTATCTTCTAAAGAGGCAAATTCAAGCAATTCGACAATTCGCTGTTTTAATACCGCTTTTGATAGTCCGAAAAAACGACCATAGACGTATAGGTTTTCCTGCACGGTAAAGTCGGGGTCTAAATTATCCATTTGTGGCACGACGCCAACATTTTCGCGTATTAATGAGGCATTTTCAGGCATCGATAAGCCTAAAATACTCAATTCTCCAGCATCAATAGGACAATGCCCAATAAGCATCCGTAAGGTCGTCGTTTTTCCTGCACCATTGGGGCCCAAAATGCCACAAAAGCAGCCCGTCTCAATATTAAGGTTCAACCTATTGACGACAGGAAGGCCGTTATACGCTTTGTATAATTGCTTGGTTTGAACGATGAATTCTTCTGAATTAACTACTGTCATTGCGTGTACTAAAAGCTTTAATCATTTTGGCAATAGTATAACCGCCTAACACGGTCAAACTATTATAAATATCATTAAGCTTTTATTTCAACAAGATAAAAAACGTAGGCGATGTATGAACGGGTCAATAATTTCTGGGTCCTTAAAAAGTCTTAATTCAAGTCACTTTGCCAACGCGTATAATCACTTAAGATATCGACATCCCATAAGGTCGGTAATAAACGGTGGCTTAAACCGCATTGTTGAAGTGAATCAAGCGTACTATCCAGTACCGAAGATTTACCCCAAATAACGTTCTTAAACATCAAATAGTGTGTCTTTTTACAGCCTATTAATACGAAACCACCGTCTTCTGCTGGGCCAAGTACAACGTCAACAAAACGCAAAGCATCATACGTTTGCGCAATATACTTTTCTGTTAGTACCGGGCAATCACACCCTATTAACACCACTGCATCGTTAACCTGTAAGCCGTTTTGCATAGCAAAACGCATGCGTTCACCCAGATCATTGCCGTATTGGTCGTTTAAGGTCAGCGGATGATCGATGGCTGCTTGTTGGAAATACGCGTGTTGTTGGCTCGGATGACACCACAGTTCAGTTCGATAATTGCTCTGCGTTGCTAAGGTAAGGCTTTTCTCAAGCAACTGTCTATAGACCTCGTACGCCCCATCTTCACCCAAATCGCTGATTAAACGGGTTTTAACCTGGCCTTTCACCGGGGCTTTTGCAAACACTTGCAGGCATTTTTTATTCATAGCTGCGTCTATCTCGCCAGATTTTAAGCCTATTTACGGTTTGTCGATTTTATCCTAATCGCTAATCACCTATACTAGTAAATTAAGTAAAACTTAGCCTTTTAGAATAGAAAACCCACTGTAAAACACATGAATCAAGATTTAAACCAACTGCAGCCCTACCCGTTTGAAAAACTCGCTCAATTAAAAAAAGGCGTGATACCGGCGGCCAATCTTGAACACATTGCTTTATCCGTCGGTGAACCCAAACACCCAACACCTAAAATAATAACTGAAGCACTACTTGAGCACTTACACACCCTAGGCCAATACCCAACGACTAGAGGTTTGGACAGCTTGCGTGAGAGCATCGCGCAGTGGCTAGTTCGACGGTTTCAACTTAATTCACAACAACTTGACCCGAACAGTCAAATCTTGCCGGTTAGTGGTACGCGTGAAGCGTTATTTTCCTTTGCACAATGCGTCGTCGA
This sequence comes from Methylococcaceae bacterium UBA975, assembly GCA_002292375.1. Lineage (GTDB taxonomy): Bacteria > Pseudomonadota > Gammaproteobacteria > Methylococcales > Cycloclasticaceae > Cycloclasticus. The sequence continues at coordinate 218,082 of DBBV01000018.1, read as the reverse complement.
TAGAACACGCCCTGCACTAGTGCTCATGCCGAACCCTTTTTACCAAATATATGAAGGCGCCGCCCTGCTATCAGGCGCGCAGCCGTATTTTCTTAATTGTGATGAAGACAACGCCTACTTGCCTGATTACAGCAGCGTTAGTGACGCGGTGTGGTCAGACTGCCAACTACTTTATCTCTGCAACCCCGGTAACCCAAGCGGCGCGACACACAGCGAGACGCAACTTAAACAATTAATAGAACTCGCGCATCAATTCGATTTTATTATTGCCGCCGATGAATGTTACTCAGAAATTTATGCTGATGAAGCCAATAAATCCCTCGGTCTATTAGAAGTAAGCGACCGCATGGGAAATCCCAGTTTTTCCCGCTGCGTGGTGTTTCATAGCCTATCTAAACGCTCCAATGCCCCTGGACTGCGTTCGGGGTTTGTCGCTGGCGATGCGGCGGTATTGCAACAGTATTTTAGTTATCGCACCTATCACGGCTGTACCCTACCTACGCCAACACAGTATGCCAGCATAGCGGCATGGAACGATGAAAGTCACGTGCAAGCCAATCGTGAACTATACCGGCAGAAATTTAGCGATGTACTGGCTATACTCGACGGTGATCTTGACCTTAAAGCGCCCGACGCCGGCTTTTATTTATGGGCCAAAACGCCGATATCAGACACCGACTTTGCGCGCCGCTTATTTGAACAGCAACACATTACCGTATTACCGGGTCAATTCCTGTCTCGCAACACCGCTAACGGTAACCCAGGACTTCACCATGTTCGTATGGCGCTGGTTGCACCGGTAGACGAATGCGTAGAGGCCGCGCACCGAATTAAACACTTTTTACAAACACTTTAAATTTAAAACCATAGGATAAACACATGAATACCTTAGAAACCATTATCAACGACGCCTTTGATAACCGTGCAAACTTCGACTCTAAAACTGTTTCAGCCGAGATTCGTAGCGCTGTTGAGCAATCGTTAGCACTATTAGACAGCGGTGAAGCCCGTGTTGCCGAAAAGAAAGATGGCGACTGGGTCGTTAACCAATGGCTGAAAAAAGCGGTATTATTATCCTTTAAAATTAACGACAACCGGGTAATGGATTCTGACGAAAACCGTTACTACGACAAGGTCGAAACTAAATTTTCCAACTACACCGAAGCCGACTTTATCAAAGGCGGTATGCGTGCGGTTCCCGGTTCTGTAGTTCGTGCCGGCTCATACATCGGCCCTAATGTGGTATTAATGCCCTCATTCGTTAATATTGGCGCGTATGTCGATAGCGGCTCCATGGTCGATGGCTGGGCTACGGTGGGCTCTTGTGCACAAATCGGTAAAAACGTTCACCTGTCAGGCGGCGTAGGCATTGGTGGCGTATTAGAGCCCTTGCAAGCGGGCCCTACTATTATCGAAGACAATTGCTTTATCGGCGCACGCTCAGAAGTGGTCGAAGGCGTGATCGTTGGCGAAGGCTCGGTTATTTCTATGGGCGTTTACATCGGCCAAAGCACTAAAATTTATAACCGCATGACCGGTGAAACCAGCTATGGCCGTGTTCCTCCTTATTCTGTGGTTGTGCCGGGTAACCTACCCTCAAAAGACGGTACGCACAGCTTGTATGCAGCGATTATTATTAAAACCGTGGATGAAAAAACGCGTAGCAAAACCGGTTTAAACGAGCTATTAAGGGATTAATATGTCTGTCGTTATGTATGGCATCAAAAACTGTGACACCATTAAGAAAGCCAAAAAGTGGCTAGAGAGTAACGGTGTCGAGTTTAGCTTCCACGATTACCGTCAAGACGGTTTAAGCGACGAATTACTCTCGTCGCTTGAATCATCTCTTGGCTGGGAAACGATGCTCAACAAACGCGGCACCACATGGCGTAAGCTAGCAGAAGAAACGAAAGACGCTATCAACAAAGAAACTGCCGTATTACTTATGCTAGAGAACCCAGCCATCATTAAGCGCCCTATTCTAGATACCGGAAAAACGCTTGAATTAGGGTTTTCAGAATCCGCTTACCAACAACTATTTAACCTATGAGCAACACAATCGAATTGACCCAGGCCTTACTGAAAAAGGTCTCGCTAACCCCGGAAGACGCTGGTTGTATGGATTTAATGGCCGATTACCTGCAACAGCGCGGTTTTAACATTGAATGGATGAATTTTGGTGACACCAAAAACCTATGGGCGCGTCGCGGCACCAGCGCACCGGTATTTGCCTTTGCTGGCCATACCGATGTGGTACCCACCGGCCCATTAACTGAGTGGGACACGCCACCGTTTGAACCCACCCTTAAAGATGGCTTGATATATGCCCGTGGTGCAGCCGACATGAAAGGCAGCCTCGCCGCTATGCTAACCGCCTGTGATGGCTTTATTGCTGCGCACGAAAACCATACAGGCTCTATTGCCTTTCTAATTACCAGTGATGAAGAAGGCCCTGCCACCAATGGCACAGTAAAGGTCATGCAAGCGCTGGACGGCCGTGGCGAGAAGATTGACTATTGCATTGTTGGCGAACCCTCCAGCCATAAAACCTTTGGCGATATGGTGCGTGTCGGCCGTCGTGGTTCAATTAACGGTTATTTAACCCTTAACGGTAAACAAGGCCATGTTGCCTACCCCGAGTTGGTCGATAACCCAATCCACGCGCTCGCGCCTATTTTGGCTAACATCACCGCCGAACAATGGGACGAAGGTAACGATTATTTTCCGCCAACGAGCTTTCAGATATCTAATATCAACGCCGGTACCGGCGTCGAAAATGTAGTTCCGGGTGAATTAAAACTGATCTTTAACCTGCGCTTTTCAAGTGAATTAACGCCCGAGGTTATTAAAAGCCGCGTTACACATATCATCGACCAAGAGTCGGACGATTACGAACTGGTTTGGAAGCTGTCCGGGCTACCCTTTATCACTGAACGCGGTGATCTTACCTGCGCTGTTGAAAAAGCTTTGATCGATGTTACTGGCAAGCCACCCGTGTTATCAACCGGTGGTGGTACATCCGATGGCCGTTTTATCGCGCCCTATGGTGTGCAGGTGATTGAACTGGGGCCCATTAACGCCACTATTCATAAAATTAATGAATGTGTCAGCGTGGATGATTTAGAGTCCCTATCACTGACCTATCAAAAAGTTTTAGAAAATATATTACTTTAACTTAACAAGCTAACTTATTGAAAATTATGAGCTATGATTACGATTATATCGCCATTGGCGGTGGCAGTGGCGGCCTGGCCGGTGTTAATAGAGCGGCTTCGTATGGCGCTAAATGTGCAGTTATTGAACAAGATCGCCTGGGCGGCACCTGCGTTAATGTGGGTTGCGTACCTAAAAAAGTCATGTGGTTTGCAGCAGCAACCGCCGATACCCTGCACGCCGCACAAAATTATGGTTTTGATATTTCTATCAATGGCTTTAACTGGAACGAGCTGAAGCATAAAAGAGACGCTTACATCGAGCGCCTTAATGGCATTTATGCCAATAACTTGAGCAAAAACAAGGTAAAACAAATTCAAGGCAGCGCGTCGTTTATTGATGCTCACACGATTGAAGTAGCCGGTACACGCTACACCGCTGAACACTTTTTAATCGCTACCGGTGGCCAGCCCAGTATTCCCAACATACCGGGTGCCCACTACGGCATCAGTTCAGACGGTTTTTTTGAGTTAGAACAGCAACCTAAAAAAGTGGCGGTTATTGGTGCCGGTTTTATTGCGGTTGAATTAGCTGGGGTGTTTCAGTCCTTAGGCACCCAAGTCAGCTTAATTGTTAGGGGTGATCACGCACTGCGTCAGTTTGACAGCATGCTAGGTCAGCAACTGAGCAGCGCTATGGCGCATCAAGGTATCTGCATAGAAAACAACACCTCGCCAACGGCGATTAAAAAGAACGCCCAAGGCAAACTCACTATTCATACCGATAACGGCGCCGTAGACGGTGAATTTGACGAAGTACTCTGGGCCATTGGGCGCCATGCTAATACCGAAGGATTAAACCTTGAAAGCGCAGGTATTCAAACCGATAAACGTGGCTTTATCCCCACCGATGAATGGCAAAAAACGGTACGAGACAATATTTTTGCCGTTGGCGATGTCACCGGCAGAATCGCCCTAACCCCCGTTGCTATTGCTGCGGCACGGCGTTTAAGTGACCGCCTATTTAACGGCCAACACGATAGAAAACTTAATTACGAGCTAGTGCCTAGCGTTATCTTCTCGCACCCCCCTATCGGCACCATTGGGCTAACCGAACAGCAAGCTAATGAACAATACGGCGATCAGGTAAAAATATACACCTCCACCTTTAACCCGATGACACAGGCCTTATCAACCACAAAACAAGCCACTACCATGAAACTGGTAACCGTGGGTAAAAATGAAAAAATTGTTGGCTGTCACCTCTTCGGCGAAAGCTCAGATGAAATACTTCAAGGCTTTGCCGTCGCGATTAAAATGGGCGCTACAAAACAAGACTTTGACGATACCGTAGCGATACACCCCACCAATGCCGAAGAATTGGTGACGATGACCTAAAAGCGGTTTTCTGGTACTAAACAATGCTCTGCGTTAGACTTGGCTAGAAAAGACACAAACGATTCCCTGTTTGCGCTTGGTTATCCGTATTACAGGGAATTATAGACCGTGCTAGTGCCCGTTTTTATTTTGCGGTATGAGTAAGGGAATAGCGGGAATTTCTGTTCTCCTTAACAATAGCTATGCAGCGTAATTCTGTCGACAATTACTAAAAATATTAGGGGATATATGAAAATATTAGTACGCAACTTAGCTCGTTCAACTACAGAGAAAGAATTGAACGCTTTATTTCAAACTTTTGGTAACGTTCAATCATGTCGTTTAGTGATTGATCCCGTTAGTAACGAGTCTAAAGGCTTTGGGTTTGTAGAAATGCCAAAACCAGGTGAAGCAAAGGCTGCTCTAAAAAACCTCAATAATAAAGAAGTTGGTGGAAATACAATACGCGTTAAGAAAGCTGAAGATAAGAGTTCATAATAGGTTTCTGCAGTTTGCGTAATCAATAGAAATCAATAGGGCCTGACTCGATTGATTTTGACAATTTCAGATTGTTACAAAAGTTGGTTAATACAACTCATTTGGCATAAAAAAATTAATCCTTTTGCTTAGGATTATTTAGTAGTAAGCTCAGCTAAAAACAAATTGAAAGGAATCAATGGCATGGAGATAAAGCCTAAAAACTACCGCTACATCAGTAAGCTCTTACGCATCGACTTCGCTCTGCCCTTTCCCGCTAATAAGCCTATCAAGCAAGTCAAAATAAAGGCATCGGCATCTTATATAACTTGTTATGTTCCTTATAAATTAATTAATGTGTTTATAGCTTCAGCAATACCTTAATAAATATTGAATAATTTTTAAAATACCCAAGGAGGGATGATATGAAAAAATTAAAACAGCAAGGTTATATTGGTTGGATTATTGGAGCAGTGCTAATCGTTATTGCCATCATCGCTGTCAATATGGCGAATGATAATGAAACGGATCAGTCTGGAGACCAGTGTTGGACTACATGTTCTTGGTTTACGGAGAGGGTTTGCGGTACAAACGAAAAAATTGGTCTTTGTTTTTTTTCATGGGGGTGCGGTGATGGTCAACCTTGTGGAGAGATTGACTAAAAAATAACACCTTATTCTAGTTGTTGTGCAGGCGAAAAAACGCGTCAGTATCAATTAACCTAACTTAGCTCGCTTAATCTAGGCCGGGTTTATATATGGAGGTGTAAAAATGGCAGATTGTGATTTTGATATCATTATCAGCGTAGGTGCTACAGGGCAAATCCAGTTTAAAGTAGCCCATGTAACGCATCCGTGTGCTGTTCGCTTTAGGATCAATGGTAGCCTTACCAGTTCGGGGAACCCGGTTGGGGATATTAATATTGTTCAAATGTCTGGTGACCGCATTACCTTATCGGCACCTGACGGTACTGAAATTCTAGTAGAAGGAACGATGGAGTGCCCGTTAACTGAAGTTGCCAGCAACTCAGACTACAAAGCTTGTGGTCCGACCACAAAATCAGTAACCCATACGGTTGGAGGTGCCATTAGTACCCCGACTAATTTAGTCAAAGAGCTCCTAAAGACGCTTGGGCTACCCTTAACGTTACCCTTCTGGCTCATCTGGTTATTATTTTTTATTTTAGCCAAGTTCTTTAAAGAACTGGGTGCTGATTGGCCAGATCCAGAAGAAATTAAAAGGCAATTGAGAAATATAGGAAAGCTGTTACCTAAATGGGTAAGGGTTTTGCTGGATATTGACTAGCGTCCGTCAGAACATAAAAAAGTTCTATGAGACTCTTGTATTTTGGCTTAGAGTAAAAACTCTTCGGCCAAAAGCAAAAATAGCTTAGGATAGTTGCTCTTTTTGCGGAAATCGCTCAAATACCTGTAACGCTAATAACATGACATTATCCAGTCACACTGAGTCACCAGGTTTCGTCCGCGCCCTGTCTAAAGGGTACGCATTGTTGATCCTGATACTAGCAGGCTTAACCCCTTTTTTTACAATTGCCTACCTGTATTACTTTCAGGACGCGGCGCTTCGCTTTAAACAACATGGGCTGCACGAAATTGCCATTGGCATCTCGATGTTACAAAGCGGTTTTATCGCCTATGTTACGTACCGTTGTTACCTACATAACAAAGAACCCTTTTTACGCTGGCTTACGCTTGGCTTTATTGGGTTTACCGTTATCTACGGTATGCATGGTGTATTTACGCGCTTTTCGCACGATCACCTTATGTTGTTTGTTTTATATGGTCCGGCATCCCGGCTGGTGATGGGGGCTTGTTTACTGGCCGGCTTAATGGCTTACCGGTGGCAAGCACACTCAGACTTGCAAGCGCGCCCTCAAAGATTTTGGTTAATCTGGCTTGGTACATTCGTGGTTATTGACGTTATTGTCTATCAATTGGCCTTCTCACCATGGGCAAGCTTGTCACGATGGGTGATGGAAATAACCGCTATGCTGATTATGATTAGTTGTGCATTGGTTATTTTACTTCGCCGCATTCGTTCGAGCCTGATGATGGTTTATGCCTTGTCGGTGATTATTTTCACCCAATCCTCTATCGCTTTCTTACTGGGATCGGTTTGGGATCATATATGGTGGCTGGCTCACGCAATTTTTGCGACCGGTTTTATGGTGATAAGCTATGGTGTGATCCAAGCGTTTCTGACCACTGGATCATTTACCCGGGTTTACAGTCAGGCTGAACTGCTAGCACAGATCCAGGCAGAAAAAGTACGTGCCGACGAGGCTTTGCTTAAACTTCAAAACGCACACCAAGCGCTCGAGGTTTTAGCAGCAACCGATTCGCTTACAGGTTGCGCTAACCGGCGTGAATTTGAAGCCCTAGGGGTAATGGAAGTTACACGCAGCAAACGCACCGGATCACCTCTATCAATCGTCGCGATCGATCTCGATAACTTCAAACAGATCAATGATAACTATGGCCATAAGGCAGGGGATGAGGTACTTAAAGCGTTTGTTTCCCTCGTAAAAAGAACCTTGCGCCCGATCGATTTAGTTGGACGCATCGGCGGCGAGGAGTTTGCGCTTATCTTACTGGATACCCCGCTCACAGGTGCCGTGATTGTATCTGAGCGCCTACGGCAACTCACTGAAAAAGAAGTTATTACGGTTAGTGACGCTCGTATACGGTTTACGATAAGTGCCGGTATTGCACAATACGGTCCTGATGGAGAAACCTATGAATCTTTAGTTGAAACGGCTGACAGTCGTATGTACCGCGCTAAACAGGCAGGGCGAAACCGAGTTAACACAAAGTGATAAGGCCTTAATTTAAACCGTGTTAAACCCATGGTTAATACGAATGGAAGGCGCCAGTTCGACTGATGCATAACGCTAAAAAAATATTTAAATACCAGTTCTGGCATGTGCTTGTGTTAATCGCCCTACTCTTTATTATCAAACTCTACCTAGAGACTAACCCTGAGTTATTAGTCGGTCATGTATGGGGCCTAACGACCAAAACGTGGTTCTGCTTGGCCATTACCGTTCCTATTCTTCATCAAGTGTATGTTTGGTTAGTTTGGCGGCTTGAGCTTTACCAGCACAGTTTTACTAAATCCTTCGGGTTAGATCGAGCATTTAAACGCTATGCGATTGGGTTTTCATTACTGTTTGTCAGTCGGCTCATTACAATAAGTATTCTGGCCTATAGTAGTAAAGACAGCCTAGCGATACACCCAATGATTGCTTACGCTTTAGTCGTAGTCATAACGCCCTTGGTTCTCTTTTTAGCTTACTCGGTAAAAAAATACTTTACGATTAAACGGGCTTACGGCATGGATCACTTTGATAAACACTATCGTGAGCCATTTGTTAAGCAAGGGATTTTTAAATACACCGATAATGGCATGTATGTCGTTGGTCTTATGGTGCTTTATTTACCCGGGTTATTACTGCTATCAAAAGCAGCCATTGTTGCGGCCTTATTTAACCATGTTTATATTTGGGTACATTATTACTGTACGGAACGCCCTGATATGCTAGAAATATACGGTGATACACCATAGAACATAGAACATAGAACATAGGGCTAGACTCAATTTATTTTCGATTCTGCCGCACCCTTTCCTGCCCCACTAAACAGCCAATTAGTCCATCGCACAAAAAGCGCCTCTGCCTTATGATAGAAGGCTAAGTAATATAAAGCTAAGTAATCAAGTGAGTCCGTATGCCAATTGAAACACTGAAGAGATGGGCAAAAACCTTAAAAACAAACACCTATGCGCTGTATTTTTCAGCACGCGACCCCAGGACGCCAATAGTTGTAAAACTAATGATTGGTTTGGTGGTTGCCTATGCTTTAAGCCCAATAGATTTAATACCTGATTTCATTCCGTTGATAGGTTACCTGGACGACCTTATTTTGTTGCCGTTAGGAATTTGGCTCTGTATTCGCCTTATTCCTCAAATGGTGTGGCTAGACTGTCAGGCCTTGGCACTAAAGCAGGTTACCGAACTGCCTAGCAACCATCTAGCGGCTGCCGTTATTATCGTCATTTGGTGTTTGGCAATGGCCGGTTTTATTGTATGGTTGTGGCCGTTTGTCAGCCCGGTAATATACGGCTAAACGTCTTAGTTTATCGCACAGACAGCGAACCGCCCTACCCTCATAAAAAAAGGATCAACGAGCCAAGCCCATTGATCCTTTTGTTTAGTACAGAGCGACTATGGGGTTAAAACTGCGCGCCCGACTACCCTGCCTTGTTCTAACTGATGCAGAATATCGTTTGCTGAATCAAGTGGGTAAGTTTTTGTTGGTAACGCCGGTACTAAGCCTTTGTGCGCTAAATCCATTAATTCGGCAAATTCGGCGAGGCTGCCCACGTAGCTACCCATGATGGTAACCGCTTTAACCGGTATAAACGGTAAAGCCCAAGGTGCTGAACCACCAAATAAGCCCACAATCACCATTTTGCCGCCTTTGGCGATGGCGTCAAACGCTAGCGAGGCAGTGCTTTCTGCGCCAACTAAATCAATTGTCGCTAATACACCGGTGCCACCAACCGCTTTTTGCACTTGCGCAACTGCATCCGTCGCTGCGCCGTCAATGGCGGCTTGTGCACCGGCTTTAAGTGCAGCTTCGCGTTTAACTGGGTCAAGATCAACAACGACGGGGGGCAAACCACCCATGGCTTTAACCAGACCTACAGCCATTAAGCCTAAACCGCCCACACCGATAATAACCACAGGGGCTTTTTTAAGCGTGTCTTCTACCTTTTTAAGCGCTGAATAGGTGGTTAAACCTGAACAGGCTAACGGTGCGGCAATTTCGGGTGCCATCGTGCCAATATCAAACAAGTAACGTGGGTGCGGAATTTTTAAATGGTCAGCATAACCGCCATCAATGTGCATGCCTACGTATCTCGGCGCGACACAGTAGTTTTCACGGCCATCTTTACATTGATGACAGTCACCACAGCCTTGCCAAGGGTAAACGACATAGTTTTTACTCGCGTCCAGTTCACCGGCCTCGTCACCGGCCGCTACAACCATACCAACGGGCTCATGGCCCATGACTAATGGTAACTTCATACCACGATCGGCAAAACTTAATTTTTGACCACCACCCAAGTTATAACAACCTTCTTGGATATGTAAGTCACTGTGACACACACCGTTGGCGGTAACGCGTAATACTACTTCGCTGCCGGATACCGACAAGTCTGGGCGATCTTCAGCGATTAAAGCACCACCAAATTCATTTAACGACTGACATTTCATTTATTTCTCCTATTAGACGTCACTTTTTAAAAGTCACTTTGGCTGACAAATTTAACAATTCGGTACGCATCCAGTCCTTCGTAGCCGCCTTCACTGCCATAACCGGATTGACGGCGACCACCCAAGGGTGAGTCTAAAAAGACCACGGGGAACCCGTTGATACCCACTTTTCCAGAGTCCAAATCGTCGGCTAACTTATCTGCCGTTTGTTGTGAACCAGTAAAGGCGTATGAGGCCAGTGCAAAATCGGTACTATTGGCTTTGCTTATCGCTTCGTCATAGTCGCTAAAGCGATTTAAAACGGCAATCGGTCCAAACGGTTCTTCTTGCATGATCCGTGCGTTATCGGGCACATCAGCCAATACCGTTGGGGCGTAGAAATTACCTGCACGATCAAGTCGATGGCCTCCGGTTAGCAAGGTAGCACCTTTTGATAATGCATCTTTAACTAAAGCGTCAATGTCACCAATTCGACGTGGGTTTGCTAACGGCCCCATTTGAATACCCTCGTCTAAGCCATTGCCCACACGGATAGCGGCAAAGGTCTCGGTAAAGCCTTTGGTAAATTCATCGTACACACCGTCTTGAATAAAGAAGCGCGTTGGTGAAATGCAGACTTGCCCGGTATTGCGGCTTTTCGTCGTAGCCGATAAGCTAACTGCTTTTTTGATATTCGCATCATCAAAAATCACCACAGGTGCATGACCACCTAGCTCCATAACGCATGGCTTGGCGTATTGACCTGCTAGCGCAGCGAGTTGTTGGCCAACCGGTGTTGAGCCAGTAAAGGAGATTTTTTTAATGATCGGCGATTCGATTAGGCGTTTGCTGATTTCAGCTGAATCGCCCATTAAAATATTAACCACGCCTTTAGGTAAACCTGCCTCGTGTAAAGCCTGAACCACCGCCATAAATGATACTGGGGTTTCTTTTGCGGGCTTAACAATCATTGAACACCCCACAGCAATGGCCGATGCCATTTTACGGGTGGCTAAGGAAGCAGGGAAATTCCATGCGGGAAATGCGGCCACTGGGCCGATCGGTTCTTTACGCACGGTTCTTGCGGCAAAGCCAGGCATATCATTTAGCGGTCTATCCGCATAATCAGCCGCTGCTTTAGCAGACCACTCTAGCAAAGTGGCACAGTTTTCTACTTCACCGCGTGAGTCGGCTAAGGGTTTACCGTGCTCCATTGTCATGCAACGGGCAGTATGCTCAGCATTTTGACGAATAATCGCTGCGGCGGCATTCATAATGGCAATCCGTTCGTCATAACTGGTTTTTTTCCATACCTCAAACCCTGTTTGAGCCGATGCTAATGCACGGTCAATTTGCTGAGTATTGGCAATCGGGTATTTAGCCAACACCTCATCTGTGGCTGGGTTTAAAACATCGCCATAGCGGTCAGCTTCAGTAATCCATTCGCCATCAATATAAAGCGCGGGTGTTATGTAATCGGTGTCTGGCATGGCTAATATTCTCCTAAGTCTCTGTTGGTATCAATTTGTACAGCAACGTATCGTGTTTATGCTGTTTGTTTTGCAATAATTAAGGCGTCTAAAGCTAAGGCCCCTTTTTCCATGGCCCTTAATGGGTTTATTTCAATACTTTCTATCGTGTCTGCGTTTTGTACGGCTAACACCGATAAACGACAGACCGCATCGGCCACGGCATTAACGTCAACCGCTGCTTGGCCGCGTACGCCTGCCAGTAAAGCTGCACCACGTAACGATTGTAGCATTGCCAAAGCCTGTTTTGCAGTAACTGGAGCTAAGGCTACTTTAACGTCTTTGAGTATCTCGGTGTAGATACCTCCAAGCCCAACCATAATGATCGGCCCCATAATTGGGTCGCATTGACTGCCAACAATCAAGTCCACCCCGTTGCCAATCATCGGGCTGATTAATAAACCCTCAATTCGTGCTGTAGGCTCTCTTTGTGCCACTGTGTGTAACATTAAATCGGCAGCGGCTTGAACCTCATTTTCATTGGCGAGATTGAGGGCAACGCCACCCGCTTCTGATTTGTGCGCAATATCAGGCGATACAATTTTCATCACCACAGGGTAACCTAAACGATTGGCCGCTTTCACGGCATCAGCGGGTTGTTTAACCAACTCTTCTGCGGGTACCGAAATGCCCGTACGGATCATGTATTGCTTGGCGTCTGCCTCCCCTATTTTTTCACTCGGCAAATTGATTGTGCCGATATTGGGTAAGTCAACTAGGTCAGTATCTACTTGCTGAAAAGCGGTATTAAAACGCGCTAAAGCCGCTAAGGCTGCAACCGCTCGCGAAGGGTCTTCAAATACCATAATGCCCGCGGCTTCGTACTTTTTTAATACCTCATCAGGCCCTTGGCCGATTAAGGCAAAGGGCTTGCCTTGAGCTTTAATGCCCTCACTGAGGGTGGCCAGCAATTTTTCACCATGCACCGGTGAGGCAATTAAGGAGGTAAAAAATGCAACCAATAAATCGTATCCACCCTCATTGCACATGGCCGCTAAGCTTTCACCTACTAGAGCAAAGTCATTCAATGCATTGGCTGTTATATCAACGGGATTGCGTGGCGCGCATAAGGGGTTGCGCTGTACCAATTTAACTTGAGCTTGTTTGGGCATGGCGGGTACGGCTAAATTTTGTGTTTCCGCTGCATCGGCCATCAATACCCCAGCGCCACCCGAAACGGTCAAAATACCCAGTTTATTACCCTGTGCGCGCGGTGATAGACTGGCCGCGTAGAGTACATCAAACATTTGCTCCGTCGTTTGTGCCCTTTGAGCGCCGTATTGATCGATCAGCGCCTGAAAACTTGCGTCAGAACCGGTTAATGACGCCGTGTGTGATTGCACGGCTTCTGAACCCACATCAGACACACCGACTTTCATAATACTAATGGCTTTGCCAGCAGCCCGCGCTTTTTTTAACGCACGAATAAGCGTTTCCGGCTTTTTAACCCCTTCCATATAGCAACCAATTACATCGACGGTATCTGAATCGATCAAATACTCTAAGCACTCAGCCACCGTAATATCACCTTCATTGCCGGTTGAAATCCACTTGCTTACTCCGAGACGGCGTGACTTAGCCATGGTTAATAGGTGCGTGCCGTAGGCACCTGATTGGGTAATTAAACCAACCCGTCCCTTGTTAGGGAAACCGCCTTCGAGCCCTGAGGTAAACGTAGGGCAATTACCATTATCAGCATTGTATAAGCCCAAGCAATTAGGCCCTAATATGCGAATACCATACTGTTTAGCCGCTTGATCAACATCGGCTTGTAATTGATCGCCCTCATCGCCCAGTTCAGAAAAACCGGCTGAGAATAAGACGATGGATTTAACCCCTTTTTTACCGCATTCTTTAACCGCATCGGCGACCCCGTTAGCCGAAATCGCTAAGATGGCAAGGTCAACAGAGCCTGGGATTGAAGCCATATCTGGATAAGCTTTTAGCCCCTGAATTTCTTCACGATTTGGATTAACCGGGTAAATAGCCCCTTTAAAACCTGCGGCCAAATAATACGCAATAGGCCGTCCACCAATACGGGCAGGGTTAGATGAGGCGCCTATAATGGCGACCGAGCGCGGTTCAAACAGTGCTTTTAAAGCCATAGTTGTTGTCTTTTACAATATTTAAGGTTCAGATAATAATAAAAACTCACCAATAAAACGGGGGGCTATTTTTTATTATCAAACGTAAAGTTTTCATAACCGCTATTGGCTTCTTCAGCTAACTTTAATCTGTAATTACCTAAGCCACCTAAATAGAAATTGACACTGTGCTTTTTGCCGGGAATATTTGCGCCAAAGATCCATGAGTCAGCCTTTGGAAACAAGGTCATATTACAAATTTCTGTACATGTGGCTAACCACTCATCCTCAGCCTCCGCCTTGCTTTCTGCAGTAAACTGTTCATTCTTACGCATATTGGCAATTAACTCAGCAATCCAATCGACTTGAGTTTCAATACTCGGCGGTAAGTTGGTAAACGGTCCATTGGGCCCTAAAATCATGTGCATATTAGGAAAGCCAGGGTTGCTCACACCGATGTAGCTTTTTACCCCGTCAGACCATTTTTCTTTCATCGATAGACCATTGCGACCGCGAATATCCATTTTTGTATAGCTACCGTCTACGGCATCAAAGCCTGTCGCATAGATCAGAACATCTAGCTCAAACTCGCCTTCTGTTGTACAGATGCCGTTTTCTGTGAATTCAGTAATTGGATTTGCTTTAACATCGAGCAAGGTCACATTATCGCGGTTATACACTTGGTAATAACCTGAGTCACACAAGGGACGTTTAGCATATAGCCCTGTCGGCATTAATTTTTTAGCCGTCTCAGGGTCATTAACGATGGCTGCGATTTTTTTACGAATAAATGCCGCTGCCGCTTCATTAGCAGCCGGGTCAATCGCAATATCACAGTAAGTTTCAAACATAAAACGGAAACCACCGCCGTTCTCTCAAGCTGCCTCAAATACTTTGTTCGTTTCCTCTTCAGATAAGCCAGCAGCTGGGACTGTACTTTCTTCAAAACCGAAGGCGACATTTGATTGGAATACCTGTTTCCACATAGCGTCATAATTAGCCTTTACCTTCTTTGATGCTTCTTCTGTTAAGGGGTGATTTCTAACCGGCACAGAGTATTGAGGTGATCGCTGAAATACGGTCAAGTGCTTTACCTTAGGTGCCAAGGCAGTAATTACCTGAATACCCGTAGAACCGGTACCAATGACGCCTACGCGCTTACCGCTAAAGTCAACGCCTTGTCTTGGCCAGTTACCTGTGTGGTACACCTCCCCTTTGAACGCCTCTTGCTTATCAAATTTGGGGACATTAGTAGCTGATAATAAGCCCAATCCTGTGATTAAGTGTTGCGCGGTAACCTTGTCACCTTTGTCAGTTTCTACATCCCACAGATTTGTGCTTTCATTGAAAACCGCTTTAGTCACTTTGGTGTTGAACTGATAGCTTTTACGGATATCAAAACGGTCTGCAAAATGGTTTAAATATTCAAAGATTTCAGGCTGCGTGACATAACGGTTTTTCCACGTCCAGTCCTCTAATAATTGTTTATCAAACGACAGGCAATAGACGAAGCTTTCGGTATCCGATAACGCACCAGGGTAACGATTCCAGTACCACGTGCCGCCAACATCAGAGCCATTGTCATAACACTGCACACGCAGTCCTTGCTGATTACGTAGTTTATGGGTCATGTACATCCCACCAAAACCTGCACCAACGATGACCGCATCGAAATCTGCTTTTACTAGTGTTGATTGATTATCTTGATTACTCATAGTGTCTCTCTAATTCTAATTTTTTAATTTAATTGATACGTTGTATTTTTTATAACGCTTTATACCAAGCGGCAATTTTTTGAATTTCAGTGTCTGCTTCTGGTGCTCGCCCTGCTAAAAAGGGAAAAACGTGTTGCATACCATCGACAACCGATAACGTAGCGTTAACCCCAGCCGCTATCGCTAATGCATGTAAACGTTGCGCATCATTCAATAAGGTTTCTACGCTACCTGCATTGATATACAGCGCAGGGTAACCAGAAAAGTCCGCGTACAGTGGGTTAGCCAGCGGGTCAGTCGGCGCCTGTTCCGCTAAAAACATACCCGCCATCGCTTCAAGTAAGGGCCGTTTAACTAAGGCATCGGTGGCCTCATTAGTATCTAGCGTAGCACCGCTAACTTGCATATCGATGAAGGGTGAAAACGCAATCACGCTTGCGGGCAAGGGTAATCCGAGTTGACGAAATTTTAAAACCGAGGCTACCGCTAGGTTGCCACCAGCTGAATCTCCGATGGTTGTTATATCTTCGGCATTAAAACCATTGGCCAACAAGGCTTTGTAGACAGCAACCATGTCGTCTAATTGTGCTGGAAATGGGTTTTCAGGTGCTAAACGGTAATCTAAGACAAGTGCTGTAGCACCCAAGGCTTTTGCCATATGGCCGGCTAGTTTACGATGACTGGCTGAGGAGCCAACCGCAAAGCCGCCACCATGGGTATAAATAAGTACTTTTGAACGGTCGGCGTCAAGCGGTAAAGCCCAAACAGCATCAACGCCAGCTATACAATCGCTTTTATAGCTAACCGCTTCTGGTTCCATGGTTGGTTTTGCCCACTCATCAAATAAAGCACGTAAGCCTTCAAGGTCCATCTCAGGATTGGCGGTCATACGATCTGTCCAATTTTGATATAAGGCCCTTAGGTAATCAGATTCTTGCGATGGCATTGAAACTCTCCTCAGTTTGTTATGTTTTCTATACGTTGATACCAGCCGTTACAGCTAGCCTACAACAAGCTAGGTCGTAAAATATAGAAGAATAATAATAATTTATAGAATAATCTTGCTGCCCGTTTGCTTCAATATAATTACGCATAGTTAAGTTTAGAGGCGGGTTTTTTGTTGTTGTCTAAAGGCTGCAGGCGTTGTCCCTGTGAACCGTCGTAATAAACGGGTCAGGTGGCTTTGATCGGAAAAACCGCATTGGGCTGCAATCACTTTAATCGGTAAGGAACTGTTTGATAGTAGTTTTAGGGCTAAATCGAGCCTTTTTTTGATAATAAAGCTATGCGGTGAGCAGCCAAAATCAGCGCTGAATTTACGCGTAAAATGAAACACGCTAAGCTGAACCAAATTAGCCAATTCAGCCATCGAAATATTTAAGCTGATCGACTCTTCAATAAAATCATTAAGCAAGCGCTTTTGAGGCAGCGAAAAACCACCGGCTGACAAGGCTTTAAAACGTACATCTGAATATTGCCTTAGCACATGCACGCAGAGTTGGTTTTTTATCGCCTCAATATAAAGGTCTCCACCAATAGCTTGCGACGACAACTCATCTTCAAGCCGACTAACCAATGAAGGCAACACCTTATCTTCTACCCTAACGCGATCGTGTAAGTGGATGTCCGCAATGTCACGATCAAATACGTTTTCTGCAACCTTAGCCAACGATGAGTGGGATAGATAAAGGTGCGAGACATCAATGGGTTTATTCCATTTCCACTGCGATTGCTCTGCACGCGTCAGGATGGAGATAACACCGGGTTCAACTTTGTAGTCTTGCCATGGCCCGTTATGCCGGCGACTCATTTTTGAAACGCCGTGCTTATACACGACGAACATATAATCACGCATGGCGGGTATATCAACGCTAAGGTCGGGGTAATGGTATCCGCGCAGCGTCATACCATCCCAGCCTTGTTGCTTACTATCCAGGGTCATTTTCCCTGGGATCCACGCAGGGATTTGTTCTGGTTCAACCAGTGCTTGGTTCATCCTAGTTTAGCGATTGTTGGTTTAATCAAGAACAAGCCATCCCCTGTTATTTAATATAAAAACAGTCTTAATCAGCCGCAATGTTTAAAAAAGACCGTGGCACATCAACCAGCTTTCTAGTCGAATAGTCCATAAAAACAATGCCCGTTTTAGCAATAGCGACAACATCACCTGACTCTATTGATGTTATGCGATAGAAAAAATCACAGCCTTTTGATGAAAAATCACCTAAGGCGATATCAATCCTTAACTGTTGACCAAAAAAGGCTTCTGAGCGGTAGTTGACACCGAGGTCGGCCATAATAATCCCAGCCCCTTCAACATCGAGTTCAGACATTTGATACGCTTCAAAAAAATGTGCACGTGCTTCATGCAGTAATGAAATTAATTTATCGTGTGCCAAATGGTTACCGATATTAAGGTCGCTGACTCGAACTGTTAGCTCATGGCTAAAATGTGTGGTCTCTGGGTAGGTGATTTTTATGCGTGCCATGGTGTTTTTAAATCGACTGTTAGTTAGATTTTTAAATTATATCACCCTACGAAAGGCGTTGCTTTTATAAAATAAGCCTAAAGCTTTTAAACCTGTTCTTGATCAAAAATCGGCATAAAAAATCATGCTATCATTTCAACAAATTCAGTGACTTATATGGTTGATTGAATGTAAATTACCATATAATTAACGTTATTTTTTAATGTTTTTTCTTCTCAAAAAAACGTTCGACGGCTTGTTGGTGTTCTGGCGCATGGTGGAACATTGCTTGGTTGGCGGAACATAGGTTAAGGTGATCCTCATAGCCTAACGAATCCGTCGATCTTAGTAAGCGCTTGGTCACTACTAGCGTTTCGCGTGATTTTTCTGCAATCAGCGTCGCTAACTCTAAGGCATTTTCCATTAAGTTTTTGTGCGGCACGACCTTTAGCAGTAACCCCATTTCTAGAGCCTCGTGTGCATTGATCGTTCTTCCAGTCAATATCAACTCAGCTGCGCGTTGAGGCCCCACGGTTTTACGCAACAGCCAAGCTGCTCCATCACCGGGAATGACGGCTAAATTTAAAAATGACGAGCAGAAACTGGCTTTTTCAGAGCCTATTCGTAAATCACACAATAAGGCCAAGTCAAAACCAGCACCTGCTGCGGCGCCATTAACGGCAGCAATCAGCGGAATTTCAAATGAATACAGCAACTTTGACAAACTATGAATGCCGTTACGGTAATTATTTTGCAACTCAAGGTGATTACCAGCGAACATTTTTGTTTTATCACGCATGTCTTTGACATTGCCGCCAGATGAAAAACCCTGCCCTTTACCGGTCAAAATACAAACTGAAACTTCGGGGTCATCTTGTATTTCACGAAGCACCGCCTTTACTTCCTCTAATAACAGCGGATCAGTAATCGCATTACGTGTTTTAGGGTCATTTAAACTAATCGTTACGATCTTATTTTTCTTTGTCAGCTTAACTGTTTGATACGTCATGGATCACCAATATTTACGAGAAATAATACAGTTATCACGGGCTTGCTTCATCAATTCGTCACGGTCATCTGGGTGCGCAATGCTAATAAGCGCAAGCGCTCTAGCACTAATACTTTTACCTTTGAGGTTAACGATACCGTACTCTGTTACTACATACATGGTATCGCTTCGAGGTGTGGTCACAACGGTGCCGGGGTCAAGACCCGGAACAATTCTTGATTGAGGCTGTCCGTCTTTATCGACAAACCTTGAAGATAAACACATAAACGACTGTCCGCCTTTAGAAGCAACCGCACCACGAACAAACTGTAGCTGCCCGCCAGTGCCTGAGATATGCCGATAACCACTGCTTTCCGATGCAACCTGCCCACTTAAGTCAATCTGTAGGCAATTATTTATCGACACCACATTGTCATTTTTTGCGATATTAAACGGCAAATTCGTTTCATCCACCGGAATACTGACACATAATTCGTTTTTATCGATAAAGTCATACATGCGTTTAGAACCCAAAGCAAATGTGTAGACGATTTCACCATTGAAGGTTTGTTTGTATTTACCGGTTACTTTACCGGCTTCAACCAAATCAACCATGCCATCGACAAACATTTCCGTATGTATACCTAAATCTTTAATATCAGAGTGGGCCAGTGCTGAGCACACAGCATTAGGCATGCCGCCAATACCAATCTGCAAGCAACTTCGGTCTTTGATCAGTGGCACAATATGCCGGGCAACTTGTTTGTCTATATCAGTGATTGGGCTGCTCGGAAGTTGAAACAAAGGAGCATTATCACCCGCTATAACGGCGGTTAATTCCGAAATGTTTACGCTGTTTTGGTTGCCATAACAAACAGGGATTTCTGTTGATGTTTCGACCACAATTTTTTTAGCTACATCACAACAGGCCCGAGCAAAGGTATTAGAAATACCAAAATTAAAATAACCGTGCTCGTCCATTGGCGAAGTTTTGATAACGGCCATATCAACATCAAGGTAGTTTCTGTAAATACCGGGGCCTTCGCCAAAATTAAACGGTATGTAACTCATTGAGCCTTGTTCTGATTTTTTCCTGTCATAGCCTGAAAAATGCCAATTTTGAAATTCAAAATGCTTCTGTTCCGGGTCTTGCTCAATCACTTGCCTAGGTTTAACGCATAAGGTACCGCGAATCATCACATTACTGAGACGCTCTTTTTGCTCAGCTAAAGCCGTATCAAATAAATCAGGTTGTGTCAGACCAAAGCCGTAATCAAGGGTATCTCCAGTATTCACTAGACTAGCCACTTGGGCTGCCGTTTTAGTTTTTTCTGCTAGCATCTTCTGGGTCGACATGTCTTTTCTCCGGTGGCTATTAGGGCTTCATCATTGCACAGTCTCCGACCAAAACCTTCGTGTCGCCAACGCTACAAATGGTATCTAATTTAACAATTTTTTTATCGATATTTATATCTGTTACGGTAACGGTCGCTGTAACTGTATCGCCGATTCGTACAGGTGCTTTAAACTTCATGCTTTGGTTTAAATAGATGCAACCTGGACCTGGTAACTTCATTGCCAAGGTAGCACTAATAAAACCTGCCGATAACATACCGTGGGCAATCCGCCCTTTAAACATACTGTTTTTGGCATACTCTTCGTCGATATGGGCGGGGTTAAAATCACCGGTAATACCGGCAAACAAAATGATGTCAGCCTCTGTTACCGTTTTGCTCATGGATGCGGACTGCCCTATTTGCATTTGATCTACACTAAATCCTTCTGACATATTTATTCTCTCTCGTTAACTAACCATTCGTTTTGAGACTTCTTCAAGCATCACCTCTGTCGCACCGCCACCTATCGATTGGATACGTGCATCGCGGTACATACGCTCAATGGCGCTTTCACGTATATAGCCAAAACCACCGTGAAATTGCAAGCAATCATACATAACCTCATTTACCAATTCGCCGCAATAGGCTTTGGCCATTGATACTTCTTTAATACAATCCATGCCTTGAGCATCGAGCCAAGCCGCATGATAGACCAGTTGCCGACCCGCCTCTACACGAGCGGCAAGCGCAGCGAGGCGTTGACGAATCACTTGCTTATCAAACAAAACACCGCCGAATGCTTTGCGAGTAGTGACGTAGTCCAGCGTTAACTCAATGGCTTTAGACGCTTCCCCCATGGTTTGCGCACCAAGAACCAAACGCTCATTTTGGAAGTTACGCATGATGGAATAAAAGCCTTTGTTGAGTTCACCCAAAATATTTTCCGCAGGCACTCGGCAATCATCAAACACCAGTTCAGCCGTATCCGATGACAACCAACCCATTTTTTTAAGGCTTTTGCTCACGCTAAAGCCTGGCGTGCCTTTTTCAACAGCAAAAATGGTAATACCACGTGAGGGCTTGGCGTCGGTGTCTGTCTTAGCGGCAACAAAAAATATATCGCCATGTACACCGTTAGTAATGAACATTTTAGAGCCATTTAGGACATACTCATCACCGTCTTTAACGGCACGTGTTTTCATATTAGCAACGTCTGATCCAACATCGGGCTCGGTGACCGCCACGCCAGCAATCTTTTTACCGCTGATAATATCGGGCATGTATTTAGCCAGTTGTTGCTGATTACCAAAGTTATCCAAATGTGGGGATGCCATGTCCGTATGTACCAACACAGTGACCGCAAAACCACCAAATGTTGAACGACCTAGCTCTTCGGCTAAAATAACCGACCCCAAGGTATCCATGTCACTACCACCAAACTCACTGGGGTAGCGAATACCCAAAAACCCCAACTCACCCATTTCTTGTAAAATATCACGCGGCACTTTGCCGGTTTCTTCCCATTGTTCAGCTAGCGGCATCACACGCTGCTCAACAAAACGGCGAATCTGGTCACGCAGCATGCGGTGCTCTTCATTAAAATATATTGAATTCATGTTTATTAACCCTCTAAATCGTTATTGCTTAGTTAAGCCAACTGGCTTTACGTTTATTTAAAAAAGCATCAATGCCTTCTTTACCTTCGTCTGTTTCCCATGCGTCGGCCAAATTAGCCGCCGTATAGATTCGGTTATCCGGCATCTGGTGTGTGTTGACGTAATCGATTAGTTTTTTAGTTGATGCGATAGCACCGGGGGCGCATTTCAAAATCATCTTCACTTCTTTTTCGATGGCTTCATCGAGTTGTTCAGCTGTCACCACCTCACTTAACAGGCCAATTTGTTTTGCTTCGTGGGCATCAAAAAAACGCGAATTAAAGAAGTTACGTCGAGCATTTGCCTCGCCAATCCGTTTAACGACGTAGGGTGAAATAGTAGCTGGGGTTAAACCGAGTTTTACTTCAGTTAAGGCAAACTTGGCTGTGTTAACACCGACAGTGATATCACAGACAGACACCATGCCTACACCACCGCCATAAGCCGGGCCTTGTATGCGACCAATGAGGGGCTTACTTAAGTCATTTAATGCAGCCAACATATTGGCTAACTCAGCCGTTTCTTCAATGCGTTTTGCCCTTGATTTATTAATATTGCTTTTCATCCAATTTAAATCGCCACCCGCACAGAAACTCTCGCCTAAGCCGGATAAAACAATCACACGTATTGTTTTACTGGATTCAATAAGGGCGCAAATTTCTTGTAACTCTTGAATAAACAAGGCACTCATTGCGTTATGTACATCGGGACGATTAAAGGTAACCGAGGCCACACCTCGTTCATCAACAGTCATTAGTATTGTTTCAAATTCCATATTTTTCTCCTTCTGGAAGACAGCCATTCAAAAATATATTGGCCTGAAACTTAGCAATTTTTTCAACATCAGCGGCGTTGTTTTCTTTACTATCAAACCACACAGATGCCCAATTCATTGCGCCAAACACACTCAGACGTAGCAAATGACCATCCACGCCTTCTCGAATGGCACCTGTCCTTTCTGCTTGTTGTATAAAACCACGCCAAAATTGTTCATAGTCATCGCGGGCAAATTGTGACGCCTTATGTACCGCCGCTGGAATTTGTCCATAGTTACGGATGCTCGCCAATGTGTAATCGGAGTACGATAAAATTGCGATTAAGTGGCCGTGTATCGCAGCGGTCAATAATTCTGCAAAGCCCGCCTGTTTATCCAACTTAGCCACTTCTGACTGGACCGTTGAATAAATCAGTTGAATGCTTTTATCCAGTACTTCCTGCATCAACACTTCTTTCGATTCGAAGTGGTAATATAAGCTTCCTGCCTGCATCCCAACATTGCTGGCTATCTCTTTTAAAGAGGTGCCATGGTAGCCTTGCTTGCTGAATAATTTTGCTGCCGCATCCAATATAAGTTGATAAGTTTTACCCGCTTTCGTCTGTGCTTTAGTTTTATTTGTGAGCATTTTTTATTTTTCTAAAGTGTATTAGATTCTAACTTGTATTAGAAATAGTATAGTGCTAGTATTTTCCTATAGCAACTATAAATGTTTGGAGCCAACTATGCCCTTTAATGTCCGCATAAATGATGAGATTGACGAGTTACGCGAGGCGGTACGTAAATTCGCCCTAGGTGAGGTCGCACCCTTGGCCGAATCAACCGATAAAAACAATGAGTTCCCTAACCAATTATGGCCAAAATTCGGTGAAATGGGGTTATTAGGTATGACAGTTCCTGAGCAATACGGCGGCACCGGACTTAATTACTTATCCCATTTGGTCGTTATGGAAGAGCTTTCAAGGGCCTCTGCCGCCATCGCCTTATCGTATGGTGCAAATTCCAATTTATGTATCAACAACCTGTATTTAAATGGCAGCGAAGAACAGCGTCATAAGTATTTACCTAAGCTCTGTAGCGGTGAACATATCGGCGCCTTAGCCATGTCAGAACCTGGCGCTGGTTCGGATGTTGTTGGCTCAATGAGCTGTAAAGCCGAAAAGAAAGGTGATAAATGGGTCGCCAACGGCAACAAAATGTGGATTACCAACGGCCCAGATGCCGATGTATTAGTCGTTTATATGCGTACCGCTGGACCAGAAGCAGGGTCACAATGCATGACTGCCTTTCTCGTTGAAAAAACCATGCCCGGTTTTTCTACCGCACAAAAACTCGATAAATTAGGCATGCGTGGATCAAATACTTGTGAGCTCGTGTTTGAAAACTGCGAGATTCCCGAAGAAAACGTCTTAGGTAAGGTAAATGAAGGTGTGAAAGTGCTAATGAGCGGCTTAAACACCGAACGCATGGTGTTATCAGGTGGCCCCATTGGCATTATGCAAGCAGCTATGGATATCTGCCTGCCGTATATTCATGAACGCAAACAGTTTGGTAAAGCGATTGGTACCTTCGAGTTAATGCAAGGCAAAATAGCCGATATGTATACTGCGCTGCAGAGTACGCGAGCCTTTGCTTACCGTGTGGCCGAACAATACGACAAGGGTAATGATTCACGTAAAGATGCCGCCGCATTACTGCTGTTCGCTTCTGAAAATGCGGTTAAAGTCGCGCTTGAATCTATTCAAACCCTCGGCGGTAATGGTTATATTAATGAGTTTCCTACGGGTCGATTACTACGTGACGCCAAATTATATGACATTGGCGCGGGCACCAATGAAATACGCCGTATGTTAATCGGCCGCGAATTATTCTCTGAAACCAGCTAAACACAGACTTTCCATGAATCCAAAAACTGTTGTTATTGTCGCTGCCAAGCGGACTGCCTTAGGTTCCTTTCAAGGTCAATTTTCCTCCCTTAGCGCCTCTGATTTAGGCGCCGAAGCGATCAAAGCTGCTGTCCAGTCAATTGCTATAAAACCGGAGCAAGTTGATAGTGTTCACTTTGGTTGCGTATTACCCGCCGGACAAGGCCAAGCGCCCGCACGGCAAGCATCCCTTAAAGGCGGCCTACCCCTATCAACCCCCTGCAATACTATAAATAAAATGTGTGGCTCGGGTATGCAAGCGGTGATGTATGGCTACAACCAAATCCTTGCGGGTGACGCACAGTGTGTTGTCGCCGGTGGCATGGAATCGATGACAAATGCACCCTATCTGTTAAGCAAGGCACGACAGGGTTATCGCCTGGGTGATGGCGAGGTTATCGATCATATGTTTTACGATGGCCTACGTGATGTAAAACACGGCCAGTTAATGGGCACTTTCGCTGAAATGGGCGCAGAACGTTTTGACTTAAGCCGTGAACAGCAAGATGACTTTGCCATTAATTCTGTCAAGCGAGCAAATCAAGCGATTCAAAGCGGTGCGTTTATTGATGAAATTACCCCGGTTATCGTTAAATCGCGCAAGGGTGAAACAAGCTTCGCCGAAGATGAACAACCTGCTAAATCTGATCTAGATAAAGTTCGTAGCTTACGCCCCGCTTTTAAAAAGGACGGCAGTGTTACCGCAGCTAATGCATCGTCTATCTCTGATGGGGCTGCCGCTCTTATTTTAATGGACGCAGAACAAGCTGCGCAGCAAGGTTTGCAACCACTCGCAAAAATTACCGCTCAAACCGTGTTTGCTGATGACCCAGATTGGTTTAGTGTAGCGCCAGTACACGCCATTAATCTATTATTAAAAAAATGTGATTGGCAAATAAGCGATGTTGATTTATTTGAAATTAACGAAGCCTTTGCAGTGGTTACGATGATTGCCATTAAAGAACTAAAACTGGATCCCAATAAAGTGAATGTAAACGGCGGTGCTTGTGCCTTGGGGCACCCTATTGGTGCTTCTGGTGCACGTATTTTAGTCACACTCATTCATGCACTAAGAGCAAGAAAACTAAGCAAAGGTGTTGCCACCCTTTGTATTGGTGGTGGTGAAGCGACCGCCATGGCGATTGAACTCATTTAATCATTAGACGTTTAAAACAAGGTAAATACCATGCCCGTTATCAAATCAATTATTGAAACAGCATCCGCTGAATTCAAAGAAAACAAGCAACAGATGGAATCACTGGTCGGTGAACTGAGTGAGCGAATCAAGGTCGCCGCTAAAGGTGGTGGCGAACGTGCCAGAGCTAAGCATTTGGCCCGTGACAAGTTATTACCCAGGGATCGCATCAAAGCCTTACTCGACCCTGGCAGTCCATTCTTAGAGCTTTCGCAATTGGCAGCCTACGGCATCTATAATGATGACGCCCCTGCAGCTGGCATTATTACCGGTATCGGCCGTGTACACGGCAGTGAAATCATGATTATCGCCAATGATGCGACAGTAAAAGGCGGTACCTACTACCCGTTAACGGTAAAAAAGCATTTACGCGCACAAGAAATTGCTGAAGAGAACCGCTTACCTTGTGTCTACTTAGTGGATTCTGGCGGTGCTTTTTTACCCTTACAACACGAAGTATTTCCTGACAAAGAACACTTTGGTCGTTTTTTTTATAACCAAACTCGCATGTCTGCCGCTGGCATTCCTCAAATTGCCGTTGTTATGGGTTCTTGTACCGCGGGTGGTGCGTATATCCCTTCCTTGTGCGATGAATCCATTATCGTGCGTGAGCAAGGCACTATTTTCTTAGGTGGCCCACCTTTAGTTAAAGCCGCCACGGGTGAAATCGTATCGTCTGAAGAGCTTGGTGGTGCTGATTTACACTGTAAACAATCCGGTGTGACCGATCATATTGCTGAAGATGATTCACACGCCTTAGCGATTGCACGGGACGTGCTTGCCCACCTTAATGACACCAAGCAGCTGCATGTTAAGGTGCGTGAATCGCGCGAACCACTGTACCCCACCGATGATATTCTTGGCGTCATTCCTAAAGACCCGAAAAAACCGTATGACGTGCGTGAAGTGATCGCGCGTTTAGTGGATGCCTCTGAATTCCAGGAGTTCAAACCGTTGTACGGTCCGACACTTATTTGTGGTTTTGCCCATATACACGGTTATCCGGTAGGTATTATCGCCAATAACGGCATCCTATTTTCACCGTCAGCATTGAAAGGAACACACTTTATCGAACTGTGTAATCAACGCGGTATTCCTCTATTATTCTTGCAAAACATCACCGGCTTTATGGTTGGTAAAAAATACGAGGAAGAAGGCATTGCCAAAAACGGGGCCAAAATGGTAACAGCGGTATCCTGTTCTAGCGTACCTAAATTTACCGTCTTAATTGGTGGCTCGTACGGCGCAGGCAACTACGGTATGTGTGGTCGCGCCTTTGGTGCACGAATGCTGTGGAGTTGGCCTAACTCTCGCATTTCAACCATGGGGGGGGAGCAAGCCGCCTCCGTTTTAGCCACGGTTAAACGTGATGCCATTGAAGCAGCTGGCGATAACTGGTCTGCAGAAGAGGAAGAAACCTTCAGAGCGCCTATTCTTGCCCAATATGAAGAACAAGGTAACCCCTATTTTGCCACCGCCCGACTATGGGATGATGGTTTAATCGATCCACGAGATACAAGACGCATCCTTGGTTTGTCGCTTGCTGTGGCGGCTAAAACGCCGATAGAAAAAGCCAGTTTCGGCGTCTTTAGAATGTAATTGAGGATAGATCAGATGTTTAAAAAAGTGTTAATTGCAAACCGTGGCGAAATCGCTTGCCGAGTTATTTCCACATTAAAAAAAATGGGCATCACCAGTGTAGCCGTTTATTCAGATGCAGACCGTGATTCACGGCATGTAAAGCTAGCGGATGAGGCATACCATATTGGTGGTTCGCGTCCCGATGAATCATACCTAAAAGCAGACGTATTATTGGCTTTGGCTAAAAAAGTCAATGTTGATGCCATTCACCCCGCGTATGGCTTTTTATCTGAAAACAGCGGCTTTGCACGAGCCTGTCCAGAAGCAGGTATCGCCTTCATTGGCCCTTCCGCTGAGTCGATAGAAAAAATGGGTGCTAAAGATGCTGCTAAGGCACTTATGGAAACAGCCAATGTGCCCGTTGTGCCGGGTTATCACGGTGAAAACCAAGACCCCGATTATTTACAGCAACAAGCTGAAAAGGTGGGGTTTCCGCTATTAATTAAAGCGGTTTCTGGCGGTGGCGGTAAGGGTATGCGAGTGGTTAACTCGGCTGATCAATTTGCCGAATTACTCGATTCTGTTAAACGTGAAGCAATCAATGCCTTTGCCGATGACCGCGTATTACTGGAACGTTATATCAGTAAACCCCGGCATATTGAATTTCAAGTATTTGGTGATTCGCACAAAAACTACGTACACCTTCACGAACGTGAATGTTCATTACAGCGTCGCCATCAAAAAATTATCGAAGAGACCCCTTCACCGTTCTTAGATGAAAAAACACGTCAAGCAATGGGTGAAGCAGCCGTTAATGCGGCCCGCGCTATTAATTACTTAGGTGCTGGAACCATCGAGTTTATTGTGGGTGAAGACCGGTCTTTTTACTTTATGGAAATGAACACCCGGCTACAAGTAGAGCACCCCGTTACCGAAATGGTTACCGGGCAAGACCTTGTTGAATGGCAAGTTCGTGTTGCTGCAGGTCAAGCCCTGCCGTTAAAACAAGAACAAATCACCAGCACAGGGCACTCCTTCGAAACGCGCTTATATGCGGAAAACCCTAATAACTTATTCCTACCCTCTACCGGCAAGTTACATCACTTACGTTTCCCAGAAACCGACGAGAACTTGCGCGTTGAAACGGGTGTAGAACAAGGCGATACCATCAGCGTATTTTATGACCCTATGGTCGCTAAATTAGTTGTTTGGGGTGAGGACCGTGAAATAGCCCGCGAACGCTTGCTCAATGCTTTGGGCGAAACAGGCATAATTGGCGTTGAAAACAATATTGCTTTCTTAGAAACCTTAGCCACGCACCCGGACTTTATTGCTAATAAAATTGATACTCAATATATCGACAAAAAATTAGAGACCCTGCTTTCCGATAGCCAAGTTGAATTACCAAAAAATGTGCTACTCGCCGCCGCTGTTAGTATCCTTCTGGATGAAAAACAAGCCGTCAATACGGTGGCCAAAGCAGCCGCAGATAGCAACTCCCCTTGGTTTGACACCACTGGTTGGAGGCCGAGTGGTTTAAGCCAACGCAGCTTATTTTTCAACTATGAAGACAGCGATGATATTGAAGTTCAAGTCACAGAAAATGTTAATCATTACATTTTTCACCTAAAAAATGACCTTGATATTACTGCTGAGTCTAAAGCCAACAACGTTATTCGATTACAAATCAATGGCAGTTGGGAACGTTTTATTACACTGAGACACGACAACATCATCCTCATTTCATGGAAAAATCGTTGGTATTCGCTCACCGAAGTGAACCCATTTGAACCTGATTTATCTACTGCTGGCGGCGCATCAAACATCATCGCGCCGATGCCAGGCAAATTATTAAAGGTACTCGTTGCTAATGATGATGCCGTTACTGAAGGTCAGCCACTGGCTATTATTGAAGCGATGAAAATGGAACATACCTTAAGCGCACCGTTTGATGGCGAAATTGACCAAGTGTTCTATGCTGAGAATGATTTTGTAGAAGCCGATGCGACCTTAATTACATTTAAGAGTAAGGAATAAGGCGATGAGTCATAATTACCCCAGTAGCGTTAGAATTGTTGAAGTGTCACCCCGCGATGGTTTGCAAAATATTAAAACCAACGTATCGACGGAGGTAAAAACCAACTTAATCAACAAACTATGTGACGCCGGTATAAAAGACATTGAAGTGACCAGCTTTGTGAGCCCCAAATGGGTACCTCAAATGGCCGACGCGGCAGATGTTCTTAATCAATTACCCCTTAGAGAAGACACCGCCTACATTGTATTAACCCCTAACCTTCGTGGCTTTGAACGTGCGATTGAGAGTGGCGCAAAAGAAGTGGCTATTTTTGCAGCCGCATCTGAAACCTTCAGCCAAAAAAACACCAATTGCAGTATTGCTGAGTCCTTACAACGCTTTGAACCGATTATGCTTAAAGCCGCTGAACTGGGTATTCGCGTTCGTGGTTATACCTCATGCGTGTTAGGCTGCCCTTATGAAGGCGATGTTGCCGTTTCTGAAGTGGTACGGGTTAGCAAAGCACTTATAGATATGGGGTGTTACGAAGTATCTCTTGGTGACACCATCGGTATCGGTACACCGACCAAGGCCCGCGAAATGATCGCTGCCGTGATAAAAGAAGTACCGGCAGAAAAACTCGCCCTACACTTCCATGATACCCGCGGCCAAGCCTTGGCTAATATTCTGGCCTGTCTAGAGTATGGCATCGCCAATATTGATTCTTCTGTCGCTGGGCTTGGTGGCTGCCCCTATGCTGCAGGCGCTTCGGGTAATGTTTCAACCGAAGACGTAGTTTATATGCTGCACGGTATGGGAATAAAAACCGGCATTAATTTAGAACAACTAGTCGCTGCGGGACACTATATTACAGAACAAATTAATGGCAAAAATAACAGTAAAGTTGGCGCTGTTTACAACTAATTTTCATATAAAAAACAATCAAACAGGAGTAGAACCATGAGTGGTTTTAATAAAGTTGTATCGAGCTATCAAGAAGCGATGGCCGGACTGAGCGATGACATGACCATTATTGCCGGTGGTTTTGGCCTTTGTGGTATCCCTGAAGGCTTAATTACAGAAATTAAGCGTCAAGGTGTTAAAGGTTTAACGATTGTGTCAAATAACTGTGGCACGGATAATTTTGGCTTAGGCATGTTATTAGAAGACAAGCAAATCAAAAAAATGGTGTCATCTTATGTGGGCGAAAACGCTGAATTTGAACGCCAATACCTCTCAGGCGAGCTAGAAGTTGATTTAACGCCACAGGGTACTCTCGCTGAAAAAATGCGTGCTGGCGGCGCTGGAATCCCTGCTTTTTATACTGCCACAGGTTATGGTACGCCAGTTGCTGAAGGCAAAGAAGTCAAGCAGTTTAACGGCCGTAACTATATCTTAGAAGAAAGTGTGACAGGTGATTTTGCAATTGTTAAAGCATGGAAAGCCGATAAAATTGGTAACCTCGTCTACCGTGATACCGCAATGAACTTCAATCCGATGGCAGCAACAGCAGGTAAAATCACCGTCGTTGAAGTTGAAGAAATCGTTGAAGTGGGTGAGCTTGATCCAAACCAAATTCACACCCCCGGTATTTATGTCAACCGTATCATCAAAGGGTCTTTCGAGAAGCGTATCGAAAAAATTACCCTAGCCAAAAATTAAGGAGCTTCAGATGTCATTAAATCGTGACCAAATTGCCATGCGAGTGGCCCAAGAACTTGAAGATGGGTATTACGTCAATCTCGGCATTGGCATTCCAACCTTAGTGGCCAACTATGTTCCCAGCGACATCGAAGTAATGTTGCAATCGGAAAACGGCTTGCTAGGCATTGGCCCCTATCCAACCGAAGATCAAGTGGATGCCGATATGATCAACGCGGGTAAAGAAACTGTTACCGCTGCGTTAGGCGCATCAATATTCTCATCTGCTGAAAGCTTTGCCATGATTCGTGGTGGACACGTAAATTTGACCGTACTCGGTGCCTTTGAAGTAGATCAAAACGGCAATATTGCCTCCTATATGATCCCAGGTAAACTCGTTAAAGGAATGGGCGGCGCAATGGACTTAGTTGCCGGTGCCGATAATATTATTGTTACCATGACCCATGCCGATAAACGCGATAATTCTAAATTACTTGAACGTTGCAGCTTACCTTTAACCGGTGTTGGTTGTGTTAAACGCATTGTGACTGACCTCGCCGTTTTAGAAGTTAAAGACGGTGCGTTTCACTTATTAGAACGAGCGCCGGGCGTTAGTGTTGAAGAAATTCAACAAAAAACAGCCGGCAAATTGATTATTCCTGAGAATGTACCTGAAATGACTTTTGACCATTAACAGCAATGACCCATGAAACTGATATAAAACCGTCTGGAGAAAGCATACGCCGCCAAGTCATGGGCGATGAATTTGTTGATAAGGCGCTTGATAACGCTGACTGGTTAACTCAACCCGTGCAGGAGTATATCAATGAACATGGCTGGGGAGCCACTTGGAACAGGCCCGGCTTAGCACTTAAAACACGTAGCCTTATTACACTTGCCATGCTCACGGCTCTTAAAGCACCGACTGAATTAAAAGGCCACGTGCGTGGGGCTCTACGTAACGGTTGCAGTAAAGAAGAAATCCGTGAAACTTTGCTACATTCTGCCGTATACTGCGGCGCACCCGCAGCACAAGAGGCCTTTAGAGCGGCTCGAGAAATATTAGACTCTTGGGAAGACTAATCAGGGCTTAATCAATGACTCATTCGAAGTTTACAATTCAGCACCTCAGCCCGTTGATCGGCTCGTATATTCGTGGGCTTGATTTATCCCAAGCCATTGAAGAAGAAACCCTCAAAGAGCTCAGAGTCATTTGGTTACAGCGAAAGGTCTTATTTTTCCCCGATCAGCAACTGACACCGCAACAACAACTCGACTTTACAGCGCAATTTGGTGAGTTAGACAAATACCCTTTTCTTGATGGCATGAAGGACTACCCGTTTATTGCGGAAGTACTCAAATTACCTGAAGAAAAAATTAATTTTGGCGGTGTTTGGCATACGGATACCACCTACCTTGAAGAACCTGCTTTAGGCGCTAGTTTATACGCCATTGAATTACCCCCATTAGGAGGCGACACTATGTTTGCCAATATGGCGAGTGCTTACCAAGCATTGCCCGATGATATAAAACAGCAAATTGATGGTCTCAATGCGGTAAACACCTCATCTAAGAGCGCGGTGGCAAAAACTCGGGCCATACGTTTTAGCGGGGATGTCTCGACAATGCAGGTCATCACGCATACACACCCTGTTGTCCGCATACACCCGGAAACGGGGGAAAAGATTCTATACGTCAACGAGGCCCATACATTGCACTTTGAGGGCCAGACAGAGCAACAAAGCCAAAATTTATTGAATTATCTCTATAAGCACGCACAGAAACCTGAGTTTCAATGCCGTTATCAATGGACATTGGGGGCGGTGGTGTTATGGGATAATCGCGCGACACACCATTACCCAATTAACGACTACACCGGTTTTCGCCGTTTGTTACATCGGGTATCACTTAAAGGTGACAAGCCAAGGTAGCTTTATCTTGTACGCTACTCTTTAACTGACGTTGCAGAGATGCCCTGAGCTATAAAATTATCGATTTGCTGTTGGCTAAAGCCAGTTTCATCTAATATTTCTCGACTATGCTGACCTAAATGCGCAGCGCCAAATTGAAAGCCTGGCTTTGATTTGGAAAACTTAGCCGCTGATGTTACCCGACGTAGACGCCCTTCTGTGGGGTGATCATATTCCGCAAAAAAACCAACATCCTGTAGATGGGGATCGGTCAATAAATCGTCTAGACTTGAAATCGGCGCAAAGGGTATATCATTTTTTTCGAGTACTTGTAGCCAATACGAGGTTGGCTCTTTCATCAATAACTTTTCAACCAGAGAGTAAAGAGCCGCCGTGTGCTCAGTTCGTTGGGTAATATGCTTAAACCTGACATCATCTGCCATTTCTGGGCAGTTCGTGAGGGTGAAAAAACACCGCCAATGCCTATCGGTATAAGGAAGCACAGAGATAAAACCGTCTTTCGTTTTAAACGGGCGACGAGTAACGTCTAGCTGCCTTATATAACCGGCTGGCCCAAGAGGCGGCTCATAAGCAGGCCCCGTTAAGTGCTCGACCAGTAAAAACGAAGCCAATGTCTCGAACATGGGTACTTCAATTTCTTCACCCTCCCCGCTTCTTTCACGCTGATATAAAGCAGCAAGAATTGCTGATAAAGACATTAAAGATCCGACCTTATCAGCTAAAGCAGTCGGTACATACGCGGGTGATGATTGTGTGTATCGGCCAATTAAATCAGCCATACCGCTAATCCCTTGAATTAAATCATCATAGGCAGGACGTTCACTGTAACGCCCCTCTCGGCCATAGCCTACTGCTATACAAGTAATAAGTTTGGGGTTAATCTGACTCAATCGCTCATAGGTCAAACCCAAATCCTTAGCGGGCCGTGGTCGGTAGTTATGCACCAGAATATCGCTTTGCGCAACTAAGCGGGCTAATATTTCTTGTGACTCCGGTTTCTTTAAGTTCAATACCAGGCTTCGTTTATTACGGTTCATGTTCATAAACATCGCCGACATACCAGGGTTTTTTGCAGTCGCTAGATTACGGGTTGTATCGCCACTAGGCGCTTCAATTTTTATAACCTCAGCACCCCAATCAGCCATTAATTGGGACACATACGGGCCGAGAATAACAGAACTTAAATCGAGAACCTTGACGCCCGCTAATGCGCCGCTCGTTTGCATAGTTGTAGCCATTAAATAAGGCTACAGAATATTGTCGAAGCGCTCACGCGCCTCTAACATGTCATTAAGCAATTGATAAACGGTTTCTTTAACCGATATTTCTTCTTTCATTTCGCCAACAATTTGCCCAACTGGGTAAGTTAAAAAATCTTTAGCTTTTGCTCTTTCAACACGCGTTCTACCTTCTTGCCACCATAAATAGTTTTGCGTAGGCGCAGGTAATGTTGGCGGAGCACCCGGTAACTCCCAAGCCTCAGAAAATTTATTGCGTAACGTTCGGCAAGGTTTACCGGTAACGCTTTTGGTCAGTATGGCATCACCCGCTTCTGCTTCGAACATTTTTTGTTTTATTTCAGGCATCACCTCACTTTGTGCAGTTTTAAGCCAGAGTGAACCTGTCCAAACCCCTTCACACCCCAGCACTAAGGCTGCGGCTAATTGGCGTCCATTGCCCACCCCACCAGCGCCCAGTACCGGCATGGGTGCCACTGCATCAACGATAGTCGGCCATAACACCATGGATGTTATATCACCGGTATGCCCTCCGGCCTCTGAACCCACTGCAACAACAAAATCGCAACCCGCTTGTTTATGTTTTAAAGCGTGTTTAGCTTTACCTGCCAAGGCAGCCACTTTAATACCGCGAGCGTGGGCACGATCAATTAATTCAACTGGCGGCGTGCCTAAACCACTGACAATCAATTTAATTGGATGCTTAAGTGCCGTTTCAATCATTTGTAAGCTTTCTGCAGGTGTGAAATTGATGCCTTTAACAATCTCGCGTTTAATCTCATCTGCTTCACTTTTTGGGAGCTCAGGCACACCCGCGTCAGCGAGCATTTTCCTTACAAAATCAACCTGTGTTTGCGGCAACAAGTGTTCAGGATCATATTTCCTATCGCTGTTATCGACAAAGGTCGTCGGCATCAGTACATCAATACCGTAGGGTTTACCATCGATATGCGCATCAATCCATTTAAGCTCTTCCTCAACCCGTTCAGGACTCATTCGTGCCATGCCTAAAACGCCCATACCACCTGCTTTTGACACTTCAACCACCACGTCACGACAATGTGAAAAGGCAAAAATAGGCAGTTCAATACCGAACATCTCACACATTTTATTGGTCATGCTTGTTTCCTATGTTTGTTTGACAGGTCATTGTCTATGCACGCTTACAGAGTCGGTTAATAGTCATTACTGGTGATTTATCGCTTATTAACGAAAGGGACTAAAGTCAGGCGTTCTTTTTTCTAAAAAGGCATTCGCGCCTTCAAGCTGTTCACCGGTGTCAAAGTAATTGGGTGCTACTTCTTCAACAAGGTGATTCATGTCTTTACCTAAAATCGGCTCTGCATGGTGATAGAACGAGCGTTTAAGGATTTTTAAACATGTAGGACTGAGCGCGAGTAGTTCTTTAGCCCATTTATCCACTTCAGCATCAAGTTCCGCCATCGGTACCACTGCATTTACCAAGCCCCAATCCATGAAGGTTTGAGCTGAATAGCGTCGAGCAAACATCCACATTTCACGGGCTCGTTTATGGCCGATGCAATTGGCTGCTTGAGCGACAATATAACCACCTGCAGGTGAACCGACACGTGGGCCATTTTGCCCCATAATGGCGTGTTCAGCAGCGATGGTTACATCACAAAAATAAGCAATATGATTCCCTGCGCCAATAGCATAGCCATTAACGCGGCAAATAACGGGTTTAGGGCAAGCCAATAATTGATGATTAAAATTAAACTCTAAGTCTTTTAGTCCACTGTCTGAACTATCGCCGTCACTGGCACCTTTTTCCCAGTTAACATCACCGCCCACGCAAAAAGCTCTTTCACCAACACCGGTTAGCACGATTACACCAACGGCTGAATCAGCAGCTGCTGCATCCAGTGCATGCTCCATCTCTTTAATCGTATCGCCGGTAAAGGCGTTGAGCACTTTAGGTCGGTTAATGGTGATCGTCGCTATACTATCTTTTACATCATAGAGAATATCTTGGTAACTCATCTGTTTTCCTTTGTATTGTTTATTTAATTAAACCGGTGTGAACATGGGTAAGGCTGTACCTTCGCCGGTATCGACAAAGCTAACTTTTACAGCCATATCAATGCGTACTGAATCAATATCGCAATCGATGATATTGGTCATCATGGTAGGGCCTTCTTGTAGCGTGACATAGGCTATAACGTAAGGTACTTCGGCTCGTCGGATGACGCTATAACTGTAAATAACACCTTGCCCCGATGCTTCTATCCAAACCGTGTCATCACTAAAACAAAATGGGCAAATCGTACGTGGGTAATAGTGTACTTCGCCACAGGCCTTGCATTGTTTAAGTAACAACTGACCCTTCGCGGTTGCGTCCCAAAATGGTTGGATTTCAATATTGCTCTGTGGAGCAGAATTATGTGCTGCTAAGTGACTCATGCGTCGTCCCTCTCTAGAATGACCGTTGCGCTACCCATACGGGTACCAACAGATCCGCCGGTGCCATGGGCAACAGCCAGTTTACAGTTCGCTACTTGTACGCTTGGGTGTGCTTCACCACGCAATTGGCGTACCGCTTCGAGTACTTTGGTCATACCGCCTCGGTTAGCGGGGTGGTTATTACATAAGCCCCCGCCATCGGTATTAAACGGTAGCTTGCCGACACCTGAAATGAGATTACCATCGGCAACAAATTGTCCGCCCTTACCTTTTTCACAAAATCCCAAATCTTCTATGGTTTCCAGTACGGTAATGGTGAATGAGTCGTAAATAGAGGCATAATCGATATCGGCCGGGGTGACTTTGGCTTCTGCAAATGCGGCCGGACCAGACCAGCGTGCACCGGTATAAGTTAAATCTATGCGACCGCCTATACGCGTTTTAGGCGCCTCACCGTGACCAAGTATGCGCACACATTGACGTTTTAGTTTTTTTGCAATCTCTGGGCTAACAATTACCAAGGCGCCACCGCCATCGGTTATCACGCAGCAATCCATTCTGTGTAATGGGTCGGAGATCATCGGCGAATTAACGACATCTTCGACGGTTAATACTTTGCGAATAGCGGCCAGTTCATTGTATTGAGCGTGGTGTGATGCGGCAACCTTTATCCAAGCCAATTGTTCACTGGTGGTACCAAACTCGTGCATATGACGCATCGCCGCCATACCGTAGTTATTGGTTACAGTTGAACCAAACGGAAATTCAAAGCTGGCATCCGGCGCATCCATACCCCAAGCGCGAGGCTTTGTACCGGTTGCCATGCCTTCTGCTTTAGGTCGCCCAGCTAGCGTGATCAATGCAACGTTACATTTACCAGCAGCTATAGCTGCAGCGGCGTGGCCTATATGAGCAACATACGATGAGCCACCCATTTCAGTGGTATCAATATGTTGGACCTGTAAGCCCATGTATTCGACCATGGATAAGCCACCTAAACCAGGTGCGTCACCCGCACAATAGTAAGCATCCACATCATCTTTCGTCAGCCCGGCATCTTCTAATGCGCCTTTAGCAACTTCAGCGTGCAACTGCGGTGTTGATTTATCAATCGCATGCCGCGTGGGGTGTTCATAAGCGCCAGCGATATAGGCTTTGTTTCTAATACTCATTAAAATTAAATCTCCATACTATGGTTATAGAGCCTTTTACGGACTCAGTTTGTGATAAATTTTCTTGCTATTTCTCGTAATTTAAATTTTTGAATTTTACCGCTCAAGGTACGTGGAATCTTATCGAGCACTTCCATATATTCTGGCCAATATTGTTTGGCCATATGGTTTGCTGCAAGATACTCTCGCATGTCATCCATCGTGAATCTAGCACCGGCTATTAGGGTTACGAATAAGCAACCACGCTCGCCAAGGCGAAGATCCGGGACGCCCACTAAGGCAGCATCCTGAATGTCAGGGTGTTTGTAAATTAGGTTTTCGACCTCAACCACGGGAACATTTTCACCCCCTCTAATCAAGATGTCTTTGAGTCTTCCGGTAATGCGTATAAAACCTTCATCATCCATACGGGCTAAATCACCGGTACTCAACCAGCCGTCCGTATCAATCGCCTGATCGGTTAAATCGGCGCGTTTCAGATAGCCGCAGCAATTGTACGAACCACGCGTTTGAACTTGCCCTTCTTCACCCCGCGGGAGTTCTATGCTGTCAGCATCAACAATGCGTACCTGATTACCTTTTTGCACAACACCGTCGGTGTTATAAACTTTATCGTCTGAATCACCTGGGCCGCAGGCCGTCACGCCCAAGTTTTCCGTCATTCCATAAACACCGTAAACTGCGCAGTGCAGCCTTTTTCTCGCTTTTTCAGCCACCACACGCGGTATCGGTGCCCCGCCTGTGACAAAGGTTTTAAAATGCCGTGTATCGACATGATCTAAGGCTGCAGAGGCCGTCATATCAGCCAAAAAAGGCGTCGATGCCATGGTGAAATGTACCTGTTCATCGTGGATAAATTGAACCGCTTTATCTGCATTCCAAACGTCTTGATAAACCACCTTGGTACCCAAATACATCGGGATTAAAACCCCAACTAAAAACCCTGTTTGGTGACCTAGTGGAGAGCTCATTAAAATATTATCTGTGCGATCAAGTACATACCGTTCTACAAAGTTCTTAGTACCCGCTAACAAACTATTAGACGTGTGCATCACTGCCTTTGGGTCACCCGTGGTTCCAGAGGTATACAACAATTGGGTGACATCATTAGCAGCCAGTCGCCTGGCGCCCAAGCTTGTATCGGTAGCAAATTCTGCATCAAACTGGGCTGACAGTAATTTTTCTTCAAAAGACCCCCGTGCACCTGATTCACCGATCGCCAATACATGCTTTAAACAAGGCAGCTCAGCTTGTACCTCTTGCATCATCTGTAAGTAATTGAAATCACGAAATGTTGTTGCCACAACCACGACCTTGGCGTCAGCAAAACCCATCATATACGAGACTTCACGGTGCCTAAAAATAGGCATCAACGGATTAAACGCCGCACCAACTTTAATGCTCGCTAAATAAAGCGCCAGAAATTCCCACCTATTCGGTAGCTGACATGAAACAACATCCCCGGGTTCAACACCTAATTTAATTAGACCAAAGGCTATATGTTTAACTTTTTCTGCAAGCTGCAGATACGTTAACGCCCTTCTTTTTCCGGTGTCATCACAATGATCCACGACAGCAAGCTGATCAGGCATTTCGTTCACACGACGATCAAAATGATCAAGCAAGGTCATGTTTTCCCAATGACCTGCATTAACCATGTCATCAATACGTTGCTGCGATAAAAAAGGACTAATGGGCATAGGATTCCCTTTTGATTTTATAAAATAAAACAAGTGTTAGTTAGTCAACTAGTAATAACTTATCATACAAATAAATATTTCAGTATCGTTTTAAATAAAATTCTTTAGTTTAAAATTAGCCCTACTTTGAATATAAGCAAAATCTGTTAAATAAATTTACCCTACCTAAAATATTTATATAGAATAGTGCTTATATGAGGTAATAAGCTTTATTTTTATATTTTAACAATCAGGAAAAGGTGAGTAGAAATGGCTAAACGACAAGACAGATTAACCGTTGATGATGTAAATGGCGCATGGGCCATTATCCCAACACCGGCAATCGATACGGGTGATGATTGGAGAACCGAAGACAGTGTTGATTATGATGAAGTAGCTCGGTCTGTTGAAGGCCTTATCACTGCTGGCGTGGACTCAATCATGTGTCAAGGTACCTTTGGTGAAGGCGCTACGCTAACCTGGGAAGAAAAGAAAAAAATGATGGAAGTGATGGTTGAAACGGCTGCTGGTCGTGTTCCCATTTTTCTTGGCGTGACCACCATGAATACCCGTGAAACAATTCGTCAACTAAAACATGCGCGTGATATTGGTGCCGATGGCACTATGCTAGGCCTGCCGATGTGGCAACAAATTGACGTCCCTTCTGCGGTTAAATTTTACCAAGATGTGGCTGAAGCCGTGCCTGAAATGGCTATCTGTATTTATGCTAACCCTGAAGCGTTTAAATTTGATTTCCCAGCACCGTTTTGGGCTCAAGTGGCTAACATTCCACAAGTAATTACTTGTAAATACATTAATATTGGGCAACTTCACCTTCATACATTGGTATCGAAAAAACAAATCCGTTTTTTACCATTAGAAGTGGATCATGCAGACGCTGCTAAAATGGACTCCTTCCACACTGCTTTTTGGTCACCTTTAGCTTGTGGCGGCCCTGAGTTAACCATCCATTGGCGTGATAGCGTTAAGCATGCAGTTAAAACCAATGACTGGAGCATACCTGATGCCTTGTACCCAAAAATGGCTCTTGCTTTGTCTAGCCTATTTCCACCGGGTGGGTTTCCTGAATTTTCTCGTTATAACATTCAACTTGAAAAAGCACGAATCAACGCCTCTGGTTGGATGAAAGCCGGGCCTTGTCGTCCACCTTATATTTCAGCGCCGGCAGCCTACTTAGAAGGCGCTACTAAATCGGGCCTTGCATGGGCTGAATTAAATAAGCAGCTATTGGCTGGTAAGCTTTAACCGATTTAACTATTTAATAGAAAAACCAAAAAAGGCATAAGATTTTTAATCTTATGCCTTTTTTTTATTCGTTATTTAACTCATGATTATTAAATAAGCCCCTACGCCATACAATAAAAACAACTACCACTTAAAAATTACTAATGGTGCTAATATGAATTACTTCGCCTCTATTCTACTAACCGTTTTAATGTTCGGCATGGGCTTGGGTTTATCGCTGAGCGACTTTGGTAAGGTCTTCAGCTTACCAAAAGCAGCGCTAATGGGTTTAACCGGACAATTAATCCTGTTACCTGCCCTCGGTTTTACGCTTTGTTATTCTTTAGGCTTAACTGGTGCGGTTGCCATTGGCATTATGTTGCTGACATTGTGCCCCGGTGGCGTATTGTCCAATATGTTCACCTTACTGGCGCGTGGTGACCTTGCCTTATCGGTGACCATGACCAGTATTTCCAGTTTAATCACCGTTTTTAGCCTACCTTTTTTCCTTAACATCAGCATGCTTTTTTTTAACGATCAAAGCATTCATATCAGCTTGCCTTTTGTCAAAACAGCCAGCCAAATGATGTTAATTACAGTGCTGCCCGTTAGCTTGGGTATGCTGGTTCTGCACCATGCTCCAAACCTTGCCATGCGATCAAAAAAATGGGTTCGCCTGGGTTGCAGTGTGTTCTTACCCATACTGATCGCTGGCATCTTAATGCAAAACAAAGGCGCCTGGTTTGGGCAGTTTGTTCAATTAGGTGCCCTGACTGTGTTGCTAAATATATTGAGCATTTTATTAGGTTACGGGTTAGGTCGCTTGGCACAATTAGAGTCAAAACAAGTTCGTACCTTATCCATTGAAGTAGGCGCACAAAATGCCATGCTTGGTGTCACTATTGCGATTAGTCCTTTCTTACTCAATGATGCCAATATTGCTGTTATCCCGTCCATTTATGGCATTACAATGGTTATTATTTTATGGTTCTATTCAATCATAATGAACCGCTTTAATAATGAAAATGTTGTCGTACGCACTTGAGTCAGCTTGCGTTAAAAACACTTTGTTTCAACTAAATAGTTTTTAAGATCATACCCCTTTATGAACGTACCCCTGTAACGGCAACTTAACGTATTTAACCACACACTCACCATGAACAAGCTATTACGAAACACCCCCTTATTCGCCATTTCGCAGGCGTTAATGGTCAGCGCTATTTCATTAATTGTTACCTGTTCCGCTCTTGTAGGTTTTGAGCTA
This sequence comes from Methylococcaceae bacterium UBA975, assembly GCA_002292375.1. Classification (GTDB taxonomy): domain Bacteria; phylum Pseudomonadota; class Gammaproteobacteria; order Methylococcales; family Cycloclasticaceae; genus Cycloclasticus. Next base: position 175,938 of record DBBV01000018.1, on the reverse strand, counting down.
GCAGTGGATAAGTCGTTGGCTACCTTACCGGCCGCTGTTATGTTTATAACCACCATGTTAGGTAGCATTCCAGCCGCCTTATTGTTGGAAAAAATTGGTCGTAAAACAGGGTTTATGCTGGCAACCTTTATTGGCGTTTTAGCGGGTGTTGTGTGCACCTACGCCATCATTATTCATCAATTTTGGTTGTTTGTTATGGGCATTGCCCTCTTTGGTTTCTTTAACAGTGTTGGTAATTATTTTAGATTTGCTGCCGCTGACAACGTGGCGACTGTCTACAAAAGCCGAGCCATTTCTTACGTTATGTTAGGTGGGGTTGTTGCTGCATTCATTGGCCCTAATTTGGCTAATTATGCTAAATACTGGATCGATGATGCCATTTTTGCAGGTAGTTTTGCAGCGACAACCGTATTGTATATTTTAATGCTGATCAGTTTGAGCTTTTTGTCTCTTGACCCAGCTATCAAGATCAATAAAAAAGACCCGCCCCTGCCTCAGCCCCGTCCGTTACGCGTCATCGCTAAACAGCCTAAGTTTATCGTCGCTATCATCTGTGCCATGCTTGGCTACGGTGTTATGTCATTAGTCATGACGGCAACGCCCTTGTCGATGCTGCAACACCAGCATGCCTTTCCTGACACTGCCTTTGTTATTCAATGGCACTTGCTTGGCATGTTTGTACCGTCATTTTTTACCGGTTATTTGATACGTTATTTTGGTATTACGCCGATATTGGTTGTAGGCGTGTTGATTGGTTTTATTTGCGTCGCTATTAATTTATCGGGCCATGGTTTATCACATTATTGGTCCGCACTGGTTCTACTTGGTATCTGCTGGAATTTTTTGTTTATTGGCGGCACAACCTTATTGACCGAAACCTACCGCCAAGAAGAAAGGTCTAAGGCCCAAGCAATCAACGACTTTATTGTCTTTTCCACCGCTGCGGCAGCCTCTTTATCAGCCGGTTATTTACAGTATCAATTTGGCTGGGAGATGGTAAATCTTGGGGTTATACCGGCCTTATTGGTCGTTTTATTTAGCTTGCTTTGGATGAAAACAAGACCGGCCGTTAACGTTTCCATTATTAACCAACAGGTATAAAAAAAGGCCGTCATGACTGACGACCCTTTTAAACCCCTGTTTAGGGTTAGCTGTTTTAAATTAAGAGCTAAGGCCTTCGCTCTTTGCAGGTAATTTCCAAGCAGCGAATATAAACACAAAGGCAATAACGCCTACAACGACTACTGCGGGTACTGTATCCATTAAACTTGCATACTTTTCTATCCCCGTTGTTGCGAGCGTTGCTTTGCCTGCACCTATTTCGTCAAACAAGAACGTTTCAGCCAAACTACTATAAGCCAAGGTAAAGGCGAGTGCGCCCACTAAACCACCAATAACAAAAACCAGCGCATCTTTTCTACCTGCGCCAACACCGACAACACCTGTTCCAGGGCAAAAACCAGAGATAGCCCAACCTGTTCCCATAATGGCGCCACCAATAACCACACCTACGTAGGCTGTTTTTACACTAAGGTGGCCGCTTTCAATGATCCCCACGTTCATTAAAACAAATAACATAAAACTACTCAGGCCTAAACCTAGCAGTATGGCTTTCATCAAATGGAAGTTTTTAAGCCGCAGCATATCAATGATAACTTGTGGGTTAGCCGCACCGGCTTTTTGCAAAGAAAAACCAAATAACCCGCCAATAACAATTGCTAATAAAATCTCCATATCACCGCCCCTTTCTGTACATAAATAAAGCAATAGGAACCGCGAATAAAAAAGCCCCCATCGTGAACAAATAACCACTTAATGACGTTTGCATGATCCCACTCATCATGTGGCCACTGGTACAACCGCCCGCTAAACGAGAACCGAACAGTACCAAAGCACCACCAGCAAACGCGAACATGTAGCGCTTAGTTGTTGATGAACCTAAATTCTCACACCAAACTGCTGGTAATTCCGGCTCATTTTCGTCGTTTGATTTTGTCCGCAACTTAGCGCCTAAGAAACCACCTAAAATCATAGCCAGTACAAAGATAAAACTGTAATTGATCGGATTTGCGACACTTTTAGCGTACTTGCCACCACTCTTATTGAGGTATGCGTTACTGCTTGAATAAGCCGTCTCGCCCTTCACCGCTATTTCGCTTGAAAAAACATCCCAAACCATGCCATCTAAAATAACAAACTGTGTTGAAACGCCAATAGGTTTAACCAGCGCAACGGCCAGTAAAAAAGAAACACCGAGCGCCAAACCACTAACGCTCCAGTGCCATTGTTTCTGATACAAAATATTCTTCATAATCATCTCCTATATAATTTTATTGTATAAGCTAATGCCCAACTAACTATACAACAAAAAAATACATTAGAATAATCTTTTTTTAAGCGCCAATAACGGCCCCGATCGAAGCCAGATTGTTGTTTTTAGTTAATAAAAAAACCTTAATCGCCTAACCAATTTATTTTATACAGGTCTCTACGCCTGTCTAAATAATTTCTTACTGAGCCTTCGTTTTGCAGTTTATTGAGTTTTTCTAAATCCAAATCGACAATAAGCGTCATTTCCGTATTGGGTGTGGTCTCAGCCATGATCGCATCATGAGGGAAAGAGAAATCTGACGGTGAAAAAACGGCCGACTGTGCGTACTGAATATCCGCACCGTCCACCTTGGGTAAGTTACCCACGCTACCGGCAATAACCACATAACACTCGTTTTCTATCGCTCGAGCATGTGCACAACAACGTACTCTAAGGTACGCATTTTTTGTGTCCGTCCAAAATGGTACAAAGAGCATCTGCATACCCTTTTCTGACTGCAGCCGTGCCAATTCCGGGAACTCCACGTCATAACAAATCAAGATCCCTATTTTGCCAAAGTCGGTGTCAAAAACACTCAGTCCATTACCACCCTGCATAATCCAGGCGCGTTTTTCGTGCGGTGTCGGGTGTATTTTATATTGCGATTCCAATGTGCCATCTCGTCGGCAAAAATAAGCCACGTTATACAACACCTCGTTTTCAATAACCGGTATGGAGCCAGCAATGATATTAATATTGTAACTAACCGCAAGCCTTGAAATCGCCTCTATTATTTCTGTACTAAATTCAGCCAAGGCTTTTATTGAGTCAATAGAATTGGTATGCGCTTCGATACCCATTAACGGTGCATTAAAAAACTCCGGTAGCAAGGCTAAGTCGCATTGGTAGTCTGACAAGGCGTCTACAAAAAACTCAACTTGTTGAATTAATTCTTCCACTGATTTAAGTGGTCGCATTTGCCATTGCACACAGCCTATACGGGCTGAGGTGCGTTGCGCACCAATCAGCGGGGTTTTTTGTGTGTCGTAATAGAGGTTATTCCACTCCAGTAAAGTGGCATAGCCTTTAGATTCTTTATCTTCGGGCAAGTAATCGGTCAACACCCGTTTTACTTCAAACTCATTGGATAATTGAAACGTTAAAATAGGGTCGTATATTTCTTTCTTTTTAACTCGTTCAATATAGCTTTGCGGCGACATTTCGTGTGCGTACTTTTCATAGTTTGGAATACGCCCACCAGCAACAATAGACTTAAGGTTTAAGCTTTGACACAGTTCCTTACGTGCTTCATATAAACGACGACCTAAACGCATCCCGTGGTAACTTGGCGATGCGAACACATCAACGCCGTACAAAACATCACCTTGTGGGTCGTGTGTGGTGAGGTACGCATCACCGGTTATTTCATCATAGGTGTGGTGGTCACCAAATTTATCGTAATCCACGATAACCGAAAATGCGGCAGCAACCACTTTACCGTGATCCTCAATACAAATTTGTCCTTCAGGAAAGGTTGCTAATTGGGCAATAAACTTCTTTTCTGGCCATGCCCCACCCAGTGCTGGGTACACTAAATCCATAATAGCCTTAAGGTCAGCCCAGTCTGTTAGTTCTAGGTGACGTAAACTCAACTTGTGCTCAGGTGTATCCACATCGGTTAAATCATTCATACGGTTGATCCTAATTTAATAAAACGGTTAAACGCCTTTTACGCCTTCATAAATACGTTAGCAGGCACCTCAAAACGCGGCGGACTATAGTCCCTATCGACACAGCGGTAAAGCTATTATTTCAACGTTACGTTAATTTAATTATTCTAAGCCTGTCAACGCCTTAAAGAGATACTTTGGCTAGACCATGCCAATCCGTCGTGTAGTGGTTTGACTGGTTAATAGGGACCGATTGCCAGAGTTGCTTATGACCTGCGGCGGCAAATGTTATACGTTTATCAAACCGTTGATTAATTTGATCCAATGTTTGCATCAACTTGTCACTTCGCTGCGTTTGGCCCGTCGCAAACAACTCGTATTGTTTAACGGAACGGGCTTGTTTGGTATCAATATCAGCCAAACTAATACCCGCTTGTTGATACTGGTAGCCCTGTTTATACATGCTAGCCAGTAAGCTTTTGGCGATTTTAAGTAGTTCCCGACTATCTTGGCTGGCGGACTTTAGTGTATGACTTGCTGAATTTGAATAAATCGCTTGCTGGCTATAGGGGCTGGTGCGAATAAACACCGTCACTCGTCTCGCCACTCCCTGCTGAGCGCGTAGTTTTTCAGCCGCCCTTAGACAAAAGACGCTAATGCACTGAGCAAGTTCGTCTTGCTCTGTGATTTTATGCTTAAAACTCCTCGAGCAAATAATCTGCTGTTTCGGTTTTTCTTGTTCCGCAAAAGCAATCACTGGGCTACCCTGTAGCTCTTGTACGGTCTGCGCTAGGGTGATGCTGAAATGCTTTTTTATCGCACCGACCGATTGAGACTGTAACTCCCAAACACTATAAACACCGAGCTTATTCAAGCGTTCGCTCAGCCGTCGCCCTATCCCCCACACGTCAGCTACCGGTGTTATTTGCATGATTTTTTTGCGTCGCTGCGGGTCATTTATATCAACCACACCGCCTGTTTTTGGCCATTTTTTTGCGGCATAATTGGCTAACTTTGCCAGTGTTTTTGTTGGTCCAATACCAATACCCACCGGTATACCCACCCAGCGCAATAAGCTTTTTTTTATTTCTAACCCCATCGCCATTGGGTTTGCATTATGCTCATCTAAATCGATAAAAGCCTCGTCTATAGAATACACATCCACGGCATCAGAAAACGCCGTTAAACTGTGCATCACCCGCGCGGACAAATCAGCGTACAAGGGGTAGTTTGAAGAAAACAACTGGATTTTATGTTGCTCGATCAGCCCTTTGACTTGATACACCGGCACTGCCATTTTTATACCTAAATCTTTAACTTCTTGACTGCGTGAAATAATACAGCCGTCATTATTACTAAGCACAGCTACGGGTTTGTGTAATAAATCGGGTCTAAATAAACGCTCGCAGCTGACGTAAAAGTTATTACAGTCAACCAGCGCTATATTATTGGGCTGCTTCAAAAAATCGGTTTAATTGGGTTAAATTAAACGTTGTGGATAACGCTGGTTACAACACCCCAAATCACCATCTCAAGCTCACCCTTTAATGGAATGTCTGGGTAGTTAGGGTTCTCCGGTGCCAGTACTAGCTGCCCTTCTTTTGAACGCAAGCGCTTTACAGTTAATTCACCGTCTAGCGCACAAACAACAATTTTTCCAACGCTTGGATGAACCGAGCGATCGACCACTAAAATGTCATCGGGATGAATACCCGCCCCTAGCATCGACTCGCCCTCTGCACGGACAAAAAAAGTAGCCGCAGGTTTATTAATTAACAACTCATTGAGGTCGAGTCTTTTTTCAATGTAATCATCAGCCGGTGACGGGAACCCCGCGGCAACACTGACACCATAAAACGGAATGGACGGTACTTTCGTATCCAAATCAAGGCTATACACATTTGGGTAATCCAACACATCACCTGCCTGCTGTTTTTTCTTATGCGTCAATAATTGCGACACTGTTGCCACTAAGCTGTCGGGTATTCGCATCGCCTTTGTACTTTCGCCGTAAGCTGACGAACCCTTCTTACGGCCTGCACCCGCACGTGCGCCACCTCTATTAGACCCTTCTTTAGTCATGCTTAATCACTCTTTTTTTGCTTGCTTGTTTGAATATTGTACACAAATCAACAGCAATAAAAAGAGTTAAAAAGTTATCCACGGAATCTGTGGATAACTTTGTGGAGAAAGCGGGTGAAAAAGAAAAAGCCAAGAGCTACTAACGACTTATAAAAACCGGTCATTTTTTGAACACAAAATCAGTTTAATCCGTGTGATCAGTAACCACGTGTCGCTGAACGCCGAGTCCCTCTACTTCCGCAACGATCTGGTCGCCCTGATGTAAAAAAACCGGCGGGGTAAAGCCTAAACCTACCCCTTCGGGCGTGCCGGTAAATATCAAATCGCCGGCTTGGAGGCTCATAAATTGGTTGATATAACTGACCAACGTTTTTACTGTGTGGATCATTTTATTGGTGTTACTGGATTGCATTCGCTGGCCATTAACGTCCAGACTCAACGGGCAAGACTGGTAGTGAGAAAACTCATCGAAGGTGACCAGGTAGGGGCCTATCGGCGCAAACGTATCGGCACTTTTACCTTTTAGCCATTGCCCGCTACGGTGTTTTTGAAAGTAGCGTTCAGAAACATCTATACCGGTACAAAACCCTGCGATATGCGCTTCAACCTGATCTTCAGTGATGTATTTGGCGGTTTTACCGATAATAACCACCAGCTCAATTTCCCAATCAACCTGAGTCGCGTTTTTAGGTCGTTCAATCGCATCAAACGGGCCACTTAAGGCACTGACCGCCTTAGTAAAGAGCACCGGTTCTTGTTGCTGTGTTGAGCCGGTTTCTTTGATGTGTTCATCGTAATTCAAACCGACCGCTATTATTTTACCTGGGTTCAGTAGCGGCGCACCTAAGCGTATGGAGGGATCAATAATTGGCAAGTCAGCCAAGTTTATTTTAGATAGACGCTGCAGACCATCAGTCGCCAAAAAGGACGCCGAAATAGGCTCGCATACACCGTCAAGCGATCGAATAATACCGTCTTTGTCCAGTATGGCCGCCGTTTCATGGCCTTGAGCACCAACATTTAAGAGTTTCATAATTACAGACCGTTACGTTAATTGTTGAAAAAGTATTTTTCTTTACTATAAACCAGCCCTACTATTAACTAAAAGCGTTTATGTTCACAGTTGCCCTTATTTGGAAACCCTCCATGAAGCCCCGCATCATCCTTGTCGCAAAAGTTTAAACCCATACAAATTTAAGTTATGTAGGCCTTATTAACGTTTAAATACGCTTATAATCACTTAAATGACACCACAACGATTTTCATTAATACTTATATTTTTTTACGCTTGCTCGTTCAGTGTCAGCGCATCACCTAAACCACAACGTATTGTTTCATTAAATTTGTGTGCCGACCAATTACTGATGAGCTTGTTACCGCCAGATCGACTGGTTGGTATTACCTCGTTAGCAGCAGACCCTGGGGCTTCTTTCTTGTACCAACGCGCCAATGATTTTAACCAGCACAATAATCGAATTGAAGAATTAATGGCGCTAGACCCCGACTTGGTTGTTGCCGGTGAATTTACCGCCCAACCGACTAATCAACTACTCGAACAACTGGGTTACAAGGTGGTCAAAATCGGCTTGCCTGTTACTATCGATGAGATTTTTGCGCAAATCAGTTTTTTAGGTGAGCAGCTGGGTGAACAAGAGCGTGCCGAGCAATTAATTACATCAATGGAGGCTACCCGCCAGCAGTTGATAAAGCATCGCCAGCAAAGGCCTTTGCGCGCTGTTGTTTATTATGCGAATGGTTATAGCGCTGGGCGACAGACCATTGTGAATGAAATTTTAGACCTCGCAGGGCTCAGTAATATTGCGGCAGAATTAGCGTTGGATTACGTCGCCCCTTTATCACTTGAATCGCTAATAGGGTCTAAACCAGATATCCTTATACTTGGCCAGCTAAAGGAGAATACCGACTCGTTGGCACACCAAGTATTACGACACGAAGCGATTCGTCGCTATGCCTCACTTAAACAGGTACAAAAAATCATGATTCCCGATCGCTACTGGAGCTGCGCAGGTCCTTCAAGCTTAACCGCTGCCGAGTATTTACAACATAATTTAACCGCTGTTTCGCACTGATATGGATGCCTTAAAGTCTAACCGGCAAGAAACCGTTGTACGGGTTTTTCTTTTAAGTGCACTGATTATATTAAGTGCTTATTCACTTACCGTTGGCGATATTAATATAAATTTAATCAATAGTTTACAAGGTATAGTTAATTCAAATCCTACTTTGGATTCTATTATTTTTGAAGAGATACGCTTACCGCGCACCCTATTAGCGCTATTAATAGGCGCGTCTCTGGGGCTGTCCGGTGCCGCACTACAAGGGATGGTTCGCAACCCATTAGCCGAACCAGGCATTATTGGTGTATCAAGCAGTGCTGCTTTGGGCGCGGTGGTTGTTTTCTATTTTGGTTTAGCCTCGGCTTTCCCCATGGCCTTACCCATTGGCGGGATTATTGGGGCTCTATTGGCCGTTGTTTTTCTATACCTACTCAGTGGGAAAAACAGCAGCATGCTCACCTTAATTTTAGCCGGTGTGGCGATTAGCAGCTTAGCCGCCGCTTTAACCGCATTGGCGCTGAATCTATCACCCAACCCTTACGCCTCGTTAGAAATCTTTTTTTGGTTAATGGGCTCCTTGGCTGATAGAAGCTTTACCCATGTTTGGTTGATTTTACCGCCTACGCTCTTAGGCTGGTGGCTAATGTTAAGCACACGGCGTGATTTAGATGCGCTGTCACTCGGTGAAGAGACAGCTCAATCACTCGGTATACAACTACAGTCATTAAATAAACGGGTTATCTTAGGCGTCGCTTTAGCGGTTGGCTCAGCCGTTTCAGTTAGCGGAGGTATTGGTTTTATTGGTTTAGTTATCCCGCACTTAATACGGCCTTGGGTGGGCTTTCAGCCGGGCCGCTTATTGCTTACTAGCGCATTAGGCGGTGCAGCTTTATTGCTGGCAGCCGACATTGCTGTACGGCTTTTACCGACTCAGCAAGAACTTAAAATTGGTGTATTAACGGCTTTACTCGGTGCGCCATTCTTTTTGCATTTAATTTTAAAATCAAAAAGGCAATGGACAACATGAGCTTACGCGCTGCTAACATCACCGTTCAACTGTCAGAAAAAACCATTCTGAGCGGTATTAATGTTGACTTTAAAGCTGGCCAATTGACCGGCTTAGTTGGCCCTAATGGGGCGGGTAAATCCACCCTGCTTCGTGCCCTAGCTGGACTACAAACTGTTTCCTCAGGCCAGGTATTATTTGGCGAACAGTCTATCCAAGACATGGCGCCATTAAACAAAGCAAAAAAAATCGCCTATTTACCCCAAACCCATGAATGCCATTGGCCGTTGCCTGTCGAGCGCGTCGTATTATTGGGTCGACACCCGCATAACGATGGGCACCATGTGAGTGATGAAAGCCTACAAGCGGTTAAAGAAGCCATCGCTGAGGCCGATATAGGCCACCTAGTAGGGCGCCCCGTAAACGAGCTGTCCGGCGGTGAGCGCGCACGAGTGATGCTGGCACGCGCCTTAGCCACTCAAAGTGATATTTTATTAGCCGACGAACCCATCGTATCATTGGATCCGCGGCATCAAATCGATGTAATGGCCTTGCTGCAATCACTAGCGCGTAAAGGCAAAACCGTCATCGTCGTATTGCATGAACTGCATTTGGCGATGCGCTATTGTCAGCAGCTTGTTTTACTTGAGAGCGGGAAAAATGTGACCGAGGGCTCGCCCATTGATGTATTAACTGCAAAAAACCTACGCGACGTCTACGGTACAGATGCAATATTTGGCTCCCATCACGGCACGTCTTGGGTATTACCTTGGTAGCATAAAAAAGGAGGAACAATCGTTCCTCCCCTTAGGCTTTTATAATGTTTTTTATAATTAGTTAGCAGGCTGGTAACTGACTGAAAAAAAGATATTAGTGCCGTCAGTATTATAGCCAGAGACAGTTTCATACTCCTCGTTAAATAAGTTAGAAACCTTCACTTGCGCTGTTAGGTCTTTGTTGATTTTGTAGGCACCGACCACATCAAACGTCGTATACCCCGCTAAATGCCTAGTATTTGCGGCATCATCAAAACGCCTGCCTGAGGTAAATACTTTACTGGCAAGGCTAAAATTACCAAACGCTTTACTTGCATTCAACGTAAACGTTTGCTCTGCCCGTCTTGGCAACACGTTACCATCGTTGACACCACCACTTGTATTTTCAGGGTCTATCCAAGAAAACTGACCATCAACATTAATACCGGCAAGTTTAGTAGCCGCTTGAAGTTCAATACCTTTTATAAGAGCCTGAGATATATTTTGAGGAACCCAAGAACCATCCAATTCGATCAAATCTTTAATTTTTGTTCGATAGGCATTTGCAGACCAAGTAATATCGGCGTGTTTTCCCACTAAACCCAATTCAAAAGATTTGGAACGTTCGGGGTCAAGATTAGGGTTTGCACCATACGGGTAGTAAAGATCAATAAGTGCCGGCGCAACAAAAGCCGTACCGAAGGACGCACTTAAGCGTAACTTTTCTGATAGCGCTGTTCCCCATGCCATATTACCCGTTAGATGACTGCCAAATTGTTCATCCTCTTCAGTTCTTAGCGCTAACTGGTAATTGTTTGACGCGTACTCACCCAATAATTGGGCAAAAACAGCATTACTATGACGTTGTGTCGTACTGAAACCGCTAGACTCCTCGATTTTATCATCTTCATAATCGTAACCAATCGTTAGCAAATGGCTATCGCTTAACTGAATATCATTTTGAATGCTGAAATGATCTTGTTGGTTATCAGCAAAACTACTGGCAAAGGCTCCCTTGTTATCAGACTCAATCCTACCTTGACTCAACGTGGCCTTAATACGCCATACATCGGTCACATCTATACTTACGTTGGTGCCAAACGTATGTTGTAAAAAATCAGTGGTATTAAAATAACCATCGTATTCACTTTCGCCTTCGCTATATAAGCTAAAAAGCTCTACTTCATAAGTATTGGCAAAACGATGCCCTATTCTTATAGAAGTATTGGCATTTCTATATGCGTCTTTATCTGGTTCAGTAGCAAAACAGCCAATAAATAAAGTACCACTACGCCCATCACAGGTGTTGAAGCCATTTGTTTCAGTATAACCACCACTTAAGTTATACCAAGACGTCGAATCGCCACCTGAAACGCCAAAGGCTGTTTCTTTCGTATCATGCGTACCAAAGCCAACAGATAAAAACGGTGTGACTTCACCTGCTCCTTTTTTGGTAAAAATCTGAATTGTTCCGCCAATAGAGCCTGAGCCATATAAGCCTGATTGCGGGCCACGGACTAATTCGATACGTTCAACCTGATTAAGTGGAATATGCTCCAGTTGAGGCGCACCAAATGCATTGGTCGCCAACTTAGCGCCATTCAAAAGAACTTGGGTATGGTTAGACTCCGTTCCTCTTAAAAAAATCGCCGTTTGTTTGCCCAGACCGCCTGAGTTAGCAATTGTCACTCCGGATAGGCTACCAATGGCTTCCGCTAGCGTTTTATATTGGTACTTATCTATATCTTCTTTCGTGACAACAGATACTGACGGCAATGTTGCATCTGCTGTTTGTGCCGTACGAGTTGCGGTTACAACCATTGCATCATCTTCAGCCACAGCGATTGATTGCGTTAAGGATAGCGCAGCGGTAATACCCGCGGCTAATAAGGTTTTATTCATGAGGTTTCCTCGTTATAAGGCGCAGCCCCGCGCCAATTAAAATGACGCCACGAGAAGAAGTATGATGAGGTTGAAATAGAAACGTAATTATCAACGCCAGCAAAGTTGCCCACCCGCAACGTACCGTTGTGCTAATGGCAGGTCTCCGGGCTCATAAGTGATTAATGTTGGTTAATCGATGTATCGCCTTCCCATGTTTTGACACAGTGGCTGTTGATACACTTTACTTATATACCGTTGCGGGGGCAGCGTCGGGATCAGTTTGTCAAAAGCAAACCTAACCGACTTCCCATTTCATTGAGTCAGTGACCTAAAAGCCATGTCTTGTCTTAAACCGACGTTTTAAAGGCCTAATTAATACAAAGTCAAACTCAAAACCGAAAGCGTGCGTATTATCGTTGTTTTATATAAAGCTAGTCAAGCGAGTAAAATCAATTGATAATGTTAAAAAAAATTAATCATGAATACGCAAATTATTAAAGTTTTACTCGTAGATGTTACCAACAATGCAAAACTGAGCCACCCCAACGGTTGAAAAGTGAGCCATAAGACTCACACTGGTGCTTTTCATAATGAGGAGCATCATGATTTCAATAGAGGAACTCATGACCATTAAAATATTACACCAACAAGGCCATTCAAAACGCGCTATTGCGAAGCAACTCGGCATGTCCCGTAACACCGTTAACAAACATTTATCTCAGGATGTTGATGAGCCAAGTTATCAATCAAGACCTAATGTAGGCCATAAGCTTGATCCTTATAAAGCCTATATTAAGGAACGTATTGAATCGGCTTTGCCGATTCATTTAAGTGCTGTTGTTATGATGCGCGAGATTAAAGAACACGGTTACGATGGCGGCATCACCCGGCTACGTGAGCACTTGGTTGAGTTGCGCGGTAGCGCAGTGACGCCTGAGGTTATTCGCTTTGAAACCGAACCAGGTAAACAGATGCAAGTTGACTGGGGACAAATGCGCGGTGGTAAAAAGCCCATTCATGCGTTTGTGGCGGTGCTCGGCTTTAGCCGCGCTCTGTTTGTGCATTACACCGATAACATGCGCTATGAGACGTTAGAGCATTGCCATCGCTTAGCCTTTGAGTATTTTCAAGGTATTCCGACGGATGTCTGGTACGACAATATGAAAACAGTGGTTCTAGAGCGCAATGCCTATGGTGTTGGTCAGCATCGTTTTCATGCCGGATTTTATCAGTTTGCTAAAGAGTTGGGCTTTATCCCAAAATTGTGTAAACCGTATCGGCCCCAAACCAAGGGTAAGGTTGAACGCATGGTGCGTTATGTGCGTGATAGTTTTTATGCGCCTTTGTCGACTAAACTGGCATCATCGGGTTTAAAGATGGACGTTGATACCGCTAATATTAAAGGCATCCAATGGTTGAATGATATTGCTAATGTTCGCGTTCATGACACCACTAAAGAACAGCCTGCGGCGCGCTTAATAGAAGAACGTAAGGTACTGCAACCCTTGCCGTATTCGCCAATCAAAGAGATTAGCATGAAGCAAACCGGTACGGTCATTGTGCCGCTCAACTTTGACGACCAACCCATACACCACGACTTGAGCATCTACAATGATTATTGTCAGGTGGCAAGCTGATGATACAGGAACGATTAAACACCTTAACCGATGCTTTAAAGCTCCAAGGTATGGGGCTTCATGCGCATGATTTGGCGCAGCAAGCCGCTAAAGAAGAGTGGGACTACCTGACCTTCTTTGAGAAGCTGATGACGTCAGAAATCAACGAGCGTCACACACGTAAACAAAAGATGTTTACCCGCATGGCCGGCTTCCCCTCGATCAAAACCTTAGATGACTTTGATTTTGAGTTCGCTGCCGGTGTGCCTAAAAATCAGGTGCAACAGCTCGCTAGCTTATCGTTTATAGAGCGTGCAGAGAATGTTGTACTACTGGGGCCATCCGGTGTAGGTAAAACGCATATTGCAACGGCACTGGGCTATAAAGCCGCACAAGCTGGGCTAAAAACACGCTTTATCAGTGCGTCAGATTTAATCTTGCAATTATCAACCGCGCAGCGGCAAGGTAAATATAAGTCCATGATGCAACGTAGCGTATTAGCACCAAAATTACTCATTATTGATGAAATAGGCTATCTGCCTTTTGATATTAGTGAGTCTAAACTACTGTTTGATGTGATTGCTAAACGCTATGAAAAAGGCTCCATCATACTCACCAGTAATCTACCGTTTGGCCAATGGGGTCAAACCTTTGCTAATGACACCGCATTAACATCTGCATTGCTAGATCGCATCTTGCATCACTCACATATCATTCAAATTAAAGGAGATAGTTATCGCTTAAAAGAAAAGAAACAGGCGGGCTTAATCAGCCCGATAAAATAAAACACAGTGGCTCACTTTTCAGTTGATGGAGTGGCTCAGTTTTCGGGCGTTGTTGACAGTAGACGACCATGAACTCGTTCGTAGTGGTATCAAGTATCTATTAGATGCGGACCCCAACATCGAGGTAATCGCCGTCGCCTCGTCTGGCGAAGAAGCGATTGAGCTGGTCAAAAAACTCACCCCTGATGTCATACTCATGGATTTAAACATGCCTGGTATGGGTGGTTCAGAGGCTATCAAACGCATTTTGAGGCACACCCCGTCCGCAAAAATTATTGCGTTAAGCGTTTACGACGATGGCCCCGTACCACACCAAGCACTTAAAGCCGGTGCGCGTGGCTATATCAACAAGGGCTGCCCCGTTGATGAGATGATCAAGGCCATCATGGCTGTCTACAAGGGTAAAAACTACCTATCCAATGACGTAGCGACCAATCTAATTTTTAGCGCACAAGAGCCAGAAAAAAACGCCTTTAGTCAATTAAGTGCGCGGGAATTACAAATCACAATTAAAATTGTTGATGGCCACAAAATTGCCGATATCGCTGAAGCCTTATCAATTAGCCCTAAAACAGTTAATACCCATCGTTACCGAGTACATGAAAAATTAGGCATCGATAACGATATTGAACTTGTCCGCCTCGCCGTTGATCACGGATTATTAGGAAATTTATAATTTTTTGGAATTTGCGCTCGTCTTCGACCCAATCATAGGGTAAAATTCGCGCTCACATGAAGTAGCCCAACTTGAATGCCTGGGTGGTGAAATTGGTAGACACAAGGGACTTAAAATCCCTCGACTTAACGGTCGTGCCGGTTCGATTCCGGCCCCAGGCACCATTGGATAACAAAGACTTAGCCCGTTTCGGACTAGGTCTTTTTTATTGCCTTATTTTAGCGGGTCAATGTCGGGTCAATGCGCGTTTACTATCTGAAGATAAACTTTAGTCCGTTGCACTTGTAAACCACAAGATCACCACATTCCTATCGTTGTGATTTGCGGATAAACCCTAGTCGGTTACACTTGCTAATTTCGGGAATCGTCCACCCTTTAAGTTGTGATTTGCGGATAAACCTTAGTCGGTTACACTGGTGGTGGATAACTGGACAGGTGCTAGTAGGTTGTGATTTGCGGATAAACCTTAGTCGGTTACACTATTTCGCAGATAAGCGTATGTTTTTGAGATAAAAACACCCCATTCAGCTTTAAAAAAATTGAAGCTGAATGGGTGCTGTTTCGATTGGTTTGCGCTTGTTTCCATAAAAAACATCAATTTTTCCAAATTGCTTATCAGTAATTTTGATTATCCGAACTTCCCCATCATCTGGCAGTTGCGCCTTTACTCGCATTGCATGCACATGGGCATTCTCATCACTACTACTGTGCCGCATGTAAACCGAATACTGCATCATTGTAAACCCATCGTCCAATAGCGATTTTCTAAAGCGCGTGTATTCTTTTCTTGATGCTTTGGTATCCGTTGGTAGGTCAAACAAAACTATAATCCACATCGTTTGCAAACCACCAAAGCTCATACAGGAACCTCGCTCCGCCTCTGTGGATAGATAATCTTTTTATCCTGCTTAAGATAACAGCGCTTTAGGCTTGCCATCAAATAGTGCATTGAGACCATGAGCGCCATTTTCTTATTTTCATAAGAAACTGTCATGCTTAACATGCCTAATAAATGTTGCTTTGTTTGTTGGTTCACTTCTAACTGATTTTGCTGCGCTAATTGATAGACCATCAAGTCAACCCACGGTCTAAATGGCTCTATCAAATCATCTGCCAAACACAGTGCGTTATATTGGTTCTTATGGAATAACCCTAACGTTGGGTGCAAGCCTGCACCACAAATACTTCTAGCAACGGTTGCTCTAATAATTGAATAGCCGTAATTTAAAAGACTATTAATGCCCTCCATATCAACATTACGCCTAAACCCTTCTCCGAATAATATTGACCAATACAATTTTGCTGCAATTGCTTCACAATTACTGCTATCACCAGACTTAACTTGTGACGCTAATCTATCTATACGCACGCTATCTTTACCTAAAAGTGCTAACGTTTTAGCTTGTTCCGTGATTTTTTTCTGAACAATTTGTTGCCATAAGCGTTTACGCATAGGCTCTGTTACAGCGGTTTGTTCTTTTAAGATTTTATTATGAAGGGTATGGCTTTCTGCTATCGGCAAAATAACGGAATACGGTAAGTGTTTCTCATCACAAAAAATGATAACCACCTTGTTTTTTTGACAATAAATTATCACTTGTTGAGTTAACACAATAGCGGGGTGTTGCAATATCAATACACCCAAATCCTCTATAGGTATTTGCCCTACTGTCTCACCTTGTTTATCTACCAATAACTGCTGGTTTTTTAAATGAAGGTAAGCCTGATCACTGATATCAATTATTCGCTTTATCATCACTAATAACTCCAATGGCATTAACTTTATGTAGCTTAAGCATTTGGTCTGTCATTAATTTATGAATCGGTAATTGCACTTCTTCACTCTTGTCACTTAACACTGAAGTAGTACACAATCGCAGTACTAGGTAGCCTTGCTCCTTCATGAATTTTTGAACACGATAAAAGATTCTTTCACCGCTATTAGCCAAAACACTAACTGAATCATTAATATGCAGTGCCATTACAAACTGCCAATCATCCCCATGCGTTGTTTGAACCAAGGGTTGCTTTCGCCCTTCTGGGTTTAACTTACTCTGTATACCTTTAGCTCGGTGACTAACTTGCATCATGGTGACAAATTCACCTTTATACTTGCCTGTTTGCTTATTCTGTAAAATTTCAACATGGTGCATATTGCCATAGGACATGTATTTAAAGACATTACCCGCTTTGTCTTTAATACCTACTTTATTTTGTTCTAGTTTTTTCAGGGTGGTTTTTGATTGCAACACACGTACGCGCTTAATGGGTGTTTTACCATCTTTATGTAAAACGGTTTTTCCATCAGCAAAGGCTTTTTTGGGATCATTTTCGTGTTTTTCTAAATGCGATAGAACAATATCCTGCACTACCGAATCAACAATACTGGCGGCATTTTTTACAGTAAAATCAGGTGATAAGTTTTTA
Organism: Methylococcaceae bacterium UBA975; assembly: GCA_002292375.1. Taxonomy (GTDB): domain Bacteria; phylum Pseudomonadota; class Gammaproteobacteria; order Methylococcales; family Cycloclasticaceae; genus Cycloclasticus. The sequence continues at coordinate 158,648 of DBBV01000018.1, read as the reverse complement.
CGATAAACCAAGCCACCGTGGCGCTCGATATAACCTGCCCCCGTTTCTTCATGTAACGCCCCTGATAACTTACGTTGGGTGGCGTGTGAAACTATCGTATGTTTAAGCCGTTCTTGTAACTCTTCACGAAGATTTGAATACGGCACAGGTATATTCAGCTTGTTACGTTGGATTTGTGAGACAGCTTTTTTGTATAAACCACGTGATGTCGCCGCGATAACTACCGCATCAATCGCATGGTGGCGGTGATCCGTACGTTCTTTTTTGTTTGTCTCGCCTAACAGGTCGTTTAGCCCCCATTGATGACGAATTTGTGAAACAACAAAGCCTTTAGTTACCGATACATCGCATCCTAGCTGCTTTACATATTCCTGAGCGAGCTTAGCGATATAACGCGTATCGTTTAATTGTGATGAAATAAAGTCGCGCTTTTGTAAATCTTCTTCCGTTTGATAAAACCTATTTACCTTAGACTCTAACCCTTTCCATTTACCAATGGCTTGAGTCATTTGATTCCACTTTTCTGCGTTACCTCGCCACGCATCGATTGGTGTTCTATCTCCTTTAATACGATTTTCCGCCGTATAGCATAAAACCTTATTCATATAAGAGTCATCTAGTGATTTCTTAAAGGGCAAGATATGGTCAATCTCAACTTCTGCAGTAAATACGGCATTAAGCGGAATCGTTTTATTACTATAGGCGCAACGGTGACTTTGCTCTTCCCATAGGCGATATTTTATTTTGTCATCACGGCTTGGATAACGCCCTAGCTTTAAACCTTTATAAGCGTCTACCGCAACTTCATTGGCTTTTTTATTTTGGCCCTGCCGTTTTTCATTTTCCTTATACCGCTTAGTGTTCATTTCTAAATCACGTGCCATTTCAATACGAATAGCGTTTGGCTTACCGTATTGTTTAATAACCGCATTAACAACACGTTTCAGCTCATACATCCCTTTATTTACTATTGGGTTACTTGTGGTATCTGGAGCGCACAATGTATCGTGTGGTTCTATTTTTACTATTTCGTAGTCATATCCCGCTTTAACTCTAGCTTCAGAATATAGATAGCCTTGTTCGAGGTACGGTAGTAGTTTATTAATCGCTTTTAATGAATGGTTACTATGTCCCGGTTCAAACTCAAGCAGGCATAACTTAACCGCCTCGCTAGCGCTCAAAGTCCAATGGTTTAATAGCCGGGTTTTTAATGCTGATTTTTTCTTAATGGTAAGTAAATCTTCAACTAGAGCGTGTTGATCTTGATCTGAATAGTGATCCCATCGTTCCCCAAGCACTCCCCTTATTTCGCATGCTGTAATGTTACCTTTGAGATTTTTCGTCTCTAAGTTAATCTTTGTTAACTTATCTAAACCTAATTCTTTTTTTAGCGCCGCGACGGTAATCTTTAAGTTTTTTTCAAAGTACTCTACGAGCTTTTGTTTGTCTGATTTACTAATAGAAAGCCATTGTTCTGAATGCCTCTCGAAATACTGTAAATTGTTTATATCTTGTAAGTAACGATAGCGTTGCACTTCAATCCGTGCCATCGGTGCTCTGTTCTTTTCAAGCTCTAACGAACACTTTCCAACCCTATCTTTTTTAAGTTTTAACGGCCGTTGGTAAAAAATAATTTGCTTGATACCTTTATTATCGGTCATAAAGTCATCGGGCAAATCAGGGAAGAATTGTTTTTGCTTTTCCCAAATTAAATTAAGTTCATCTTTATACATTGCCCTATCTGTACGAAGATGACCACCGTCGTGACTACGATTACGTTTACATATTCCGTGTTCTAACTTATACAGGTATTCCCCTAATGTTCTTGAACCAGACGTTTCAATGGAATTTCTAAGCTCACTAATATCCGCTTTAAACGCACCTTCTTCCTTGTCTAGTGAGGGCTTGTCATCAAGTTGATTTAGATAAGAAAGCGTATCTGGGTCATCTATCAAATCACCGGCCACTTGTTTTTTTGTACTTAAAAAACCTCGACGCGCAGCAAAGTGCAGTAATATTCGCCCAAATTCATGTCTAGTGAGCTGCTCATCTAAGGCTTTTGCTCTTAAGTAATAAGGATCACCTAAGCTATTCAGGATAAGTTCTGGCTGGAAGTTCCTTTGCAATTCATTTGATAGTAAATCTAATGAAACAAGGTAGTTAAGCATGCGCTGCTTACGTCTTGCTCTACGCTGTACAACCCGACGACCAAGCCGCATGTCTCGTCGCTTTTGATTTTTTGGCGTTGGCACTTTTTCTTCAACGGCCTTAGTAAAGATGCGGCTACCAATATCGATAATACTTGATACTTGACCCTCAACTTCTTCAAGCAATGCCCACCCTAGCGAATTACTCCCTAGGTCCAATCCTAATATTTTCTTGCCCATGTCACCTCCTTGTGTATACTAACAACCATAGTGTAACCGACTAAGGTCTATCGATTTGCTTTTCATACCAATGAAATTCATTTTTCGTAGGCAACGCTTCTAAGCGACCAAAGCCCTCCCAGCGGGGGCTTTTTAATGCCTACAGATTCAACCCTCTTTGCCCCGGCAACCATTTATCAACAACCAATTGAATACGCCCAATTCCTAGGTTTTTAACCCACCTTGCACTGGCATCGATAGTCGCCCATGTTTTTATTGCGCCTTTAAGCGTGGTAACGGTTGTCGCACCGCCTTGGGTGACTATATCAACGTGTATGGTTGCGCCATCGGCTACCATTTGTACTTTTTTAACCGCGCCTGCCTCGACTAAGGCCCTTATTGTTTTTTCATTCATTCTCTTTAAACAACCCCTGCTGTTCGTGAACGGTGATGCTTTCTTTTGCACAGTGCTGGCGAATTAACATTTCAATCATATTGGCGACACTACGGTGCTCTCGATTAGCAGCCTCTTTAACCGCTTCTTTTATGGCAGGGTCAACACGTAGGTTGAGTGTGGTTGTTTTCTTGGGTGACATATTAATATGCTATATTATTTGTTACACAATGTAACGCATAAATAGTTACATTAATTATTATGATGACTCACCCGTGTTGCTAAATTGGTTATTGACATAAACAAAGGAGCGTTATTAATGAATATAAGTGCGGAATTACAAAGTTGGTTAGATACTAGAGAAAACCTCTTAAGGTTTAAAAAGAAACTTTACGATGACGGTGGTCATGTCATGCTTAGAACCTCAGCGTACAGCCCAGAAGAATTAGATGAGCCTTTACGTTCTGAAGCAATGGCATATTTTGAATTTAAGCAAATGACAAGCTAGCAGTATAAAAGCCCTTATTCGTTTAATTCTTTAGCCCTTCACATGCGCGTACTTGTCGAATAACCCTTCCTGAGAATCACCGATTACTAAACAAGTGAGGTTTCATCAACTCTTCGTGGGCCTTGTTTACGCCAATCTTTTTTAAAATCATTTTGAGCCGGATGCTTTTTACCCTTTGCTGTTCTCGGCTCAGTGGACAAACCACCATGCAATTTGCACCGGCCACTTAAATAAATCGCTTTTATCTTGCAAGGCTGACCAGCCGATTTTGTCTTAGCTCCTTAACGTATGAAACAAAAAAGCCTTAACACTTTTTAGGCATCAAGGCTTTTTTAACAAGGTTTATCTTACGTATTGTCGTTAAAAAACAATCTCCGTACGTACACCGACCACCGTTACGTCGCTGATTGATGGGTCCATACTGGGGTTTTTAATCCACTGCAGGTCCGGTTGAATAGCCAACCACGGGAATACTTGCATACGGTACGATAGTTCAATCGCCGTTTCGCGATCATCCACCCTATTTCCTTCGCTGATTTGCCATTGTTTGTATTTAGATCCGTTGCTTGCTATTGCAATGGCAATACCAAACTGGTCTTCATCACGACCCGGCAATAGTCCGGTATAAACGATACCCGAACCAAAATAGCTGTCAATTTGGTTCACGTCATCATTCGCGATGCCGTAACGCACAAAAGCTGTTGCGCCTTGTTCAGACAGATCTGACTCACGAAAAAACTCATATTCAGCCAGTGCATATATACCTTGGTTATTATTACGCCTGATTGGATTATCGTTACTATCTATATCCATTAAGTCGTCAAATTTTTCAGAGTAATACCATGCGCCCAAGGCCCATTTAGCATAACGATCGGCTGCACCCTCTCCTCCTTGTGTATAGCCTAGTTCAAGTGCATAGAGGGCGCCCTCATTATCGCCAAGTTGAATTTGCGTCCCATTATCGTTACCTAAGTCGCCTGGCACACCGTCTAAAATGGCCGCTTGTATATAATAGTTTGTATCAAACGTATAAGCTAAACGCAGTGCTAGCGATGTGGTCGGGAAAATTGAGGGCCCATTTTGACCAGACTGGGAGTAATCAGGGCCTATACCATACACCGTCTGGTTTTAGCATAAACTCATCCGAACCACCCGTTAAGTTAATGTCCGTATCAATCAATAAGCCATCGTCTGACAAGCCAAACACAGCGACCTTATTGTCCAGTACTAAGCCATCTATATCATTAATTAACATTAACGAACGCTGAAGGCGTTCGTTCAAGGGTAGCGGTTGTTGCAAGGTTTGCGAAATTTTTTCACGTAAAAGCGCATACTCATGCAAGACTAGTTTTTCTGCTTCAAATTCCTTTATCTGAGTCACGTCCGTTCGCACGGCAATATAGCGCTGCACCTTACCCGACTCGTCAATTTGCGGGGTGATGGTAGATTGTACCCAATAGTACGAACCATCTTTCGCCATGTTCTTTATCTGCCCTTGCCAAACATTTCCTTCGCTAATCTCACGCCACATATGTTCAAAAAAAACATTGGAATGATAATCAGATTTAATAAGCCGATGATTTTTACCCAATAACTCGTCACGTGAGTACTGACTGATTTTACAAAACTGATCGTTGACATAAATAATGTTCCCGTCAGCGTCTGTTGCGCTAACGATCGCGTGCATATCGATGAAGTATTGTTGAAAATCACTTTCTTTGATTAACGCATGATGCGCTTTTTCATGTTTTTTCTGCTCAGTAATATCTTTAATAAACCCGATAAGCTCTCGTTGGCCAGCTAAGTTAATGACTTCAACTTTAAGCGCGATATCAATAACCTCCCCTTTTTTATTGAACGCTTTTAGTTCTGTTATTTCCCCCGAATGTGGCCATTCACCTGTCTTTGAAAAAGTCTTTAAATCGATTAGGTGTTGCTCATGAGAAGCTTCAGGCAGGATTAATTCATGTACCAACTGACCCAATGCAATTTGCCTACTCCAACCAAATATTTGTTCAGCTTGACCCCGCCAATCTAAGATTCTTCCGTCTGGCCCGATTTGAATTAAGCCATCTGGTGTCTTTTCAATAAACAATAACAATCTGGCCTTGCCTTCATTAGAGAGTTTGTCTAATTCTGTGATTTCTTGCCTGTAACGAGAAACAATGGGTAACAGTATAGAAATAATTAGTATTAATAAAATCCCCAAACCAACGATATAAGCAAGCTGGTTATGGGCTAAACCCATGGTTTCTTTAGGTGTCTCTAACGCAATAAAGTCGGTAGCCATCATCGCGGTGTAGTGCATACTGGCTATCGCGCTGCCCATCAAAACGGAGCTGGTTATTTTTTTTGTATTCAGCAATTGATAATTGATTTCAATTGACGCTAGCAACTGAACTTTTAACGCAGCAACAGCAAAAAAAACAGCCAAGAAAATTGAAAAATAAAACAAGACCATATCATGGTGCATATTAGCATCTAAACGCATGGCCATCATGCCGATATGGTGCATAGCACCCACACCAGAACCTAGCAATAAGCCGGCTATCATTATGCTGTATAGGTTTGGCTGTTTGTGCCTCATTAACCAAAAAACCGAGCCGCTGGCTAACATCGCGGGTAAGATTGAAATAAGTGTGATGGTTAAGTCATAACTAACAGAAATAGGTAAGCGTAAAGCTAACATGGCCAAAAAGTGCATCGACCAAACACTCATCCCCATGGTGAGACAGCCGAAAACAAGCTAGGTTATTTTTAATCTATGTGAGTTGCTACTTAGGGATCGTTCCGTATTGTTGAACGCACTAAACGCACCTAGAATAGGTATTAGCAATGACCATACAACAAACCAGGGCTCGTAAGTTTTATTAAGAAACAGTATGTCAACTTCGTTCACAACAACCCCGTCCAAGCACCCTATTAATAGAAGGTTTATTTAACTCTGACGCTGCGTAGCCAGTTAAAGTAATAATAGCTGAGTTTTAATTTATTGTTAGAGCGTGGGGGAAGTTAATCGTTTAGTTGCGTGGGCAGCCTGACCGGCTGTCTTAAATAGTTAGGACTTTTCATTGATGGCGAGCAACTCAACGTCAAAGATAAGTGTGGATCCGGGTTTTATCGATCCCGCAGATCGTTTGCCATACGCTAAATGACTAGGGATAAAAAACCGCGTTTTTTCACCAACCACCATCAGTTGCACACCTTCAGTCCAACCAGGGATGACTTGATTTAAGGCAAATGTTATTGGTTCGCCACGCTGTACTGAACTGTCAAAAATCGATCCATCCAACAAAGTGCCATGATAGTGCACCCTAACCTTATCTCTTGCGACGGGTTTTAGCGTGCCCGACCCTTCATTAAGTACCAGGTACTGTAAGCCAGAGGCGGTTGTTATAACCCCTTCTTTGGAGCCGTTGGCCAATAAAAATTGCTGGCCTTTTTTTATATTTTCTTCAGCTGCTTTGCTTGACCCTGCGTTAGAAAAATATTGAACAACATAAAAAACAAGAGCAATAACAAGGAGGATAATGATAATTTTCATTAACGGCAGCCTACTCAATCACTTTGAGTTTTGACAGCACTTTATTAACCCCTTTGACCGACGCTGATAATTGCACTGCTCTGTTTAATTGACTTGATGTTTTGACGTGCCCGTGTAAGGTCACTACACCGCGATAAGTATCAACATTAATATCAAAGGCATCTATTTGCTTGTCTTTAATTAAGGTCGTTTTAACGCTGGCGGTAATCGATAAATCCTGTGAAATAACACCAAAAGGCCGTTCATCGGTGCCTACGGCATAACCACCTGCCCCAGCACCCCCAACTAATAAGGTTGTACAAGCGCTTAACAAAACGGTACTTAAAATCAATATAAGGGTCAGTGTTTGTTTCATCTAAATTATTCCATCCTATTCATTTTATATTTGATGCATATTAACCCAAATAAGGTTACTTTGGATTTTTGCTCTCTTTATTTAATTGTCGCAATTGCTGAAGCTTAGCCGAAATTTTAATCTCCAAGCCCCGTTCCACTGGCTGATAATATTGCTGCCCTTGCAAGGCTTCAGGTAAATACATTTCTCCAGCTGAAAAGCCGTTAGCTTCGTCATGTGCGTAACGATAACCCTGGCTATAACCTTGCTCTTTCATTAATTTTGTCGGTGCATTACGAAGGTGCAGTGGCACCTCAAGACTACCGGTGTTTTTAATGACCGCACCGACGGTATTAAACGCTTTATAGACAGCATTGCTTTTAGCCGCACAGGCTAAATAAACTACTGCTTGCGCCAATGCTAATTCACCCTCGGGGCTACCGAGCTTTTTTTGAACCTGCCATGCATTTAACGCGATCTCGAGCGCCCTAGGGTCAGCGTTTCCAATGTCCTCTGAAGCGATTCTAAGGATGCGACGAGCCAAGTATAACGGATCACAGCCGCCATTAAGCATACGCCTTAACCAGTAAATAGACGCATCAGGGTCGCTGCCGCGAACGGATTTATGTAAAGCTGAAATTTGATTGTAAAAATCATCCCCGTGATTATCAAATCGTCGCAGCCCGTCGCGTATCACTTCTTCAATAACTGCTGATGTTATTATCGTCTGATTAGAAACATCGCAGAGCTTGATACTAAGTTCTAAATAATTTAATAAACGCCTCGCATCACTGTCGGCTGAATTAATCAATAGTTGAGCCGCTTGGGGTTCAATAGATACTTTATCGTCTTTTGTTAATGCATTGTCTAAAATAGTCGCTAAATCACTTTTTTGCAGGGGCTTTAAGCAATAAACCCTAGCACGTGATAGCAAGGCATTGTTTAGCGCAAAAGATGGGTTCTCAGTGGTTGCACCAATAAAAGTAAAGGTACCGGCCTCTACATGCGGTAAAAAAGCATCTTGCTGTGATTTATTGAACCGGTGTACTTCATCAACAAACAAAATCGTTTTTTGTTGATTATTGGACCAGTTACTTTCAGCGGCTTCGACTACTTTACGAATATCTTTAACGCCTGATAACACCGCTGAAATGGCCACACATTGAGCACCTGCCTGTTGCGCAATAATACGTGCCAAGGTCGTTTTACCAACCCCGGGAGGGCCCCATAAAATTAACGAGTGCAGTAAGCCGCTCTGTATTGCTTCAAACAAGGGCTTACCAGTCGATAGAAGATGGCTTTGCCCAACAAAACCTTGTAGGGTTTGCGGCCTTAATCGATCAGCTAAAGGTTCTAACTGCTGCACTACTCAGCCAGTTCTTCAAACACATCGGCCCCGTCGGGTATAACAAAGGTAAATACTTCATCATCAATGGGGCTGTTAACTGCTACTGCGGTAAATAATAAACGCGTGGTCTGGCCAAAGCTGTCGCGCAAGATCATGCGGTTCAACACCCCATTATTAAAACCAATATCAATATAGTCAAAGCCACTGTTATCCGTAATAGGGGTTAACTTTATCCAGTCGATACCGTCTTTATCCGCTAATTTTGTTACCTTAAATAATTGTTCTAGATTCGTTGAGCCAAGAATAATTGATAACGGTGATGAATCTATCGTTTTCGAAGCGGCTTTAATACTAACTTGCTCCAAATCTTCATCATAAATCCATAAGGTATCGCCATTAGATACAATTTTTTGGATGTAAGGTGATTGATAGTTCCAGCGAAATTGATTCGGTTTTTTCACCCAAAATTCACCTTCAGACGACTGGGTTTGCTTGCCGTGTTCATTACTAATGATTTGCGTGAAATGGCCACTTAACTGAGTGTATTTATTTAGCTGGTTTTGCAAGTCTTGGGTATTATCACTGGCAAAAACAGGTACGCAAAATATGAGGAGTAGCGTTAAGCTGGTTCGATAAACATTCATGAACTATAACTCCGTAGGCGGTGGCGCGAGGACTTCACGCGAACCATTTGATTGTAAGGGGCCAACAACACCACAGCGCTCCATTTCTTCGATCATACGTGCCGCACGATTATAGCCGATCCGTAGTTGCCGCTGCACACCTGAGATAGAGGCGCGTCGTGTTTCCGTCACAATGCGTAATGCTTGGTCATATAACTCATCAGAATCTTCCGCGGAGCCGCCCGATGAGCCGTCAAATTCAGCTGGATCTGAAGCCGATAAAATAGCCTCGATATAGTTTGGCTTACCCTGTTTTTTCAATTGCTTAACCACTTTATGCACTTCATGGTCATCAACAAAGGCACCATGCACCCGTTGCGGCAGACCTGAACCCGGGGGTAGGTATAACATGTCGCCATTACCCAGTAATGACTCGGCACCCGATTGATCTAAAATAGTTCTTGAATCAATTTTAGACGATACTTGAAAGGCAATACGCGAGGGTATATTGGCCTTAATTAAACCCGTTAATACATCAACAGAAGGACGTTGCGTGGCTAGTATCAAGTGCAAGCCCGACGCGCGCGCTTTTTGTGCCAAGCGAGCAATCAGCTCTTCAACTTTTTTACCCACCACCATCATCATATCGGCTAGCTCATCGATAATAATAACAATTTGCGGTAACTCACTGAGCGTGCCAGGTTCATCTTCATCAATAAAAGCTGTTGGCTCCCACAGGGGATCAGCCAATGGACTACCCTCTTTAATGGCATCTCTAACCTTTTTGTTGTAACCGGTTAGATTTCTAACACCCAAAAGGGACATTAATTTATATCGCCTTTCCATTTCTGCTACCGACCAACGCAAGGCGTTAGCCGCTTCTTTCATATCCGTCACAACCGGCGTTAATAAATGCGGGATGCCCTCGTACACTGATAGCTCAAGCATTTTTGGGTCAATCATAATCATACGAACTTGTTCCGGTGTTGCCTTATATAACAAGCTAAGAATCATCGCATTAATCGCCACCGATTTACCTGAACCGGTCGTACCGGCTACTAATAAGTGCGGCATTTTTGCTAAGTCAGCCACGGTTGGCTGACCCGATATGTCTTTGCCTAAGACCAACGTCAAGGGTGAGTGGGATTTCTCATATGCTTGTGAGGATAGAATTTCACTCAGCCTAACAATTTCTCGGGACTCATTAGGTATTTCTAGTCCAATTACTGATTTGCCAGGAATCACCTCGACCACACGGACACTGTTGGTTGACATAGAACGTGCCAAGTCTTGCGCTAAACCACTAATACGGCTCGCTTTAATACCTGGCGCAGGTTGTATTTCGAATCGTGTGATAACCGGTCCTGGATGAACCGCCACTACGTCAACTTCAACACCAAAATCTTCTAATTTCAGCTCCACCAGCCTAGAAAGCGCTTCTAACGCAGCGGCGGAATAGCCTTCTACGTGTTCGGTCGCCTCATCTAATAATGATAACATCGGCAAACTACCGTCTGCATCATCAAACAGCGGCACTTGTCTTTCTTTATCTAAGCGCTCACTGGTTTTAATCTCTCTAATAATAGGTTCAATGCGCGCCTTCGGTTTGGCTAAGAACTTTTTCGACTGTTTTTCAAAGGTATCGCCACGCTTTTTCTTCGCTGCGTCTGACGCCTTACGTTCTCTACTGTCGTCAATATAATTTCTAAGTCCGATAAAGGCCTGCATGCTATAACGGCCAATCTTATCCATTAGGCCCAACCAAGATAAGCCGGTCGATAAGGTAATACCCACCAAAAAAGCGATTAATAAAATCAGAGTCGTCCCTTGAAAAGCAAACAGTTGACGTAAAGAATTACTCAGCTCCAAACCAATGATACCCCCTGGACTACCTGGTATCGTGAGCCATGTTTGATAATAATGCATATCCAAAAGAGCAGAGCCCGCTGTCAAAAAAACAAAGAAACTAGTCCAGCGAATGATTTGGTGCGCAGCCGTGTCGGATTGTGCAGTTCGTGCTTCCGTTAAAAACTTCCAGGCACTGCTCAGTAACATAAAAGGGAACGCAAACGCCATAAGCCCGATAATAGAAAGCATAAAATCAGCAATCCACGCACCAACGACACCTGTGATATTAGAAACCACTGGCCCTGTGCCACTGTGCGTCCAACCGGGGTCTTCAACGTTATAGCTAATCAGCGAACCAAGTAAAAAAACGCTAACCGCCAACAAGACAAGAAAGGCAGACTCCCTAAGTAACTTAATCACTTGCTGATGCGCTTCGGTGGTGGTTTCTGTATTATTTTTTTTATTCAATGTACTTCACGCTAATTCTAGAATATTTTCATAACGCTATGTTATTAAATATAATTAATCAAATATTAATAAGTAATTTACCGTCTTTTATATTAACAGCTTGTTGCATTATCTTATCATTCTCAAACCAATTGGTAAGTGTTAATCGATGAATATAATCCGGTAACACCAACGACAAAGCCTGACTCGCCGTTCTTGGGACAGCTCCTGGCATATTGGCAACACAAAAATGTATGACGCCTTCGCTTATATAGGTGGGGTTTTCATACGTGGTCGCCCGCGTCGTTTCTATACAACCGCCTTGATCAACTGAAATATCAACGGCCACAGAGCCTTTTCGCATCGATGCAATGTGCGCGCGGGTAATAAAATGCGGCGCTTGTTTCCCCGGTACTAATAAAGCAGCGACCAACAAATCGGTTGATGGTACACGTTCTAAGCATGTTGGCGCATCGCCAATCAGTTCTACCTTATTGTTTAAACGCTGCAAGGCGCGTAGAGCCATCGGTGATCGGTCAAACACCGCCACGTTAGCGCCCATATTACTTGCCAGTAAAGCTGCTTGCGTGCCCGCAGAGCCCGCACCTAAAACCAGTACTTGCGCATTATCAATATCAGCGTGTTCTGAAGGGGATACACCGCCCATCAAAACACCGGAACCACCGTGCTGTTGATGCAATAAGGTGGCGCCGGTTTGGACCGCTATTTTGCCCGCGATTTGACTCATCGGTCTAAGTAACGGCAGGCACTGATTCTCGCTGACCGATTCAAATGCAACCGCGGTTAAACCAATATCAGCCAACTGTTCAGCTAAACGACGATTAGCCGCAAGGTGTAAAAAACAAAACAACGTGTGCTTGGCGCTTAAATACCGCCACTCACTTTCTAGTGGCTCTTTTACTTTAACGATTAACTCGCAGCTGTCATAAAGTTGCCAGGCTGACTCGCATAATAAAACACCAGTTTGCAGATAGTCCTCATCAGAATAACCGCTCATAACGCCCGCACTGCGCTCGATATAAACTGTGTGACCCTTGGCAATTAATTGAATGCACGCGGTTGGCGACAAAGCCACACGTCCTTCAAACGGTTTGATTTCTTTAGCAATTCCAATATTCATGGGCTTAATACTTTACCTGATTCACTGTTATCTCCATACTACAACACTTTAAAAGTCGTCTACGATAAGTTTAATTTTAGGAGTCATGCATGAGCGAGAAGTCACACCACCGATTAATCATCTTAGGATCGGGACCTGCCGGTTACACAGCTGCTGTTTACGCCGCTAGAGCAAATCTAAAACCATTATTAATTACCGGAATAGAACAAGGTGGTCAGCTCATGACGACAACGGATGTGGATAATTGGCCCGGTGATATCGAGGGTTTACAAGGCCCCGCCTTAATGGAAAGAATGCGCTTACACGCCGAACGCTTTGATACTCAAATTCAATTTGACCATATTCACACCACCGAGCTACAACAACGCCCTTTTGTTTTAACTGGCGATGCGGGAACGTATACCTGCGACGCTCTAATTATTGCCACCGGCGCATCGGCACAATACCTAGGGCTTGAATCAGAAGAAGCCTTTAAGGGTAAAGGGGTTTCAGCTTGTGCAACTTGTGATGGTTTTTTCTATAAAAAACAGCGCGTTGCAGTAATTGGTGGTGGTAATACCGCAGTTGAAGAAGCACTCTATTTGTCAAATATAGCTGAGCACGTCACGGTAATACACCGCCGTGACTCATTCCGCTCTGAGAAAATATTGTCAGATAAGTTAATGAAGAAGGTCGCCGATGGTAATATTTCTGTTGAGTGGTTTAATCAACTTGACGAAGTATTAGGTGACAAAATGGGTGTTACCGGTATTCGCATCAAAAATACGCAAGATAACAGCACAAAAGAAATCGACCTTGAAGGCGTATTTATTGCGATTGGCCATTCGCCTAATACGCAAATATTTGATGGGCAACTCGACATGACGCATGGCTATTTAACGGTTGAAAGTGGCAATGGTGGCAATGCTACGCAAACCAGTGTTGCTGGTGTTTTTGCCGCAGGTGATGTGGCTGACTCTATCTACAGGCAAGCCATCACTTCAGCTGGCTCAGGCTGTATGGCTGCCTTAGATGCTGAACGTTACCTCGACGGTTTAGCAGAAGGCTAACGGCTAACGCAACACCGTTATGGTACCTTGGCTTGACCCAAATAATGATTTACAGCCGTTTCCTAACCCAGAAACTTCGCTAGACGAACCGAATGGTTTATTAGCGGCTGGCGGGTCTTTGCAGCCAGAGCGATTGCTTGCGGCCTACCGCCAAGGTATTTTTCCTTGGTTTGAAGATGATCAGCCTATTTTATGGTGGTCTCCAAACCCTAGGATGGTTATTACACCAAGCGATATCCATGTCTCCCGTAGTTTAAAAAAAGCTATTAATAAAGACACCTTTGATTGCAGCTTCGACACAGCTTTTTATAGGGTCATACACGCCTGCTCAACGACACGCGAACTTCAAGCGGGCACGTGGATAACCCCCTCTATGATACAAGCCTATCAGGCCTTGTTTGAACTGGGCCACGCGCACTCAGTAGAGGTATGGTTTGAAGATGAATTGGTAGGTGGTTTATATGGCGTCAGCATTGGGCGTGTTTTTTTCGGTGAGTCCATGTTTAGTCTACGTAGCAATGCATCAAAAATAGGCTTTGCCTTTTTATGTGAACAACTCAGCGACTGGGGCTACCAACTTATTGATTGCCAAGTACAGTCCCAACACTTACAGAGCTTGGGTGCATCGACAATCAGCCGACATGATTTTTTAATGAGGTTGAACCAATTTTGCCCGCAAACGGTTAGTGAACAGGCCTGGGGTCAATAAGTGGCTAAACAAGATAATTCAAGGCAACAATTACCCTTATATATTTCATCCCCCCAATCTTGCGATTACCTTGCTGACAAACAGTCGCAAAATATTTTTATTGCCCCAGACATCCCCGTCACACCTGACCTATACGGTCACTTGCTGGGTATTGGCTTTCGACGCAGCGGCAAACATGCTTATCGACCACACTGCCCTGCGTGTCGTGCATGCATCCCATGCCGGGTAGACAGCACACAATTTAAACCCTCGCGCAGCCAAAAACGTGTGCTGGCAAAAAATAATGACCTGAGTTTTAATGCCATAAGGAATGACTTTTCTGAACAGCATTTCCATTTATATCAGCGTTACCAAGCGGGTAAACACCCGGGCGGTACAATGGAGCACTTTAATGCCGACGAATATCAATCTTTTTTGTGTCAATCATTCGGCAATAGCCTGGTATATGAAACGCGTTTAAACGATCAATTACTGGCCGTATCCGTAACCGATGTATTCAGTAATGCCCTATCCGCGGTCTACACCTATTTTGACCCTGCTTATGCAAGCCGCAGTTTAGGTACCTACAGCGTATTAAAACAAATCGAGCTTGCCATGAACGCTGGCCAACAATTTGTTTATCTCGGTTATTACATTCAGGCGTCTAATAAAATGGCCTATAAAGCCAACTTCAGACCCCTTCAATTGCTGATTAATGGAGACTGGTGTAGTTTTAATAAAGGTGAAGAATTACCGATGCAAAACAGTTGTTTAGACGTACCGTTAAGTTTTTAAGTTAATTAACGGTTAAATTCGTCCAAATAGTGTAAAATCCCGCCGGATTGACTGACTTATCAGACAATTAGACACTTAATTTTAAAGGCACACATGGCAAAAGAAGATCAAATTGAAATGGAAGGCGTCGTTAAAGATACCTTGCCCAACACAATGTTTCGCGTTGAATTAGAAAACGGTCACCTCATTACTGCGCACATATCAGGAAAAATGCGCAAACATTATATTCGCATCCTTACTGGGGACAGAGTCAAGGTAGAAATGACGCCCTACGATTTATCTAAAGGCCGCATTACCTACCGCGTTAAATAATTTCGATTTACTTTTGTTCGATCAGTTTTTTACTGGTTTCGGTAATAAGAAAATCCAGTTTATTATCATTAACAAAAACCTTTACCGAGCCGCCGTTCGATAGTTTTCCAAATAACAATTCGTTAGCCAAGGGCTTTTTAATATGTTCTTGGACCGTGCGATCCATTGGTCGTGCACCCATTTTGGGGTCATAGCCTTTTTTCGCTAGCCATTTACGCGCTTCAGGCTCTAAGGTTATGGTGACGTTTTTATCGTGTAATTGCGCCTCTAACTCAAAGATAAATTTATCAACCACGAACGTGATCGTATCTTCCGTTAAGGACTTAAATTGCACCACCGCGTCTAACCTGTTTCTAAATTCCGGCGAAAACGCTTTTTCTATGACTTGCATACTGTCTGAAGCATGCTCTTGTTCCGTAAAACCAATTGATGCGCGACTACCTTCATAAGCGCCCGAATTGGTCGTCATAACCAACATAATGTTTCTAAAGTCTGCCTTTCTGCCGTTATTGTCCGTTAACGTGCCGTGATCCATGATTTGAAGTAGCAAATTAAAGATGTCGGGGTGCGCTTTTTCAATTTCATCCAGTAACAAAATCGCGTGTGGGTGTTTGGTTACTTCTTCGGTTAACAAACCACCTTGGTCATACCCTACATAACCTGGCGGTGAGCCAATCAAACGTGACACTGTATGTCTCTCCATGTATTCGGACATATCAAA
This sequence comes from Methylococcaceae bacterium UBA975, assembly GCA_002292375.1. Lineage (GTDB taxonomy): Bacteria > Pseudomonadota > Gammaproteobacteria > Methylococcales > Cycloclasticaceae > Cycloclasticus. The sequence continues at coordinate 142,530 of DBBV01000018.1, read as the reverse complement.
GCGAATTAAGTCGACACCCATGATTTTAGCTAATTGCTGAGTCACTTCTGTTTTACCCACGCCTGTAGGGCCAGCAAACATAAACGAACCGATTGTTCGTTCTTCTTGACCCAAGCCTGCTCTGCTTAAGATGACGGCATCAGATAGCTTTTCAATGGCCTCATCTTGACCAAACACAACCATTTTTAAGTTACGCGCCAAGTCTTTAAGTTTATCTTTATCTTGTGAGGACACGCTTTTTTCTGGGATACGCGCTATCTGAGCAATAATTTTTTCGATATCTTCGCTGTTGATCGTCTCTTTACGATCAGCCTCAGGCAATAAGCGTTGCTTTGCCCCCGCTTCATCCATAACATCAATGGCTTTATCGGGTAAAAAACGGTCATTGATATAGCGATCGGCCAACTTAGCGGCTGTTTCGATGCTGTCACTGCTGTATTTGATCTGGTGATGCTCTTCGTAACGGGACTTTAAACCTTTTAAAATTTGTATCGTATCGTCAACAGACGGCTCATTAATGTCAATTTTTTGAAAGCGACGAGCCAAGGCGTGGTCTTTTTCAAAGATGCCTCTAAATTCTTTATAGGTTGTTGAACCAATGCAGCGTAAGTCACCCGATGCTAACGCGGGTTTAATCATGTTTGATGCATCCATCACGCTGCCTGATGCCGAACCAGCGCCAATAATGCTATGAATTTCATCGATAAAAAGAATGCTGTTGGCTTGTGTTTTTAACTGCGAGACAAGGCCTTTTAAGCGCTTTTCAAAGTCGCCTCGGTATTTGGTACCCGCGACTAAAGCGCCCATATCTAACGAGTAGATCGTTGTCTCTTTCAGCACATCCGGGACATTATCCTCAACTATTCTTAGCGCTAAACCTTCGGCAATCGCTGTTTTGCCCACACCGGCCTCGCCAACCAATAAAGGGTTGTTTTTTCGACGTCGACAAAGTGTTTGGATGGTGCGTTCTAATTCTTTTTCACGGCCAATAAGCGGGTCTATTTTTCCTGCTTTGGCTTGATCGTTTAAATTAACGGTGTATTTTGTCAGTGGGTCATTAGCGGGTTCTTCAGCATCAACTGAGTGCACCTCTTCAAAGTCACTTAGGTCATCGTCTTCATCAACCTTCGCAATACCATGCGATATAAAGTTAACCACGTCTAAACGCGTGACATTTTGCCGGTTCATCAAATACACGGCTTGTGAGTCCTGCTCACTGAATATTGCGACCAATACGTTAGCCCCAGACACTTCCTTTTTTCCTGATGACTGGACATGAAACACCGCGCGTTGTAATACACGCTGGAAGCCAAGCGTTGGCTGAGTTTCCCGTTCTAGCCCCTCAGGCACGAGTGGCGTTGATTCGTCTAGATAAGCGCTTAGTTCAGACTTCATTAGCTCTAGGTCACCACCTGAGGCTAAGAAGACGTCACTGGCTTCCTTATTATCCATCATCGCCAATAATAAGTGTTCGACAGTAATAAATTCATGCCGTTTCTGATGTGCGTTTTTAAACGCGTCATTTAACGATAATTCCAATTCTTTATTCAGCATTTTATTACTCCGCTTCTTCTAATGTACACTGCAAGGGATGTTGATTCTCTTGGGCGTATAACAACACTTGTTGAACTTTTGTTTCTGCAATGTCTTTAGTATAGACCCCACACACACCAATACCACTAGTATGCACATTCATTGTAATTCTAACTGCCTCTTCTTTGTTTTTATAGAAGATAGTTTGCAAAATGGACACCACAAAGTCCATTGGCGTGAAATCATCATTCAGCAATAGCACCTTGTACATGGGTGGTTTTTCAAGCTTAGGCTTCGCCTCTTGTAGCGCAAGGCTTCCGTCATCATCGTGTTGAAAAGGTAAATCAGCCATAGTCTATTAGTTAAAAATCATCATTATTGTTGTCTATTTTGACAGAAAAAGTACGTATAGGTTTATAAAAAAACCCGAGAACCATTATATGGCGTCTCGGGTTTCATTTTTCAAGCTCAGTGAGCGTTTATCAGCTGATCAATCTGATATGAACGGATTTAAGCTGCTGTTTTATTGTCGACTGAAGTACGTCTTATATTTTTACAAGCATTACCGCTAGTTACACTCAACTTGCGTAAAAAAAATAGACAAGGATTTTAATGATCAGCCGGAAACAACTGAAACAAGTGCCGGATCAATATCTTGCTTGATATAGGCCATACCAAGCTTCGTTAAGTACTCTAAGCGACTGGCCTTCATCAAATCAATATCGAGCACACCCGCATTGCATTGTTGGTAGATTTGCGCAACATAAGCCATGTACAACTCACCTTCTTTAATCATCAACAAACTAGCAGCGCCAACATCAGGAGACACCTTAGCGTTCAGCACTTCGGGTAGTTTAATGGCCAGCACAACGGCGCTTTCTTCACCGTCAAAACGAACGCTGCGCTCTCTAACCGTTTGCTTTGCCCAATAATAGGCAAGCTCTTTGCTTTGCGTTAAAAAAACCGGTTCAGTAGATTCTGTATAGTTATTGCCTATCGTTGCCATCGTGCTTTTAGCGGCTTGCTTCATCGCTGTATCGCCTGAACATTTTAGGCCGTTAGATTTAATCGAGTTAACTAAGGCTGAAGACGTTCCGTGATACCACACTGTGCTTATTGCAAAACCATCTTTTGTTAACAGGTCTTTTGCGTCCTCTAAATAACTTGGAATCTGACTCATAATATTATTACCTTGGCGGTGTATTTAACCGTAAAAAAGAATGCAATTTTAACCCCGTTAGAAAAAAGGCGATATTCAATTAAGAATATCGCCTTTTTAATACAGAGGCTTTTAGAGAAAAAGCTTAATCAACCCGTCCTACATTAAGAGAACTGGTTAGAGGTGTTTTTCTCACCACCTGCTTTAAGCGCGTTCTCACCAGCAAAGTATTCTTTGTGGTCGTCACCCATATCGGAACCAGACATGTTTTGATGTTTCACACAAGCGATACCTTGACGGATCTCTTTACGCTGTACGCCAGCGACATAACCCAACATGCCTTGGTCACCGAAGTATTCTTTCGCTAGATTGTCTGTAGACAATGCAGCCGTGTGATACGTCGGCAAGGTGATTAAATGGTGAAAAATGTTCGCTTCACGAGCAGAATCAGCTTGGAAGCTGCGGACTTTATCGTCCGCGTCAGCAGCCAGTTCAGAGTCGTCGTAGTCAACACTCATTAGGTTACCACGATCATAAGCAGAGACATCTTTACCTGCTTCAACCCAGCGATCGTATGCTTGTTGGCGGAAGTTAAGCGTCCAGTTGAATGAAGGACTGTTGTTGTAAACCAGCTTCGCATCCGGAATTTCTTTGCGCACCTCGTTCATCATGTCAGCAATATCTTTAACGCTTGGTGTGGCCGTTTCAATCCAAAGAAGATCAGCACCTGCTTTAATCGCTTCAATGCTGTCAAATACACAGCGCTCAGGGCCGGTACCTTGACGGAATTGATATAAACCCGACGGTAAACGTTTTGGACGAACAAGTTTGCCATCACGGTTAAAACATACATCGCCTTCAGCCATATCAGCAACGTCAATTTCTTCAACATCCAAGTAAGAATTGTATTGGTCGCCTTGATCGCCCGGCTCTTTAACAACCGCAATTTCTTTAGTAAGACCAGCACCTTCAGAGTCAGTACGCGCCACGATAAGACCGTTGTCGATACCTAGCTCTAGGAAAGCATGGCGCAAGGCACGAATTTTAGAATGAAAATCAGCATGCGGCACCGTTACTTTGCCGTCCTGGTGACCACATTGCTTTTCATCAGCCACTTGGTTTTCAATTTGTAAACAGCAAGCACCCGCTTCGATCATTTGCTTAGCCATGAGATACGTTGCTTCAGCATTACCAAAACCCGCATCGATATCTGCAATAATTGGCACAACGTGTGTTACGTGGTTATCAATTTGGTCTTGAATGCTTGCTTCTTTTGCTGCATCACCTGCTTCACGCGCTGCATCTAAGTCACGGAACAAACCGCCTAATTCACGGGCATCCGCTTGACGTAAGAATGTATAGAGCTCTTCAACCAAGGAGGCAACAGCCGTTTTTTCATGCATTGATTGGTCAGGCAATGGGCCAAAATCAGAACGTAGTGCAGCGACCATCCAGCCAGACAGGTAAAGGTAACGACGGTCCGTTTTTCCACCGAAGTGCTTTTTAATTGAGATCATTTTTTGTTGACCGATAAAACCGTGCCAGCAACCAAGAGACTGCGTGTATTTCGTGTTGTCGGCATCAAAAGCAGCCATATCTGCGTTCATAATATCAGCGGTATATTGGGCGATATCAAGGCCGGTTTTGAATTTGTTTTGCGCGCGCATACGTGCAACTGACTCAGGATTGATGGGATCCCAAGATGAACCTTTGGCTTCTACTAAGGCTGAAACAGCCTTTATATCATTGGTATAAGATGACATTATTATCTCCTGTCGGTTAGTTGATAGTTAAATTAAAATTTATAAAGCTGCGCTAACTGGACATGCTTTTTTCCAGTTAACTCAATTCATACCCTTTAGGGCACAAGTGATCTGCGACTATAAATAGTCGTAAGCTGGCACGGTTAAGAAATCAACCAGCTCCTCAGATGTAGTAAAACGGTCCATGATTTTTGCTGCTTCATCAAAACGACCCGCGTTAAAGCGCTCTTCGCCTACTTCGCTTTTAATCGTTTGCATTTCTTCAGCCATTAATTCACGGAACAACTCAATGGTGACTTTTTTACCGTTACTTAAATCCTTACCGTGATGAATCCACTGCCAGATAGACGAACGGGAAATTTCAGCCGTTGCTGCATCTTCCATTAAGCCATAGATAGGCACACAGCCATTCCCTTGAATCCATGCTTCAATGTATTGAACCGCGATACGTAAATTAGCACGCATACCCTCTTCAGTTCGGTCGCCCGCGCAAGGTTCCAACAGTTCTGCCGCCGTCACCTCAGGGTCATCAGCACGTGATACGTGCATTTGGTTTGCATTGCCAGCACCGATGTACTCGTCAAATACTGCCATTGCCGTATCAGCAAGCCCAGGGTGAGCAACCCACGTACCATCGTGACCGTTTTTAGCTTCTAATGTTTTATCACCGACCACCTTCTTTAAAACAGCGGTATTGGTTTCGGGGTCTTTAGCGGGAATAAATGCAGCCATGCCGCCCATCGCCAAGGCACCCCGTTTATGACACGTTTTGATTAACAAACGAGAGTAAGCGCTTAAGAACGGTTGGTTCATGGTCACCACTTGACGATCGGGCAACACACGATCTGGGTAGTTTTTAAGTGTTTTAATGTAACTAAAAATATAATCCCAACGACCGCAGTTAAGCGCAACGATATGGTCTTTAAATTCATGCAGAATTTCGTCCATTTCAAACACAGCAGGTAAGGTTTCGATAAGCACTGTGGCTTTAATCGTACCGCGTTTTAAACCCATCAAGTCTTCAGCTCTATCCATTACATCTGCCCACCAACGTGCTTCTTGATGAGACTGCAGTTTAGGAATATAAAAATACGGTGCTGAGCCTTTTGCTAATAAAGCTTGGTAGTTATGGAAAAAATAATAAGCAAAATCAATCAAACCACCAGGGATGTCTTGATCATGCAATTTGATATGTTTTTCAGGTAAATGCAGGCCTCGCGCACGACAAATCAATACCGCCGGGTCATCATTCAGCGCGTAGTGTTTACCTGACTTAGGGTCATCTAAAGTAATCGTGCCATTCACCGCATCACGCATATTAATTTGGCCTTGAGCCACCTTCTCCCAAGTTGGCGCGAGTGAATCTTCAAAGTCAGCCATAAACACCTTAACGTTGGCATTTAAGGCATTAATAATCATTTTACGATCAACGGGACCGGTAATTTCAACGCGCCTGTCCTGTAAGTCGTCGGGGACGCCAAGAATTGTCCAGTCGCCCTCACGAATATTTTTTGTTTCAGTTAAAAAATCTGGTAATTTACCCGCGTTTATTTCAGCCTGCTTTACTTTACGCGCTTCAAGTAACGCTCCCACGCGTGGCGCAAATTCTTCAGCCAGCGTCGCTACAAAGTTATTTGCCTCGTCATTAAAAATGTTCGCGTATTCGGCTGTCATTTCGCCAGTAAAGGTGAGTGTTTTCATGAGGTAATCTCCTAACGCTGTTTTATTGAATGATGGTGCGCCGCATTATAAGCTTTTTCTACCCCTATACAATCCCAATAAAACTATCTCTATCATTAATAAATACAATGATAGAATGCGCCCATGAGCAATGAAATAATTAAAGCCAATCGGCACAAACAACTTCGGTCATTTTGTATGGCCGCCAAAGTGGGCGGCTTTTCAAAAGCGGCAGAATTACTACAATTGAGTCAACCGAGCGTTTCTCTACAAATCCAAGGTCTAGAAAAAGAACTAAAGGCTAAGTTATTTATCCGTAATGGCCCCAAAATAACGTTAACTGATGCAGGCAAAAAATTGCTGGAACTCGCACAACCGTTGGTAGAGCAAATGGACAGCTTACCCACCCGATTTACCGCCTTGCATCAACCTGAAGAAACCGCCGAAATTAATATTGCTGCAGGTGAAGCCAGTATTCTTTACCTGTTACCCACCATCGTAGAAACCTTTAAACAACGCTATCCTCATGTGCACATTCGCCTGCATAACGTATCCGGTAAATCAGGGGTCGAAGCCATTAGAAGCGGCGACGTAGACTTTGCCGTTGGTCCAATGCTCGAAGTGCCCGCAGACATTCTGTATAAACAAGTTTACCGTTTTGTACCCGTGCTGATTATGCCCTTTGGCCACCCGCTGGCCTCAGTTGAAAACATCAGTTTGCAAGATATTGTTCAATACGAGCTTATTTTACCGCCCAAACACCTGAATACTTGGCGTATTGTTGATGATGTATTGCAAAAACATAAGCTCAGGTATAAAACATCGTTAGAAGCTTGGAGCTGGGAAATCATTAAAAAATATGTAGAACTGGGGCTTGGTATTTCAATCATCACCAGTGTTTCGTTAACCGGTAAAGAGCAATTGGTTGCCAAGCCTTTATCGAAATATTTTCCCGATTACCACTACGGTGTCACCATGAGGCGAAAAGGTGCACTCTCCTTACCCGCTAAAAACTTTATTGAACTGATTGACCCAAGTTTTTTTCGTGCAACTTAAACCGTTTAGCACTCAACAAAATGGCCTTTTCAATTAATCCTGCTGCACAATAATCAGCTGCTCGGTATCAAAACCCAACGCTGTTGAGGCTTTTAAAAAACGTGCCATTACCTCAGGCCTAACTTGGGGTGTTCTTGATAACAGCCAGAGGTAATCCGTGTTCGGCCCCGATATAAAGGCATATTGATAGTTTTGTTCATCTAACTCAAAAACGACATACGAACCATAAAACGGGCCAAAGAAAGAAACCTTTAGATAGCCTTCACTGGCATCATTAACAAAAAAAGCCTTACCTATGGCTTCTTTCCATTCTTGATTAGATGTTGAAAAACCACGATTGAGCACATGAATGCCACCGCCTTTTCTAAAACTATATTCAGCCGTTACGTGGCTTAAACCCCTCTCAAACGAATGGTCTAGCCGGGCTATTTCATACCATGTTCCTAGGTAGTGATTGAGCTTGAAATCTGTAACGGGCTTAACACCGTCGGGTAAACCGAGACAGCCTGTCAACTGCAAAATAAAAATCAATACCAGGAATTTTTTCATTCAATTAGCCAACATATGCACATCATATTTTTCTTGAGTCATAGGCCCAATGCAACAAAGCTTGCCGTTGCTTAACTCGACAAGTGAAGTCGTGAACCTCGCAAAACTTTTTTATCGCGCCCACGTGTCGCCTAAACGCCTTCCAACGTTTAATTTGACGCTGATCATCCGCTGTTCGCCTACCTGTATAGTAACGACAATACCATTGGAACCAGCCCCGTGGGTCCTGCGGGTGGATCCAGCCTTTGCGTATCCACTCGCTAAGCGGTTGCGAAGCGTCAACCGCATAATAATTGAGGCTGATATCTTTGCCTTCAGGGCTTAACTTTGCCTCAATGAACCAATCAGCAGGAAACTCGGCTTGGCAGTCGGTTAAATACTTGCCACCAAAAACACCTAAACTTAACATCTGCTTTGGTGTTAACTCTGGTTTAAAGGTATTCGCGAAGTTTTCACCCATCGGCTCTAGCCGTTGATAAACGTAATCTTGTTGCAATTTATCATTCACATAGACCTCTTTTATGACGTCTTTCATATAGTGTTAAGCAACATCAATTCGCCAGGGTGCGGCTTCATATAATAAGACTCCGTTATATAGGCATTAGGGTGTTTCCTAAAATAGTGACGCAATAAGGTAATGGGTACAATAAGTGGTAACAGGCCTTGCCTATAATCATCAATAAGCGACACCAACTCTGCTTTATCGTCGGCATGTAACTGTTTTTTCAAATACCCTTGAATATGCTGCAGGGTGTTGACATGGTTTTTTTTTGTCGCGATGATTTTTAAAATAGTCGTCATTAACTCTAGGTATTGATCCGCTAATTGGCGTAAGTCAGTTTGATGCGTCCCGACCAACAACGCCCCAAGTTCCTTGGCCTTGGTTTGGTGATGACTCATAAAAATATATTTATGTTGCGCATGAAACGCCTGTAAATTCGTAAGACTAAGCCCCTGACCCTCTATCTCTTTCCAACGCGAATAGACATACACCCGCTGGATAAAATTTTCTCTGAGCTGAGCATCTTCCAAACGCCCTTCTTCTTCAACCGGTAAAAAGGGAAAGTTAGTCATTAGGGTTTGAGCATATAGGCCCACGCCTTCACGTTTAGGCATGTCATTGTTATACACTTTTACTCGCGCCATACCGCAACTAGGAGAGTCTTTTTTTAATATGTAACCACACAGACCTTCATGCCATTGTCGCTGCTTTTCAGCAATGGCATACAATTCATCGGTAACATCCAGGCTTTCATTTTTACTCCCTCTACAGCGCACTTCCCCCTGCATATGGACTAAACGAATCGGCTCTCTAGGAATACCAAGCCCTATTTCAACCTCGGGACAAAACGCGGTAAAGTCAAAATAATCGCTCAGCACACCCATGATGTATGCGTTTTTTTTATGCCCTGAATCAAAACGAACTTTTTCACCCATTAAACAACTACTAATACCGATTTTAATTGGTTTTACCGAAGGTTTAGCCATCATAGATACCGTGTCAATTCGCATTTAACATGTTAGATAAGCCATTATAGACACCAACTGTCAATTTCGTATAGCTTAGGCCTAACTCAGCTAAAGGGTCATAGAGCATAAGTTTTATCCTTCGGGTACTTTACCTTGTGGCGATTAAAGCCTCACCTCAATTCAGCTATGGTCACAGACTATAAGTTTCGCAAAGGCTAGACTGTTGTCTAGCCTAACTCAGCTATATAATACCCACTCAAAATAATTATAATATACCGCATGATCTGGAAACCCAATGTAACCGTCGCCTCTATTGTTGAACTAGACGGCAAGTTTTTAATGGTTGAAGAAGAATCACCTTCTGGTCCGGTGCTAAACCAACCAGCGGGTCATCTAGAACCTAACGAAGGGATGCGTGATGCAGTTATACGCGAAACCCTTGAAGAAACCGGCTATCAGTTTACCCCTCGTTCAGTTGTCGGCTCGTATTTATGGCATAACGCAGATAACGAGACGACCTACTTTAGGACCACTTTTTTCGGTACGGTTGAAAAAGAGCCTATTCACATCTCATTGGATGACGGTATTATCCGCGCATTATGGATGAGCCATGATGAGATAAAGGCTGATCAAGCACGTTTAAGGAGTCCTATTATTTTAGAGAGTATTAGGGATTATCAAAACGGCAGCTGCTACCCGCTGGACGTTGTTAAATCTTTTATTAAATAACTTATCGCCTTTAATTCCATGTCAACAAAGAAAATCATTATCGGTATGTCTGGGGGTGTTGATTCATCCGTTGCTGCCCTAAAACTGTTGGAGCAAGGCCATCAAGTAACCGGTTTATTTATGAAAAACTGGGATGAAGATGACGGCAGCGAATACTGCACTGCTAAAGAAGACCTCGCCGATGCCCAACAAGTCTGCGATAAACTCGGCATACCGCTTAAAACGGTTAATTTTGCTGCTGAATACTGGGACAATGTATTCGAAGACTTTTTAAACGAGTATGCGGCTGGCCGCACACCTAATCCCGATATTTTATGTAACCGCGAAATTAAGTTTAAGGCCTTTTTAGATTACGCCACCACATTGGGTGCCGACTACATTGCCACCGGCCATTACACACAAATAGGCCATCAGCACGATCAATATCAATTATTACGTGGACTTGATGCAAATAAAGACCAAAGTTATTTTTTATATACCCTAGGCCAATACCAATTGAGCCACTCCCTTTTTCCAATCGGTCATATGGAAAAACCCGCCGTGCGTGAGTTAGCGCAACAGGCCGGCTTTATTAATAGCCGTAAAAAAGACAGCACTGGTATTTGTTTTATTGGCGAGCGTAAGTTTAAAGACTTTTTACAACGCTACTTACCTGCGCAACCCGGTGAAATGAAAACGCCCGAGGGTAAAACCATCGGCCAACACCAAGGCTTGATGTACTACACGCTCGGCCAACGTCAAGGCTTGGGCATTGGTGGGGTTAAAACCGCCGCTGAAGAACCATGGTATGTGGTAAAAAAAGACCTGATTAATAATATTTTAATTGTTGCTCAAGGGCATGATCATCCTTTAATGCAAAGCCATACCTTAACTGCCAATCAACTTAGCTGGGTCAGTGGCAAAGCACCGTCCGACGTTTTTAACTGCACCGCCAAAACACGTTACCGACAAAAAGACCAAGCCTGTCAGGTAGCGATAAACGCCGATAATAGTTGCCTAGTAACATTTGATCAAACACAACGCGCGGTAACCCCCGGACAATCTGTTGTGTTTTATAACAACGATCAATGTCTTGGTGGCGGTATAATAGACTCAACCTGTTAATTCAACTCACTGTATACAAATCACATGACACTTAATAAATTAAACGCCCTGTCCCCCGTCGATGGCCGTTATGCCAGCAAAGTCGATGAATTACGCCCTATTTTCTCTGAATTTGGCCTTATCAAAGCCCGTGTAACCGTTGAGGTTCGCTGGTTGCAAGCCTTGTCAGATCACCCCGAAATTTTGGAAGTAAACCCGTTTTCTGATGATACCCACGCAGTACTCGACGCGATTGTGAGCAATTTTTCACAACACGATGCAGCACGCGTTAAAACCATTGAAAGCACCACCAATCACGACGTTAAAGCGGTTGAATACTTCTTAAAAGAAAAAATTGCTGATAACGCTGAATTATTAGCCGTCAGTGAATTTATTCATTTTGCCTGCACCTCGGAAGACATTAATAATTTATCCTACGCCCTTATGCTAAAAGAAGGCCGTGACGAAGTGATAGGCACAGCGATTGCTGCGGTTATTGATGACATTAAAAGTAAGGCCATCGACTACGCTGCCGCGCCTTTATTGTCACGCACACATGGTCAAACTGCCTCACCTAGCACCATGGGTAAAGAGTTTGCTAACGTGGTAGTCCGTTTGGAGCGCCAATTATTGCAATTGGAAGACGTCGACATTATGGGTAAAATAAACGGCGCCGTCGGTAACTATAACGCCCATTGTTCTGCCTACCCCAACATTGACTGGCCCGCCTTTGCTGAACAATTTGTTGAGTCCTTAGGTTTAACCTTTAACCCCTACACCATACAAATTGAACCACACGATTATATCGCCGAGTATTTTCACGTGCTGGCGCGGATCAATACCATTTTGATCGACTTTTCACGCGATGTGTGGGGTTATATTTCGGTCGGTTATTTCAAGCAAAAAACGGTCGCTGGCGAAGTAGGTTCATCGACTATGCCGCACAAGGTTAACCCAATTGACTTTGAAAATGCCGAAGGTAACTTCGGTATCGCAAACGCTTTAATGAATCACTTTGCCGAAAAGCTACCTATCTCAAGATGGCAACGCGACCTCACTGACTCAACTGTGTTGAGAAACCTGGGCACCTGTTTGGCGCACAGTTTAATTGGTTTTAAATCATTGCAAAAAGGCGTGTCTAAATTAGAAATCAACGAGGCTAAGCTGCTGGCTGACCTAGACGCTAACTGGGAAGTACTGGCAGAGCCTATTCAAACGGTTATGCGCCGCTATGGTATTGAAAAACCGTATGAAAAACTAAAAGAACTCACCCGAGGACAAGGGATTGATCAAGCCTCTATGCAGGCTTTTATTAAAACCTTGGACATGCCCGACGAGGCTAAACAACAGTTATTGGCAATGACGCCAGCCAGTTACACCGGCTATGCTGAGCAATTAGCAAAAAACATTAATAATAATCCGTAAAGTGTGACCGAGTTCAAATTTTAATGATCAATGTATCGATATAATAAAAACCGTTATACGGCGATTTGATGGGTTCAATTTTTTCCTCTCCCCTTTTTGACCTTACCCCGTATACCTATAACCGAATCGTTTGATTCGGTTTTTTTTTGGGTTTTATTTGCATTTACTCAAATCCATTGTTTAACTATTGGTGTTATTTAGCCCCATGAGGTTTTCTCTATGCCTATAACTGACCTTGAAAACGCCATCTTTAGAGAAACGAACACCCTCTATACGCTTGAGTCATACCAACAAGATCAAGTCGCCTTGGTGTCGTTGATCGAACAATGCAAAAACTCAATTAACCTATACAGCCACACACTTTGCCCCCAAGTTTTTAATACCGCCCCTGTAATTGAGGCTTGCGAAAGGTTTTGCTTAAAAAACCATAGGACTAAAATAAACATTTTAATCAATGATAGTCGACCGATCACCCGCATATCACATCGATTACTTGGCCTTTCGCATCGCCACTCAAGCAGCATTTTTTTTAAAAAAATTAACCCGCTTATTGAAACGCGCGACGATGATTTTGTCTGCTTCGATAAAAGCGCATTTTTTCAATTACCCAACCATTTGCACTATGACGCTATCTGCAATTTTGCTGATGCGAGTAGAACATCACGTTTTTTAGCGTTTTTTAATGATGCCTGGGACCGGAGTGAACCCGACCCAGAATTACGCTCAATGTGCTTATGAGCATAAGACTAAAACTTGCTTTAGCTCTCTGCTTATTAATAAGTTATCAGGCTTGTTTAGCAGACTTAATCTTCTACCCACTGCAGCATAAAACGCCGCATGAACTAAGCCCTACAATAAACGAACTTCTACAAGCAGGTGAATCTGTCATTGCCGGCCCTAATGAATTAATCCTACGGTTAGAGCCACGACACGTCGATGACATTAAAGCATTAATTCATCGACTTGATCAGCCAAGCCATCGTTTACTCATTTACGTTAGCCACCAAAGGCAGCTGAACCAACAATCGCAAGGCTACGGCGGTCAGGCTCAATTACAAACGGGGTTTCATAGCGACACCTCGTTACAAGGTCATATCACGATTTATAGCACCCGAGACACCGAGAATGATCAAAGTAAGCAAAGCATCCACGTATTAGATGGACACACAGCCTATATTTCAACGGGTGTGAGCCAACCCAATACAAGCACTGAGATCATTCAACATAACGCACACGCACATATCAGCAGCAACACCTATTATAAGGAACGCTCTAGTGGCTTTTATATAACGCCTAGATTATCTAAGGATTCGGTCATACTTGATATTTCGCCATGGTCTGAACAAACCCCTTCCAATGATGGCTCATCAAATTTTAATCGCGCATCCACTATCATTAGAGGTCGTTTAAATACTTGGACCGAATTAAGCAACGTCAACCAATGGTCTGCACAAGGGTCAAATAAGATTCTAGGCCACACCAATAAGACAAGGAAAAACTCAAATTCCATTTGGATTAAGGTTGTTGACCTAGATACTGATTTAAACAATTAAGTGAACACTTGTGGTTTTTTAATCACACGGTATTGCTAAAAGCACCTAATGAGCAAAATAAATTAAAGTTCCGCTGTTTAGTGCCGATAAATAGCTTGCTTGCTCGTATTTTGAAAACTAATTTTGAAAACTAATTATTAAAAATTGTATCTTTCAAACAACTTTTTTTGTAATTAAGTAGTAAAAATAAAAATACCAACTAAGCTTATCGTTAAGACAGATAGTAACCACTAACCTTCGGACGTACGTAAACAAATGGATTTAATATTAGCCAATAATTTTGGCTGATGCGTAGCTTCTATACAGCGGTTCTATCTGTTTAATACAAAATACATAACCATTAGGAAACTTAAAATGAAAAAAAACTCTTTTAATGGTCGCTACACTGGCTATCACCCCTGTTGTTTCACAGGCGGTAGATTTTAGTGTCAAAGGCTTTGCATCGGTGGCGTAAACACTGATAAATCAGAATTTAGTCCACACGTTAAGTATGGCGGTGGTAAATATGATGAGTCATTCGCTTTAGACGCAGAAAGTCGTGTAGGCATTCAAGTTCGTGCGGGCATTACGGATAAATTATCTGCTACAGCACAAGTCGTTTCAAGAGGCGGTTATAACTGGCGTCCAGAAATAACTTGGGCCTACCTGGGCTATGAAGTCAATGACAACGTTCAACTGAAACTGGGTCGTTTAAAAGCCCCGTTCTACCTGTATTCTGACTATCAAGACGTAGGTTACGCATTACCTTGGATTAGTCCACCGCGTAATGCCTACATTGTGCCGATTGATGCGATTGACGGATTAAATATTACCACTAATTTCAGCACCGGTAAGTTTGATCACGTGATTGAAGCCTGGGTGGGTCATATTGATGACGCACAAAACAAGTATGAGAGCGGCCAACTTGGTACCGAAATTGATGCCTTTGGTTTTAGCTACGCACCAAGCTACGATGGCTGGTTGACCTTACGTTATACCTATAATGAAGGTGATCTAGATTTATATTCAGATGATTTAAATACATTAAACGACGCGCTTACATACTTTAACAGCAATTTTCTTGGGAGTATTGATCCAAAAATGATTGGTGATACGGCGTCTAAAAGCCAACGTGGCAGCTTTAGTGGTTTAGCACTAAAAGCAGACTTTGATAAACTGACCATTGTTGCCGAATTAAATCAACTTGAATGGCATACGACTGTTTTCCCACATCAAAAACGTGGTTATATCAGTGCTATCTACCGCGCTACCGATAAATTTACGCCATATATCACCTTGATGAAAAACAATGACAGCGCTGGTGATTTTCAACTGGCCACTGCTCCCGCTGATGTTTTAAACACCGCTCTTCAAATAGGTTTTGGTGCTTCAGATACAACAGCTTGGGCCATTGGTGGACGTTACGACTTAATGCCAAATGTTGCGCTTAAAGCCGAATACCAATCACAATCGTCTGATGTTACAAAAGACCTACGTAATGAAGATGTCGCTGACACTATTCGTGTTGCCGTTGACGTTTTATTTTAAGGAGTAAAGAATGAAAAGTTTATATCTTGCAGTCTTATTGATCGCGACCTTGTTTTCAGGCTTTGCTAGCGCTGAAGTGGCCGTTATCGTTCACCCATCAAACGCTGATACCATTAGCCAAGATGATGTTAATGCCATCTTTTTAGGTAAAAAGAAATCATTTCCTGGCGGAAGCTCTGCGGTACCTATGGTACTAAATGACGCCACAGCTGATGAGTTCAATACCAAAATACTTGGAAAGTCAGCCAGTCAGTTAAAGTCCTATTGGTCTAAACTGGTCTTTACTGGTAAAGCCAACCCACCAAAAAGTGTATCTGCTGATGAAATGTTGTCACTTATTAAAAGCAATCCTAATATGATTGGCTTTGTTGACAGCACTAAAGTAACCGCCGACGTTAAAGTGGTGGGCAAATACTAAGCTGTATAAAAATATGACTGCCTCTTTATTACTAAAAAATGAAGAGGCAGTTATTCATACCTCCACTCCATTACACGAAAGAAACAGGTGAAGCATGTTTGCTCTTAATAATTTAAAACTCTCTTATAAAATTGCTATTATTACGGCCTTAGCGGTGACTACCTTTGTCGTCACGTTAATTGTCAGCATTTATGGGGCAAACGATGTTAAGTCAAATTTAGATAGATTAAAAACCAATATTTACCCTGTCATTAGACTGTCAAACGAAAACAGCCTACAAATTCAACGCATTGAAGAGCTATACACACAGGCCGTTTCAACCGCTGAAACAGAGCTGTTAGCCAAAGCGCAAGCAACGGGGCAATTAATCAGTAAAAACATTACCGAACTCATCAGCTACGACCCTGAGTCAGCCAAATCACTGCAAAATATCAAAAAGAATCTTGCCGACTATGAGCAATTGAATCTAGATATTTCAAAAAGCATGTTAAGTGAAAACTTAGATTTTGAAAAAATAACCGCTAAAGCTAAAATTAAATCAGAGATTTACAACCAATTAACCGACAATATTTTACAGTACAAGCAACATACTGATGATCTATTTAGCGAAGTAATTAACAGCTCTATTGAATACTCCGAGCAATCCATTTACACCACATTAATAATTGGCATCATTTTATTGGCCATTATGCTACTGATCGCTACGGTGGTTAGTAGAAATATCGTTAAAACAGCCAGCGATATAGCCTTATCTTTACTCGACTTATCCAGCGGAAAAGGCAACCTTAATCACCAATTAACAGTCAATGGTAATGATGAGCTAGGCCAAGTTTCTACCAATTTCAATTTATTCTTATCGTTATTAAGGTCGTCTATTTCTGACATTATTAATGTAGCTAGCCCACTAAATATGGCCTCTGTTGACCTTAAACAAAAAATGGCTGCCGTTAATGCATTGGCGAATAAACAAGAAACTGAAGCATCGAATGTGAGTAAGGTCATTACAGGGATGCAAAAAAGCGTACAAGATATGTCCGAAAATGCAATAAAAGCGCTGGACTCATCTGGTCAGGTAAAAGCAGAAGTAACCAAAGGCCAAGAAATAATTCGCAATACTATTAACATCTCTGAAGAACTTAACGATGAAATAGCTCAAGCCGCTTCATTAGTCAATATGCTCTCTGAAGACGCTAAAGAAGTGGATCAGTTTTTGAACGTTATTGATAATATTTCAAGCCAAACAAACTTATTGGCACTTAATGCTGCGATCGAAGCTGCCAGGGCTGGTGAACACGGACGCGGGTTTGCTGTTGTGGCCGATGAAGTGAGAACACTTGCTTCAAGTACCTCCGATGCGACAAATAAGATTAAAGAATTGGTCGTTGCGCTAAGCACTGCCGCACAAAAATCAGTTGATTCAATGACCATTGCAACTGAAAAATCCAAACTTAACTCTGAACAGACTAATACTGCAGGCGAAGCGCTTAATACTATTCAGTTACAGGTAAACGAAATTTCAAAAATGAGTAATGACATATCGGTTACCAGCAATGAACAAGAAATCGTGACTAAACAAGTGATAAACAATGTGTCTGTTATGGTCGACTCTGTTGAAGCAACACGGTTAAATGTGCAAGAAGTTGACGATATTGTTGAAAAGTTAACGGCCTTTTCTGAGAGTCTGCAAAAAACAACCTCGCAATTCAAATTAGATTAGTACGCTCTTAAATTCGGCAAAGAACACCTTATTGGCCCGCCAGATGCGGCGCTCAGCCTCTGTGATAAAAGCCACTTACGTCAATTAATAAACGTAAGCATCAACGTTTACTACTAAGTAGGCAAAAAGATAAGCCACCGCTGCCCGCCAAGCCCGCCCTGTTCCGATCTAAAGGTTCCCCTATAGGAATCTACCACTTCATTAACTATCGCCAAGCCAATGCCGTTACCGGCCATAGATTCATCAACTTTAATGCCCCTTTGTAAGGCTGAAGCTAAATCATCAGCGGCGATACCTGGGCCATCATCTTCAATAATGATCTGCACTCCGGATGGTGAGTCAATGCTTTCCTTAACAACTTTAGCAGAAACACTCAATTCAGTTTTTGCCCAGTTGAACGCGTTATCAAGTAGATTGCCAAGCAGTTCAAACAAGTCGCCTTTTTCAATACTGTATTTGATGTGTTCATCAAATTTAACATCCACTTTCAGGTGTTTATGCTTATAGACTTTGTGTAATGAACCTATGATTTGTTGCACAATCGGTTCTAGTTCAACTTGTTTAGCCATGGTTTGGTGGCCTTTTACTGCGGCTTTATGTAATTGATAATCGACTAATTGTCTCATTTGAAGCGTATGTGATTTAAAGACCCCCATGTCCTTACGGGACAAATCGCCCTGCCCGTATAAACCCATCAATACCGATAACGGCGTCTTTAAGCTATGCGCTAAATCTGCTAGCGTATTCCTGTAACGCCGCAGGTGCATCCTTTCGTTATCAATCAGTTTATTAAGGGTATCTGCAATATCTTTGAGCTCCTCACCATACTGGTTATCTAAATGATCGCGCTCAGCCAGTCTAATTTCATTAAGATCTTGAACAATTTTACGTAGCGGCTCTAGGCTTTGCCTTAAAATCAGAAACTGTACAATCAATAAAATAAAGGCAATACCGCCCAACCATTGCCACAATACGGTACGAAAGCCTGCAACTTGGCTATCTGACCCCCGCGTGGACTCTCTTATCACTAATTGAAAGGGTTTTGACTGGCCATTGGCATTTTCCAAAATCACTTTGTAATGTAACTCGACGGCTAATTCGCCCGCTTTTTTTTGTTGTTTAAAAAACTTTTCTCCCGGCGTTAAGTCGTTTAATACCACATCAACTTGTCCGGCAGATGAATGACTACGCCAAACCAATTGTCCATTATCATCGAACACATAGGCATATAAGCCAGAGTCAACTTGTGAAAAACGCGGTTCCGCAGGTTTTGATGGTAAAATTAATTTGCCGTTATTACTCAACTCGGCATTGGCAAGTATTGAATACAAGTGAATTTGTAATCGCTCATACAAGGCGTTTTTAGCACCTTTTTGATAGGCTGTATCGAGTGCTGCACCCGCTAAGCCTAAAAAGCAAAACAGCACCACACTCGCCGAAACAATTAAGCGGGATTGGATACTGCTTGTCACGGTTTGGGTCGGTGTTTATTTTTTAAGGGGAATTGAAAATCGATAACCTCTGCCTCGTAATGTTTCAATAGGTTTGTGCTGATCGTCGGGATCCAGTTTTTTTCTTAAACGACCGACAAATACTTCAATAACATTGCTGTCACGGTCGAAGTCTTGGTCGTAAATGTGCTCGGTGATTTCAGTTTTAGAAATAACACGCCCTGAGTGCAGCATCATATACTCCAACATTTTGTATTCATAAGCCGTTAAATCAATTGGCACTTCATCAACTAAAACTTGTTGCGCACTGGTATTTATTTTAATGGGACCACACACGATTTCTGGACTGGATAAGCCGGCTGAGCGGCGAATTAAAGCATTCAGTCTCGCCAATAACTCTTCCATATGAAACGGTTTAGCCACATAGTCATCGGCTCCCGCTTCAAGACCCTCCACTTTCTCTTCCCAACGTGTTCTAGCCGTTAAGATCAAAATAGGGAAATTAATACTTTGAGCGCGTAGCCTCTTAATAAGCTCTAGCCCTGTGATATCAGGCAGTCCAATATCAATTATCGCTACGTCTATCGGGTATTCAGTGCCCAAATAAAGACCGTCAAGGCCACTATTTGCCGCATCTACCGCATAACCCTTTGACGTTAAACTATAAACCAGTAAATCTTGTAACGCTTTGTCATCCTCAACAACAAGTACCCTCATAGCAAATCCTTTTATTTTTTATTTTTTATTTTTTATTTTTTTATTCTTTCAACGTTTTGACGTTTATTTTCTTAACATGCCCATCCTGCGTCAATATTTTAATTTGATGGACCGTTTTGCCGTTAAATTCAATTGTCTCAGCGCCCAAAATCTTATGTGTTTTATCCTTTTTCACTTTAGCGATTGCTTGATCAAGTGTGACATAGCTACTATCGCCTGCTTGTGCACTACTGTATACAAACACAAGTAAAAAAAACGTACTAAGTACTGCTTTCAAATAACTCATAAATCATCGTTAACTATTGTTAATACACCTTAATATTAGTTAAAACGGATGAATTCTAACTGAACAACACAAAGATAGTTTAGTACAGCTGTGTGTTGTACTTGCTTGATAATTCCTGTGTGTATTCAGCCATAGCAACCCCTAAGCTTTTTGTTAATTTTTCAATAAACGGTTTTTCGGCGGTAAAATCGACGGTATTTTCTACCCCAACTTCATTTTTCGCCACTGACTGAACATTACCAATTCCATCACTCAGGCCCAGCCGGACACTTTCAGAACCCGCCCAAACTAGGCCACTGAATAGGTCTGGGTTGTCTTTTAACCGATCACCGCGACCCAGTTTAACGGCTGTAATAAATTGTTGATGAATATCGTTTAACATCCCTTGTACATGTTCCTTTTCACTTGGGTTAACATCTGAAAAAGGATCCATAAACCCTTTGTGGCTTCCCGCTGTATATAAGCGTCTTTCCACACCGAGTTTTTCCATGACGTCGGTAAACCCAAAACCATTCATAACCACACCAATTGATCCAACGATACTTGATTCGTTAACAAAAATCTTATCTGCAGCTGCAGCGATGTAATAACCACCCGACGCACATAAATCTTCAACCACAGCATAGATAGGTATATTAGGATGGTTTTCTTTAATACCTTGAATCGCTCGATACACATAACTCGCTTGAACTGGACTACCACCCGGGGAGTTAAGGCGTAAAATAATGCCTTTTGTATTCGGATCGCTGATCGCATTATTCAAGCTTTTTATGATACTGTCAGCATCAGCCTCGCCACCTGAAACGATAATACCTTTTATATCGACGACGGCTGTGTGTGACCCACCGGTCATTTTTCCACCTGTGGTCATCGGAGACATCGCTAGACCACTGATAATGACGATATAGGTAATGAATAACAGTTTAAAGAAAACACCCCAACGACGGCTTCGTCTTTGCTCTGCAATGGATGCGAGCGCCACCTTTTCCAGCACACTGCGTTGCCATTGTTCGTCAGATTGATTGAATGGGTCTTTTTTAAACAATGCCATCTTTATCTCTCAAATAGGTCAATTAAGTTATCCAAGCACCTAAGCGGTGCGTGTTTCTCTAATGTGTCACGTGAATGTGCACCCGTAGTAACACCAATGCTTGCCACTCCCGCATTATTCGCCATCATTAGATCTAAGGTTGAGTCGCCAATCATCAATGTTTTATCAGCTGAATGATTGGTTGCCTGCATGATATCAAATAACATGTGTGGACTCGGTTTTGATCGCATTGTATCAGCACACCTAAGCTGATGAAAAAAAGAACGTATACCGGTCCCATCTAACGCCCTATCTAAACCTTGCTGCCCCTTGCCTGTGGCTACTGCCAGGGTTTTCCCCATTCTTTGGAGTTCTGTGAGAACGGGTAAGGTGTTTAAAAACAAATCCTCTGTTGTAATTGGTTTTGCGATATATTTTATTCGGTAAGACGCCACCATCTCGTCTTTTTGTGTCTTAGTCAGGGTTGGAAAAAGCTGCAACATCGCTTCCGATAAACTAAGACCAATAACATCTTTACAGGCTTGCTGTGAAGGCACGGGAAGGTTTAATTCCTCAGAGACTTGTACAATACAGTCCACAATCCAATCAATAGAATTGGCTAACGTGCCATCCCAATCAAACACAATTAAATCAAATTTATTTATCATAATGATGCAGTAAATGCCTCGAGCTCTTCGTCTAATGGCGCTTCAAAACAGAGGGCTTCGCCGTTTAAAGGGTGAGTAAAACTGATTTTACTCGCGTGTAAGAAAAGGCGTTTTAAACCCGCCAATTTGTATTTTTTAAATTGCTCGTTAGTCGAGTAACGCTCATCCCCCGCTATAGGGTGACCTAAATGTTTGGCATGTACACGAATTTGATGCGTGCGTCCTGTTTTGGGTGATGCTGAGACTAAGGTAGCTCGTTTATATCGTCGAATTATTTTAAATCCTGTTTCTGAGGGTTTCCCATCCGGATGAACTCGGACACGGTGTTCGCCACTTGGCAGCAGCCGCTTTTCTAAAGGCGCGTTAACCTTTATTGATTGTTGATGGATCACCCCACACAGTAAGGCCGTATAAGTTTTATTGATCGTTCTGTTTCTTAGTAGTGTTTGTAAGCCGTTCAACATTTTTTTGTTTTTTGCGATCAGCAAACAACCGGATGTCGCTTTGTCCAATCGGTGGACCAACTCAAGAAAGGACTCCTCAGGTCTGATATGTCGTAAGGCATCAATAACACCATGCGAATTTGAAGTACCACCATGTACCGCCATGCCCGACGGTTTATTCAACACGAGCAGGTCATTATCTTCAAAGATAATACGCTGCTCTAGTCCTTCTGTTAGCCAACGTGCTGGTTCAGTAATGGGTTTTCGATCCAATTTCACAGGAGGCACCCTGACAATGTCTTTTATTTTTAGCCGGTAAACATTTTTTGTTCGCCCTTTATTGATCCGGACCTCACCACTACGGATAATTTTGTAGACATGGCTTCTTGGCACACCCTTTAGTTGGTTTAATAAAAAATTATCCAACCGTTGCCCTTGGGAATTTTCATCAACCTCAATAAATCGAACTTGGTCGTGCAATAATGTTTTCATGAATACTTAATATTCTACTTATCTTATTGAAGTTAATGAAATTACTTGTTATAGTCCGACTGTAATTTAATACAGTAAGTCATAATTTTGTGTTAAATACGGTGATCATGATAACGCTTGTCTGTTAGCTCGGCTAATCAATCGTTTAATTATCGTAAACAAAATCTGAATGATTCAGTACACGTTACTGGCATTCAATATCGGGTTTTTTCGCTCAACCCACGATGAGCGATTTTTATTGCCCACCAGTACCAGAAAATTAATACGGACATTGACGAAAGCACATCATAAATCAAATCAAGCCTTTATGTCTCGTCCTATGAGAAAACCACGTCTTTACATACAAATATAGATTAATTACCACGTAATGAACCAAGAAAAAACCTCTCATAAGCCTATTATTTCTGTGCACTGCGCGGCATCAGGAAGAAAATTAAATGAAAAGAATGTTAATCAATGCGACTCACGCAGAAGAATTGCGAGTCGCCCTTGTCGATGGACAAAAACTATATGACCTTGATATCGAGGTCCCTGCTAGAGAACAAAAAAAATCTAATATATATAAAGGCACAATTACCCGAGTAGAACGCAGTTTAGAAGCTGTTTTTGTTGAGTACGGCGCAGATCGTCACGGTTTTTTACCGTTTAAAGAAATTACCGGTTTTGCCATCGGCCTTGAAAGCCAAGAGATTAAAGATAAAAACCTGATTAAAGAAGGTCAGGAGATTGTCGTTCAGGTCGAAAAAGAAGAGCGTGGCAACAAGGGCGCCGCACTGACGACACAAATCAGCCTTGCGGGTAGTTATTTGGTGTTGATGCCAAACAACCCTGGTTCTGGTGGCATTTCACGCCGAATTGATGGCGACAATCGCACAGCGTTAAGAGAAGTATTAGATCAGCTAGACATTCCCGAGACTATTGGCCTAATTGTTAGAACCGCCGGCGTTGGTAAATCTGCCGAAGAACTACAATGGGATTTAAACTATTTAACGCATCTATGGGACGCTATAAGCCGAGCGTCTGAAGACCGTAAAGCACCCTACTTGATTTTTCAAGAAAGCAACTTCATTATCCGTTCAATTCGTGATTATTTGCGTGCAGACATCGACGAAGTATTAATCGATAGCGCTGCTTCGTTTAATTTAGCCCGTGATTTTATGCAGCAAATTATGCCGCAATACCTGTCACGCGTTAAGTTATATGAGGACACCGTACCGCTCTTTACACGCTATCAAATAGAGAGCCAAATAGAAACTGCCTATGGCCGTGAAGTACCCCTTCCTTCTGGCGGCTCAATCGTCATTGACCCGACCGAAGCCTTAACCTCTATTGATATTAACTCGGCTCGCGCCACCAAAGGTGCCGACTTTGAAACCACCGCACTCAATATAAACCTAGAAGCGGCCGATGAAATTGCACGGCAATTGCGTATTCGTGATATGGGTGGCTTGTTCGTTATTGACTTCATTGATATGGGACCTACAAAAAACCAACGTATGGTCGAAACACGCATCAAAGAAGCAATGAAGCACGATAGAGCGCGCATTCAATTTAGTAGGATTTCACGCTTTGGCCTACTTGAGATGTCTCGTCAACGTATTCACTCTTCCCTAACCGAGTCTAGTCTCCCTGTCTGTCCTCGCTGTCACGGCCAAGGCACTATTAGAAGCGTTGAGTCGTTATCGTTATCCATTATTCGCATTCTCGAAGAAGAAGCGATGAAAGAACACACCGCTCGCGTGATTGTTCAACTACCGGTTGATTGCGCGACCTTCGTTCTTAATGAAAAACGCTCAGAAGTTGAAAATATTGAAAACACGCACAAGGTGTCGCTCATTGTAGTACCTAATAAACACTTGGAAACGCCGCATTATGAAATTGAGCGGATCCGCACCAAAGAAGTGACAGACGATAATCTGGCTAGTCACGAACGTGCGCCAGCGGAAAACAAGAATGAAACAAAACCTTACCAACGTGAGCAAGTGTCACAGCAAAAGGCGGTCGTAGAAAATATAATGCCAACGAGTCCGCAGCCAAAAGCTCAAGAAACTAACAGCAGTGGCTTCTTAAAACGAATTTTTAGCAAAATAATTCCTAGCACTAACAAAGAAACCATTACCGAAAAAGAAAAAAAACCGGCATCGCCTTCTCCACGTGTACAAAAAAATCGACCGCCGCGTGCCAAACAAGGCGAAGGGCAAAACAGGAATAAAGGCTCGAACCGACAAGACGGTACGGATAAAGCCAGACAAAACACAAATAAAAATACGCGAAAAACTAACGACAATGTCAAAGAAGACGTTAAAAGCGGTGCTGAAACGGCTAATGATACTAATACTGAAAAAACCACACCGGCACCGCGCAAAAGACGTCGCTCAAGGCGCTCAGGTAACAAATCATCTGATAATCGAACTGTTAATGCCAATGCAAATAACACAAACGGCGTCAGCGAACCCACAGGTGCAGCGACTAAAACAGCCAGTCCAAAATCAAACACTGCTGAGGTAACCGCAGTCGTTGATGCAACTTCAAAAATCAGTCCTGCGACAACACCGCAAGCAGAGGCCAAGCCGGTTAATAACCCCTCTGCGACAGCAGGCGGTCCTGCTCAAGCAGATAGCCTAACCCCTAAAACCGCAACCGTTGATGCCGCAGAAAACTTAACAGTGACTCCTGCTGTTTCAGTATCTGCTCCTGCATCTGCTCCTGC
>DBBV01000018.1:0-117037 GCA_002292375.1 Methylococcaceae bacterium UBA975 | reverse complement strand
TCTGCGCCTGCATCTGCGCCTGCTCCTGCTCCTGCACCTGCACCTGCGATTGAAGCATCGCCAGCGTCCGTTAACTCTGAAGCTGCAAACAACACACCGGGACAAGAATCAACGGAGGCGTCTAAAACGGCTCCAAGAACGGCAACTAGACACCCACGACGTCGTCGCAGAACTAGAGAGAAGCAACCAGAGTCTGTAACGACAAATGCAGATACGGCGACAATAGATAACCCTAAGCCAACTGAAACAAGTACAAGCACCAGTTCAATGACTCAACCAGTTGCTAACACTGAGAGTAAAGAATAAAACTCATTAAAAGCATCTAACACAAAAAAAGCCCAGTCTTGACTGGGCTTTTTTTGTGTATTTAAAATGAGTAAGTTAATGCCAATCTAAATCACCGTAATTATCATTCATCATACGTTCTAGGGCTTTTTGTTCACGTAAATCCTCAATGCGACTGCGGAAGTTGAAGTTTTTGTTTGCAGTACTTGAGTTAATTTTATCGGCATCCATACCGTCAGCACTTTCGTCGCTGTTTGTTTCGTTTAAAATAATGCCAATAGGTTCATTATCGATTCTCATATGGTTTTCTCCACGCATATTAAGTTGAACATCCCATAAATTGGAACACCCGCCACCCCCAGTATTAATTATCATTTTTTGTGAATTATAGTTAAAAACACAAAACATGATAGTTAATTATTTTTCACTTAATTATCAAATAGTTAAATGCTTGCTTTCACTAAATTCATACGTCGATAAAAAATAACTTGCAATTTGTAAATCTGATATTAAAATTCGCAGCTCAAATTTTGACAAGATCATTAATGATTGCATCCCGATAAGGTTGCTTTCAGTTTGTCTCATTTTGTAACCACCACTAACGACAGGCATTTATTTCCAAAGGAGACAGACAATGCAACTATCTACACCTATTGAGGTGGGAACGGAAGATCCTACCGTGGCAGAAGGCCGCTGGCATACGAATAACAAACTTATGCCCTCGGCCTTAACAGAACATACATTAGACGATGCTAAAGACCATTTCATTCAGCGTAATGGAATTGAGTTTGCTGGCACACATTTGTTGCTTGATTTATTTGGTGCCTCGCACTTGAATGATATTGCCCGCATTGAACAAGCGATGCGTGATATCGTTTCTGCCTGTGGCGCCACCTTATTACATATTCATTTACACCATTTCTCACCCAGTGGCGGTGTGTCTGGTGTTGCCGTTTTGGCCGAATCTCATATTAGCGTACACACCTGGCCTGAACGTGATTACGCCGCATTCGATGTCTTTATGTGTGGTGATGCCGAACCTGAAAACGCTGTGCCCGTGCTAAAGCGTGCCTTCTTTCCTCATCGTATCGAAGTATCTGAAGAATTACGTGGTCGCGTTCAAGCATGAAAACCTATAACGAAACACTATACGATGCATACAGCCAAGAATTTGTCGTTGATAAAGTTTATTTTGAACAAAAAACCGATCATCAACACTTAATCATTTTTGATAATGCTAAATTTGGTCGCGTGATGGCGCTTGATGGCGTTATTCAAACGACTGAAGCTGACGAATTCATCTACCACGAAATGCTGACCCACGTGCCGATATTGACCCACGGTCATGTTAAACGCGTGCTTATTATTGGCGGTGGCGATGGCGGCATTTTACGTGAAGTATGCAAACATGACGGCATCGAACACATCACCCAGGTTGAAATTGATCAACAAGTGATCGCCATGTGTAAAGCGTACTTACCAAAACACAGTGCTGGTGCATACGATGACCCTCGTGTTTCCATCGTTATTGATGATGGGGCACATTTTGTCCGTCAGCATCAACACACCTACGACCTCATTATTTCGGACAGTACCGATCCTATTGGCCCTGGCGATGCATTATTTACCTCAGATTTTTACGCTGATTGTAAAAGTTGCTTAAGCGAGGGTGGTATTTTAGTAGCGCAAAACGGTGTTGCTTACATGCAATTGGATGAAGTCACCACCACGGCTAAACGCTTACAACCTTATTTTGCTGAACAAACATTTTATTGTGCAGCAATCCCCACCTATGTTGGTGGTGTGATGACATTTGCCTGGGCTAGTGATAATAAAAAACTATTAGATGTTTCTGTTGAGCAGATACAGCAACGCTTACAATTAGCCAATATCCAGTGTCGCTACTATAATGCAGCGATACACAAAGCGAGTTTTGCGCTGCCACAATATATTATCAACGCGCTGATTGAGGACTGCTAAATGAGCCTATCAAATAGATTAAGCGTTAAAACCCCTGATCAGGCGGTCTTTTATAACGATTTGGTGAGCCAACACGGATCACCCATTTTGGTACTCGATTGCGAAAAGGTGACGGCCCAATATCGCGCCTTATCTGAGCAACTGCCTGGTGTTGATTTTTTCTATGCCATCAAATCATTGCCTCACCCTGCGGTTATTCAAACCTTGTCTTCCTTAGGCTGTGGTTTCGATATTGCCACCAGCGGTGAAATTGAACTATTACAGACCCTCAGTACCGCTGTTCGGCACCGTGTTATCCACACCCATCCGATTAAACGTGATGCAGATATCCGTGATGCCCTGCGTTTTGGTTGCACCACCTTTATTGTTGATAACATCTGGGAGCTAGAAAAGTTTATCCCCTACCGTCACCGTGTGGGCTTACTCATACGCGTTAGCTTCCCAAACCCTAATACTGATATAGATTTATCAAAAAAGTTTGGCTGTCGCGAAGACGACGTGATGTTACTGGTGCAAAAAGCTCAATCACTGGGGATTCACGTTAAAGGTTTATCCTTTCACGCCGGTTCACAATGCGCCACATCGGCCAACCATGTACACGCGATCAAGCAATGTACCAAGATCATGGATGATATTTACCAACAGTGCGGTAAATTATTGTCTATTCTTGATATTGGTGGCGGCTTTCCAGTGCAATACACTAAAACGGTTCAAACGATTCAGGAATTTTGCCCTCCTATTCGTGAAGCCCTGCAACAACTACCTGATCACATACAGGTGTTGGCAGAACCAGGCCGCTTCTTATCTGCAACCTGCATGGAAGCCGTTTCTAGGGTCATGGGGAAAGCACAACGAGGTGATATGACGTGGTATTACCTTGATGATGGTGTCTACGGCTCATATTCCGGTCAAATTTTCGATCACGTGACCTACCCTATCAGTATTTTTAGTGACATCAACGAACTAGAAACCGCTGTCATAGCAGGGCCAACCTGCGATAGTATTGATGTTATTGATGAAGGCCTGCAGATGCCGCCGTTAAGTATTGGTGATTTAGTTGTTGGCCACCAAATGGGGGCTTACACCTACGCAACGGCAACTAACTTCAATTTATTTGATAAAGCCTCTGTTGTGGTTATTAATGAAAACAACCTCAGTGCAGACAATATTCTACCTTTTGCGCAAACTCAGTAAATCGTTTACTCGTTAATGGTATAAAAAGCACTTAAAATGGTTTAAGTGCTTTTTTATTAACCATTGGAACCGTTTTGATCCCCTTCTCATACACTAACACCCCCTTGACTCAGTGAAACAAACCAATTTATCTGCTGTCGTATTATCTGGTGGCCAATCGAGCCGTATCAAAGTCGCTGATAAAGGGTTGGTTGAGCTGGCGGGTCAACCGATGATCTACTATGTTTTACAAAACTTGGGGCTTCATTTAACTGACATCAGCATCAGCACACATGCGCCACAGACCGACTATCAACAATTTGGCTACCCCTTGGTTAACGACCATTATGAGGCTTACCTCGGCCCGTTAGCAGGCATCCATGCGGGCTTAACTCATGCAAAGGCGCAAAACGTGTTTATCGTGCCCTGTGATTGCCCTTTTTTAAACACACAGCTCATCATTGAACGTTTATTGTGCGCTCAACACCACCACCAGGCTCGTCTTGTGGTCGCTCACGATGGGTATCATATTCAACCGACCATCGCGCTGATTGACCGTGTTCTGTTGAACAGTTTAGAGCAGTACATAACCCGTGGTGGCCGCCGGCTCATGACATGGTTTAAACAAGAACATTGTGTTGAAGTGGATTTCTCTGACCTTAAAAATGACTTTTTTAACATCAATAGCCCCGCCGATTTGCAGCGCGCTCAGTTACGCTTAGGCTATCAAACCGCTGAGTAGCTGTTTTAACACATCTAATTAATTAGTCGGCGCACTAAAATAAACCAGCCTCGCTTTATTTAGCACCGTAATGGCGCATCGCAACATGGCCGCCTAATATAAATAGCACTAAGTTATTGTTTGCACATGCCTTATCAGAACTGGTACGCATGTTGCTTTAATACGTCTGAGACCAAACATAAACGTTCATGTTAGTTTCCACTGTAACGGCGCAGTGATACGACAATTCCCATATTTATAGCAATGACGCTAATTCGGAGTTGATCCGTATTGGCGTGCCTATATTTATGATTTTTATCAAACTAATGTAGAGAGTCACAATGAAAATCAACACAATAGCCACGCAAAAAAACCTCTTACTTGGCGTAATAACTAGTTCAATACTAATGATTAATACCCCCGTATGGGCCGATGAGTCAATCCTCAATGCATTGACCAGCGGCAAAACCAGCTACAGTGCACGATTACGTTATGAAAACGTCGATCAAGATAATTTAAAAAAAGAAGCCCATGCTTATACTGCAAGATTAACCGCCGCCTACAAAACAGGCACTTATCATGGGTTAGGGGTCTTTGCTGAAGTGGAAAGTGTACACAGCCTATTTAGTAATAACTACGCGCACCCATCTCAAGTTAAGGGAGCAACCTACCCTGCCATTGCAGACCCGAATGAAACAGAATTAAACCAAGCTTACTTGTTTTATACTGGTCTTGAAGGTACCTCGGTAAAATTCGGTCGCCAAGCACTGACCTATCGTGATGCACCCTTTCATCGACACATTGGTACAGTTGCATGGCGTCAAAATTGGCAAACATTAGATGCCTTGTCTGTATCTAATCAATCGATTGAGGACACCACTATCAGTTATGCCTACGTGTGGAATGTTAACCGTATCTTTGGTGAGGATGCACCAGAACCGTTAGATGATTTTGATACAGCCTCACACCTTGTCAATGTTCAATACGACGGCTTTAAGCCAGCAAAAATTGAAGCCTACGCGTATTTGTACGACTTTAAAAATGCAGACGCCTTTTCAACTAACACCTATGGTTTAAGAGTTAGCGGTGGCATGCCCCTGAGCGACAGCAGCAAGGTTATCTATACGGCTGAATACGCAACACAATCTGATGCTGCTGATAACCCTAACTCCATTGATGCCGGTTACTTTTTAGCTGAACTAGGCACCAAAGTGTCCTTTAAAGGCCCTCTTAAGATGTTATTACTTAAAGCCAGCTATGAGTTACAAGAAGGTAACGGTGGCGCAGACCGATTCGTGACCATTTTGGGAACCAATCACGCTTACCAAGGTTGGGCAGATAAGTTCTTAGTAACACCGGGAGATGGTGTTGAAGATGTTTACTTAACAGCCGTTGCGAAGGTGTATGGCATGAAGTTTGTTGCCGCTTATCACGACTTTAGTTCGGACAATAACAGTTATGCCTACGGTACTGAGTTTAATATTTTAGCCACTAAAAATGTAGGTAAAAATTATACCGTAGGGCTTAAATATGCTGATTACAATGCCGATAACAACAGCATGAATACGGGGGGAACCGCTGTTGATACCACTAAGTTATGGGCTTTTGTTAGTGCTAAATTCTAACAATTACTTGGTTTAATTACCCGATAAGCACCCTAGAAATCCAATGAAACCTAAAGTCCTATTATTTAATTCTACGGCTGATGAACTATTAGATGTTCAAGATGGCTTATCTGACTCCATCTATGAGCTCACAAACGTTACATCAGATCTGAGTGAAATCAGCCGTGCCGCTCTCACTGGTGCTGTAGATATTGTGATGGCAGTTACGGAAAAACGGTTCGATCAGTTATTCAGTTGCATACAACAAATTAACATTCAAAACCCTGTCCCCGTGATTGTCTTTACCTATGAAGACAGTAGAGACGTTATTCAATCGGCTATTAGGGTGGGCGTGAGTGCTTATATTGTTGATGGACTGCACGCCAAGCGTGTCGTTTCTATTATTGATACCGCTTGCTTTCGATTTAACGAGCAACAGCTTGTTAAAAACGAGTTAGAAAAGGCTAAAAACTCCTTAAGCGAGCGCAAACTGATCGATAAAGCAAAAGGCATTGTTATGCAACGTTCTAATATCAGTGAAAACGATGCCTACAAAGCCATGCGTAAAATGGCGATGGATAAAAACATCAAAATGGTCGAACTTGCAAAAAGTGTTATATCAGCCAGCGAAATATTGGCATAGGTATTGCTCTATACTTTTATAGAACTCATTGTAATTAATAGCACCACCCCCAGTATGGGGTTTTAAACAAAATAGACCCTTGAAGGTCACAGGACAAAGGCGTCCGCAGCTAGTTTTCTTTAAAACGAAAACAAGCTGCGGACGTTTTTTTTGCATTTTATAAACGTAAATAGGAAAACAAATGAAAAAACATCGCACGACTTTAATCAAACAGAACATGCGGAGCAGGTTTAAAAACTGTCTAGCTGGTTTAGCGTTAACGATGGCAGGCAGTTTAACGAGCGCCCATGCTGTTGATCAACTTGAAAAAGACGAACTTAAATTTGGCTTTATCAAGCTGACAGACATGGCGCCTCTAGCGGTTGCTTATGAGAAAGGATTCTTTGAAGACGAAGGCCTATACGTCACCATTGAACCGCAAGCGAACTGGAAAGTGCTACTTGATCGTGTGATCGATGGCGAATTAGACGGCGCACACATGTTAGCCGGTCAACCGTTAGGCGCAACCATTGGCTTTGGTACTAAAGCCGACATCATTACCGCCTTTAGTATGGATCTAAACGGTAATGCAATCACTGTTTCAAACGACATTTGGGCAGAAATGAAGCCGAATATCCCGCAAGATGCAGCGGGCAAGCCGGTGCACCCCATCAGTGCAACCGCACTAAAACCGGTTGTTGATCGCTATAAATCCGAAGGTAAGCCTTTTAATATGGGCATGGTTTTCCCCGTATCAACCCATAACTATGAATTACGTTATTGGCTCGCAGCGGGTGGTATCCACCCGGGATATTATTCAAAAACGGACATTACCGGCCAAATTGATGCGGATGCCTTATTATCTGTCACCCCGCCTCCTCAAATGCCATCAACGCTTGAAGCCGGCACTATTTATGGTTATTGCGTTGGTGAACCTTGGAACCAGCAAGCTGTTTTTAAAGGCATTGGTGTACCAGTTGTCACCGATTATGAAATTTGGAAAAACAACCCAGAAAAAGTATTTGGCGTCAGCGCAGCTTGGGCAAAAGAGAACCCAAACACACATAAAGCCGTTATTAAAGCATTGATACGGGCAGCACAATGGTTAGATGCTAACAACGATGCAAACCGTCCTGAAGCGGTGAAAATTCTTGCTCAATCTGAATATGTAGGTGCCGATTACGACGTTATTGCAAACAGCATGACAGGTACCTTTGAGTATGAAAAAGGTGATAAACGTGCCTTACCAGACTTCAACGTATTCTATCGTTATTACGCAACCTACCCTTACTATTCAGATGCTATTTGGTACCTAACGCAAATGCGCCGTTGGGGACAAATTACAGAAGAAAAGTCTGATCAGTGGTTCCATGAGATTGCAAAAAAAGTTTACCGTCCAGACATCTATTTAGCTGCGGCTAAAGAACTGCTAGAAGAAGGCAAAATTGCTAAAAAAGATATGCCTTGGGATACGGATGGTTACCGCCCACCGCAAACACATTTTATCGACAACATTAGTTACGATGGCCGCACACCAAATGCCTATTTAAGTAAGTTCAATATTGGCCTAAAAGGTAATGACATCGTTCAGTAACCACCGTATATCAACAGTAAGCACCCGTAATGTTGCGGGTGCTTACTTAACCAATCAGAGGTAATACCATGTCTGTTAATACAGCATTAGACAATAAACAACTTGAAAAAGGCGATGGCAAGCTTACATCCAACTCAAACACGCAGCCATTAGAGAGTAATGTTAATGCGCCCCAGAAGAAAGTCGCTAATGAAGGCGTTAAAATCTCAGTAAAAATTAATAACTTTTTAGAGCTGATCGGTTTTACTTGGTTTATACCCATCGTTAAATTATTGGCCGGTGAGGAGCCTGTAGAACAGTTAAAAGACATCTTAAAAGTCATTGGCGTTCCCGTACTTGCCATGCTGATCTTCATTGGATTTTGGGACTGGGGGGCCGCTAAGATTCAAACCAGCCTCGGTGCTATTCCTGGACCTGCTGCGGTATGGCAAGAAACTAAAAGCCTTGCTGCCGACCATTACAAAGAGAAAGAAAAAGAAGTCGCTTTCTACAAACGTCAAGAGGTTCGTAACGCAAAAAAACTTGAAAAAAACCCAGATGCTGCCATTAAGATTCGTGATTACACTGGCAAAGCCACCTACCCTCAACAAATCATGACTAGCTTATGGACTGTTTTCGCAGGGTTTGTATTAGCCTCTGTTGTCGCGATTCCATTGGGGGTTATTTGTGGCTTAAGCCCTGCATTTAATGCGGCCATCAACCCAATCATACAAATATTTAAGCCTGTTTCACCCCTCGCTTGGTTACCAATCGTCACACTCATCGTTAGTGCACTGTATGTGGTTGAAGGTGAAGCGACATTCAGTAAATCATTCCTCGTTTCTGCTATTACCGTTACCCTGTGTTCGTTATGGCCAACCCTCATTAATACTGCGGTTGGCGTATCTACCATCGATAAGGATTTGATGAATGTGTCAAAGGTACTACAGTTGGGATGGTGGAAAACGGTGACTAAAATCGTTTTACCGAGTGCTTTACCGTTAATTTTTACTGGTTTACGTCTATCGCTTGGGGTGGGCTGGATGGTTTTAATTGCAGCAGAAATGTTAGCTCAAAACCCAGGGCTGGGTAAGTTCGTTTGGGATGAGTTCCAAAATGGCAGTTCACAATCATTGGGGAAAATCATGGTTGCTGTGTTCACTATTGGTATTATCGGCTTTATGCTCGATCGCATCATGTTGACTCTGCAAAAATACTTCTCTTATGGCGACGCAATGTAGGAGGAATTGATATGTCATTTTTAGCACTTAAAAACATTAGTAAGTCCTATGGTAGCGGTCACAATAAAAGTGACGTTCTCAGCAATATTAACCTTGAAATTAAAGCAGGCGAATTTGTTGCTATTGTTGGTTTTTCAGGCACGGGTAAAACCACGCTTATTTCTACCATTGCTGGCTTAATTAAACCCGATAGTGGTGAAGTGACCCTGCAGGGTAAAAAAGTCACTGGCCCAAGTTCCGATCGTGGTGTTGTTTTCCAAAGTTACTCCTTAATGCCGTGGTTAACCGTTTTTGGCAATGTAGCTTTAGCCGTTGACTCGGTCTTTAGCGACCTATCCAAATCTGAGCGCAAACAACGCATCGAAAAGTACATCAACATGGTTGGGCTATCACACGCCACACATCGACACCCGTCAGAGCTATCAGGCGGCATGAGGCAGCGAGTAAATGTTGCCCGTGCCCTCGCTGCTAGCCCTGAGGTTTTATTACTAGATGAACCACTCAGCGCGCTGGATGCACTTACCCGCGCAAACCTTCAAGATGAAATCATTAGAATTTGGGAACAAGAGAAAAAAACCGTTGTTCTGATCACCAATGATGTAGACGAAGGACTGATCATGGCCGATCGAATTATTCCGCTAAACCCAGGTCCAAAGGCCACCTTTGGCCCTGAATTTATTGTTGATTTACCGCGCCCACGTGATAGAACAGCAATCAACCATGACGAAAAATTCAAAAAATTACGCAGTGATATCACCCAATATTTAATGCATGTCGGCATGGTAGATGGCATTGATCCAGGCAGTAATATTTATCAATTACCCAATGTCCAACCTAACACAGCAAGTAGCTTTGGTTTAAGTGATGAAAAGCCTGACGTATTAAAGTCTTATGCAAGCAATATGGGGGATAAAAAATACCTGGAGTATTTTAATCTGACAAAAGTCTACCCAACACCCAAAGGCCCATTAACCGTGGTCGATAAGTTTGAGCTCAACATAGAAAAAGGTGAGTTTATTTCAATTATTGGCCATTCGGGTTGCGGTAAATCAACGGTGTTGTCTATGACCGCAGGGTTAACCGATATCAGCGATGGTGGCATTGTGTTAGATAAAAAAGAAATTAATGCCGCGGGCCCTGATAGAGCAGTTGTTTTCCAAGCGCCCAGTCTATTTCCTTGGTTAAGTGCAAAAGAAAACGTTGCCTTAGGCGTCGAACGGGTCTACCCGCATTGTAGTAAAGCAGAACGAAACAGTATTGTTGAGTATTATTTAAGTAAGGTCGGCTTAAGTGACGCGTTAAATAAGAAAGCAGCTGACCTTTCAAATGGTATGAAACAGCGTGTCGGTATTTCACGTGCCTTTGCTTTATCGCCAAAATTGCTTTTACTAGATGAGCCATTCGGAATGTTAGACTCCTTAACAAGGTGGGAGCTACAAGAGGTGCTCATGGAAGTTTGGACGCGTACTAAAGTGACGGCCATTATGGTGACGCATGATGTTGACGAAGCCATTTTGCTGGCTGACCGTGTTGTCATGATGACCAATGGACCTAATGCCAAAGTTGGCAAGATAATGACGGTGGATTTACCACGGCCGCGCACGCGTAAGGCGCTGGTCTCTCACCCCGATTACTATCGGTACCGGGAAGAATTACTGACTTTTTTAGCGGATTGTGATGCGCATTAATCGCTTAAATAAACACAACAACAAAAACCGCGATTTATCGCGGTTTTTTTATCTATGCCTTAGTACCCTTGATGACCATTAATGTTGATGCTTAATCCTGGCATCCGTAGGGTAATGTATAGCCAACCAAATAGTCGCCGTTGCAGGACTCGTCCACTTCACCCTATGTCGAGTGTGTGCCGGTATATTGAGGTAGCTGCCGGCGCTTAGATGACGATCTTCTGTTTCTTCAAATGATAAAATGGCTTCTCCTGCCAACACCATCACCCATTCGTTTTGTGCCTGATCGTACCAACCCGTTTCGAGAGAAGAGTGACCTGTTGAGACAATTCTCTCTATTTTGATTTGCTCGCTTTGCAGCAGTACATCCAACTGCTCCTTGTCTAAATCATTGGGCATCAGATCAGCGGCTGTCAGGTCAAATATATTGGCTGCTTGGCTCATTGGCTATTCACGTATAAAACGTCAATCTTAGCAGATACCAGCAAAGCTTCGTTGTTACTTTAAGGAAAATAACTCCACACAGGTAAAGCGACTGCGCTAAGCATTAAACCTGAGCGTATCGCGGACGTTTTAGCGTTCAACTTATTATTTGTTTAACGACTTCCAAACAAAAATACTTTTTGTTTGCTCAAACGCCTCTTTTAACGTTGTGGCTTTGATTGTTGCAATCAGCTCGTCAAATTTAAACGTTCTATGCCGCTCGTATTCCACACCAACTTGCGGCATCTTAGCTAAACCACTTTCTTTCGCATGTTCCTCGAATCCCTTGTTTTTCCAGAAAAAAGCACCTGGCATGGTCGTTGGTATCACAAGTGCGAAAAACAAGGATCGTCTGATAGCCGCTTGAGCGGTGATAACAACCGCTAATAACAGCCAACCGAGTATTGAACTAGGGTTAAGCATTAAACCAGCAGCCAAAACAAGCGCTGAACCGAGTAACCCATTGCTAATAATATACGGCCAGCCAAACTTAGTCGTTTGCTCATACCAAGAGGCCGCACCCTCGCCTTGCCGCGACTTTAAATCGTTCGCATGCCCGATATGACCCACAGCTTCAAGTAACAAGCCTACTAACATGCAGACAAGCAATACTGACAGTGTCGCTGTACCAACACCGCTCATCAGGCCTGCCACAGCAAGAATTAAACTGCCTAAAATCAAACTGTTAGCAACAAAAGACGTGCCCGTTTGCCAATGGTCCCAGAAGGGCCGCGCTTTAATGCGGTACAGCTTATACATATAAAACACGCCGACAGGGCCGCTGATTAACCCCACAACCGCAACAATAGTTGCCGCTAGCGTTAGATCCAATAAGCTAAAGAAGGTATACGCTAACAAGGCGCCGTAAAACAGACTAACCCCTGCAATTTCACGGCTTACCGGTGAGTGGCGTAGGTTGTAAAAACCGCGATAAAAACGGTGTGGTTTGCCTAAGTGCATATTCAATTTAAATAGGCCATAACTTAATACTAGGTTCATCATGATTAATAAGGGCACAAAAGCAAGCGATGACTTAATCGCTACAAAGGCTGGCACTGCCATAAAGTTACCCAGTACCAGCAATATGAAAGCGCCGACAATTGCTTGCGTCGCCAGGGTAAAAATCACATGGGAACTCTCATGCGTCATCAACAAGGCCTTCCAATTCCAATGTTTTTTACTGCCTTTTTTTGCATCGACCACAGCTTGGTATTTACCGTTCTGGTCATCTTTATGATATTTCAAGGGCATCGAGTCGGTGCGTGTCATCTCACGTTTGTCCTGACGCGACTGTTGAAAACGAATATTAGGGTGAGTAATATCAGCGGTCGGAAAGCCGGGTATGTCGGTTTTACACTCTTGTCTATTCTCTGGCACGTTTTCGATTACACCAAAGTCCAGCGCATTGCCTAAACAGGCAGAGACACACGCCGGTTTTAATCCGACTTCTAAACGATCAACGCACATATTGCACTTGCTGACTTCACCTTTTACGGGGTCTAGTTGTGGTGCGTTATACGGACAAACCCAAGTACAGTAACCACAACCAAAGCAAATATCCGGGTCCTGTAATACCGCGCCATATTCAGCATACTTGGTGTAAGCACGTGTTGGGCAGCCCTTTAAACAGACGGGGTCATCACAATGATTGCACGCCATTGAAATATTCAGCCGTTGGTAATCAGGGTAGGTACCCCCTTCCACATAGCCGACCGAACGAAAAGAAATATGCGCAGGGTTGTCATTTTTTTCACTGCACGCCGCTTCACAAGCATGACAACCGATACAATTATCAGCGTTCAGATAAAAGCCGTGCTGCTTATAACGGTTAGGGTTTTCACCTAATGCAGCGTCACCATTAATGTGTAAGCTTTCACCGTATAAATCGCTTTGTTGCGAGGCCAGATCAATTGAGTCACCATAAATATTGTTGGCTTTTGTCTCTTTATCCCACAAAAAGGCGTATTTGGGTTCATCACTTCTTACTTCGAACATAGGAATTCTTATTGGCTATTGATTAAGGTTAAAAACGACGCATTTCCATACTCAGTTGTGCGGCGGCTTGCTGATCTTCAAGTATTTCAATGGTGATAGCGGCCTGTTTATAAGCAGGTTGACGCGAATGCGGATCGAGTAAACCGAGGGTTAAACGATTCACACAATCAAAATAATGGAAGGGTATAAACACCATATTCCTAGGAACACGCTGGGTTAACATGGCCATAACGACTGCATCGCCTCGTCTAGAAATGCAACGCACATACTCACCCTGTTCAATGCCCAAATCCTGCGCTGCATCGGGGTTTATTTCCATAAACGGAATCGGGCTGTATTTATTGGTATTGCCGAGCTTGCCGGTTTTAGTGCGTGTATGAAAATGCTCCACTAAGCGACCTGTATTAAGCCAAAAAGGAAACTGTTCATCGGGCACCTCATTGTTATTGATAAACGGTAAGGCAATTAATTTGGCCTTTCCATCAGCAAAACGAAAACTCGCAGGCGTGGTGTACAAACGCTTACCACCGGCTGGTGGTAACTCACCACGACTGGCCTGCTCATCGGTATATGGCCATTGTATACCCCGTTGTTTTTCTATTAAATCATGGCTCATACCCGAAATATCAGCCAAACGGCCTTTCGATAAGGTCTTCATTTCTTCGAACGCTGCCTGCGGCTGTTCTGGAAAACTCATGGCCTTACTGCCTTCAAATTGTTTTGCCAGCAAATTGAAAATTTCAAAATCAGCCTTTGACTCACCCGGCGCATCAGTTACTTTTCGAACAATATTCACGCGACGCTCGGTATTGGTAAACACACCCTCCTTTTCTGCCCAAGTGGCTGCTGGTAAATACAGGTGTGCATATTGATTTGTTTCTACATCGGCATAACTGTCTTGCACCACTAAAAAGTCGAGTTTCGCCAACGTTTTTCGCATTCGTTCAGTGTTGGGCATGGATGTCATTGGGTTAGTTGCCACCAACCATAAACCCTTGATCTCACCACTTTCAATCGCGGGAAAAATGTCGGTTTGTGCTAAACCACGTTTTTTAGGAAAAAACTCAGGGTCTACCTTCCAATAGTGGCCAATTTCTTCGCGGTCTTCTGGGTTTTCTAGCTGACGGTAGCCTGGTAAGCCTGAGCACGATGACCATTCGCGCGTTCCCATCGCATTGCATTGGCCAGTTATTGATAGACTGGTACCGCCCGGCTTACCGATGTTAGCGGTGATAAGGTTAAGGTTATTGATAGCAACCACACCGTCAGATCCATGGGTGCTTTGATTAATCCCCATGGTCCAAATACTCATCGCTGTCGGCGCCTTGGCATAAATACGCGCGACGTTACGAATGGTGTCCTCGTCAATGCCACAGAGCTTTGCTGCTGTCGTCGGGTCGTAATGTTGAACTTCTGAAGTTAACGCCTCTATACCCACAGTATTAGCATCGATATAGGCTTTATCGTGTAAACCTTCGTTAATAATAACGTGTGCCAAGGCGTTTAATAACACTAAGTCCGTGCCCGGTGTTATCGCTAAATGAATATCAGCTTTTTGTGCCAACATGGTAACCCGAGGGTCGACAACAATCAGCGGAAAGTCGCGTTTTTCACGCGCTTCTTGCAATCGCCAATAAATTATTGGGTGTTGTTCTGGTAGGTTTGATCCCCATGCTATTAAGCAGCCTGTGTGTTCAAAGTCTTCATAGCAGCCCGGCGGGCCGTCAGAACCAAATGAACGTTTATAACCGGATACTGCAGAAGCCATGCACAGGGTTGTATTACCATCGTAATTATTGGTACCGATAAGCCCCCGGGTTAATTTACCTAGGGTATAAAACTCTTCGGTTAATAACTGGCCAGTTGATACCACGGCGAATGCGTCGCGTCCGTAGCGTTGTTGAATGTCATTGATTTTTGTCGCCATATGGCTGGCGGCCTGATCCCATGTCGTTTCACGAAAACCCTCGTTAATCGCAGCTCGAATTAAGGGCTTATCACCACGACCCGCTGAGTCAAATAATTCGTGTTCAAAAATACCTTTAACACAAAGTTTTCCTCGATTGACATCTGCCCCACCGACGCCTCTAGAACCTACTACTTTGCCTTCGATATTGGTTGCTACTTCAATAGAACAACCGACCGAACAATACCCACAGGTGGCGTAAGTCCATTTTGCGGCTTTTTTATCAACGATTTTAATGGGGTTCTTTTTATCCCGACCGAATAACATAATTACGTCCTGCTTAAGCGATCAATAGTTCATTTTTACTGATTAACACACAGTGACCACCTACACGCACTGTCAGGGGCCGCCCTTGATGCTTATCCATTTCAATTTGCAACACGCTGCGACGTGTTTGCTCGCTACCGCGGTCAATGGTAAAGCTGTAAGTCCCTTCTCTTATATGCTCATGCGAGGCCAGGTAAGCAGCAAAAACCGGCATGGCTGAACCAATCGGTGGGTCTTCATTAAAACCAATACTAGGGCCAACCAAACGGGCATGAAAATTACTATCATTGGTGCTAGTTTTAGCACTAAATAAGAGGATTTCTTGTGCCGCCATCGCCGGTGCACTCGACTCGCTCCAGGCTTTACTATCAAATTGCGCAAATTGAATCGCTTGCTGCGAGTGCAATGGCACGACCAAGTACGGTAAGCCATCAGACACCAAACGGGTATGAAACGGGGTTTGAACAATCTCGCTTTCACTGATCGACAATAAGCGGGCCAGTTCGCTTGTACTGGGCGTATAACGGTCCACTAAGGGATTACATTGCAGGGTAAATTGTACAAATTTTCCACCCGCCTCATCGCTAGATAAAGTGGCGTTAACCGATTGCGCTTTTTGTTTTAAACAGATCGTTGTGTCGGCGTCGGCCAGTGAAATTTGACCGCTTTCTGCTAATACATAGGTCGTTGCCAACAAGGGGTGTCCTGCAAAACCTACTTCACCTTGCGGGGTAAATGTTCGTATATTGAATGATTTACCTTTGTCTTCGCTTGGGTAAATAAAGACCGTTTCAGATAACTTT
The DNA here is from genome assembly GCA_002292375.1 of Methylococcaceae bacterium UBA975. Taxonomy (GTDB): domain Bacteria; phylum Pseudomonadota; class Gammaproteobacteria; order Methylococcales; family Cycloclasticaceae; genus Cycloclasticus. Next base: position 100,636 of record DBBV01000018.1, on the reverse strand, counting down.
AATTCGCTCGCAATACGTGTCAATAATTCTTCAGGTATCAACTGCGCAAAAGGGAACACGGCTATTTGCGCCCCTTGAAACGGTGTCTTGGTAAAAACATCTAGGGTGTAATAAATTAGAGACATCGCATTAGCTCCCTTTGCCTAAAAAAGTCAGCCTAATACGACCGTCTTGTATATTAACAGGGTAGGCCTTTACTGCAATGCTCGTATCTTCTACACACTCGCCTGTTTGCAACTTAAAATGCTGTTTATAGATCGGTGAAGCGACCACTAAATCCGCACCTATACTACCGATGATACCCCGCGATAACACATTCGCTTCACTGAATGGATCATAATTCTCCAAAGCAAATACCTGACCCGTTTTTTTAACGTAAAACAACGCAATTTGCGTGTCATTAATCAGTGCCGTTGTACCCGCATCTTCAATTAAATCTGTTAAAGCACAGATGTCTATTTCTTTATCGATTACTGCCGTTTGCATCGTCATACCTTCTACGCGCCTAATGTCGCTTTAAGTTCGTTTTTATTGGCTGGCCGTACCTGATCACGTTCCGGCACAAACACAATTTGGCTATCGCCTTTATCTGAATTAACAAAAGCATTAAATGTCTGTGCCTTTGCTGGATCATTGACCGTTGTTTTCCACTCACATTGATAGCTATCGATCACCGTTAGCATTTCTTGCTCGAACGTTTCAGCTAAGCCTAGCGAATCTTCAATAACCACCTCACGTAAATAATCGATACCACCGTCTAAATTCATCATCCAGGTGGAGGTACGTTGTAGACGATCAGCTGTCTTCACATAAAACATCAAGAAGCGATCGATGTATTTGATCAAGGTCTCATCATCTAAGCCGGTTGCAAAAAGATCCGCGTGGCGTGGTTTCATGCCGCCGTTGCCACACAGGTATAAATTCCAACCATTTTCAGTTGCAATAACACCAACATCTTTGCTCTGCGCTTCGGCACATTCACGTGTGCAACCGGATACAGCAAATTTTAATTTATGTGGTGAACGTAAACCTTTATAGCGGTTTTCTAAATTAATTGCTGTTGTTACGCTATCGGCCACACCATAACGGCACCAAGTACTGCCAACACAGGATTTAACTGTGCGTAAAGATTTACCGTAGGCATGCCCAGTTTCAAAACCTGCATCGATCAGTTCCTTCCAAATCAGCGGTAATTGTTCTTGCCGTGCACCAAATAAATCGACACGTTGGCCGCCGGTTATTTTGGTGTATAGATTGTATTTTTTACCTACTTCACCTAGGGCGATCAGTTTGTCTGGCGTAATTTCGCCACCTGCAATACGAGGAACAATTGAATAGGTGCCGTTTTTTTGGATATTAGCCAAAAACCGATCATTGGTATCTTGTAAACCAGCTAACGGTTTTTCCAAGATGTAATCATTCCAGCACGAGGCAAAAATAGAGGCCGCCGTTGGTTTACAAATATCACAACCATAGCCTTTACCGTGTTGTTCAATCAGTGCATCAAACGTTTTAATATTGCCAACACGGACTAAGTGATACATCTCTTGTCGTGTATAGGCAAAGTGTTCACATAAATCCGTGTTCACTTCCATGCCCATTTTTTCCAACTCTTTGTTTAGCACCTGCCCCACTAAGGCAGTACAACCGCCACAACCGGTCGTCGCGCTAGTACACTCTTTAATAGCCCCCATTGTGGTATGACCATCTGAAACAGCTTGACAAATCGCGCCTTTCGAGACATCAAAACAGGAACAGATTTGCGCGTTATCCGGTAAAGCTTCGACACCGAGACCTGTAACACCTGAGCCATCGCGTTGCGGCAAAATCAGGGTATCGGGGTATTCCGGTAGCGCCATATCATTTAACTTTAGTTGTAACAAATTACCGTAATCGGCCGTATCGCCTATTAAAACCGCGCCAAGTAGGCGTTTATTATCTTCACTCACCACGATTTTTTTATACACCTCGTCAGCACCGTTAACATAGGAATAGACCTTGGCATTTTCAGTTGTCGCATGTGCATCACCGATGCTAGCCACATCAACCCCCATCAGTTTTAGTTTGGTACTCATATCCGCACCGGTAAAACTATTTTGTTTACCGGCTAACTGATCTGCTGCGACTTGTGCCATTTGGTAACCTGGTGCGACCAAACCATAAATTTTCCCTTCCCATAGGGCACATTCACCTATCGCATAAATATTGTCATCAGAGGTTTGGCAATGATTGTTGATAATAATACCGCCCCGCTCTCCGACCTCTAGGCCGCTCTCACGCGCAATGTCATCACGCGGGCGAATGCCCGCAGAAAATAAAATAAGGTCTGTTTCTATGTGTGTGCCGTCAGCAAAGTTCATTCGGTGCACGCACTGTTCGCCTGGCAGGATGTTTTGGGTGTTTTTCTGGGTGTGAACGCTAACACCCAATTGTTCAATTTTTTTACGTAATACTGCACCTGCACCGTCGTCAATTTGCACGGCCATCAATCGGGGTGCAAATTCAACAACATGTGTTTTTAACCCCATATCTTTCAGCGCTTTTGCTGCTTCCAGACCTAATAAGCCACCGCCGATCACAACACCTACTTTGGACTTAGCGCCTGCTTCGGCAATCGCATTTAAATCATCTATCGTTCGATAGACAAAACAATTATCTCGTTCGTGACCGGGAATTGGAGGGACAAACGGAAACGACCCGGTCGCTAGAACCAGTTTATCGTATTGGATTTCGACACCCTTTTCAGAGGTAACAAGCTGCTTTTCTCGATCGATAAGGCTCGCCCTATCTGCCATATGCACTGTTATGTTGTTATCTTCATAAAAACCAGCGGACACCATGGATAAATCATCCGCAGTTTTGCCACTAAAGAAAGCGCTTAACTGAACCCTGTCGTACGCTAATCGTGACTCTTCACAAAAAATAATTATTTCAAATTCATCCCGCGCCTGATCTTTAACAATGGCTTGCATAAATTTATGGCCAACCATGCCGTTACCGATAACTACTAACTTCTTTTTACTCATACCAAAATTCCAACTGTTGCCTGTATTCCATGAGTGATAGCAGTTAGTGTGCCAATAATCGTATTGATCATTAAGCCCTTGATTGTGCGTCTAATTATTTATCCTCCATGTTAAAAAACATAGCCATCAGAATTGACCGTGATTTATTGCAGTGCAAAACAATGATTTTTCGCACCAAACAAGTGCAGCAGGTTCGTTGCTTTAAAGACAACTTACTTGAATCCTTTTGAAAACATGACCTTATCTATTTGGCATGCTGTTTGCTGAAGAGTCTCAATACGTTAATGGAGACTCAACAGCAATGTCGCAAAAATTAAATTTACTTTCATTCAGTGGGAACATGCGAATTTTGCATACGACCTGGTTCGCTTTTTTTATTAGTTTTATGGTGTGGTTTAATCACGCCCCTTTAATGTCCGTTATCCGCGAGGTTTTTGACTTAAGCAATCAAGAGGTTTCAGTACTATTGATATTAAATGTCGCCTTAACCATCCCCGCACGAATTATTGTGGGCATGATGGTGGATAGTTATGGCCCACGACGGATGTTTTCTGGCATCCTAATTGTCTCTGGCTTTTTATGTTTGTTTTTTGCTTGGGCACAAACCTTCCAACAGCTTGCCTTAGCGCGTTTTTTATTAGGTTTTGTTGGTGCGGGCTTTGTTGTCGGCATTAGAATGATTGGTGAGTGGTTTCCCGCTAGACAAACAGGCTTTGCGCAAGGTATTTATGGCGGCTGGGGGAATTTTGGCTCTGCAGCCTCAGCAATAATTTTACCGAGTCTCGCGTTATGGTTAGGCGGTGAAGATGGCTGGCGATATGCCTTAACAATCACCGCAATTATCGCCACGGCTTACGGTATCTTCTATTATTTTAGTGTCACCGATACACCGAAAGGATCAACCTACTTTAAACCAAAAAAAGTCGGCGGCATGGAAGTTACCAGCAAAGGCGATTTAGTTTTATATTTATTGATGAGTATGCCTATTTATGCAGCGCTAGCCTTATTGGTATGGAAACTATCTCCCAGCGGAATGGCCTGGTTAAACCAACAAACAAGCTATATCGCGTATGCTAGTATCTTGGCCGTTTATCTGTATCAAGCCTTGCAGATTTATAAGGTTAATAAAGATATTTTCAATAAGCCTGTTCCCGATTTGTTTCGTTATAAGTTCAAACAAGTGGCTATTTTAGACCTCGCCTACATGGTCACTTTTGGCTCTGAACTAGCGCTTGTTTCCATGTTACCGCTGTTTTATGTGGATCAATTTGCCTTATCCCCTGTTACCGCAGGTTTATTAGCTGCTATTTATCCAGTGATGAATTTAATAGCGCGTCCAGGCGGTGGTGTATTGAGCGATAAAATTGGCCGCAAACGTTCTTTAACCCTGTTATTTACTGGTATAACAGTTACATTTTTTATACTCGGTCAAGTCAACCCCAATTGGGCTGTTCCATTGGTTGTTTTATGCACTATTTTATGCGGCTTGTTTGCCAAAGGCGGTTCGGGCGCGGTATACGCCATGGTGCCATTAATTCAACGCCGTATGACCGGCCAGGTGGCTGGTATGGTTGGCGCCTATGGTAATGTCGGCGGTTTAACCTTTTTAACTGTGCTATCGTTTGTTTCACCACAGGTGTTCTTTATGGTGATTGGTGCTACTGCAGGCTTGGTACTCTTATTAATGTTATTATTTTTACAAGAGCCTAAAGGCCAAACTGCCGAAGTATTAGAAGACGGTACTGTGCAATTAATTGATGTCACTTAAACTCGCTGAGAACCGTATGCAATCAGAGGCCTTAATTGACCTAGGTCAATCGTCAGATCAAGGTGTTAAGGAAGAAAACCAGGACAGTTATGGCGTTTTACTGCCAGAATCGCCGACATTAGAACAAAAAGGCATCGCCATCGTTATCGCGGATGGGGTCAGTGGTTGTGATGCAGGTAAACTCGCCAGCGAGTCCTGTGTTAAAAGCTTGCTAAACGACTACTACTGCACCCCTGATTCCTGGACGGTAAAAACATCCGTGCAAAAAGTACTGATGGCGACTAATCGTTGGATGCTTGGCATGGCACAGCAAGCTGCCCATAGCAACAAAGGGCTAGCCACCACCATGAGCGCCTTGATCGTTAAATCATCTACTGTCCACCTGTTCCATATTGGCGATACGCGCATCTATCGACTGCGCCAGAAAAAACTCGAGCGCTTAACTGAAGACCACCGTTTCTGGGTGTCAAAAGACAAAAATTACCTTACCCGAGCCATGGGTATCGACGCGCATTTAGACATTGATTACAGCAACTTTTTATTGGAAAAAGCCGACACCTTCTTATTAACCACCGATGGCGTTCATGAGTTTATCAGCGACAACACGATGTTGCAGATCATTACTGACAACGACCGTAATTTAGAACGTGCCGCGCGTGAAATAACAGCCTTAGCCATGCAAAACGGCAGCGATGATAACGTGACTTGCCAGCTGGTACGGTTTAACCAACCGCCTCAAATCAACGATCAAGAAGTCTATCGAAAATTAACCGAGCTCCCCTTTCCGCCAGACTTAAACGCTGGCATGGTCTTAGATGGGTATAGAATAGAACGTGAATTGCACGCCAGTAATCGGACTCAGTTGTATCTTGCGATTGACACTGACACCGATGCAGCAGTCGTTATTAAAACACCCTCAGTCAATTATGTAGATGATCCGAGCTATCTGGACATGTTCGTCAATGAAGAATGGGTTGGGCGTCGGATTGATAACAACCACGTACTCAGCATCATCGAGCAAACCCGTCCGCGTCAATTCCTTTATTACGTCACTGAATACATCGAAGGACAAACGTTAAGGCATTGGATGAGCGATAACCCACAACCCAGCGTGCACGACGTTAGAGGGATTATCCGACAAATTGCACGTGGTTTACGCGCTTTTCATAATAAAGAAATGATCCATCAAGACCTGAAACCTGAAAACATCATTATTGATACCCAAGGGACCGTCAAAATAATAGATTTTGGGTCGACTAAAATAGCGGGGATTGAAGAAATAGCCACCCCAGTACATCGTTTAAGTTTACTCGGGACCCAACATTACACAGCACCTGAATACCTGTTGGGCGAACAAGCGAGCACGCGCTCAGATGCGTTTTCCCTCGGCGTTATTTGCTACGAAATGCTCACCGGCCAACTGCCATTTGGGGATAAATACGGCGAAAAGTCGCTAAGCAAATTGCATTACATTCCATCGCAGCAGTTTAATCCTGATATACCCTTGTGGGTAGATGGTGCCATTGAAAAAATTGTGAGCAAAAAACCGTCGAGTCGATACGAAGAAATTTCCGAATTTATTCACGACTTAGCGCACCCAAATAGCCTATTTACCAAATCATCTCATACGCCTTTAATAGAACGTAACCCAATTGTTTTTTGGAAAACTCTTGCCTTAGTTAGCATGGCCGCCAACATGGTATGGCTTCTTTTATCGTCAGCTGACTAATCAGCTGACATCGCATTAAAATTACACTGCTTCTTATTACCCCCTATTAGCCACTTTCCTTATTCGCCTCTTGCTGCTGCAAAACAAAACTATAAATCACCGGTAGCACCAATAAATTTAAAACCAACACCGTCAACATCCCGCCCAACATCGGTGCAGCAATGCGATGGGTAACATCTGAACCCGCACCACTACTGAGCATGATAGGGATTAGCCCCGCCATGGTAGAAACCGCCGTCATGACCACCGGGCGAACGCGCATAGAGGTCGCTTGTTGGCTGGCATCGATTATGTCCATCCGTGACAGTGCCTGTGAACTAGCTGCACGGCGTTTAGCCACTTCCATATCAATAAAACTGAGCACTAATACCCCAATTTCTGCCGCCATACCGGCTAAGGCGATAAAGCCGACGTACACTGCAACCGATAAATTATAGTCATTCAAATAAAGCATCCAAATGCCGCCAATAATGCCGAAAGGAAGCGCTAACATCACAATCATCGGCTCAACTAGGTTACGGAAATTGAGATACAACAGAATAAATATAATGAGTAACGTAACCGGCACGACAACCTGCAATCGCTTTGCCGCGCGTTCCATATACTCAAATTGACCCGACCAAGTCACGGTATAACCGGCCGGTATGTCTACCTGATCAGCCAAGATATTTTTAGCTTTATTAACAAAACCGCCAATATCAGAGCTACTGATATCAACGTATACCCAGGCATTGGGTCGTGAGTTTTCGCTTTTAATAACCGGCGGCCCACGTCTGTAGGTTAAATCAGCTACCTGCGCCAAGGGGATTTGACTGCCTGTCGGCGTCGCTATCAATACCCGCTTTAAACTTTCCAAGTCATCGCGTAACTCCCGTGGGTAACGCACATTGACCGGGTAACGCTCTAGACCTTCCACCGTTTCGGTGACATTCATTCCACCAATAGCGCTTTGTATCACGTCTTGTACATCGCCGGTCGTTAGGCCATAGCGTGAAGCTGCTTCACGGTTAATATCAAAATCCAAATAATAACCGCCAACAGCGCGATCGCCGAAAGCCGAGGTGGTTTCGGGCAGCGTTTTCATTGCTCGCTCGATCTGCCCCGATAAGGATTGCAACACATTCAAGTCGGGGCCAGACACCTTTATCCCAACGGGGGTTTTAATCCCCGTTGATAACATATCAATCCGCGTTTTAATCGGCATCGTCCACGCATTAGCTAAGCCTGGAAATTTGATCGCCTTATCCATTTCGCCCATCAATTGCTGGGTTGTTTTATCTGGATTTGGCCAGTCTTCTTTAGGCTTTAAACTAATCGTGGTTTCTATCATCGATAAGGGCGCGGAATCGGTCGCCGTTTCTGCCCGTCCCACCTTACCAAACACATGGTGCACTTCAGGAAAGGTTTTTAGAATTTTATCCGTTTGCTGCAACAGTTCTTTTGCTTTGGTAATAGAAATACCCGGGAAGGTGGTCGGCATGTACAAAATATCCCCCTCATCCAACGGCGGCATAAACTCACTGCCCAATTTTGAAAACGGGTATAAGGTCAATATGACTAAACACAACGCCAATAGAACAGTTACTTTACGCCATTGCATCGCCAGCTTAAGTACCGGTGTGTGCATCGCATGCATCCAACGGTTAATCGGGTTTTCGTGTTCTTTTACCACCTTGCCACGAATAAAATAGCCCATCATAACCGGCACCAGCGTGACCGCAAGTATCGCGGCCGCCGCCATCGCATACGAGGCGGTAAATGCCAACGGGCTAAACATCCGACCTTCTTGCGCTTGCATGGTAAAAATTGGCAAAAAGGAGACGGTAATAATCAGTAAGGAAAAAAACAGCGCTGGACCTACCTCACGCGAGGCTGTACCAATCGTCTTCCAACGTTCCTCATCACTGAGTTCAGCACCCTTGTCTGTCGTCGCCTGCGCTAAGTGTTTATGCGCGTTTTCTACCATCACAATAGCGCCGTCAACCATCGTACCAATGGTAATGGCAATACCGCCTAATGACATGATATTGGCATTTAAGCCCTGCATTTTCATCACGATAAAAGCCATCAAAATACCCATAGGGAGGGTAATAATGGCGACCAAGGCAGAGCGTACGTGTAATAGAAACAAGATCACCACCAAGCTAACGACCACTAGTTCCTGTAGCAAGGATTCATTCAAACTTGCGACGGCGCGCTCGATCAAATTACCCCGATCATACACAGGGATTATTTCAACGCCTTTAGGCAGGCCTTTTTTCAACTCCTCAAGTTTTTTTCGAACGCCTTCAATTGTCGATAGGGCGTTTTCACCGTAGCGCATAATCACCACGCCACCGGCCACTTCACCTTCGCCGTTTAGTTCAACTAGCCCACGCCTAAGTTCAGGCCCCATATGTACATTAGCGATATCTTTTAAACGAATGGGCGTTCCATTGCTATCAACACCCACCGGTATGCTGTTTAAATCGCCTAAGGAGCGAATATAGCCCAAACCCCGCACCATATACTCCGTTTCAGCCATTTCAATTAAACGCCCACCCACGTCGTTATTAGAGCGCTTAATGGCTTGCTTCACTTTACTTAAAGGAATGCCATAGGCCTGTAAGGCATTGGGGTCGACTTCAACCTGATATTGTTTAACAAAACCACCCACCGAGGCGACTTCTGCAACGCCGTTAACCGTTTGTAATGGGTAGCGTAAATACCAATCCTGAATCGAGCGCAATTGGGCTAAATCGTGCGTGCCAGTTTTATCTATCAAGGCATACTCATACACCCAGCCCACACCGGTAGCATCTGGGCCTAGCGTTGGTGTTACGCCATCGGGTAATTTACTGCTGACAAAGTTGAGTGATTCCAACACTCGTGAGCGCGCCCAATACATATTGGTTCCGTCTTCAAAAATAATATAAACAAATGAAAAACCAAAAAACGAATAACCACGGACAATTTTAGAACGCGGAACTGACAACATGGCGGTGGTTAGCGGATAAGTCACTTGATCTTCCACAACCTGTGGCGCCTGCCCAGCATACTTGGTAAATACGATGACCTGCACATCTGACAAATCGGGAATCGCATCCAGATACGTGTGTTGATAACTCCATAAACCTGCAACACCAATAATCAGCGTCGCTATTAACACCATGAAACGGTCTTTTAACGAAGCATCAATGATCGAATTAATCATGTGCAAACGCCTCAGCCGCATTAATTGACTCGCTCGGGGACGGTTTATTACTCGACATTAATTCGAGCATTTTTGCCGTGGCCTCACGCAATTTTGATTCGGAATCGATCAAAAACTGACCCGAGGTAACCACTTCTTCGCCAACCTTTAGCCCGTCTAAAATGGCTATTTTGCCATTAGACTCAAGACCCAAGCTCACTATCCTTGGCTCAAACTTGCCTTTATCACGTACCACGAATACTTGGTTGCGGGAGCCCGAACGCACTACTGCTTCCGAGGGTATAACCACCGTCTTGGCTTGTGGGTCAGCGTGAATGGTTAAATCAGCAAACATGTTGGGTTTTAATAATAACTCCGGGTTATCAAACACCACGCGCACCTTGATGGTTCGTGTTTTTGCTTCGGCGTACGGGTAGATATACGCCAAATGGCCTTTAAAAATTCGCCCTGGAATGCCTACCAATTGCATATCAACCGAGTCCCCCTCCTTTACCCACGGCAATTCATATTCATAAATATTTGCGTACACCCAAACCTTTCTTAAGTCCGCAATCATATAAAGTTCTGTCTTTGGACTAACAAATTGACCTTCTCGCGCGCCAATGTTCATCACGATGCCTTCTTTGGGGCTGTGAATATGGATGCTCTTTTTTACCTTGTGTGTTTTATCCAACTCCACCATCTGATGGGCTGGAAAATCCAAAAGCTTCAAACGCTCGCGTGAACTATTTAGCAAGGCTTCTGCACCGTAACGGATGGTATCAATTGGGCTTTTTTCCAAGGCTTTAACGTTATTAAGCGCTAAGAGGTACTCTTCTTGGCTAGCCACCAACTGCGGCGAATAAATACTCAGTAACTGGGTGTCTTGTTTGACCCATTGACCCGTTTTATCCACGTACATCTGTTCGATCCAACCCTCTGTTTTTGGGTGCAGACGTACCATTTTTTCTTCATCGTAGGCAACCCGTCCAACGGCTCTGACGGAATGCGACATGGAAAACTCAATCGCTTTGGTAGTTCTAACGCCAATGTTTTGCGTGGTGACACCATCAATTTTAACTGTACCTACGGCTAAGCTATCACCCTGATCTGACTCTGCATAAACCGGCAGATAATCCATCCCCATATCATCTTTGGCTGGTACCGGTGATGTTATTTCAGCGTTCATGGGGTTCCGATAAAATAAAATTTGTGTTGTTTCACTTTTATCTGCTTCAGCATATACCGGTATATAGTCCATGCCCATGTCATCCTTGGCGGGTACGGGTGAGGTGATTTCACCATTCATGGGGTGCCTATAAAATAGAATAGTGGTGCTACCCTCTTGCGCCATGCCGGGTGCATTCGAGTGTTCTGCCGTAGCAAACCAATACCCTGTCATTAAGCCGATAGCTAAAATCACAGGGGTTGCTAACCAGACTGTTTTATTACTCATAAATTTCTTCCTTGCCGACCACGGCTATTAATTGCGCCAGTGTTTGATTGGCTTCTGTTAAGGCTTTCCAATATTGGGTTTCGTAGTTGTAAAGGGTGATTTGGCTACGCACCAAATTTAAAAAGTCCACCTTATCGACTTGGTAACCCGCTAACATTGAAGCGACCGTTTGACGTGCTTGGGGAATAATCCCAGTTTTGAATAACTGCACCTGTTGACTGCTTTTTTGGTAGTGGCTGTAGGCCGTAGATATTTCGCTATGCACTCGATTAGCCGTGTCACGTAATGAAAACTTTGTTTGCAGCACTTCTTTGTTACGTTGGTCGACTGCTTTTTGTTGTTTGCTGTCAGTAAAAATCGGCAGATTCATACTGAGCCTTAGGCTAAGAAAATCGGCCCGCTCTTGTCCATTAGGCATATCGTCGCGCACACTATAAAAAGCACCGACATTAAAGTCTGGGTAAAAGTCCTTTTTGGCTAAGGCTAAACGTGATTGCGCCGCTTCAACCGACTCACGTTTTACCGCTAACAAAGCGCGATGAGCGTCCGCAAAAGCAAATAACTCACGTTCTTTTTTCAGTGTCGGCAAACGGTCCAAAGGGATGACTGTTAGAGTAATTGGCTGATCAGCCGAGCGATCAATCAAGCGATTTAAGCGCGCCCTAACCCCATCACGCGCAGCTTGTAAGCCGAGCGTATTATCTAGCAATTTGGACAACTCTAGTTGCGCGAGCAAAACATCTTGCTGTAAACCCTGACCCACTTGGTATTTAGACTGAGCGATATCGACAAATTGCTGAAGTAAACCCTGATTTGCGGCAATAATTTTTAACGCATGGTCAAGATAAACTAAACTCCACCAAGCTTTTTTAACATCACGCAGTAACAGCCAACGCGCTTCGGTAACGCTGTGGGCAGCGGCCTGCGCCTCATGCGTTGCCCCTGCCTCACGTAGACCCAGTTTACCGGGAAAAGGGAGCATCTGTGAGAAACCCGCTTGTAATTGGGTCATGTTTTCTTGATCCAAATCAAAGCTATCTGTCGGTAAATTTAACGCATTCAGGCTAACTATCGGATCGGGCAGCGTTGCCAGTTGAGACGGAATATCCGCCATTGCATCCGAACGTGCTTGCATTTCAGCAAGGCTTGGGTTGTTTTCAACCGCTAGTTGTAAAGCTTTTTCCAGCGTTAATGTCTCAGCCGTTTGCCCATAAGTAGTGCTGCTGAGTAAACAAAGCAGCAGCAAGAAAATAAAGTTGTTAAGTAAAGCCATAAAATCCCCATAAATCGTAGTGATAACGCGTTAGCATTAAAATATTCGACAGGGGGTAGACTGATTAAACGCTCACTAGATAATAGCAATAGCCACGTAAACGAAAGGCGAACTGCCCCCTATTATACGATTAAACAGGGTGGTTTGATTTCTGGGGAGTAACTGGTACTTTGAGGGAACTGACGATTAAGCGGGGTTAGCTTAACCAATAAACTCGTATGACTTGTGCCGACGGCATGAGGGGTAACATAGGCGCTAGCATGCCCAGCACAATCCATTGTTACATCACAGTCGCAGGCGTCAGTTGAGTCGATCATTGTGTCCATTGACATAGTCCGATGGTCCATCATCGACATGCTTGAAACGGTTTGATCTGTACCCATCATCTCCGACATCGACTCAGCATGACTCGTCTGCATAGCCGAACAATGGCTAAACGCAGAAGCCACGGGCGAGCTGATAATAATCAATATCAAGACGGTTAATAGGTTATTTTTCATGCCTTCGTTCTTAATGGCTTATGTTGTTATTTTTTTATAAAAACACAGCCGCTACAAAAAGTCTATGCCAAAGGTCACTCAATCTGATCCAGCTCATCGTTCTCGGCTATATAAGATATCAACCCCTGTTTCGACACCCGACTCCGTTTTTACCGACCAGTTTTTATTTAATTCGTAGTTTAAATTAACCGTGCTAACCGGTTCAAACAAGCCAATGCCGTAGCTTAAATATAATTTAGGCGAGAGGTACTTACCGATTTGTAAGGCGGTATCACCCCCCCCGTTACCGTTAATCGCAAACCAATCTAGGCCAAACGTGCTCGCAATTTGTTCGCCCAACATATTACCGCCCTTAATACCTAAGCCAGTGGCGGCTGAAGCAAGCATCGCGGCATCGGCTGCGGAAGCGCCAGCCAACGGCCGACCAATCATTAAGTACGACAGAATGTTGTCATCGCTCATCGATGGGCGTGAAAAAAGGGCAACCAAGGGATCATCTACCGTGCCAGTCAGTTGCAATCCGGCCAGTACTTTCCCGCTTTTTCTAGTCGCCTTAATGTCTATACTAGGGTTTTCTATGGCACCACCGGTAAACTGTATTTTCCCATTATCAATGTCTAATTTTTGCCCATAGGCCTCATAACTGCCGTCTTTAATAAAAATATCGCCCGTACCAAGTAACAGTTTTTTGCTATTCCCACTGATTAGCAATTTACCCGTTAATCGACCGCCAAAACCTAGACCATTAACTTTGACTTTATCACCTAACAATACGTTTACATTAAAGTCAGTCGCTACAGACCGCCCTTCTTTTTGCACCGGCCCATTAATAATCACCACGTCGTCACTGGCCGTGACCGAGGCATTAAACTGCACTGGCACCAGCTCTGCAGTCGGTACCCTAACCGTCCCAGACAACTGTGACGTTTTATCGTTCAAGGTAAACTGCAAATCCGGCGAAGCGACCACGTAGGCCTCGGGTAGGTTCAATACCTCAATGTTGTCACCCTTGAGTGAACTCAGCACGCTCCATCCTTGCTTTGTCTGATTGATCAGCGCATCCCCGTTTAACTGACCTTTGCCCGATTTGACGTGGTAATCGAGTTTAATACCCTTCGATAGATCGCCGCTTGCCATTAGGTTCAGCGCTTCTAGGCTTAGGCCTAAGCGGGGTAAATACACCTGCCCATCAGTCAACGCAAGTTGGCCATTAATAGACGTTTGTTTAACCGTGCCTGACACTGTTAGATCAAGCTTTAATTGACCTTTTAGCTTGTCATAATCGGTGTGCAAGGTATCAATAACAGACAAATCATCAACCGTTGTTTTTAAATAACCGGATAACGGTGATTTTTCTGGGTTTAATAAAACGGTTTTGATATCCGCCATCATCAGCCGCCCCGTTAACGGGCTAACACCCGGCAAATTTGGCGCCAAAATAATATCAATAAAACTTTTACTGTCCTTTAATTGGTAAGACAAATCCAACTTGTTTAAGGCGATGAATTTTTTTTCTGCTGCCTCACTATCTGACACTAAGACACGTGCATTTTGCACACTCAGTTGGCCACTGCCTTCCGTCGGGTAAGATTCGTAGCCATTCAGTTTAATGTCGCCATTTAGCTCACCGTGTAACGGGGCAATAAAGCGGCTATAAGCTTGTGCAATACTAACGGGGATCGCAGCTAGGTTAAATTGACTGTACCAGTGCCCTGTCTCTGCATAACGGGCTTGCAGACAAAAACGACTACCCTCAGCTTGTAAGCAATGTTGCGCAATGTTCACGCTGTTTTTAGTCAGCACAACTGTTCCAAATTTATCCGCTTGCCAAGGCGTATTAGTACCTTGGGTCATTTGAATTTGATTAAACTTGCCTTGCCATTGTCGCTTAGCATAACCGCCGGATGCTCGTGCAGAAGCGGTTGATGTCTTATCGTTCGCCTGAATCGCGATAGTGTGATCATTTAAGCGACCAGCAATCGCCACGTTTCCGTTTATGTCGTGTACATCATTAACCGATAAGCCCGAAAATTTAACCGTGGTGTCAATTCGACCCGTTTCAAGCATCGCTATACGTACATTAGAATCGACAGTTCCAAGCTGGATATAGTCGCTATAGGTGATGTTTTTACCCCGTATTTTAGCGCGTATCGACGGTTCGGCGGCAGTGCCTAAGAGCGTACCGCTGGCCTGTAATTGCCCAGCCAGCTCGGGGTGAAAATCAGCCAAATTAGGGGAGTCTATCGACCAGTCAAAGTTTAACTGTTTTTTAAAATACCCCTTAGCTCGGATCATCGATTGAGCCGTATTGATTTGGAGTGATGGAACAATAAGCTGACCGTTAACATAGTTCGCATCGGCCACTATTTTTAGCGCCCGCTGTCTTAAAGGGCCTCTTATATTTAAAGCCCGAACCTGAACATCAACGCTTTTATCTTGCTGTTCCAACACACTCATTTGCCAACCACCGGACAGTGCTCCAGGCCACTCTTTTGCCAATACACTCGGGTCGAATTTAGTTAAGGTAACGACGCCATTCAACTTAAAAGAATCTGCCCATTGCGCCGAACCGTTAAATTTAGCTGTGCCATTGCCTGCTTTAACAAGCAGATCCAATTTATTGTTACCCGCCGCATCAAGCTGAGACGACAAGGTCACATTAATCGCTTTAGCATCAACTAAGACCGCTGCTTGTGCCTTTAGCATCGGCGCGCTCATCGGACCCGATAAACTCACAGTGCCGTTATTAA
Organism: Methylococcaceae bacterium UBA975; assembly: GCA_002292375.1. GTDB lineage: Bacteria > Pseudomonadota > Gammaproteobacteria > Methylococcales > Cycloclasticaceae > Cycloclasticus. The sequence goes on along the minus strand of DBBV01000018.1, from coordinate 84,962 downwards.
TAACCATCATTCGCCCACTCAAGGCACGCGGAATGGTTAACTTATTTAACTTCGCTTGCAGCTGGTACACCGGCTCATCTGAACTAAGCTGCACTTCACCGCTTGCAGTTGTTACGCCATCGAGCCCTTTTAGCTCAAACTGCTTAAACATTAAACGCTCTGTTGTTGCATCAATGTCTATCGAAAACGTCGTCTGCTGTTGCTCTAGCGCCAGATCACCCGAGGCTTTAACTCGATATTGATCAGCGTCGCCCAACAGCGAAAATTGCCCCTTACGGCTGTGCAAAAAGCCTGCCTCTTTATTCAACGGCCAAAACAATGCCTGCCAACTACCTTGCAGATCCATTTTCAAGGCATCAAACGGCGACTGTAGCGAACCCGTCAACGCAAGTTTCGCCTTGTTTGAAGAGCTTAGCTGTGCATTAACAAACCATGTATCCAATGCGTTGCTGTTTGCCTCAATCGCTAAGGTGAATTCGTCTAATGCATGCTCTGCCAGCTGCCCTTGCAGCGTCAACGTTGCCTGTTGTTTAGTACCACTGGCTATTAACGTGGCCGTTGTTATGCGGCCTTGTTGCGAAGTGGCTAGATCTGACAATATTACATTGCTTAGATTGGCTTGTGCCTCCCAGGTTAAATCATTTAATAAATGCGTCGCTTTAATCGTTTGACTGGATTTAAACGGTTCAAGCATTTGCTGATCGATCATCAATTCGGCCAAATTGCCTTTAATTTGCCCTTCCGCTGATAGCACTTTTCCGTTCTTCATTGCATGCCAGCGATAGGCCATATTCGTAGCATCCTCACCGTTTAACGCAAGGGTTCCTTCTAGTTCAAAGCCAGTTTCATCATCCGTTTGGACACGTAGCTGTTTAACGATGACTTGTTGCCGCGATGCAGCTAACGATGCGGATAAGTCGCTTACAAGCGTTGTGCTTTGTGATAGTTCGTTAAGCCGTGTGACCCGACTAAGGCGTAAATCTGTAATACTAATCGGTATCGGCAGTACCAACTCTGGCAGCTGGAAGGTTGCGCCCTCCGCAGCCTTACCCGCTGTCAACTCAAGTCCATCTAGAAATAACTGGTCAACGACTAGGCGGCCACGCAATAAAGCTAAAGGCGACAGGCGAATGCTTAGGCTCTCTATTTGATAGTTCTCCTGATCATCGACACGATAAACGATACCCTCAAGCGTGGCCGATTGATTTAGACGCCCCGTGACCTGGTTTACGCTTAAGCCTGGCAGCCACTGCTGCGCCATACTAAGGGATGCTGAAAGGCCCGATTCGGTCATTAGTACCCAGGCGATAAGGGCTGCCAATAAACAAGCCGTTGCAAGTATTAATATAAGTAAACGACGGATCATAAATCAGGTCCAATGACGAGGTGAAAACCGATACCGTTATCGCTATCAGACAGCGATTTTGCTATATCAAAGCGAATTAAACCTATTGGTGAACGCCAGCGTAATCCCAGTCCAACGCTATACTCTATAGGGTCACTCAAGGTGTTATACGCGTTACCGAAATCACTAAAGACCGCAGCACCCCATTTGTCCATAAACATGTTTTCATATTCCACACTACCCGTGGCTAGGTAGCGCCCACCTTCCACTTCCCCATCATCACCCAGTGGCCCCAGCGATTGATAATCAAAACCACGAATACTACTATCACCACCGGCAAAAAATCGTAGCGAACTCGGTAATTTTTCAAAATCAGTGACTTCCGTTGCCCCCACACTGGCACGTGTTATCAGTCGCCCATTCTCGCTTAAAGGATGAATGTATTTACCCCTTAGCACCGCTTGGGCAAAACTTGTATCTGATAACAATGCCTCACTGGCGCCTGAAAGGGATAACGATAATTTACCACCGTGTCGGGTGTAGATGCTATCGTCAGCCCAGGTCCTTGTCCAAGCAATACTGGGTATCAACAGGGTCGAGGTATTATCATCATCTGACACATCAAAGTTTTCACTCAACACCCTAAGGCCGCCCGTTTCACTCCATCCCCAGCGTATAGCCTTATAGTAACTACCAAATGCAAAAGAACGGCTTTGTACGCTATCGGTGTCTTCATTTTTAAATTCGGCATTAAAACCAATATCAGAAACCCGGCCGCTTAATAAAGGCATTTGATAATCCACGGAAACACTATTGCCAATTTGAGACAAGCGTGAAGCCGCGCTTAAGCGATGACCTTGTTGGTTAAGGTAACGGTTTTCCCAACCAAGGCTCAATCTTGCACCCGAATCCGTACCAAAACCAAGCCCCGCGTTATACTTATATTGCCGTTCTTCACCCAAACTAACAGCCAAGGCCACTTCACCGTTTTGCCGCTGCTCCGTCAGTACATCCACCTCGACGGAACTAAAATAAATAGCATTGCGTAAATTATTTTTAAACGCCAACACCTTGCTGGCCAAATAAGGCTCCCCCGCTTTAAAGGGAACGAGTTTTTTTAACACTTTGCGACTGATTACCGTTTTCGGCAAGGCCAATTTGGCAAAGGTATAGCGCGACCCTGAGTTGTAGTGCAGACTCACAACAGCTGTATTAGTAAGGGTATTAATTTCGACCGTATGGCGGCTTAATTCGGCGTCGAAATACCCGCGTTCTACACCTAAGCGTAATAATTTTTTCTTCGCCGCTTCGTAACTCTCATGGTCGAAAGGTGCGTCTTTTTTTAGCGGAAAATCTAACAAGAAAGCCGTAAATTTATCATCTGTTTTCGCGTCGCCTTGCAACGCAAGGTCAACATTAATCATGCGCACTTGTTGACCTAAATCAAGCTGGTAATCAGCATGCCACTGATTGTCTCGTTGGCTTAGTTTACTGCTGATTTTAGCGTGATAAAAACCATACACTTTTAACATAGCGCTCAACTCATCAATCGCTTGTTTATGCAACAATTGAAGCTGCCTTGGCGTCAGGCGCTCGCTATCTTTTAGCCTAAATATGCTTAGACCACTCTGCAAAACAGTCGCCTTTCCCTCAGGAGCGCCCACCACATCAACCACAACAGTCATCTCAGCTGCCTGGGCATTGCCAGCAAAGCACCATAGTAAAGTGCAAAGCAAAAACACACGTCTAGTGTTTAAATAATTAAACATTATTGTCTAGTAAATAAAGCATACCGTTTTCCACATCAAATCGAGCTTATTAAAAAGACACATTATAAGGTTAATAACCTTAATCTGATATGAATCCTTTTCACTCAACATCGCGCCAAAAAACTAACCAATAAGCCGCCTTTCAATATATATTTACGTTTCAATTTGATCGTTATGACAGGAGCAAGGCATGCCGTTTAGTTTGTTGCATTACGTAAAAAACAAGTGGTTTAAAAACGGCACTTCGGCAATCAAGCCGCTTAATACGCACTGGCACAATACCTCTAGCGAACAAACACTCAACGACTTATCGTCCAGCTTGCAAGGTTTGTCAAACGAGGCAGTGATAGTCCACCGGCAACAATACGGCCCCAACCGCCTACCAGAAAGCAAGTCGCGTAGTGCCTTCGTTCGTTTTTTAAGTCAATTTAATAATGTATTGATTTATGTGCTATTGACTGCCGGCGTTATTACCGCCTTTATTGAGCACTGGGTCGATGCCAGTGTTATTTTTGGCGTGGTCATTATTAATGCCGCCATCGGTTTTGTACAAGAAGGCAAAGCAGAAGATGCCTTACGTGCTATCCATCAAATGCTATCCCACCATGCCATGGTGATACGCGCCGGACGACAAAGCAGCATTAGCGCCGAGCAGTTGGTCCCGGGTGATATCGTTTTACTGCAAACAGGTGACAAAGTGCCTGCCGACATACGCCTGCTTCGGGTAAAGGGTTTGCAAACGCAAGAAGCCTCGTTAACCGGTGAATCAATGGCAGTTGAAAAAACCACCACCCCAGTACCCATTAACAGTGTTATCGGCGACCGTCTGTGCATGGCCTTTTCTGGCGCCTTGGTTACCCACGGCCAAGCAACGGGTATTGTGGTTGCTACTGGTCAACAAACTGAGTTAGGCAATATCAGTGCCCTGGTTGGCAACACTGATACTGTCACCACACCCTTGCTACGCCAAATGGCTCAATTTGGTCATTGGTTAACCCTGTTTATTCTTATACTGGCCGCCATCAACTTTGTTTTTGGCGTTTACATCCACCAATACAGCATAACGGACATGTTCCTTGCGTCAGTCAGCCTTGCTGTGGCTGCCATTCCTGAGGGCTTACCGGCCATCATGACCATTACCTTGGCAATCGGGGTGCAAAAAATGGCGAAACGTAATGCCATCATCCGCAAATTACCCGCGGTTGAAACCTTAGGCGCCGTATCGGTTATTTGTTCAGATAAAACCGGTACCTTAACGCGTAATGAAATGACCGTCGGGTCCATTATCACCCCCTTACACAGCTTTGAAATAAGCGGCTCAGGGTATGAGTCACATGGTGTTATTAGCCTTAACGGCCAAGCTATTCAACTGGACACGCATCCCTTATTGGCAGAAAACCTGCGCGCCGCCATGCTGTGCAATGATTCCTCACTCGAGCGCAATGACGCACAATGGCTCGTGCACGGCGACCCAATGGAAGGCGCTCTACTCGTCGCTGGGTTAAAAGGCGGCTTGGATACCGAGAGCCTGCTTAAACAGTACCCGCGCACTGACCTTATTCCGTTTGAATCAGAACACCGTTATATGGCAACTTTGCATCATAGCCACCAAGGTGAAGCCGTTATCTATGTCAAAGGTGCACCAGAGCGCATCCTAGCTATGTGCCAACAACAAAGAACCCTACAAGGCCAACAACAGCCTATTGATAGCGCCTATTGGCTTGCGCAAATAGAAGCCATGGCGTCGCGTGGGCAACGGGTGTTGGCGATGGCGGTAAAACCTGTCACCAGCGAACACCGTGACCTTAACTTTAACGACCTTGATAATGGCTTAATCATGCTGGGCTTATTTGGTTTAATCGACCCGCCCCGAGACGAAGCCATCACCGCTGTCCAAACCTGTGCGCTCGCCGGTATTCGAGTCAAAATGATCACCGGCGACCACGGCGCAACCGCACTAGCCATTGCGCGTCAGCTTAAACTGATTAACACCACAGAGGTGCTAAACGGTACCGACCTTGAACAATTAAACGAACAACAATTAAGCCAACGCGTTAATGCTGTCGATGTGTATGCCCGCGTTAACCCTGAACATAAACTACGGCTGGTCCGTTTACTACAAGAACAAGGCAGCGTCGTAGCGATGACCGGCGACGGCGTCAACGACGCGCCCGCCTTAAAGCGTGCAGATGTCGGTACTGCAATGGGAAAAAACGGCACTGAAGCCGCTAAAGAAGCCGCCGAAATGGTGCTTGCCGATGACAACTTTGCCTCCATTATTCACGCCATAGAAGAAGGCCGGACCGCCTACGATAATTTAAAAAAAGCGATTCTATTTATCCTACCCACTAACGGCGGCGAAGCCTTTAATGTACTAGCCGCCGTGTTATTTGGCTTTCACGACCTGCCCTTAACACCGGTTCAAATTTTGTGGGTCAATATGGTCACCGCCATCACCTTGGCACTCACCTTGTCATTTGAGCCGGCTGAAAAAAACGTGATGCATCGTCCACCACGCGATACACATCAACCGTTGTTAAGTAGCCATTTAATTTGGCGCGTTGCATTTGTCTCCCTTATTTTAATGGCCGGCACCTTTGGTTTATTTACTTGGCAGTTATCGCTCAACACAGGCATCGAGCAGGCACGAACCGTCGCGGTAAATACCTTAGTTATGTTCGAGATATTTTACTTGTTTAACACCCGTTACATCACCGCGTCAGTGCTCAATTGGCACGGTCTCGTGGGTAACCGCTATATTTGGCCGGCGATTATCATTTTGCTGGTGTTACAACTGGGCTTTACGTACTGGACGCCCATGCAACTGTTGTTTGGTACCACCGACATTGATCTATGGACCTGGGGTTGTATCGTCTTAGTCGCCTCTTCTGTGTTGGTTTTAGTCGAGTTAGAAAAACTGATTATCCGGCGGGTTGGGCACAAAAAAATAGTTAACGTTAAACCAGTCTAAAGTTGGAGTCGTATCTGCGGTATTCGAGGCAGCATGGCCGTAGGTGCTTTGTTTGACTTAGTTTATAGTCGGGTTATTAATTATCAATCTCACTCACCCTTTGATTAGAACTTTAAACTATTACATTGACATAACAGGCCAAAAAACTAAGATTTAAATCAACTTTCTGCACCCTCTTCGGCTTTAATAAGTCTTTCAAGTTCCTTTTTATATTCCCTAGTAAGGGGCAAGTCGAATTTTATAAACAGCGGTCCCCATTCTCTGTTGTGCGGCTCAGCTACATCGCGATAGAAATTATCAGGTAGGTAACCTTTCTTATATTGTAAATAAGTGTTTTCCATATTGGCTCTTACCGACGTTAAAAGCAGATAAGCTAGCGCCTGTTCTTCTGCTGAAAGCTCTTTGGGGTTTAAATCCTTGATGTTTTTCAATTTAGTTATAACGTCAATATTTTTAGGTGTAGAGCAAGCGAGGATCGATAGATTGGTTATGGAATCGGCCCTTGCCTGCAAGATCTGGCTGCGTGCTATCTCTTCCTGTCGTTCAAGCGCCCTCGCGTTTTGTCTTATCTGAACTGACAAGTACACCAAAGTTGCCACGATAGCTATCGCGCCTATTACCTCACAAATTGCTATTACAACAGTCCAATTCATTTTTCCTCCTTGGAGAACTATCGTTCAGATAAGCCGCAAGTAAGTCTGTCTGTTAACTCGTTGGTTTGGCGTTGCTTTCGCTTTCTATTCGCTCATTTATTTCCTTTAATTTGGCATTAACTATTGAACGAAAGGGCTGCGGTTGCAGGACTTCTTGCCTAGACCACCACCCCTGCACGGCAGGCAATATTAAATACCTACCAAGTAATGCATCAACATAGTCAGCGAGGCTAGGGTCTAGCCACCCCGAGTGGTGCCCATAATCCAATGTTCCAAAGAGCCTGTGCAAAATCATCCCTAACTTTTCTCTATCTTCCTCTGTGAGTTGCTCTCCATTGAAAAGCCCTTTTCGCCATATTCGATGGAGTTCAGGGTCCACCATCACATCACTTAACACTTGACCAATGTCTTGATGTATTTCTCTGTATGCGGTGGCTTTGGCAACTGCATTGGCTTGGCGAACCTGACGGGCTAAATAGATGAGCGATATGATCACAGCAATGGCGGCGATAAGGTCGCCTAGATCTGAAAGTTCTGATAAAGACATAGACGCCCTCTTAGTTGCCTAAATTTTTGTATAAGACACACGCATTCTTTGCAGGTCTCGCTGATAGGTTTGTAAGCCGAAAACATAGAGAGCAATCAAGCCGTAAATAGCCTGTGGTGTGCTTTGATTTACAAGCCTATCTCCATGCCATTGATTTCATTCCGTTTATCGTATAGTTGAGCTTACTACTAACTCACACTGAGTAAAAGCCTTTAATGTTTGTTTATGCCTGGTGAGTTGTATAAACAAACTTTTGTGACAACCGGAAGCTGTCAAAATCAATCGAGTCTGACCCTGTTGATTCAAAGCCTTTGAGTCGTTAATTGCTCTTTACACTTCCCCAAAATGAACAACCCCTGCTTGAAGCAAGGGTTGTAGTATTTAAATAAGCTGTCGAATAAATTATTTTTGGGGCTGATATTTTGCTTCAGCATCTTGCATATTTGTGCGACCGCGCTCAATTAGCTTTTGACCTTTACGGATATCAGATTCACCCTCATCCACCCGGTCATTGCCGCGTTTAATGAGATCATTGCCATCAGCAATGCGTTTTTCACCCTTTTCCCATGCTGTTGCGTATTTCTTGAGTTTTGCAGCCCGCTCAGATGCTGTATCAGCTGAATCAGTAGCCTGTGCTATTTGAGAAAGTGATTGGTAAGCATGACGGTTATTTTTTACCGCCAAATTACCCGAAGCGATAAGCTGCTCACCCTCGCGAAAATCTGCTCGGCCTTTTTCAACAAGCTTACGCCCTTTCATTACGAGTTTTTCACCCTTTATCGATTCGTTCTGTCCCTTTTTCCACTGTTCAGCAATAGCAATATGTGATTCGCCTTCGGCAAGAACCCGATCGCCAAATGTGGGGGCATTCACTGCACAGCCAGTTACGCCAGCAAAAAAAGCAAAAAGTAATACCAATAAAATGTGTTTCATTAAATAAATCCTCTACAAATTAATCTTACTAAAACTGTCACAAGAGCTAAGCATTTTATTATACATGCTTGCTGCGTTTCCCAGTCTTATAGTAATGACCTTAGCAGTAGAGTGATGTTTAGCACCCTTTTATAACTGGATCAATTGAGCAAGTAAGTGGCGTATATTTAAGAAACAGCCACAAGAAAAAGACAAAAAAAGCCCTTGAAAACAAGGGCTTTTTAATTGGATGGTGGAGGGACAGGGATTCGAACCCTGGATGGGCGTTAACCCATGCTAGTTTTCAAGACTAGTGCATTCAACCGCTCTGCCATCCCTCCAGTTTTAAGCGGTTATAGAAAACAAGCGTAAGATTGCTTTCAAGCGGGGCATAGTACTTAATATTGAGAAGTTTTTCCAGCAGAATAACGAAAACACTTGAAGATTTTTTTTTACACAGTACGATTGAACCTTCTTTAGGGTGTTTAGTCTTAAAGATACCATTATTTTTTAATTAACGAGGTGTACAAGTGAAACAATTCAACCCATCTATTCCACGCAATGAAGCAAACATACTGGCGACTAATAAGGTATTAAAAAACACCTATTCATTATTAGCAATGACCTTATTGTTTAGTGCCGGGACAGCAGGCTTGTCAATGAGTTTAAATCTACCCCACCCAGGGATGATCATCACCCTGGTTGGTTATATCGGTCTGTTGTTTTTAACCACTAAGCTCAGAAATAGCTCTTGGGGCATCTTGTGTGTCTTTGCACTGACTGGCTTTATGGGCATGACACTGGGCCCTATTCTTAATATGTACCTCAATGCTTTTTCTAATGGCCATGAATTAATCATGACCTCATTAGGTGGCACAGGTGTTATTTTCTTTGCTCTTTCTGCTTATGCGCTAACCACTAAAAAAGACTTTAGCTTTATCTCAGGCTTTTTAATGGTGGGTATATTGGTGGCCTTTTTAGCCGGTATTGGCGCTATGATCTTTAGTATCCCTGCGCTGTCGCTGGGTGTTTCTGCGATGTTCATTATGTTGATGTCTGGCATGATTTTATACCAAACCAGCGAAATCATTCACGGCGGTGAAACCAACTATATTATGGCCACTGTGTCATTGTACGTTAGCTTGTTCAACCTATTTACCAGCCTATTACACATTTTAGGTGCGGTAAGCGGTCGCGAATAAGTTAAGGCATTAATACAAAAAAGCCCCTGTATCAGGGGCTTTTTTTATGTGCGGATAAGGTCGATATTGCCCATATAAGGCTTTAACGCATCCGGTACTTTGATTGAGCCATCGGCTTGTTGATAATTTTCCATCACCGCGATTAGGGTTCGCCCAACCGCCAAACCAGAGCCGTTAACGGTATGCACTAACTCAGTTTTACCGGTGTCTGGGTTACGCCAACGGGCTTTTAAGCGACGCGCCTGAAAGTCGTTAAAGTTACTGCACGATGAGATTTCGCGGTAGGTATCCTGCCCCGGCAACCACACTTCAAGGTCATAGGTTTTACAGGCCGAAAATCCAGTATCACCTGAGCATAGCAACATTAAACGGTACGGTAGTTTAAGCGCTTGCAGTATGGCTTCGGCATGTTGGGTTAATTGCTCATGGGCTTGCTCTGACTCCTCGGCTTTAACAATTTGCACCAGCTCAACCTTTTCAAATTGATGTTGGCGAATCATGCCGCGCATATCGCTGCCATAGGCACCCGCTTCGCTCCTAAAACACGGTGTATGGGCAACAAATTTAAGTGGTAACTGCTCGCTTGTTAATATTTCATCACGTACAAGATTAGTCACCGGCACTTCGGCTGTAGGAATTAAATAATACGGCGAGTCACCCGCCATTTTAAACAAATCATCTTCAAACTTTGGTAACTGACCTGTGCCAAACAGGCTGTCTTTGTTGACTAAATAAGGAACGTAGGTTTCTTGGTAGTCGTGTTTCTCCGTATGGGTGTCTAGCATAAACTGGGTTAATGCACGCTGCAGTCGAGCTAAGGGCCCAGATAAGGTGACAAACCGTGCTCCAGCAATCTTTGCCGCTACTTCAAAGTTAATGCCCGACAAAGCTTGCCCCAAGTCGACGTGGTCTTTAGGCGCATAGTCAAATTGTGGCCGTTGACCCCATTGGCGCAACTCGACATTTTGCGCTTCATCATTGCCCGTTGGCACATCATCCGCCAATCGATTAGGCAAGGCACACTGGATCGCATGAATACTCGCTTGGATTTCGTTCAACTCAGCTTCAAGGGCTTTAAGCTCGTCACCGAGTTGTGCAACGCTGTCTAATAAAGGTTGGATATCCTCGCCATTTGCTTTCGCAATGCCAATGGATTTAGAGCGTGTGTTACGTTCGTTTTGTAGCGTTTGTGTACGTACTTGAATTGCTTTACGCCGTGTTTCCAAGGCATTTAATGCGTCCACATCCAAATCAGCGCCGTGGCGCTGCATGGCTAGTTTGACTTGTTCTGGTTCGCTTCTTAACAGCTGCGGGTCGAGCATGTCGCTTTCCTTTAATGTTTATTGATTAAAAATACTGTGTTTAACGTTGATCCAATGCTTTATCCAGCTTAACGTAACGGTCGCCGTTTATAATTGCCGTACAACGAATAAGCCAAACCATGCCGCTGATAAGCACAAAATAACGCTTAGCAGGACGTTTAGCACGGCTTTGCTTAAATCGCCTTGTTCGATCAGGCTAATGGTCTCCATCGAAAACGTTGAAAACGTCGTAAACGCGCCTAAAATGCCGACTAATAACAGCGCCCTTACTTCATCAGAAACTGAGATGCGCTGTAAAAACAATTCGTACAATAAACCCATAATAAACGAGCCTAAAACATTCACCAACAGGGTGCCGTATGGAAACCCGCGCCCCAGCCAAAGGTGCACACCAGAGGATGCTACGTATCTAAGTACGGCTCCGATTGATCCACCGGCGGCAATGGCTAACAGTTGCGTCATGTGTTTACTGTTGTTTTATTGAATTAAAGCAGCCATTTTACGGGCATCTGGTGATTCAATCACCCCTTTTTCCGTCACAATAACAGAAATTAACGCCGCCGGCGTCACATCAAACACGGGATTTAGCGCCGTGACTAAGTCACCCGTATAATTAGCGGGTAAAATTTCACTGCTCGGGCGTTGCTCGATAACGATATGTTCTGACGATTGGGCCTTCCAATCGATGGTTGTTGTAGGCGCAGCAACCATTACTTTTACGCCGTGGTATTTAGCTAGCACAGCCAGTGAATACGTGCCTATTTTATTGGCTATGTCGCCGTTCATACAGATGGTATCTGCGCCGACTACGACCCAATCTATCAGGCCTTGTTGCATTAGCGAAGCGGCGCTACTGTCAGCAATTAGGGTTACTGGAATCCCATCTTGCTGCAATTCCCAGAGAGTAAGTCGTGCGCCTTGATTCCACGGGCGTGTTTCGGATGCATAGACCTTCTCAAGCAAATTCTTTTTCTGCGCTGAGCGAATAACCCCCAATGCGGTTCCGTAGCCGCCCGTTGCCAAGGCGCCGGCATTACAGTGTGTCAGTACCCGGGTGTTTTTACTAAAGCAGCTTGCACCCCATTCGCCCATGTCAATATTGGCCTGAATATCATCAATTAACCAAACTGAGGCCCATTGCAATAAGTCAGCGACTGGGTCACGCATGGTGTTAACCAGCTCGCGTGCCGTATTTAGGGCATTGAATAAATTAATGGCCGTTGGACGAGAGGCCGCTATTAAATCAAGCCGTTGATTAAAGTCCGCTAAAAAATCCTTACTGGTCTCGGCTAATGCCTCTTGCGCGGCCAGTACCGCACCAAATGCCGCGGCAATACCGATAGCCGGTGCACCACGAACAACCATATCTTTGATTGCCTGCGACAAGGCTTGCGTGCTGTTAATATCAAGATATACTTCTTTGCTAGGCAGTTGCCGCTGATCTAACAAACGTATGCCATTCGCATGCCAACTGACCGGACGAATGGTGTCATATAATAAAGTTTCTGTTTTAATCACTGTATGCAAGTTTCCCTTCAAATAAATGCGCGATGGATTATACCGGTAGACCAGAATAACAACGTACTGGAAAATCACGCGCTTATCGTTCAAGACGATAAAATCATAGATATTCTGCCTCAATCTGAGGCTAATAAATACAGTCCCATTGAGTTAATTGAGCTGAATGACCATGCCTTAGCGCCTGGCTTTATTAATGCTCATAGCCACGCAGCGATGAGTTTAATGAAAGGCCTAGCGGATGACATTCGATTAGACGAGTGGCTTAAAGAACACATCTGGCCTGCTGAAATGGCCTTGGCTGATGATGCGTTTGTTAAAGAGGGTTCTGAACTGGCCGTTGCTGAAATGATCAAAGGCGGCACCACCTGCTTTAACGATATGTACTTTTTTATCGATCAAACCGCCTTGGTCGCGAGACAGGCTGGCATACGCGTTAATATTGGCATACCCATTATCGATTTCCCAACGCGATGGGCTAATACGCTAGAAGAATACATCAGCAAAGGCTTGGCGGTACGTGATCGATTTAATAACGACCCGCTGATCAATTTTAGTTTTGCCCCCCATGCCCCCTATACCGTGTCCGATGCATCGCTACAACGCATCCAACCTTTAATGGATGAATTGGGCTTGTCGATGCATATGCATTTACACGAAACGCTTAACGAAGTTGAACAATCGCTTAGCGAACACCACCTTAGGCCGCTCGCGCGACTTGATAAATTAGACCTGCTCGGGCCCGAACTGATCGCAGTTCATATGACCGAGCTTAACCAGACCGAGATACAGCAACTCGCTGAGCATGGTGTGCATATTGTGCATTGCCCCGAATCCAACCTAAAGTTAGCAAGTGGATTTTGTCCGGTCGCCGATTTATTGGCCACCGGTGTTAATGTCGCCCTAGGCACCGATGGTTCAGCCAGTAATAACGACCTTGATATGCTCGGTGAAATGCGTACCGCCGCCCTATTAGCAAAAGGTGTAGCAAAAAAAGCAGATGCACTGCCAGCGTATCAAGCCTTGCGAATGGCTACTATCAATGGCGCCAAAGCACTGGGCTTAGCCGATAAAATAGGGTCGCTAGAGATTGGTAAACAGGCTGATTTGTTCGCCATTAATTTAAATGCCATTGAAACGCAGCCGGTGTATGACGTTATTTCGACCCTAGTTTATGCTGCCAATCGATCACAAATTAGTGACGTATGGGTCGCTGGCAAAGCTGTAATGAGCCATCACCAGCTCAATCACATTAATGAAGCCCAACTCCTTAAAAAACTGCACACTTGGCGGGAAAAAATCGCGCCCTTCCATCATCAATCCTACAAAGCGGTGTAAAATACTCTGATGAAATCAACAGACGACAATGTAAACCCCGCCGAAATTGAAAAATTTGGTTCCATGGCCTCCCACTGGTGGGACCCAGACGGTGACTTTAAAACCCTGCATCAAATTAACCCACTGCGACTTAAGCTCATTGATGAAACCGTTGGCTTACGCGATAAGAAAGTATTAGACGTTGGCTGCGGTGGCGGCATATTAGCCGAATCAATGGCTGAAAAAGGCGCACAGGTGACTGCCATTGATCTGGCTGAAGCATTGATTGACGTCGCCGAATTACACAGCTTAGACAGTGGTATTCAACTCGATTACCAGCTTATTAGTGTTGAACAGTTGGCCGAACAACAACCGGGGCAATTCGATGCCGTTACCTGCATGGAAATGCTTGAACACGTACCAGACCCCAGTGCCATTATTCAAGCCTGTTCGACCTTAGTAAAGCCCGGTGGTTATGTGTTTTTGTCCACTTTAAATCGCAACCCTAAATCGTATTTATTATCGATTGTAGGTGCTGAATATATTTTGGGCATGTTACCCAAAGGCACCCACGATTACGCCAGCTTTATCAAGCCATCAGAATTAGCCGCGTGGTGTCGCCAAGCAGACTTGGAACTTTGTGATAGCGTTGGCATTGAATATAACCCCTTGAACCAACGGTTTTCGGTGTCAAAAGACATCAGTGTCAATTACATTTGTGTCTTTAAAAAAACCGACACATCCTGCTAAGCCCCTATGCTGCAATCGCTAAAAACCGCTAACGTCCATGCCGTTTTGTTTGATCTGGATGGCACCTTGGTCGATAGCGCACCGGATCTAGCCGCCGCATTAAACCACCTATTGCAACAGCACGGTTTAGCCACCTTACCCTATGCTGCGATACGCCCATTTGTGTCTAATGGTGCTAATGCCCTTATTACACTTGGGTTTGGTTCCGGTTTGAGTGAGGCGCAATTTAAACTCATCAAAGATGAGTTTATTGAGCACTATCAACAAAATATTGCCAACGAATCGGCCTTATTTGAGCACTTAGACGCCACCTTGTTAGCACTGGATAAAAACGATGTACCCTGGGGTATTGTGACCAATAAACCGGCCTATCTAACGGTTGATTTGGTCGACAAATTAGCCCTCACCTCGCGCGCTAAATGTGTGGTTTGCGGCGACCAAGTGGCTAACTCAAAACCACACCCCGAATCCATCTACTTGGCCTGCCAGAAACTTGGTGTGCTACCCAGTACCGCCCTTTATATCGGTGATGCTGAACGAGATATTCGCGCAGGCCGATTAGCCGGCACGCAGACCATTGCCTGTGCCTATGGTTACATCCCAGCCGATCAAGACATAAGCGACTGGCAAGCCGATTATATTGTTAACGAAACGGCCGAACTGTTAACCTTGGCGCAATCACTGACATCACCCGTTAAACAAGGACGTTCACAATGATCGATAGCTTCATGGGACATACAACTTTATGGCTGATAGGCGGTTTTGCCGCTGGCGCACTCTTCGTTTACCTCATTATGTCGCGTTATATCACCTGTTTACAGAACGACTTACTCGGTTATCAGGTACGCCTAACGGTTGAAGAAGAACTGACTGCAAAAGCTAAAGATAACGAAGAAAAGCTCATGCAGAGCTTCCGTGACAGTTTTTACGCCCTGTCTGGACAAGCCTTACGGGATAATAACGAGCAGTTTTTAAAACTGGCGCGTGAAAATTTTAGCAAACAACAAAACACGGCTGAGTCGCGTTTAAGTGAAAAGGAAAAGGCCTTTGCCGATCTGGTATCGCCGATAAAAGACATTCTTAAACAAACCGATGTACAGCTCAAAAAACTGGAGGCCGACAGGCAACAATCGCATGGCTCGATTAGTCAGTTTTTGCAAAACATGACCGAAACGCAAAACCAACTGCAAAGCGAAACACGTAATTTAGTACAAGCGCTTAGACGGCCCGAAGTTCGGGGCCAATGGGGTGAACTAACCTTAAAGCGGCTAGCTGAATTAGCCGGCTTGGTTGAACACTGTGACTTTTTTGAACAAGAACACCAGAACACCACTGAAGGGGCCATGCGACCCGATATGATTATTCGCATGCCTGATCAACGTGATATCGTTGTTGACGCTAAAACACCCTTAGATGCCTATTTAACCGCTATTGAACAGAGCAATGATGCCGATCGTCAGGCACATTTGCTTCGCCACGCCAAACAAGTACGTGAACGGGTTAAAGAGTTGTCCAAAAAAGCCTATTGGTCACAGTTTAAAAATACCCCAGACTTCGTGGTGTTATTTATTCCCGGTGATCAATTTTTAAGCGCCGCCTTAGAATACGACAACAGCTTGCTCGAAGACGCCTTGGCACAACACGTTATTTTAGCCACCCCAACCAGCCTAGTGGCTCTACTCCGCGCCATTGCCTTTGGTTGGCGACAGCAGGCCACCACCGAAAATGCGGAAGTGATACGTCAACTGGGTGAAAGCATGTACGCCCGATTAACCACCTTTGTCGAGCATTTAAGCAAAGTAGGCAACTCACTCGATAAAAGCGTTGAGCATTTTAATAAAGCCGTGGGTTCACTCGAACGGCAAGTGTTCCCTAATGCCCGAAAATTTAAAGATTTAGGCATTGAAAGCCGCAAAACACTGACTGAAATAGAACCGATTGAACGATCAACCCGTAAACAAACATCACCGAAAACCTTAACCGATGACTAAACCCGTACCCACTTCTATCCACTTCCAAAATAACCAATTAAAAGACCGTGTCTATCTAGTCACAGGCGCAAGCGGCGGACTCGGTGGCGTAACAGCCTTGGCCCTTGCCAAACTAGGTGCCAGCGTGATTTTATCTGGCCGTAACGAAAAAAAACTGGACCGTTTATACGATACTATTGAGTCAGAAAACTACCCACAAGCGGCGATCATTCCCTTTGATTTAGCCCTAACTGACGGCCAAATATACGAGCAATTAGCTCAATCAATATACAATGAATTCAAAAGGTTAGATGGTATAGTCCATGCGGCTTGTCATCTAGGCGTTATCGGCCCACTGGCCAGTCAAGAACATAGCGAATGGTTAAAAACTCAACAGGTGAATGTGAATGCTTGCTTATTAATCAATAAGGCCTGCGCGCCCCTATTATTACAATCAGACGCCGCTTCTATAACCGCTATCTCTGATTCGTCTGCACGTCAAAACAAGGCATATTGGGGCGCTTATGGGGTATCTAAAAGCGCCTTAGAAGCCTTTTCAGCTACCCTTGCGGATGAGTTTGAAAACAGCCCAATCAACTGCAATGTCTTCATTCCTGGGCCTTGCGTTTTACCCATCAGAAAAAAAACCCACCCTGGTGAAGAAGTTGGCGGTTTAAGCACAACTGACACGCTAGCTGATGCGATATTACAGGTGATTCACAGTGATCAAAGCGGACAGTGTTATAGCCTGTAACTGGCGATAATGTCAGCTAAAACATGGCAAAACTGATCAACCTCTGCCTCTGTATTTTGCATGCCTAAACTGATTCGGATGGCGCTTAGGGCCTGCTCCTTATCATAGCCCATTGCCGTTAAAACAGGACTAGGCGCTACAACACGACTAGCACACGCAGACCCACCTGAGATACAAATACCTTGTCGGTCCATTTGCATTAACATCATTTCGCCATCCATACCATCGACGACAATTTGGGTGGTATTAACAAGTCGATCAACGCTTTCGGCAACGATACTGATCCCCTTTATTGCCAACAATTGGCGTTCAAGCCGCTCTTTCAAGCTTAAAAGAAACACTGTTCGCTGTGATAACTCTTGCAAAGCCAACTCAGCGGCCTTACCAAAACCAACAATAGCAGCTAGGTTTTCGGTTCCGGGCCGCAAACCCAACTCTTGCCCGCCACCACGTTGGATAGCTTGCAAAGGTACTGATTTATCGAAAATTAACGCACCTACACCTTTTGGGCCATATAGCTTATGCGAAGACAAGGTCATTAGTTGCGCGCCCATTTGAGTAAATTGAATAGGCACTTTACCTGCTGACTGCACGGCATCTGTGTGAAAAATAGCGTCCGAGTTTGAGCCTTGAAGCGCTTGTGTTAATGATGCAATGTTTTGTAACACACCCGTTTCATTATTGGCGTGCATGACGCTAATGAGCCGCGTGTTTGGCTTAACCTGAGCCAGTAATTCCTTTGCACAAACTTGCCCTGAAGCGTTGACGGTTAACAAGCCCACGTCAAAACCCTTACTAGCGATAGACGTTAATGGGTCTTTTACTGACGGGTGTTCAGTGGCCGCATACAGAACGTGCTGTTTATTATCGTTTAGCACACCGATCAAAGCTAAATTATTCGCTTCGGTTCCGCCACTGGTAAAGACCAGTTCTGCCGACTCAGCGCCGATTAATTTTGCTACCTGCTCTCTGGCCGTATCAATGGCGGTTCGAGAGGCACGCCCTAAACGGTGGGTACTGGACGGGTTACCGTAAAAAGTTGTTAAATATGGCTGCATCGCCTCTAGAACACGAGGGTCTATCGGCGATGTGGCATTATGATCAAAATAGATCACAACCTACCTTAACGCTTACCCTGACAGGATGGCCCGGTACCATAATCGACTGGGCCATTGCTGATTTCTTCAACCGCCCTCTCATCGATCTTACCGCCAAGTGATTTAATCTCCTGGCACATCTGCTTCATTTCCTTATCCATGGTATGGATATGTTCGAGCATACTGTTAATAGCCACGGCAACCGGGTCTGGCATCTCTTGAGAAGCCCCGTAGGCGTCAAACCCAATTTTCTTTGCCATCGCCTCTTGCTCGGGGCTTGGCGTCGTAGAGACTTCAGTGACAATGCGCCCCGGTATACCAATCACCGTCGCCCCATCGGGTACGGCTCTGATGACTACCGCGTTTGATCCGATTCTAGCGCCGTCACCTATTATTATAGGGCCCAATACCTTAGCACCAGCACCAACCACAACACCGTTACCCAACGTCGGGTGGCGCTTACCTTTCTGCCAACTCGTACCGCCCAAGGTAACACCGTGATACAGCGTGCAATCATCACCTATGACAGCCGTTTCACCAATCACCACACCCATACCGTGGTCGATAAAAAAACGCCTACCGATAACCGCGCCAGGATGAATTTCAACACCCGTTAGCCAGCGTGCAAAATACGCTAAAAAACGTGCTAGAAACTTGAGTTTTGATTGCCACAGCCAATGATTTGCGCGATGCAGTAACACGGCGTGAAACCCGGGGTAAGTTGTTACCACTTCCAGGGTGTTACGTGCCGCAGGGTCACGATCAAAAACTATTCTTATATCTTCTTTTAATTGGTCAAACATAGTATCTAACTATAAATTAAGTAATAGAGGGTTATTCTAACGTGTGTCAGCACACTAAAAAGCTTTTTTTAACCTGAGCCTAACGGCCCTAAGGCTTTATTTAAGGTCCAATTTATTATTAATTGCCGTTAAAATACCCCGCAAGATATTCACTTCGGTTCGGTTTAGTGCGGATCGATAAAAGACTCGCCGTATTCGTTGCTGCAAGCGTTTAGTCTTATACAATTGTAAAAATTCAGTTTTTTCCAAGGTGTTTAGTAGGTGACTAAAAAAACCCTCGAACTCTTCACTCGTTGCCGGTCTATCTTCTGCTTTCGGTGAGTCGATCACTTGCTTGCCAATAACAGCCGAATAAATTTCATAACTAAGCACTTGTACCGCCGAGGCTACATTTAGCGAACTAAAAGCCGGGTTGGTTGGGATATGCAACAAATGGTGGCACAATTCTAACTCATCATTGGTTAAGCCGGAATTTTCTCGGCCGAAGACTAGCCCTACCGGTGCGCTCTTAGCTGCCTTAATCGTTAATTCACAGCCGTCCTTAGGCCCTACCTCTGACCAACCTAGGTGTCTAATTCTAGCGCTAGCACCCAATACCAGCTGACAGGGCTCAAGCGCATCTTGTAAACTATCGAATACCTGCGCGTTGGCGAGAATATCATCTGCGCCAGATGCCCTAGCGGTGGCTTCCGCGCTAGGAAATGTTTTTGGTTGCACCAAGGCCAAGTCAGATAAACCCATGTTCTTCATTGCGCGCGCAGTGGCACCAATATTCCCCGGATGTGAGGTTTCTACCAGTACAATTCTTATATTTGCGAGTATTTCGCTATTTTCATCATTTTCATCGACTTTCAAAAGGCATTCTCCAACGGTATCTGTTATCCTTTCGCCATTTTAAAGCGTAGGCAAAATTATGCACCCCATGTTAAATATTGCTATTAGAGCAGCAAGGCAAGCAGGCGAGATTATTATACGTTCAGCTGACTCTGTAGACACGCTGAAGATCACTACCAAAAGTCAAAATGACTTTGCTACTGATATAGATAAGCGGGCAGAAGACGAAATCATTAGAATTCTATTAACCGCTTACCCCGATCACGGCATTTTAGCTGAAGAATCCGGTTACACCAATGAAGGTGCCGAATACATGTGGATTATTGATCCTTTAGACGGTACCACTAATTACATGCATGGCTTCCCACATTATGCGGTATCCATCGCGCTAAAAAAAGGTGACAGTATAGAACAGGCCGTTATTTACGACCCCGTCCGTCAAGACCTCTTCACTGCCAGTCGCGGTAAAGGCGCCATGCTTAACAACAGACGTATTCGTGTGTGCCGGCAACGTAAACTAGAAGGTGCTTTTTTAGGTACCGGCTTTCCATTTAAAAACAGCAATAACATTGAACCTTATTTGGATATTTTTCGTGATATCTTCACCACCACTTCTGGCGTTAGACGTGCCGGTGCGGCTTCACTTGATTTAGCTTACGTAGCGGCCGGTAAACTCGATGGTTTTTTTGAAATTGGCCTAAAGCCATGGGACATGGCCGCAGGCATTTTGTTGATTCAAGAGGCCGGTGGTGTGGTGAGTGACTTTTCTAATAACGACCGGTACCTTGATTCGGGTAATATCGTTTGCGCTAACCCGTCTATGCACCGGGTGTTACTGGACAAAATCACGCCTCACGTTAACAAGATAATTGATTAGGGGTTGTTTACCCCATCGTTAACAAACGCACCGAGTCTTACGCTCGGCGCAGTTAACTAGGGTATTTTGTCTAGTTCTTCCTGATCCACCGTGACGACCATAAGGTCAGCCTTACTGATACCGAGGGCTAAGGTAATTGGGCTAGCAACATAAATTGACGAATAGGTACCGATAAGCACGCCAACAATGAGCGCCAACGCGAAGTCGTGGATGATTTCACCGCCGAAGATAAATAAGGCGATCAATACCAAGAGCGTTGTCAACGAGGTCATAATGGTACGGCTTAGCGTTTGATTTAACGAAATATTCACTACCTCGCTTGGGCTACCTTTACGTAGTTTTCTAAAGTTTTCCCTAACACGGTCAAACACAACAATTGTGTCATTTAATGAATAACCGATCACCGCTAACAATGCCGCTAGCACGGTTAAGTCAAACTCGAATTGAAACACAGAAAAGAAACCTAACGTTATGATGACATCATGCGCTAAAGCTGCCACAGAGCCTAACGCAAAACGGTATTCAAAGCGCACAGTGACGTAAATAAGTATGCAAATCATGGCATAAAGTAGCGCTAAACCACCATCTTCAGTCAGTTCTTCGCCTACCTGTGGGCCAACAAACTCCGCCCGCCTCAGCTCACCTGGCTGGGAAAACTGGGCATTGATTGACGCTTGCATTTTATTACTTAAGGCCGCGGTATTGAGCGATACATCCGGCAACAAACGAATCAGCACTTCGTGCGACGAGCCAAAGTGTTGAACAACTGCACCCTCAAACCCAGCTGTTGTCAGCACTTGCCTTAATTCATTTAAATCGGCAGGTGCAGAAAAACTCATCTCCACCAAGGTACCACCCGTAAAATCGATACCTTTTTTTAAGCCTTGGGTCGCTAACGAGGCTATAGAAACAAGTATTAATAGAAATGAAAAAATTGTCGCTAATTTGCGTTTACTTAAAAAATCGATTTTTATCGTAGTTTGATCAGTCATTTTATATCTTCAAGGTGGTTAGCTGACGGTTACCAAAGCTTGCATTTACTAGGGCGCGGGTACCGACGATAGCGGTAAACATAGAGGTTAAAATACCAATACTTAAGGTGATGGCAAAGCCTTTAATCGGCCCGGTACCAAAGCCAAACAAGATTATTGCGGCGATCAAGGTTGTCACATTAGCATCAGCAATAGTCGAAAACGCCTTCTCATAGCCCGCGTGAATACTGGCTTGAGGTGAGTTACCGTTTTTAAGTTCTTCTTTTATTCGCTCAAAAATCAACACATTGGCGTCCACCGCCATACCCACGGTTAAAACAATACCCGCAATACCCGGTAGCGTTAAGGTTGCTTGTAAAAGGGACAAAATAGCCACAATGAAAATCAAATTAGTGGCCAGCGCAATATCGGCAAACAAACCAAAGGTTTTGTAATATACCGCCATAAAAATTAACACCAGTACAAAGCCAATGAGCACTGAATTAAAGCCCCTATCGATATTATCTTGACCTAGGCTTGGGCCAACGGTACGTTCTTCCACAATATCAATCGGTGCCGCTAATGCGCCTGCACGAAGTAACAAGGCCAAGTCACGTGCTTCAGCGGTATTGTCTAAACCGGTCGTTTGGAATCGGTTACTAAAATGACCGCGAATCGTCGCCACATTAATCACCTCTTCTACGACGGACTTAACGCGAACCGGTTTGCCATCAACCAGTTTGGTGTCTGTTCTATTCTCTATAAACACCACAGCCATCGGTTGACCAATGTTTTCACGGGTGGTTTTACTCATTTTTTTACCGCCCGGCCCATCAAGACTAACCGACACCATGGCCGATCCGCTATCGCTTTCGATACCTGATGAGGCATCAACAATTTCACTACCGGTAACGATAACTTGTTTTTTCAGTAAAATCTGCCCGCCTTCTCGGTTGTTATACAACTTAGAGCCCAGTGGCACTCGACCGGCTATGGCGTCTGATACGCTGTGTTCAACATCTACCATATGGTACTCAAGGGTTGCAGTCGCGCCTAAAATTTCTTTAGCCCGTGCAGTATCTTGCACCCCAGGTAACTCAACAACAATACGGTTATCACCTTGTTGTTGAATAACCGGCTCGGCAACACCCAGTTCATTGACACGGTTTTTTAGGGTAATAATATTTTGCTGTAATGCGTACTTACGTACATCTTTACGCTCATCTTGAGACATTGCGGCAATAATCGTCGGTTTCGCTGGTGTTGTGGGGTCTGTTTTAAACTCCCAACTACGAAACTGCCGGCTTAGTTGTTCTAGCGCCGCGTCATGAATTGCTTGTTTTCTAAACTTAATCAGCACCTTGCCGTCTTCTGCTGCCACATTAAGATAGCGTAACTTCTCTTCTCTTAAATATTGCCGAATATCTGTGGCATAACGGTCAATGGCTTGCTTTTCCGCCGCCTGCATATCCACTTCTAATAAAAAGTGTACCCCGCCACGTAAATCCAAGCCTAAATACATCGGTGATGCATTAAAAGCGCGCAGCCATTCGGGCGTCGCTGGTGCTAGATTAAGAGCAACAACGTAATTTTTTGCTAACTTATCACGCAATATATCCGCGGCTTTTAATTGCTGCTCGGTATTGTTAAAGCGCAGCAATAAATGCTCTGACTGTTCACTCGCTTTAAGTGGGATGTCCGCATTTTTTAACGTTTCTTTTATATCCGTTAACAACAACGTATTTACAACCGCACCGCGAAGAGGCGAAACTTGAACAGAGGGGTCTTCACCATAGATATTAGGTAGGGCATACACTACGGCAAGCATTAGCGATACCGCTAATGCCACGTTTTTCCACGCAGGGAAGTGATTCATCATAACGACAACTCGTTTAGGGGTTACTTTTTAGGTTTTGAGTCTACTTTTGCGGTTGCTTTGTAGGTGCCTTTAGGCATAACAGATGCAATGGACGCTTTAGTGATTTGAACGCTTAGGTTAGTGCCAATTTCTAGGGTAAAAAAATTGTCGCCGACTTCAGTGATTTTTCCTAGTACACCTCCGGTTGTTACAATTTCGTCCCCTTTTTTAGCGCCTGCCACCATCTTTTTGTGGTCTTTATTACGCTTTTGTTGTGGACGTATCAGCAAAAAGTAGAAAATAACGATTAAGGCAATTGGGAAAAGCAGGCCTTCAAATCCTGGCTGTGCTGCTGCTTGTGCTGAAGAGACAGCGCCATCTGTTGCAAGTGCATCGGGTACTAAAAAATCAAACATATCTACTCCTAAATTTATTGTTAACTCAATCTTTCATTATGCCACAGCCTCTGGCTTTTTACCCCGTTGTTGATAGAAATCAGTAACAAATTCAGATAATTTCTTTTCTTCTATGGCCAAGCGTAAACCGCGCATTAAATCTTGGTAATAATGCAGGTTATGAATAGTATTTAATCGGGCGCCTAAAATCTCCTTACACTTATCTAAATGCCGCAAATAAGCTCTTGAGTAATTTTTACAGGTATAGCAACTACAGGCGTCATCAATTGGGCGAGTATCAAATTGATATTGTTCATTTCTGATTTTCACTAGGCCTTGACGATTAAATAAATAACCATTGCGTGCATTCCGCGTTGGCATCACACAATCAAACATATCAATGCCTTTTAGCACCGCTTCTACAATGTCTTCCGGTTTACCCACACCCATCAAATAGCGTGGCTTATCAGCAGGCATCGAGGGCACTATATGCTCAAGAATGCGTTCTCTATCATCTTTCGGCTCGCCCACCGATAGACCGCCGACCGCAAAACCATCAAAACCTATGTTCTTCAATTCATTCAGCGATTCATCACGTAGCGGTTCATACATACCACCTTGAATAATACCAAAAAGCGCCGACGGGTTATCCCCATGTGCATCTTTACTGCGTTGCGCCCACCGCAAGGACAACTGCATCGACACACGCGCCTCTTCTTCTGTCGCAGGGTATGGTGTACATTCATCAAAAATCATCACAATATCCGACCCCAATTCGCGCTGCACTTGCATTGACTCTTCTGGGCCCATAAAGACCTTACGGCCATCGGTCGGTGAACGAAAATGCACCCCTTCTTCGGTTATTTTTCGCATTTCATCCAAGCTAAAGACCTGAAAGCCACCGGAGTCGGTCAAAATGGGTTTATCCCAGTGCATAAAATCATGCAAGTCACCGTGCGCCTTTATCACCTCGGTACCGGGTCGCAGCATCAGATGAAAGGTGTTACCTAAAATAATCTCTGCCCCGGTGCCTGTTAACTCCTCAGGCGTCATCGCCTTTACTGTGCCGTAAGTACCAACGGGCATAAAGGCTGGCGTCTCAATTGTGCCGCGCTCAAACGACAAACGCCCTCGACGGGCAACCGCATCGGTGTTTAATAAATCAAATTTCATGGGATTGACTCTTATCTGGCATATAACTAAGAAACATGGCATCACCGTAGCTAAAGAAACGGTAACCTTGATTGATCGCGTGTTGATAAGCTGATTTAATTCGCTGATAACCGGAAAACGCACTCACTAGCACCAACAAGGTAGATTCAGGTAAGTGAAAATTAGTGACCATCGCGTCAATTACGTTAAAACGATAACCCGGGGTGATAAACAAATCAGTATCACCGGTATACGTTTGTAACACCCCCGACTTTGCCGCAGACTCTAACGAGCGCATTGCCGTAGTACCTACCGCAATCACCCGTCCACCGGCAGCCTTTGTTTGTGTAATTTGCTGCACAATCTGCTCATCAACCGTTAGCCATTCTTTGTGCATAATGTGTTTACTTAAATCGTCTTCTCGCACTGGCTGGAAGGTGCCGCTACCGACATGCAGAGTAACGTAGCCTATATCCACACCCAAAGACTTTATTTGCTGCAATAAGGCGTCGTCAAAATGCAAACCCGCCGTAGGTGCGGCCACCGCACCCGGTTTTTGGCTAAAGACGGTCTGGTAACGCTCGATGTCTAAACTTTCGTCCGCCCTATCTATATAAGGCGGTAACGGAATATGGCCGACTGCATCGAGTACTGTATCAATACTGGTTTCAAACTTAAGCTTAAACAAATCCCCTTCGCGCCCTTCCACTACACAGCGATGACCTTGATCAAGCAAAATAATAGCGCCTGCTTTTGGTGATTTACTGCTACGGATATGCGCCAAAGCATTGACATCACCCAGCACCCGCTCCAGCAATAGTTCTAATTTCCCGCCGCTTGTCTTTCGGCCAAATAAACGCGCAGCAATAACGCGGGTATTATTAAAAACCAGCAAATCGCCGGCTTTTAACAATGATGGTAAATCGGAAAACACTTGATCAGATAACGCATTATCCCCCACCACCAATAAACGACTATCGACGCGGTTAGCGAGCGGGTAACGGGCAATTAACTCGTTGGGTAATTGATAATTAAAATCACTTTTTTGCATGGCGGGGGATTTTACAGGAACTCACGCCACAGGGAGAAAAAACAAAAGATAAATTAAGAAATTCAATAGAGTTTAACTATAAAACTGTCTATAATGCCCACACATATTTGGCCGGGGTGGCGGAACTGGTAGACGCGCCGGATTCAAAATCCGGTTTCTTCGGAAGTGCCGGTTCGATTCCGGCCCTCGGTACCAAATTTATGTTCTACAACATCCTAGAACAATCTTAAACCCCTTTATTCTAGGGGTTTTTTATTGCCTTCAATTCCTAGTGTATTTCAAGACGATTTAGCGACTGCTGCCAGTATTGAGCTTATTAAATCATGAGACCGCATCACTAAAGTCAACACTAAGACACCACTTACTCACCATTATGCGAAAAAATGACGAGACATTGTGTGTCATCGCGCACGTCCATTTGCCTGACAGGCAATCAATACCTTAATAAGAAGGCTTAAAGATGAGCGCTTAAATATGAGGCTTAGAAGAATGTAAATAGTGATTAAAAAGCAAACAATGACGGCTTAGCTTGCGACAATTCGTCACAGGTACAAATAAACATAAACACGCTAAAATCAGCGCTCCTACACTACAATTATTATAAAAATGAATTTTAAAATAACTACAAACGCATTTTTAATTTTATCAATCATTAGTACTTGTGCTTATTCAGACCACCCTTCCGTGGCCTTTGGTCTTGAATCTGCAGGCCCTATCAACACCATTGCTGCTAATCCTGCACCGTTAGGCACACTCGCTTTCGGCCTAAGAACAGAGGTTATTAATAATGATCGATTTAGCACCGAACAACTCGTTCAATTTGGCGCCACAGGACAAGAAGGCATCCACAGTGTGGATCGCATTAGCAGCACCTCATTATCTGTCGCTTACGGCCTTAGCAACGATTTAACCCTAAGCGCACGGCTACCTTACATCGAAAGAAAGAATATTAGAGAAAGTGAGGCCCATGGTGAAGAAGGTGAGGCACATTCACATGGTGACTCTTCTGGCTTTGGTGACGCTTTATTACTTGCTAACTACCGTTTTTATCAGGCCGATGATCTAGATGTATCGTTACTTTTTGGTATCAAAGCGCCCAGCGGTGAAACACAAGTAAAAGACAGCAATGGTGAACGTTTTGAAACAGAGTTCCAACCTGGAACTGGTGCATGGGATTATTTACTCGGCGCTGCCATTAGCCAGTCCTATGGTCCACTCGCCTACCATGCCAATATCTTATACAACCAGACCACTGAGGGTTCTCAGCACACAGAGATTGGTTCCTCATTAAGTTACAACGCTGCTGTTACTTACCGCCTACAGACCCATGACCACGCTAGCCACTCGCATATCGACAAGCCACTCGAGTTAAAATGGGATTTGTCACTAGAGGCAAATGGCATCAGCCGGCGTGAAAATAGATTACACGGCCAACTAGAAGACAACTCGGGGGGCAGCACACTGTTTATATCACCTGGCATCAAGGTGTCAGCGAATGGATTTGGCGGCTTTATTTCTTTCTCACTACCCGTTATTCAACGTCAAAAGGGCCAGCAAACAGATATCGATAATCGTATCGTAGCGGGCATTTCCATCACACTTTAACTACTCTGAAAGATCAAAGACTATAAACATCGTATCGGGTATTTACGCTACTGACGGTAAAACTGGGAGGTGTCTGATTGAGCATGGCCGCTGTTTTGGGTCGTTTAACAACCACCCGATGCTTGGCCGTTTGCAAAGCCATGTCTAACAGCTCAACATTTTCATCGGAATGACCAACAAGGTATTGCAGTATTTGCATCTCTTTTTTTATTTTGGCTGATTTTTTACGCGCTGGGTACATAGGGTCTAGGTAAATAACGTCTGGTCTAGCAGAGGGTATGTCGTTAAGCGTTTTGAGGTAGTCGATGGCATTTACGTGCACAGTCTGCATGCGTTTAACGATAAGCGCTGTTTCTTCATTGGCACTCGCGCGCAATAACGCATCGCTCAATAAGGCATAAAGCACGGGGTTTTGCTCACACAGCATCATTTCAGCGCCAAGGCTAGCCAAAACGAAGGCGTCTTTACCAAGCCCTGCCGTGGCATCTAAAACAGTCCATTCTGGGTGCTTACTTAGGCCACAGGCTTTGGCTAAAGGCTGCCCCTTTCCCCCTCCATACAAACGGCGGTGCTGAGATTTTCCCTCAATAAAATTAAGACTTAATTGGAATGATTCGGCCTCTGTTTGTAAGTGCAAATTTAATGCACCCATTTTATAGTCCAAGTAACACGGTGTGTCGTCTAGATTTAGCGCGTTCGTAGCGAGTAAAAGAGCACCTTTTTTTATTAGCTGATTAATTTGATCGCCAACTTGATCAGGGTGACTCAAAAAGATTGGGAAAGCGTTATTGGACACGTTGAATTATTTTTTAACTGGTTGTGTCGAAGTTTAAATTATTCAAGGTAAGTAACAAAGACTTTGTCAAAAAAGGCAATGCAATAAAAACAGTGATATTGCAGAAACAATGAGCACATAAAGTAGCCAGGTGGCCTGAAAGGCCCTTACCTTTATTTAAGTCATTGTTTTATAATCGTAAAATGGGGTGGATGAAGGGACTCGAACCCTCGACAACCTGAGTCACAGTCAGGGGCTCTACCAACTGAGCTACACCCACCATTGACGATTATATTTTAGAGCTTATGGTGCGCTTGGCAGGACTCGAACCTGCTACCCTCGGCTTAGAAGGCCGATGCTCTATCCAGATGAGCTACAAGCGCTTCATCATAATTTTACACCCACATTTAATGTGAGTATTTAAAAAATTGGTCGGGGTGGAGAGATTCGAACTCCCGACATCCTGCTCCCAAAGCAGGCGCGCTACCAGACTGCGCTACACCCCGACTACTAACAAAATGATTGCTTAAATGATGCAATAACTTTGTAGGTGGGCGATAATACGGCACACGGGAATTCAGGTCAACGCTTCTTTAAAAAAAGAGCCTCAAAAAAGCAAAAACACACTATGACGTTTCAAAAAATAGACGGTAAAAAAATTGCCAGCGAACTTCGAGTCAACATAAAAAAGCAAACAGAACGCCGTATTGCTCATGGCCTTGCGAAACCGGGCTTGGCCGTTATTTTAGTCGGTGAGAACCCAGCCTCAGAAGTATATGTACGCAATAAATGCAATGCTTGCGAAGAAGTGGGGTTTTACTCTTTATCAAAAACGTTTCCTTATGGCGTCACAGAACAAGAACTTCTCGCCCTTATAGACGAACTTAATAACAATTCATCTATACACGGTATTTTGGTTCAATTACCGTTACCTGAACATATTAACGAAGAAAAAATTATTGAGGCGATTGATCCATTAAAAGATGTAGATGGTTTTCACCCTTATAATATTGGTCGCTTAGCATTACGCATGCCGATTTTACGCCCTTGCACACCGAAAGGCATCATGACCTTATTAAAAAGCACTGGCATCCCCTTAGAAGGTAAAGAGGCCGTTGTTATTGGTGCGTCAAACATTGTTGGCCGCCCTGTTTCATTGGAGTTATTAATGGCCCGCTGTACGGTGACAACCTGCCATAGCCGAACCGTTGACTTGGCAGCCCATGTTAAACGGGCTGATATCATTATTGCAGCCGTGGGTATCCCCGGTTTTGTTAAAGGCGAATGGGTAAAACCCGGCGCCGTAGTGATTGATGTTGGGATCAACCGCTTAGAAACCGGGAAACTAGCCGGTGATGTGGATTATCAAGCAGCCACTAAAAATGCCAGTTGGATTACCCCCGTACCAGGTGGCGTAGGCCCCATGACGATTGCCTCACTACTTGAAAACACTCTACAAGCAGCTGAGTTACAGAGCGACTAACAGAGCACAGGAAAAACGGCGTGTTTCGCGCGTCGTTTTTTTCTTTATAAAATCAGTTTCTACGCCAAGTCGTTTGCACGCCCTTATCTTCTAATATAACGCCTTGCTGACTTAACTCATCCCTGATTTGATCCGCTAAGGCCCAGTTTTTATCCGCTTTGGCTTGTAGCCGTTGGTTTATTTTTAACGTTATCACATCATTATCTATTGCCACGTCATCACCCGTAGATGACTGCAAGTAGGTTTCCGGATCTTGGTTCAACAGACCTAATGGTTCCGCCATGGTTAATAAGTCAGTTGCCGTTTTGGCCGCTTTTTCTGGGTCCGTTGATTTTAATTTATTCAGCTCATTGGCGCATTCAAACATCACCGACAACGCCTTTGCAGTATTAAAGTCATCGTTCATCGCCGCTTCAAATCGCTGGATATAATCTGACTTATCAGGGTTTGCTGCCGGTGTTACGTTACGTAAGGCAGTGTATAAGCGCTCAAGTGCAGCACGTGACTCGTTTAACTGCTCATCTGAATAATTTAGCGGACTGCGGTAATGACTGGACAGTACAAAAAAGCGTATTTCTTCGCCACGGTATTGCTTAAGTACCTCACGTACAGTAAAAAAATTACCCAATGATTTGGACATTTTTTCATCGTCAATCCGCACAAAGCCGTTATGCATCCACGTATTAACAAAACACTCGCCGGTTGCCGCTTCTGACTGGGCTATTTCGTTTTCGTGGTGCGGAAACTGCAAATCCATCCCACCACCGTGAATATCAAAATGATTACCCAAACAGCGTGTCGACATGGCCGAACATTCAATATGCCAACCTGGGCGCCCTGCTCCCCAAGGTGATGGCCAAGCAGGCTCACCCGCTTTAGCCGACTTCCACAGTACAAAGTCGAAGGGGTTGCGTTTATTTGCATCAACCTCAACCCGTTCACCGGCATTCATATCATCCAACTTACGGCCCGACAACTGCCCATAGTTAGCAAACGATTCAACCGCGTAGTAAACATCGTTATTTGGCCCGAGGTACGCGTGCTGTTTATCGATTAAAGTTTCGATCATAAGGATAATGTCGTTCATCGACTCGGTTGCGAGCGGCTCGAGATCCGGCTTTTGCACATTCAAACTAGTTTCATCTTGATGCATTTCAGCAATAAAACGTTGCGTTAATTGGCTAAAATCTTCTCCGGCCTCGATTGCACGATTAATGATTTTATCGTCGATATCGGTAATATTCCGCACATAGTTCACCTCGTAACCCAAGTATTTAAAATAACGAGCGACCACATCAAATACCACCATGACCCGTGCATGACCGATGTGACAAAAGTCATACACCGTCATGCCACAGACGTACAACCCGACCTTACCTTCTACTATTGGAGTGAACGGTTGTTTTTTACGGTGTAGTGAATTAAAAATGTGCAAGGGCTTCATCAGGATACGTGTCTTATTGTCTAAATAGAGCATGATAACTGATTCCAACGGCGCTATAAAACAATAAGAAACTTTATAAATGTATTAAAAAACGCTAATATGCTCCTTCTTTTTCAAGTGGGATTAATTAATGAGCAATAAACGATTTATATTCATTAAAACGCTACTTATTACAGCACTGTTAACCATCACATCAACGTCACTTTACGCAACGGAAACTAAAAAAATGAGCAACCCATCAGTTAAACTAAGCACCAACCAAGGCGATATTATTCTTGAACTTAATGCCGAAGCGGCCCCTAAGACGGTATCTAATTTTATTTCTTACGTCGAAGATGGATTTTATGAAGGGGTTATTTTTCATCGCGTTATCTCGGGCTTTATGGTTCAAGGCGGCGGCTTTACCGCTGACTTTAAACAAAAAGACACCAAAGATGCCATTGAAAACGAGGCCGATAATGGACTAAGCAATGACCGCGGTACAATCGCCATGGCAAGAACCGGTGAGCCACACTCAGCAACAGGGCAATTTTTCATTAATCACGGCGACAACGGCTTTTTGAACCACACTGCTAAAAACTCACAAGGCTGGGGCTACGCGGTGTTTGGTAAAGTTACCGAAGGCATGGATGTAGTCGATAAAATCGCCGCAATTAAGACTGGTAGTGGCGGCATGTTCCCTACCGATGTCCCACAACAAGAAGTGATCATCGAAGCTGCAGAAATTATTCAGTAATTCGTGGCTTCACGCATTCACTTTATTTCAGACCTTCACCTGAACGAAGGTAGGCCAGAGAACACTCAACGTTTTCTGACCTACCTGGATGCATTAGACTCGACTGTTTCTGACCTTTACATACTCGGCGACCTATTTGATGTTTGGGTCGGCGATGATGATACAACACCGCCGAATAGCGACGTCAAAGAACGACTGAAAGCAGCCGCCGATAAAGGCTTACGCGTTTTTTTTATAGCCGGTAATAGGGATTTTCTTATTGGTAAAGCATTCTTTAAGGAAACTCAGGTGACCTGTCTGGCCGATGAGTCAGTTATTGATTTGTTTGGCGTTAAAACCTTATTGATGCACGGTGATTTATTGTGCACCGATGATATTGAATACCAACAATTTAGAGCGCTAACTCATAACGCCGATTGGCAACAAGCGGCGCTTTCAAAGCCGTTAGATGAACGCTTGATGCTCGCACAACAATACCGCCAACAAAGCCATTTAAACAAAAAAAACAAAGCGCGCGATATTATGGACGTTAATGTCAGCACTGTCGTTGAAACGATGGCAAAACACGCTGTACAACGATTGATACACGGCCATACTCACCGCCCTGACCTCCATCAGCATTGTGTAAACAATCTTCCTGTTGAGCGTTTTGTATTAGCTGAATGGGATGATAAGGGCGGCAGCGTGTTGGAATGGAACTCGACAGGTTATAAAATAATACCCTTAGCCTAACGCCGCTTATCTAACTGCTCTAATTGATTTAATTCGTTTTCTGTAAACCCCGCACGCAGCCGTAATGGACGATTAAAGGGACCTAAAATTTGCCCTTTTAAATAGTGCTCGATATGTTCAAAGAACACCTCCTGCCGCTGTATACCTTGCTGATCGCAGACAAAGTCTAACCACTTTGTGCCGTATTCGACATGAGTCACCTCATCTTCTAGGATCACTTCAAGCACCGCCGCTGAGGCCATATCCTTTTGTGCATACAGTTTATCTAGCATCGCAGGGGTTACATCTAAACCACGTGCCTCAAGATAACGCGGCACTAGAGATAACCGAGCTACTATGTCATGCTCGGTTTTTACTGCCATGCTCCATAAACCATCATGAGAAGGAATATCCCCATATTTGCAGCCATAAGTCGCTAAATGATCACAAAGTAGCTTAAAGTGTTTGCATTCATCGTTGGCTACGTAGAGCCAATCTTTATAAAACTGTGCTGGCATACCTTTAAAACGGTAGGCAATATCCAAGGCTAATTTAATCGCGTTAAACTCTATATGTGCAATGGCGTGGATAAAAGAGCGCTTACCCGCCTCACTGCCCAACCGTCGCCGGGGTAGTTCCCTCGGGTGTACACACAGCGGTTTTTCCGGAAAGGCAACTAAGTCAATCGGTTCAATAACACGGTCAAACGGTTCCACAAATGGCGTTGAGGAATGAATCACATCAAACGCCTGTTTGGTAAAGCTAATGGTGTCTTCAACCAAGGGGGCGCGCAAGGCTTTTTGGATAATTAAGAATAAATCGGACATATCGATATAGGCTGTGTAAATAAAGATTTTATCCTAGTTGTTGTATACTTGTTGCATCCGTTTTTAAAAATATGGCGAGAAAATATAAATGAGTAACTATGATTACGACGTAATAGTGGTCGGCACAGGGCCTGGCGGTGAAGGTGCCGCGATGAAAGCCTGCAAAGAAGGAAAAAACGTCGCTATCGTTGAAAAATACCACGACGTCGGCGGTGGCTGCACCCATTGGGGAACCATCCCTTCTAAAGCCCTACGTCAGGCAGTACAAGGTGTTATTCAATTTAACCGCAACCGTTGGTACAAAGAAGCCTGTGGTGGAAAAATCCAACTTAGCTTCCCTCAATTATTAAGCTCGGCGACCGATGTTATTAAGAAACAGGTCGATATGCGCAGCAGTTTTTATGAACGAAATAACCTCGATTTAATAAAAGGCACTGCCAGTTTTATCGACGAGCACAGCATGCAAATCAAATCAGGCAAAGGCGAAAAAAGTAGGAAAATAAGCGCCGAGTCTTTTGTTCTGGCACCCGGCTCGCACCCCTATCGCCCCGCTGACGTTGATTTTAATAACCCAAATATATTTGATAGCGACACCATTCTTAATTTAGATTTCACCCCTAAATCTATTACCATTTATGGTGCGGGGGTTATCGGCTGCGAGTATGCTTCTATTTTTCAAGGGCTTGGTATTAAAGTCAATTTAATTAATACCCAAGAAGTACTGCTGGCGTTTCTTGATGACGAGATTGTACATGCGCTCAGCCACGACATGCGTAAGCAAGGTGTGGTTATCCGGGCTAACGAAGAGTACACATCTATTAGCTGCGACGGTAATAGCATCGTGACTGAGCTTGTTTCTGGAAAACGCATAAAATCCGATATTTTTCTATGGGCCAACGGCCGTACCGGAAACTTTGATGGCCTTGCTCTAGACAAGGTCTCTATCAAAACTAATTCACGTGGTCAGGTTAACGTCAACGAGCACTACCAAGTGGATGGTAAGGAGCATATTTACGCTGTTGGTGACTTTATTGGGTACCCCAGTTTAGCCAGTGCCGCGTATGACCAAGGCCGATTTGCTGCCACCCATATTATTGATGGTGTCTGCGATACTAAATTGGTCAAGGATATCCCTACCGGCATTTACACCAACCCTGAGATCAGCTCAGTTGGCTATACAGAAAGGGAGTTAACAGAACAAAAAATTCCCTACGAAACTGGCTACTCACGGTTTGATTCCCTCGCACGCGCACAAATTACCGGAGAAACCCAAGGACTATTAAAAATAATTTTTCATTCCGATACGTTACAAATTTTGGGCGTTCATTGCTTTGGAGACCAAGCTGCCGAAATTATTCACATTGGTCAGGCCATTATGTCACAAACCGGCGAGGCTAACACCTTACTGTATTTTACTAACACCACATTTAACTACCCTACTATGGCTGAAGCCTACCGGGTAGCTGCGTTAAATGGTCTAAATCGTCTAGAAAACCATTAAGTTTCAACTAACATTGCAACACCCGATTGACCAATGATCTAAATTGCGAGGATACGTATGAACAAATGGATTGTAGCTGCCACCCTAACTTTTAATATGAGTTTCAGTGCTGTCCACGCACATGAAACCCAACCAGACGGTCTCGTTAACCTTCAGAGCACTGCCAGCATAAGCCTCGAAACCGACACCACTATCGCCGTTATGGCGGTAGAAGCAGAGCATAAACAACCCGCTCAACTAGCCGAACAGATTAACACGACGATGGCTTGGGCTCTTGATACCGCCAAAAAATTCAAGTCTATTGACGTTAAAGGGGGGCAATATACCGCCCATCAGATGTACGACAAGAACGTCTTACGCAGCTGGCGCGGTTCCCAACAGTTGGTATTAGAAAGCAAAAATAGCGTTGAACTGGGCCAGCTTATTGGCCTCCTGCAAACAAAGCTTCTGCTGAAATCTTTACGCTATATCATTTCTAATGAAAAACGTGAAAAGGTCAAAACGGGGCTGATACAGCAGGCTATCGAACAGTTTAAACAGCAAGCGCGGGTGATTACAAGCAGCTTAGATCACACACAATACACCATCCATCAGATCAATATTAATAGCAATGCAAGCCAACCGCCTGTTCACTTTGCACAAGCCCGTCTGTTAAATAGTGCGCAAGCGATAGAAACAGCTAGCGCCAACCTGCAACCCAGTACCTCGGATATTCAGGTTACTGTCAATGGATCAATTAGACTAATTAAATAACTAACAATAGATCGCACAAAAAAGGCGCTGTATCGACAGCGCCTTTTTTGTCATGCTAACAGCTAGTTAACCATTAATTGCCATTTCTACCGTATCAGCAATTTTTTGATACGATGGGATTTGATCGAAATTTAGATAACGGTAGGTATCTGCCGCCATGGTATCGATTTTTTTGGCGTAGTCCATGTATTCTTCTTTAGACGGAATTTTGCCTAAAATAGCGCCAATTGCAGCCAATTCAGCTGATGCTAAATAGACAAATGCACCCGTACCTAGCCGGTTCGGGAAGTTACGTGTTGAGGTTGAGATCGCTGTGGATTTTTCAGCAATACGCGCTTGGTTACCCATACATAAAGAACAGCCGGGCATTTCAGTACGAGCCCCCGCTACACCATAAGTAAAGTAGTACCCTTCTTCAGTTAATTGCGCCGCATCCATCTTGGTCGGTGGTGCAATCCATAAACGCGTAGGCAACACACCGCCAAATTCTTTTAACAGGTTACCCGCAGCGCGGAAATGACCAATATTGGTCATACAAGAACCAATGAACACTTCATCAATTTTTGTACCCGCCACATCCGACAAGGTTTTAACGTCATCCGGATCATTGGGGCAAGCCAGTATTGGCTCGTGAATTTCATTCATATCAATTTCAATGATTTCAGCGTACTCGGCATCTGCATCGGCTTCCATCAATTGTGGATTGGCTAGCCATTCTTGCATTGATTTGATACGGCGTTCGATCGTTCGCACATCGCCATAACCTTCAGCAATCATCCATTTCAGCATGGTAATATTTGAGTTCAGGTACTCGATAATGGGTTCTTTATTCAGTTTAATCGTACAACCGGCTGCTGACCGTTCGGCTGACGCATCTGATAATTCAAATGCTTGCTCTACCTTTAAATCTGGCAAGCCTTCAATTTCAAGAATGCGGCCTGAAAAAGCATTGATTTTGCCTTCTTTCGATACCGTCAATAACCCCTTTTTAATCGCTGCTAATGGAATCGCATTAACCATATCACGCAACGTAATACCCGGCTGCATGGTACCTTTAAAGCGGACCAAAATAGATTCAGGCATATCTAACGGCATCACACCGGTCGCTGCAGCAAACGCCACTAAACCAGAACCCGCCGGGAATGAAATACCTAAGGGGAAACGTGTATGTGAATCACCGCCCGTACCAACAGTATCGGGTAATAGCATGCGGTTTAGCCATGAGTGAATAATACCGTCACCAGGGCGTAATGACACACCACCGCGGTTCATTATAAAGTCAGGTAGGGTGT
Source organism: Methylococcaceae bacterium UBA975 (assembly GCA_002292375.1). GTDB lineage: Bacteria > Pseudomonadota > Gammaproteobacteria > Methylococcales > Cycloclasticaceae > Cycloclasticus. Next base: position 47,767 of record DBBV01000018.1, on the reverse strand, counting down.
GGTGGGTCGTAACATCAACCGGTTTGGGGTAAGCCGCCGTGTGACAAAAAGATTGCATTACCAAATCAGCAGAAAAACCTAAACACGCTAAGTCTTTAAGTTCATCGCGCGTCATCGGCCCAGTAGTATCTTGCGATCCAACCGTGGTCATATGTGGCTCACAATAGACGCCGGCACGTATTCCATCAACGCCACAGGCTTTGCCAACCATTTTTTGCGCTAAGGTATAACCCTTACCACTGTCTTCAAGAATTTCAGGTGTACGGAACACTTCAGATGCAGCTAAACCTAAGGCTTTACGTGCACGTAATGTTAAGCCACGTCCAATAATAAGTGGAATTCGGCCACCCGCTTGTACTTCATCTAGGATTACTTGAGACTTTAATTGAAACTCGGCTAACACCTCATCACTATCGCTTTTGGTGACCTTACCTTCATAGGGGTAGATATCAATCACGTCATTCATTTTGAAATTAGACACGTCCATTTCAATTGGCAGCGCACCTGAGTCTTCCATGGTGTTGAAGAAAATAGGCGCAATTTTACCGCCAATACACACCCCACCACCGCGTTTATTCGGTACATAAGGAATATCATCTCCCATAAACCATAAAACTGAATTAGTGGCTGATTTACGTGAAGAGCCTGTTCCGACCACATCACCAACGTAAGCCAAAGGAATGCCGTCGGCTTCCATCTGCTCAATTTGTTTAATCGGACCCTTTTCACCGGGTACGTCTGGGTTAATACCCTCGCGCGGCATTTTTAACATCGCTAACGCATGTAAGGGAATATCTGGACGTGACCAAGCATCGGGCGCTGGAGACAAGTCATCCGTATTGGTTTCGCCATTTACTTCAAATACTTTAACCGTGAGTTTTTCGGCCAGCGCGGGTTTTTTAGTAAACCATTCAGCGTCAGACCATGATTGTAAGACACGTTTAGCGGCCATATTACCCGCCTCCGCTTTTTCGACCACATCATGAAAGGCATCAAATACTAACAACGTATGTGATAGTTGATTGGCCGCGACTTCTGCCAATTCAGCATGATCGAGTAAATTAACCAATGGCATAATGTTGTAGCCACCTAACATGGTGCCTAATAATTCTGTTGCTTTAACGTTGTCGATTAACGGGGAAGAAACTTCACCGGTTGTAATGGCAGCTAAAAATCCTGCTTTTACGTAAGCAGCCTCATCAACACCGGGCGGTACGCGGTTAGTCAACAAGTCCAGTAAAAATTCGCCTTCGTCAGCTGGTGGGGTTTTTAATAATTCGATCAACCCGGCAACTTGATCTGCGTTTAGTGGTTTTGGCACAATACCTAAGGCTGCACGCTCGGCGACGTGTTTGCGGTAATCTTCTAACATAGTAAACTCCTAAGATTAAAATCAATGCTTATCAATAAGCAAGGCGAACAATTTCAGCCCCGTATTTTATCATTTAGTCTTTAATATTGACAGGTCTGCAGTGACGGTGTTTGATAGAAAAACAAACCTTAACGTAGCAAATTACCATGTGTTTACTTCTTTTAAAACACCAGCCCAATGAGCAATACAAACTCGTCTTGCTGGCCAACCGTGATGAATACCACCACCGCCTAGCTGCACAAGCCGACTTTTGGCCTGATCACCCGTCAATATTTGGCGGCATCGATTTGCTTGCAGGTGGTAGCTGGTTGAGCGTTGACCTGACAGGTCGCTTGGCTGCTATTACCAATATTCGAAAACCGCCTTTTTCTCAAACCAACAAACGCTCGCGCGGGCATTTAGTGAGTGATTTTTTAACGGCGCAACAACCAGCAGCTGAATTTTTATCCGACCTAAAGAAAAAAGACGGGCTGTACGGTTTATTTAATTTAATCTTATTAGATAAAACCGGGCTATGGCACTATTCTAATGACACCCATCAAGCCAGCCCAATAAGCCCAGGCTTTCATGGTTTATGTAACGCTGGCCTCAATACACCATGGCCTAAGTTAACCCAAGCATCGACCCAGTTTAAGCAGTCGTTAAAAACAGAAAGCATCGACCCGATACCTTTACTTAGCATTATGCAATCTCAAACTAAACCGCCGGATGCACTACTGCCCAATACAGGTATTGGTCTCGATTTTGAGCGTTTTTTATCCTCTGTTTTTATACAAGGCGATGAATACGGCACACGTTGCACCACCCTACTCACCATTGACGATAAACATGCGATGCAATTTATTGAATTATCTTATGATCAACAGGGCAATATTAACGCTGAGGTAATGCAGGAAATCCAATTATTGCATTAATCCCGTTAAATGAACGCGTCTTAGGTCACCCCTGCGAGCTCATTACACGTTTAACTAATACTATCGAGACCTGTCGCTAAGTCGTCAATTATATCGCTAACATTTTCAAGCCCTACCGCCAGCCTAACTAAAGAATCATTAATACCCGCACTGGCACGCTCTTGCTCGGTTAAACGCCCATGTGTAGTGGTTGACGGGTGGGTTATCATGCTTTTTACATCGCCGAGGTTGGCGGTAATAGAGATCATTTGAGTCGCATCAATCACTTTCCAGGCATTTTCTTTACCACCTTTAACGTCAAAACTGACAATGCCACCAAAACCGCTTTGTTGTTGCCTAGCTAACGCGTGCTGAGGGTTACTGGGCAAACCCGTGTAATATACGTGCTCTATCGACGTATGTTGCTCCAACCATTGCGCTACCTGTAACGCATTTTGGCAATGCTTTTCCATTCTCAGTGATAGGGTTTCTAAACCTTTATGAAACACCCAGGCATTAAATGGGCTCATGGTGGGTCCGCAGGTTCTTAGAATCGGGTAAATTTTCTCTTCAATCAGGTCATTATTACCAACCACAGCGCCTCCAATACATCGTCCCTGGCCATCTAAATATTTAGTAGCCGAATGCACCACTAAATCCGCGCCTAAGCTAAGCGGTTTTTGTAATGCGGGTGTGCAGTACACATTATCGACGATAAGCAATGACCCATTGGCGTGTGCCAAATCAGCTAATTGACGGATATCCACTAAGGTCCCGAGGGGGTTAGACGGTGTTTCTAAAAATAAAAACCGTGTATTAGGCCGCAATGCAGCCTGCCAATCAGCCATATCATCCAAGGTGACGAAGGTCGTTTCTATGGCAAATTTAGCCATGATGTTTTTAAACATCAGCGCACTGTTACCAAACACACTCTGTGAACATACGACGTGGTCGCCGGCACTGAGCAAACCCATACACACGCAATTAATAGCCGCCATGCCAGATGAGGTTGCCATTGCACGCTCGGCCCCTTCCATAACGGCTAAACGTTGCTCAAACGCACGCACGGTTGGGTTGGTGAATCGCGAGTAAATATTGCCACTGGTTTTACCTGAAAAACGCGAAGCGGCCTCTTCAGCGCTGTTAAATATATAACTTGAGGTAGGAAAAATTGGGTCGCTATGTTCCCCTTCTGCCGTTCGTTGTTGTCCGGCGCGTATACCTTGGGTTTCTATCGAGTATTGATTCCATTCCTTAGCTGACATGATTTAACGTACCTAAGATTAATGATTATTGTGTAGCTCGATGACAGTTTGTCCCAAGCCCGTATTAGTTTTTTCTTTATCAGCGCGACTTAGGCCTTGCTTCATTAAGTAATCGTCACTGACTGTCCCAGTTACGTAATGCTGATTAAAACACGCTGCGTCAAAATCACTGATTTCTGGATTACGCTTTCTAACTGATTCAAATAAATCCTCAATGTCTTGGTATACCAGCCAATCAGCTCCGATGGCTTGTTGCACTTCATCTATACTTCGATCGTGCGCTACCAATTCGTCTACTGCTGGCATGTCAATACCATACACATTGGGGTATCGCACAGGTGGCGCTGCCGAAGCAAAATAAACCTTTTTAGCCCCAGCTTCTCTGGCTAATTTAATAATTTGTCCCGATGTTGTGCCCCGTACAATCGAATCATCAACCAACAACACATTTTTACCTTTAAACTCAAGGTCAATCGCATTTAGCTTACGTCTAACCGAATTTTTTCGCTCTTGCTGTCCAGGCATAATAAAAGTTCGCCCGATGTATCGGTTTTTAATAAACCCTTCGCGGTATTTCACGTCTAACCTATTGGCTAGTTGTAACGCTGATGTTCTGCTGGTATCTGGTATAGGAATAACCACATCAATATCGTGATCAGGTCGAAGCCTAAGGATTTTATCCGCCAGCTTTTCGCCCATTCTAAGCCGTGACTTATAGACCGACACATTGTCTATAATTGAATCTGGGCGGGCTAAATACACATATTCAAAAATACACGGATTTAACTGCGGGTTGAGAGCACATTGCTTAGTATGAATAATACCGTCTTTTTTGATAAAAACAGCTTCACCTGGCGCAATATCGCGGGTTAATTTAAAGCCTTGCGTATCCAGTGCCACTGACTCAGAGGCGATCATATATTCATTACCTAAATCTGTTTCACGTTGACCGAAACAAATCGGGCGAATACCGTGCGGGTCACGAAAACCCACTATGCCAAACCCGGTAATCATCGCCACTACTGCATAAGCTCCTTCACACCGTTTATGCACACCTTGTACCGCTTTAAATACGTCGTTTTCATCTAATTTTAATTTACCTAACCCTTGTAGCTCATGGGCAAATACGTTAAGTAAAATCTCAGAGTCTGAGTTGGTGTTGATATGCCGCTGGTCTTGAATAAACAACGCTTCTTTTAAGCTTTCAGCATTGGTTAAATTACCGTTATGCGCCAAAGTTATTCCGAAGGGAGAGTTAACGTAAAAGGGTTGCGCTTCTGCTGAACTTGAACAACCGGCTGTTGGATAGCGTACATGCGCAATCCCCATATTGCCTTTCAAGTCAAGCATGTGGCTGGTTCTAAACACATCCCTAACCAGACCATTTGCTTTGCGTAGATGTAACTGGCTACCTTCACAGGTAACAATGCCCGCCGCATCTTGACCGCGATGCTGAAGAATCGTTAACGCTTCGTACAATTCTTGATTAACACTTTGATGGGCTACAACACCAGCAATTCCACACATATTTAATTCTGCCTTTTAAAAATAAAGTTAATACGAAAGGTACCCTGAAAAACCTTCAGGAATCTGCTCTCTAAGCCACACTGAGAGCTCTTGGATCGGGCCGATTAATGTCGACTCCACCCACCATGGGTCGTGAGGTAAAGGCGTTAGCCCGGCCAATAAAACTAAAACACTCATTACAACTAAGCCACGGGCGATACCAAAAAGAAAACCGGCAAAACGATCTGTGCCCGACAAGCCCGTTTTATCAACTAGCTGACTCAACAAATAAGACAACATCGCACCTAAAATCAAACTGACTAACAACAATATGACAAAAGCCGTGGCAATTTTGGCAGAAGGCGCGTTAATATAATCTGTTAAAAAAACTGAAAACGCCTGGCTAAACCGAATCGCAATATAGATTGAAATCACCCAAGAACCGAGCGAAAACGCCTCTTTAACAAAACCTCGTAACAAACCAATCAAAGCCGATATTAGTACAATACCAATGATGATGTAGTCGACCCAGATCAATTGACTTAAGGTACTACTCGTAATCATGCTAAAACCTAAGGGTATTGAACAACAATAGCCGATGAAAGCTTTTGTTGTTGCTTTAACTCAACAGCAAGGGTGTCAGCTTTTTCTTTACTGAGTTCCGGCCCTACTCGCACACGATAAATTTCACCGCTTTTACCGTCAACCTGTTCAACAAAGGCGACAAAACCAGCTTTTATTAACCGTTCAGACAAGGCATCTGCATTTTTTTGCTCAGAAAAGCTTCCCACTTGGACCACCCAAGCTGTTATCCCTTCAACGGCTTTAGCTGTGCTGACAGGTGCAGGTGGAATGGAAGGAACAGTAACAGTAACCCCTGACTCTTTAGAAACAGAGACCTCGGCTAACACCTCATTGTCTTGTTCAGGCAAGGCTAGAATTTTAGAGTCAAGCTCTTCAGGGGGGGTTGGAATCTCAATAGATATCGAGTTAGGCTGGGAACGATCCGTACCAACCAACATCGGCACAAATATAACAGCAAGTGAAATCAGGATGGTGGCACCTATCAAACGTTGTTTTAAGTGTTGTTCCATAAAATAGTTAAACTTGTTGTTAGAAAAACTTAGTCGACATTATAGCGCGTCTAAACATGCTTCGACCACATAAAATGAACCAAAACAGATAACTAAATCATCTTGATCAATTGCTGCTAAAACCCCTTTATACGCCTCCTCAACCGAACCATACACGCTGTAAGGCTGGCTTAAGGTATGCGCTATTCTATCACCGATCACCGCTGTTGTTTGGGCGCGCAAACTGTTTAATGGCGCGATATGCCAGTGGTCGATTAGACCAATAAAAGGCTGCAAGACCTCATCGAGGTTCTTGTCATCTAGAATTGAGAATACAGCGTGTAGCCGCCCAGAACGAGGGTGATTTTTTAAAAACTCCGCCAATGTTCTTGCAGATTCTGGGTTGTGCGCAACGTCTACAAAAATAGCCGGTCTTGCCCCCAGCTGTTGCAAGCGGCCAGGTAGATTAACGGCTATTAACCCGGCATCAACCGCCTCTTTACTAACCGGGAGATCAGCAGCAATAAGTGCCAATAAACTAATCACAGCAGCTGCGTTTTGTATTTGATGCTCACCCTTTAAAGCAGGTAAGGGATAATTCGTAACGCCACCGTTAGGGAGCTGTAATTGCCAACTAGCTGCTTGGTTTTTATGCTTAAAATCCCGACCTGCCAGCCTTAAATCAGTCCCCATCGATTGCGCATAATCTAACAGGCTTTGGGGCACGTCTTTATCACCGCAGACAGCTTTTTGATGCGCTCTAAAAATCCCTGCCTTTTCTAGAGCAATGGCCGATTTATCACTGCCTAACCAAGCCGTATGGTCCACATCAATGCTGCTAATTAACGCAGCATCGGCATCAACAATATTCACTGCGTCTAATCGTCCACCTAAGCCCACCTCAAGAAGTTGTACATCAACCTCTGCATGCGCAAAGATATCCAAGGCGGCCAAAGTGCCAAATTCGAAATAACTTAAACTAGTTGTAGCGCGGGCTTGGTTGATTTTATGGAATGAAGCAGTCAATAGTTCATCAGTTACCGATTGACCATTCAGCCGCACTCTTTCGTTATAGCGTTGAATGTGTGGTGTGCTATACACACCTACACGATAACCGGCGTGGATTAATATCGCCTCTAACATCGCTACACAGGACCCTTTACCGTTAGTACCCCCAACAGTAATGGTGAAAACCTGTTTCTTTGTGCTTGGTTTTACTTGTTGGTACACACGAGCGACACGCTCTAGTCCTAGGTCAATCTCAGTTGGGTGACACTGTTCTTGCCAATTGAGCCAATTGGCCAGTGACGAAGCGTCCGATAGCATCACTTGTTGTGTAATGATTTGCGCTCTTTACCCCTAAGCTACAATCACTTCATCTGCTTCAATCGGTTCGTCCGATGAGTGCAATAGACTCAAAATATCGGCTATTTTTGCGCGTAACTCTCGACGATCAACGATCATATCTATCGCGCCGTGTTCCAATAAAAACTCACTACGCTGGAAGCCCTCCGGCAATGTCTCGCTCACCGTTTGTGCGATCACACGTTGCCCTGCAAAACCCACCAATGCATTTGGCTCTGCAATGTGCACGTCTCCTAACATTGCCAAACTAGCAGACACACCGCCCATAGTCGGATCTGTTAATACCGAAATAAAAGGGATTTTTTTATCCGCCAATTTTGCTAACGCAGCGCTGGTTTTGGCCATTTGAAATAAAGAGAACAAAGACTCCTGCATACGCGCGCCACCACTAGAAGAAAAACAAACCAAGGGTATATTTGACTCGATCGACTGATTAACCGCTCTAACAAAGCGCTCACCAACAACTGACCCCATCGAACCACCCATAAATGAAAAGTCGAACGCAGCAGCCACAAGGTCTACTTGTAATACTTTACCTTTCATAACGATTAATGCGTCTGTTTCACCCGTTGATTTAATCGCTGCAGAGTGCCTGTCTTTGTATTTTTTGCTGTCTTTAAACTTCAATGGATCTAAAGCCCTGACGTTTTCTCCTATCTCTACGCGTCCGTCTTCGTCTAAAAACAAATCGAGTCGGTTACGACCGGTTAAGCGTTGGTGGTAATCACACTTAGGACAAACGTATTGATTGCTTTCTAAGTCAGTTTTGTACAATACACTCTGGCAGCTATCGCATTTACACCACAAACCTTCAGGAACGGAGCCTTTGGTTTTGCCTTTTAACTGGATTCCAGCGGGGATTAATTTTTCAAACCAACTCATAAGTCACCTTAGCGATTAATTTTTTATAATGATTAAACATAAACACCTTTTGTGCATCGACTAGTCAACTTAGTTTAACTAACCGCATCCATCCCTTTTCGCATGTCGTTTAATAATGACGAAATAGCAGCTTTCGCTTGCTCATGATCGTCGGCGTTGGCTGTTATGCAATCAATCAGCGCGCTGCCCACAACAACCGCGTCACCTATTTTAGCAATATTCGCTGCAAGATCGGCATTTTTAACACCGAACCCCACCGCTAAAGGCAATGACGTGAATTGCTTGATCTCTTCAATCTTATTCGCTACATCGTCTAAATCAAAGCTGCCAGTACCCGTCACGCCCTTTAACGAAACGTAATAAATATAGCCTTTTGCTAGTGCTACAACTTTTTTAATACGGTGTGGATGGCTGGTAGGTGCCAATAAAAAAATCGGGGCAATGCCCTGTTTTTCATACGCAACGACCAGCTCAGCACTCTCATCTGGCGGTATATCAACCGTCAGCACACCGTCAACACCGGCTTCCGCTGCACTGGCTGCGAACGCCTCATAACCCATAAATTCTATTGGGTTTAAATAGCCCATTAGTACGACCGGTGTTTGTGCATCTTGCTGCCTAAATCGCTTAACCAGCGCAATAACCCCTCTTAAAGTCATACCACCTTTTAGTGCGCGTTCACTGGCTTTTTGAATAACGGGTCCATCGGCCATGGGATCAGAAAATGGCACCCCTAATTCAATAATATCAGCACCGGCCTTAACCATCGCGTGCATACAAGACAAAGTAAAGTCTGCGTCTGGGTCGCCGGCGGTAACAAACGGAATTAAGGCTTTTTTACCCGCTTTTTTTAATGTTTTAAAACAATCGTCTAAACGGCTCACAACTCAATCCCCTCTAGTTTTGCAATGGTGAAAATATCTTTATCTCCACGTCCCGATAAATTAACTAAGATCGTTTGCTCAGGGTCCATTTGGCTGGCTAATTTAGTTGCATAAGCCACTGCATGACTCGATTCCAACGCTGGAATAATACCTTCCACACGCGTTAATTGGTGGAACGCAGCCAAGGCTTCGTCGTCTTTAATATTGACATACTCAGCGCGGCCAATATCTTTTAGCCATGCGTGTTCCGGCCCCACACCCGGGTAATCTAAGCCGGCAGAAATTGAATGCGTTTCAATAATTTCACCATCATCATCCGCCATTAAGTAGGTTCTATTGCCATGTAAAACACCGGGCTTGCCCGCACATAAAGGTGCTGAATGTTTACCTGTCTCAACTCCCTGGCCAGCCGCCTCAACGCCATATAAAGAGACCGCTTCATCTTCAATAAAGGGGTAAAACAAGCCAATCGCATTTGAACCACCACCAACGCAAGCCACCAAAGCATCCGGTAAACGGCCGGTTTTTTGTAGCATTTGTTGACGCGATTCACGACCGATAATGGTTTGAAAATCACGTACCATTGCTGGGTACGGATGAGGACCAGCGACGGTTCCGATAATGTAATAGGTGGTATCAATGTTGGTTACCCAGTCTCTTAACGCTTCATTTAAAGCATCTTTTAAGGTTTGCGAACCTGAGGTAACAGGCACTACCGTCGCACCCAATAAACGCATCCGATAAACATTAGGTGACTGCCTTTGAATATCCTCGGCGCCCATATAAACCACACATTCCAAGCCGAGCCTTGCCGCTACAGTTGCAGTTGCCACACCGTGTTGACCGGCCCCCGTTTCAGCGATAATCCGAGTTTTTCCCATACGTTTGGCTAATAAGGCTTGGCCTATCGTATTATTAATTTTATGCGCACCGGTATGGTTTAAATCTTCTCTTTTTAAATAAATTTGCGCTCCCCCTATGTCACGGCTCAAACGGACCGCATGATAAATAGGTGAGGGCCTTCCCACATAGTCATGTAGGTCTGCATCAAGTTCCGCTAAAAAATCAGGGTCTTTTATGTACTGAGTATAGGCTTGATTAAGTTCTTCAATCGATTCCATTAAGGTTTCAGCAACGAACAAACCACCGTATGGGCCAAAATGCCCCTTCTCATCAGGTAGTTGATAGTTAGTTACTTTCGATTGCTTGCCTTGCTTATTGATGGGCACGTTTAACCTCTTGCATAAATTGTTTAATTAATCGGTGGTCTTTAACACCCTTACTCTTTTCGACGCCACTGCTAACGTCTACCGCATAGGGTTGCGTATGTTGTATTGCCTGACACACGTTATTGGGGCCAAGCCCACCTGCTAATATAAGGGGTAATGAACAGTTTTCGGGCAATAAGGCCCAATCAAACGTTTCGCCCGTGCCACCGAATTGTGCTTGATCGAAGGCGTCGAGCAAAAGTGCGGCTGCTGAGTGATACGTCTTAGCACACTGACTTATATCCGTCTGTTGCTGCATTCTAATAGCCTTTATGTAAGGTGTATTAAATGACTGACAAAACGCTTCATCTTCATCACCATGAAACTGGATGACATCAACCGAAAATGCATTCAGTACAACATCCACTTCCTCTCTGCTTGGATTAACAAATAGTGCGACCTTGCTTACAAACGGTGCTAATTGTTGTGTTATTTTTGCCGCCTGATGCGCTTGAATATAACGAGAACTAGCCTGATAGAATACAAAACCCAAGGCGTCTGCACCTGCATTAACTGCCGCAGAGGCATCTTCAACTCGGGTAATACCACAAATTTTTGCACGTGTTCTAAAAGACATTTTATTCACAACGTTGGTTTTGTTTCTATTGACTCGTTAAACGGTTTAAAAGCCTCTACAACCGGCAGACCAAATTTTTTAGGGTAGTAAACACCTTTAAAGTACAAGCCATTAGGCAATGCTGTAACGCCCGCTTTATTTCTATCTTTAGCGAGCAGTACTGATTGCACCCAGTCAGGCGGCATATCACCTTTGGCAACGGGTAATAATGTACCCACTATGTTTCTTACCATATGGTGTAAAAAAGCACTCGCGATAATATCAACCGTGATTTTATCATTACTGCGCTTGATTGATATCGAATGTAGGCATTTTATTGGACTTTTTGCTTGGCAGCCACCCGCCCGAAAAGAAGAAAAATCGTGTGTACCTTGCAAATAATCGGCACCTTGTTGCATCAGTGTTACATCTAAAGGGTGAAATATAGTTGTTACGTGGTTTCTGTAGAGTGCTGACTTCACCCCACGGTTAAGTATCTCGTAACGGTAATAACGTGCCGCAGCAGAAAAACGTGCATGAAAATCATCGCTGACTGGGCGCACCCACACAATACGGATATCATCCGGTAAATAGCTGTTGCAACCAAACATCCACTCGTGATCAGCGCGTTGTTTATTGGTTTCGAAATGCACCACCTGTTGCAGGGCATGTACACCGGCATCGGTACGCCCAGCACATACGGTCGCCACGGTATGCACAGCCAGTTTAGACAACGCTGTTTCAAGCGCCTCTTGAACGGTTAATGGGGTGTTTTTTTGCCGTTGCCAGCCATGGTATCGACTGCCATCGTACTCAACGCCTAAGGCTATTTTTAGCATACGATTAGAATCAATTTATCTGGCTTGACGCATTAGGGTTTTCATATCGCGTATCGCATGCTCTAGGCCACTAAACAGTGCCCTTGCGATAATCGCATGACCAATATTCAACTCAATAATCTCTGGTATCCGTGCGATGGGCCCAACGTTATGGTAATGCAATCCGTGACCTGCATTTACTTGCAAACCTAACGCCTGAGCGTAACTAGCAGCAACTTCGATTCGTTGCAATTCTTGTAATCGTAACGCCTCGGTTTTTGCTTCTGCGTAGCAGCCGGTATGAAGTTCAAGCATACTGGCTCCCGTTGCTTTAACGGCATCAATTTGTTCTTTGTCGGGGTCAATGAACGGTGATATTAAAATACCTTCGGACATAAGCGTCTTACACGCTTGCTCAACCTTTTTAAAATTACCGACGACATTAAGGCCGCCTTCTGTCGTTAATTCTTGGCGTTTTTCAGGCACCAAACAGCACGAAACGGGTTTAACCGAACAGGCAATATCAATCATTTCATCGGTAACGGCATGTTCTAGGTTTAAACGCGTTTGAATCGCCGACACTATATCGTACACATCCTTATCCCGAATATGACGACGATCCTCGCGCAGGTGAATGGTAATACCGTCGGCACCTGCCCTTTCGGCTATAAAAGCTGCCTCTAAGGGCGATGGGTAATCCGTGCCTCGTGCATTTCTTACCGTAGCTATGTGATCTAGATTAACGCCCAAGAGGGCCATGGTTGTATGCATAAAATTATTTTCTTTATTTGAACAATTCGCGACTTTTCAACATTTTACCATCCAATTGGATATCAATTAACCGTCGCATCAAACGCTTAGCCTGTTTTAACTCGTTTTTGTCACTCAGTTGATTGTTTTGAAGGTTCAGTAAGGTGCTGCCTAAAATGGATTCGGCGTCAGTATTTGTCTCGACTAAAACGGCGCCTAACTCTGGTCGGTAGATATATTGACAACTCGGCTGAATAGCGGAGCCACTCACCGCGTCATACTCTAGTGCTAAGCCGTAACCAATTTCTTCTAATAGCACCTTCTCAAATTGACGTAAGGCGGGCTCAATACACTCAGATCTTGAGAGTGCCACCATCACCTTTTCAAGCTCATTAAACAGGGTCGGGTGACTGTCGTGTTTATGCAGTAAGTTGAGTAACAGCTCATTAACATAAAAGCCACAATACAAGGCAAGACCAAACAATGGGGCAACGCGATACGACTCATCGACACCCGTTAATGTTTTAAGGTCACTTTTACCTGACCATGACAACAACAGCGGCCTAAATGGTTGCAATAAGGCACCGTGTTTAGAGTTATTGTTCCGAGAGCCTTTTGAAATAATAGACAACACACCGTAATCTCGACTAAAGACCTGGTGGATTACGCTTGTTTCCTTATACGCTTGGCTTTTTAGGATAATGCAACTGTGCTGATGTACTCGATTCACATGATCCCTAGTAAATTAGTTATGGCCCGTGAATGACTTACAGCCCAATAAACCGTATGACAGGGACTTACTCAGCCCCACGGTAACCCAAGCTGCCAAGATCACGCTCACTATCGGACCAGTTCTTTTTAACCTTCACCCATAAATTGAGATAAACCTTGGTATCCAGCATCCGTTCTAAATCCACCCGCGCTTGTGAACCAATTTCTTTTAGGCCCGCACCTTTATCCCCAATAACAATGTTTTTTTGACCGTCACGTTCCACCCAAATAACCGCATAAATACGCGTTATTTTTTCTTCAACACTGAACTGGTCAATACTAATGGTCACTGAATGAGGGATTTCTTGACCTAGCCGCCTGATTAATTTCTCGCGAATAATCTCCGTGGTCATAAACCGTTCTGAACTATCCGTAATTTGATCTTCTGGAAACATTAAATCACCCGCGGGTAATAAATCCAGCAGTAAACCTTCAAATTCATCGAGCTGCTTACCTGTCAGCGCAGAAATAGGAATAATTGATTTAAACGCGTGCTCTAAGCTGATCTTTTGGATAAAGGGCAACAAACTTTGTTTGTTATTAACTTTATCGATTTTATTGATCGCCAATACCACCGGGGTACCCGCTTGTTTTAATTTCTCGATGATGGACCGATCATTATCATCCCATTTCATATCATCTTTAACCCAAACAATAACATCCACGCCTAACATACTCGCGTCCGCTGTTTTATTTAGGTATTTATTCAAGGCTTTTTTTCCACCCAAATGCATACCGGGTGTATCGACATAGACAACTTGCGACGTATCGGTCGTCTTGATCCCTAAAATGCGGTGACGCGTCGTTTGTGGACGCCTAGAAGTAATGCTGATTTTTTGCCCCAATAAATGGTTCAATAAGGTCGACTTACCCGCATTAGGCGCACCAATTAAGGCGACAAAACCCACTTTAAACGGTGTTTTATTCATTTAATAGTATCTCTAATATTTTAGATGCCGCTTTTTGTTCGGCTTTTTTCCGCGTCGCAGCGGTTGAACTGACAACCGTATCGACGCCGTCAACCGCACACTCTACTTTAAATAGTTGATTGTGATCTGCACCCGTAGTCGATAACACGGTGTACAAAGGAATATTGCTTCCTATGGCTTGTAAATGTTCTTGCAGCCGTGTTTTAGGGTCTTTAAGCGCCATATTGAGTGACAATGCTGCCAACTTAACGTCAAATATCGACAAAATCCATTGCTTAGCGGCCTGCAATCCTTTGTCTTTATACAAAGCCCCGATGATCGCTTCAACCGCGTCAGACAAAATAGACGCGCGGTGCTTGCCACCACTTTTCATTTCACCTTGACCTAGGATCAGTTCATCGCTTAAGTCTAACTCAAGTGCAACGGCCGCGAGCGACTCCTTGTTGACTAAACGTGCCCTAAGCCGGCTCATGATACCTTCGTCTGCCTCAGGAAATTTTTGGTATATTTCATCTGCAATAACAAAACCAAGAATCGCATCACCTAAAAACTCTAGTCGTTCGTTATTGTTTTGACCGATGCTTCGATGGGTTAACGCTTGCTCTAATAAACTGAGGTCCTTAAAGTTGGCATTAATTTTTTTCTGTAATCTGTTTAAGTCAGCGTTCAAAACCGTCTCGATTTATGTAAGTTTATGGGGTTAAAGCGGTACTTCAAATTGATCACTGAACGATAAAATCAAATCGACATTAGCGATATAATCCTTGCGGACCTCATATTCAATTTTAAAGGTGATTGCACCTATTCCTCTGCCTATTTTAGCGTTTTTTGCATTCACGCTAGTCACCTGATTGACGTCTAGTTTTTTCTCGAACAAGCGTCTTATTTCACCCGCTGACATGTTTTTTAATCCAGGGTCTGTTTCAATCGCTTCCATCGCCGTTTTTACCGCTAAATGCTCCATGTAAACTGGAAAAATCTTGAGTACGGTCAATGTTATGACCCCAAGAATAGCTAAAACAATAACCAAACCAATGAATGTAAATCCCTTTTGCTGCTGACCTTGCATACGCCTTCTCCTGTAAGTACCTATTTAAAATTAATTTATTGTAGATCCTAATCGTTTGAAATCAATACCGCCATTACTCGAATCCCAGTTCATCCAAATCATAAACGCCTTACCAACAATATTTTCTTCAGGCACCGTTCCCCAGTAGCGGCTGTCGTTACTGTTATCGCGATTATCGCCCATCATAAAGTAATGCCCAGCCGGAACGATCACTTCACCTTCGATGGACGGCCTTTCAGGCATCATCAAAATATCGTGTTGTTGCGAGGGTAATTGTTCACGTTTTAACAAGGCATTAGTCATACTTGTACCTTGCCCAAGCCCTTCATATAAGCCTAAATCATTTTGTTCGATGGCCTCACCATTGATGTATAGCACTTTATCGTAATAGCCGACCTTATCACCGGGCAAGCCCACCACGCGCTTTATATAATCCAAAGAAGGGTCTTGTGGGTAACGAAAAACCATGACATCTCCCCGCTCCGGCTGACCCACCTCGATCACCTTGGTATTAATTACCGGCAAACGTACACCGTAGTTATATTTGTTAACCAAGATAAAGTCGCCAATCAACAAGGTCGGCATCATCGAGCTGGAGGGTATTCTAAAAGGCTCTACAATAAATGACCGTAACACAAGAACAAACAACAACACGGGGAAGAATGATTTAGCGTACTCAATGATAATCGGTTCTTTACTCGTTAACTGCTTTCTTCTAAGCCGTTGCAACAGACAATAAACACCTGCAATCAGGCCTGAAATAAACGTTGCTAGCGTCAGCGCTGCTGAAAAATCAAAATGCATAACTCTTTCCTTAATCACTACCTAGTTTTAAAACAGCCAGAAATGCATCTTGAGGGATATCAACATTTCCAACCTGTTTCATTCGTTTTTTGCCTGCCTTTTGTTTTTCAAGCAATTTCCGTTTACGAGAAATATCACCACCATAGCATTTAGCAATCACATTTTTTCGTAACGCTTTCACCGATGAACGTGCAATTATTTTTGAACCGATGGCCGCTTGAATGGCAATTTCAAACATTTGCCGCGGGATTAGTTCTTTCATTTTTTCGACTAACTCACGCCCACGGGTTTGACTAATATCTCGGTGTACAATCAGCGACAGAGCATCGACTCGATCCCCATTAATCAGCACATCAAGCTTAATCAGTGGCGCCTCTTGGAAACGCCTAAACTCATACTCAAATGAAGCGTACCCACGACTAACTGATTTTAAACGATCAAAAAAGTCGAGCACCACTTCGTTCATGGGCATTTCGTAACTTAACGACACCTGTTTACCCATGTATTGCATTTTAGTCTGCACACCCCTTTTCTCAATGCACAAAGTAATGACACTGCCCAAATACTCTTGTGGCACTAAAATATGAGCCTCAATAATCGGTTCACGTATTTCTTTAATAAGCGAAATATCGGGTAACTTGGCAGGGTTATCAACACTAAGAACGGTATCATTGTGTAAAAGCACCTCGTAAATAACTGTTGGTGCCGTGGTAATAAGGTCTAGGTCATATTCTCGTTCAAGCCGTTCTTGAATGATTTCCATATGCAACATACCCAAAAAACCACAACGAAAACCAAAACCCAGTGCATCAGAGGTTTCAGGCTCATAGTTTAACGAAGCATCGTTGAGTTTTAATTTATTAAGCGCCTCACGTAAGTTTTCATAATCATTAGAACTCGAAGGAAACAGCCCAGCAAACACCCGCGCCTGCACCATTTTAAACCCAGGTAATGAGGTGTCTGCCGGGCGGTTTGATGAGGTAATGGTGTCACCTACCGGTGCGCCATAAATATCTTTAATACCTGCCACCATAAACCCCACATCACCCGGCAGCAGTTCGTCTAAGACGTGTCGCTTAGGCGTAAACACGCCTACCTGATCGACCAGATAAATGTCGTTTGATGACATCATTTTTATTTTTTGCTTCTTTTTTAACGACCCATTAACCACACGAATAAGCGAGACAACACCTAAATAATTATCGAACCATGAGTCGATAATAAGCGCCTGTAACGGCGCATCTGGGTCACCTTTGGGTGCAGGAATAAACTTAACTATTTGCTCTAGCACCAGATCAACACCAACACCTGTTTTAGCACTAATATGAGGTGCTTCTATGGCTTCGATACCAATAATCTCCTCGATCTCTTCTGCCACCCTGTCTGGTTCTGCGGAGGGTAAATCTATTTTGTTAAGTATTGGCAAAACCTCCAAACCCAAGTCAATGGCTGTGTAGCAATTTGCTACACTTTGAGCTTCGACCCCCTGCGCTGCATCAACAACCAGAAGTGCGCCTTCACAGGCGGCCAGTGAGCGTGACACCTCATAAGAAAAATCAACGTGCCCAGGTGTGTCAATAAAGTTTAGTTTATACGTGAGCCCATCTAGCGCCTTGTAATGTAAGGTAACGCTTTGCGCTTTAATGGTTATACCGCGCTCGCGTTCAATATCCATTGAATCGAGCACTTGCTCGGCCATTTCGCGTTCTGTCAGACCACCACAGATGTGAATCAGACGGTCCGCTAAAGTCGACTTACCGTGGTCGATGTGCGCAATGATCGAAAAATTTCTTGTTAAATTAATATCAGACACTTTTTTACTCTTCAATTAAAAACGCCTCGAATGAGGCGTTTTAGTCTACAGCCGTTATTGTACCGTTTATTTTTTTAAAGCGAGAAAAATTGGGTCGCCTTGTCGATTAATTAAAATGGACACAAACTTACCTTTCGGCACCTTATTAACCAATTTTTTCATATGTCGGACATTTTCAACTGCTTGACCATTTAATTGCATAATAAGGTCACCGGCACGAATCCCAGCATCGAATGCCGCGCCTTCATTAACTTTTTTGACCAACACCCCGTGATTTTTAATTTGCCATTTATCACGCATTTCGGCAGTCAGGTTCGTTAGAGACATACCCAGTACAGCGTCAACACTAGGTTTTTTCTCAACCTCATTAGCTGCGAGCGGGTTGCCTGGCAAATTTTCCAATTTAACCTTGATGGTTTTGCTTCGCTTATCTCGAATCACCTTAACCCGTGCCTTTTGAGCAATATTAGCGGCGCCAACCATAGGGGGTAACGAGGCGGAGCTATCAACTAATTGATCATTAAATCCCACAATCACATCCCCAACTTTAAGGCCGGCCTTTTCGGCTGGACTATCTGCTAATACTTGAGAAATTAATGCGCCGTATGGCTTTTTCATCTCAAATGATTCTGCCAATTCGCGGGTAACATCTTGAACACGCACACCCAGCCAACCACGTATCACCTGCCCTGTTGTTTTAAGTTGATCACTCACGTTCATGGCTACGTCGATCGGAATGGCAAACGATAAACCCATAAAGCCGCCCGAGCGGCTGTATATTTGCGAATTTATTCCGACCACTTCACCTTTTAAATTGAATAAAGGCCCGCCTGAATTACCTGGATTAATAGCCACATCGGTTTGAATAAAGGGCACGTAATTTTCTTGTGGCAAGCTACGGCCCTTAGCGCTAACTATGCCTGCAGTGACAGAACTATCAAAACCAAATGGCGAACCAATGGCAACCACCCATTCGCCTACTTTAAGGTCTTTAGACGAACCGAACTTAACGACCGGCAAATCGTCCGTTTCAACTTTGAGCAGCGCCACGTCAGTACTTTCATCACTGCCAACCAAGGTCGCCTTTAATTCCCGGCGGTCTTGTAATCGAACGATGATTTCATCGGCATTTTTCACTACGTGATGATTAGTTAATAGATAACCATCTTGCGAAATGATAAAACCTGAGCCTAATGAACGTGCTTCGCGCTGCCTTGGCATCTGCCCTGGCGCACCAAAAAAATGCTTGAGTAAGTCGCCATACGGCCCACCCTCAGGGAACTCAAACCCAGGGGGTAAGTAAGCTTGTTGCTGATCCGCTTTTTGCGTCGTACTAATATTAACCACCGCTTGGCTGTTTTCTTCTACCAAACGCGTAAAATCCGGTAAATTATTAGCCCCTGCATGAACGCTTATTGAAACTAACATCGATATAACAACAGCCCGTAGACTATTTTGCCTTAACATGCGAACTCCTTATGTATTTCACGATAGGTAAAGAATGGGGTGGATTATATTTTTTTCAATATAACTGGGTTGATCTTTTCTGGCTTAAGGTAATTGCGGATAAATTTTTTAATGCCGTAATAAGTTACCGCAAAGCCTAGCACAGCCATAACAACAGTAGGCCCTTCATGGTTAAACTGCCAATGTTGTTCTATATAGCCACCTAACACTGAAAACAACAACAGACCACACAAGGGTAAAAGGTACACCAAGCAAGTAAGGCCTAAAAAAGTATTTTCTTTGATGCCTATAAGCACTTCATCACCTACTTGTAGAGGTATAGAAGAATGCAGGCGTAAAGCTATAGATTTATCACCAAACAATTTAGCTAATACTGAGGTAGAACAAGACGTTGCTTCATCACACTGATGACAGCCCGAACGGCGACCGGTTATAACTTCAGCCCACTCACCTTGAACACCTTGCACAACTGCCGTTTCTTCAATCATTTAACGAGGCTCCAGCCTACATAAAACACTTTAATTTTGTTAAACGCGTAACGGCTTTTCAGCTTAATAACACGCATACCGTTAAGCCATGACCTCTACTTTTCGAAGGTGACAAAACGAACAGAAGGCGGCCCCACTTCTTCGATAGCATCGTCTTGTTGCTGCAGTTTTTCAAGTGCTAGTTGTTGATTGTGCTTGGCACCTGTTTCCGTTAATGCGGCCGTTTTTGGTGTATAGGCTGTGCCGTCTACTAGATCAACCTTGAATAACATCACTGAAAAAACAACAAAGGATGCTGCAAGGCCGACTGCAATATAGGTTTTATTAGCCCATTTAACTTTTTTGCGGATAAACAGTGCAGGTTCAGCAGATAACGCCTGTTGAACATTTTTTAGAAATTTATCGGGCTGTACAACAATGTCTTCGTTCAATGCATCACGAATCAGTGCATAGCGATCAAATTGCTTATTTAAGCTGTCGTTAGCTTTAAATTCTTTAATTAACTCACGCGCGTCTTCTTGAGGTAATTCTAGATCTAATAAGGAGGAAAGTCGTTCTTTATGGTCGTCATGCATACACTGTTCCGTTAATCAGGTTAGTTAAGCAAAGGCTCTATGATGGCGTCTACGGCTTCTCTGGCTCTAAATATTCTTGACCTAACTGTACCGACTGGACAGTTCATCCTTGTTGCAATTTGCTCATAACTCATGCCGTCAAGCTCTCGGTAGCTAATGGCTTCACGAAGCTCTTGCGGCAAGTTTTTAATCGCTTGTTGAATCGTCGCCCGAATCTCTTCGCTGAGTAATAAATGCTCAGGTGTATCATTTTCCCTGAGTCGAAAAGACTCTTCATA
Organism: Methylococcaceae bacterium UBA975; assembly: GCA_002292375.1. GTDB lineage: Bacteria > Pseudomonadota > Gammaproteobacteria > Methylococcales > Cycloclasticaceae > Cycloclasticus. The sequence goes on along the minus strand of DBBV01000018.1, from coordinate 26,941 downwards.
GTTCTCTGCATCCATAACATCCAATTCATTGTCTGAAGATCGCCTCGCTTTTGCCACCAAGTAATTTTTTGCCGTATTAACTGCTATCCGATACAGCCATGTATAAAAAGCGCTGTCACCTCTAAAGTTTGGCAGGGCTTTATACGCCTTAATAAACGATTCTTGTGCCACATCTTGCGCTTCACCCGAATCACGAACATAACGAGCCACCAATTGAATAACACGTTGTTGATATTTTAAAACAAGCTGATCAAATGATTTTTTATCACCTTGTTTGACACGTGTTATCAACCGCTGATCTTCTTGATCAGACACAGGCACCTTCCATTTTTGGAGCAGTTAATTTAATGCCTTGCTGTAGAGACAATGATATTATTGATGAGTTCAATAGTTGAAGATAAAAAAACAATTTTTTATTTAATCCGTATAATTTAACGACGCTTTTCATCATTATGACCTTTTGTCGTTGATCTAATCAAATTAATATCATGTCAGATACCAAATTTACTTTTGATGTCATCATCGTAGGCAGTGGCGCCGCAGGTTTGGGGCTTGCTCTATCAATGCCCAGCCATCTTAAAATTGCGATTCTTTCAAAACTCAGCATGCATGAAAGCAGCACTTATTACGCGCAGGGAGGCATTTCTGCAGTGCTTGATGAGCTGGACAGCACTGATTCACACAAACGAGACACCATAAAAGCAGGCGCCGGCTTATGCCATGAGGATATCGTCGAACTGGTCGTCTCTAAAGGAAAGGCCAGTATCGACTGGCTAATGGAACACAAGGTGCAGTTTTCTTTTGATGACAATGAGCATTCTGATAACAAATTACATTTAACACGTGAAGGCGGCCATTCGCACCGACGCGTGGTTCACGCCGATGATTCAACTGGCCGAGCGGTACAAACGGCTTTATGCGACCAAGTTGTAGGCCGAGCCAATATTAAACTTTTTGAACACCATAACGTGATCGATTTGGTCTGTAATACTGACCGACATACAACTAAAAAAAGCATTGCAGGCTGTTATGTCTTAGATACTAAAAAAGACACCATATTCAGCATGCGCGCACCTTGTGTCGCCTTGGCGACCGGTGGTGCCAGTAAAGTCTACTTGTACACCAGCAACCCAGACGTATCAACGGGTGATGGCATCGCGATGGCTTGGCGTGCAGGCTGCCGCGTTGCGAATATGGAATTTATGCAATTTCATCCAACTTGTTTATTTCACCCACAAGCAAAATCTTTTTTACTGAGCGAGGCCATTCGTGGCGAAGGCGGTTTATTATTGTTACCGGATGGCTCTCGGTTTATGCCTAATTTTGATAAACGCGCAGAGTTAGCACCCCGCGATATTGTTGCTAGGGCCATTGATCATGAAATGAAACGACTCGGGGTTTCCTCGGTCTTTTTAGACATTAGCCACCGCACAGCTAAATTTACTAAATCACATTTCCCAATGCTTTATGAAAGGTGTCTTGCGTTTGGTTTTGATATGACCAAAGACCCTCTGCCCGTTGTTCCAGCAGCACACTATACCTGCGGCGGCGTGATGACTGACAAACAAGGGCTCACCGATATTGATGGACTGTATGCCATCGGCGAAACTGCCTTTACTGGCCTTCACGGGGCCAACCGGATGGCGAGTAATTCCATTTTAGAGTGCTTGGTGTTTGCCAAACAAGCCAGTGAAGCAATCACAACTTTTCTTGAACAAAGCCCTAAGCTCTCTACTATAAGGCCCTGGGATGATTCAAAAGTAATTAACTCAGACGAGGCCATCGTGGTATCACATAACTGGGCAGAGCTCCGCCAGTTTATGTGGGATTATGTTGGCATTGTGCGTTCGACCAAGCGTTTACAACGGGCGAAAAATCGCATCAGCCTACTGAGTAAAGAAATCGAGGATTATTACGTTAACTTTCATGTCACCAGTGATTTTTTAGAGTTACGTAACCTGGTTCAGGCGGCTGAATTAATTGTAGACAGCGCCCTACTAAGAAAAGAGAGCCGTGGCTTACATTACACCTTAGATTTTCCACTTCTAGATGATGAACGATTCAAAAAAGACACCATTCTTACCCCTTAACAGCCATTAATTGTTCGCCATACAGTGTCAGCGTCATACGTAACCGCCGATTATCTTCACTGCTCATCGAATCACGCAATAAAACGCGTGCTAAGCGTTTTTTCTTACTCACAAAGTGCAGAAAAACAAAGGGGCCTAAGATGGCACTTGTAGCACAGAGCGAACACCTTATTGAACCGCCCTTGTCGTCAATTAACTGCCAGTAGCCATCAGCGTTACAGCGTATACGGCTACAACCTCTGTCTAGCCATCTGATCGTACTAAATGTTCGTAATAGGTATATAAAGAGCGCTAAGGACAACACCGTTTTTACCTCGCTAGTCAGGCCATTGAGCCAACATGAAAGAAAAGCAAAGCCAAACACTAGCATCAGCAATAAAGTCAGCCGAGTTGATTTTTGTAGCTTTATTTCAAATGCCGGAATGGATTTTTTCAACGATACAGGCCACCGCAGGGTCATCGGGTTTGTCGCCATACAGCATAAAACCTAATATAACTGGGTCTTCGATCTCGAGCAGGCGATTGAACGCTTGTTTTTCTTCATCTGCCAAATTGTCGTAGGAAGATTCAAGAAAGCGGGTAAATAAAACATCAAGCTCCTTAACGCCACGTCGGCAACGCCAAAGGAGCTTAGATTTTTCAGACATTAGGCGATCTTACGCTCAACCAACAGCTTTTTAATTTCCGCGATAGCTTTAGCAGGATTCAAGCCTTTAGGGCAAGTTTCGGTACAATTCATGATGGTATGACAGCGGTACAGTTTAAATGGGTCTTCTAACTCATCTAAACGTTCGCCCGCATTCTCATCGCGCGAGTCTGCTAACCACCGGTAAGCCTGTAATAAAATAGCAGGGCCTAAGTAACGGTCACCATTCCACCAATAACTGGGGCATGAGGTTGAGCAGCACGCGCACAAGATACATTCATATAAACCATCTAGTTTGGCGCGATCTTCTTTAGATTGAAGGCGCTCTTTATCGGGTGGCGGTGGTGTCGTCGATTGAATCCAAGGCTTGATTGACGCATATTGCGCATAAAAGTGCGTCAAATCAGGCACAATATCCTTAACCACCGGCATATGCGGTAAAGGATAAATTTTAATCGGCCCATCAATATCCGAAATATCTTTAGTGCACGCCAAGGTGTTACGACCATTGATGTTCATCGAGCAAGAGCCACAAATCCCTTCACGACAGGAACGTCTGAAGGTTAAGGTCGGGTCTATTTCATTTTTGATTTTGATAATAGCATCCAACACCATTGGACCACAGGTATCTAAATCAAGGGTGTATTTGTCTAAACGCGGGTTTTCACCACTGTCGGGGTCCCAACGATAAACATGAACCTCTTGTACGTTCGTTGCACCCTCGGGCGCTGGGTAGGTTTTTCCTTCTTGGACAACAGAGTTTTTTGGAAGTGTAAATTCAGCCATTTCTTAATCCTCGTTAAACTTAATAGACACGCTTTTTAGGCGGCACCACTTCCACATCATCCGACAATGTATACATATGTACGGGGCGGTATTTAATATCAATCGTATTGTTTTCGTCGAACCACATAATCGAGTGTTTATGCCAGTTATCATCATCCCTATCAGGGAAATCCTCACGCGCGTGTCCACCACGGCTTTCTTCTCTGTTTAAAGCTCCGCTGATCGTCACCGCCGCTTGTGATAGCAAATTATCCAGTTCGAGGGTTTCGATCAGGTCCGTATTCCAAATCATCGAGCGATCTGAAACTGACACGTCTTTGAACGACTCCTGAACTGCTTTTAACTTATCAACACCGGTTTGCATCGATTCACCCGTTCTAAATACCGCAGCGTGCATTTGCATGGTTTTTTGCATATCCAAGCGGATATCCGCGGTTTTTCTTGAGCCGTTGGCGTTACGGAAATGATCTAAACGGGTGAGCGCTTTATCACATGCATCAGCTGCAAGTGTTGGGTGATTGGTATCTGGTTTAACCACTTCAGCGGCTCTAATCGCAGCTGAACGACCAAACACCACAAGATCTAGCAAAGAGTTTGAGCCCAATCTATTAGCCCCGTGCACTGATACACAAGCGGCTTCGCCGATGGCCATCAAACCAGGAACGATTGAGTCTGGGTCGCCGTCTTTAAGCGTGACCACTTCGCCTTTATAGTTGGTTGGAATACCGCCCATATTATAATGAACAGTCGGTAACACGGGAATCGGTTCTTTGCTGACATCAACACCAGCAAAAATTTTAGCGCTTTCAGCAATGCCGGGTAACCGCTCATTAATAACCTCAGGGCCTAAATGTTCCAGGTGAAGGTGAATATGATCACCGTCAGGGCCAACCCCACGGCCTTCGTTAATTTCAATCGTCATTGAGCGACTGACCACATCGCGCGAAGCCAAATCTTTAGCATTCGGTGCGTAACGTTCCATAAAGCGTTCGCCTTTGGAGTTTGTAAGATACCCCCCTTCGCCGCGTACACCCTCGGTAATTAAACAGCCTGAACCATAGATGCCAGTTGGGTGAAATTGCACAAACTCCATGTCTTGTAAGGGTAAGCCAGCACGCAAGGCCATTGCATTACCATCACCGGTACAGGTGTGTGCTGAGGTACAAGAGAAAAATGAACGCCCGTAACCACCTGTGGCCATAACTGCCATATGCGAACGGAATAAATGCAGTGTGCCGTCATCCATTTTAAGTGCTAGCACACCACGACAAACACCGTCGTCATCCATGATTAAATCTAATGCAAAGTATTCAATAAAAAATTCTGCGTCGTGCTTTAACGATTGTTGGTACAAGGTATGAAGGATCGCGTGACCTGTTCTATCTGCCGCTGCACAGGTCCGTTGCGCGGTACCTTCGCCGTAATTGGTGGTCATGCCACCAAAAGGCCGTTGGTAAATTTTACCGTCTTCGGTGCGTGAGAACGGTACACCGTAATGTTCTAACTCCACAATCGCCGGAATCGCTTCGCGGCACATGTATTCAATCGCGTCTTGATCACCTAACCAATCTGAGCCTTTAACAGTGTCGTACATATGCCAACGCCAATCGTCTTCACCCATATTGCCGAGTGCAGCACTAATGCCACCTTGGGCCGCTACAGTATGACTGCGGGTTGGAAATACTTTAGTAATGCACGCCGTTTTTAGGCCTTTTTGTGCCATACCAAAGGTTGCGCGTAAGCCAGCACCGCCAGCGCCGACCACGACCACGTCATATTTATGTTCGGTTATTTTATAATCTTTAATACTCATAAAACTCTAGCCTCCAAGGGCGATACGAAGCACAGCAATAATCGCAGCCGTGCCTAATAAAAACAACATGAGGTTGGTCGTCATAATGGCGCCTATACGAATCGCCTTATTACTGATGTAATCCTCATAAATAACTTGCATGCCGAGTGCTGCATGGTAAAAAGCAGCGACTATCAGCGAAATAATTAAAGCCGATGACCACGGTGATCCGATGCAATCGATGACCGTTTTATAATCTGACATACTTAACAACGCTACTTGAAATGCAAATAGAACTGTTAATGGAATAAGGGCTACCGCAGTGACGCGTTGCGCCCACCAATGGTGTAAACCATCTTTAGCGGAGCCTAAGCCTTTAGCAGTACCTAATGGTGATCTTAAGCTCATCTTATGCTCCCGCCGCGAATATAAAAGCAGCCAGCCAAACGGCCAGCGTTAAAATAACGGCTGCCGCTATCACGACTAAAGAGGATTTCTCGACGGCTTCTTTTTCAAAGCCATAGCCTGCGTCCCACACCAAATGCCTAATACCATTAGCCAAATGAAAGAACAGGGCAAACGACCAGCCTAATAAAATCAATCGCCCAAAAAAACTGCCGAGGAAAGACTGTGCCGAGGTAAATGATGCTTCACCTCCAGCCAATGCCATCAACCACCAGACGAGCACTACGGAGCCAATTGAGAGAAAAGCGCCCGTACCACGGTGCACAATGGACAGCAATGCTGATAATGGCAACCTATAAACATCTAGGTGCGGAGACAGTGGTCGGTTATTGCTACTCATAAAATAAACCTCGTGATGGTATAAAAATAATGTGATTGACGGGTGTTAAAAATCGATGCATCTGCCATTTTTTTCCCAATCCCCGTAACGAGTGGGCTCAGGGCCTGATCGACCATTGACTTCTTTAGCCATGTCGGTCTTTATTTGACGGTTTGTTTTTTGTGGGTCCTTCTGTAAGGCTTTTGCCTCTGGCGAGGATTTCTTCTTCATTGATCTTAACCCTGTATAGAAGCCGACAAGGTTAAAACATCAGCCTTTTATATTCAAGGCTATCCTGCATTTTTTTGTACCGCAACAAAACAGGTTTTAACGATATAATGCTTCTTTTATTTTTAAAGTAGGCACCTATGAATTCTCCTGTATTTTACCCACTCACGAATTCCATGCATGTGATTTGTTTTAGCGGAGGGGATGCAGGGTCTTTTTTACAGGGCCAAATAACCTGTGATGCACTGGCCCTTAATTCTGGCGACAGCGCTTTTGGCGCACTATGTAACCCAAAAGGGCGCGCCATTAGCCTGTTTTATTTACTTAAAGTTGAGCAGGTGTTTTACATGTTAGTCACCAAGGACATGGCTGCGATAATCATAAAACGTTTACGTATGTTTGTCTTTCGCTCTAACGTTAAAATAAGCGACGTCTCTGATCAGTACCTAGTTATTGGCGCAACAGGCCCTTTGGAAGTGCTTCAATCTCAAGCGGCCACACCGTTTGCCACCATTCCTATCTCAGAAAACCCTAAGCTCAGTCTGTTGCTCTACGCATCGGAGCGCCCTTCTTTTATCAATGACCTAGAAACCTCGCTAGAATCAGCACACCCTAACTGGCAAAGGCTGCTGGTTAATGCAGGAATACCCGAGATAGACACCAACACGAGCGAATTATTCGTTCCACAAATGCTTAACTTAGATTTACTCAACGGCATTAGTTTTAAAAAAGGCTGCTACACAGGACAAGAAATAGTCGCTCGATTACATTATAAAGGGACGGTAAAAAGGCGCCTGGTGATCTTTAATAGCACAACTGAATTTAACCCCGGTGACGAGGTATTTAGCGAAAACGACACCAACAGTATTGGCTATATCCTCAATTGTATCAGCAGTGAAAAAGTCTTCACGGGGTTGGCGGTATTAAAAACAAGTGCCATCCAACTGACTACACTAACGATTCGCGCTACCGACCAATTTGAAGTCAAGCTCCCCGAGTACTTATTAACTTTAGACTAAGTCCGCGCTTGTTTGTTAACGACTTGATGCGAGCAAGTTTTTCAGATCATGCAATAGGTCGTCAGGCGCAGACGACTGCGTAGACAACAAGCGCGCCTTACCGTATTGATCAAAAACAAAAACGGCGCTGCTATGAGACACCTCGTAATCACCTTGGGTATCTTTATCGCCATAACCAAAGGTTACCCGGTAACGCTTCGTCATAGCCTTAATTACAGCATCTTCGCCGCGTAAACCAATAAAAGCCGGACCAAACAACGCCGTGTATTTTTTTAGTTTATCGGTCGTATCACGCTCTGGGTCGACAGAGATAAATAACACTTTAACCAAAGCGGCAGAATCACCCAGCTTTTTTAAGATTGCAGCCCATTGGTGCATCGTTGTTGGGCACACTTCAGGGCAAGAGGTAAAACCGAAAAAAACCGCGGTGGTATAACCTGAATAGTTTTTTTCAGTGACTGCAGCGTTATTTTCATCGGTTAATTCAAAAGCTAAGTCTGGAATTAAACCCTTAATATTGGTTAGCCGCGTTGGCTCATCGTTGCTACAAGCGCTAATTAGAAACAAAAATACGCCGATCAATATAAGTTTAGGATAGTTCATGCTCTGCTCTCTTTAGATAAATAAGTCGGCGCCGGAGCACCAATACCAAGCCCAATACACTCATCATACTCGCAGGGATCCATGTAATAACACCCCCATAAATTTGATCAGATAATGGGCTAATGGGCCAAGCGCGGCCACACACGTCGTAGACATCGTATAACACGTTGCGACTTAGGGTTAAATAAGCACCCAATAATTGCTGCGGCACCACCACCACAACCATCATTAATAATCGCGTTTTAAAGCCTTTTTGTTCACCTTGCCATTCAGGCCCAAGTACTAGCCACCAAAACAAGAAACCGTCAATCAACATTGACCAGTTCATAAGCCAGTACAATTTTTTACTCAACATCGCAGCAAAATGGATTTCGGGGATCAACCACATATAAATCAAACCGACAAACACCACCGGCGCGATGACTGGGTGCTGAATGAATCGGTAGCACAGTTCACTCGGCAGTCGAATAAACACGGGTACACAATGCCAACCGGGAAACCGCGATGGTACGCCCTGCCTCACCCACTGAATACCGCCTAGGACTAACAGCAACGGCCCTAGGTGATGTAAAACAAGGTGTTGGAAACGATGCACCCAAAACATATATTGTGAGAGATAGTCCACATAGGTATGCGACACAATATAAATAGATAACAGGCCAAGGTAAAAGCTAAGTACTTGCCAATAAAATTTAGCCGTTCTTTCTTTATTGACCTTTAAGAAAACCGCGCGCGTATACAAGCCGCCAATGATTAACACTGATAACAACAACACGGGAGAAAACTCCCAAGGCAGTAAATACGTTAAGGCAGACACCGAATACTAAAGCATACTTAAGAAAAGGGGTATTATAACAAAGCCTTTGTCATCTGGTTGCTAAAGCTTACCGTTGCATCAATGGATACGCCAGAGCAGTTGCTTTGGAATAATTATCTGATTTAGATCATAAACACGCGACAAATTAATTTAAAAAATAATGTATAAGCATCAATCATGCTTATATTATTGCTACCCATCATTAATGAATAAGGACGTCTTCTCATGATACTCAGTCATCTTAAAGGATTACTTTCAAGCCCATCATCCGAATGGCAAAAAATTCGTGACGAGCAATGCAGTGTCGCCGATTGTTATATACAACATGTCCTTATCTTAGCGGCCATTCCTGCTATTTCTGCCTTCATTGGTGCTACTGTTGTTGGTTGGGAGATCGCCGAAAGAAGCTTTAGGTTCACCTACCTAAGCAGCATTCCCTTAGCCATTGGTTTGTACCTAGCATCGTTATGCGCGATTGCCATTTTAGGTAAAGCCATTTACTGGATGGCTGACACCTATGGCACCAGCAAAAAACTGTCTACCTGTATCTCTCTGGCTACCGCCATTACCACACCGGTATTCCTGTCTGGTGCTTTTGCGATCATCCCCGTGCCTTGGCTTATTTTTATTACCGGCCTATGCGGTCTCAGCTACAGTGTTTACTTGTTGTACACAGGGATCCCCATCGTGATGGAAATTAACCAAGAAAAAGGCTTTTTATTCGCCAGCGCAATTCTTACCATCGCATTAGTTACAGTGGTGGGCATATTGGCCGCCACGGTTATTCTATGGAGTTTAGGCCTAGCACCCGTGCACGCTTAAGCGTTTTTTAACTGTGCTCTGAGCGCATATGCGGAAACAAGATAACATCGCGTATAGTCGATGAATTTGTTAGGAACATAACCAAGCGATCAATACCGATACCTTCGCCTGCGGTCGGCGGAAGGCCGATTTCAAGTGCCCGAATGTAATCCGCATCGTAATGCATGGCCTCTTCATCACCGGCTTCTTTACCTTCTACTTGTTGTTTAAAGCGCTCCGCTTGATCTTCAGAATCATTAAGTTCAGAGAAGCCATTCGCCACTTCACGACCACCGACAAAAAATTCAAAGCGATCGGTCACAAAAGGATTGTCATCATTGCGTCGTGCTAACGGTGATACTTCCGTCGGGTACTCCGTAATAAAGGTAGGCTGGTGCAACTTTTCTTCTACTGTTTTTTCAAAAATTTCAATTTGAATTTTACCCAAACCATAGCTGTCTTCAACGGGTATCTTTAAGCGCTGACAAAGGGTTTTTGCCGCTTCAGCTGTCGCCAAATCATCGCTGTTGATATCATTGTTATAGTGCAGTATTGACTCAATGACTGTCATACGCCTAAACGGGTCACCTAAGTCGTAGTCCTCACCTTGATAATGTACCGTAGAGCTTCCTAGTACATGCATCGCCAAACGACGCAACATATCCTCGGTTAAGTCCATTAAGTCCGTGTAATCAGCGTAAGCCTGATAAAACTCGAGCATGGTAAACTCTGGGTTATGCCGAGTTGATAAGCCTTCATTTCTAAAACTGCGGTTAATTTCAAACACCCGCTCAAAACCACCGACAACTAGGCGCTTTAAATACAGCTCTGGGGCAATACGTAAAAACAATTCCATATCCAAGGCATTGTGATGGGTAGCAAACGGTTTTGCAGCAGCACCACCGGGTATCACATGCATCATCGGCGTTTCTACTTCCATAAAATCACTGTTAACCAGGTAGTCACGGATGAAGTTAATCACTTTGCTCCGCGTTTTAAAAATATTACGCGATTCTTCGTTCATGATTAAATCGACATACCGCTGACGGTAACGTTGTTCTTGGTCGGTTAGGCCATGAAACTTTTCCGGTAAAGGCTGCAATGATTTTGTCAACAGACGAATCATACTGACTCGAATGGATAGCTCGTTTGTTTTAGTTTTAAATAACACCCCTTCAACAGCAATAATATCGCCAATATCCCAGCCTTTAAACGCTTGGTAGTGCCCTTCAGGCAAGGTGTCGCGTTGAACAAACAATTGCGCCCGCCCTGTCATGTCTTGTACATGAGCAAAACTGGCTTTGCCCATCACACGTTTACCCATCAAACGGCCTGCAATCTTGACCGAAACGGCTTTTTCATCCAGCGTTTCCTTGTCAAATTGGTCATAGTCATCATGCAGAACTTGCGCATAATGGTCACGCCTAAAGTCATTCGGGTAAGCATTCCCTTGTTGTTTAATTTCTGCTAATTTGTCACGACGAACGGCAATTAATTTATTTTCGTCTGGCATGGGTTGATTGTTTTTTTGTTCGCTCATCTTTTAAATTCCGCTTTTTAAACTGGCTTCTATAAATTGGTCTAGCGCTCCATCGAGCACCGCTTGTGTGTTGCCGGTTTCTACTCCGGTACGTAAATCTTTAATCCGTGACTGATCCAGTACATAAGAACGAATTTGGCTGCCCCAGCCGATATCTGATTTACTCTCTTCTTGTGTTTGTTGGTCTGCCATTTTTTTTTGCATTTCAAGTTCGTACAACTTCGCTTTCAGTTGTTTCATCGCAGTGGCTTTATTTTTATGTTGCGAACGATCATTTTGACACTGTACAACCGTATTTGTCGGTTCATGTGTAATACGTACCGCTGATTCGGTTTTGTTCACGTGTTGGCCGCCGGCACCACTCGCTCGATACACATCAATGCGTAAATCGGCTGGATTAATGTCAATATCAATATCATCGTCTACTTCAGGTGACACAAACACCGCCGCAAATGAGGTATGCCGTCGATTGCCCGAATCAAACGGCGATTTACGTACCAGCCGGTGCACGCCAATTTCTGTTCTTAACCAACCAAAAACATAATCACCCTGGATTGATATGGTAGCACTCTTAATACCCGCCACATCCCCTGATGACACTTCAATTAATTCGGTTTTAAAGTCATGCTGTTCAGCCCAACGCAAATACATCCGCAAAATCATTTCAGCCCAATCTTGCGCTTCAGTTCCGCCGGAACCCGCTTGAATATCTAAAAATGCGCTATTGGCATCCATGTCCCCCGAGAACATGCGGCGAAACTCTAGTCCAGACACCTGTTTCTCAAAGCGTGCTAAATCTTCTTCGATGCTAGCCACGGTCTCATCGTCGTCATCTTCAACGGCCATTTCCAGCAAGTCTTTTGCGTCGGCTAAACCACTCGAGAGTCCATTAATGGTATCAACAACTTGCTCTAACTGACCCCGCTCTTTACCTAAAGCTTGCGCTCGTGCTGGGTCATCCCAAATTGTCGAATCTTCTAATTCCCTTAAAACCTCTGTTAATCGTTCGTGCTTCGTGTCAAAGTCAAAGGTACCCCCTGAGCGATACCGTTCGCTCGTGCAGATCCGCTATTTTATTAGTTATTGGGTTTAGCTCACGCATAGAGGTACATCAAAATTCGTTAATTTTATTATGTTGATTTTATTATTCTGTAGTAACCGGTTCTTCAGCACCTTTTAATAGCGCGTCCAGGGTGTGCCAGGGAAGAGTCGCACATTTTACCCGCGCTGGGTATTCGCAGACGCCCGCTAATACCGCTAATTTACCCAAATCATCCATCTCTACCTGTTCGCCCGTCGCCATTTTATGAAACAAGGCGAAAAGCTGCTGGGCTTCTTGTTCACTTTGGCCCTTTATAATATCTGTCATCAAGGACGCTGATGCGGTCGATATAGCACAGCCTTGGCCTTGAAAGCTGGCATCAATAATTTTGCCATCATCCAGTTTAATAAATAAGGTTAATCGATCACCACACAGTGGATTAAAGCCATCAATTTGACGGTCAGCATCCTCCATTACTCGGAAATTTCTCGGGTTCCGGTTATGATCAAAAATCACTTCTTGATACAAGTCTCTTAAATCATCAAGCATTAGCCAAACATCTCAATTAGGTTTTCAATTCCCGCCATAAGCGCGTCTACTTCTTGATGTGTATTGTACATCGCAAACGAGGCTCTTGCGGTAGCCGGCACAGCAAAAAAATCCATCACCGGCATCGCACAATGATGACCTGCTCGTATGGCGATACCTTGGTGGTCCATCATCGTGCCGATATCATGCGGGTGTATACCGTCCAGTACAAACGACAAAATCGCACCCTTCTGTTTAGCGGTACCAATAATTCTTAATTTATCGATTCGTTTAGCCTGCTCGGTTGCATATACCAGCAAACTATCCTCATGCGCAGCAATTGCGTCTAAGCCAATACTGTTAACATAATCCAACGCGGCCCCAAGTCCGATGGTGCCGGCAATGTTTGGTGTACCGGCTTCGAATTTATACGGTACCTTGCTATACACCGTTTTATCGAACGTAACGACACTGATCATATCGCCACCGCCTTGGTAGGGTGCCATTTTTTCAAGCAACTCAAGTTTACCGTACAAAGCACCAATGCCAGTCGGTGCGTATAACTTATGCCCCGAAAATACGTAGAAATCACAACCCAACGCTTGCACGTCAACAGCTATATGAGGAATCGCTTGCGCACCATCTATCAATACTGGAATATCATGTTGATGTAATAGATCAATCAATTGCTTAATTGGGTTAATGCTGCCTAAGGCGTTTGACATATGAGAAATCGCAGCAAACTTAGTCTTTTTGCTGATCAAGGCTTCAAATTGGTCGAGTATCAGCTCACCTTGCTCATTAATTGGTGCAACCTTTAAGATGGCGCCGGTTTTTTCGCACAACATCTGCCAAGGAACGATATTGGAATGATGCTCCATCGCAGTAATTAGCACCTCGTCATTCGCTTTTAGCGTTTGTGCATAAGCGTTGGCTACTAAATTAATCGCTTCCGTAGCACCCCGTGTAAAGACAATTTCTTTTTCTGATGCCGCGTTTAAAAAACATTGAACTTTTTTTCGCGAATTTTCATATGACAAAGTCGCGCGTTCACTTAAGGTGTGTACACCACGGTGAATATTGGCATTATCGTTTTGGTAATAATGCACCAAACTATCGATCACGGCCTTGGGTTTTTGACTGGTCGCCGCGTTATCTAAATACACCAAGGGTTTACCATGCACCTGTTGGTGCAACACTGGAAAGTCTTGACGAATGCTGTCTACGTCATAGGGACGTATGTTTTCTACGGCCTTATTCATAACCACTCTTTTTTCATACCGGCTTGTGGGAAGCGTTTCAACAACTGATCTAGCACTTTAAAACGCAAGGGTTTAAAGCTAATGCGTTCAACCATTTCATTTGCAAAAGCAAAGGTTAGCATGTTTTCAGCCATCTGCTCATCTGCACCGCGAGACCGTAAATAGAAAATCGCCGTGTCGTCAAGCTGACCAACCGTCACACCATGAGCACACTTAACGTCGTCGGCGTAAATTTCTAATTGCGGCTTGGTGTCGATCTCGGCACGTTCTGATAACAATAAATTACGGTTATTCATTGTTGCATCGGTCTTTTGCGCGTCTTCTGCAACCACAATGCGGCCTTGAAATACCCCACGCGCCTTGTCATCCATCACCCCTTTATAAAATTCATTACTCACTGCATGTGGCTGGTTATGGTGAACGCGTGTATGGTTATCCATATGTTGATGGTCACAGCCAATGTACAAACCGTCCAACGTACAATCAGAGGCTTCTGATAAATTTGCGTGAATCTCGGCGCGAGATAGTACCGCACCAAAGGTGTAGTTGTTTTGCTGGAAAATCGCGTTATTTTCTAAGCGCGTATAGACGCCGCCAATATGATACGCCTTTAACGATTCGGCCTGTAAACGGCTATGAGTCAGGTTTGCATTGGGTTCTACAACCACTTCTGTTACCACGTCAGTAAGATAACAACTGTCAGCAACACCGGTATAGGTTTCAAATACCGTTGCTTTAGACGAGGCCATGGCGTAGATCAAATTACGGCAATTCGACAACTTTAACGCACCGTCTTGTGATGAAATAAAGGCCAATTGAATGGGCTTATCTACCACCGTATTCTCAGCAATACAAACTAAGGCACCGTCACTAAATAAGGCGGTATTAAAATTTATAAAACCTTGTGCATGTTCTTCGATCACTGAATCAAGCAACGATTTAAATAAGTCTTGCTGCTCTTTGCCAGCAGTAAATACCTCACTCAAGGGCAGCACTGTCACACCGCCAGTCAAACCCGTTAAGGAAGAATGCTTGGGCTGATAATGACCGTCGACAAAAACCAAGTGGTAGCAATCATCAAGCAAGGCCTCGTCTAATAAAGCCTGCTCAACCTCCGCGGTTTTTTCAGACAAACTAAACTGGCTTTTTTCGATCGCTGAAATATTGGTATAACGCCACTCTTCATCTCGCGGTGAAGGAAAGCCAGCCACGTTAAACTCGGCCGCAGCGCGTTCGCGCAAACTTGTTAGCCAATCGGCCTCAGCTTCTATTTTAGACGTAGTTGCCGTTGCTAATAAGCCAGCGTAATGTGTATTGGGTAAATGCGTTACTGACATCGTATTAACTCGCTTTTTTATCTTCAAGCCAACTGTAACCTTGATCCTCAAGCTCTAATGCTAGTTCAGCACCACCCGATTTCACAATTTTGCCGTTCGCCAGCACGTGTACAAAATCCGGTTTAATGTAGTCAAGTAGACGTTGGTAATGGGTAACCAGAACAAATGCACGCGCTGGATCACGCAAACGATTAATACCATCAGAGACGATTTTTAATGCATCAATATCCAAACCTGAGTCTGTTTCATCCAACACACACAAGGTGGGTTCTAGCACTGACATTTGTAAAATCTCGTTGCGTTTTTTTTCACCGCCCGAGAAACCTTCATTAACTGCGCGATATAGGAATTTCTCATCCATATCCAAGTCTTTCATTTTACTTTTCACCGAGGCGATAAAATCCATTGCGTCTAACTCTGGTTCACCCTTGTGTTTACGAATACCATTAAGCGCAGCCTTTAACATGTATATATTACTCACCCCAGGTACTTCGACTGGGTACTGAAAAGCCAAGAACACACCTGCCCAAGCGCGTTCTTCAACGCTCATCTCTAATAAGTCTTTACCGTGAAACGAGATGCTGCCTTGGGTTATTTCGTAGCCTTCGCGTCCCGCTAAGATATACGATAAGGTACTTTTACCCGAACCATTAGGCCCCATAATCGCGTGTACTTCACCGGCGTTAATTTCTAGGTTAATGCCTTTTAATATATCTTTACCTTCAACACGTACGTGTAAATTTTCAATCTTTAGCATGCTGCTATTCCTTATTACTTTAAATTTTAATTAGGTCTAAAACGTGACTTTTGCCACCGTTAACCGACACTGCCTTCCAAACTGATGCCCAGCAAGGCTTGCGCTTCAACCGCAAACTCCATCGGTAACTCTTTAAATACTTCTTTACAAAAACCGTTAACGATCATCGACACGGCGTCCTCTGCTGAAATACCACGCTGCATGCAGTAAAACAACTGGTCTTCACTGATTTTGGACGTCGATGCTTCGTGTTCAATGGTGGCGCTGGGTTGCTTGGTTTCGATATACGGAAAAGTATGTGCACCGCACTGGTCGCCCATCAACAAGGAATCGCATTGAGTAAAGTTACGGGCATTTTCAGCTTTTCGACCAATTTTGACCAAGCCACGATACGTATTTTGCCCGTGCCCCGCTGAGATACCTTTAGAAATGATCGTGCTACTGGTGTTTTTACCCAGATGAATCATTTTTGTACCGGTATCGGCTTGTTGATAATTATTGGTTAATGCAACCGAATAAAACTCACCGACTGAATGATCACCACGCAATATAACGCTTGGGTATTTCCAAGTAATGGCTGAACCCGTTTCTACCTGAGTCCACGATACTTTGGCATTATCGCCACGACATTCAGCCCGTTTGGTGACAAAGTTATAAATACCACCAAGGCCATTTTCATCACCGGGGTACCAATTTTGCACCGTTGAATATTTAATTTCCGCGTCTTTTAGGATGACCAATTCCACGACCGCGGCATGCAATTGATTTTCATCACGCATCGGTGCAGTGCAACCCTCTAGGTAACTGACGTGGCTGCCTTCTTCTGCCACAATCAAGGTGCGTTCAAACTGCCCTGTATTGGCTGCATTAATTCTGAAATACGTGGATAACTCCATCGGACAACGCACGCCTTTAGGGATGTAAACAAACGAGCCATCACTGAACACCGCTGCATTTAAGGCCGCATAGAAATTATCATATTGTGAAACAACCGTGCCTAAATATTGTTTAATTAGCTCAGGGTGCTCTTTAACGGCTTCAGAAAACGAGCAGAAAATGACCCCTGCTTCATACAGTTTTTCTTTAAACGTTGTTGCGACTGACACGCTGTCAAATACCGCATCGACAGCAACACCAGCCAAACGCATTTGCTCTTCAAGTGGAATACCGAGTTTGTTATAGGTATCAATTAGCTTTGGATCTACTTCATCTAAACTTTGCGGACCGTCGGCCATACTTTTAGGCGCTGAATAATAACTGATCTCTTGAAAATCAATTTTAGGGAACTCAACGAACGCCCATTCTGGATGCTCCATAGTCAACCAATGGCGATAGGCTTCTAAACGCCACTCAAGTAGAAACTCAGGTTCTTTCTTTATTGCCGACAGGGCACGAATAACATCTTCGTTAAGCCCCGCAGCAAATGAATCGGATTCCACGTCAGTAACAAAACCATCTTTGTACTGTTGGCCGATCATATCTTTAATATTTTCATTAGATGCTGACATCTAGTTCTCCACTTTTAATTCGTTTGACACGTGTTTTTTGCTACCCGAGGGAAAGCTAAGCTTAACCATTTGTTGGTTCGCCGGTTCTAGCAAGTCGGCCAAGGTGACCGCTTCTAAGGCAGCATAAACTGCCCGGTTAATTAAATTCCAATTACCTTTAATTTCACACGACGACTCTTGTTCACAGATACCTGCTTCTGTACTGCATTCCGTCATGCTAATAGGGCCTTCAATGGCCATAATGATGGTCGCAATATTGGTTTCCGACGGAGGTTTTGCCAATAAATAGCCGCCATGAGAGCCCCGTTTAGAAATTAGAATATTGTCTTTTGTTAACAGCTTTAGCACTTTGCTGACCGTCGGCAGCGCTACACCCGTTTCTTTTGTAATATCCGTTGCGGCGTGCACGACGTTAGGCTGATGACCAATGTGGGTCAAAATAACCGTTGCATAATCTGTAAGTTTACTGACTCTAAGCATAAGCACCTCTTATATAGGACTATTTTAGTCCTATATAGTTTCAGTGTATAGCCGCTTTTTTAAAAAAATTGGATTACTGTAGAAGAATTAACGTGAATTAGCCGTTAATCATTATTTTCAGTACAAGCTATACAGCGCGTTGCTGTCGGTTCCAGGAGCAAACGACGTTCGTCGATTTGTTCACCGCAAACATAACAAAAACCAAAGTCATCAGTGTGTATACGATTTAAGGCGCCATCAACTTGCACAAGGTGTTGCTGTCGACGTCTTGACGCTTCTAGCGACATTTGCTGCCCCTGCATAGCATCCATACGCGACAAACGACCAACACGGGCTTGGTCTAACGCTATGGGTTCGTTGACAGTTTGGAATTCGTCCTCTTGCAGTTGAAGGTCTTGTTTTAAGCTTAAAAGGTCCAGCTTTAACTTTTCAATGTCTGCTTCATTCATATCTAGCACATATAATTAATTGTTTTATAGCCCCATACTGCCAAGCTTGTGGTTAAGCCAATGCCATATCACATTACCCACATCCAATTAGTTCAGTTTATCAACAAGCCGCACCTTAACCTGCTCAGAGGCAAACTCAATAACATCGCCCGACATTATCTTTTTACGTTTCCTCGTTTCCACCTGACCATTGACTTGCACCAAGCCATCAGCGATGACCGTCTTAGCTTCACCGCCGCTGGCTACCATACTGTCAAATTTTAAGATTTTATACAACTCAACGGGTTGCGTGGTAATTTCAATTTCTCTCATAGTATTTTCTCATTTGGAGCACAATGTTTTGGCCCGCTGATCAGGCAAATCATAATATTGGTATAAGCAAATATGCCGGCTTTCATTAGCCGCCTCTACATCCATCGATTGACGTAGTTTTTGCCACAAGCTAATGCGTGACGAACTGCCCGCATACACACCCCCCTGCTCACGTTTAGCCAACCACAAACCGCTGCCATTAAAACTATAAACTGGCAGTAAATCAGGGCGTTGTGAGGCGGGTAAAATTTGCTCATTTAAGTTATCAAGCAGTAAAGGCTCGGCGGTTGGGTGGCTAAAATAGCTCACTACCATATGCGGTTTATTGATATCTAAGGCCTTAACATACGTCAGGCGCAATTTTTTCTCATCGAGCCCCATAGCGCTTAAGGTAAAGTACTTGGCAATAGAAAAGTCCTCACAGTCCCCACCATTGGTGACAATTGATTGCAGCGGCGTTGCCCAATAATCCTCTTGTTTCCAATGTACAATGTCATCGACGAATACGAGCTGATTAATAAAGTCATTCACCGAATTTAATTTTTTACTCTCAGGCCAATCTGCACCGTTTTTAACCAGCGCTCGCCATGCGTTCACGCGCGCTTGTGTTTGCTCCTTAATGCCATCAACAAAGGGTTTATCCACCGGCGGTTTTGGTGTACTGGCACAGCCCACCAACGTCAGCACACAGATGACACACAACATTTTCTTAAACCTGCCAATTAACCTATGAACAAGCCTACAACGTTTAAAGAACATTAACGATTTACCTCATAGTAAAACCACGTTTTGCCAAAAAATCACGCATATGGGGGCGTGACTCTTTCCCGACTAATGCACGAATTTCTTCACTCCAACAACTGTCTTTTTTACCACCGGTGCGTGCTTTGTAATAGGCGCGAATATGTTCATCATAAGCTTTAACCCCCGATAGGTCAGACGGGTTTTGATAGACCTCTTCTTTTAACACCGTTGATATGGGTAATCGGGGTTTTAATTGTGGATCTTGATCGGGGTAACCTAAACATAGGCCAAATACGGGATACACCTGATCCGGCAATTCAAGTAGTTCAGACACTTCTTGCGGGTTATTCCGAAGGCCGCCGATATAACAGATGCCTAAGCCTAATGATTCTGCAGCGATTACGCAGTTTTGTGCAGCTAGCGCCACATCGACGGTTGCAATAATAAAGTGCTCGGTCATCCCTTCGCTGAAATCGCCACCTTGCAACTCACAAGCCAGTTTCGAGCGGTGTAAATCGGCACAAAATACTAGAAAAGCACCCGCGCTAGCGACATAGGGCTGACCACCCGCCAAGTCGACTAGTTGCTTCCGCTTATCGTTATCTCGGACTCGAATAACCGTCGTCGCCTGAACATTGCTAGAACTCGCCGCGGCCTGGCCGCAGGCAACTATCTCATTTATCAGCTCATCACTAACGGCTTGATCGGTAAATTTCCGAATAGATCGGTGGGATTTTAATAATTCAGTCACATCATTCATTGCTTTTCCTATAGGGCCATAAGTTCATTATTTACATCAGGGGTTAATATGATTTTTACTAGGTTTTGTTTCTGAAATCAAACTGGCTAACACTTGGATTTCACTTCAGAAAACAGCTCTTCCTGTCCTGAGAAGTCAGACTCCTGGATGTCCTTATAATCACCCGGTTGACTCATTTGCTGTTTTATCTTGAGCAATGAAGCGTAACAGTCATCACCCTGGTATTTTGCAAGCAGCCCATCAATACCCACGCGGGTATAAGCCATAGATTCACCATCCCTTCGTAAGATGGCTATTGGGCCCTCTTCTCCGTAGTATCTAAGTGCTTCAAGTACGTACAAATTGTTCTTCCAATTTTGAATCTAAAGTGGGCATTTTAGCTTAGTTTTATGAGCTTTATTGTTATAAGGTGAAGGTTAAATAGAAGAAGTGAACGTCTTCGCGACAGTGAAAACACGCTATGAAGTCACTGCCAGTTTTGGAAAAAAATTCGGGTCTAATACTAGTTCTTTTGCAGTTGATAAAATCAATCGAGTCTGACCCCATTGATTGATTTTAGATTTTATAACTTGGCTACTTTGCAAGGAAAACTTGTTGTTTTTAGTTCTTTTTTACCATTGATTTTAATTACAGGTAAGATCAACTGACATTGATTCTCAGATATTTTATTTAGCTTATATATAGGCTGAACTAAAGCTGTCATTACTTGAACTTCACCAGGCTTTATTACAAGGTCAACAAGTTGGTTTTTTGAGTCATTAACTATATTTAGAGCGAAAGCCTTAAGTATTCCGTCGGAGAGCGTTGGATTTGGAGAAATTACAGCGGATTCCTCTCCTGAGTTTGTAATTGCAATGGTAATTTGGCTGGAGCCAACCTCAATTACATTAATATTTACATTTTCTGGTGATGTCCATGCGTAATCTGCCGTAGATATAAATATTGTTAGCACTGATATTAAAGCGACGAGCATCGATATAGAGGTGTTTCCAACATCCATGTGCCTACGCCAGTTTTGAAACCCACCACACTCCGTGCATTTCATTGCGTTTTTAATAATCTTATTCTTACATGCAATACAAGTATCGTCAGTCATATTTTCTCATAGAGTTATAACGTCTAAGCTAAAACGCGCGCGTTAGCGCGTCGTTTTTGAGCGCCTTGTTAGCTTTCATTTCTCAACAGTCCATGATTTCGCAAGTTTCTCTGCTTCTGAAATCTGCCCAGTTGACATACGACCGCGGAGCTTCTTTTTGTGTCCAGGCGGATCGTTAAGAACCCATTTGCACAGTGGCGTAGAGATACACGACCTTGCCGCTTCATCTGCAAGCAATAGCCATTTATACCCTTCAATATCATTCTTAAAGTATTCCATGGAGTAAAAACTACCTACATTGTATTGGGATTGCATATATCCACGCTTAGCCGCTCTAAGATAGTATGTGAGTGCTTTCTCTAAGTCTTTGGGTAAGCCAATGCTCCCTTTTTCATAGCCCACTCCTGCATTATGGCAACTTGTACTGTCTCCAAGATTACATCCTTTTATGTACCAGCTACCCGCACTTCCAAAAACATTTGAGCTGACTCTTTTATTTTCTACTAGCTTCCCCAGCTTAAATGCCGCCAGTGCGTCTCCTTGCTCAGCGCCTCTATGGTATAAATCGGCAGCCTGCTCTGGTTGGCCACCTCGACTAGCTGCATCGCCAGGAGTTGTACTGCAGCCACCGAGCACCAGGATAAGACTCATAATAATAAGAAATCGCGCGAGCATTGATGTTGCCTCCTTTGAAAGCTAACTAGTTGTTAAGGGGAATAAAAATTCCCTGTAATTTCTATACTTACAAGGACAATAATTCCTTGTAATACGATAATAAAGGGCAAAGAGGGAATTATTCCCACCTACGATAATATAAAAAATCAATGTGGCCAGACTCCATTGATTTACGTCTCGTGCTGTGCTGATTTGGTTTATTAGCCGAAAAGGATAGTATGAGGTCAAGCCGTATAAGTCTGCTGATGTAACGGTAGTTTTCGGCTTTATTTCCATGCCATTGATTCCCTTCCATGTTTTTTTATTTGAGCTTACTACCAAATAATACTGAGTAAAAGCTTTTAATGTTTGTTTATGTCAGATGCGCTGTATGAACCAACTTACTTTTTGTTATTACCGCTAACTTGTTATTATGGTCACAGACCATAAGTTTCATTGAAGAGGTAAAAACATCCTTTTAATTCAACTAAAACATCAATCATAATCCCCTTTAGTTTTTATACAGTAGAGATTGTCCTTCTCCGACTTACATAGAGCTTACCAGAAAACCCACCCAATCAACCTCTATTTCCTCAACCACTAAACTTCTCCAAATACCTCACCATCAACTGAGTACTAGACCGCCCCATATACGTATTAATATCCAACTGATACACCACCTTTACTTTTGCCAGGCCTATCAAGCTATCCGGATGCTCTGGGTTAAAATAGATCGCGTCTATTCTGCGTTTATTACTGAGCGTTTCGAGTTCAAATTTAACGTGTTTTTGCCCGACGATTCGTGCGTTCTTAACCTTATAAGTGCCAATAAATACGGGTTCTGGAAAGCTTTGCCCCCAGGGGCCGCCTTGCCTAAGCGTTTCGGCTAGCTGCAGGTTTAACTCGCCATCGGGTATTTCCCCATCGACGAGAAAAACGTTTTCTGGCAATTCGTTATTCAGGCGTTTTTTTACCGCGCTATTAAAGGCTTCGGTGAACACGTCTAAATCTTTCGCCGCCAGACTCATACCGGCTGCCATCGCGTGGCCGCCAAATTTCTTTAATAACTGCGGGTGTTGGCTGGCGATGTCGTCCAGCACGTCGCGAATATGCAGGCCGGGGATTGAACGCGCCGAACCTTTTACTTCATCGGCTGAGGCGCTGGCGAAAGCGATAACGGGGCGGTTCAGCTTTTCTTTTATACGCGAGGCGAGTATGCCGATAACGCCCTGGTGCCATTGCGGTTCGTATAAACAAACGCCCCATTGATCGGCATTATTACTGCTGACTTTTAGCGTTTGTAATATCTTAAACGCGTCCAGTTTCATATCGTCTTCTATCGAACGGCGTTCGATATTTAGCAGATCAAGTTGCTCGGCGATATTATTCGCCTCTTGCTCATCATCGGTTAGCAGGCATTGAATACCTAGTGACATATCGTCTAACCGACCCGCCGCATTGAGCCTTGGGCCTATGGCAAAACCTAGATCACTGGCAACTATCGATTGCGCCTCGCGCTTTGCGATGCGCAGTAAAGCGCGGATACCGGGAACGCATTGGCTGGCTTGAATTCTTAACAAACCCTGATGTACCAGCTTACGATTGGTTTCGTCCATCGGCACAACGTCGGCGACGGTACCCAGCGCGACGATATCGAGCAGCTGCGCTAAATTGGGTGCTTTGCTATTGGCAAAAGCGCCCTGCTCATTCAGCTTTGCGCGTAACGCCAGTAATACGTAAAACATAACCCCAACACCCGCTAGCGCTTTACTGGGGAATTCATCGCCCAATAACTGTGGATTGACGATGGCGTGCGCATTCGGTAATTTTTTCGGCGGTAAATGATGATCGGTTACCACCACCTGACAGCCTTGTTCCACAGCGTAGGCAACGCCATCGACACTGGAGATGCCGTTATCCACGGTGATAATGAGGTCTGGATTGTGCTCTAGCGCGACGTCTACGATCTGTGGCGTTAAACCATAGCCGAATTTAAAACGGTCGGGGACGACAAAATCGAGATGTTTCGCGCCGAGCATCCGCAAGCCTCGGATCGCTATGGCACAAGAGGTGGCGCCATCAGCATCAAAGTCGGCGACGATCAGTATTTTTTTATTTGCTTGGATGGCACAAAGGATAATATCGACCGCCGTACTAATGCCTGACAACGCTTGATAGTTAGGCAAGTTTTTCAGCGTGCGATCGAGTTGAGAATGTTTCGTCACCCCCCTATTTAGGTAAACTTGACGCAGAACGGGGTGGATTTCGCTTAATAGCGTAACGTCGCTACTGATCGCTTCACGACGTTTAATTTGCGGGCTAGATGAGTTGCTTACTGAGTGATCACTCATCTAATTAGATGACCTATAGCTTATCGAGTATGGCGGCCTTTACAGACGCTAACGAAGCGTCAATCGCTTTTGGGTTCACTTCGCATTGTGCGATGGCGGTATCGGGGTCTTTTAAGCCGTGGCCGGTTAGCGTGCAGACGATAGTACTGCCTTCGGGGATTTTGCCGTTTTTAATATCGCGTATTGCACCACCAACTGAAGCGGCTGACGCCGGTTCACAGAAGATTCCTTCTTTTTCTGTCAGTAATTTTTGCGTCGCTAAAATTTCTTCGTCGCTTAATGCGTCGAACCAGCCACCGGATTCTTTTTGTACTGCCCAGGCACGATCCCACGATTGCGGACGACCAATACGAATAGCGGTTGCGATGGTTTCTGGATCGTCGATCAGTTCGCCTTTGATAAACGGCGCTGCACCGGCAGCCTGATAGCCGACCATGATCGGCCGCTTGTCTGTTATCGGCTTTCTATCGAACTGGCAATCGCCTTCACAAAAAGCGCAGGCATCGGTCACGTGTGCGCCAGCGGCTTGTGCCATTTCACTATAACCGATCCAGTGCGCGGTAATATTACCGGCATTACCGACGGGCAGGCAATGGTAGTCGGGCGCTTTACCCAGCGCTTCTACGATTTCGTAAGACGCCGTTTTTTGCCCCTGTAAGCGATAAGGGTTAATGGAATTGACGATGGTCACTGGGGCGTGCTCAGCCACCTCTTTGACCAATTGCATGCCTTCATCAAAGTTACCCTTAATTTGAATGATTTCTGCACCATGGATCATCGCTTGAGCTAGCTTTCCAAGCGCAATCTTTCCTTCCGGTATGAGCACAAAGGCTTTAATGCCTGCGCGTGCTGCGTACGCCGCAGCAGAGGCCGAGGTGTTGCCCGTTGAAGCGCAGATGATCGCTTTACTGCCCTCTTCTACCGCTTTGGTTACCGCCATCGTCATGCCACGGTCTTTGAACGAACCAGTCGGGTTTAGGCCTTCATATTTGACATAAATATCTACGTTTTTGCCGATTAATGCCGGTATGTTTTCCAGTTTGATAAGCGGCGTATTCCCTTCACCCAAACTGATAAAACGCGTGCCGTCAGAAACGGGTAAAACGTTTTTATACTTATCGATTAAACCAATGTAGCGATTAGCTGATGACATAAGAGTTCCTATTGTAATGATTCAACACGGATGCGTACGGCAGGGCCGGTGGTTGAATCAAGTGATTCAATTTCTGCAAGAGCCGAGACAAGCAATTGCTCTACCACGCTGCCAGTCAGTAAAATAACCTGAGTATTAGCACCGTGCTGTTCTATTTCTTTTTGTAAAGCGGCCTCAATACTAATGCCATTATTGGCCAAAATAGCCGTTATTGCCGCCATAACGCCTGGTTTATCAAGCACCGATAGACGCAAATAAAACGCCGTTTTAACCTGCTCTATTGATACGTTTGGCAAGTCTTTCAATTGCTCACTTAAAAAACCTAAAGGGGCGAGATACTGATCTGATGATATCTCTAATTGTCGGCAGATATCTACGATATCCGCTACGACCGCCGAAGCTGTTGCATCAGCACCAGCGCCCGGTCCGTAGTACATCGTGGCACCAACCGCATTGCCTTTTACTAATACAGCATTCATAACGCCATCGACATTGGCGAGCAATCTTTTTTTAGGGACCAACGTTGGATGAACGCGCATTTCTACGCCGTCATCTGTTTTTCTAGCCACGCCCAAGTGTTTAATTCGATAACCGAGCTCTTCTGCATAGGTTAGGTCTAAGGGGGTCACCTTTGAAATACCTTCGGTATACACTCGTTCAAAGTTAAGTGGCATACCAAACGCTAAGGAAGCCAATATACATAACTTATGCGCCGCATCAATGCCCTCAACGTCAAAGGTGGGGTCAGCTTCGGCGTAGCCTAGCTGTTGCGCCTGCTTTAATACGTCTTCAAAGGCACTCCCTTTATCGCGCATTTCGGTCAAAATAAAGTTACCTGTGCCGTTAATGATGCCCGCTAACCATTCAATCTTATTTGCGCTAAGCCCTTCACGTAAGGCTTTAACTATCGGTATACCACCAGCGATCGCCGATTCATACGCAAGTATGACTTTATTGGATGCTGCTGCCGCAAACAGTTCGTTACCGTGTGTTGCAATTAATGCCTTGTTTGCTGTTATCACGTGTTTACCGTTAGCGAGGGCAGCCAATATAAGTGATTTAGCGGGCTCCTCGCCCCCCATCAATTCTACGACGATTTGAATTTCCGGGTCATTAATAATATCGTCAGGGTTGCTCGTCAATTGAAGGCTGTCGGTGCTGCATATCCGAGCTCGACTCATATCTCTAGCGCATGCTTTTGACACAACGATTTGATAACCGCAACGGCGAGAGATTTCTTGACTGTTTCGTTCAAGAACGTTGACCGTTCCACCGCCAACAGTGCCTAGACCCAATAAGCCAATTTTTACAACTTTCAACACGTTCCCCTAATACTGTTTATTCAAGAGGATCAATTATACAGTAATCTCAATGAGCTTAAAGTTGAGTTCAACAGCTTTAT
>DBBV01000007.1 GCA_002292375.1 Methylococcaceae bacterium UBA975 | reverse complement strand
ACTATTGAGGTCGAAGAAGGCCAAAATATTTTGGACGCAGCGTTAAGGCAGGGTGTTTATTTGCCGCACGCCTGTGGTCACGGCCTGTGTGGGACCTGTAAGGTCGATGTGTTAGAAGGCGAGGTGGAAATCGGTGAAGAAGCGTCACCGTTTGCGCTACTGGATTTTGAACGCGCTGAGGGTAAGTGTTTAACCTGTTGTACAGTGCCTGAGTCTGATCTAGTGATTGAAGCAGATGTGGAAGAGGAGCCCGATGCTAAACACATTCCGGTGCGGGACTTTGTCGGCACCGTGGTTAAACTCGAGAAGTTAACGCCGAGGATTCTTGGTGTATTTTTGCAAGTTGAGAATGATGAAGTCGAGTTCCAGTCGGGTCAGTACGCCAACCTGCATATCCCCGGCCTGGACGTACCTAGGCCCTTTTCAATGGCGCAATCGCCTAACGAAAAAACCGTACTGGAATTTGATATCGCGCTGGTGCCTGGTGGTGAAGGTACAACGTGGATCCATAACGAGCTAAAGTTAGGTGATACCTTAGAGTTTTCAGCGCCTTATGGACACTTTTTTTTAAGAACCTCGGACGACAAGCCGATGTTGTTTTTTGCCGGTGGCTCCGGTTTAGCTAGTCCAAAGTCGATGATTTTAGACTTGCTTGAATCAGGCGACCAGCGTGAGATAATTTTATTCCAAGGTGCGAGAAACCTTGAAGAGCTGTATTATAAAGAGCTGTTTGAATCACTGCAGCAGCAGTATCCGAACTTTACTTATGTTCCTGGCTTGTCGGGGCCTGATATAGAGCCTGAATGGGATGGCTTGACTGGGTATATTCATGAAGCGGCTAAAGAAAAAATGAACGGAAAATTTGAAGGTTACCGTGCTTATATGTGCGGCCCACCAATGATGATAGATGCGTGCATTACTGCTTTAATGCGCGGCCGTTTGTTTGAAAAGGATATGTTTATGGAAAAATTTTTCAATGCAGCCGATGCAGAAGCTGAAAGTAAGAAAAGCCCTTTATTCAAGAATATTTAGCAAATTAACATGTCTTTTCAGATCACAATTTTAGATACGAATGAAGTGTACAGTTGTAAGGAAACTCAACACTTATTGTCAGGCATGATGCAGTTAGGAAAAAAAGGCATTCCGGTGGGTTGTCGAAGTGGGGGCTGTGGCGTGTGCAAAGTTAAAATTCATCAGGGCGCATACGCAACTAAAAAAATGAGCCGTGACCATGTGTCACAAGATGAGGAAAATAGTGGCACTGTATTGGCGTGCAGGGTGTTTCCTCAAACAAATATCAGTTTGAGTGTCATAGGTCATTTACATAAAGCCGTGATGCGGTAAAGTTGAAAAAATAGCCGTTTTGGTAACATCGTTATTTTAAATAATAAACACTAGATAGGAGAGATAGCATGGCAATGACAGGTATTTTACGTCCAGGGCACATTCAATTAAGAGTGCTTGATATGGACGAATCACTGAATCACTATTGTAATAATGTAGGGCTGATTGAAACAGATCGTGACGAACAAGGTCGTGTGTATCTGAAATGTTGGGATGAGCAAGATAAGTTTTCAGTTGTGTTAGAGCCATCAGATCGTTCGGGTATGGACCATGTGGCCTATAAAGTGGCCACAGAGCAAGATCTCTGGCACTATGAGTCAAAAATTAAGAAATTTGGTATTGACACCAAAAGAGTACCCGCTGGTGAATTAAAGGGTTGTGGCGAAAGGGTTCGTTTTGTGGTTCCTGCTGGCCATACCTTTGAGCTATTTGCTGAAAAAGAACAGGTGGGTAACGGTCTTTCGACGACTAATCCTGCACCTTGGCCAAGAGGATTGAAAGGCATGGAACCTATTCGTTTTGATCATTGTTTGTTGTACGGCAATAACTTTGATGAAAACTTTAAGTTTTTTACTGAAGCGTTAGATTTTCAATTGACAGAACAAATTGTTGATGGTGAATTGCAGCTGGCGGCATTTTTAACCTGTAGCACCAAAGCGCACGACGTTGCCTTTATCCGTTCTGAAAAGTCTGCTCAGTTACACCATGCGTCCTTTTTGTTAGGTTCTTGGGAAGGTGTTTTAAAAGCCGGTGATATTATTTCAATGGAAGATATCCCATTAGAAACAGGCCCAACTCGACATGGTTTAACGCGTGGTCAAACGATCTATTTCTTTGACCCATCAGGTAACAGAAACGAAGTGTTTGCAGAAGACAGCTATGTCTATCCCGATAGCCCTGTTTTAACTTGGACGGCGGATAACATTGGTCAGGCTATCTTCTATCATTCACGCACCTTAGTGGAAAGTTTTATGGGTGTTACCTCGTAGTTTTATGTCGAAGAGTGTGATAAAAAAAAATATTTCAACTCAAGCTGCTTGCGCCGTGGCGCAAGCAGCTATTGAAAAAGCAACTGAGTTAGGTATTAGCATTAATGTCTCGGTCGCTGATAGTTCAGCGGTTGAAATGGCATTCATACGAATGAGCGATTCTTTTTTGCCTTCAAGTGATATTGCTAAAGACAAAGCGTATACCTCAGCGGGTTTTGGGTTGCCAACCATGCAATGGAAAGAGATTCTTCAAGGCAATATCCAATTACAAGCAGGTATTGTTGCAAGACCTCGGGTTGTTACCTTTGGTGGTGGTTTGCCCATATTTGAAGGGCAAGAATTAATAGGGGCTGTTGGCGTTTCAGGCGGCTCAGAAGAAGAAGATGTAATATGCGCGCAAGCCGGTATTGACGCGATTAGTTAAAATTTAAAGGTTAGACATTAATATGAGAGAAGTAAAAGGTTTTATAAATGGCGAGTTCGTCAGTTCGGGTGAGTTTGGTGAAGTCTATTCGCCGGTGACCGGTGAGCTGGTATGTAACTATCACCGAACCAGTGTTGAACAAGTAGATCAGGCAGTAAAGGCCGCAAAAGCGGCTTTAACAGGTCCCTGGGGTACGATGTCAGCGCAACAGCGAGTGGACATTTTATACAAGATTGCCGATGGCATTAATGCGCGTTTTGATGAGTTTTTAGCGGCCGAGTGTTTAGATACCGGTAAGCCTTATTCATTAGCGAGTCATATTGATATTCCTCGTGGCGCGGCTAACTTTAAAGTGTTTGCTGACACGATAAAAAATATTGCAGACGAAGCGTTTCATACGCCGACGCCCGATGGCACCGGCGCATTAAACTACACCGTACGTAAGCCAAAAGGCGTGATTGGTGTGATTGGGCCGTGGAACTTACCCTTGTTACTAATGACCTGGAAAGTAGGCCCTGCGTTGGCGTGTGGTGATACCGTGGTAGTAAAGCCTTCAGAAGAAACTCAATTAACGGCCAGTTTACTGGGTGAAGTGATGAACGATGCCGGTGTACCTAAGGGTGTTTATAACGTTATTTTGGGTAAAGGCTCACAGATTGGTGAAGCGTTAATCACTAATCCGGGTTTGGATGCCATCACCTTTACCGGTTCAACGGCTACCGGCGAACGAATTGCAGCAGCAGCTTCAGTGGGTGTGCGTGACTCATCCTTGGAGCTAGGTGGTAAGAATGCGGGTATCGTGTTTGCTGATTGTGATATGGATAAGGCGATCGAAGGTTCATTACGTTCAGTCTTCGCTAACTGTGGGCAAGTGTGTTTGGGTACAGAACGTTTATATGTTGAACACTCTGTTTTTGAAGAATTTGTACGGCGCATGAAAGAAGGTGCCGAAGCGTTAAAATTAGGTCGCTCTGAAGATCCAGAAACGAATATGGGGCCTTTAATCAGCAAGTCTCATCGTGAGAAAGTATTGAGTTATTACAAGGCCGCCGTTGATGAGGGCGCGACCGTAGTAACAGGTGGCGGTATCCCTGATATGCCCGAAGACTTAGCGGGTGGTTATTGGATCGAGCCGACTATTTGGACGGGCTTACCTGAAACAGCAACTGTGGTACAAGAAGAAATTTTTGGTCCATGTGTGCATATTTGTCCTTTTGATACAGAACAAGAAGCGATTGAATTAGCGAATGACTCACCGTATGGTTTAGCTTCTGCAATTTGGACGGAAAATGTTTCACGTGCACATAGAGTAGCAGCACAAATGGATACAGGTATTTGCTGGGTAAATAGCTGGTTCTTACGTGATTTACGTACCCCGTTTGGTGGCTCAAAACAATCGGGTACTGGGCGTGAAGGTGGACATTATTCGTTAGAGTTTTACAGCGAACTAACGAATGTTTGTATTAAATTATAAGGAATAAAAATGGACCAAAATAAAATAATCCAATACGGCGATGAACTGTATAACGCCTTAATAACGCGTCAAACCATCTCGCCGATTACCGAACGCTCACCTGAGGTGACGATAGAGGATGCCTATAAAATCCAACACCAAATGATTCAGCGTAGGCTGGATGCAGGTGAAAGAATTGTGGGTAAAAAAGTGGGCTGTACCAGTAAAGCCGTGATGAATATGTTAAATGTTAATCAACCAGATTTTGGTTATTTACTAACGGATATGATCCTATCAGAAGGGCAAGAAATACCAGTATCTGAAAAGATGATTCAGCCCAAGGCAGAAGGTGAAATTGCCTTTGTGCTTAAAAAAGATCTGTGTGGCCCAGGCTTAACCAATGCTGATATTTTGGCAGCGACCGAAGCGGTTATGCCTTGCTTCGAGATCGTTGATTCGCGAATTACGGACTGGAAAATAAAAATTCAAGATACGATTGCAGATAATGCATCGTGTGGGTATTTGGTGTTAGGCGGCACAGCGGTTAATCCGCGTAAAGTAGACCTAGGTGTGTGTGGCTTAGTGTTAGAAAAAAATGGCGAGCTGATGCACACAGGTGCAGGTGCAGCTGCATTAGGTTCACCCGTGAACGCAATGACCTGGTTAGCTAATACCATGGGCGCACTGGGCGTAACGTTAAAAGCGGGTGAAGTTATTTTATCGGGCGCATTGTGCGCGATGGTCGATGCAAAAGCGGGTGATTCAATGCGCGTCAGTATTGGTGGCATTGGATCGGCTTCGGTCCGCTTTGTTTAAGACGTAAAGAAATACTAAAGAATACTTAGGAGACAATACATGGCTATTAATTGTGCAATGATCGGTTCGGGTAATATTGGTACCGACCTAATGGCAAAATTACTGCGGAGTGCTAATTTAAACCCTGTTTGGATGGTGGGCATTGATGAAGACTCGGATGGTTTATTAAAAGCCCGTGAAGCGGGTTTAAAAACAACACATGAAGGGGTGGATGGTTTAATTCCACATATCGAAGAAGATAATATTCAAATTGCCTTCGATGCAACGTCCGCTTATGTGCACGGTGAAAATAACCGTAAATTACAAGAAAAGGGTGTGCTGGTTATTGATTTAACACCCGCTGCAATAGGGCCTTTCTGTGTTCCACCGGTTAACTTAAAAGAGCACGTCGGCGCACAGGAAATGAACGTTAATATGGTGACCTGTGGTGGCCAAGCGACTATTCCAATGGTGGCCGCGGTTAGCCGTGTACAAGCGGTAGAGTATGGTGAAATTGTCGCTACCGTAGCCTCTAAATCAGCCGGCCCCGGTACACGTAAAAATATCGATGAATTTACTCAAACCACAGCCCGTGCTGTGGAAGAAATTGGTGGTGCAACAAAGGGCAAGGCGATCATTATCCTTAATCCGGCTGAGCCACCACTCATGATGCGCGATACCGTGCATTGCTTAACAGAAACAACGCCAGACCAAGAAGCGATTACTAAATCAGTGCACGATATGTTGGCCGAGGTGAATAAATACGTGCCGGGTTACCGTTTAAAAAATGGCCCAATCTTTGATGGTAACCGTGTCAGTATTTTCATAGAAGTTGAAGGCTTGGGTGATTATTTACCTAAGTACGCGGGGAACCTAGATATTATGACAGCGGCTGCCACCAGAACAGCTGAAATGTTTGCCGAAGAAATTGAAAACGGCACACTGAAGTTAAAAAAGTTAGCGTAGGAGATTGATGATGAATTTAACAGGTAAAAAAATTAAATTGCATGACAATGCACTGCGTGATGGTATGCACTCGGTCAGTCATCAGTTTTCAATCGATGATATGGTTCGTATGGCAATGGCCTTGGATGAAGCGGGTATGCCATTGATCGAGGTGACTCACGGTGATGGACTAGGCGGATCGTCTGTGAACTACGGTTTCGGTCGACACACGAATCGTGAATACCTAGAAGCGGTCGTACCAAAAATGAAAAACGCTAAAATTTCGGCGCTGTTATTGCCGGGTCTAGGCACTGTTAACGACCTTGCAATGGCAGTAGACTGTGGTATTTCGACTATTCGTATTGCAACGCATTGTACCGAAGCAGACGTGTCAGAGCAGCATATTAAAAAGGCGCGTGAATATGGCCTAGATACGGTTGGTTTCTTGATGATGGCACACATGACACCTCCAGAAGCGTTGCTAGAACAAGCAAGAAAAATGGTCGATTATGGTGCCAATTGTATTTATGCCACCGATTCAGCGGGCTATTTATTACCAGATGATGTGACAGCGCGTATCGGGCTATTACGGTCTGAGTTTAGCGATGATATCGAAATTGGTTTTCACGGTCATCACAACCTGGCAATGGGTATTGCTAATTCACTGGCAGCAATTGAAGCAGGCGCTTCACGTATTGATGGCTCGGTTGCTGGTTTTGGGGCGGGTGCGGGTAATACACCACTGGAAGTGATGGTGGCTGTCTGTAACCGAATGGGTATTATCACCGGTGTCGATGTCGATAAGATTATGGATGTGGCGGAAGATATTGCACTGCCACTGATGCCAACGCCAACGCGTATTGATCGCGATTCGTTAACATTGGGCTATGCCGGTGTTTATTCATCGTTTCTGTTACACGCAAAACGCGCAGAGAAAAACCATGGTGTGCCCGCGCGTGAAATTCTTATGGAATTAGGACGTATGGGTGCTGTTGGCGGTCAAGAAGATATGATCGAAGACGTGGCCTTAGAAATTAAAAAGAAATCAGCTTAAGGGGATAACTGTGAGCCTAGATAAAGATACAATCGGAAAAATAGCGACTTACCTAGAAGATGCTGAGTTAAATGCCTATGAAGTAACCAAAATAACAGATGATTACCCGGATATTACTTGGGATGAAGCACTTGATGTGCAGTGGGAAATCCGTCGTCGTAAGGAAGCCAGAGGTAATAAGATTGTTGGCCTCAAAATGGGTTTAACCTCAATGGCTAAAATGCGTCAAATGGGCGTTGAAACCCCTTGTTATGGCTTTTTAGCGGATTACTTTAGTATTCCGGACGGTGGAGAAGTCAAAATATCTGAGCTGATTCACCCAAAAGTAGAAGCAGAAGTTGCGTTTGTGACGAAAAAGGAGCTGAGTGGTCCTGGTTGCCATATTGCTGATGTGTTGTCAGCAACAGACTTTATTGTGCCAGCAGTTGAGATTATTGATTCTCGTTATAAAGATTTTAAATTTGATCTTAAGAGTGTGATTGCGGATAACTCATCGTCATCGCGTTTTGTTACCGGTGGCCGTATGCTGCCGGTTGAAGAGTTGGACCTTAAAACCATTGGCGTAGTAATGGAAATCAATGGCGAGATTGTGGAACTGGGCGCAGGCGCGGCTATATTAGGCCATCCAGCAGCCAGTATTGCCATGTTAGCTAATATGTTGGCAGAACGTGGCGAGGTGATTCCAGCCGGTACCTTTATTATGGCGGGTGCTATTACCGCGGCGGTGGCTGTTAAGGCAGGTGATAATGTGACGGTACGTTACCAAGATTTAGGTACGGTTAGTATGCGTTTTGTAGACTAAAGGAGAGATTAAATGCCCATAGCACAAATACATATGATGGAAGGTCGTACTGAGGCGCAAAAAACGGCGTTGATTGAAAAAGTGACCGATGCCATTTGTGAATCCGTCGGCGCGCCGCGTGAAGCTGTACGCGTCATTTTGCAAGAAATGCCGAATACAAATTTTGGCATTGGTGGTAAAACCGTCAAAAGCTTAGGCCGTTAACGCTTTTTACTTAACCCTCAGTCAACGGCTGGGGGTTAAGTAATAAATGCACGCGCCAATTACAGTATACAACATAGTCAACTTACCACTCAGCTGATAAGTACTCCCTCCCTTTTTCTCACCCCACTAGCTGCCGCTTTCAGTGATAGTTTTTTATCTAATAACGGTGACCATTGAATTGGCATGAAACTACAATTTTTTTGTTGCTTAACTAAGCTAATATAAATAATGCCTAGGCGAATTTATGCGGATGTAATAAAGCGTGGTAGCGGAAAAATAAGATGAGCAGGCTTTCAAATGATCAATAACATCGGGGCTTTTAATCAAATAATCAAATACGAGAAAGTCATCAGTAGTGATATAAAGGAATCTAGATTGGCATACAATGTGCATTATTCATCTAGATACTTAATGCAGAATTAAATTAAGTTTTAATGTTAAAAGCAGGAGGATGCGATGTATCAAATACCCAGAGCTGAATGGTACGACCTAACACGAGCCACTAACTGGACACCTAGTTATGTTAGTGAAGAAGAGCTGTTTCCAGAAGAAATGAGTGGGGCTAGAGGCATCCCGATGGAAGCATGGGAAACGTATGATGAACCCTATAAGGTAACCTATCCTGAATACGTTGAAATACAACGCCAAAAAGATGCGGGTGCTTATTCGGTAAAAGCAGCCTTAGAACGTGACGCCTATGTAGATCGTGCTGACCCCGGTTGGATTTCGACCATGATGGCGCACTATGGTGCTATCGCGGTTAATGAATACGCAGCGAGTGTGGCAGAAGCCAGGATGGCGCGATTTTCAAAAGCGCCGGGTAACAGAAATATGGCGGTTTTCGGCACATTGGATGAAAATCGGCACGGCCAAATTCAGCTATTTTTCCCACACGCCAATGTAAAACGTAATAGGCAATGGGATTGGGCGCATAAAGCGATGCACACCAATGAATGGGCGGCTATCGCAGCGCGCGCCTTCTTTGACGACATTATGCTATGCCGTGATGCGATTGCAGTGTCAATTATGTTGACCTTTAGTTTTGAAACGGGTTTCACCAATATGCAGTTTTTGGGCTTAGCAGCTGATGCATCAGAGGCGGGGGATCATACCTTTGCCAGTTTAATTTCTAGTGTTCAAACTGATGAAGCGCGTCATGCGCAACAAGGTGGCCCCTCTTTAAAAATATTAATTGCAAACGGCCATAAAGAAGAAGCGCAAAAAATGGTTGATATTTCGATCTGGCGTGCTTGGAAGTTGTTCTCTGTATTAACTGGGCCAATCATGGATTACTACACGCCGCTTGAACATCGCAGTCAGTCGTTTAAAGAGTTTATGGTCGAGTGGATTATTACCCAGTTCGAGCGTCAGTTGGTCGATTTAGGTTTAGATGCACCTTGGTATTGGGAAGATTTAACTAAGGACTTAGATACAACCCATCACGGCATGCACTTAGGTGTTTGGTATTGGCGTCCTACTGTTTGGTGGAACCCTGCCGCGGGTGCATCACCTGCAGATCGTGAGTGGTTAGAAGAAAAATACCCCGGCTGGAATAAGACCTGGGGTAGATGTTGGGATGTGATTACTGATAATTTGAATAATGACCGAGAAGACCTGACCTTGCCAGAAACGCTGCCGTATATCTGTAATATGTCACAGCTGCCCATCGTTGGAACGCCGGGCGATGCGTGGGATGTTAAAGATTACACCTTGGAACATAATGGGCGTTTATATCACTTTGGTTCAAAAGCGGATCGTTGGTGTTTTGAGCAAGACCCGGTGCGTCATCAAGAACACCAAAGTTTGATAGACCGGTTCTTAAGCGGACAAATACAACCCGCTGATCTACCGGGTGCTCTCGCCTATATGGGCCTAGGCCCCGGAGAAATGGGGCAAGATGCACATAATTATGCGTGGGCTGCGGCGTTTAAGAAACAGGCCAAAGTTGCTTAAATATAAACAAGGTCATTTAACGACGAAGACAGTAAATTAGGAGAAAACAATGGCAGCATTTCCCATTAGTTCAAATTTTGAAGGCGACTTTGTGATGCAATTAATCCCTGTTGATACCGAGGATACAATGGATCAGGTCGCTGAAAAATGCGCATATCACTCGATTGGCCGTCGCGTAGTTGCACAACCTGACAAGGTGTTGCGGGTACGTATGCACCAAACGAACGAAAACTACCCCCGTGATATGAAAGTATCCGAAGCGGGTTGGAGACCAACCGAAACGTTGGATATCATTTTTGCAGATAGTTAAAGAATAAAGAGTAAAGAGTAAAGGGTTTAAGAAGATGGCATTTGAAAAAATTTGTACCTTGGATGATGTTTGGGAAGGCGATATGGACGCTTTTGAAACAAGCTGTGGTACGGCGGTTCTGGTTTTAGGGGTTGATGGTGGCGATTTAAAGGCCTTTCAAGCAATATGCCCGCACCAAGAAATTGAGCTGGTTGAGGGTGAATTTGACGGTAAGGTTTTAACCTGTAAAGCACACCTTTGGCAGTTTGATACGTCGAATGGTCAGGGGCTAAATCCAACCGATTGTCAAATTGCCGCCTACCCAATAAAAATTGAAGGCGAGGATGTGTTTGTAGATGTAGAAGGGATTGAGCCTTTTACCGCACACTCATAAATTAACTATTTGGCGACAAGCCATATAAACAAAAGGGTAATCATGTCTGACTCAGACCTTAAAAACGCGTATAAGCAAAACAAAGTGGGCCCGATTTTAAATGGGGGTGATGTAGCGCAAGCAGCGATTGATGCGGCAGAGTGGGACAACCCCGATAAGGACATCACCGTTGACGATAAAGGGGCGTACGTCCGTATCGCTGCAGAAGGGGAATTGATAATAACCAGAGCGTCTATGGAGGAAGCCCTTGGGCGTCATTTTGAAATGCGCGAAATAGAAATCCACTTGGGCTCAATGGCGGGGCAAATAGAAGTAACTCCTGAGCAAATCAGGTTTTATTTTAAAAAAACACTGTAAGCAAAGAAAGGACAGACGATGAGCGATTCACAAACAGACACGTTAAAGCCACTTAAAACCTGGTCACACCTTTCAAAGCAACGTAAAAGGCCGAGTGAGTACGAGGTGGTGTCGACCAATTTGCATTTTCATACCAATAACCCGGATAAGCCGTTTGAAGTAGGCCGGGATGCGAAAATGAACGATTGGTACATTAAGTACCGTAATAATAGTCCGTTAAAACATCAAGACTGGGATGCGTTTAGAGACCCAGAGCAATTGATATACCGGACGTATAATATTTTACAAGAAGGCCAAGAGGCTTACGTTACCGGTTTGCTGGATCAGTTTAGTGAACGCGGCAACGATCAAATGATATCTAAACAGTGGGCGCAAGCACTCAATCGTTTATATGCCCCCACGCGATATTTATACCACGCGTTGCAAATGGGTGCTTCATACCTGCATCAAATGTCACCAGCCAGTACGATTTCAAACCTAGCGACTTATCAGGCTGGCGACCACCTGCGTTGGTTAACACACACAGCATACCGAACCTGTGAGTTAGCTAAAACATGGGGTGATATCGGTCTTGGCGAAAACGAACGGGACCACTGGGAAAATGATGCGGCTTGGCAAGGGTTTAGAGAGCTGGCTGAAAAAGCGCTCATAACTTGGGATTGGGCAGAAGCTACCATTGTGTTTGATGTGATTTTAAAACCAGCAGTGTCAGCTGCGGTACAAAAACAATTAGGCCTGGCTGGTGCAGAAAATGCCGATACCCTGCTGTCGTTATTAAACGATGCACAGTTACGCGATGCAGAACGCCATCAACGTCAAACTAAAGCATTGATTGACTTTGCGCTAACAAACACAGACAACGCGTCGATTATTCAGGGCTGGGTCGATAAATGGCAGCCGCTGGCCGATAAAGCGATGAATGCGTATTGTGCAGCCTTAACAGACTTACCCGATGCCGCCGAAGAGGCAAGGGCCTATGCGGCAGCAGTCAGGCAATCGTTTGGCCTGAAGTAAGTCTGATTGTTGATATAAGCCGTGTAATTCAATATTGCACGGCTTTTTTGTCGCTGTTATTAAGTGATTTAACGCATCGAAACGATTAGTCATTACTTATATAATGAGCGGTTCTAGACGGCTTTTTCAGCCATTGCTAATAGTGTTTAAACAATAAATATGAAAAATCTAAAATTAAGTGTCTTGGACCAATCCCCTGTACACGATGGAAACCCCGAATCTTCTGGCCTATTTACCACGGTCGAATTGGCAAAGCATTGTGATGAATTGGGCTATCACCGCTATTGGTTAGCAGAACATCATGGTACGCCGGGTTATGCTAGCCCGTGCCCAGAAATGATGGTCAGTAATGTTGCTCATGCAACAAAACGAATAAGAGTCGGTAGTGGTGGTGTGATGTTGCCACATTATTCGGCATTTAAAGTGGCGGAAACCTTTAAGATGTTAGAGGCGTTTCACCCCGGTCGTATTGATTTAGGTGTGGGCCGTGCGCCCGGCGGACACCCCGTTTCATCGGCGGCTATTTCTGCACCAAGACAAACTGTTCCCTCTGAGTATTACCCAGGTCAAACAAAAGATTTAATAGGGTATTTGAGCAATAACTTACCTGCTGATCACCCTTATAGTCAGGCAATCGTGGTGCCAGCTGATGTGGGTGCACCGCCAGTTTGGATGTTGGGCTCCAGTGATGGCAGTGCTGAAGTAGCTGGTGTGTTAGGTGCGGGTTTTGTCTTAGCGTTATTTATTGGAACGCACGATAGACCTCCCGAAATTATCCAACGCTACCGTAATGCCTTTCAACCCGGTGGGAGTCTTGACAAACCTGAAGCAATTATAGCGGTTGCCGCCATTTGTGCCGACTCAAAAGAAGAGGCTGAATTTATTGCTAGTAGTCATACGTATTGGAAGGTTCAAGCGTTTCGTCATGGCAAGGTCGACACTTTTTATTCACCAGAAGTCGTGATGGATAAAAAGAAGCAATTATCACTATCGGATCAGGCGTATTATGATGAAACCTTGGCCACCATGGTCACGGGCACACCCCAGCAATGTCAGTCACAACTTGAACAAATAGGGCAGGATTATGATGTTGATGAGCTAATGATTGTTAACGTGACTTATTCATTTAAACCACGGCTAGAATCTTATAAAATGTTGGCCAAGCAACTTGGCCTTTCAAACTAAAATACTAAGGGAATCTTCATGAGCACTAATCCAGAAATTGCAAATAGCATTCAAACAGGCGCATTTAAAACAAATTATCATGACGTAGGTGAGGGTTCTCCGGTGTTTATGATCCACGGCTCAGGGCCCGGTGTGACTGGGTGGGCAAACTGGCGTTTGGTTATTCCTGAATTGGCTAAACATCACCGCGTGATTGCGCCTGATATGGCCGGCTTTGGTTTTACCGAACGGGTAGAAGGTTATGAGTACACAATGGCGAATTGGGTGCAGCATGCGATTGATTTAATGGATGCGCTAGCGATTGAAAAAACGGATTTAGTGGGTAATTCATTTGGCGGTGGCTTATCACTGGCCTTGGCGATTGCGCATCCAGAACGCGTCAATAAATTGGTGCTGATGGGCGCAGCAGGTGTTAAATTTGATTTAACACCGGGCCTTGATGAAGTGTGGGGTTACCAACCGTCGGTTGAGAACATGCGGAAAATGATGGATCTGTTCGCTTATGACCGTAGCTTAGTCAGCGATGAATTGGCCGAACTTCGTTATAGAGCGAGTATTCAGCCAGGTTTTCAAGAGGCATTTAGCAAAATGTTCCCAGCACCTCGCCAACAGTGTGTCGATGCCTTAGCGAGTAACCCTGAAGACATTAAAAAAATCCAACATGAAACCTTGATTATTCATGGCCGTGAAGATTTGGTGGTACCACCGATTACCTCAACAACGTTGTTTGACCTGATCCCTAATTCACAGTTGCACATGTTTGGCTGCTGTGGCCATTGGACTCAAATTGAGCATAACGCGCGTTTTAATGAATTGGTAAAGGATTTTTTTGCTGAGTAAGGCAAGCAACTGATGCGATTTAGCGTGATCGGTGCCGGTGGTATAGGTTGTTACTATGCTGCACGGCTTATCGAAGCGGGACATGAAGTTACCTTGGTAGCCCGTGGTGAGCATTTGCAAGCCATGCAACGTGACGGTCTAAGCGTTAATCACCCGGAATTAAGGTTTAAAAAAACGGTGACAGCCTACGCTACTGATGAGTGGTTGGCGCAAACTGAACCTAGTCAAGTCGATGTAGTAATTGTTTGTCTAAAAGGCATGCAAACAGAACTGTTTGCGCAGCAATTGGACATTTGGTGCGAGCGATATAAAGCCCAACGTTTACCTTTAGTGTTGTCTTTGCAAAATGGCGTAGAGAATGAAAAACACTTGGCCGATACCTTGCCCAAAGGGCTAGTTGTTGGCGGTATAGCCCGTCGAATAGGCGCGCATATCGTCAGACCAGGCGTGGTTGATGCGGTTGGACCTGCGCAGGTTATTTTTGGCTTATGGCCTAATCAGCAAGAGGTGAACTCGACTCAATTAGCGTCAATTAATGCGCTGGCCGAGTGTTTTAATCAAGCCTTAATA
Organism: Methylococcaceae bacterium UBA975; assembly: GCA_002292375.1. Lineage (GTDB taxonomy): Bacteria > Pseudomonadota > Gammaproteobacteria > Methylococcales > Cycloclasticaceae > Cycloclasticus. The sequence goes on along the minus strand of DBBV01000007.1, from coordinate 148,107 downwards.
CCCACCGAAGTAAGCGCTGATATTAACAAAGAGCTTTGGCGTAAATTGATGGTTAATAATGGTTTTAATCCTATTTGTACCTTGTTGCAAATAGAAACGGGGGAGGTTGCCTCGTTACCAACGCTGGCTCCACTGATTAAAGGTGCGATGAATGAAGCGGCGCTGGCTGCTAGAGCTGATGGTGTAGTGTTCACGCTTGAAGAGGTCGAGGAAATGTTTGAATTGATTTCGACCTTTGATTCCATTAAACCATCCATGCTAATTGATCGTGAAAAAGGGCGCCCGTTAGAAATTGAAGAAATTTGTGGTGTGGTTATACGGGGTTGTGAACAACTGGGCAAAGATGCGCCCTATAATCGTTGTATTGCCACCTTACTAGACCTCGCGCTGGCGCAAAAATAATTAGATGAATGCCTTGCGAGCAATAGCGGGTGTCGCTCTATTCGTAGGCTTTGTTGTCACCCTGGTTAATGCATTTACCCCCTTCTTTTCTTATTGGCTCGGTGGGGCCTGGTTATGGTTGGCGGGGCTTATTTTATTTTTTGATTTGGATGCCAAGCAAAAAACACTTACTTTGCTCATTGCGTCGCTCGCCTGCGTTGGCTGGCTAGTTGCTTGGCAAACGGGGCAATTTGAAGATTTTATTGGGGTTATATCGGTTAATCAATCGATGGTCGTCATGTTGATTGGCGTTCAGTTTTTACAATTAGTCGCCTTGCCGACTGGCGGCGAAGGTGAAAAACTGCCCAAGGGTGAGAGTGGGTTTATAAAAAGTTATGTAGGGGCTCACCTGTTTTCTTCGGTGATAAACTTATCGGTGGTTTTATTACTGGCAGACCGTTGGATTAAAGAAGGGCCGCTAACTGCTACTCAACTTAAGTTACTGACCCGTACATTTTGTTCGGCAGCCAATTGGTCACCCTTTTTTGCTGCCTTTGCAGCAACAATGGTTTTTACCCCAGGGGCATCGCTAATGATGGTTATACCTATTGGATTGGCCATGGCGAGTGCTGCATTTGTATTGACCTGGCTTGAAGTGCGGAACGATAACACCGCGGCTTTGAAAAATTTTGTGGGTTATCCGATGCATTTCAATGCACTGTGGCTACCAGCAATGTTAGTGCTATTAGTCTTTGTCTTACACTGGTTGTTACCCACGATAAAAGTATTGTTGTTGATCGCGTTGAGTGCGGTGTTGCTTAGTTTAGTTGTGCTGATTGTGCGTAAAGGTTTGTATCAGGGTGGGTTGGATTTTCAATCGCATGTGCAAACTAAGTTACCCAATATGAAAAGTGAGTTATTACTTTTTCTTATAGCGGGTGTGTTAGGCGCGGGTGTGGCCTCCGCGTTAGATGGGCTATCAATCGCTATTCCGATGACGCATTTTGATGGTATGAGTGCCTCAATTACGTTGTTTTGTATTCTTACGTTGGCTGTTGTTGGCGTGCATCCTGTGATTAGTATCGCGGTTATTGGCCATTGGATTAGTGGGATACAGCCGAACGAAACTTTATTGGCACTGATGTTTTTGATGTCATGGGCTATAGGCGCAGCGTTTAGCCCTGTATCGGGCGTTAGCTTAGCCTTACAGGGCCGTTATGGGGTGTCAGGCTGGTCACTTTTTAGGTGGAATTTGGGTTATGCGATTAAGATGTATGGTGCAGCCTGCTTGATGCTGTTTTTGGTTAGTTACTTGCTTAAACTTTAAGGGACTCGCCCATTTGAGCTAGAACAAGTATCATATGCGCTTTAATGAAGCATTTAACAGGGTTTTTTAACAAACATATAAGGATTTAGCATTTTGACGGACAATAACAAACAGAATTCATATAACAAAGAAGAGTTATTAAGTTGTGGTCGTGGGGAGTTGTTTGGCCCTGGTAATGCTCAGTTACCCATGCCCAATATGTTGATGGTGGATCGGGTGGTTTCAATTACCGACGATGGGGGTGCTAACGGCAAAGGCCAAATTATTGCCGAGTTAGATATCACGCCCGACTTATGGTTTTTTGATTGCCATTTTCCAGGCGACCCGGTCATGCCTGGCTGTTTAGGCTTGGATGCTATGTGGCAACTAGTTGGTTTTTTTCTGGGTTGGAAGGGTGGTTTAGGTCGCGGTAGAGCTTTAGGTGTAGGTGAGTTAAAATTTACCGGCCAAGTGTTACCGACAGCTAAAAAAGTGACCTATAGAATTAATATGAGACGTGTCATTATGAGAAAGCTAGTAATGGGTATAGCTGATGCGGTCATGGAAGTAGATGGTAAAGTCATTTATGAAGCCAAAGACCTCCGTGTGGGCTTGTTTGTATCGACAGAGAATTTTTAGGAGAAAGGTTAATATGAGACGTGTTGTTATAACAGGCATGGGAATTGTATCTTCGCTGGGCAGTGATATAGAGAGTGTGGCGGCTTCTCTCAAAGAGGGTAAGTCAGGTATTAGTTTTATTGAAGCGTATAAAGAAAAAGGTTTCCGCAGTCAGGTTGCTGGGGTGCCAGAAATCAACCTAGATGAATTAATTGACCGTAAAACCCGTCGTTTTATGGGTGATGCCGCGGCTTATGCGTATGTTTCGATGCAACAGGCGATTGACGATGCAGGGCTAAGCGAGGAACAGGTATCTAACCCAAAAACGGGATTAATTGTGGGGTCAGGCGGGGCATCGACGAAAAATGTTAATGACGCGATAAACCTGCTCAATACCAAAGGTATTCGTCGTGTGGGCCCTTATATGGTGCCGCGTACAATGAGCAGTACCGTATCAGCAGGACTCGCTACGCCATATAAAATTAAAGGCGTTAATTACTCAATCACCTCGGCCTGCGCAACGAGCTCGCATTGCATTGGCAATGCAATGGAGTTGATTCAGTTGGGCAAGCAAGATCGTGTGTTTGCCGGGGGTGGTGAAGAAGAACATTGGTCGTTAACGATGATGTTTGACGCCATGGGTGCCTTGTCGACGAAAAGAAATGACACACCAGAAAGCGCTTCACGCGCCTATGATGCCGATCGTGATGGCTTTGTTATCGCTGGCGGTGGTGGTGTGGTCGTCGTTGAAGCACTAGATGTAGCGTTAGCCCGCGGGGCAAAAATTTACGCCGAATTGGTTGGCTACGGGGCAACATCGGATGGTTACGATATGGTTGCGCCTTCTGGTGAAGGTGCCACCCGCTGTATGCAACAAGCATTGGATACAGTAGATACACCAGTTGATTACATTAACGCGCACGGCACCAGTACGCCAGTGGGTGATATAGCTGAATTAAAAGCAGTTAAAGCGGTTTTTGGTGATAATACGCCACCGATTGGCTCAACCAAGTCATTGTCTGGCCACTCCTTAGGTGCAGCGGGTGTGCAAGAAGCGATCTATTGTTTATTGATGATGAAGGATAATTTTATTGCTGCATCGGCTAATATTGATACATTAGACGAGGCTGCAGATGGCATATCAATTGTGCGAGAAACGCAATTGGACGCCCCTTTGAACACGGTTATGTCAAATAGTTTCGGCTTTGGTGGTACAAATGCAACCTTGGTGTTTAAGCGTTATGAGGCTTAAAAAGAAATAATTGGATACTAAAAAGCCGGTCAGTGACCGGCTTTTTAGTATGTCTAAGTCGAACGATTTGAGTGCGATTTAGTTATTGATGGCTAATAACTCCATCTCAAAAATCAGCGTTTCATTGGGCCCAATGGAGCCGCCTGCGCCATTTTCACCGTAAGCTAAGTTAGATGGAATAAAGACTTTCCATTTAGAGCCTACGTTCATTAATTGAAGCGCTTCTTGCCAGCCCTGGATAACACCGTTAACTGGAAATGTGGCCGGTTCACCGCGTTTGATTGAGCTATCGAATACAGTACCATTGATGAGACTGCCTTCGTAATGAACATTAACGGTATCGGTCGCAGCAGGTTTTTCACCGTCACCTTCAGCAAGTACAATATATTGCATGCCGCTACTAAGGACTTGAACGCCTTCGTTGCCGGCATTATCCGCTAAAAATTTAGCGCCAATTTCCGCATTTTTTTGCTGCACTCCAGACGCTTGCGCCTGCATTTGTTTTTGGAAATCTTCAATAACCGCTCGCATTTCTTCACCGCTCAACAAGCTTTCTTCGCCATTCAGCTGGTGTGACAGGCCAAGTACCAAGGTATCGGTGTCTACGTCTAATTTATCTTGTTTAATGCCGGCACCAATCTGTTGCCCCATGGTATAGCTGAGTTTTTCTTTGTCAGTTTGCAAAATACAGTCCTTATTAATTAATCAAGGGTCTTATTCTACATGACGAGGCGTTTGCTCGCCACACTGTGGCTGTTGGCTGCGGGTGTTAGGTTGTGTCGCGAAAGGTTTGTTAAGCGGTGATGTCGATAATGCTGCCAATCACGTCGCCTGCAGTTTGTGCAACTTTAGCGGACAATTGAACTTGTGCCTCTGCCTGTTTTAATTCGGTGAGGGCCTGTGTTTTGTCTTGTTGACTGTGTTCGCCGGATAATTGATCGGCACTGGCCAGCTTAGCGCTTGCGTTATTCGCTTGATTAAGGCCTTTACTAATACCCAGTAATGCATTTTGGCTGATTGATCCTACGTCCATGATGTGTCACTCAATACGGTTAATTACATGAACAATTATGGTGACACGCCTGCTTTTTAACTGTGACCTTGGTCACAGTTTGGACTTTAAAGGGTTGGCGAGTCATTGCTTTGCTGTTCAGCAGAACACAAAGCAGTCATATTAAGGATCCGTCTAACTGATGCCGAAGGTTTTAAAATGTGCGCTGGCTGGTCAATCCCCAGCAGAATAGGACCGATGGTCACGCCGTCGCTTAAAATACGCACTAAATCAAAAGAAATATTGGCGGCGTCAAGGTTAGGAAAAATGAATAGATTGGCCTCACCTTGCATTTTTGAATCGCTGATCAACTCTTTTCTTATTTGCTCCAGCAGCGCAGCGTCGGCTTGCATTTCGCCTTCAACTTCTAATTCTGGATGATTGTCGTGTAAAAATTTAACGGCGCTCGACATTTTTAGGTCGCCGTTGCTGAGCCCTGAACCAAAATTTGAATGTGACAGCAAGGCGGCTTTAGGCTTGATGCCAAACCGCTTGACATAATCAGCCGCTTGTATCGTCATGGCGATGATTTCTTCACAGTTTGGGTTGTTGTTAACCATGGTGTCGCAGAAAAAATACACCCCTTTTTGCACGGCTATGGCGTTTAGCGCAGCCAATTTTTTAACCCCTTGCTTCTTCTCTAGAATGTCGGTGATGTGGTCAAGGTGTTTATGATAATGGCCCACCATGCCGCATATTAGTGCATCGGCTTTACCTAGTTTTACCAGTAATGCGGCTAAAACAGTATTTTTGGTTCGTACGTAGGTTTCGGCTAAACCGATTGAAACGCCTTTGCGTTCTTTAAGTTGATGGTAGGTCTGGACGCATTCTTTGTAATAAGGGTTATTATCAGGTTCAATGATTTCAATATTGTCATCAATTTTTAAGTTAAGCCCGAGTTCGCTGATGCGTTGTAAAATGATCTTTTTACGACCTATTAGTATGGGCGTTGAGATACCAGCATTAACGCTTTCTTGTACCGCGCGTAATACCTTTTCGTGCTCACCTTCGGCGTATGCAACCCGTTTAGGTGTTAATTTAGCGCGCTCGAAAATGGGCTTCATGACCATGCCAGAGCGATAGACGTAACGTTCAAGTTCGGCGCGGTATAAGGCAAAGTCTTCAATGGGTCGAGTTGCAACGCCGCTTTGCATGGCGGCTTTGGCCACTGCTAACGGTATTTCAATGATCAGGTTGGGGTCAAAAGGGCGTGGAATTAGGTACTCTGGGCCAAAAACGGGCGTCTGGCCGGCGTAATTGTCGCTGTCGTCGGTCACGGTTTTTTGTGCGAGTGATGAAATAGCGTGAATGCAGGCAAGCTTCATTTCTTCGTTAATGGAAGTGGCGCCAACATCCAACGCGCCCCTGAATATGTACGGGAAACATAGCACGTTATTGACTTGGTTTGGGTAATCAGAGCGGCCTGTTGCAATAATTGCGTCATCGCGCACTGCTTTAATTTCTTCAGGTAGAATTTCAGGAACCGGGTTAGCCAGCGCAAAAATAATCGGTGACGGTGCCATGTTCTTGACCATTTCTTTGGTCATCATGCCTGCTCGAGATACGCCTAAAAATATATCAGCATCAACGATCGCTTCTGCCAGACTGCGCATGTCGGTTTTAGCGGCGTAGCGTTGTTTGCGGTCATCCATGCCGCTGGTTCGCCCGTGGTAAATGACGCCTTTACTATCACAGACCAGAATATTTTCGGTTTTAAGGCCCATTTTTACTAACATGTCGAGGCAGGCAATGCCGGCGGCACCAGCACCTGAGGCGACCAGTTTGACGTCGCTAATAAGTTTATTGGCAACCTTTAAACCGTTGATAATCGCCGCTGCAGTAATAATTGCCGTGCCATGTTGGTCGTCATGAAAAACAGGGATATCCATGCGTTCGCTAAGTTGCTGCTCAATAAAGAAGCACTCCGGCGCTTTGATGTCTTCTAAATTAATGCCACCGAAGGTCGGTGCAAGGCTGGCAACGATATCGACAAATTTATCGGGGTCTTTCTCATCAATCTCTATATCAAAAACATCTACACCGCCAAATTTTTTAAATAGCACGCCTTTGCCTTCCATAACCGGCTTAGAGGCGAGTGGGCCGATATCACCTAGGCCTAAAACCGCAGTGCCATTCGTTATAACCGCGACTAGGTTGTTGCGTGAGGTGTATAAGGCCGCTGTGGATGGATCGCGAGCAATTTCTAAACAAGGCTCTGCTACGCCGGGTGAATACGCCAAGGCCAGGTCATTTTGGCTGCTAAGTGGTTTGGTTGCTACCACCTCTATTTTCCCCGGTTTAGGGTACTGGTGGTAATGAAGCGCGTTTTTTATCGGTTTATCAGCCATGTTTAAGAGAATATAGGTAGTGGGTGATGAATGCATGGGATTATACGTTAAACTAGACAACTTTCGTGCGCCTTCGGCGCCGGTAAAAAAATGAAGTAATGGTTTCTATTATTTAAAGGTAATAAAAAAAGTATGAACGCGCTTGAAATAAAACAACTCGGCAAACGGTATGGTAACGACTTTGTAGCGCTTAAGGGCATTGACCTTCAGGTGAAACAGGGCGATTTTTTTGCCTTGCTCGGCGCTAATGGCGCAGGCAAGTCGACAACGATTGGCATTATTGCGTCGCTGGTTAATAAAACCTCGGGTACGGTAACCGTTTTTGGCCACGATTTAGATCAGGAGCCTGAAGCTGTTAAACGTTGCATCGGCTTGGTGCCACAGGAGTTTAATTTCAACCAATTTGAAAATGTGTTTGATATTGTGGTTTCGCAGGCGGGTTATTATGGTATTCCACGCAAAAAAGCACTCGAACGTGCCGAAATTTGTTTAAAACAACTAGAGCTCTGGGATAAACGAAACGAGGCTTCGCGGGAATTGTCGGGTGGTATGAAGCGCCGCTTGATGATCGCCAGAGCCTTAGTGCATGAACCTAAGCTACTTATCTTAGATGAACCCACTGCGGGCGTAGATATAGAAATCCGCCGCTCAATGTGGACTTTTTTTAAAAAAATAAATGCGGCGGGTACAACGATTATATTAACGACGCATTACTTGGAAGAAGCCGAAAGTTTGTGCCGCCATATCGCCATTATTAATAAAGGTGAGGTGATTGAAAACACCGATATGAAGGGTTTGCTAGACAGAGCCGATGAGGAAATGTTCGTATTAAGTTTAGAAAAACCGGTTGAGGTTGTTCCTATTATTGATGGTTGCACATTCAGTGTTGTCGATGACACAACGTGGCAAGTCAGTGTGCAACGGCAGGTAGGTATTCATGCGCTTATTGTAGGTTTGGACCGCTTGGGGGTTAAAGTGTCAGGTTTACGTAATCAATCCAACAGGCTGGAGCAACTGTTTATTAAATTAATGGCGGGTAAAAAGGAGTCCTAAGGTGATAAGAAAAGAATACATGATTGCACTGCAAACCATCACCTATAAAGAAGTGAGACGGTTCTTACGTATTTGGGTGCAAACCTTGCTGCCGTCCATTATTACTACGACCTTGTATTTCCTTATTTTTGGTACCTTAATAGGTTCTAGAATTGGTCAAATGAAAGGCTACCCCTACATGGATTTTATTGTGCCGGGGTTGATTTTGATGGCAGTGATCAGTAACGCCTATTCCAATGTGGTGTCTTCGTTTTATGGCTCTAAATTTCAACATAATATTGAAGAGATGTTAGTGGCGCCAATGCCCAGTTGGGTTATCTTGCTAGGGTATCTCTCGGGCGGTGTTATGCGAGGCTTGATCGTGGGTGTTTTGGTGACCTTGGTGTCGTTATTTTTTACCGATTTAAAAATCGCCCACCCGGTGATGATGGTTGTGGTGTTTTTACTCACGGGCGTCTTATTTTCTGCCGCAGGGTTTATTAACGCGGTCTACGCAAGAAGCTTTGATGATATTTCGATTGTCCCAACTTTTGTACTTACGCCGTTAATTTATTTAGGCGGGGTATTTTATTCGATCGATTTGTTGCCGGTATTTTGGCAAAAAGTGTCCTTGTTAAATCCGGTTTTTTATATGATCGATGTGTTTCGCTATAGCATTTTAGGTCAATCAGACCTGCCCCTTGTTGGGGGCTTTAGCGTCATATTGGTCTTTATTGTGTGCTTATTAACACTCAGCCTAAGATTATTAAATAAAGGTATTGGGCTTAAGAACTAGGCGACAGGATTGAATGTTGCAGTGCCATACTATAAAATGCGTGCAGTTTTATTTGTCAGATGTACTAAAATTAAAAGAGACTTAATTTTTTAGTGGGACTTGTTTGAATAACGAGTTAAATAAACGATTTTAATCAATAAGAAGCTTACACTAATGAAACACTTCAAGATAAAAAAAGGTCTGGATTTACCCATAACTGGGCAGCCTGAGCAGGTTATTTCAGACGCTAATCCGGTAACAAACGTTGCGCTTGTCGGTAAGGACTACATCGATATGAAGCCGACCATGTTAGTGCAAGAGGGTGATCGGGTAAAGTTAGGGCAAACCTTGTTCACAGATAAGAAGAACCCAGGGGTGAACTTTACTTCGCCCGGCTGTGGTGTCGTTCGCGGTATTAATCGGGGCGCCAAACGCGCTTTACGTACTGTAGTTATTGAACTGGATGGCGATGAACAAGTTGAATTTGCTAAGTATGCAGCAGAGAAACTGGTCGACCTTGAAGCAGGTGAGGTGGTTAAAAATTTAGTCGACTCAGGTTTGTGGACGGCGTTTAGAACGCGGCCATTCAGTAAAATTCCGTCGCCAACGACAAAGCCGGTTGCGATTCACGTGTCTATGATCGACACCAACCCATTGGCGGCTAATCCTGAACGGGTTATTTCTGCTGATACAGAGGCATTCAATAATGGTCTTCGTTTGTTAACAAAGTTGACTGATGGTATGGTCTACCTGAGCAAATCTGCTGGGGCGGTTGTTAGGGTGCCAACGGGTGTAGAAATGGTTGAGTTTTCTGGTCCTCACCCAGCCGGTCTTCCGGGCACACATATGCATTTTATTGCGCCAGTTAGCGCGAATAAAGTTGCGTGGACGATTGGCTATCAAGATGTTATCGCGATAGGCAAGCTGTTTACCAGCGGACGGCTGAACGTTGAAAGGGTTATCGCCTTAGCGGGGCCAATGGTCAACAAACCACGATTAGTTAAAACGAGGCTAGGTGCGAACACAGACGAGCTAGTCAGTAACGAATTAAAAGAAGGCAACGTTCGCGTGGTCTCGGGTTCTGTATTATCGGGTAGAAAAGCGAGCAATTGGGCCTGTTATTTAGGTCGCTATCACGTACAGCTGTCGGTGTTACAAGAGGGGCGTGAACGTCAATTACTCGGTTGGTTGAACCCAGCAGGCGAGAAATTCTCGTTTACCAATGCACTCTTATCGAGTTTTAGGCGCAACAAAAAAATGGCATTTGACACCTCGGCGCACGGTAGCCCACGAGCGATTGTTCCGATTGGTGTTTTTGAAGGTGTGATGCCGCTAGATATTTTACCGACCCAATTATTACGCGCGCTGGTGGTAATGGACGTAGACAGCGCAGAATCTTTGGGTGCGTTAGAGTTGGATGAAGAGGATTTAGCATTATGTTCTTTCGTCGATTCAGGTAAACACGATTTTGGCTTGGCCTTGCGCGCCAATTTAGAAAGCATCGAGAGGGAGGGGTAATGTCTCGTTTAAGAAATTATTTGGATTCAATCCACCCACACTTTGCGAAAGGTGGGTCGTATGAAAAGTATTACGCGATTTATGAAATGGTCGACACGTTCTTGTACACACCCAAGGATGTCACCGCAGGGTCAACGCACGTACGTGATGCGATTGATCTAAAACGGGTTATGACCTACGTGTTTATAGCCGCCTTACCGTGTGTGATTATGGCGATGTGGAATACCGGTCACTTGGCCAATATGGCGATGGCAGATCTGGGCCTTGATAGTTTAGATTCGTGGCGTGGCTTAGTTACTAATTTAGTAGGCTATAACCCCGATAGTATTCTAGCGTGTATGGTGCATGGGGCCATGTATTACGTACCAATTTACTTGGTCACACTAATCGTTGGCGGCATTTGGGAAGTTTTGTTTGCGATCGTACGCGGTCACGAAGTGAACGAAGGTTTTTTTGTTACTTCGATGTTATTTTCTTTGATCTTGCCAGCAACGACACCATTATGGCAAGTCGCTTTAGGTATTTCGTTCGGCGTAGTTATTGGTAAAGAAGTGTTTGGCGGCACTGGGAAAAACTTTTTAAACCCTGCGTTAACCGGTCGTGCCTTTTTGTTTTTTGCCTACCCGGCTCAAATGTCAGGCGATGCGATATGGACTGCAGTAGATGGGTTTAGTGGTGCAACGGCACTGGGCTTAGCCGCTGCTGGTGGTATCGATGCGGTGATGGCATCAGGGATCACTTGGATGGACGCCTTTTTAGGCACCATGCAAGGCTCGATTGGGGAAACCTCAACCTTGGCGTGTTTAATTGGCGCTAGCTTTTTACTTTACACGCGTATTGCCTCGTACCGCATTATGCTGGGCGTATTAGGGGGTATGATTTTCACCAGCACCTTGCTGAACTTTATTGGTAGCGAAACTAATCCGATGTTCGCAACACCGTGGTATTGGCATGCAGTATTAGGTGGCTTCGCCTTTGGTGCAATTTACATGGCAACCGATCCAGTGAGTGCGGCAATGACTAACACGGGCCGCTGGATATACGGCATATTGATTGGTTTGATGGTGATATTGATTCGCGTGGTTAACCCAGCGTTTCCAGAAGGTATGATGCTGGCTATCTTATTTGCAAATATGTTTGCACCCTTGATTGACTATTTTGTTGTTCAGTCAAATATCAAAAGAAGGGAGAAAAGAAATGTCTAATGACACTAAAAAGCAATCAGCAAACCCGCTGAATTTCTTGGCGCTGTCAAATGACAGCACGGCAAAAACGTTTATTATGGCAACCTTGGTGTGTCTAGTTTGTGCCGTTTTCGTTTCTGTTTCGGCAGTCGCACTAAAGCCCTTACAGCAGCTCAATAAAGAACTGGATAAAAAGAAAAACATTCTTCAAGTAGCGGGTTTGTATCACGAAGGTGATGATATTGAAGCGGCGTTCGCTAAAATCGATATCAAACTAGTCGATCTAGCAACGGGTGACTATACCACCGAATTAGACGCGGCCAGTTACGACGTTAAAAAAGCGGCAAAAGACCCTACTTTAAATGTGAAGATAGCGAAAGAAGATGATTTAGCGAGCATTAGAATGCGGCCTAAATATATGCCTGTTTACCAAGTTAAAGAAGGCGATGAGGTAAAACAATTAATCCTTCCGGTGAATGGTTATGGCTTATGGTCAACCTTGTATGGTTTTCTTGCGGTAGAAAATGACGGTCAAACCATCGTTGGTCTAAGTTATTACGAACACGCAGAAACCCCAGGCTTAGGTGGCGAAGTAGATAACCCAAAATGGAAAAAAATGTGGTCAGGTAAAAAAATCTACAATGCAGAGGGTGATGTCGCCATTAAAGTGATTAAAGGAACGGTAGTGCCAGGCACTTCAGGTGAACAGTTCCAAGTGGATGGTCTAGCGGGCGCAACGCTTACAAGTCGCGGCGTGAGCAATATGCTGAAGTACTGGATGGGCGCACAGGGCTACCAAGCTTATCTGACTAAAATTCAGGCAAACGGAGTATAAAATGAGTAACGAATCTAAAAAAATCATCTTAGACCCGTTAATTGATAACAACCCTATTGGTCTACAAGTTTTAGGTATTTGTTCTGCATTAGCAGTTACAACAAATCTTGGTACGGCATTGGTTATGAGTTTGGCGCTCACATCAGTAACGGCGTTTTCTAACCTTTCAATCAGCATGATTCGTAACCACGTCCCTAGCGCGATTCGTATTATCGTGCAAATGACAATTATCGCCTCCTTGGTGATTGTGGTTGATCAGGTGTTAAAAGCCTATGTTTATGATTTAAGTAAACAATTATCGGTGTTCGTTGGCCTGATTATCACCAATTGTATTGTGATGGGGCGCGCCGAAGCATTTGCCATGAAAAACCCACCTGGGCTTAGTTTTCTTGATGGTATTGGTAACGGTCTAGGTTACTCAATCGTATTGATGTTCGTAGGGACCTTCCGTGAGCTACTTGGTTCAGGAAAACTATTTGGTGTAGAAATCTTATCGACCGTTAATGACGGTGGTTGGTATGTACCAAATGGTTTGATGCTGCTACCACCGAGCGCATTTTTTATTATCGGCTTAATGATTTGGGCTGTTAGAACATGGCGTCCGGCACAAGTTGAAGTGGCCGATTTTAAAATCAAAAACGTTAATGGAACGGAGGCAATCTAATGGAAGCGTATATCAGTTTATTCGTTCGTGCGGTTTTCGTAGAAAATCTGGCATTGGCATTTTTCCTTGGGATGTGTACTTTTTTGGCGGTGTCAAAGAAAGTCTCTACGGCTATGGGTTTGGGTGTTGCAGTTATCTTGGTGCAAACTCTCACAATGCCGATTAACAATTTACTCTATCAAGGCGTATTAAAAGAAGGCGCGTTAGACTGGATCGGTTTGTCAGACGTTGATTTGAGTTTTCTAGGCTTAATCTGCTATATCGGTGTGATTGCCGCCATAGTGCAAATACTTGAGATGGCGATGGATAAATATACCCCCGCGCTGTACAACGCTTTGGGTGTGTTTTTACCCTTGATTACAGTGAACTGCGCTATTTTGGGTGGCTCGTTGTTTATGGTCGAGCGTGACTATAACCTGGGTGAAAGTGTGGTCTTTGGTTTCGGTAGTGGCTTGGGTTGGGCGCTTGCGATAACGGCGATTGCCGGTGTAAGAGAAAAGCTCAAATACTCAGACGTACCCGATGGCTTACGGGGTTTGGGGATCACGTTTATTACGGCAGGACTTATGGCGATGGGTTTTATGGCGTTCTCAGGCATTCAACTGTAATTAGGAAATCAAGATGTTAGAAATTGGACTAGGTATTACTTTTTTTACGGCTATCGTATTGATTCTTGTTGTTGTGATTTTGTCTGCAAAGTCAAAATTAGTCGCACATGGCAATGTGAAAGTGCTGATTAACGGTGAAAAAGAAATTGAAGCGCCTGTAGGTAGTAAGTTACTAGGCGCACTGGCAAACGCGCAGTTATTTGTCCCCTCCGCTTGCGGTGGTGGCGGCACCTGTGGTCAGTGTAAGGTACGTGTGAGCGAAGGTGGTGGCGCTATGCTGCCAACCGAAGGGACCCACATTAATAAAGGGCAAGAACGGGCAGGCGAGCGTTTATCGTGTCAATTAACCGTTAAGCAAGACATGAAAATTGAGGTGCCAGAGGAAGTATTTGGCGTCAAAAAATGGGAATGTACCGTTCGCTCTAATCACAATGTGGCAACATTTATTAAAGAACTGGTGCTGGAACTACCAGAAGGCGAAGACGTAGGTTTTCGTGCGGGTGGTTATATCCAAATAGAATGCCCGCCTCATGTCGTGGAATACAAGGATTTCGATATTGAAGAGGAATACCGTGGCGACTGGGATCACTTTAACGTATGGCGTTACAAATCAACGGTTGAAGAAGATGTACTAAGGGCTTACTCGATGGCTAATTACCCTGAAGAAGAAGGGATCATTATGCTAAATGTGCGTATTGCTTCGCCACCACCGCGTGGGCCTGACAGTATCCCGCCGGGTAAAATGTCGTCATACATTTTCAACCTCAAACCGGGTGATAAAGTAACTATATCAGGACCATTTGGTGAGTTTTTTGCCAAGAAAACTGAGGCGGAAATGGTGTTCGTCGGTGGTGGTGCAGGTATGGCGCCGATGCGTTCACATATTTTTGATCAACTACGACGCCTTAAAACCGACCGAAAAATATCATTTTGGTATGGTTCCAGAAGTTTAAAAGAAATGTTTTATGTTGAAGATTTTGACATGTTGGCCAAAGAAAATGACAACTTTGAGTGGCATGTTGCCTTATCTGATCCACAGCCAGAGGATAATTGGGACGGTTTAACAGGGTTTATTCATGAGGTATTACTCGAACAATATTTGAAAAACCACCCTGCGCCTGAGGATTGTGAATTTTATATGTGTGGACCTCCGATGATGAACTCAGCCGTTATCAAAATGCTTCAAGACCTTGGTGTTGAAGATGACAATATTATGCTCGATGATTTTGGTGGTTAATTGAACGTTATCAAACGACCCGTTAAAAACCTGATGTTTTTAACGGGTTTTTTTATCGGTGTTATTTTGCTCGCAGCTTGCGATGCATCGAACGGTTCTGCCATAGTGATTAATGGCCAGACCATGGGTACGACTTACCATATTAGCCTGTCAAATAACCCAGCCAATCATGACGTTGCAGTGATAAAGCAAGGGATAGAAAAACGTTTGACGGTGGTTAATCAATCTTTCTCAACTTATATTGACTCATCCGAGGTATCAACGTTCAATCAATACACAGGCAATGAAGGGCAAATAAAGTCAGCAGCGTTTATACAGGTCTTAGCCGAAGCGCAAGGTATCAGCCTGCTTACCGAGGGGGCTTACGATATTACCGTCGGGCCGCTAGTTAATTTATGGGGTTTTGGCCCTGATTTTAGCGAAGATGATATACCGCCAGTCGACAATATTTCACAAGCCTTAAAAAAGGTAGGCTATAAAAATATCATTGTTGACCGTAAAACAAGAAACGTTAAAAAACTTATTCCCGATGTCTACATTGATTTTTCATCCATTGCGAAGGGTTATGGTGTGGACGAGATCGCTGCGTATCTGGAGTCGCAAGGCTTTAACGATTATATGGTCGAAATTGGGGGTGAAATGCGCTTACGTGGTAATAACCCTGAAGGTACTCAGTGGCGTATTGCGGTAGAAAAACCCGATCCTGCTAAACGGTCTATTCAACGAATAATTAAGTTATCCAATACAGCGATAGCTACATCGGGTGACTACCGAAACTTTTTTATTAAAAATGGTATACGGTTTTCACATACGATTGATCCAACAACCGGCTCACCTGTTAGGCATAATTTAGCCTCTGTGACTGTGCTAGCGCCTAGTAGTATGACGGCAGATGCTTGGGCAACAGCTTTTATGGTATTGGGTCCAAAAAAAGGGTACGATTTAGCTATGAAAAATAATTTATCTGTTTTGTTTATCGTAAAAGAGAAAGAGGGTTATATTGAGTTAATGACACCTCAATTCCAACAGTTTTTTAAGGATGAAGCCGCATGACTATGTTTTTAGCGAGCTTTGCTGTATTTATGCTGGTGATAGCCGCAATGGCCGTCGGTGTTATTTTTAGTAATAGAAAAATCAAAGGCAGTTGCGGTGGTTTAAATAACGTTGATGGTTTAGAGGGTGACTGCTTGCTGTGCAGTAATAAAAAATGTGATAAGAAAAAAATAATTGATAACAACGCAGTTTGATTTTTTTTAAACAGGGTCAGTTTAACGTTATAGGGGAATGTATGCTTAGGTCCGTTTTAGTCAAAGATTACATGGCAACAAATTTAACAACATTTACGCCAGAAATGGAGATCTCGCAGGCGATAAAGTTTCTTAATACACATAAAATATCAGGCGCGCCTGTCGTGGATGATAAAGGCTGTCTAGCGGGTATTTTATCTGAGAAAGATTGTTTAAAAGTGGCCCTTCAATCAACGTATTATGAAGATTGGGTGGGTGGCGTCGTTTCAGAATACATGACAGAAAACGTTGAAACCGTGTCCGATACAGCAAGTGTCGTCGACTTGGCTGAAAAATTCTTAAGTACTTCGTTCAAGCGCTTTCCGGTATTAAATGAAGAAGGTGATTTAGTCGGACAAATTAGTCGCAGTGATATTTTGCGAGCTTTAGATAAGCTTTGGTAAGTTTTGGCTGATACTTTTTATTGGTACGACTATGAAACAACGGGTATTGATGCTGCTCGAGACCGCGTGGTTCAATTTGCAGGTATTCGCACCGATTTAGACTTTAACCCAATTGGTTCACCTGACGTTTTTTATTGTCGCTTAGAAGACGACGTTTTGCCGCATCCTGAGGCGTGTTTAGTGACCGGTATTTCACCTCAGCTAACACGTGAAAAAGGCTTGCTGGAATGTGATTTTATTGCCCGTATCCATCAACAATTTAGTACCCCACAAACCTGTGTTGTTGGTTATAACAGCATCCGATTTGATGACGAATTCACCCGCCATTTATTGTATAGAAACTTTTTTGACCCTTATGCACGGGAGTGGAAAGCGGGTAACTCACGTTGGGATTTAATTGACGTCGTTCGGTTAACCTATGCCCTTAGGCCAGAAGGTATTAATTGGCCAACACGCGAGCAGGGCTTACCAAGTTTTAAGTTAGAAGACCTAAGCAAAGCTAATGGCATCGCACACGAAGCGGCTCACGATGCCTTATCAGACGTACGCGCGACCATTGCTTTAGCTAAGTTAATTAAGCAAAAACAGACCAAGCTGTATACATGGGCGTTTGGTATGCGCGATAAAAAAATAGCAGCCCAATCCTTAGATACAGTCGCGCACACCCCGGTAGTGCATGTGTCGGGTATGTATCCCAGTGCACAGCGTTGTGTAGCCGTGGTAATGCCTATTGTGGCTCACCCAATTAATAAAAATGGGGTGCTGGTGTATGATCTGTCGGTTGACCCGCAGGCACTTATTAATCTACCAGTAGAGCAACTGCATCAACGACTTTATACCCCAAGCAACGAGTTAAACGAAGGTGAAAGCCGGGTGCCATTAAAGACCGTGCATTTAAATAAGTCACCCATGCTAGCACCGTTAAACACGCTTAATGAAGCTACCCTAGCAACACTCGATATTGACCTGCAACAGTGCGAGGTTAACCGCCAAAAAATTATTCATGCAAATATTAAAGACAAGCTAATAGCGGTGTTTTCCATTAACAACTTTGAATCACCGACGGACCCTGATTTAATGCTATACGGCGGCGGGTTTTTTAGTGCGCTTGATACTAGCAATATGGCAAAGATACGCCAGTGTGCGAAGGGTGATTTAGCGGCGCTGGATTTGCCATTTGAAGATGAGCGCTTGTATGAGATGTTATTTCGCTATCGAGCGCGAAATTACCCTGATACGTTAAATGATGACGAAAAGAAGCAGTGGCAGATGCACCGCAAGGCCGTTTTGACGACGGAACTTGGCGATGGTCGGTTAACCTTGTCGGCTTATTTTGAGCGTATCGATGCGTTGATTGCCGAGCAGACATGGACAGAAGAGCAGCACACATTATTTGAAAATTTAATCGAATATGGTGAGTCTATTGCGGATGGCTTAGACGATTAAATGGGATCGTCCAAATATCATCAACTCGCTGATGTGTTGTTACACATTGAAGCGACCATGCGGCAACAATCCTTATGGAGTAAACAGCAACCAGAGCCGTGGCGTTTAGAGAGCATTCAACCTTTTTGTGTCGACACCTTAAGCTTTCAGCAATGGCTTCAATTTATCTTTTTAGTAAAAATGAGAGAAATTATAGAAACAGGTCAACAATTACCAAGTTGCTGCGATATTGCACCAATGGCTTTAGAAAGTTTTAAACAATTAGAACAACAGACTGATGGCATCGTGCATTTGTTGATAGAATGCGACCAAATCATCGCTTCATAATAGATAAATAGGAATAAACATGGCTGAAACAGTAGACGAATTAACCGTTAGTTATACCGATGGTGGTATCGAAACGGTAAAAGAGCTCGATAAAGTAGTGCTGACAAAAGGCGCTTGGGCGACACTTATTTATAAATACCAAGATTGGAATCGGGCTAAAGAAGAGTACGGCGCTGATAAATACACCATACGTCGTTATCAAAAACGTAATGGCGAATATCAGCAAAAGTCTAAATTCAATATTTCTAGCGCAGGGCAAGCAGAAGCGATTATTGCAGCTCTCGAAGGGTGGATTGAAAAAAAATAAACGAATGCCGATTAAGGCTTCGATGCCCCATCATACGATAAGAGTACTTGATGGGGCCTTGTTTAATTATTGCCTCGCCATACACACGGTAAAGGAGTTTTAAATAAATGACCATGGATTTAATAATCGGTTTAGTCATCGGTTTAATTGGCGGGTTTTTGTTAACCCTTTGGTTCAATAAAGACCGTTCAAGTACTAACGCCAAAAAAATTGAAGAGTTAGAAGCCGAACGTGAAAAATACCATAAACAGGTAGATGATCACTTCGTTAATACAGCGGTGTTGTTCAAAGGGCTCACAGATCAGTACCGTGATGTGTATCGTCATATTGCAAGTGGCGCTGAACAACTATGCTCAGAAGACGCTAAAGCCTTACATATTCATTTGGAAGAAAATGCCTTATTGACGAAAGAGTCAGAAGCGAAGGTAGAACCTAAAGAAGAATCTAAAGAAGGTGCGGCGCAGAATAAAAAACCCATAGACGAGAAGCCGATCGTACGGCCTACATTAAAGGATGATGACGAGGATTTTCCGCTCGCCAGTGAAGTTGAAATGTCAGTTGATACTGCTGAAACAATTCGAAATAAAGCAGATAAGAGCAATTAGCTTGTCAATTGCAGCGGCTCTGGATGGTATTACTTAAGCCACGCTATGCTAGTGTACTGATATTAAACAAGGGGTTTTCTTGGGTTCATCAAATGAGGTAAAAGCAGACGTCTGGTTTTTATTGGTAACTATTTTGGCAGCAGTAGGCTGGATTTTTTCAAAAGAAGCCGTGCTGATAATGCCGCCGCTGCTGTTCATTTGCTTACGTTTTTTAATCGCGGGTGTCGTTTTGTCAATCGTGGGCAGGCATCAAATACGCGCATTAAATTGGGATCAATGCCAACAAGCCATAAAAGTGGGTTGTGTCTTTGCTGTTGGCACGTGTTTTTGGGTGTTAGGGCTTAGTTCAGGCGTTAGCATTAGTGTTGGTGGTTTTCTGGTGTGCTTAGCTGTCGTTATTGTGCCAATCTTGGATCGCATTTTTTTTAAACAATCAGTACCTATTAAAACGTGGTTCGCTCTACCGGTTGCTGCCATTGGTTTGGGCTTTTTAACATTAAAAACCGGCCTAATGTTAGAAACGGGCCAACTGTTATTTTTAATGGCCTCACTTTTTTTTGCGATGTTTTTTATATTGAACGTACGGGCAGCAAACCATCGTGAAGTAGGTGGGCTTGACGAAATAATGGACGTTAGTGAAAAAGTCCCCGCGTTATCATTAACCGCCATTACGTTGCTAACGGTGGGTGTGATAGCTGCGGGCGCTTCATTTACAATGGAGCGCGAGACATTTACCGCGGTCAGTTTGTCAGCTGACTTAGTGTTCTGGGTATTAGCCAGTGCATTATTGACAACCGCGGCGCGTTTTTTTATTCAAACGCATGCGCAAAGCTTGTCAAAGAGCAGCCACGGGGTTGTCATTATGGTAGTCGAGCCGATTTGGACGGCCTTACTGGCCGCCGCTTGGTTTGGTGAATTATTGTCAGGCTTTGATTTGCTTGGCTGTGGGCTGATATTTTTCTCGATTATTATCTACCGATGGACGTTTATTTGTGGTTTGTTTAGACGACCTCTTCCTCCAAGTGATGAGTCAGTACGCCACTAAATCAACGCTCATCTACTGCCTACTGGCGTGCTTTTTTATCAGTAGCGCTACAGCAAATGAATCTATTCAAGCAAAAAAACATTCGCTAGGACAGGGCGCAAAAGAGTCTGAACTATTACTAATGGCTAAGCACATCATGCGCGGTGATCAGTCAGCTCAACGCGACTTTGCCTTAATTATATTAAACACAATGCAACAGGTTTATAGCCAAGAACTTACTAAGGTGACTATGCAAGGTCATCGAGCTAATAAAAAACTACTGAGGTGGTCTCAGTCAACGCAAAGTTATATTGGCTATATTAATGCTGCACAGTTGGCTGTTGAGGCTGGGGAGTCTTTTGTCATTTCAATAACGCGTGAAGCACGGCTGTTGATTAATGTCGCAAACAATCAAGCGGTTCTAATCTCTGGGCCGCAAGAAACGGATAGCGGTATTGCAGTACAAGTCAAACAGACCTATTGCCTTCACTATAACTGTGAGTGGTTGCAAACAAGTACAAACACCGCAGAGCATAAATCAGTTATTGAAAAAGAAGGGGTATGGTTGTTCGGGCAAAGACAGTCACCGACGTACGAGGTCGAGCAACAATTTCAATTCGTTTTTAAAAGCCTGGCTAATAAAAAAGCTAAGCAAACGGTTGCCCAGCAAGCGACAAAAGAGAGTCAACGCTTGTTAAACGAGCTAAAAACGAGGCAAATTGAGGGCGATATGATTGATTGGACTGGCCTATCTAAACAACATTCGGAAGCGGGTTTAGAACAATCAATTTCTGTAGATTTACAGCAAGCCTATCTTAGGCACAGCCCTTCAGTATTGCATCAATTAAGTCCGAAAGATTGGCAACGTTTAATCGTTTGGTTAAGGCACTCATTACAACAAGACCATCGGCCTTTAAAACTATTAGAGGCAGAGGCCTTATTAAAGAATGAAAGCATAAATTAACGTTTTGTCGCGCCAACAAGGGCATAAAAATCCTACATTGAACGCTATATAATATTTTCTTTAGCCTTTAGAATGAGCGTTTGAATTTAGAATAACTAATCGGCGACCCTATGATAATTAAACCTAAAATACGTGGCTTTATCTGTACTACTTCACACCCATCAGGTTGTGCGGCAAATGTACAAGAACAAATTAAAATTACTCAACAACAAGGTGACATTAAGGATGGGCCGAAAAAAGTCCTCGTCATAGGTTCTTCGAGTGGCTACGGACTTGCCTCGAGGATTTCAGCGGCCTTTGGCTCCGGCGCCGCAACCCTGGGTGTTTTCTTTGAAAAGCCAGGAACAGAGAAAAAAACCGGCTCTGCGGGTTGGTATAACACCGCGGCTTTTGATGCAGAGGCTAAAAAAGCTGGCTTGTACGCTAAGCACATCAATGGTGATGCCTTTTCAAATGAAGCTAAACAAAAAGCGATTGAGCTGATTAAAGAAGACTTGGGTCAGGTTGACTTGGTGGTTTATTCGTTAGCCTCACCGGTGCGAAAGGTGCCTGGCAGCGATGACTTAGTGCGTTCCTGCTTAAAGCCCATTGGTGAAACCTACCGCTCTACCGCCATCGACACCAATAAAGACATTATTATTGAAGCAGAAGTCGAACCCGCCAGCGAACAAGAAATAAAAGACACAGTGACCGTGATGGGCGGACAAGACTGGGAGCTTTGGATGAATGCTTTAGCCGATGCCGATGTGTTAGCACCTAGTTGTAAATCGGTCGCTTACAGCTATATCGGTACCGATATAACCTGGCCAATTTATTGGGATGGTGCCTTAGGTAAAGCCAAAATGGATTTAGATCGTGCCGCGAGGGCTATTGATCAACGCCTTAAATCGTTACATGGGCATGCCAATGTTGCGGTACTTAAATCGGTGGTTACCCAAGCGAGCTCTGCTATCCCTGTAATGCCTTTGTACATTTCAATGGTGTTTAAAATAATGAAAGAACAAGGGCTGCACGAAGGCTGTATCGAACAAGTTAACCGCTTGTTTAGGACCCAGCTGTATAACAACAATGCGCCACAAAACCTGGACCAAGACAACCGTATTAGACTAGATGATTGGGAATTACGTGACGATGTACAACAGCAATGTCGGGAGATTTGGCCAAAAGTAACCACCGAAAATCTCTTTGATTTAACCGATTACGCCAGTTATAAAGACGAGTTTTTGCAATTATTTGGCTTTAATAAAAACGGTGTGGATTACGATAAAGACATCGGCAGCGAATTAGATTTTGATGTCGAGACACTATAAGTCGTTCAAAAAATACCAAGAATCTCGCTAATTTTGGCGATCAAGTGACGAATTAATGGAAAAAAAAGACGCGCGTATTATTGTTTTCGGTAACGAAAAGGGCGGTACCGGAAAATCCACCTTGGCGATGCATATTGTGGTTGGCTTACTCAATGAAGGGCATCGAGTCGCTGTTATTGATTTAGACTCACGCCAAAAAAGCGTAGCGAGGTACCTGCAAAACAGACAAACATTTATGGCTAATGGCGGTGATACCGTTCACATGCCAGCGTTTGCTGTAGTGACGCATTCAGACGCCAGTTTGATTAAAGACCGTGAAACAGAGGATCAAAAGAATCTGCAAACAGCATTGAATGAGTTTAAAGAGTCAGTCGAGTTTATTATTATTGATTGCCCTGGTAACGACACTTACCTGTCACGTTTAGCGCATGCCTTAGCCGATACCTTGGTCACGCCAATAAACGACAGCTTTGTTGATTTGGATTTATTAGGTGAGGTATCTGCGGAAAGTTACGAGGTTAAGAAACTTAGTTTCTATAGTGAAATGGTGTGGGATAGCCGTAAGTTTCGCTCTGCAAGCGGTAAGCCGCCGATGGATTGGGTGGTTATCCGTTCACGCTTAGCATCCTTGGACTCAAGAAATAATAAACGGGTGCATAAAGTACTAGAATCCTTACAAAAAAGAATTATGTTTCGCTATGTGCCGGGCCTATACGAACGGGTGATTTATAAAGAGCTGTTTCCGCGCGGTTTAACGGTGCTGGATATGGTAAACGTTACAAATTTATCTCACGTTGCAGCTCGGCAAGAAGTTCGTTCATTATTAGAAAAACTTAATCTGAGCTAAACATGTTGGCTTTAAACGAAAGCCAGCAACGCTTAGTTATTAGCGAAACTGAAAAACAGATTCAGAAGGCCAGTGTTATTTTGGATAAGCCGTTCAAAATGATACCCGTCGAATTTGATTTGCGCGGTCATACCATTGGTATGTACAAGGTTAGCAAAAATAAACGCGTGATTCGTTATAACGCGCAAATTTTTGCTAAGTATTTTGAGCAAAATTTACGTGATACCGTACCGCATGAAGTGGCGCATTATATTGTTGATATGCAGTACGGCAGAAAAAACATTCGGCCACACGGTACCCAATGGCGACAGCTGATGGAGCAGCTCGGCGCAAAGCCTGAACGAACAGCCAACTACGATTTAACCGGTGTGCCAAAGCGGCGTTATACAACCGTGGCGTATCAGTGCGGCTGCCAACAACATCATT
This sequence comes from Methylococcaceae bacterium UBA975, assembly GCA_002292375.1. Lineage (GTDB taxonomy): Bacteria > Pseudomonadota > Gammaproteobacteria > Methylococcales > Cycloclasticaceae > Cycloclasticus. The sequence goes on along the minus strand of DBBV01000007.1, from coordinate 124,352 downwards.
TGGGTATTCGACGACACAATAAGCTGGTTAAACAACAGGTGCGGTATTTTTGTCGCCGCTGTGGCGACTCATTAAGCGCCCTATGAGTTGGTTTGTGTATATCATTCAAGCTGATGATGACAGCTTGTATACAGGGATTACCACCGATTTAGACAGGCGTTTTGCGCAGCATCTAAACGGTACTGGTGCAAAATATTTTAACGCACGAACCGCGGTGCAATTCGTTTATACCGAACAGCTGAGTGATAGAAGCACGGCCAGTATTCGAGAGGCGAAGATAAAAAAAATGACGCGACAACAAAAATTACACCTGATTAAACGTTGATTTTTTTATGATTGACGCCATATTAATAGCCCCAACCATTTTTATACTTAGACCATGTCCGACTCATTAAAAATTGTATGTCCCCATTGCGATGCGGTTAATAAATTGCCGGCAAATAAATTAAATGCCGGTGGGAACTGTGGAAAATGTAAAAAGAAACTATTTGCGGGTAAACCTGTTTCACTCAAAGCGGCTACAGCGCAACGCCACTTTGAACAAAGCGATATTCCAGTTGTTGTTGATTGTTGGGCAGCCTGGTGTGGCCCGTGTAAATCCTTTGCACCGGTATTTGACCAAGCGACAAAAAAACTTGAGCCAAACGCTCGCTTTGCTAAATTAGATACCGAAAATGAGCAGCGCCTAGCCGCACGATTTCAAATTAAAAGCATCCCAACCTTATTAATTATGAAAAACGGTAAAGAGGTCGCCAGACAAGCAGGGGCCATGAGCTTGCCGCAGTTTGAGGCGTGGTTAAAAGGCCATATTTAACGACTAAAATAAAGTCAGATGAGACGGGGTTATTTTTACCGGCCTCAAAAAGCCCTGCGCCATGTTCAGTCGTAATAAAAAACAAAGCAAACTAACGCAAACATTGACCGACATCGGCCAATAACGGGCCGTTTAATTAATTGGGTTTAATGGCGACTCGTTGAACCGCCACTGTGCCCAGGGTTAAATAACTGCTCAATAGCGATGGGGTCAAACTGAAAGTGTCGATTGCAATAATCGCAATGTATATCGACCATGCCTTTTTCTTGTAGTATCGAGTTCAACTCGTCGTGCCCTAAACTGATTAAACTGGCTTCCACTTTTTGTTGTGAGCAATCGCAGTTAAATGACACCGCTTGGGGTGGATAGAGTCGAACTGTTTCTTGATGGAATAGGCGGTGAATAATCTGACTGGAGGGGAGTGTCAGCAATTCGTTGTCGCTGATGGTGTTGCTTAGTATTTCTAAGCGTTCCCAATCGTCTTGTTTATCACCCTCTGTAGGCAGTTCTTGTAATAATAAACCGACGGCTTGATCGCCGTTAACGGCAAACCAAAACTGGGTTTTAAGTTGTTCGGATTGGATAAAATACGACTCAAGCGCGGTTGCCAACGATGCCCCTTGCAGACTAACGATCCCTTGATAAGCTTTAGTTTTTGTAGGTTTAATGGTGATAACTAAACGCCCATTGCCATAAAGAGCGGCCAGATCGCCCGCAGGGATATCACCTGTCCAATGTGCTAAGCCCTTAACCGTTTGTTGCTCTGTCGCCTGTGCTGCTAACAGGCTAATAGGTCCATCGCCTTGTATTTGTAAAATCAAAGCGCCTTCAAATTTTAAGGTGGCAGATAATAATAACGTAGCGGCGAGAGCCTGGCCGAGTTGTTCGGCAACCACGCTGGGGTAATGGTGGTTTTCTAATGCGGCCCGCCAGCTGCTGTTTAGCTTAACAATTTCTCCGCGTATGCCGCTGTCTTCAAATAAAAAGCGTTGCAGTTGATCGCTATCTTCAGTGATTGTCATATCGAGCCTTAGGTTTAAGCAAAAATAAAAGAGAAGCTATTGTAGTCTATGGGCGGCTTGATGTTAGCTATCTACTTAGCCTTTTTTGTAAAAGGCGTCTTCAGGTTTTAACCTGCTTTAACTCGCGCTGAGCGATTATCAATAAGGCCAATTTTTGATTACAGTGGCTCTTTAATAAGGCTCTCAAAACCGCTGCGTAAGTGTAGATCCCGCTGAGGGAATGGGATTTCGATATGGTGTTCGGCTAATTTATTAGATATTTCCCATAAATAACTGGCTTGAACACCGGAAGGCCTTTTTACCGCTTCTGGGATCAACCAAATGACGAGTTCAAAATCAAGGCTACTATCACCAAATCGCACAAGCCAAACTTGAGGTTTTCGATTGGGATCCGTTTTTAGTGTCCAATGAACGTTGTCTGCCGCTTCTAGGGCGGCTTTTTTGACCAACTCCTTGTTACTGCCATAGGCAACGCCAAACGGGACGCGTACACGACGGTAGACCTCGCGCATGGTCCAGTTAGTTACGTTCTTGTTGATAAACTCGGAGTTTGGCACCAAGATGTCGATATTGTCGTTGGTGGTAATTAGCGTGCTACGCATATTAATCTCCATGACGTCACCGGTAATGCCGGATTCAAGCTCAACGAAGTCACCAACCTTTAAGCTCTTTTCAAATAAAATAATCAAGCCCGCGACAAAATTGCTAACCAAGGTTTGCAAACCAAAGCCAATACCAATGCTCAGTGCGCTGGCCATGAGGGCAAATTTAGTAAAGTCGACGCCGATAGACGATAAGCCAATCACCACGCCAATCGATAAGATAAGGTAGTGTAAAACGCGACTTAGGGCATAAATGGAACTGGGGCTAACGCTAGCCCGCTGGCTGGAAAAGTGATTGATGCCACTGCGAGCAGTTTTGGAAAGCACCCAGGCAATAATAATAATGATAAATAAACGAAGTAAGCCCATGAGTGTGACCGGTGTTTCGTTCATTTCAAATAAAGAGGTGCCTAACACAGTGTGTATATTTTCATAGGCATTACTGATAAACCCCGTGAATTTTACCCAGCTATCTTCAATGCCATAAGCACCTATTAACATCCTTTTTTTGCTTAAACTGATTGAAAACTTTAAAAGGTCTAACTCGGTTTTTACGGTGTTGATTTGTTGTTTTATTGAAGCTAGCAGTTCAACGGGTGGTCGCTTTTCACTGGCAGATTTTTTGTTGGTTTCTTCCCAGCCATAAAGCGCCGAAAGTGAATTAACAATATAAGCCTGTTTGGGTGTCTGGCTTTTTAATAAGGCCTCAGCATCAGCTAATGTCTGTTTAAGGCTATCTAAATCGCTAGTGTTCTTATGCCGTGTTAATTCGATCATGCCCACGATAATATCGGCACGAGCGGCACGTAGCTCTTCGGTACTAATGCGTAGTTCGCGATCTGTTTTATGCAATGAAGCGTTATGATCATCACCGGGCGCTGTGGTGATGTAACGAACCGCTTGTTTTCTAATTTGAATGATATTTTCAAGCGATTGTTGGTACTGTTCTTTCCAGCGGTCAAAATCACCTGCCTCAAACGTTAGCAAAGGCGCCATGTTTTTGAGTGTTTTTTGTAAGACTGACTTTTTGTTAATCAGTTGGTTCAGTCTTGCTTGCAGGTGCGTGAGGTTGACAAGGTCTAGCTCCAGTTGAAACCTAGAGGCCATTATTGTTAACGCCAGGGCTAATTTTTCTGTGGGGTTATTACTGTCTTCTTGGTAACTTATTTTACGTTGTGACTGTTGTTTTCGTTCGGTCTCAATCAATTCTTGGCGCCATAAAATATCAGACCGCTGATGGTCTATTTCAGCGTTTAACGCAAGGTAATCTAGTTGTAGTGAAAAAGCCTCTGAGAGCGGGTAACTTTTCTTTTCGGGGAGCGAAGGAATGACGTCAGTTGAGGTTGGTGTTGGGTGTTGATCATAAACATCTATCAACTCACGTAATTGGATAACCAACGGTAATAAAAGGGGGCGATTGGTTTCGTTAAACGTTTGGCTAAGCTGGGTTAGTGAACTATCTAGATCCTTTAGACGTTGCTGCAAAAGTTCATTAGCCAGCTTTTTTTCGGGTGCGTAATGCGTCCACCAGTCGGCTTTAAGTTGCTGAAAATTTGGCGCTGCTGTCTCGGCGGTGATGGCCGCTGAGGAAACAAAAAGCAGTAGAGTCAATACAAAATTTAATCGCTTCATGACAACATTCCTTCTTAGTGGTCTCTCAAAAACAATGTTTTAAACTCAGAACAGGCACCTAGATTACAGTTTGTAGGGCTTATACTCTGTACGTAAACTCAATTATGCATGAATTATCTTACCCGATCCCGTGTTAATAACAACGGGGGTGATTATCCTGTTATTGTGTTTGCTACTTTTTAAAGCGATACTTGAAACCATGAATAAAACCGAATTACCCAAACAAGAACAGGCGCTAAAAGGGCGTGATGAAGCAATGCGAGTGCCTAAAATGCATTTTGTGCACCGTCAACATAACTTGCAAGGGCCATTTCCTGATGGTTTGCAAACAGCGGTATTTGGCTTAGGATGTTTTTGGGGTGCTGAACGTAAATTTTGGCAGCTTGATGGAGTCTATTCTACGGCCGTTGGCTATGCTGCCGGCTATACACCTAATCCAAGTTACGAAGAAGTGTGTAGCGGTATGACCGGGCATAATGAAGTGGTGTTAGTCGTATACAAGCCGGATGTCATCAGCTATCAGCAGTTATTAAAAGTATTTTGGGAGTCGCACAATCCAACCCAGGGCATGCGCCAAGGGAATGATGTAGGAACGCAGTATCGCTCGGGTATTTACTATGTTTCTGAAAACCAGGCCAAACTGGCGGAGAAAACACGGGCGGCCTACCAACTACAATTGAGTCTATCAGGCTTGGGTGAGATTACGACAGAAGTAGTCCCTCTGCCGACGTTTTATTATGCGGAACACTACCATCAACAATACCTGGCTAAAAACCCGGGCGGTTATTGTGGTTTAGGCGGCACAGGGGTTGCTCTAGACTAGGCGGTTAGATTATTGAAAAAGAGGAGCTTTAACTTTTCGGCTAAATCCTTGGATTGCTTATGTGCTTAGGACTGGATTTGTAGATCAGCTGGTTTTATAGATAAAGGGTAATACCTCACGTACTTTGGTCTCAATCGTGTGATTGCTAAAGGGTTTTAGAACAATCCTTTTGATATGAGAAGCAGTGATCTGATGCACCAAGTTTTCGGTGATACCGTTGCTTGTTACTATGATTTGGCATTTAGGTTGGCTTTCTTTGATGCGTTGTATTAGTTCAAGCCCATTGATATCTGGTACGTTCATGTCAAGAAATACAAGGTTAATTGGATCGACGGAAATTGCTTGGAGAGCCTTTTCACCAGAACCAGCTTCTTGTATGTTGGCAAAGCCCAATCTATGCAACATAGAACGTAAATAGCCGCGCACCCTATCATCGGCATCAATTAAAATAATGTTTACATCCTGTACCTTGTTCATAAGCACTCCACCTTCATGGTTAAAATACTTCTCAACATCCTTAAACCTTAGCCCCCGATGTGTTTCATCCTGATCGGCTGCTAACTTAAATATAGCAGTTACATTAGATAAGTCTACATTAGGGCTAAAAAAATTAGATAATTCAATGGGCTACAGAATTCTCATCAGGTGTTGTAATGGATGCTAAGCTGGTTTGTCTGTTTGACTGAAAGTGGGGTGTATAGCCAGCTACCTCAGTGGATTGCGGCTTAGTCAATAATGCCCAAACGGCGTCTCATGCGCGTGAAAAATTAAGTGCTTAGATTGGCTAGAATTTTGCTCAATTTTTTTTCAATGACATTGGCATTAAACGGTTTTGCGATAAAGTCGTTTGCTGCAGATTGGGTGATTTGATTGACTCGCGCTACAGTGACTTCTGCGCTTATCATGATGATGTCACAATCCGGTTGATTGGCCTTGATGATTTTTGTGAATTCTATGCCATCCGCGTCAGGTAGATTGATATCAAGAAACATGAGGTCGATTTTTTTCAGTTTCATTTCACGCAGTGCTTTTTCGCTGGTGCCGGCTTCTAATATGTTTTCAACCCCTAAATCACGCAGCATCAGACGTAAATAGGCGCGGATCATATCGTCGTCATCCACTAACATAATGGTTATGTCTTTAGCGTCAGTCATGGTTAAAGCCTTATTGATTATGGGGTATTTTGCTAGTTCTTCTTATAACTAAACGATAGCAGACTTCTTCAAAATAGTTAAATGAATATTTCTAACAGTAACTAGGGCCGACAATGTTTTTCTCACTTGTAAGGTGCTTTTTTGAAAAAAAACATGGGACTGGATGGGTTAACTGACGAGGAATTGTGTAATCATACCGGGCTTGCAACTTTAGGTAGCGCCCAATGGATTGGCGTTTTACCGTGTTGTTCTAGGTACTGATTGGTTTTGCTGAAGTGCTTGCAGCCTAAAAATCCGCGATGTGCAGATAAGGGTGAGGGGTGTGGGGCTTTTAAAATGCAGTGCCGTTGTGGATCAATAAAGGCGCCTTTTTTCTGCGCATAATTACCCCACAGTAAAAACACCACGTGTTCGTTTTGTTCTGCCACGGTTTGGATAATTTTATCGCTAAATGTTTCCCAGCCTTTACCCTGATGCGAGTTGGCCTGAGCATGCTCAACGGTGAGTACGCTATTAAGTAGTAAAACCCCTTGTTTTGCCCAGCTTTCTAAGCAGCCATGTAGGGCGGGTTGAATGGCCAAGTCGTTGGTCAATTCTTTATAAATATTCGCCAGCGAGGGCGGAATTTTCACATCGGGTTGTACAGAAAAACATAAACCATGCGCCTGATGCGGCTGATGGTAAGGGTCTTGACCTAAAATAACGACCTTAACTTTGTCTAAAGGGGTTATTTCAAGTGCGTGAAACCAGTGCGAAGAATGTGGGTAGATGGTCTTATGTGCTGCTTTTTCGAGGCGTAAAAACTCTTTTAAAGCGAGCATATAGGGCTGATTGAGTTCGTCGTTTAAATACGGTTTCCAGCTTTTTGCTTGGGATAATGCCATCACCTTAATGATTGATTTGTGCCGCCAATTGTTGCGCGCGTTGGAGTAATTTCTCGCCATTGTCTAAGCCGTCAATAAAGCGCTGAGGAATCCCTTCTAGGCCCACTTGCGCGCCCACTAACGCACCCGTCAACATGGCTCTGGCCATGTTTTGGCCGCCACCGTTAATGGCGTGCAATACCGCTGATTCAAAATCATCGGGGTAACGGGCCGCTAAATAATAACAGGCAGGAAATTGATGATAAACCGCACACGGCATACCGTAGACTAAAGAGACTTTCCAAGCCGGTTGAATAAGATCCTGTTGCGCAGCGCGGGCGATACTAGATGGTGTGAGTAAGGCATCGGGTGAAGCAAAAGTGCCAGCAGCAGACGATAGTGCGCCGGGTATCGTCATGGCATGAAAGGGCAGTTGGTGGTCGGCGACTAAGGCCATCAATTTGCCCGAGAGTTCTTCATCTAAGGGGTGGCCTTGTACCAACATACCTAAGACAGCGGCATAGGCAACGGTCATCGCATTAATGGTCTCGTCGCACTGCGTTAGGCGGGTATTGCTAGAGACGCTTTCGGCTAATAATTTGGGGTCAGTGGCATAACGAACAGCGAGGGCTAAAATACGTTCGGCGGCCTCAGTATTGTCGGTGTAACCCGCTACTTGGCCCCAAGGCTTATGTTGTTGGGTGCGTAAAATCCAGGCCTCACGTATGGACTGGCTTGTAAACCCGCCTGGGCCAACCTTGGGCGTGCCATCGAGCAAGGGAAATAAGTCATCGTCCAGACGCTGGCAAAAATCGGTTTCTTGGTAGCCTTTTTTATCCAACAACGAATCGATTAACATCGTTAAAATTAAACCTGCTTGCGATGATTGACCCGCTTTCATGCCACCGTGATAACGATCCGCTTGCGGCGCGGTATAGTCTTGTATCCACTCACCATAGGTTGAATGAAGTTCATCTAGATTGTAGTACCAATGAGGACCTAACCCTAAGGCGTCACCAATGTAAGCACCCATGATGGCACCGCTTGCACGACTTTCTAAGCTGATAGTAGACATAGTTAAGATTCCTTTTTTGGGTGTCTTGTTATAGCATTTTGTCAGTGATTTCGCATCTACTTAGAGCAATGTTACACATCTCTGATAAAATACAGGCATGAATCAATCAGACAAAACTAAGCTAAGGTTTAACAAACTACAAAAACGCTTGCGCCGCGAGATGGGGCAGGCAATTGCCGATTATAAAATGATCGAGCACGGTGATCGGGTGATGGTGTGTTTGTCGGGTGGTAAGGACTCCTACACGATGTTGGATATTTTATTAAACCTTAAACACAACGCGCCGATTGATTTTGAAGTGATGGTGGTAAATTTAGACCAAAAGCAGCCTGGGTTTCCAGAGCACGTATTACCTGCCTATCTACAATCCATAGGCGTTGACTATCATGTCATTGAGCAAGATACCTACAGCGTTGTCACGCGGATTATTCCAGAGGGCAAAACCACCTGTGGTTTGTGTTCACGAATGCGCCGTGGTGCTTTATATGCCTATGCAGAAGAACACGGTTATAACAAAATAGCGTTGGGTCACCACCGTGATGATATCGTCGAAACATTTTTTCTTAATATGTTTTATGGTGGGCAGTTGAAGGCGATGCCAGCAAAACTTAAAAGTGATAATGGCAAACACATTGTGATTCGCCCTTTGGCCTATTCACGTGAAAAAGATATCGCCGAGTTTTCCGACTTAAAAGCCTACCCGATCATTCCATGTAATTTATGCGGCAGCCAAGAGAACCTGCAGCGCGTTAATATGAAAAACATGTTGAGTCAGTGGGATAAAGAGTTTCCTGGTCGGGTAGAAACGATTTTTAATAGCCTAAAAAATATTAAACCATCGCAATTACTGGATAGTCAGTTGTTTGATTTTGAAGGTTTGACGCAAACTGACAAGGCTTGCAGTGATGTTATTAACGCAGCGCCATTGATGTTTCGTCCTATGAAGGCGAGCAGTTAGCCGTGGTGGGTTCAGCTATCTTGCGATGGTTATTATCGTTATGGGTCAAGGTGACGGTGTTGCCCAATGACGGCGAACGTTTAGAAAAACTAAAAGGTAAAACAATTTGTTATGTCACGTATAGCGATGTCTGTTCAAAACAAATCGTTTTAGAACAAACCTGCAGACATCTCGATTTACCATTGCCTTCGGCTGGGATGCAATGGGAAGGTGGCAAAGAAGCCACCGCAGTATTGGTACTTAATCGCATTAAGGATGGTTTTTACGATCCTGCGCCAAGCCGTTTAAGTCGTTTGATTAATGCGGTTGATAACCAACAATTAGACGATGTGTTGATCGTGCCAGTATCCGTTTTTTGGGGTAGGTCACCGCGAAAATCTGATGGCTTATTAGCGAGTATTTTTACCGACGAAGGGGTGCGTTCTACGGTTTTTTCTCGCTTTTTGTCCATTTTATTTAATGGTAGGCAAACTGTTTTGCGTTACGGCGAACCGGTATCGTTAAAAGGTGTCGTGAAGGCTGGGCAAAGCGTACCGTATTTGACACGTAAGTTATCACGCGTGCTACGCCTACACTTTGCAAGGACACGCTTAGCGATGATTGGGCCCGATCAACCCTCAAGTAAAAAGTTAGCGGACCATCTATTACAACAACCGTTGGTCAAACAAGCGATTGAACGCGAAGTAAAAATTAAAAAAACACCTCAAGCAGCGGCCGAAAAAAAGGCCAAAGCGTATGCCCGAGAAATTGCGGCGGTTATCAATATGCGTGCGGCGGTGTTGTTAGAACGGTTGCTCAACAAGCTGTGGAATAAACTCTATGATGGCATCGTGCTGCACCACTTTGAGCGGGTTGAGCGCTTATCGCGCGAACACCAGATTGTGTATGTGCCGAGTCACCAAAGTCATATGGATTATTTAGTTCTCTCCTACGTCTTATTTAATGCAGGCTTAGCGCCGCCACATGTTGCTGCTGGTCTTAATTTAAACATCCCTATTATTGGGCCGTGGCTAAGGCGTTGTGGCGCATTTTTTTTACGCCGTTCGTTTAAAGGCAATGTGCTATACGGCGCGGTGTTTGAAACCTATATGGGGTATTTGGCGAGTAAGGGCACCGCTGTCGAATATTTTGTCGAGGGAGGGCGCAGTCGAACCGGTAAGCGTTTAAAAGCAAAACCGGGTCTATTAGCGATGACTGTTCGTAGTCATATCCGCGAGCATAAGCGCTCGGTGGTTTTTGTTCCGGTCAATTTTGCCTATGAAAAATTGGTGGAAGGTGAAACCTATATTAATGAATTGAGTGGTAAACCTAAAAAAACCGAATCGGTGATGGGGTTTTTACGCTCAATAAAGGCATTAAAAGAGCACTTTGGTCAGGTCCACGTAAATTTTGGCAGTCCTATTGCATTGAATGATTTGTTGGATCAGCAATTACCGGATTGGCGACGTGATGGACTGGCGGGTAAACAAGATTGGATGCCAAATGTCGTTAATAAACTGGGTCAGCAGATTATGGCGGGGATCAACCAAGCGACACATGTGAATGCAGTAGGTCTGTTAGCGATGACGCTGTTAGGTACGCCAAAACAAACAATGACCGAAGAAGACTTAAGCTTGCAGCTTAACTTGTACTTAAACTTACTGAAAACGGTTCCCTATTCTAAAGATGTCAGTCTGACTAATTTAGATGGGGCAGGTATTATTGCCTACGGTGAACAGTTTGGTCTAATTCAGCGCAATCTAAACGGGCTAGGTGATTTGATATCGGTTGAACCGGATCAAGCCATTCGAATGACCTACTTTAGGAATAACATCAGTCATTTATTTGTCTTGCCTTCGTTTATTGCTTGCTGTGTATTAAGTAATGCCTCATTAACTAAAAAACAGTTGATACATTGGTTTAAATTGGTCTATCCCTTTTTGAAAGCCGAACTATCGATGCATTGGAGTACGCGTCAGTTAAGTGCGCTCACCAACAAAACGGTCGACTGCTTGGTATCAGCAGGTTTATTGCTTGAGAGCGATAATCACTTGTCAATGGTGAGTACCGAGGCGATGGCGATAAATAGCTTGTCCAAGGGCGTATTGCTGAGCTTAGAGCGCTATTATTTAACCGTGGTCGTTATCAAGGTTAAAGGCCCGGGTGTGCTTAATCGAAAAAGCTTAGAAGATACGTGTACTCAAGTGGCTGAGCGGTTAACCCTGATGTATGAATTAAACTCGCCCGATTTCTTTGATAAAGCCTTATTTAAAGGGTTTATTGATGGGCTGTTTGAGCAACGCATTATTTGGCCTGATAGCCAAGGGAAAATAACGTTTTCTTCGGCTTTAGAGTCGATTATCGACGATTCGGGTCTGGTGCTGAGCCAGCAAATCAGGCGCAGCGTCCACCAGCTAATCAAGTAAGTTGTTCGACTATCCTAAAGCCCGCAATGTATGTTCCAGCGGCGGAACCAAGCGTACTAAAAAAGAAAACCAATAAGGTCCGCGAGACCCTGTTTTTCCACCAGCCACGCAGTTGAATGGTGTCCTTTTTGAGGCTAGAAAAGTCACCTACGCGTGGTTTTCGTATCCAGGCTTCAACCGCAGCGGTAACCATGCCGGCACCAACTGTCGGGTTGAGTGAGGTTAGTGGTGCGGCTAAAAAGGCGGTGATAATCGTTAACGGGTGCGCTGCCGCTAGTAATGCACCGAGGGCGGATAAGGTGCCATTGATCACAACCCACTCAATAACCAACTGCCAACCCAACTCGGGTGCCCGTTGAAAACCAACAGCAAAGCCAATAAAAATAAGCCCAACGATAATCCAAGGTATAAACTTTGGCCAGCGGCTAGGGCTGGGGATAGTGTCGAGTTCTTCAAGACTTTTACTGTCGCGCAATTGGGTTTCTAAATACGCTTTAATGCCGTGTAAATGGCCTGCGCCAACAATGGCGAGTAGCTGCGTATGTTGACCGCTAAGGGCTTCATCGTATAAGCGGCGTGCCATGTATTGATCGCGTTCATTTACCAAGGGTTGGTAGATTTCACTCGATGATTCGGCAAATTGTGCAAAAGTAGATTCCAAAACATCGCCTTGTTTTAGCTTTTCGATCTCTTTTTCGTCAATTTTTTCAGAAAAAATCACGCTAGCTAATAAGCCAGAAAAGAGCTCCATACGCTTCCACCAAGGCACATTTCTGTACACGCGTTTTAGCGTTGTGCCTACGTCACGATCAATGAGCAGTACCGGCAAATGTTTTTGTTTTGCCAAGGAAGCGGCCATTTTCATTTCTGCGCCAGGTTCAATACCCAGTTCGTCGGCCATTTTTTGTTGGAAAGCACCAAGGGCTAAACTTGCGGTCACCATGGCTGCTTTGCCACTTTTAATGACGTTAAATAAATCCATTTTAGCGAGGCTATCGGGGTCGATGAGGGCATTGTATCGCCCTGGGCATAGCTCTATTGCGACGGCATCAAACTGATCCGACTCAATGAGTGATGTGACGGCATTCACGCTCGCTTTAGAAACATGGGCAGTGCCCAATAAGGTGATCTTACAGTTGCCAATATCAATTTGTTCGACGGGTTCTTCGGTTGAATGATTCAATTTTTTCTCTTTTTAATGCGTATATTTAATGACTATTATCGTTGATAACGATTGCCTTCGCCCAGTCTTTTGCGACTAAAAACCCACGTGTTTGTTCTAATTGCTGAGGTAAATTGCTTAAAAAACCAGCCACACATATAGGTCGCGGGTTTGCCTCGCAACTAAACGCATCGATCAGCTCACTGGTAGAGTAGGCGCGTTCCGCTGGGTTAAAGCGTTGCTGTGCGAGCCACTGGTTTTTACTTAAAATACACCAACGAAGGGTTGATTTTTTATAGTAGTTAAAAAAATCGTCTGTTCTGGCCCACCAACCCTGTTGATGGTCGCTAGATACAAGGTTTGGGCTGATTTTTGCTGACTGTGTTAAAGGGTAAAATAAGCGACCTTTCATCAGGCACACAGGCTGTTGTATGTGGATACCTAATGTCTTTAGCAGGCTAACAGAGGCTGGGTGATGTGAAAGCTGGCTTTGCCGAGTTTGCATCTGCTTGTATTTAATCGCTAGACGGTCTTTGAGCATCGGCCCGTACCAATTTTCGGGTTGTGCCGTATCACCGAGACCCAGATAAAACTTACACACCACTTCCCAGTGTTGGTATGTGTTATGTAGGTGGTCTTTAACAATAAAATCAAACTCCCCAATCGTTTTTTCGGTGTCTTGTACTTGTAGATTTTGTGCGATCAGTTGGTATCGCTCATTGTTATTAAACCAGTAGCTCAACAGCGTCTCAAAGCGATGACCTAAGCGCCGATCGGTTTGTCTTTTTAATAAATCGTGTAGTGCCGACGAGTCCGTGTCGGTTTGTAATAAATTATTATAAAAAGCCTGACCTTGCTGCTGCCAAAAAGCACTATCTGTCCAGTGGCAAGTTGCTATATTGCCTTGAATAAGTGGTGGACTTGCCAGTACCCACGCCAGATCGCTAACGTTTGCATTTTGAAATAACGACGTGCTCAGCAAAAGGATCTAGACGTTTTCCGGGGTATTAAAAAGTAGGTATAAATCGATGACACAATCTGGAATGGTGTCTGCCATCTGCTCTAATACCTCATCATTTAAATTAACGTCATCCAGTTCCTCATCTAATAACTCAGAACAATTAAGTATCGGTAACGTCAGTTCTGCTACTAGGTCAGGCTCTTTCTCAAACCATTGTTCTTGATGCATGAAAATAGCTTGCATAAAGCCTGTGGCCCAAAAAGTTAATGAATCTTCATCTTCACCGGCCTGTATAACATCTGGGAATTCGGCGTTAAGTAAGGCTTGTTCTATCTCTTTTTGAAGCGCAGAAACGGCATTTAAAATAGCATCGTCGACGGTTTTATGATTAAAGATTTCATCAATTATTTGGCTTGTTGTTAGGCTGCCGGGTTGAATGACAAGGCTGGTTAAAAAGCCGTGCATTTCAAAGTAATACATCGCGTCATCAGCGATATCATCGGAGTTAAAAAAATCAAAGAGCAGAGTCATAGAGGGGGCCTTGAGGGTAAATTATTTGTTATGGCTGCCGTCACACCAAGGCAAATTGGTGGAGTTGCCGCAGCCGCAAACGTACAGTTGTTTGTCTTGACCAACCGTATGGACTAAAGGGCGCTGGTCAATTTCTTTATGGCTACCGTCACAATAAGGGGCTTTAGCCGATTGGCCGCATTGGCAAAGGTAAATTTCCTCACCCTGCTTAGCATCGATAATATGTGGCGAGTTTTTGCTATACATCGTATGACTCCTGATAAAAATGAAAGAATGGCTTGAGCGGGTTTAAGCTGTAATAATAAAGGATAAAAACAATTAAGTATGCCGTTAAGCGAGTTTTACTGCAACGAATCTACAGGCTACAAACATTAAGCCATATTGATCTATTGGTGGGCTGGTTTGGGTTAAATAATAATAGGAAAGGATATGGACGTATTAACGCAACTGTTGCAAACGATTAGCGGTATTGTCTGGGGGCCAATTATATTGGTTTTGTTATTAGGCACAGGGTTATATTTAATGCTGGGTCTGTTTTTTATGCCCATCAGGCAGTTACCCGCTGCGTTCAGTTTAATGTGGCGCGGCCGCCGAAGCAATGCCTTGGCCGATGGTGAAATAAGTCCATTTAACGCCTTAATGACCTCACTCGCGGCTACTATCGGTACCGGCAACATTGCTGGGGTCGCCACAGCTATATTTTTAGGTGGGCCGGGCGCTATTTTTTGGATGTGGTTAACAGCATTGCTGGGTATGGCTACAAAGTACGCAGAGGCCGTATTAGCAGTTAAATACCGAGAGCTTGATGAAAACGGCGCCTACGTCGGTGGCCCGATGTACTACATTAAAAATGGTCTGGGTAAAAATTGGCAATGGCTGGGCGCGGTGTTTGCTTTTTTTGGCTCGGTAGCCGCTTTTGGTATTGGTAATACTGTTCAGGCTAATTCCGTTGCCGATGTGCTTAATAGCACACTCAATACCCCAGTTTGGGCAACAGGGTTGGTGATGGCGCTTATTGTTTACTTAGTTTTATTGGGCGGTATTAAACGGATCGCTCAAGTAGCCGCAAAGCTGGTTCCTTTTATGGCCATCGCTTACGTGCTGGGTGCCGGTATTATCATTATTCAGCGTTTAGATTCGGTGCCAACAGCCCTGCAGTTGATCGTTAATGATGCCTTTAGTGGTACGGCAGCAGCGGGTGGGTTTGCAGGGGCTGGGGTCATGGCGGCGATACGCTTTGGCGTAGCGCGTGGTATTTTTTCTAATGAGGCAGGTCTTGGAACGGCGCCGATTGCCCACGCAGCAGCAAAAACTAATAACCCAGTTGAACAAGGAAAGATTGCCATGCTCGGCACGTTTATCGATACGATTATCATTTGTACGATGACAGCGCTAGTGATTATCTTAACCGGCAGCTGGACCAGTGGTGAAACGGGTGCCTCGTTGTCTGCATACGCATTTAATAGGGGGCTGCCGGGCGTGGGTGAGTATGTGGTAAGTTTTGGCTTGGCTATTTTTGCCTTAACGACACTTTTGGGCTGGAGTTATTACGGCGAACGATGCGCAGAATATTTATGGGGTGTTAGGATTATCCCATGGTATCGGGTGGCTTGGGTGCTGGCGATTCCTTTGGGTGCGATGATGGAATTAAATTTACTGTGGTTATTGGCTGATGTTTTAAACGGTTTGATGGCGATTCCAAATCTACTGGCGTTGTTATTGCTCAGTCCAGTCGTTTTTACCCTGAGTAGAAAATCAAGTGGCGCGCCTTAGGCGTTAACGGCATGGTTGGTGTCGCGATTGACGGTTGATAATTTAAGTTGAAAGGTGAGCCATTTTTCCAAAAAATAATTGAGATCCCACTTTTTGTTTAACATGTCTTTGGCAGATTGTCGCGCTGAGTTGCGTTGAAACACGGTTCCTTGCACACTGATCACCTCAACCGATTTTGTATCTAGGTAGACGCGGCACTTAAATTGAGGGCTGGAGAGGTCTTGCTCATAACCATGATGGTACAACGTGAGGGTATGGGTAAAAGGCCCTGTTTCGAGTAGCTTGGATCTAATTGTGGTGTTAATGACGGATGGGTTAAGCAGGGGTGTTAGCTTAAGCAGTAGAGTATAGTTTTTTTCGCACAGCATTTGCAGGCAAAAGGACTTATTCACGGGTCTGACTTGACTCAACATTAGGGGCTTGAATAGCTAGCGTGAGCGCTTTCAGTTTCCCATATTGAGACTTCTTTGACGGGAAATTGACCTTTTACCATGTAATCAAAAATCATTTTTGCTAAAAACTCTGCAGTAGGGTGGTCTTCAACCACTAAGACGCGTTCGCCGGCTTGTTGCAAGCTCGCTAGGATAGGGTCATCTTTATGCAATAACATATTGTGATCTAAGGTCTCGTCGATCCAGCCACCTGCGTATGCGCTAATGTCTGAAAAGTCGCAGATCATGCCTTGTTCATTAAGCGTCTCGGAAGCAAAGGTGATAGAAACACGAGCTGAGTGACCATGAAGGTGGCGGCATCTACCCGGGTGGTTCATCAAACGATGGCCGTAACAAAAATTAAGGTTTTTGGTGATAGTGTACAAATTATTTCTCTACAACGTGGTTTATTAGCTACCCTTAATACCTTCGATGGTCGCGGCAATTTCGTATTCGTCATTATCTACTGACACCACACGAATTATCTCGATAAGTGCGTTAAGCGGTGGGGTAACATTATTAACGGGCATAACCGATATTTCTAACGAGGAGCCTTGTGTTAGTTTGTCGCTGGTTCTAAAAAGAATACCGGCGGCGCTTAAATTAATGCTATGCCCCGTTCCTTTTTCCCCAGTACCTAAGTGAGAAAACTCCATCTGGCACTCGGCGTTCATTCGTATAAATTTACGATGGTTGGTTGATACGAGCATATTAAAACCCCTTCGTCATTAATGAAAAGTTACCAAATCCAGTGTAGCTCAAAATACAAAAAAAAGTGTTATCGATTTTGCATTTTATTAAAACACAAAGGTCCTTTATAAAAAATAAAAACGAATAGTCTCGTTGCCAAAATAACAATCCATAGTTTGAATAGACTTTATCGCTGACGATTTAGCTAAACTATTGAATGAAAATCGTTGTCGTACATGACTTTAAATACACTGCAACTTATTCATCGTTATGAAAGATGTGATCTATGCGATTACTTTAAAGTGTAGTAAGCTAAAACGACTGTTTATGGCAAGTTGACTTTATATTAAGGGGATCAGGATGAATCAAAGGGTGGCTTTAGTTACGGGTGGTACAGGTGGTATTGGCGAGGCGATTTGTAAGCGCTTTATTGATGATGGCTATAAAGTGGTCGCTGCATACAATAACAAGGAAAAAGCGGAAGCTTGGCAAGCCGTCCAACGGCAAGCAGG
Source organism: Methylococcaceae bacterium UBA975 (assembly GCA_002292375.1). Lineage (GTDB taxonomy): Bacteria > Pseudomonadota > Gammaproteobacteria > Methylococcales > Cycloclasticaceae > Cycloclasticus. The sequence goes on along the minus strand of DBBV01000007.1, from coordinate 106,944 downwards.
GCTTGATATAAATATAGTGTATTGCCCCGTGACAGACTTTGATGCCTGCGGTGTTGCTATTAAATGGGTAGAAGATCACGTGGGGCCAATTGACATATTGGTCAATAACGCCGGGATCACCAAAGACGGTGCGTTTAAAAAGATGACCGCTGAACGTTGGGATGCGGTTATTGATACCAATTTAAACAGCGTGTTCAATATGACGAGACAAGTATTTGAAGGAATGATGGAGCGAGGTTTTGGTCGTATTATCAATATCTCTTCGATTAACGGTCAGATGGGGCAATTTGGGCAATGTAATTATTCGGCCGCAAAAGCGGGCATGCACGGTTTTACAAAATCATTGGCGCGAGAGACTGCGCGCAAGGGCGTGACGGTAAATACCTTATCGCCGGGTTATGTGGCCACCCCTATGGTAATGGCAATTGCGGAAGAAGTTCGTCAGCAAATTGAGCAAGGTATACCGATGGGTCGTCTAAGCACGGCCGAAGAAATAGCCCACGGGGTGTCGTTTTTAGCGAGTGAATTGTCGAGTTATACAACCGGTTCCGAACTCAGCATCAATGGTGGCTTATTTATGCATTAAAATAGGGTGCGCCTATAAAATTAAAAGAAATTAGAGGAGATATTATGACAGGCAATAAGGTGTATAGCGTACCGGCTGATGCAGCTGCACACACGTTTATTGATAAACAAACGTATCAATCTGAGTACCAACGCTCGCTGGATGACACAGAAGGCTTTTGGGCTGAAAAAGCAAAACAGTTTTTAACATGGTCTAAAGATTGGGATACGACGCTCACGTATGATTTTCCAAAGGGTGAAATCAACTGGTTTGCCGGTGGTAAACTGAACGTCAGCGTCAATTGCCTAGATCGGCATTTGGAAACACGCGCTGAACAAGTCGCTATTATCTGGGAAAGTGATGACCCAGAAACCGATAAGAGCTATAGCTATAAGGAATTACACGCAGAAGTGTGCCGTTTTGCCAACGGGCTAAAATCATTAGGTGTCAAGAAAGGTGACCGGGTGTGTATTTATATGCCAATGGTTGCTGAAGCGGCAATTGCAATGCTTGCATGCGCTAGGATTGGCGCGGTTCATTCAGTCGTTTTTGGTGGCTTCTCGGCCGACGCGTTGAAAGACCGTATCATCGATTCTGAAGCGGTTGCGGTTATTACCGCAGACGAAAGCGTCCGTGGAGGTAAAAACATACCTTTGAAAGCGAATGCTGATCAAGCAATTAAACATGCGCCATCAGTTAAACACACGGTTGTCATTAAACGAACAGGTGGTGATGTTGTTTGGTCTGAAGGGCGTGACGTTTGGTACCACGACCTTGTTAATCAAGCATCGGCAGATTGTCCAGCCGAGGAAATGGACGCGGAAGATCCGCTGTTTATTTTGTATACATCAGGCTCAACGGGTAAACCGAAAGGAGTTGTGCACACAACCGGTGGCTACTTGTTACACGCGGCTATGACACATAAGTATGTGTTCGATTACCATGAGGGCGATGTATATTGGTGTACCGCTGATGTGGGTTGGGTGACTGGCCATTCGTATATCGTATACGGCCCCCTAGCTAACGGTGCAAAAACACTCATGTTTGAAGGTGTGCCGACTTACCCTGATGCCTCACGTTTTTGGCGGGTAATCGAAAAACATAAGGTTAATATTTTTTATACAGCGCCAACGGCCATTCGCGCGCTTATGGCTAAAGGTGAAGAGTTTGTTAACGCTTGCGACCTCAGTAGCCTCCGACTGTTAGGCAGTGTCGGTGAGCCGATCAACCCAGAAGCATGGGAATGGTATCACCGTGTTGTGGGTGCTGAACGCTGCCCCATCGTCGACACTTGGTGGCAAACGGAAACGGGTGGAATCTTAATTACGCCTTTACCCGGCGCGACGGACCTTAAACCGGGTTCTGCCATGCAGCCTTTCTTTGGCGTAGAGCTGGGTTTGGTCGATGCCAAAGGAAAAGAAGTAGCCGGTAACCCAGCTGAAGGTATATTAATCATTAAACGCCCTTGGCCAGGTATTGCTAGAACGCTTTATGCAGATCATCAACGCTTTATCGACACCTATTTTGCCAATTATCCTGGGTATTATTTTCCTGGTGATGGTGCTCGTCGAGATGCGGATGGGCATTATTGGATTACTGGGCGGGTGGATGATGTTATCAATGTGTCGGGCCATCGCATGGGCACGGCGGAAGTGGAAAGCGCCCTCGTATTGCACGAAGCAGTAGCGGAGGCAGCCGTTGTGGGTTATCCGCACGAAATCAAAGGGCAGGGTATCTATGCCTACGTCACCTTAATGGATGGCGTGGAAGCAAGCGAAGCGCTCAGAAAAGAATTGGTTGCTCACGTACGTAAAGAAATAGGCCCTATCGCTTCGCCAGACGTTATTCAATGGGCGCCGGGCTTACCAAAAACGCGCTCAGGTAAGATCATGCGGCGTATTTTACGTAAAATAGCTGAAAACTTGATTGATGAGTTGGGGGATACGTCGACCTTAGCAGATCCTTCGGTAGTCAATGACTTGGTCGCTCATCGACCTAACAAATAAGCTAGGTTTTTGGTGATAAAAAAGCCCGCTATTAGCGGGCTTTTTTATGATTTAAGCATTTTAGTCTTTCGTGGGAAGAGATGGGAAGTCCAAGCCCATCATCTTTTGCATAACCCGAATAACTTGGCAGCTGTAGCCAAACTCATTGTCATACCATAAATAAAGAATGCACGAATCTCCGGTAGCAATCGTTGCTTTTGAATCGATTGTTGCTGTTTTACGTGCGCCAACGAGGTCGGTCGAGACGATTTCGGTTGACGTGGTGTAGTCAATTTGTTCGCGCATTGGAGAATGTAACGCCATATCACGTAAGAAACTGTTTAATGAGCGTTTATCGGTGTCCTTTTTCAAGTTTAGATTAAGGATAGCCATCGAAACATTAGGCGTCGGTACACGAATCGCATTCCCGGTCAATTTTCCTTCTAGTTCAGGTAGTGCTTTGGATACGGCTTTAGCTGCCCCGGTTTCTGTGAGCACCATATTCAGCGCTGCAGCACGGCCACGACGCTCACCTTTGTGAAAGTTATCAATCAGGTTTTGGTCGTTAGTATAGGAATGTACGGTTTCGACATGACCTTTGATGATGCCATATTTGTCGTTTATTGCTTTAAGCGTTGGTGTGATCGCATTAGTAGTGCAGCTGGCGGCAGAAATAACGTTGTCTTCGGGTTTGATATCATCTGTATTGACGCCAAAAACGATGTTTTTAACGTCTTTACCGGGTGCCGTTAATAGGGCTTTGACAGCGCCTTTAGCTAAAAAGTGTTCACTGAGGGCGGCCTCATCTCTGCGAATGCCTGTGTTGTCAACGACCAAGGCGTCCTGAATGCCGTATTGGGTATAGTCAATTTCTTTCGGGTGATTAGCATAAATAACTTGGATTAAGTTGCCGTTGGCCATGATGGTGTTGTCTTTTTCGTTGACCTTAATGGTGCCTTTGAACGAACCATGTACCGAGTCGCGTCGAAGTAGACTGGCGCGTTTTTGCAAATCATCATCACTGCCTTTGCGTACAACAATAGCGCGTAGGCGCATTTTATTACCCGAACCAGTCCGTTCTATTAATAAACGTGCGAGTAACCGGCCGATACGGCCAAATCCGTACAGCACAACGTCTCTAGGTTCAGAGGAGGATTGTTCTTGAATTTGACGAATGCCATCGCCTAATTTCTGTGCTAAGAAGTCCTCTAATGCAAGGCCGCTAGCGTCAGTATTGAACTGAACAGCCAAAATGCCCAAGTCAATTCGAACAGGACCTAATTTCATTTTTTGTAAGGCGATTAGCACCTTAAAACTATCGTGAATAGACAGTTCTTTTTTTTCAAATTGGCGCACGTAACGGTGCAGTTTAAGGATGGTTACCGGCGAGGCGTTAATTAAGGTCCTGCCGTATATCTTAAGAACGACGCCACTGCTACGGTACATTTTACCGATGATGGGAATCATGGCTTCGGCAATTTCTTGACGGTTTTCCCATTCAGCTAGGTATTTGTCGTGTTGTTCTACACTCATAAAGATGCCCTGTGTTTGATTGTTTTTTTAAACGCTAATTATATCAAAGTTTAAGCAACCAAGTGCACTGCTACCGTGACGTTAATTTTGCAGCACAGGATACAAATAGCGGGTTGTTGCAAAATATACCAGTTTTAACTGGGGTGTTAGACGCGGCCTAATAACTGCGTTGAATAGAGAACCAGGCGAGCTGTTCCATCGCTGTTTTATACGGGTTATCAGGCATCTTTTCTATCGCAGCAATGGCTTTTTTAGCTTCAGTTGCAGCGAACTGAGCCGTGTATTCTAGCGAGCCGGTCGATGTGATAATGGTTAAAACCTCAGGATAAGCCTGTCGACGACCATGCTTGATTGTTTCTTTAATAAAGTGGGCTTGTTCGGCAGTACCGTGTGCAATAGCGTGAATCAAGGGAAGTGTTGGTTTTCCTTCGGCCAAATCATCGCCGAGATTTTTGCCTAATTCGTCTGTGTTCGCCGTATAGTCCAGCATATCGTCCATAACTTGGAAAGCATTGCCTAGGTGTAAGCCATAGGCCGCTAAGGCATCTTCAATGGTTTTATCTTGGTGGGTTAAAATGGCGCCCAGCTGGGTTGCTGCTTCAAAAAGTTTTGCGGTTTTTCTACGTATAACCTCTAGGTATTGGGCCTCGTTAGTATCTGGGTTGTTAATGTTGAGCAGTTGTAGAACCTCGCCTTCAGCAATGGCATTGGTGGTGTGTGACAAAACGTCCATCACGCGCATATTGTTGATGCTGACCATCATTTCAAAGGAACGCGAGTATAAAAAGTCACCGACTAAAACGCTGGCGGCGTTACCCCAAATAGCATTGGCTGTGCTTTCACCTCGTCTCATATCAGATTCGTCAACGACATCATCATGCAATAAAGTGGCGGTGTGAATAAACTCGATGATGGCTGCTAAATTGGTATGTTGATTGCCTTGATAGCCAAGCGCAAGAGCGGACAAGGCGACAAGCATGGGTCTTAGGCGTTTCCCCCCGCTGTTGACGATATGAAAACCAATTTGGTTAATGAGTACCACATCTGATTGAAGCTGACTGAGGATTTCTTTATCAACCTCAGCCATGGCGTCTGCCATTAGCCGCTGTATGGTATTAAAATCTATTTTTTCAGGGGATAAAGGTAAATTAGTACTGCTCATGAGAAGAATAGCTTAAAGTAAAGTGAGTCAATAGCGTATAATACCAAGTATTCGGTGGTAAAAGCAGTTAACAAAATAGTTTTCCTTGCTTATTTAGGATTGACCAATTGCTTATGAAAGGCTAAAATTCGCCTCTTTTTTAAAACCACTCACCAAACTAGGGAGTCTCTAGATAATGTACGCGGTAATTCAAACAGGCGGTAAACAATATAAAGTCGCCGAAGGTGATTTTCTTAAGATCGAAAAACTGGACGTTGAAGAAGGTAGTGAATACACGTTTGATTCAGTGCTCTTAGTAAACGGCGAAGCAGGTCTTAAAGTGGGTACGCCTAATATTGACGGTGCAACTGTAACAGCTACAGTTAGATCTCAGGGTCGCCACAAAAAAGTCAACATCATTAAATTTAAACGTAGAAAACACCACATGAAAAAAATGGGTCACCGTCAGTACTATACTGAAATACTCATTACAGGTATTTCTGCAGGTTAATAAACAAAGGAAGCAAGCATGGCACATAAGAAAGCAGGTGGTAGTACTAGAAACGGACGTGATTCAGAGTCAAAGCGACTGGGCGTTAAGCGCTACGGCGGCGAAAGCGTTCTAGCTGGCAATATCATTGTTCGCCAACGAGGAACACGTTTTCACCCAGGTGAAAATATGGGATGTGGTAAAGACCATACCTTGTATGCAACAGAAGCAGGTAAAGTCGTTTTTGAAGTAAAAGGACCAAAACGTAAAAAATTTGTACGCATCGAAACTGCCTAAAGTAATGGACAGTACGCTGCGGTAATGGCAGGTGCTTATTCAAAAAAACCCTGTCATAGACAGGGTTTTTTATTGCGTTAAACGTATGAAATAATATACAGCAAGACAAACGGGACATTAGTATGAAATTCGTAGACGAAGCGAGTGTACGCGCAGAAGCGGGTAATGGCGGCAAGGGGCACGTTAGTTTCAGGCGCGAAAAATATATTCCTTTTGGTGGCCCTGATGGTGGTGACGGTGGGGATGGCGGTAGCGTGTACTTACAAGGCACAGGGGCTTTGAATACCTTGATCGACCTGCGTTTTAATCGGCTATTAAGGGCCGAGCATGGTGAAAAAGGCAGGAGTAAGGATTGTACTGGTAAGGGTGGTGACGACCTTGTCGTGCCAGTGCCTTTAGGTACGATCGTTTACGATGATGGTACGGATGAGTTAATAGGTGACGTGGTCAAAGAAGGGCAACGGCTATTAGTGGCGTCGGGTGGTTTTCACGGCCTCGGTAATGCACGTTATAAAAGCAGCACCAATAGGGCGCCTAGGCAGTTTTCCCCAGGATCAGCCGGTGAACATCGGGTGTTGCGACTCGAGTTAAAAGTGCTCGCAGACGTGGGCACATTAGGCTTACCGAATGCGGGTAAATCCAGTTTGATTCGCGCCATTTCTTCTGCCCAACCGAAAGTGGCGAATTACCCGTTTACTACCTTGCACCCGAGTTTAGGTGTAGTGCGAGCAGATGAGTTACGCAGCTTTGTTATTGCTGATATTCCCGGTATTATTGAAGGTGCTGCAGAAGGTGCGGGGCTTGGTAATTTGTTTTTACGCCACCTTGCGCGTAATAATTTATTGCTGCACGTGGTGGACGTACAACCCTACGATTCTGATCAGGGTCCAGTAGCTGGCGCTAAGGCAGCCATTTTAGAAATTGAAAAATGGGGCGGAGAGTTAGCTAAGAAAACGCGCTGGTTAGTACTGAATAAAATAGATTTATTGCCTGCTGATGAAGTTGATCAACACTGTCAAATGATAGTTGATGAGCTCGCTTGGGAAGGTCCGGTTTTTAATGTATCAGCAGTGAATAAATCCGGTACGAAAGCATTGGTACGTGCGATTATGGATTACTTAGAGCAACAAAAAGCACTCGAATTAGAACAATTAGAAACCAGCCAGCCAGAATAATACTGACAAGTCATTACGATGAAATCAAGATCTGAATTAAAGCAGATTAAATGCTGCGTGATTAAAATAGGCAGCGCCGTGTTAACGGCTAATGGCCAAGGTCTAAATAGGGCTGCGATTAATGATTGGGTGGCACAAATCAGCCAATTAAAATCCCGTGGTATAGATGTAATAGTTGTGTCATCGGGTTCAGTTGCTGAGGGCATGGTTAGACTGGGTTGGAATAAACGCCCGCATGCATTACAAGAACTACAAGCGGCCGCTTCGGTGGGTCAGATGGGATTAATTCAAGCGTATGAACAAAGTTTTCAAGCGCATGGCTCAAAAACGGCGCAGGTGTTATTAACCCACGACGATTTATCCAACAGAACGCGGTATTTAAACGCAAGGGCGACGATTAAAACCTTGTTGAAATTATCGGTTGTTCCTATTATTAACGAAAATGACGTGGTCGCCACCGAGGAACTAAGGGTGGGCGATAATGACACCTTGGGTGCTATTATTGCGAATTTAATGGGCGCAGACCTGTTGATGATTCTCACCGATCAACTCGGTTTTTTTGATGCGGATCCAAGGGTTAATCCAAGCGCACAGTTGATATCGCAGGCGTCAGTCAACGATAAGCAATTGGATTTGGCGGCAACGGGCGGCTCTGGTGCCTTAGGACGCGGAGGTATGGCGACCAAATTGACTGCAGCTCGACTAGCCTCTCGTTCAGGTTCGGCGACGATTATCGCGCCCGGTTTAAAAGAACAAGTTATTTTAGACATTATTGATGGTCAATTGATTGGTAGTTTATTGGTGCCCGAAGAGGCGCCGGTATCTGCTAGAAAACGCTGGTTGACGGCGCACTTAGATATCAAGGGTCAGTTGGTTTTAGATGCGGGCGCGGCCAAGGCCTTAACTAGATCGGGTGTTAGCGTATTGCCGGTTGGGGTGCAGGCGGTAAAAGGGCGGTTTGAACGGGGTGAGCTGGTTAGTTGTGTCGATCAACAGGGTAAAGAACTGGCTCGAGGTTTGGTTAATTATGGTTATTTAGATGTCGACAAGATCAAGCAACATAAAAGTACCGACATTGAGGGTATATTGGGTTTTGTGGCAGAGCCCGAATTAATTCATCGTGATAACTTAGTGTTGACCTAAGTTTTTAAGCAAAAAAAGCCGACCCTAGGGTCGGCTTTTTTTGCAAAGGAATAAATTTACGCTTGTTGCAGTTTTACAATGCGAGCATTTAAACGGTTTTTAAGACGAGCGGCCTTGTTTCTATGGATTAGGCCTTTGTTTACGGCAGAATCAATGAATGGCACGGCTTCTTTGTAGGCTGTTGTTGTTGCTTCTGAGTCACCTTCGTCAGCACGATAAACGACGCGTTTGATATGGGTACGTAATCTAGTACGCAAAGTCATATTTTGTTGGCGACTTTTTTCTGATTGTTTTGCACGTTTTAGCGCTTGTGGACTGTTAGCCAAGGGAAATCCTCTGTTTGGTGTAAAAAAGACTGCGTATTTTGATGACCTAGCTAAGGTTTGTCAAGCGTTAAAGCATTAAACAAGCGACTTTAGATAAAAGTCGGCGCCGTTTAAGTAATGACGGTATATTTAGTAGAATCCAGGGTGTGTCTGTACGGCCCACGCTTTATAATAAAACCCCCGAGTTTATTAAAGGTGATCACGCTGAGTAAAACGCTATTAAAATCGACAGCTATCGTCGGTAGCATGACAATGATTTCGCGTGTTTTAGGGTTTATCCGTGATATCGTTATCGCGCGCTTTTTTGGTGCCGATGCAGCGACCGATGCTTTTTTTGTTGCCTTTAAAATCCCTAATTTTATGCGTCGGCTGTTTGCTGAAGGGGCTTTTTCTCAAGCCTTTGTGCCGGTGCTATCAGATTATAAAGAAAATCACTCTTTTGACGCATTAAAAGAATTAGTCGATAAAACTGCAGGCACCCTAGCCACGGTCTTGTTTTTTGTTACCTTATTAGGTGTGATCGGCGCGCCGATTTTAATCTATATTTTTGCCCCGGGGTTTGCGCTTAATGGTGAGTCACGCTATGAGCTGTCCGTTGAGATGTTGCGGTTTACCTTTCCGTATTTGTTTTTTATCTCTCTCACTGCAATGGCCGGCGGGGTGCTCAATACCTTTTCTAAGTTTGCTATCCCTGCGATAACCCCGGTATTACTTAACCTGTCTTTGTTAGCGGCAATATTTTGGCTTTCTCCTCAATTAGATCAGCCTGTGATGGCATTAGCTTGGGGTGTTTTACTGGCCGGCATAGCGCAATTGGCCTTTCAGTTCCCTTTTTTGAATAAACTGGGTTTGATGCCGCGATTACGGTTTGAGCGTGAACACCCTGGGGTAAAAAAGATCATGCGTTTAATGCTGCCTGCATTATTCGGCGTCTCGGTTACCCAAATTAATTTACTGGTGGATACCTTGTTGGCCTCGTTCTTGATCAGTGGAAGCGTCTCTTGGTTGTATTACTCTGATCGATTGGTGGAGTTTCCATTGGGTATTTTTGGCATAGCGCTGGCGACGGTTATTCTGCCGAGTTTGTCTAAAAGCTTTGCTGCGGATAAAACCGAAGAATTTTCGGCCAGTTTGGACTCAGGCTTACGCTTGGTTGTATTACTAGGCTTGCCTGCTGCAGCGGGTTTGTTTTTTTTAGCCCAGCCCATGTTGGCAACACTTTTTCAGTACGACGCCTTTGCTGTATCGGACGTGCAACGTACGGCGTCTAGTTTAATGGCTTACGCCGTCGGTTTACCGGCCTTTATTTTGGTGAAGGTATTAGTGCCGGGTTTTACCTCAAGGCAAGATATGAAAACCCCGGTCAATATTGGCGTGATTGCGGTTTTGGCTAATCTTATTATGAGTCTCAGTTTGGTGTCATTTCTTCAGCACGCGGGATTGGCCTTAGCGACTTCATTGGCAGCCTTTGTCAATGCAACGTTATTGTTTGTTACGCTTGTGAAAACCGGCGTTTTTAAAGCGCAAACGGGTTGGTTAAGCTTTAGTGTTAAAGTGTTACTTGCTAACCTAGTTGTCGGACTTATTTATCTGAATGATTACAGCCTCGCGCAGTGGTATGCTTGGGGAGCATTCGATAGGGCGTGGCATTTAGGCTTAGAGATTTTGGCCGTGCTGACGCTGTATTTTGTAACCTTATTTATTTTAGGTGTGCGGCCCGCTAACGTCATAACAAAACGCCAAAGTTAACCATGAGACTGATTAGACATTTAAGTGACGCCCTAGTTTTTCAGCAAGGTTGCGCCTTAACGATCGGTAATTTTGACGGTGTTCATAGTGGTCATACAATGCTGTTGGACGCGTTAGTGAAACACGCCAAAAAACTAGATTTACCCACGGTTGTGATGTGTTTTGAACCGCAGCCGATAGAATATTTTAGGGCAGATGCTGCACCCGCTAGAATTTCGACGGCGCGGGATAAAATAACGCAGCTTAAGCAAACGGCTATCGATTATTTATATCTGGTTCGGTTTAATCAGGCGATGGCTAGTATGACGGCGGAACAGTTTGTACGTATGCTTAAAGAACGATTAAATATAAAGTTACTTATCGTTGGTGATGACTTTTGCTTTGGTAAAAACCGTCAAGGAAACTTCGATTACCTGCAGCGGGCGGGTGAAAAACACGGTTTTAGTGTGCAACGTTCGCAGTCGTTTAAAATAAATCAAGAACGTGTCAGTAGCACTTTAATTCGTGACGCCTTAGAACAAGGGCAGTTAAAAAAAGCGGCGCTTTATTTGAATCGTGCCTACAGTATGTCAGGTCGGGTTATGCATGGTGACAAACGCGGTAGAGAACTGGGTTTTCCTACCGCTAATGTGCGCGTTAAAAATAGAAAAACTCCGTTAAAAGGCGTTTTTGCCGTTACAATACAACTTGAATCAGGCTTGGTTTATAACGGCGTTGCCAATGTAGGAACGCGGCCTTCCATTGAAGAGACTACGGCGGTTTTACTTGAAGCACATTTGTTCGATTTTTCAGGTAATTTATACGGCCAACATGTCATCATACGTTTTTGTGAAAAACTTCGCGATGAAAAAAAGTTTAGCGGGCTTGAACAGCTAACCCAACAAATTTCGATAGATTCAAAACAAGCTAAAATCTACTTTAATCAAACAAAAATAGCCTAAGAGCAGTATGGATTACAAAACGACACTCAATTTACCCCACACCAGCTTTCCGATGAAAGCCAATTTAGCAAACCGCGAACCTGCGTTGTTAAAACGTTGGGACGAAATGGATTTATACTCAAAAATCCGCGAACGATTTGCTACTAAACCGCAATTTGTTTTACACGATGGCCCACCGTATGCGAACGGCCCTATCCATATTGGTCACGCGGTTAATAAAGTGCTAAAGGACATGATCATTAAGAGTAAAACCTTATTGGGTTACGACTCGCCTTATGTGCCAGGTTGGGATTGCCATGGCTTACCCATTGAGTTAATGGTTGAAAAGAAAGTAGGTAAGGCGGGCGTTAAAGTATCGGCTGCTGAATTTCGTGCCGCCTGTCGTGATTACGCCGGCAAGCAGGTCGAGTTACAAAAGCAAGAGTTTGTTCGTTTAGGTGTTTTTGCTGATTGGCAGCGACCTTATCTGAGTATGGACTTTCAGTTTGAAGCCGACGTGGTTCGGGCCTTGGGGCGTATTATTGATAAAGGCCATTTACATAAAGGCTCAAAACCCGTGCATTGGTGTACCGATTGCGGCTCAGCGTTAGCTGAGGCAGAGGTAGAGTATGAAGACAAGCGTTCGCCTGCGATAGACGTGCGCTTTAGCGTTGTTGACGAAGAGGCCTTCGTAAACTGCTTTCATAGTAGCGACGGGCAGCCAGGGCATGGCCCCATTGCCGTAGTTATTTGGACCACCACACCATGGACCTTGCCGGCAAATCAAGCGGTGTCACTTAATCCAGAGTTTGACTATGTGATGGTTCAGCACGGCGAAGAGCGTTTAGTGCTTGCAGAAAAGTTATTAAAAGACGCGATGCTTCGCTATGGCGCGGAAGACTATCGGGTTGTTGCCTATTGCAAAGGTAAAGACTTAGAGTTAATGACGCTTAACCACCCATTTTATCAACGCCAAGTACCGATTATTTTGGGACACCATGTTACTGCTGATGCAGGTACAGGTGCTGTCCATACAGCACCTGGGCATGGTCAAGACGATTACGTGGTCGGTCTTCAATACGGCATTGAAGTGGATAACCCGGTAGGTGATAACGGGGTGTTTTTGGCGAGCACGCCTTTGTTTGCCGGTAAACATGTGTTTAGTGCCAACAGCGATATTATTGAGGTGCTAAAACAGCAAGGCACCTTAGTGCATGAAGAAGCCCTGATGCATAGTTACCCGCATTGTTGGCGGCATAAAACACCGATTATTTTTCGTGCAACCCCGCAGTGGTTTATTTCGATGGACAATAATAATTTGCGCGATAAAGCCCTGCAAGAGATCAAACGCGTAAACTGGGTGCCTGAATGGGGCGAAGCGCGAATCAATAATATGGTTGAAGGGCGTCCGGATTGGTGTATTTCGCGGCAGCGAAATTGGGGTGTGCCGATTGCGCTGTTTGTGCACAAAGAAAGCGGTGAGCTTCATCCGGATACCGGTCGCCTCATTGAGCAGGTGGCGACGCGGATTGAACAATCGGGAATAGAGGCATGGTTTCAATTAGATGCTAAGGAATTATTAGGTGATGAGGCCGAGCAATACACTAAAATTAATGACATTTTGGACGTATGGTTTGACTCTGGGGTTACCCATTCTTGCGTATTGGAACGGCGTGAAGAACTGCCGTTTCCAGCCGCGTTGTATTTAGAAGGATCAGACCAGCATCGTGGCTGGTTTCAATCGTCTTTGCTTACCTCGGTTGCGATGAATGGTTGTGCGCCGTTTGATACTGTCTTAACGCACGGTTTTACGGTCGATGCAAAGGGCATGAAAATGTCAAAATCTAAGGGCAATGTCGTCGCGCCACAAAAAGTGATTAATTCATTAGGTGCCGACGTTTTACGCTTATGGGTTTCGGCTAATGACTACCGTGGTGAGATGACGGTGTCGGATGAGATTTTAAAGCGCAATGCGGACGTGTATCGCCGATTGAGAAACACAGCGCGTTATTTGCTGTCTAATTTGAACGACTTTGATCCGGCTAACGATTGTGTTGAGTTTGACAACATGTTGCCTTTAGACCGTTGGGCTGTTGAAAAAACGCGGCAAGTACAAAAAGAGGTGTTAGACGGGTACGATCAATACCAGTTCTTGCAAGTACACCAAAAAATTCATCATTTTTGTTCCGTTGATATGGGCAGCTTTTATTTAGATGTGATTAAAGACCGCCAATATACCTTGAAGCCTGATAGCGTCGCTAGACGCTCTTCGCAAACGGCGATGCTGCATATTGCAGAAGCTTTAGTGCGTTGGTTAGCACCGATATTGAGCTTTACCGCAGAAGAGATTTGGTTAGCGCTACCTGGTGAACGGGACGAGTCGGTGTTTTTGACGACTGCGTATGAGGGCTTCCCTGAAGAGAGCAGTTCGCTAAGCGAATTGGCTTTTTGGCAAACGATCATCGATATGCGGGAATGCGTCAGCAAGGAATTGGAACGCGTGAGAACTGCGGGACAGATTGGCTCGGGTCTTGATGCCGAAGTCACACTGTATTGTGACGGTGAGTTGTTTGAAAAGCTCGATCAATTAGCCGATGAGTTACGGTTTATACTGATCACCTCGTATGCTCAAGTGAAGCCTCTAGCGGATAAACCAGTACAAGCGCAAGCGACTGAAAATCAGCACTTGTTTATTGAGGTGGTGGCTAGCGAACACAAAAAATGTATACGTTGCTGGCACCACCGTCACGATGTGGGGCAGTCTGAGTCTCACCCGGAACTATGTGGCCGTTGCGTTGATAACGTTGACGGCAATGGTGAAGACAGGCGGTTTGCTTAAGGCCATGCCGATGCTAAAGTGGTTGTGCTTATCAGTCTTCGTTATTGTGTTTGACCAGCTGACTAAATTTTGGGTCATGACAAATTTTGACTTGTATGATTCCATAGCCTTGCTCCCATCGGTAAATTTAACCTATGTGCATAACACCGGTGCAGCGTTTAGTTTTTTAAGCTCAGCCGATGGATGGCAGCGCTGGTTCTTGGCGGCTATTGCGCTGATAGCGACCATTGTGCTCACGGTATGGTTAAGTCGTTTAAAGCGTGATGAACGTTGGATGGCGGTGACCCTATCGTTGATCTTAGGTGGCGCGGTTGGTAATTTATACGATCGGATGTCCTATGGCTATGTGATTGATTTTATAGATGTTTTTTATAAAACGTGGCATTGGCCGGTGTTTAATGTGGCCGACTCAGCGATTTCAGTGGGTGTGGTGATGATGTTAATCGATGCTTTTCGTGGTGACAAATCAGCTGCTACTAAGTAAGGCGTTAAATTTAAGCCAATCAAAACTTTCGCCGGGGTCTGTTTTTCGCCCGGGCGATATATCGCAATGGCCAACAATGGCTTGCTTGGATAATGCGGGATAATACTTAATCAGCGTCTGGCAACACTGCATCAGTGACTGGTACTGTTCTTCGGTATAGGGGATATGGTCAGCACCTTCCAGTTCAATACCAATAGAATAATCATTACAATTTTCTACGCCGTCATAACATGAAACACCCGCGTGCCAAGCGCGTTCATCAAAGGGTACATATTGCGTTACTTGTCCGTCGCGCCGAATTAATAAATGAGACGATACCTTAAGAGCACAAATCTCTTTAAAGTAGGGGTGCTGAAGAGGATCTAATTGATTAAGAAAAAAATCATCTATCCAGCGACCACCAAATTGGTCGGGCGGTAGGCTAATAGCATGGATAACGATCAACCTAATATCAGCGTCCAAAGGGCGTGAGTTTTTATTTGGCGAGTTAAGTTGTGTGGCTTGAAGTAAGCAGTTGTTATCGATTTTATTCAAAGATTTATACATGAAATTAGCGTGCCTTTAAATATGTGCAAGAGCGCACATATTTTTTTACTACGCTGACTATACTCTAACCGTTAACGCAGATAAATGGTCTTAGACTTTATGGAAAATTCACAATCAACGGTTGTCCCAATGCGACAAACTGGTCACTCTAATACGCAACAAGCTAACGTCTCGATTCATAATAAACTGCTTAAAGAATCAACCAAAGCGCTTAAACCTTATTTACAAAAAGCGTTAGCGGTTCACTTAGAACAAATAGAGCAACGACTATATGACGTAAGTGATGCCAAAGCTTCGGATGCCGTTAGTCTTGATATAAAAGTATTACAAAAATGCGCTAGTTATTTATCGTCGTTGTTCATTGATAGTGTCATTAAAAATATATTGAGCTTTGCGGCGCAATCTACGATAAACACGGATAATACCTTTTATTCATCGGCCAAGGAGAAAGATTGGTCGGGTCTGCAGTTGTTGGAAACAGACGAGGTCGAAAACCAATTGTTGGTTGACAACTATGTGTCCACCAACCAAAGTCGGCTAAACGAGTTGCTGTATGCCTTGCAACGCCGGATAGAGTTTATTGGAAATAAAGCAGAACTAAGCAGTAATAAAAACCCTTTTGGTCCGTCTGTATTAATGAACACCTATATAGAGCTCATCAAGGGTGAATCCTTTTCTAAGGAGGCCAGCAAGCTTCTATGTCAGTCATTTAACCAAACGGTGTTATTAAACATTGACGATACGCTTGAAGAAATCAATACCTTGTTTATAGAAGCGGGAATCTTACCGAAGCTCCCCGGCCCAAAAGCAAGACCAGGTCCCACAAAAAAAGCAGTAAAAAACACCCCGCCTCAACAAGAAAAAAAACAAATACCACCCTCATCTGGTGGCCATTCAGGCTCTGAAAAGCAAGGTACACTAATCGAAAAAGAGTTATACGGCTCTTTAAAAGACATGGCGAAGGTTTACCGTATCCACGGGGGTGAAAAAGTAGCGTCCGATGGGTTAACCGTATCAGGAGAGCAATTAGCGACCACGGAATTAATTAATACCCTAAGTGATATGCAACAGCATGTTGGCGATGGGGAAGAAGTCTTGCAAAACATACGTTCACAAATTGGAGAAAAAATTCAAGTCAATGGGCAGCGACGACCGTATGCAGAGCAAGACGATATCTTGATCGACGTAGTCGCTATGTTTTTTGATGTGATGCTGCAAGATCGACACTTACCTGACACCGTACGGGCAATGATTGCACAGTTGCAAATTCCTATACTAAAAGTTTCAATGCTAGACAAAGATTTTTTTGCGAAAAAAAGTCACCCAGCGAGACGTTTTTTAAACGCCTTATCTCAAGCAGGATTGGGTGTTAGTGAAAAAACAAAACAGATCAAAAGCGCGATTTTTGAGAAAATGGAGGAGCTGGTTAATCGGGTGTTGATGGAGTTTGATGATGATGTTGAAGTGTTTGCTGAGTTAGTTGAAGAATTTGAAATTTTTATGGATCAACAGCAACGTCAAGTTGACTTAATTGAAGAACGTTCGCGTAAAGTCACTAAAAGTTCAGAACAATTAGAGTTAACTAAACGACAAGCAGCGTATGAAATAGCCCTTAGGCTAACAGGGCAATCCATCCCAGAATTTGTCTATGCATTTTTAGAAGACGCATGGAAAGACGTGCTTATTTTAGCCCTGTTGCGGCGTGAAAAAGAACCCGCAGAATCCACCGATTGTTTAAATGTTTTAGAACGCCTAATCGCCAGTGTAATACCGTCAAACAATGTAGAAGAAAGGCTAACGATAAGAGAAGACTTACCCTGCTTGCTCAAAGATTTAAAAGTAGGTTTGGACAATATTTCATATGACTTTCATCAATCACTGACATTTTTAAAGGCATTAGAATTATGGCATCAAAAAATCCTAGTCGCCGATTCAGAAGGGTTGGATGATGATATCCCAGTGGCGGAAGAAGTTGTCCTGATGGATTTTGAGGAACTGCCTTGTGATGTTAATGCTGATATAGATAATGTGCTCGAGCTTGAAGATGAATTAGCCAGTATGCCGAGAGATAAATTCAGTCAATACGCCAGCACAATGCAAATGGGTGATTGGGTCGACTATACAACGCCTGAAGGTTTTGTTTTGCGCGCAAAATTATCGTGGAAAAGTGAGGTGACATCACGTTGCTTATTTGTTGATAACCGCGGTATTAAAGCCATGGATATTCGTGTTTCTGAGTTGGCCGAAGGCTTGAGACAAAAAACGATAAGCTTAGTTGGTCAAGAAAAAACACCCTTAGTTGAAAGAGTGTTAACGGGAATGAAAAACATGATGCAATCGCAGCAGAGCAAACCCAGTATGGCATAAGGTGTTTCTACGGGTTAATTATGTGATAATAAAAGGCCTCCAATCGGAGGTTTTTTATTACATAGGCTGAAGACATGCTAGACGCTAAAACCATACAAGATGACGTTGCCCGCTTTTTACAAGAGGACGTCGGCACGGGCGATTTAACCGCGCGTATTATTCCCGAGCAACAGACTGCCAAGGCGACGGTTATCACCCGTGAGGCGACGTTGGTGTGCGGTCAAGCGTGGTTTGATGCGGTGTTTAAAACCCTCGACCCTGCAATAACGATTGAGTGGCAACAAGCTGAGGGTGAGCGTGCCTTTTCAGGTGAGGTGTTGTGTTACCTTTCAGGTTCGGCGCGGGCGCTATTAACCGGTGAACGAGCGGCGTTAAATGTATTGCAAACCTTGTCGGCTACGGCGTCGTTAGCCCATCAATTTGCTAAGGCGGTGAAAGGCACTCAAGCAGTGGTATTAGATACTCGAAAAACCATCCCAGGGCTTAGATGGGCGCAAAAGTACGCGGTGCGCTGCGGCGGCGCCTCTAATCACCGAGTGGGTTTGTTTGACGGCATTTTAATCAAAGAAAACCATATCATGGCGGCTGGATCAATCGCGCAGGCCGTGAGTGCAGCACGTCAGGTAAGTAGCGACGTGGCTGTCGAAGTAGAAGTAGAAACCTTAGATGAGGTGGTGCAGGCGTTAGATGCTCAGGCCGATATTTTATTGTTAGATAATTTTAATCTAGACCAATTGACACAAGCGGTCGCGCTAAATAAGGGCAGGGCAAAGCTGGAAGCTTCCGGTAATGTAGACCTGTCCAGTATTCGGGAAATAGCGAAAACAGGGGTGGATTTTATTTCGGTTGGGGCGTTAACAAAAAACATTCAAGCAGTCGATTTATCAATGCGAGTGACAATGGATGACTGAACTAGTCAGCTAGTCGACTGGAAAAACTTTATCGGGATTGAGTAGGTGAGCAGGGTCAAATTGGCTCTTTATTTTTTTCATCAAGTTTAACGCGGTTGGTTCCAGTTCTAGATTAATAAAGTCACGCTTTTCGAGTCCAATACCATGTTCACCCGACAGGCTGCCATTGAGAGACATAACCAGAGCAAACACCTCGGCTAAACACTGCTTTGCTAACGCCAACTGATTTTCTTGAGCCAGCAAATTAACGTGAATATTACCGTTACCTGCGTGACCAAAATTAACGATGGGTATTTGATATTGTTGTGAGAGTGCTTCTAAGCCTCTAATCAACGAAGGAATTTCACTCACTGGAACAACGACATCTTCATTGATTTTCTTGGGCGCCATTTTTCGTAATGACGGTGAAAGTGCCTTTCTGGCCTGCCAAAGTTGTTGTACGTGCTGCTTGGTTTGCGCAATTTTTAATTCAATCAAACCGTCGGTAGAGGCACTTTGGGCGACTTTTTTTGTCATTTCTTCGATGCTAAATGGGTCGCCGTCGACCTCAATCATCAGTAAGGCTTGGGCGTTATCAGGTAATTCGAGATGGGCATCTTCTTTGACTAACGAGATGGCAGTGCCATCCATAAACTCTAAGGCGCAAGGTGTTATTGCTTGCGCCATAATTTGGGTAACGGCCAATGTGGCTGACTCAAGTGAGTCGTAGGTGGCCTGGATCGTGCGTTTGCTTTCTGCCAAGGGGGTTAGCTTTAACGTGGCTTGGCTGATAATGGCTAGCGTTCCTTCAGAACCAATAATTAGCCGAGTTAGGTCGTAACCGACAACGCTTTTTGTTGTATAGGCGCCAGTTTTGAGTGTATCGCCAGCGCCTGTGACACAAGTGAGTCCTAAGGTGTTTTCTCGAGGTGTGCCATATTTTACGGCCCGAGGCCCTGCGGAATTATAAGCGAGGTTGCCGCCCACCGTACAAATGGCTGCGCTGGTGGGATCGGGCGGCCAAAAAAAACCGTGTTCGGCAGCAGCTTCTTGAATAGCTTGATTGGTTACCCCAGGTTCAACCACCATCAGGCGATTTTTTGGGTCAATACGTATGATGCGATCCATTCTTTCAGTCGACATAACGATAGCGTTTTCTGACGGAACGCTGGCCCCTGTGGTACCGGTGCCGCTACCGCGCGCGGTTATAGCAATGTGGTGGCGATTGCATAATTTAACGGTGTCAACAATTTGCTGGTGGTTGCTGGGAAAAACCACCGCTAATGCTTGGCTTTGGCGACGACTATTATCATACCCGTAGGCCCAGCAATCAGCGGGGTCTAAAAGAAGCGACTCTTTATTAAAGACGTGCTGTAGTTGTTGTAGGAAATCGTGATTCGCTTGTGCCATTAAGTAACGATTTCGAATAGTTTTACCACCCGTTGTACACCGCCTACGCGTCTGATCGTTTCAATGACGGGACTGACCTCGTGTTGTTTTAATAAGCCCATTAAGTACACCACGCCATTTTCAGTGACGACCTTTACACGGGTGGGGTCAAATCCTTTGATATGACTAACATTAAATAATGCGACCTTCGATTTACTGGTGATCAAACTGTCGCTACTGCGAGAAACAAGTGAGCTGGGGGCGGCGATTATGATTTCGTTATGAACTTTTTCTACTTTGGGAATGCGGCTGACCCGTTGGATGATGTTTTGGCGTAATTGTTCAGTCGGGGCTTCACCAGTCAATAACAGTAAACCATTGTAACTGGTCGCATTAACGTGGGTGTTGAGTCGTATCGTTTTAACGCCGTAAAAAATATTAAGGGCTTTGAGTTCAATGGCTTGATCATCAATAACGGTACCGGCGGTTCGCCTGTCATGAACAACGGCAACGCCGGTTGTGGCACCACCAACAGCAACAGCAGCGCAGCCTGATAGTAGGCTAAAAATTAAGGCACTTGTGGGCAGTAATAAATAAGAGAATTTCATAGGGTTTATCCAAATAATTGACAGTCAATAAGGTCGCATAAACAATGCGTGATCACGAGGTGAACTTCTTGAATTCGAGCGGTAGACATAGAGGGTACTCGCAACTCAATATCATTGCTATCTATTAAAGATAAAGCTGAAACTTTCCCACCATCTTTGCCGGAAACGAGGATCACAATCATATCCCTATCGTGGGCAGCTTTAATCGCCTCGACGATATTTTCTGAGTTCCCACTCGTGCTATAGGCTAACAAAATATCGCCAGCTTGACCTAAGGCGCGAATTTGTTTGGAAAAAATTTGGTCGTATGAATAGTCGTTGGCAATTGAAGTGAGCGTCGAGGTGTCGGTGCTAAGGGCAATAGCAGGCAGACTGGGGCGTTCGCGTTCAAAACGATTGAGCATTTCGGATGAAAAATGTTGCGCATCGCCAGCAGAGCCACCATTACCACAGGTTAAGACCTTGCCATTATTAAGTAGGCTTTGAACAATGGTTTGTGCGGCGGCTTCTATTTGCGGAGGTAATAGCTCTAAACTATCGTGTTTAACTTGAATGCTATCGTTAAAGTGCTGGTGTATTTTTTCTTGTAAACTCATATTAGAACTCGTCGAATGCGTTAGTTAGCCATTGTATCTCATGGCGAGTTTTGTTGGGTGAAATTGCGACCACATCAAAACGAAAGTCATTTCGCCCGGAGTCATTCGCTATATAGTGTTGGGCGCACTTTATGAGTTTACTGCGTTTATGATAATCAATGGAATCTAGTGCGCCACCAAAATTTGTAGACGAACGCAAGCGAACCTCTACAAATACAATGAAGCCATCATCTTGCATGACTAAGTCAATTTCACCAAAACGGTTACGGTAATTTCTTTCGAGTAGGCGAAAACCCCGTTGGCGTAAAAAATCGAGGGCTATTTCTTCACCCAATACTCCAAGGCTGTTGGGGTCTACTGGGGGGCTCATTACAGCGCTTGCGTGCTGGTTGAAATGGCTTTTTCTATGGGCTTGGTGGGCATTGATAATTGTGATGCTCGCTGAAGTTGAGGTGCAAGGCCAAGCGACTTAATCTTGCCCCGGTTAAAATAACCACAACTAAGCTGTCGATTTACAAGCCCAGAGTGGGGAATCGATAATAAGCCGGTTTTGCCTTTAAAACGGGAGAATGCATTGTCACGTAAGCGGTCTAGGTGAGGGATTAATTGATAGGTGTCGTAGCCAAAGGCCATTAAACGTATATGCGAGTTGTGCGCTTTGGGCCAGCGCTTTGATGCGCTATCTAAATTAGCCTCTTGGTAACTCTCCGGCTCCATTAGCCAAGGCATATCGCAAAAGAAAACACCATCAAGGTCACGGTTTAAAACAGTGTTGGTCTCGCCTTCATAAACGTTTGATGTGCTAAAGACTGCGAGATCGGCAGCGCGGTGAAAGCGCAGCTGAGGTTTAATTAATCGGCCCTCGCGAGGCGAGGCGAGTAGAAAAATAAAATCAGCATCTTGGCGCCGCCTTTCTTCAAATTGGAGATTTAAGTTGAGTCGTTGGCGGAGTTGACTAAACCGGTTATGGCTTTTGTCCAATTGTAATAGGCTTTTGATAGCGCTGGAATAATCAACCTGTTCGGGGTTGTATGTTTGTACCCCAACGATGTCACCACCTAGCTGCTGCCAAGTAGATGAAAAATGACTGGCTAAACGTTCACCATAACTTGATTGGGGGCTAAGAATAAGCGCTTTTTCAAGACCTTTTAGCCAGGCGAGACTGAGTACTTGAGTGACATCTTCTTCAGGCGCTAAAGAAAATTCGTAATAGTTTGTTTTATCGAAAAAGTCACTTTTATTCAAGCTGATAACAGGGATAGGGCGCTCAGTTAACGAGGCGATTTCGGCGACTTTACTTTTTTCGAGGGGGCCAATAATAACGTTCATACCGTCTGATATTGCTTGTGTATAAAGCAGCTCAATGGGATGAGCGCTGGTATCATAAAAGGTGATATCAGGTTGCCAACGAGAAGTCATCGCATAGGCGGCAGCAACGATTCCTTGCCGAATACTCTGCGCAGCACTCGAAAAAGGGCCATTCAATGGTAAAAAAACACCGACTTTTTGCGGTGTTTTAAAGTCTTTTAGGGTTCGTTCGGCGAGGGTAGATAAAAAGGCACTACTTGCCGTATGCGATGGGTATTGGGTTTGCCAGCTAAGAATTTCAGGGCTAGTCAGATCAATCGTATTTTGTTGCTTTAACGCCGTCGCAAGATCTATCCAGCCGGCTAAGTTACTATCGGCACTGGGGCGCATAAAACTTAAGGCTTGTTCCGATAGAAGCGATAGCGTGTCGAGTAACCTTGATTGGTTGTCTAATTTATCGTTGGCTTGATGTATCAGTGCATCAAGAATAACCCTTTCGCGTGCGCTTTCAATTAAATTGCCAGCTTGAAAAAAAGTATCGCTACTCAATGTATGTAGACGGATACGTTGTTGGTTGTTGAGTTGGGTCTCATCAAGGCGGGTCAATAAGTTAATGGTTAGTTCGGTTTTACCTTGCTGGAGCAATAGTTGGGCCAGCATGAGCTGTTGTTCAGTGCTTAGGCTGTCAGCGAGGTCAACCAAGGTATGGGTCAAGGCAATAGCTGTTTCAATTTGCCCTGCTTGCGTGTGAGCGTTGATGGCGCTTATTAAAAACTGACCTTTTTGTGATCCTGAGCTGGCGTTGGCTAGTTGAGCGAATAATTGTGCTGCTAAGGCGAACTGTTGTTGGGATAATGCCGCTTGGGCTTGGTCAAGCAATGGGTTAGACTGAGCAGTCAAAGCCTTTGCTGTAGGTTGCGTAGAGGCGCAATTTAGCAAGCTGAATGCGATAATGACAATTAAGCCGAGTTTTAAAATGGCCGATAAGCTATGTTTGAAATAATTCATAAACGAACTGTATATACCGCGTATTTAAAAAATGATTGTTCTACCGCCCAGTATCTTTTCCAAGTTCAATGATGTCAAACCTTAACGCGATTCTTTACGTGGTGGCGACGCCTATTGGTAATTTGGCCGATATCAGTTTACGGGCACTTGAGGTTCTTAAAACCGTGGATGTGATTGCGGCTGAAGATACGCGCAACAGTAAAGTCTTATTGAATCATTATTCGATTACTACGCCGATGACGTCGTATCATGATCACAATGAAGACAGTAAAAGCATTCAATTGATAGAGCGGTTGTCGCAAGGTCAATCTATTGCCTTAATTTCCGATGCTGGCACACCGCTGATTAATGACCCGGGTTATTCTTTGGTCGAAAAAGTAAGCCAAGCTGGTTATAAAGTAGTACCTATTCCCGGTTCATGCGCCTTGATTGCTGCCCTTAGTGTAGCGGGTGTAGCAACTGATAAATTTAGCTTTGAAGGTTTTTTGCCGCGAACGTCTGGCGCACGAAAAGCAATATTTGAAGCCTATTTAAATTACGCTGGAACATTGGTTTTTTATGAGTCCAGTCACCGAATCTTAAAGTGTTTAGACGATGCTTTGGCTGTTTATGACCCAAGCCATACGATAGCCATCGCTCGGGAGCTCACAAAAACGTTTGAGACGGTTGTCCGTGGTCCCCTGGAAGAGATTTATCGATGCGTTAACGAAGACAGTAATATGCAGCGTGGCGAATTTGTTGTGCTGATAGAAGGGATTGATAAAAAACGGCGAAAGGACAGTGACTTATCAGAACAAGACGTGCAAACCCTAGAGGTACTTCTGAGCGAATGTTCGGTTAAAACCGCCGTTAAGCTAGCGGTTCAATTGACAGGGCAATCAAAAAAAGACCTGTATAAAAAAGCACTAGAGTTACAAAGCGGCGATTAAAAATGTTCACAATGGGTGGCAGGGCTTATAACGCATGGCTCAAAAATGCTATTTAGAGGGTATTTATTTTCCCTTAGTACGTAGAGATTGCACGGTGAAATGTTTCTGTTTTACAGAGCGATCGTTAATGATGGTTTTCATTTTTAGTGTTGTACAGTGCTGGGCTGCGACATCAACCATGGAAATAAGTGATGGTATCACCACTCCCGCTCCTTTGTTTTGTTTAAGGTGCTCATCTGGGTGAGAAAAGGCGCTTATTCCAACGCGCCAGATTTTATTGTTTCTATCATAATGACGACCAGCAATAGGTGTGTGCGTTTGAGCATCTATATAAAAAATGCGCTTCGATAAAGGGTGGTTTGTTGTTATTGGCTTTGCTTCTAGAACGTAAAGTTTTCTCACTTGCCAAGGCACATTAGGAAAGCAATTTCCCTGACCATGGAAAGTACCAAATTTGTAGTCGCCAGAGTGCTCAGATTCAATGTTGCTTACGGTTGTATTATGTTTGTAAAGAGGCGCTAATAAGTGTTGAGTGCCTAAATAGCGCCAGCGCATATCATTGATACGACCGTTATACCCAAGAAAGTCC
Source organism: Methylococcaceae bacterium UBA975 (assembly GCA_002292375.1). Lineage (GTDB taxonomy): Bacteria > Pseudomonadota > Gammaproteobacteria > Methylococcales > Cycloclasticaceae > Cycloclasticus. The sequence continues at coordinate 82,067 of DBBV01000007.1, read as the reverse complement.
TCTATCATAATGTCACTACCCAAAAAGGCATCTGTAGTTTGCCCTGCAGGTAATCGACGAACGCGTCTTTGAACCGATAGATACAGCCAAGTTCGTTCGCGTGCGCTATCGTCTTCTAAACGATGCACCAATAGTTGCGTGTTTTTTATATCGAAAGGTTCTTTTGCTTGTAGATAAATAGCGTTAAAAATACTCGCAGGGTTGTTGGGAAGATTTGGCGTGGGCTGAATTGAAATCCGATGTTTATATCTCAGGGTTTTTCCTACAAACGACAGGGTTCGTTCAACTTTACCCTTTGTCATATCGATGTAATCCCAAATAAACGGATCAACTAAAGAAGTGTCTCCGCCATAAGCATAACGCATATTCCAGGCTAACTTTAACCCAGCCAGTGGGTCGACTTGCGTTGGCTCTTCAGGAAAAGGTAAGCCGCCTTGAAAGTTGATTAATTGACCCGAGTTAGGGTCAATTGAAGCGACCCTCTGGTTTTTTTCGGTCAGTGCTAAGAAACGCGTATTGGGTGGAGCGTCAAAATGCTCACCTACCATTACAGATAAATGCCCCTTCGTGACTAAATCAATAATCGGCTTATCTAAATAAGCAGTAAATTGTGCAATGTTTTGCTGATTAATCAACGTACCAGGCGCGGGTGATTTAGCAGCATTTACCGATAGCGATAATACGGTGAAAAAGAACATTAAAAATAATTTCATTTATTGAGGCTTGGCACGTTAAGGTTAATTTTGGAGGCGGTAATGGTAGCTACCTAACTTACCCAAGTGTAAGTCTGCTATTAATATAGTTCTATCTATTTTTTAGATTAACGCAGGGTTGATTGGGTTCCTTAGCAATAAGAATTGCCCAAGCGAGCATTACTTTGTACACTGCACTCGGAGTTGGCTAGACAGTCGCTCTGCGCAAGCAGGGAGGAAAGTCCGGGCTTCATAGGGCAAAGTGCCAGGTAACGCCTGGGGGGCGTGAGCCTACGGAAAGTGCAGCAGAAAGTAAACCGCCTAAGTCTACTTGTAGACCGGTAAGGGTGAAACGGTGCGGTAAGAGCGCACCGCGTGAGCGGCAACGTATCACGGCGATGGTAAACCCCACTTGAAGCAAGACCAAATAGAGAAGCGGTAACTTCGGTTACATCGTATGGCCCATACGGCTTCTGGGTAGGTCGCTCGAGGTGCATGGTGACGTGCATCCCAGATGAATGACTGTCCACGACAGAACCCGGCTTATCGGCCAACTCCATTTTAATTTGATGCAAGTCAGCTGATCGATGTTGGCGATTACACCAACATTGAAAAGACCGTTATTGTCTAAGCGCATTGCTCGTTACTTTTAAAACGGCGAAACCCCAGTCTTATTTAAATAATATGCTTATCTATCAAGCTCTTGGCTTAAATCGGCAACGCTTGCCGGTGGTTCTCGTAGTCACGGTAAATTGATTGCCTGTCGGCCTACAAAATGAAAAATTCACTATCTGCTTTAACTAAATGATGCAACTTCATGATTTTAATTGTCTTTATTTAACTAGTTAAGGTGACGTCACTTTAGTGTTGCGATCCATAGCTAAGTGTTTGTTCGTAAAGAAAGAATTTATGGAATGAGAAGCTTGACAGAGTGGTATTTTCATCCTTATAGTGCAAAAAAGTGGGATAAAGTGGTTAAAAAGGGAAATTAAGCACAATAAGGGGAAGGCATTTGTTTAGAGGGGTTAATAACGTGACGTTGGATGTGAAGGGGAGGTTGTCTATTCCCACGCGTTACCGTGCCCAGCTGAAAGCGTCTTGTGATTCGCAATTGGTGATGACGGTTGATCGTGAACATAGTCTTTTATTGTACCCCTTGCCTATTTGGGAAGATATAGAGCGAAAATTGATTAAATTACCCACGTTAAACAAGCAGGCAAGGCGTTTACAGCGTCTTTTGATTGGGCACGCGACTGAATGTGAGCTAGATGGGCAAGGGCGGGTTTTAGTGTCACCCCCTTTACGTGAGTTTGCTGGATTGGATAAAAAAGTAGTGATGATTGGTCAAGGTAATAAATTTGAAATTTGGAATGAGCAAACCTGGGTAAGCAAACGCGACGAATGGTTTGAAGAGGAGAATGCAGAAGAGGGTGAGCTATCGCCTGAACTGGGATCGTTGTCACTGTAATGTCTGGCGTAGCCTTACATAAGTCAGTGTTATTGGACGAATCGATAAGCGGGCTAATACGACAAACAGATGGGGTCTATATTGATGGAACCTTTGGTCGTGGTGGACATAGCGGAACGATTTTGCAGGCATTGTCTGAGCAAGGAAAGCTGTTGGCTATTGATAAGGACTTGGACGCAGTGAGTTCTCCTCAGGCTAAAGCCTTGTCAAAAGATGCGCGCTTTGAGTTGGTGCATAGTAGCTTTGCACAGATGCGTGAAGTGGTTGAAAACAGAGGTTTACTGGGTAAAGTGGACGGCATTTTATTGGATTTGGGTGTGTCGTCGCCGCAATTAGACGTCGCGGAACGTGGTTTTAGTTTTATGCAAGATGGCCCCTTAGATATGCGAATGGATGCGACCCGAGGTGAATCAGCCGCACAATGGTTGTCGCGGGTTGATGAACGAGAACTGTTGATGGTGTTACGCGTATACGGCGAAGAAAAATTCGCACGTAAAATAACAGCAGAAATCATTTTGCAACGAGCAGAAAAAGCGATTCAAACAACAGGCGAATTAGCCCGCTTGATTGAAGGCGTAGTAAAAAAACGTGAGCCAGGCAAGCACCCTGCGACGCGAACTTTTCAGGCTATTCGAATCAAAATCAATAACGAGTTAGGCGACCTTGAAGAGCTGCTTGCACAATCGGGTAGTATATTAAAGCAAGGTGGACGTTTGGTGGTTATTAGCTTCCACTCATTAGAAGACAGAATTGTTAAGCGTTTTATGCGCGAACAATCCCGTGGGCAGATTGTGCCGCGTCATATGCCGTTGCCGTTAGAGCCTGATGCTTTGAAATTTAAAACTGTGGGTAAAGCGATTAAAGCCTCGTTAAACGAAGTGGCGAATAATGTGCGTAGCCGAAGTGCAGTCTTACGCATAGCGGAGAAGCTCTAATGGTGGTGCAAAAAATCTCGGCTAATCTTGTTTTTTTACTGCTGCTGACGATGGCATCCGCGATCAGTGTGGTGTATGTCAAATATGACTCACGTTTAAAATTCAACCAATTGCAGACAGAGTTTCGCGAACAAGATCGGCTAGGCGTTGAATGGAGCCGGTTACAGCTTGAGCAAAACACCTGGTCGTCGAGTAGCCGTATCGAAAAACTGGCACATACCGAGCTGAACTTGCAAGCGCCAAAAAAAGAACAAGTGATCTACGTAAACGTCAAATGAATTACGGCAATCGACAAGTAAACGCAAGCGTACAAAAAATAGTGGTGCCTGAGTTGGCGGGGCGCAGGCGCTTTATTCTGGCGTGTTTTATGTTGCTTATGTGTGGATTAATTTGGCGAGCCTTTAATTTACAAGTGATGAACAACCGTTTTTTACAACAGCGAGGAGAAGCGGTTTATTTACGCGATATAAAGCTACCAGCATACCGTGGCAAAATTACCGATTCAAGTGGGCACGCCTTAGCGATTAGTGCGCCGGTGAGTTCGGTGTGGGTTAACCCTCAGGAGCTTGAGTTGGGCGAAAAGGGGGCTGAGTTTGCTAAATTATTAGAGCTAGACGAAGGCTCTTTGAACAACAAGTTAAAAAAGTATGCTGGTCGGCGTTTTTTATATATACGTCGGCATATGGACCCTCGCTTGGCGCAATTGGTTGATGAGCTGGAGCTGCCCGGTGTGTATTTGCAAAAAGAATACAAACGCTATTATCCAGATGGTGAAGTCGCTGCGCACTTGGTCGGCTTTACCGATATTGATGATGAGGGTCAAGAAGGGCTGGAGCTGGCGTTAAATCAAAAGCTCAAAGGTGTCGCTGGTGTCGAGCGTGTTTTGCGCGATGGTAAACGGCGGATGGTTAAGCACATAGATAATATCCGTGCGCCTATCGCAGGTAAGGATATCGAGTTGTCAATCGATAGGCGTTTGCAGTATTTAGCCTATCGAGAACTAAAGGCTGCAGTGGCTCAGCAAAACGCTACATCGGGTTCTGTTGTCTTATTGAATCCAGAAACGGGTGAGGTGCTTGCGGTCGCAAATCAGCCCGCGTTTAATCCGAATGATCGCTCTATGTTTAAAGCCAGTCATGTTCGAAATCGTGCGTTTGTAGACGTCTTTGAGCCCGGTTCAACAATGAAACCGTTTACTGTTGCAGCAGGCATGCAGTCGGGCCTGTTTGACGACGCATCAATTATTGATACCAACCCAGGCTATATGAAAGTGGGGCGTAGTCAGGTGCGTGATCATCGCAATTATGGTGAGCTTAACCTAGCGACCTTATTATTAAAATCCAGCAATGTAGCGTCTAGTAAAATCGCCTTAACAATTCCCCCGCTGTCGTTATGGACAATGCTGGATAAGCTCGGTTTTGGTCATTCGACAAACAATGGTTACCCAGGCGAAGCAGAAGGTAAATTGGTAACTTATGAGCGGTGGCGGCCTATTGAGCGTGCGACGCTGGCGTTCGGTTATGGTTTGTCATCGTCAGCCTTACAGCTGGCTCGTGCATACGGGGCTATAGCGAATGACGGTGTGGTGCAAGCCGTTAGTCTAGTTCGTGAAGAGCATCATGCAAAAGGCGATCGAGTGATGAGCGCGACGATTGCGAAAAAAATTAGAACCATGTTGCAAGGTGTGGTTAGTCCAGCAGGCACGGCGCCAAGAGCTCAAATACACGGGTATTCAGTTGCGGGTAAAACGGGAACCGTAAAAAAGGCTATCGCCGGCGGGTACTCTGAAGATAAATATTTGGGTATTTTTGCCGGTATGGCGCCAGCCAGTGACCCGAAATTAGTGTTGGTAGTGGTTATTGATGAACCAAAGGCCGGTGATTATTATGGTGGTCTAGTGGCCGCGCCGGTTTTTTCAAGAATAATGGCGGGTGCATTAAGGCTGATGAATGTAGCACCCGATGATATCGAAGACTCACCAGTTTTGGCTATGTTAGAGAGGGGTGCGCCGTGATGTCAGCGCAATACAGTCTAAGACGTATGTCGTTACAATCGTTACTAGAAGGTTTAATACCCATAGGTAAGGATATGTTAGTTGGGGAGCCAAGTGTGTACGCGCAAGCAATTAAACCTGACGGTGTTTTTTTGGCGGTTGCGGGCAGTCACTCACATGGTTTAACTTATGCGGATGAAGCCGTTCGTCGAGAGGCCTCTGTTATCGTCTATGACCCAGCGAATGAGGGTGAGTTTTTAGCCGAAAAAGTTAAAAAACAATTTTCTGTCCGACTAATCAAGTTGCCTAAGCTAAGCCAACACGTGAGTGAAATAGCGGCACGTTTTTATCATCACCCATCAAAGAGCATGACGGTTATTGGGGTAACAGGCACCAATGGCAAAACCTCAGTGAGTCACTTTCTGGCGCAGGCTATGAATGAGGCTGATAACGCGTGCGGGCTTATCGGTACCTTAGGTTGGGGTCAGCTTAAAGAGATGCAACAAACTATAAACACGACCCCAAATGCGGTAGCAGTACAAAACCAATTGGCCAGTATGGCCGACGACGGCATCAAGAACGTGGCGATGGAGGTGTCATCGCACGGCTTGGACCAAGGCAGAGTACAAGCAGTTGAGTTTAAAGGTGCAGTGTTTACTAACCTGACGCACGATCACCTTGATTATCACCAAACAATGGCGGCCTATGGCGAGGCAAAATTGGCCTTATTTAAATGCCGTTCTTTGATGTTTGTGGTGCTGAATAACGATGATGTTTTCAGTGAAAAAATTAAATCAGTGATCGCGCCCACGTGTCGAGTCCTTACGTTTTCAAGATCATTTAGTCAGTCCGACGCTTGTCATGACAATAGCGCCGTTATTGCCAATGAAAAGTTGAACTCAAACGGTTTGTCGTTTGAGTTGACCTTGGGTCAGCAAACCGTCAGCGTTCAGTCAGCCCTAATGGGAAGCTTTAATATAGATAATTTGGTTGCTACTGCATTGGTATTAATAGCGCAGGGCGACAGCTTGGAGAAAGCGGTAGATAAAATACAGTGTTTAGACAGTGTGGCTGGTCGCATGCAAGTGGTGCCTAGCACGGTCGAAGCGCCAACGGTAGTGATTGATTACGCGCACACACCGGATGCTTTGTTGCTCACGTTAAAAAGCTTACGCGCACATTGCCAGGGGTCGCTTAGCTTGGTGTTTGGTTGTGGCGGCGATCGCGATATAACTAAACGCCCTTTAATGGGTGCTATTGCGGCTCAGTGGGCTGATAAGGTGTTGATTAGCAATGATAACCCACGTGCTGAACCAGCGGATCAAATAGCGCAGCAAATTATGGCAGGCGCACCAGACGCAGCGCATCTTTATATTGAATTAGATCGCCAACGTGCCATCGCAAAAGCCATTATCGAGGCATCTAACAAAGACGTTGTATTGATCGCCGGTAAGGGGCACGAAGCTTATCAACAGATTGGCGATGAAAAAACCTATTTCAGCGACTTTAAGCAAGCGCAAGAAAACTTAAAACGTCGGGCTGTGCTGGCCGCTGGAGGCTTGCAATGAGAGCTGTAAACTTGCAACAGTTAGCCGATACGATTGGTGGTCAATTACAAGGCACAGTAAGGAACGGCTTGTGGGTTGATTCAATTAGTAGTGACACGAGATTGATTAAAAAAGGTGATGTGTTCATAGCTCTGCAAGGGGCTAATTTTGACGCTAACCGTTTTATTGATCAGGCGCAAGAAAAAGGTGCTGCTGCGGCCATCGTAAGTGCCGATATAAGTAATGACCTGCCACACATTAAGGTCAACGATACGCTGCAAGCGTTGACAGTTTTGGCTAGGGCCGAACGTGATAAAACAACGATTCCCGTTGTGGCGATTACCGGCAGCAACGGCAAAACCAGTGTCAAAGAAATGTTGGCGAGTATTATCGCGCAACATAAGGTGGTGCTGGCAACAGACGGTAATTTAAATAACCATATTGGTGTTCCGCTAACCCTTTTAAAATTAAATGAAAAACATCAAGTGGCTATTATTGAAATGGGTGCGAGCCATAAAGGTGAAATACAGCATTTATGTGCAATTGCTCAGCCAACGACCAGTATTTTAAACAACGTGGGTGAGGCGCACCTTGAAGGGTTTGGTGATTTACAAGGTGTGGCCAGCGCAAAAGCAGAAATCATTACAGGCTTAAGTGCTAACGGTACAGTGGTGCTTAATAAAGAAGAGCCTTGGTTCGATCAATGGCTTGGTTTGGCTGGTGATCGAAGGGTGATCAGTTTTGGTTGGTCAAGCGAGGCGGATGTATGGGCAGAAAAATACAGCCTTGAAAGTGGCTTGCTAGACGGCCAATTTAAGACGCGTTTTGTTATGCATTATCAGCAACAAAGCGTAACGGTCGAATTAAACCTGCTTGGTGAACATAATATTCTTAACGCCCTGGCTGCGGCCTCTGCTGCACTGAGTTTAGGCGTGTCGTTGGACGATATTGCTACTGGCTTAGCTAAGCAAAGGGCGGTTAAAGGACGGATGCAAGCACTTAAAGGCTTGGTTGCAGAACTCGTTATTAATGACTGTTATAACGCAAACCCCAAATCATTTGAAGCAGCTATGGCCTGTCTATCGACGCTCAAGCAAGAAACTTGGCTGGTGTTGGGTGATTTTGCTGAATTGGGTAAAGAAAGCCAACAAATCCACCGTCAGTTAGGCGTCAGTATCGCCAACAGCGCGGTACGTCGTGTGTACGCGGTAGGCGAGATGATGCGAAGTACAGTGGAGCAGTTCAATCAGCTGGCTGATTCTGAAGGTCGTCAAGCGCAACATTTCCCTAATAAACAAGCCCTTGCTGAGGCGCTACAAAACGACTTAACGGCCGATGTAGTGGTGCTGGTTAAAGGCTCGCGCTCGCAGGGCTTAGACAGTATCGTCGATAAAATAATAATAAAGGAGGCTTTAGCATGTTGTTGATGCTTGCAGATTGGCTAAGCCAATATAATAGTGGCTTTAGGGTATTCCAATATTTAACGATGCGTTCAATATTGGCTACCTTAACGGCGTTATTTATAGCCTTTTTAGTGGGTCCGACAATGATTCGACGGCTGACCTTTCATAAAATTGGCCAAGCGGTCAGACAAGATGGGCCTGATACGCACTTTAAAAAAGCGGGTACACCAACAATGGGTGGGACCTTGATTTTAGTCGCTGTGGGTTTGAGTACCTTATTGTGGGCAGACCTCAATAACCGATACGTGTGGGTTGTGCTATTTGTTACCTTGTTAACGGGGGTTATTGGCTTTATTGATGATTATAAGAAAGTCGCCTTGCAAGATCCTAAAGGGTTGTCAGCGGGCAAAAAATACTTAGGTCAATCGGTGATTGCATTAGCGGCGGCCTTGTTTTTATTTTATACCGCAACGTCGCCACAAGAGACGACGTTGTATCTGCCATTTCTAAAAGACGTCAACGTGCAACTGGGTTGGTTATTTGTACCATTAACCTATTTTGTCATTGTAGGTACCAGTAATGCGGTCAACTTAACAGATGGTTTGGATGGCTTAGCCATTATGCCCACAGTGTTGGTTGCAGGCGCTCTGGGTATCTTTGCTTACTTATCTGGCAATGTTCAATTTGCGCAATATTTAGGTATTCCTAGTTTAAAAGGAACCGGCGAGCTGGTAGTTTTTTGCGGCGCCATTGTTGGCTCTGGGATGGGGTTTTTATGGTTTAACGCCTACCCAGCCATGGTATTTATGGGGGACGTGGGCGCTTTGGCACTGGGTGCAGCACTAGGTATTTTAGCGGTGCTTGTTCGTCAAGAGCTAGTGTTGGTCATCATGGGTGGTGTGTTTGTGATGGAGACGGTATCGGTAATCTTGCAAGTTGCTTCGTTTAAATTAACCGGCAAGCGCATATTTAGAATGGCACCGATACACCACCACTTTGAATTAAAAGGCTGGCCAGAACCCAGAATCATTGTACGTTTTTGGATCATCACCGTTATTTTGGTGCTGATCGGTTTATCCAGTTTAAAAATTAGGTAGTGGAAACGCGAATGCATAACGAGCCCATCAATCAAGGTCGAGGTTTAAGCCAATTAGGCTTAGATCAGGTCGGCGTGCGTGTATTGGTGGTTGGCCTCGGTGTGACCGGGGTATCAGTGGTGCGCTTTTTACAGCAATATGATATTGGTACGGCGGTGGTTGATAGCCGTGATAAGCCGCCAGGATTAGAATTGATTGAAACGACATACCCTGATGTCGGCGTGTTTATTGGTGGTTTTAATGCCGCGGCCTTTGACGCTGCGACCCATTTAATCGTGAGCCCAGGGGTGAGCCTGCAAGAAACAGAAATTCAACGGGCGGTTGAACGTGGTATTCCAGTGCTTGGCGATATTGACTTGTTTGCAGTGTGCGCTGATGCGCCTATCGCGTGCATTACCGGCTCAAATGGTAAAAGTACCGTAACGACTTTGCTGGGTGAAATGGCCTTAAAAGCGGATTGGGATGTACGCGTGGGTGGCAATTTAGGAACCCCTGCGTTGGAGTTGTTCACCGAGCGTACGGCAGATTTATATGTGCTCGAGTTATCAAGCTTTCAGCTTGAGCGGACCTCGCAGTTACAAGCGGATGTAGTCACGGTGCTTAATATCAGCGATGATCATATGGACCGCTACCCAGACCTAGCCAGTTATATCCTAGCAAAAGAGCAAATTTTTTGTGGTAAAGGTATTGCCGTATTAAACGGTCAGGATGAGCTCGTGAGTGCAATGAAGCTACCACAAGAAAGGCAGCGTATTAGTTTTGGTTTAGATAAACCGATAAATCAATCATATGGTCTGATCACTGACCATGATCAGACGTATTTGGCACGTGGTAGCGTCCGAATAATGGCACGTTCAGCGTTAAAAATAAAAGGCACGCATAATGTGCAAAATGCTTTAGCCGCTATGGCGATGGCTGATGCCCTATCTATTCCACGGGCAGCACAAATAGCAGCACTTGAAACATTTATCGGCTTGCCGCATAGAACGCAATGGGTGGCCTCAATAGCCGGTGTAACGTGGATAAATGACTCTAAAGCAACTAACCCAGGCGCTTGTTTGGCGGCGATAAACGGTTTGCCAGCGCCCATTATATTAATCGCTGGTGGCGACGGTAAGGGCGCTGATTTTAGCGTATTGAAAACTGCGATTAATGAGCGCGTTAAACGACTTATTTTGATCGGTAAAGATGCTAAACGGTTTGCGCATGAAGTGGCCAGCTCAAGCCTTATAGAAAGCGTTGACAATATTGAATTAGCCGTTAGTGCAGCAGCAAACGATGCACAGCCAGGCGATACAGTGTTGCTGTCGCCCGCGTGTGCCTCGTTGGATCAATTTACAAATTATCAGCAACGCGGCGAACGCTTTATCACAGCAGTAAGGGGGCTGAAATCATGAGTGTGACAATGCCTCATCGAGATGAATCCCAACTATTGGCTAGGCGTGGTCGATATTATCTTGACGGCTGGTTGTTGTTCGCGGCATTTAGCTTGTTAGCCTTAGGTTACGTGATGGTGGTATCGACGTCGCTGCATTTAGGTGAACGGGTTTATGAAAATATTTGGCATTATCCATTTCGTCAAGCTGGGCATATAGTGGTGGGCGTGTTGTTAGCCTTATTGGTAGCTTGTACACCGTTAAAAGTGTGGGAGCACAGCGGGCCCAGCTTAATTTTAATCGCGATTGGTTTATTGGTGCTGGTTTTTATACCGGGTATTGGCGTTAAGGTGAATGGCAGTTATCGCTGGGTTAATTTAGGTATCGCACGCCTTCAGGTGTCAGAAATCGTAAAATTAGTGAGCGTGGTCTACATGGCGGGCTTTTTGACTCGACACGTAGAGGTGGTGCGAGCTTCAATCAAAGGCGTTGTTCGACCCTTAGTGCCCTTAGGGCTAGTGTTTGGTTTATTGTTAGCCGAGCCAGATTTCGGTGCAACTTTTGTGATTGCTTTTACCGTCGTTTGCATGATGTTTTTAGGGGGGGCGCGGCTGATTGAGTTTATTATATTGGTATTGATGGCGGTAATTGTCGGCGTTATTGCCATTGCTTCATCAGCTTATAGAATGGAACGTGTCACGGCGTTTATGGATCCCTGGGCGGATCATTTAGGGTCGGGTTTTCAATTAGTCCAGTCGCTTATCGCAATGGGTCGAGGGGAGTGGCTTGGTGTAGGGTTGGGCAGCAGTATTCAAAAACTATTTTATTTACCAGAAGCACATACTGATTTTATCTTTGCCGTATTAGGTGAGGAGTTGGGCTTAATCGGCTCAACAACGGTGATCTTATTGTTTGGTTTATTGGTGTGGCGCGCCTTTCAAATGGGTAAAGCAGCTGAAAGATTAAATTTAAGGTTTTATTCGTTATTAGCCTATGGTTTAGGGGTGTGGATAGGCCTGCAATCATTCGTTAACATCGCGGTGAATATGGGTGCTTTGCCAACCAAGGGGCTTACTCTGCCCTTGATGAGCTATGGTGGCAGTAGCATGATTACCATGTGCGTAGTGATAGGCCTGTTGTGCCGCATTCACCAAGAAACACAGCTCGATTTAGAAGATCAATTAAAAGGAAGCTCGCCATGGCAATACGCATAATGATTATGGCGGGCGGCACGGGCGGGCATGTTTTTCCAGCCCTCGCTGTGGCGCAATTTTTACAAGACAAGGGTCATGCAGTTAGCTGGTTGGGTACACAAAATGGCATTGAGGCGCGTTTGGTGCCGGAAGCTGGATTTACTATTGATTGGTTAACTGTGTCGGGTTTACGTGGAAAGGGTATTAAGCCCTTGCTCGTCGCACCATTTATGTTGCTTAAGTCATGCTGGCAAGCGTCTAAAGTTATTCGCTTGCGGCAACCGAATGTGGTGTTAGGGTTTGGCGGATTTGCATCGGGTCCGGGTGGTTTGATGGCTTGGGTACACGGTAAGCCTTTGTTAATACACGAGCAAAATAGGGTGCCGGGAACGACTAATCGTTTGTTAAAACGACTAGCCGTTAGAGTGTTAGAGGCCTTTCCGAACAGCTTTAATTCGGCAGTACATGCTATTTATACCGGTAACCCGGTACGCCATGACTTGTTAGCGCTTGAGCAAGTTGTACGGGAACAGGGGCGACATATTTTAGTGCTCGGTGGAAGTTTAGGGGCGTCAGTATTGAATCAGGTGGTACCCAACGCATTAAAAGCTTTGCAAAATGAAATGGCATTAACGGTAATTCATCAGGCGGGTCAATCAACCCTAGATGCAGCAAAATTGGCGTATCAAGAAGCGGGTGTTAAGGCTGAGATATCCCCGTTTATTAACGATATGAAACGCGTATATGAATGGGCTGATGTGGTCATTTGTCGAGCCGGAGCAATGACAATTTCAGAGTTAAGCGTGATGGGTTTGGCGTCAATCTTAGTGCCTTTACCACACGCGATTGATGACCATCAAACCAAGAATGCAGAATACCTTTCTGAGTCGGGTGCTGCTGTGTTGGTTCGGCAAGCAGCGTTTACCCCTGAGGTGTTAAAAAGCTTGTTATTAGAGCTTTTTTCCGAACCCCAAAGACTGCGTGATATGGGCGCGAAAGCACGGCTAATGGCAAAGCCAGACGCGACCGAGTTGGTCGCCAATCATTGTTTGCAGGTGGCGATATGATGCCGGATTCACATAAACATTATTCAGCCCATTTAGGGTTTGGAAAATTAAAAAACATTCACTTTATTGGTATCGGTGGGGCAGGCATGAGTGGTATTGCCGAAGTGTTGATAAATTTAGGCTATCAGGTGTCAGGTTCTGATATTAAAGACGGTAAAGCCACACAACACCTAAAGTCAAAAGGGGCGACGATTTATATCGGGCATCACGCACAAAATATCAGTGGTTGCGATGTGGTCGTGACGTCTACAGCGGTATCCAAAGATAACGTTGAAGTAGTAGAGGCTATTAGTCATAGGATACCGGTGATCCGAAGAGCAGAAATGTTGGCAGAGCTGATGCGCTTTAGGTTTGGTATTGCGGTAGCGGGAACACATGGGAAAACGACAACCACCAGCTTGTTATCAGTACTAATGACCGAGGGTGGTTTGGACCCCACATTTGTTATTGGCGGTTTGTTAAACAGTGCTGGGACGAACGCTAAACTGGGCGAAAGTCATTATTTAGTGGCTGAAGCGGACGAAAGTGATGCGTCCTTTCTTCACTTGCAACCAATGATAGCGGTGGTAACAAATATCGACGAAGACCATATGAGTACCTACGGTGGTGACTTTCAACAGGTGAAAGAGGCATTCAAGTCATTTTTACATCAATTACCGTTTTATGGCTTGGCCGTACTGTGCACCGATGATGAACATATACGAGAAATGGCACCATTAATCGGTAAGCCTATATTGAGTTATGGCATAGAGAATGAAGCAGATTTTCAAGCGATAGACATTCAGCAACAAGGGTCTCGTACACACTTCAAATTAAGGCGCTTGAACAATAAGAACGATATCCCTGTTACGCTAAATATGCCGGGTCGACATAACGTGTTAAACGCATTGGCAGCAATTGCAGTTGCAAGCGAATTAGGTGTGACTGATGAGTCGATAGCTGAGGCTTTAACTCAGTTTAAAGGCGTGGGCCGCCGTTTTCAAATTAACGGCGAAATAACCGTTCCAGGAGGCACAGCATTACTGGTGGATGATTATGGTCATCACCCTAGAGAGGTATTAGCGACCATTAATGCCATACGCGAAGGCTGGCCAGATAAACGCCTAGTGTTGGCCTTTCAACCCCATCGTTATTCACGGACGCGTGATTTATTTGAAGATTTTGTTGAGGTGTTAAACGAAGTTGATGTGCTTGTCTTATTGGATGTTTATGCAGCAGGTGAGCAAGCTATCGTGGGTTCAGATGGCCCAGCTTTGAGCCAGGCGATACGACAACGGGGTAAGTTAATGCCCATATTCGTCAAAGAAATCAAGCAATTGCCGGGGGGTTTAAAAGAGGTGTTGCTGGCTGGCGATATCGTTATCACCTGTGGTGCAGGCGATATTGGAGCGGCTTCAGCCAAATTAAAACAGCAATTGACGGAGTTAATTGACGCAGACCAGGCGAATACATAGGAATGATGCAAACGATGACGACACCTAATCAACTCGAAGGAACCTTGATGCAAAACGAGCCGTTGGCGCGTTATACCTCATGGCGAGTAGGTGGCGTGGCTGATCGTTTATATAAGCCTCATGGGATCAAGGATCTACAGCATTACCTCGCGTCGATAGAAGCATCAGAACCGATTTTATGGCTGGGTTTAGGCAGTAACGTACTAATTCGAGAAGGTGGTGTGCGCGGATCGGTGATTTATACGCGTGGGTGTTTAAAACAGATGCAACAAACACAAAGCAGCGAGCTGTATGTTGAAGCAGGCGTGCCTTGTGCACATGTGGCAAAACTGGCCGCTGAAAAAGGCTTGTCCGGTGCAGAATTTTTAGCAGGCATCCCCGGTACCATGGGTGGTGCATTGGCAATGAATGCAGGTGCCTTCGGTGGTGAAACCTGGCGCTTAGTCTCACGTGTTGTTGTAGTGAACCGCCATGGTGAATTGATCGAACGCCAAGCCAATGAGTTTGATGTGGCGTACCGCTCTGTCTCAGTTAAGCAGGATGAATGGTTCGTCGCCTGTTATTTGAATGTACCAGCGGGTGATAACACCGAAAGTCGTGAAAAAATTCGTCAATTATTGGCGAAAAGAGCGCAAACGCAACCCACTAATGTACCAAGCGGTGGTTCGGTGTTTAAAAACCCGCTCAATGATCACGCCGCGCGTCTTATCGAAACGGCCGGGTTGAAAGGGCAGCAGATAGGCGGCGCTCAAGTATCAGAAAAACACGCAAACTTTATTCTAAATACAGGGCAGGCAACGGCGAGTGATATAGAGCGATTAATTGCCTACGTAAAGCAGCAGGTAGAAGAAAAACACGGTGTTGAATTGGAAACAGAAGTGCGAATTATTGGGGAGGCGCTATCAAGATGAAAAAAGCCCTAGACCCTAAACAGTTTGGAAAAGTTGCTGTCGCAATGGGCGGTCGTGCAGCGGAAAGAGAAATTTCCTTGCTCAGCGGCATGGCGGTGTTAGCCGCTTTGCAAAAACAAGGCGTGGACGCGGTTGAATTTGATACGGCAAAACGTGGCTTGGATGAGTTGGCCGAGATGGGTATTGAACGTGTGTTTAATGCGGTACATGGACGTGGTGGTGAAGATGGTCAGCTACAAGGTGCGCTTGAACTCAGCGGCTTAGCTTATACCGGCAGCGGGGTGTTGGGCTCGGCATTAGGCATGGATAAATTAAGGAGTAAGTTGTGTTGGACGGGGGCGGGTGTTTCGACCCCTGCTTGGATGCAGTTAAACTCAACTGCCGATCTTGCGTTATGTGCCGATAAGTTGGGATTTCCGCTGATGGTTAAGCCCGCATTGGAAGGCTCAAGCCTAGGGATGATGAAAGCAAACAGTCCTGCAGAACTGTCTGAGGCGTATAAGAAAGCGGCAGGCTTTGCCTGCGATGTTATGGTCGAGCAGTGGGTACAGGGTCAAGAGTACACCGTGGCTATTTTAGGCTCGGATGCGTTGCCCGTTATTCGCCTACAAACACCTAATGATTTCTATGACTACGAAGCAAAGTATCAGGCTAATACTACACAGTATCACTGTCCTTGTGGTTTGACGCAAGAGCAAGAAGAAAGCTTAAAGGCGCTGTCGGTAAAAGCCTTTAATGTACTTGGCGGCAGCGGTTGGGGACGGGTCGATGTGATGATCGATGGGACTAATCAAGCGCAATTTCTAGAAATCAATACGGTCCCAGGGATGACTGATCACAGTTTGGTGCCAATGGCAGCGAAACACGCAGGCATCAGTTTTGAATTATTGGTTTGGCGTATTTTGGAAACTAGTTTGACCACGGGTGAGGTGCATTATGGATAAGGCGCCTTTGCAGTGGCTAGTTTCGGTAAAAATCCTTTGTGCGTTGTTATTGCTCGGCTTACTTGGCTGGCAAACAGAACAATGGATGGCAAAGCCGAGCACAATGCCGATTAAAACAGTACGTATTGAGGGGGACTTAAAACACATTGACCAAGAGTCCGTAGTAAAAGCTGTGGCGACGTTGGTGAAAACGGGATATTTTGCAATTGATAAGGCCGCGATAATCAAGCAATTGACCGCGCTTGAATGGGTGCGGTATGCCAGTATCAGACGGGTTTGGCCGGATACCATTGCGATTTCGATTCAGGAGCAACGTCCTATCGCGGTGTGGAATAAAACGTATTTATTAAACAATAAGGCTGAGCCATTTAGAGTTGAACTAACGCAAGCATTAAATGAACTACCGCAATTATCAGGAAAAGATAGCGAGAGTGGACAAGTGCTGTCGGTGATGAACAAAACCAATGATTCAATCGCTGATTTAGACTTGACGATACACCGGCTTAATTTAACAGACCATGGTAGCTGGGAGTTGGAATTGAATAATGGGTTGAGTTTTAAAGCGGCGCAGCTATCACCAGAAAAGTCGGTGAGTAAGTCTATTAGGGTATTAGCAGCGTTAGATGAACAATTATTAGAACGGGCACATGAAATCGATATGCGCTACCCAAATGGCGTAGCAATAGCGTGGAAAAAAACAACGGGGTTAACTGGCACAAGCATACAACCAGCATTCAATTCAACTAAGCAACATCAGCCAGTAAAAGGCTAACGGATATGAAAAAAAATAACGATAAAAATTTAATTGTTGGTTTGGATATTGGTACGTCAAAAGTTGCGGCGATCGTGGGTGAAATAACCCCTGATGGCACAATTGACGTTATTGGTATTGGTTCAAATAGGTCTCGAGGGCTGAAAAAGGGTGTGGTCGTCAATCTTGAGTCGACAGTGCATTCCATACAGCGCGCCATTGAGGAAGCAGAGTTAATGGCAGGTTGCCAAATTAATTCGGTGTACGTAGGAATAGCAGGTAGCCATATTAGTAGCTTGAACTCTAATGGTGTGGTCGCTATACGAGATAACGAAGTAGTAGCGTCAGATATTGAGCGGGTTATCGACTCAGCTAGAGCGGTAGCGATTCCGTCGGATCAAAAAATCTTACACATTATGCCGCAAGAATTCATTATCGACGGCCAAGAAGGTATCAAAGAACCGGTAGGCATGGCCGGTATTCGATTGGAAGCCAAGGTGCATATCGTGACTGGTGCGGTTAGTGCAGCACAGAATATTATTAAATGTGTGCGACGCTGTGGTTTAGAAGTAGATGACATTATTTTGGAACAATTAGCGTCCAGTAGTTCGGTGTTAACTGACGACGAAAAAGAACTGGGTGTTTGTTTGGTTGATATCGGTGGTGGGACAACAGATATTGCCGTGTTTTGTGACGGATTTATCCGCCATACAGCGGTCATACCGATAGCGGGTGACCAAGTCACGAATGATATTGCAGTGGCACTAAGAACGCCTACACAGCATGCAGATGAAATCAAATTGAAATATGCCTGCGCTTTAACTCAGTTGGTTCAAGAAGATGAAATGATCGATGTGCCAAGCATAGGTGATCGACCTACACGAAAGATTTCACGATCAAATTTAGCGGAAATTGTCGAGCCGCGTTATGAAGAACTGATGATGTTAGTGCAAGCCGAACTAAGACGCAGTGGGTTTGAAGACATTGTTGCAGCGGGTGTTGTACTAACGGGTGGAAGTGCCAAAGTTGAAGGCCTAGTGGAATTGGCAGAAGAGGTTTTCCATATGCCAGTACGTTTAGGCAACCCGCAATACGTTTCAGGATTGAGTGATGTGGTAAGAAACCCCATCTACGCGACAGGGGTCGGCCTATTGTTGTTTGGACAACAAAATAGAGTGGCTAATAGCGGTGAAATGAAAGGAGGCTTTGTAGCAATGTGGGAAAAGATGAAGAGCTGGTTTCAAGGTAATTTTTAGGTTTAAGGGTTGTTAGTAATAGAGTTTAGTTAAATTATATAAGGGGAAATATCATGTTTGAATTAATGGATGCACACACACAAAACGCAATAATTAAAGTCATCGGCGTAGGTGGTGGTGGTGGAAACGCCGTCAATCATATGGTCAATAGCTCGATTGAAGGTGTCGAGTTTATTTGTGCAAATACAGATGCGCAAGCATTAAAGAACTCGCCAGTAAAAACGGTAATGCAATTAGGTAATAACCACACCAAAGGCTTAGGTGCAGGCGCTAACCCAGAAGTGGGTCGGCAGGCTGCGATTGAAGACCGTGAGCGAATTCAAGAAGTTCTAGCAGGGTCGGATATGGTGTTTATTACCGCAGGAATGGGTGGTGGAACCGGTACAGGTGCGGCACCCATTGTGGCTGAAATAGCAAAAGAAATGGGGATATTGACAGTGGCTGTTGTGACAAAACCCTTTCCTTTTGAAGGGAAAAAACGTCAATTAACCGCCGAAAAAGGGATTGAAGAATTAGCGCTTCACGTGGACTCACTGATAACCATACCAAATGAAAAGTTATTGCACGTTTTGGGCAAAGAAATGAGCTTATTAAATGCCTTTAAAGCGGCTAATGATGTCTTGTTAGGTGCAGTGCAAGGTATAGCAGAATTAATAACTAGACCAGGACTGATCAACGTCGATTTTGCTGACGTAAGAACGGTGATGTCTGAAATGGGTGATGCGATGATGGGAACAGGCAGCGCTAAAGGCGAATGTAGAGCCAGAGAAGCTGCAGAAGCCGCTATCCATAGTCCTTTGTTAGAAGATATTAACGTACAAGGTGCTAGAGGGATTTTGGTTAATATTACAGCCGGTCTAGATATGACCATTGGTGAATTTGAAGAAGTCGGTCAGGCAATACGGGAATTTGCGTCTGATGATGCGAATGTTGTGGTTGGTACGGTTATTGATCCAGAGCTAGCAGATGAAATGCGCGTAACCGTTGTGGCAACTGGTTTAGGGCAAAAAGCATCGGTCGCTGCGCCCACGCCAATAGTAAAAGTGAGCAGGGGTGATGTGAAAGCAGCAGACTTTTCTGAAGAAGATTTTGATATTCCAACTATCATGAGGGATAAAAAATACCAACCCGATGAAAAAAAGGTAATGGGATCAGATACCAGTACAGTAGACGCGGCTTACCTTGATATACCGGCTTTTTTAAGACGACAAGCTGATTAATGCAAGGCGGTTTAACAGTCAATAACGACAAGAAGGGTAAGTTAAATGGTGTGAATGAAAAGGGTTGGTTTTTTGTTAAATTGTAACGATGTGTTACGATGGCAAAATAACAATAATTAAGATCTAAAACAAAATACCTGCTTGGAGTCTTTATAATGATTAAACAACGGACGCTGAAAAACGTGATTCGTGCCACTGGTGTTGGCTTGCACAGTGGAGAAAAGGTCTATTTAACACTTAGACCCGCTGGAGTTAACGTAGGTATTGTGTTCAGGCGCATTGACTTTGATGAGCCTGTTGTAATACCAGCTAAGGCTGAAAATGTGGGTGATACTCAGCTCTCTACGACATTAATTCAAGACGGTGTTCGAGTCTCTACCGTTGAGCACTTGTTATCAGCGATTGCTGGGCTAGGCATCGACAATATATATATAGATTTGAGTGCGGCTGAAGTGCCTATTATGGACGGTAGTGCGGGCCCTTTCGTTTTCCTACTGCAATCAGCCGGTATTGAAGAGCAAAATGCCGCTAAACGGTATATTCGAATTAAAAAAGAAGTTCGAGTTGAAATTGATGATAAATGGGCCAGCTTTGTGCCGTTTGAAGGCTTTAAGGTAGGGTTCAGTATCGAATTTGAGCACCCAGTTTTCAAGTCACGCATTCAACAAGCGACCATTGACTTTTCATCGACTTCATTTGTTAAGGAAATTAGTCGTGCACGAACTTTTGGCTTTATGAAAGATATTGAAATGCTTCGACAGCGTAACTTAGCCCTTGGCGGCAGCATGGATAATGCGATCGTAGTGGATGATTTTAGGGTACTGAACGAAGACGGTTTGCGATATGAAGATGAATTTGTAAAACACAAGATACTCGACGCTATTGGTGATTTGTACTTATTAGGCCATAGCCTTATTGGCGAGTTTCAAGGGTTTAAATCGGGACATGAACTCAATAATAAATTATTAAGGGAATTGTTGGCGCAAAAAGACGCTTGGGAAGAGGTTACTTTTGAAGAAAGTGATGATTTTCCGATATCTTATATGGAACCTCTCCCTGCCTCAGTTTAATCAAGTAATCGGTTTCTTTTTAGTATATGGATGAGTTTTCTCATAGATGTACTAAGCTTGTCGCTTGAAGACGTGTTTGCGCTTGATAAGGCGTTAAGGGTCTTAATGGATGGGTTTTGCGGTGTTTTTTTATGCTCAGCGGGGTTGTAAGTAAGAACTTTGACCTTTAACGAGCTGATACGACCGCCCGTATAATCAGATAATGTTTGTAAAATAGGGGTTCGCATATACAGCAACTTTGAGGCCCATATGGATGAGTCAGTAAATAAAATGGCGGTCTCGTTGTTTACAATTATGTGAACGCAGTGTGTAGCCAGTTGGTCATCTAAATTGGCTTTAACTGCATTGAGTGTTTGTTTGTGTAGGTTAAGACGCTGCTGGATATGTAATAGGGCGTCTGAGCTTGAATGACTGTGATTAGAGAGTTTTTTAAGCATAGATTAAATTAATCGACGTTAAGAGTTTAGAGTAATTATGCAAATTATACTGTTAACTAAGGGTCAAAAGAAAACACTGAGCCTTACATTGCGCCCAGGCATACCAGTAATGGTTGCAGCTAGTTTTTTTATATTGTTAGTGACTGGTTATTTCGTTTACGTTAATGATCAAGTCCCTGTTGTTGACCCCTCCAGCTATGCAATGGCAGAGCTTAAAGCGCAGCGGGCTGAATTAGATAGGTTACGCGAAAAAACACACAATACCCTAGATAGCATGGCCTTACGGGTAGGTCAAATGCAAGCACAATTAACACGCTTAAATGCCGTTGGTGAACACTTAGCAAAAAAAGCCAAATTAAACTCGTTAGAGTTTGACTTTGGTCAACCAGTGGCTGTCGGTGGTGTTGAGTTAACTCGACCCAGTGACAGTTTTACCGAAATGCAATTATTAGAAGAAATTCAAGCATTGGATAAGACGTTTTCAAAACGTGAAAAACAATTGGAACTACTGGATTATTTTTCAGCCAATAAACGCTTATCGAAAGAAATCAGGCCGGCAGGCTTACCGGTAGAGAAAGGTTGGTTATCGTCTCATTATGGTTATCGGGTAGATCCTTTTAGTGGAAAAAAAGCATTTCATCACGGTGTTGATATTGCAGGGAAAAGTGGTACCAAGGTATTGGCAGCAGCGTCTGGTTTAGTCACCTGGGCAGGGGATAAAAATGGCTATGGCAATTTGATTGAAATTGACCACGGCTCGGGTTATGTCACGCGTTATGGGCATAACAAAAAGATCTTAGTCAAAGTGGGTGACGTTGTTAAGCAAAGTGATGTGATTGCCAATATGGGTTCAACAGGCCGGTCTACTGGTCCGCATGTCCATTTTGAAGTGTTATTACAGGGTAAAAAAGTCAACCCACGTCAATATCTCTACAGCGCACGATAATTCATAAAATAACGCGTTCAAATACCAGTTTTCATGTAATTTACGGTATCATTCGGCCTTCGTTTTATATTAAAACCTTTCCAAAATGATTTCATCTATCGTAAAAAAAGTATTTGGTAGTCGCAATGACCGGCTAGTCAAAGCTAAACAAAAAACCGTAAACAAAATCAATGCACATGAAGCGGCTATTAAGGCGCTTAGTGATGTTGATTTGCAGGCCAAAACAGCAGAATTCAGGCAGCGGCTTGATGCAGGTGAAACGTTAGAATCCTTGATTCCAGAAGCTTTTGCTGTCGTTAGGGAGGCTGGAGTTCGTGCTTTATCCATGCGCCATTTTGACGTTCAGTTGATTGGCGGCATGGTGCTCAATGACGGCAAAATTGCAGAAATGAAAACCGGCGAAGGTAAAACATTAGTCGCTACCTTATCTGCCTATCTTAATGCCTTACCGGGGAAGGGTGTTCACTTAGTCACTGTTAATGATTATTTGGCCGAGCGAGACGCTGGCTGGATGGGGAAATTATTTGGATTTTTGGGTCTGACGACCGGCGTTATAACTAATTCAATGAGCCCTGCGCAGCGCCGTGAGGCTTACGCTGCTGATATTACTTACGGCACCAATAATGAATTCGGTTTTGATTATCTGCGCGACAATATGGCTTTTAGCGTTGAAGATAAGGTTCAACGTGGCTTGAATTACGCAATCATTGATGAAGTCGACTCAATATTAATCGATGAAGCGAGGACCCCGTTAATCATTTCAGGTCCTACGGATGATAAAAGTGAATTGTACTTAAAGCTTAATATATTAGTAAAAGACCTAACGCCAGAACAGGAAACGGGTGAAGGCGATTACACGATTGATGAAAAATCAAAACAAGTTTATTTAACCGAACTAGGCCATGAAAATATTGAGAAATTGCTGGTCAAAAGTGGCCTGTTAAGTGACAACGAAAGCCTATATGACGCGTCAAATATTGGTTTAATGCACCATGTGTATGCGGCGTTACGAGCTAATGCCTTATACCAAAAAGACGTTGATTACATTATTCAAAATTCACAAGTAGTTATCGTTGACGAATTTACTGGGCGGACTATGCCGGGGCGACGTTGGGGTGAGGGCTTGCACCAAGCGATCGAAGCAAAAGAAAACGTCGCCATTCAAAATGAAAACCAAACGATGGCATCGATTACGTTTCAGAACTATTTCAGAATGTACGAAAAGCTATCGGGCATGACGGGTACCGCTGATACTGAGGCGTTTGAGTTTCAACAAATTTATGGTTTGGAAGTAATCGTTATTCCAACCCACCGTGATATGTCCCGTATCGACGATGGGGATTTAGTGTATTTGACCGCAAAAGAAAAATACGAAGCGGTGATTGCCGATATTGAAGATTGTTATAAACGTAAGCAACCGGTGTTGGTTGGCACGACGTCGATTGAAGTATCAGAATTTTTATCAACCAGTTTGGATAAAATCAAGGTTCCACATGAGGTGCTGAATGCGAAACAGCACGAAAGGGAAGCGCAAATTATCGCAAATGCTGGCGCGCTAGGCGCAGTAACCATTGCTACCAATATGGCCGGTAGGGGGACTGATATTGTGCTCGGTGGTAAAACGGAGGATATGCAGTCTACAGAGCAATGGAAAAAGCAGCACCAAGCCGTTCTAGATGCGGGGGGGCTTCGTGTCATCGGTACTGAGCGGCATGAGTCTAGACGGATTGATAATCAGCTTCGAGGGCGTTCTGGGCGTCAAGGTGACCCCGGCGCTAGCCGTTTTTATCTGTCCTTAGAAGATAGTTTAATGCGAATTTTTGCATCGGAACGTGTCTCGGGCTTAATGCAAAAGCTCGGCTTAGAAAAAGGTGAATCGATCGAGCACCCTTGGGTGAGCAAAGCGATCGAAAACGCTCAGCGTAAAGTAGAAGGGCATAACTTTGATATTCGTAAACAGCTTCTGCAATACGATGACGTAGCGAATGATCAACGTAAAGTAATCTACGAGCAACGCAATGAGATCATGGAAGCGGAACAGATCACCGAGACCATTGTTTCGATCCGTGAAGATGTACTGGCGCAATTAATAAACCAGTTCATATTGCCTCAATCTATGGATGATCAATGGGATGTTGATGGTTTGCAACATGCATTAGAACAAGAATTTGCCTGCAAGCTTCCAATCAAAGAGTTATTGGCGCAAGACGATAGTTTGCACGAGGAAAATCTACGCGCATTGATTGCGGAAAAAATTAACGACGATTACGCTAAAAAAGAAATCTTAGCGGGTGCTAAAGTTTTACGTCACTTTGAAAAATCCGTGATGCTACAAACCTTGGATAGCTCATGGCGCGATCACCTCGCCGCTATGGACCACCTAAGGCAAGGCATTCATTTGCGCGGTTATGCGCAAAAAGACCCCAAGCAAGAATATAAACGTGAAGCCTTTGAAATGTTTACCGACATGCTGGATGCCCTTAAACGTGAAGTAGTTATGCTCGTTAGTAAAGTACAAGTTCGTGCTGAAGAGGATGTTAAAGCGATGGATGAACAGCGTCGCACCCAGCAAGAGATGGAATTTAAGCATGCAGATAGCAACGCCCTAGGTAGTGCATCAGCAGAGGAAAGAGACCAACCGTTTAAGCGTTCCGACAAGAAAGTTGGTCGCAATGACCCCTGTCCTTGTGGTTCAGGTAAGAAGTTTAAACAATGTCACGGCAAGTTATAAAAAAGCGGGGAGCTGTTAATGGCAGTAGGTAAGTCAGCGGAATTAAATTTAAGCGCTATTCCTGGTATACGCATTGGAACGGCCTCTGCCGGCATTAGACAGAACGTACGTGATGACATTGTGCTATTTGAATTGGCCGATACGACGCGTGTGGCGGCAGTGTTCACTAAAAATAAGTTTTGTGCAGCACCGGTTACTTTAGCGAGACAACACCTGGCTGATGCAAGGCCTAACTATTTGTTGATTAATTCGGGCAACGCTAATGCGGGGTTAGGTACGCAAGGCTTATTAGCTGCTCAACAGTGTTGTGAAGCTCTTGCCGAGCGGGTTAATTCTAAGACAGCTAATATACTGCCCTTTTCAACCGGGGTGATTGGTGAGCCTTTGCCGGTTAATAAAGTGATTAGCGCCTTACAGGCTGCGGTAGATGACCTTGATACAGAACATTGGCCAAAAGCGGCAACGGGGATCATGACGACCGATACCCGAGTAAAAGGCTGTAGTCGGTCGCTGGAGCTGGATGGAGCGACAATAACGCTGACAGGTATCGCAAAAGGCTCGGGGATGATTCGGCCAGATATGGCGACGATGCTCAGTTATGTGGCAACCGATATGCCAATCAGTCAACCCGTGCTTCAATCGATGCTGAATAAGGCTGTTAATGTATCGTTTAACAGAATTACAGTCGACGGCGATACGTCAACCAATGATGCGCTAATATTGATGGCCACTGGCGTGGTTGATACACCAGAGATTGAATCCGAGGGTGACTCACGATACGCCGAATTTTTAAATGTGCTATCTGAACTGTGCCAGTTTTTGGCTGAAGCCATCGTGCGTGACGGGGAAGGCGCTACTAAGTTAATTAAGGTGGAGATTAACGGCGCAGCAAGTGCCGAAGACGCCGAAAAAGTGGCTTACACGGTTGCCCATTCACCACTGGTTAAAACGGCTTTTTTTGCGTCTGACCCCAATTGGGGTAGGATTTTAGCGGCCATTGGTAGGGCTAAGGCACAGCAGCTTAATGTTGATCAGGTGTCGATTTATCTGGCTGATGTCTGCATCGTAAAAGCAGGTATGCGCGCGGCTGATTATACGGAAGCACAAGGTCAACATGTTATGCAGCAGGACGAAATTACCGTTAGGATTGAGTTGGCACAGGGTGTTTTTAGTACGACTGTGTTGACGTGTGACTTGTCGTATGACTACGTCAAGATCAATGCAGAATACCGGTCATAGGGATAAGTTACGCAATAAGCACCGATGAATACATTAAATGTAGCGGTGGGTGTTATCAAAAATGAACGGGGTGAAATCCTTATCAGCCATCGTCTACAGCACCAACAGCGAGGCGGCTTGTGGGAGTTTCCAGGAGGAAAGATCGAGCTGGACGAAACGCCCTTCCAAGGTTTGCAAAGAGAGCTTACGGAAGAGCTAGGCATCGTGATTCATTCGGCGAAGCCGCTACTAAAGATTAAACACGATTACGATGATGTATCGGTGCTCTTGAATGTTTTTTTGGTTGAGAAATATCAAGGGCAGGCAACAGGGATGGAGCAACAGAAAGTCCAATGGGTTGGTGTTTCAGAATTGGCCAATTTTGATTTTCCAGCAGCCAATAGACAGATTGTTGACACATTGGGTTTGGACTTTTTTTACCCTATCGTTGACGATAGTTTGGGTGATGCTAACTGCATGTTAGCCCAATTAGATGCCTTGATAGCAGCGGGTTATACGATGATTCAGTGGCGTGCAAAATCGTTGACTGATGAGGCGTTCATGATACTTGCAAAGCGTGCGCTTGCGCGTTGCACGACAGCGAACGTGCGGTTGTTTTTAAATACTCGCATGGATTTGGCTAGGGTGCTGAAAGCACCTGCAGTACACCTGAGCGCAAATGAGTTGTTTGCGATTAAAGAAACCTTGCCAGTTGACATGCTAGTTGCAGCGTCGTGCCATAATAAAAAAGAACTGGATCAGGCGCAAAGAATAGGTGTGTTGTTTGTCGTCTTATCCCCTGTTTTACAGACTAAAACCCACCCTAACTGCCCGCCTATAGGTTGGGAGACCTTCAAAAGGTTAGTAGGTTCAGTGTTTTTACCGGTGTTTGCCCTAGGGGGTCTTGGTGCGGCAGATCAAAAAATAGCAATACAGCACAAGGCTCAGGGTATTTCAGGTATTAGAGGTTTCGTCAAAAAAACAGCTTAATGCTCGAGATAGTCTTCTTGGTCTACATATTGAACATCTTCGCCTGCAATCGCGTGTTTTTCTGACGCCCAATCGCCTAGATCGATCATTTTGCAACGTTCGCTACAAAAGGGCTTGAATACAGATTCTTTGGCCCATAAAACGGTTTGCTGGCAATTAGGGCATAAAACTTGAATAGGCATGGGCTTATAGTTGGCAGACATGTAAGGTGAATGAGATATCTTCATTTACCTGAGTGGCTCTTTCGGTTTCGTTAGGCTGCATAAATCGTACAGTAAATCGATGCTTGCCGCCGCTTATTTCCGCGTAATAATGTGCTTGCCGATCATAGGACACTCGTAATAGTTGCGCACAGTGATTGGGGTCTAGGCTTTGTTGGTAAAAGCCTGAATGGGCTGTTTTAGTCATCGGGGTTGCGCTAGAGCGAATAAACTGAAGCAACAAAGTTATTGCTTGATGTAGAGGCGTTAAGTTGTCAGTCCATCGTTGTATTTCTTTACGCCGCTCAGCCAAAGGCCTATGTAACCAAAAGTGAAAAATAGGTAAATCAAAATCACAACTACCGCCGGGAATACTACTGCGTTGAGCAAGGCTTTTTAATAATTCAACTTGGTTAAGCTTATTTTCGGTACGGATATTGGATGACATTAAGCTCAGGTTTAAGTCGTTCAATTGCTCAATGCTTTTCTTAAGTTTTGTACTATCAACGTGAGGGTTTTTAGAAAAGATAACTAAGCTTTTTGTGTGCCGCTCAACTTCTTTGATGATTTCATTTTTTAAATCGTTTCGGCTTGTAATGGTGAGAATATCCAATAAACAATTTAATTCAGCCCTGTTTTGATGCTCGTTGTCGTGTAGAGCAAAATATTGCATTTGATCGAACAGGTTTTGTAACCGTAAAAAAATACGGATACG
This sequence comes from Methylococcaceae bacterium UBA975, assembly GCA_002292375.1. Classification (GTDB taxonomy): domain Bacteria; phylum Pseudomonadota; class Gammaproteobacteria; order Methylococcales; family Cycloclasticaceae; genus Cycloclasticus. The sequence goes on along the minus strand of DBBV01000007.1, from coordinate 54,453 downwards.
TTCACTGAGAGGTAATTCGTAGGTTATTTGCTCGTTCAAAACGTTGAAGTTATTAAGTTAATCAGACTATTTTGCAGGATGTTAAGGGTTTTTACTAGTACTGATTTTTAAGTAAAATTCATGCAGTTTATTTACCTCAGACGTTAATTTTTTTAACGTGCTGGTGTTATTGATAACATCATCCGCATGGTGTATTCGTTCGTTTCGTGAACATTGGGATTTTATAATAGCCTTAATCATTTTTTCACTAAAGCCATTCCGACTTTTGACACGTTTAATTTGAATAGCCTCTGGGCAGTCAATAAGCAAAATCCGATCAATTTGTAAGGGGTGTTTGCCTTCAAGCAATAAAGGAATACTAAGGATCACGTAGGGTGAATTGCACTGACTTAATTGTTGTTGCATCGTTTGGTATATAAGTGGGTGCAAAATAGCTTCAAGTGCTTCTTTATCGCTGGGCGAATTAAAAACCAGTTCGCGTAAGGCAGCCCTATTTAACGAACCATTGGCAGCGATAATTTGGCTACCAAATCTTTTTTTTAACAACGCCAATGCTGGTTGTTGTGGACGAACAAGGTTGTGTGCAATGTCATCAGCATCAATGACTGGTACGCCTAGTTTTTCGAATAACTGCGTAACTGTCGACTTACCGCAAGCAATCCCCCCTGTAAGTCCAATAGTTAACATACGGCTTTATAGACCAACAAACTGTAGATAAGAGCTGTTAATTTTTTCTCCCCAGATTAGAGCAATAAAGGCGGCAATAGATAAATAAGGTCCAAAAGGAATGGCTTGATGTTTGCTCTGCCCATTGAAAACTATCATGCTTAAGCCGGTCACTGCGCCCACAAAGGCAGATAAAATGATAACCAAGGGTAGTAGTTGCCAGCCCAGAAGCGCGCCAATGGCGGCGAGTAACTTAAAGTCGCCATAGCCCATACCTTCTTTACCCGTAATTAATTTAAATAACCAAAATACACACCAAAGGCTTAAATAACCGGCAAGAGCACCGATAATGGCAGTTTCCGGGTCTACAAAAACATTAAATAGGCTAGCGAAAAGGGCTAACCAAAGTAAGGGTAGGGTGATCGAGTCTGGTAGTAATTGGGTATCGATATCGATCATGGTTAAACAAATAAGAACCCAAGTAAAAATTACTGCAAGGCCAGTTTGCAGTGAAACACCAAATTTAAAAGCGATAATTAAGGCTAAAGCGGCGCTGAGTAGTTCAATAAGAGGGTAGCGGATTGAAATTGGACTGCGGCAATGGCGACAGCGACCCGATAAGAAGATATAGCTAATAATAGGTATGTTTTCTAGGGCAGTAATGGCTTGTTTGCAGGATGGGCAACGTGAGCGTGGCTGGGATAGATTAAAAGGCTCGACTGCGGTCTGTTGAGGCTCGTCTTGCTCAAGAAAACTCAGACATTCTGTGCGCCAGTTTTTCTGTAGCATGATGGGCAAACGATAGATGACTACATTAAGGAAACTGCCAACAATCAAGCCTAAGAGACCAAGCGACAAGTAGTAAAATATAGCGTTTTGTTCAAACGTTTGTAATAACCCCATGATACAAACAGCCGTTGAGCGTTAGTTAAAAAACAGACCCCATCATGAAGATGGGTAAATACATGGCGACAATTAAACCACCGACAAGGACACCTAAAATGGCCATAATCAACGGCTCGATTAAGCTGCTAAGCGAGTCGACCGCGTTATCTACTTCTTCTTCATAAAAGTCAGCGACTTTGGCGAGCATGGTTTCAACTGAACCGGCTTCTTCACCAATCGCTACCATTTGTACCACCATGTGGGGAAAAAGCTCAGCGTTTTTCATCGATTGTTGCAGTTGAATACCAGTAGCTACTTGCTCTCTCATTTGCAAAACAGCCTCAGAATAGACGATATTACCCGTCGCGCCGGCGACTGATTCTAAGGCTTCAACCAATGGTACACCAGCGGCTGACATGGTGGATAAGGTGCGGGCAAACCGCGCGATAGCGGCTTTATTCATAATGTCGCCGATGACAGGCAGCTTTAGAACTAAGCGATCGATAAAGTGGTTAAATTTACGTGAGCGTTTTTTAGCCTGCATTAAAATAAAAACAGCAATGCCTATTATGCCAAATATCAGCCACCACGATTCCTGCATAAAGCGGGATAACTCAACGACCATTTGGGTAAAAGCGGGTAAGTCGGCACCAAAGCCATTGAATAAACTTTCAAATTGTGGCACTACAAATATAAGTAAAACGGCACTCACTATGATAGCCACCACGAGTACGGCGATGGGGTACGTTAGGGCTTTTTTGATTTTAGCTTTTAGGCTCTCAGTTTTTTCTTTGTACTCGGCAATTTTATTCAGCAGTTCTTCAAGGATACCCGCGTGTTCGCCAGCCTCTACCAGATTGCAAAACAGCTCATCAAAATGAAACGGGAACTTAGCCAAACTTTCAGTCAAGGTTGAGCCCCCTTCAATATTCGCTTTGATAGACGCTAACATATCTTGCATGGCCGGTTTTTCATGCCCCTTGCCGATAATGTCGAATGCTTGCACTAAGGGTATGCCCGCGGCCATCATGGTGGCGAGCTGGCGACTAAATATGGCGATATCTTTTGGTACAATAGGCTTTTGACCGAAGCTACCTAGCAAAGGTTGAGGTTTTTTCTTAACTTTAAGAGGGCGAATACCCTGTCTACGTAATTCGGCTTTAACGATGGCATCACTGCGGGCACTTATTTCACCTTTGTTGCGGTTACCCTTAGCATCCATTCCTTCCCATTGAAATATAATTTTTGATGGATTAGCGGCCATAATGTTTAGTCTTTAGTGATTCGGTTAATTTCTTCAATGCTGGTGATGCCAGCCCGTATTTTTTCAAGGCCGGATTGTCTAAGGGTTAAAATACCATCTTTGGCAGATTGTTCTTCAAGGTCTTTAGTGGAACAGCCTGCAATAATGAGTTTTTCCATGGCCTCAGAAACAGGCATGACTTGGAAAATACCTATACGGCCCTTGTAACCACTGATGCAGTTGTCACAACCTACGGCTTTAAAGACCTTCATCTTTTTAGCTTCTTTTTCACTAAAACCCTCTTTTACAAGCAGTTCTGCGGGTAAATCTTCTTCTTTTTTACACGATTCGCATAATTTTCGAGCGAGTCGCTGAGCCATAATGAGTAGCACGGCAGAAGCGATATTGTAGGGTGGAATGCCCATTTGGTTGAGACGGTTTAAGGTTTGTGGTGCATCATTGGTATGTAGCGTTGATAACACGAGATGACCCGTTTGCGCAGCTTTCACAGAAATTTCAGCGGTTTCAAGATCACGAATCTCACCCACCATAATAATGTCTGGGTCTTGACGCAAGAACGCCCGTAACGCTTCAGCAAAAGTTAGGCCTGTTTTAGGGTTAACGTTAACTTGGTTAATGCCCGGAACCGTTATTTCTACCGGGTCTTCGGCGGTTGAAATATTAATATCAGGGTTATTTAGAATATTAAGTGCGGTATACAGGCTAACCGTTTTACCACTACCGGTAGGGCCGGTTACTAAGATCATACCGTAGGGTTTTGTAATGGCTTTTAAAAAGTTAGCTTTTTGTGCGGGGTCAAAACCAAGCTGCTCGATGCCAACTTGTGCCGATGTCGGGTCTAATATACGTAGAACAATTTTTTCGCCGTATAGCGTGGGACAAGTGTTAACACGAAAATCGATAGCCCTGTTTTTGGATAACGCCATCTTAATACGGCCATCTTGCGGTATGCGTCGTTCAGAAATGTTCATCCGCGACATAACTTTTATACGCGAAGTTAACTTATTGGCAATATTCATTGGTGGTGAGGCAACTTCCTTAAGAATGCCGTCTTGGCGGGTTCTTATCCTAAAGCTCTTTTCGTAGGGTTCAAAATGAATATCAGACGCCCCTTTTTTTATCGAATCAAGTAAAATTTTATTCACGAACCGGACTACAGGCGCATCGTCAATGTCGCTGTCAATATCATCCGCAGGGGCTTTATCGCCGGTGTCTTCAAAATCAATATTGTCTAGGTCATCGTCCAGTAAGTCAGCCATGGATGTGTCATCATCATCCATGGCGGCATCAATCACCTTGGCTAATTTATCCTCTTCGACCAAAATGGCCTCGGTACTCATCCTTGTTTGGAACTTTATTTCATCTAAAGCCTGAAGATTGGTGGGGTCTGAGACGGCAACAAATAATTTATTGCCGCGTTTAAACATGGGTAACGCATGGTGTTTTCGAATCAGTTTTTCATCGACGATTGACCTCGGGATCACCTCACGGTTGAGTGCGCTTATATCGAACAATGGCATGCCGAACTCATCTGATGCTGCTAGGGCGATGGTTTGCCCGTCGAGAACCTTTTGTGACACTAAAAAAGTAACGAAAGTTTTCTTTTGTTTGCTGGCGGCGACAAAGTGTTTGTGTGCGGCTTCTTCAGTCAGTAAACCGTCTAAAACCAGTCGTCTTGCTAGGCCGCCTAAATAGATTTTTTCAGTGCTTGCTGGCATGTTGGTCGAATAAATCCCTGTATTGATCAATTAATAAAATGTATGCTGCAATAGTAGTAGAAATTGAGGTTTTGTCCAGTCTATATGCTGTTAAATAACGCTATTCAACGATAAAGCTGTGATCCAATAGCGGTTTTTATTGGTGTCGACCATACAGATCTTCGTAACGGGTTATATCATCTTCGCCCAAATAAGAACCTGATTGTACTTCAATCAATTCGACCACAACTTTACCGGGGTTTTCTAATGAATGAATAGAGCCTATAGGGACGTAGGTGGATTGGTTTTCTGATAATAGTTTCTCGTGGCCATCAATCGTTACTTTTGCGGTGCCAGAAACAACAATCCAGTGTTCAGCACGATGGTGGTGCATTTGTACTGATAGCTTGGCGCCTGGGTTAACAGTAATGCGTTTAACCTGATAGCGTTCGCCAACGTCTACCGAGTCGTACTTGCCCCAGGGACGGTAAATTTGGCGATGACTTTCAGATTCACTACGATTTTCATCTTTTAACTGATCAACCAGGGCTTTAACGTCTTGAACGTAGTCGGGATGTGCCACCATCACCGCATCAGCTGTTTCCACCACGATCACTTTATCCAGACCTAAGGTCGTTACAAGGCGGTGTTCAGAATGGATATAGCAATTGGTCGATGACTTTTGCAACACGTCGCCTTTAATAATATTGTTGTTGCTATCTTTCATGCCCGCTTCCCATAGCGACGCCCAGGAGCCTAAATCGCTCCAACCGGCATCCAGTGGAACGACGATGGCACTATCGGTTTTTTCCATCACCGCGTAATCAATAGAGTCAGAAGGGCATTGTTCAAAGGCGGTTGAATCTAACCGGGTAAAGTCCATATCTTTGATAGCCTTGTTAAACGCATCTGAGCAAGCACCTACAATATCGGGCCGAAATGCCTTCATTTCAAAAAGCAGTCTCGACGCCTTAAACATAAACATGCCGCTGTTCCAGAAGAAGTTGCCCGCGTCCAAATATGTCTGAGCCGTTTCAGCGTTCGGCTTTTCAACAAAGTGAGTTATAGGAAGCCAGTCCTTATTAGACGAATCGCCGGCCTCAATGTAACCGAAACCTGTTTCGGCGTGGGTTGGCACAATACCAAAGGTGACTATTTGGCCTGACTCGGCCAGTGGCTGGGCGATTGATATGGCCTGATGAAACGCCTCTTTATCGGCGATCACGTGATCGGACGGCAAAATAAGCAAAATAGCCTCGGGGTCGCTGGCCAGAGAGGCTATCGTGAGTGCGGGTGCCGTGTTGCGGCCGATAGGTTCCAGAATAATCGATTCAGCAGTTATATCCAGCTCACGCAGTTGTTCAGCCACCATGAATCTGTGATCGTCACTGCAAATAATCGTCGGTTTGTTATTTATAATGGGCGAATCAAGCCTTAATAAGGTATCTTGGAACATTGTTTTATCGGATGAAAGCGCTAAAAACTGTTTAGGCCGTGACTGGCGGGATAAAGGCCATAAACGGCTGCCAGAGCCACCAGATAGAATAATAGGGTCGATTTTTTTCATATGTAATAAACTAAGGGCTTAAAAATAACTAATCGTTTGCTTTGCTAAAATCATCCTACACTTTAATTCAAATGACATCATTAAGCTTTAATCAATGCATAAAATATCCGTAATCACTGTTTGCTTTAACGCAGCCGAGTACATTGAAGAAACAATACAAAGTGTTGTAGAACAAAAAGGCGTTGAATTCGAATACATTATCGTAGATGGGCTGTCGACAGATGGCACGGTGGATATTATAAAACGTTACCAAGACTCGATTGATCAATGGGTTTCAGAGGCGGATAAAGGCATCGCAGATGCGATGAATAAAGGTATTAAGTTAGCAACGGGTGATTATCTTATTTTTTTACATGCGGACGACTATTTTATTAACACGAATGTTTTATCAAGCGCTTTAGCTTTAATGGGTACGGGGGTGAACATCTATGCATTTGACGTTTTATATCAAACTAAAGGTAAACAACTTCGTAAAAGCACTAGACCATTTGGTTTTTTAACAAACTTTAAAACACCAGTCATGCACCAAGGCGCTTTTTGTAAAAGAGAGCTTTTTGAAAAACTAGGTGGGTTTAACATAAGTTTTAAAATAGCGATGGATTATGATTTCTTCCTGCGGGCGTACAAAATAGGATCGTCAATGGAAATACATCACCAGATATTATCCATTATGCGAGATACGGGCATCAGTTCACGACAAGATTGGAAAAGTTTAAAACAGCGATTTATGGAAGAAAAAAGAGTGCATATTGAAAACGGGCCAAGCAAACTCATGCAGGCCGTTTATAAATTGTATTGGGCAATGTATTTGCCTTATAGGAAAGCGGGATACATAAAATATCGTTTATTAAACGTGGTTTAAGGACAGATGGAAAAGGATCAGGAATTTCAATTTACTATAGAAGCCGGCAAGGCAGAAAGGCACTACTGGGCTGATCTATGGCGATACAGAGAGTTATTCTATATTTTGGCCTGGCGTGACATATCAGTTAGATATAAGCAAACCATTATCGGTGTGTTATGGGCTATTCTTAGGCCATTATTAACAATGATGATTTTTGTGGTGGTGTTTGGCAAAATTGCCAAACTGCCGAGCGAGGGCGTGCCATACCCTATTTTCGTATTCGCCGCGATGTTACCGTGGACCTTTTTCTCATCGGCCTTTGCCGATGCCAGTAATAGTTTGATAAGCAACTCGAACCTTATTTCAAAAGTGTATTTCCCCCGGTTAATTATTCCAACCGCCTCGGTTATCGTGTCGGTGGTTGATTTTCTAATCTCATTTGTCATCTTAATGGCGTTAATGGCTTGGTATAACTACTGGCCAAGTTGGCATTTACTAACGCTGCCCTTCTTTTTGCTACTCAGTTTTTTTACAGTATTAGGGGCAGGTTTATTTGTCGCTTCGTTAAACGTTAAATATAGGGATTTTCGTTTTGTAATCCCCTTTGTTGTTCAGTTGGGCTTGTATATATCCCCCGTTGGCTTTAGCACCACCATTGTGCCAGAACAGTACCGTCTGTTTTATTACCTAAACCCCATGGTGGGTGTTATAGACGGCTTTCGTTGGGCTATTAGTGGCGGTCAAACAGCATTAAATGAAACAGAAATACTGATGTCTATCGGTATTACCTTGGTCTTGTGCATTATCGGTATTAGGCATTTTAGAAAAACTGAAAAAAACTTCGCGGATGTAATTTAATGACCGTTGCCATAAAAGTAGAAAATCTGAGTAAAAAATACCTTATTCAGCATGAAAAGAAATCGGCTCACTACGAAACGTTCAGTGAGTCGATTATTCAAACAGGTAAAAGCGTGATTGATAAAATTCGTTTACCCTGGGGTAATGGTGGAATAGAACAATCAACGGAAGAAGAGTTTTGGGCACTAAAAAACATTAATTTTGAAATTAACCAGGGCGATAAAGTAGGTGTTATAGGACGCAATGGGGCAGGTAAATCCACCTTGTTAAAAGTACTCTCGCGCATTACTGGACCCACAACGGGCAAAATACACATCAATGGCCGAATTGCCAGCTTGTTAGAAGTAGGTACCGGCTTTCACCCCGAATTAACAGGCCGTGAAAATATTTTTCTAAACGGTGCAATATTGGGTATGAGCCGAAAAGAGATAAGGAAAAAATTTGATGAAATTGTCGCCTTTGCTGAAGTTGATAAGTTTCTAGATACCCCCGTAAAGCGATACTCCAGTGGTATGTATGTTCGTTTAGCGTTTGCCGTGGCAGCACATTTAGAATCCGAAATATTAGTGGTGGATGAAGTGTTGGCAGTTGGGGACGCCCGATTTCAAAGGAAATGTTTAGGGAAAATGAGGGAAGTAAGTAAAGCTGGGAGGACAATCTTGTTTGTTAGTCACAATATGGCGGCAATTAAAGCTCTTTGTGACTTCGGTATTTATATGTGCGACGGGAAGGCGTTGCCTATATCAAGTGTTTCTGATGCTTTTTTAAATTACTCAGTGCAAGATAAAGAAAGTAATAGGGTGCGCTTCCCTGTCGAAGTTGATGAGCTGATAATTTATAGTGTTGATATTGGGCAAGACGATGTATGGAGCTTATCTGAGCTAGATGGGAGCAAGCAAATTAAAATCAGTATAGAGTTTGAGGTTTTAAGTGATTTGAATTTGTTCAGGTTAGGTTTTTTTGTTAAGGGGAACACAGGAGAGCTTTTACTCAGATCTTTGTTAGCGGATTGGAATGAAGATTATGAAGATATCAAAGCTGGTAAGTATTGTGTCACAGGTATAATTGATAGAGCCTTTTTTATAGAAGGGAGTTACCTATTTGAGTTGCACGCCAGTAGGTATGGGATTAAGGATTATGGAGTTAATAAGAGAATATCTATTCCCATAAAGATACTCTCTCCTGCAGAGTATAATACTGCTCATATAGGTGAGCCACATGTCGGTGTTGTATTGGCGCACGATGAATGGACCATTAATAAATATCTTAATTAGCTTGGGCTTAACATAGTGGGCGAAAGAATAATTAAAGTTTCTACTTCATTTCCTAATTGGCCACTTATTAGGCAAACTCCTAAAGGAGAGGGTGTTTGGGGTAATTGTAAATTTATAATTAATAAGCCGATTCAAGAATGTGATTATTGGGTTGTTTATGAGGATTTATTGCGTACAGAAGAAGTTGTTTGTCCGATAAAAAACACTTTGTTAATTACTGGAGAACCCCCTAGCATTAAGAAATACGGGAAGGATTTTTTAAATCAATTCTCAAATATTATTACGTGTCAAAAGGATATTAAACATAAGGGTGTGACTTATGTTCAACAAGCCTTGCCTTGGCATGTGGGGAGAAGTTTAGAAGAAACTAGACCTGATTCAATGAATAAGTGCTATGACGAGCTTAAAAAAACAGAACGGTTTAATAAAACTAAACTAATGTCAGTTGTCGTTTCGGGGAAGAGAAGTACGAAAGGCCATAGAGCACGTTTGACATTTGTTGAACATTTAAAACGGCGCTTTGGTGACCGGTTAGACGTTTTTGGCCAAGGGGGGCGACCAATTGATGATAAATGGGACGCTATAGCAGACTATAAGTATCATATTGTAATAGAAAATAGCTCATGCGAAGACTACTGGACGGAGAAACTTGCAGATGCTTTTTTAGGGGGGGCTTACCCGTTCTACTTTGGGTGCAAAAACATACACAAATATTTCTCATCAAAAGCGCTAACAGCTATTGATATATCTAAGGTAGAAGACTCTATTAAACTAATAGAACGAGAGATACTGGATTTACGATATGAGGGGTCAGTGAAGAATATTGATTTAGCAAGAAACCTTATTCTAGATAAGTACAACGTGTTCCCAGTGATTCATAGTGCAATAACCCCCTCAATATATAACGAAGATAAATCAAAAATTAAAATAGTCGAGCAGTCAAAATTCAATACAAAAAAGAGTTTTTTTAGAAAATATTTTGCTCGGATGGCTCGGTGAATATAGTTTCTAATGTCCACTTCAGGTTGGGAAAATGCTGATAAAGAAAGTAGTCGGGCTTTTCGTAAAAAAGATAAAAAACAATGCTGAATATATTCAAAATTATTTTGAATACGCACAGGAGTTTAAAGTATTTTTACGAACGCATGGAGAAAGGTTCGAAGTACTCAGAAAAGACAAATACCCTTGTTTGTATGATAAAACGAAAGGCACTAGTTTTGATAAACACTATATTTATCACACTGCTTGGGCGGCGCGAAGGCTGAGTGCTTTAAAGCCAGTTGACCATACCGATATATCGTCTCTCACCTATTTTTCGACTGTAGTGTCGGCCTTTATACCAGTTAGCTTTTATGATTATCGCCCTGTTGATATTAGGTTAGATAACTTAACGTGTAATCATGCGGATATAACGGCTTTGCCATTTAAAAATAATTCAATCAGGTCCTTATCGTGCATGCACGTGATTGAACATATTGGGTTAGGCGGGTACAGTGATGTTTTGGATGTGGACGGCGACTTAAAAGCAATTTCAGAGTTGAAAAGAGTGCTTTCAATAAAAGGCGACCTATTTTTTGTTGTACCGATTGGAAAAGCTAAAATTATGTTTAATGCACATCGAATATATTCGTATGACCAAGTTATGTCGTATTTTAATGACTTTGAACTACAAGAATTCACGTTGATACCCGACCAGACTGATGATGCTTTAGTAATAAATGCAACTAAGGAAGAAGCCGATAAACAAACTTATGCCTGTGGATGTTTTTGGTTTAAAAAGAAGGAAGGGTGATGAATGTAGGTACAAGAAATGAGTCTGTGAGACAGGAATGGCTAGAAAAAGTTCTTACTGGTATTCCATCAGGATTGCGAATTTTGGATGCAGGAGCAGGTGAGTTAGCTAATAAAAAATATTGCCGGCATTTGGAATATATATCTCAAGACTTTTGTCAATACGAGGGGCTTGGTGATAATAAAGGATTGCAAACGGGGGCTTGGGAGACATATCAGATTGATTTAGTCAGCGATATAACTGATATTCCTGAAGTTGATGAGTCTTTTGATGTTATTTTGTGCTCTGAAGTTTTAGAACACTTGCCTAACCCAGTGTTGGCACTGAACGAGTTCCAACGGCTTTTGAAAAAAGGAGGAAGTATTATTATTACGGCACCTTTTTGCAGTTTGACTCACTTTTCGCCCCACCATTACAGTACCGGGTTTAATCGGTATTTTTATGAATGTCATTTTAATAAACTGGGCTTCGAAATAGTAGAAATTTCTAAAAATGGCAATTTTTTTGAATATCTAGGGCAAGAAATACGCAGAATTCCTTCAATTGCCAATAAACATACTGCAAGCAAAGTCGCGCGACTCGAGAAGGTTGCCATAAAAATGGTATTAAAAATGCTAGATCGTTTTTCCAAACAGGATGAAGGCAGCGATGAATTGCTTTGCTTTGGATATCATGTTCTCGCAAAGAAAATTTAGCTGGTGATTATAGGGAATATAAAAGGTGGTCTTGGAAATCAAATGTTTCAATATGCTTTTGCTTATGCAGTTGCTAAAAACAATAAAACTCGACTACAGTTAGATATAAGTAATTTTGATTCTTATGGTTTACGTCAATATGAGCTGGGTAAATATTGTATTAATGTGGAGATCACATCAGTTTCAGAAAAAAATCGACTGAAGTATAAAAAAGAAAGTATCTTTACCAGACTGTTTAGACAATTAGCTAGAAAAGAAAAGCCCCTCGCTACTAGTTATTATAGGGAAGCTTGTTTTCAATTTGATAATGCTGCTGTTAATAAACTGGGCGCTGTTTATTTCGACGGCTACTGGCAAAGTGAAAAATATTTTAGTAGTTATAGAGCCGATCTGCTCGAGCACTTTAGCCTGAAAGCTACTGTTCGTGCTAAAAGCAAAGAATATCAGCAGAAAATACTCGCTAATCAGGCAGTAAGCCTGCATATAAGACGAGGTGATTATGTTGCTAATGCAAAGGCAAATGCGGTGCACGGTACGTGTGGCCTAGATTACTACCGTGAAGCTGTTTCAGCAATAAAAAAGGCTATGGATAACCCATATTTTTTTATATTCAGTGATGACATGGGGTGGGCAAAAGAAAATATAGACTTTATTGATCAGGCGATTTTTGTTGAATTGGGTTCGGGTAGTCTTGATCATGAAGAAATATGGCTGATGAGCGAGTGCCAACATAATATTATTGCCAATAGTTCATTTAGTTGGTGGGGAGCATGGCTGAATACAAACCCTAGTAAAATAGTTATTGCTCCACAGAACTGGTTTAAAGATAGCTCTATTAATACAAAAGACCTGATACCTGAATCCTGGCTGCGATTATGAATGGGCAGCCTATAATTTCAGTCGTTATGCCTGTTTATAATGGAGAACAGTACCTAAAAGAGGCGATAGACAGCATCTTAAATCAGACCTTTACGGATTTTGAATTTATTATTATTAATGATGGATCTACCGATAGAACAGAAGATATTATTTTATCTTATGCCGATGAGCGTATTCGATACGTTAAAAATGGCGTTAATTTACAGATTGTAAAAAGCTTAAATAAAGGTATTGAGCTTGCGAAGGGGCAATATATTGCTCGTATGGATGCAGATGATATAAGCCTACAGATCAGGTTGGAAGAACAGGTAAGGTTTATGCAAGATCATCCAGAAATTGATGTTTGCGGTGCTTGGGTGCATACATTTGGGGATAGAGAAGAGACCTGGGAATACCCTCTATCACATGATGGAATAAAAGCATTATTATTGTTAAATTCTGCATTTGCTCACCCATCAATTATGGCGAAACGGAGTATGTTTTCTGATTTTAGTTTTTCAGATAAATATTTAGGTGCTGAAGATTATTTTTTATGGATTAATTCAATAGACCATAAATTATTTTCTAATATCCCCAAAGTTTTGTACCGATACCGTCTGCACAACAAGCAAACAGAAAAAATAGTTCAGCGGAAAAGTACTGACAACATTAGAGAAGAGATCCTTAGTAAAGTAGGTTGTGAGTTTAGCGACGAAGAGTTAAGTGATTTTTTTGCAATTTCGAACTATCAATCCGTGTCAATTAAAAAGGCTGACTTGTTATTAATGAAAATATTAAAAACAAATACGGAGTTTGGGTATTTTGAGCAAAAAGCTCTGGAAAAAGTACTGGGAACGAGGTTTTGGATTTTGGTGAATCAGAAGGCTAATAGAGGGTTGAAAACCTGGTTGATATTCCATAAGTCTACAATGAAAAAAGTTGTCGCTCATACGTTTTACGCGCATATAAAACTGTTTACTAAGTGCTTAATAAGATATTCGCATGGATAATCATTTGAACGAGCTGTCAATTTTTATAATCAACCTGCAGCACAGCTCTGAGCGGAAAGCTCATATGCAAAAGCTTTGTGAGCAAATAGGTTTAAAAGCAACTTTTATCAACGCGGTTGATGGAGCGTTTATTAAGCCAGCGGAAATAATAGGGAAGTCTTCAAATGAAGCTGCAATCAGGACTATTGGCCGCGAGCTTTCAATGGGTGAGATAGGTTGTGCGCTCAGTCATAGAAAAATCTACCAAAAAATGGTTGATGAGAATATTCAACAAGCTCTGGTCTTCGAAGATGATGTTGAATTTAATAGTCAGCTCTTGGGGGCATTAAATTTGGAAGATGAATTCCCGCTGGATTGGGAACTGGTTCTTTTGGGGCATCACGGGGCTGAATCAAGAACAAGTTCTACCAATGGAAGTTTCTGGGGGCGTGTTAAGTTATCGTCTGGCGATAGCTTGATAAGGCCTTGCGAGTTGACTTATGGTGCATATGGTTACCTTATCAATCAACAAGGCGCGGTCAAATTATTGAATGATTTGGAATGCATGGCTAAGCCTCTTGATCACTATACGGGCGATAGTGAACATGTGAACCTTTATGCCATTGACCCCGTACTAATAAGGATTCATGATGAATTAAGTGATAACTATCATTCAATGGAAGATAGAAACAGGCTATCAGAGCTACAACATAGCCTGCAAAATACTAAATATGCTTCTTGGTATAAGAACTTATCCGTTCGTTTAGGTATTTACTCAGGATTAAACAGTCTGTATCAACAGCCAAAAGCTTGGCTTAATAAAATCAAACCTTTAAAGAAATACACATGATCATAGTGAATAAGTTGTTATTGCAAAGAGGTGGGTGGTGAGCCTTGCACCTATTGTACTTTTTGTATTCAACCGTCCGTGGCACACACAACAAACGATTGAGGCACTAAAAAAGAACACGCTTGCTAACGATAGTGAGTTGTATATTTTTAGTGATGGGGCGAAGCATGCTAAAGACCAAGTGAATGTTGAAAAAGTTCGAGAGTATATTCGTGAAGTTAATGGCTTTAAAGCGATTAGCATTATAGAGCGAGATAAAAACTGGGGACTTGCAAATTCAATAATTGATGGTGTAACAACTATTGTCGATGAGTTTGGGAAAATCATTGTGTTGGAAGATGATTTGGTAACAGGCCCTTATTTCTTAAAATTCATGAATGATGCTTTAATGTTTTATAGAGAGGAAGATAAAGTCATGCATATTAGTGGGTGGAATTACCCAATAAATACTACTGACTTACCGAAAACAATTTTTTTACGAGGTACAACCTGTTCGGGTTGGGCAACTTGGGATAGGGCTTGGCAGTATTTTGAGAAAGCCCCCTACAAATTACTAGGCAGTTTCACAAAATCAGACAGATATAAATTTGATTATGATGGGTCGGTTGGGATGTGGTCGCAAGTCATAGGGAATTTGACGGGAAAATTGAACACATGGGCGATTTTTTGGTATGCCGCAGTCTTTAAAAAAAGGGGACTTTGTTTGCACCCGAGCAAGTCATTAGTTAAAAATATTGGGCATGATGGCAGCGGGGTGCATTGCGGCTCAACAGATGTTTATTGCGCTGAAGCCTATGATAAACAGGTGACGGTTTTCTCTACTGATCTGGTTGAAAGTGCTATAGCAATGGGCCGAATAAAAAACTTTCTGTTGGGGAATAAAAGAAATATTTTTGGTAGAGTCATTAATAAGATAATCAGAAAGATTAAGTGCAAATAGTAGAAAAAAATAATTGTCTATTGTGCGATGGTGAGAAATTAACTCTATTGGAGATAGTTGATAAGGACTTATTAGTAAATAAGTATAAAGATCTCACTGGTGTCGACTTTTCTTACTTGATAAATGTAAACCTTAAATATTATGAATGTGGTGAATGTAAATTACGTTTTTTTGATCCACTTATTACGGGTGATGAAGTTTTTTATAAATCGCTTCAGCAATTTGATTGGTATTATCTTGATGAAAAAGACGAATACTTGGAAGCAGTGAAGCATATCTCGCCCACAGATAAAGTCTTGGATGTTGGTAGTGGAAAAGGGACATTTTTTAATCTGTTACAAACGAATGATTACATCGGTTTAGACTCTAGTCAAAATGCAATTATGATGGCGGCTAAAGAGGGTGTTTTAATTAAAAATGAAATGGTTCAAGATTATGCAGACTCACATCCATCAAGTTTTGATGTTGTTGTCAGTTTCCAAGTGCTGGAGCACGTGCCCGACCCAAAGTTATTTTTACAAGCAAAAGTTGACGCGTTAAAAGTAGGGGGGAAACTCATTATTGCAGTTCCTAGTGAAGACTCATTCTTGAAATTTGCAACTAATAATATATTGAACATGCCGCCGCATCACGTAACACGGTGGCCAGACAAAACACTTTATTACATAGCTGAGCGATATAATTTACAGGTGGTGGATATTTATCATGAGAGCTTACAAGATATTCATAAGTCATGGTTCGTTAAGTTGCTTATAAGTAATATTATCCCAGAAAGGAAACTTATAGCTAAGGGGTTAACTAGTAAGCTAACTTCAATCATATCGACTCTATTAGCAAAAATATTGGTTAAAGGGTTAAAGGATGAAATGTTACCCCATGGGCATACTGTGATGGCGGTTTATCAGAAGAAATGAAAGTGTTGATCATTAACTCATCCGATCTAAATGGCGGCGCCGCTCGTGCCGCTTATCGTCTTCATCAAGCATTGCTTAAATCTGGCGTTGATTCTCAAATACTTGTCGATACCAAATTGAGTGATGATTACAGCGTTATTGGGCAAGGTTCAAATGTCAGAAAAGGTATTACCTTATTACGCCGCATTTTAGATAGATTGCCTGTGAATTTTTATAAGGACCGCTCATCAACTTACTTTTCACCAAATTGGGTGCCTTTTTCGGAGTTAGTTGAACGTATTAATGCAATTAATCCTGATGTGGTTCACCTGCAGTGGGTTAATAAAGCAATACTGTCTATCTCCGATATCTCTGCGATTAAAGCGCCTATTGTGTGGAGCCTGCATGATATGTGGGCATTTACAGGCGGGTGTCACTACGATGAAGAGTGTGGTGCTTATGAACAGTCTTGCGGGACATGCAAAGTACTGGGCTCAGTTAAATCAAATGACTTAAGCCGTAAAGTATTTAAAAAGAAATTGGCTACTTATGCTAAACATGAGAACTTAACCGTGGTGGGTTTAAGTAACTGGCTTGCTGGGAGCGCTTCTAAAAGCACACTGCTTAAAAGTAAAAATGTTGTTTGTTTGCCTAACCCGATTGATACATCGGTTTACTTGCCGCTAGATAAACGTATTGCACGTGAGATACTGGGGCTGCCTTTAGATAAGAAATTGATTTTATTTGGAGCGATGGGTGCAACAACTGACCCAAGGAAGGGTTATAAAGAACTTTGTGAGGCATTGTTACTGTTGAAAGGACAAGGTATTGAGCTTGTTGTGTTTGGCAGTAGTCAACCGAAAGTATCGGAAGGTTTTAAGTTCAATACACATTATTTGGGTCAATTACATGATGATGTGACATTGAGGGCATTATATTCTGCTGCTGATGTGATGGTTGTGCCAAGCCTGCAGGAAAATTTATCAAACGCTATTATGGAAAGCCTCGCTTGCGCAACACCCGTAGTTGGTTTTGATATAGGTGGTAATGGCGATATGATTGAACACCAAAAAAATGGTTATCTTGCCAAACCATTGGATACAACTGATTTAACCGCTGGCATCGAGTGGGTTATAAACGCACCAAACTATAAAGAGTTGTCGACTAATGCACGTAATAAAGTATTGAATGAATTTGACAGCGAGATCGTTGCAAAACAATATATAGAGCTTTATGAGTCGGCATTAGAAAAGGCAAAGTTATGACAAGGAAAAAAGCACTAATAACAGGCGTTACAGGTCAGGATGGTTCTTATTTAGTAGAGTTTTTGCTTGAGAAGGGCTACGAGATTCATGGTATTAAACGCCGTGCTTCGTCATTCAATACGCAACGTGTGGATCATTTATATCAAGATCCGCACGTCGATAATAAGAACTTTATTTTGCATTATGGCGACCTGACGGACTCCTCTAACTTAACGCGTATTTTGCAAGAAGTTCAACCGGATGAAGTCTATAACTTGGGCGCGCAATCGCATGTGGCGGTAAGTTTTGAATCACCAGAATACACCGCAGATGTGGATGGACTGGGTGCGCTTCGTTTGCTTGAGGCTATTCGTTTATTAGGGTTAGAGAAGAAAACGAAGTTTTATCAAGCATCTACGTCTGAATTATACGGGCTTGTTCAAGAAACACCTCAAACGGAAACCACGCCTTTCCACCCGCGTTCACCTTATGCGGTGGCTAAAATGTATGCCTACTGGATTGTGGTGAACTATCGCGAGGCCTATGGCATGTTCGCTTGCAACGGTATTTTGTTTAATCACGAGTCACCACGACGAGGGGAAACCTTTGTTACCCGTAAAATTACACGGGGTTTAGCTAATATTTATGAAGGTTTAGATGATTGCCTGTATTTGGGTAATTTAGATGCTAAACGTGATTGGGGACATGCTAAAGATTTTGTAGAAATGCAGTGGTTAATGTTGCAACAAGACAAACCCGAAGACTTTGTTATTGCGACAGGAAAACAATACTCAGTACGTGACCTTATTGAGTGCGCACTAGAAGAGTTGGGCCTAACGATTAAGTGGCAAGGTAAGGGCTTAGATGAAGTGGGCGTATTAGAATCAGTGTCGGCAGCATGTAAGAAAAAAGTGGGTGACGTGATCATCCGTATTGACTCACGATACTTTAGGCCAGCAGAAGTGGAAACACTATTGGGCGACGCATCCAAAGCAAAAAAACAATTGGGCTGGTCGCCTAAAATTACCTTTGAAGAGTTAGTGTCTGAAATGGTACAGAACGATCTAAACCATGCGAGAAGGGATTCGTTATTGATCAATAAAGGCTATGACGTACATACTTCGCAAGAATAATGGATAAAGATTCGACAATATATGTGGCGGGGCACCGTGGGATGGTGGGTTCGGCGATTGTTCGGGAGCTGAATAAAAAGGGTTTTCGCAACATTATTAAAAAAACGCGTAACGAGTTAGATTTGCTAGATCAACGAGCGGTGAGTGCTTTCTTCCAACAAGAAAAACCAGAATACGTGGTGTTGGCAGCAGCTAAAGTGGGGGGTATTTTCGCCAATAATGAATACCCAGCCGATTTTATTTATGAAAACTTGATGGTGCAAAGTAATGTGATTCATCAGGCGTATAAGGCTCAGGTAAAGCAGTTATTGTTTTTGGGGAGTTCGTGTATTTACCCTAAATTAGCATCCCAGCCAATGGATGAATCTGCGTTGTTAACGGGTGAGCTTGAACCCACTAACGAACCGTATGCAATTGCTAAAATTGCCGGTATTAAAATGTGTGAATCGTATAACCGCCAATACAGTACCGATTTTCGTTCAGTGATGCCGACCAATTTATACGGGCCTAACGATAATTATGACCTGCAAAACAGTCACGTTATTCCAGCGCTAATTAGAAAAATACATACAGCAAAAGTGACAAGAGATAGCTTCGTTGACGTGTGGGGAACAGGTGCAGCTAAACGTGAGTTTTTATATGTCGATGATTTAGCTGACGCCTGCGTTTTACTGATGATGATTGAAAAGGATAATTACCAAGAAAATATAGCAACAACAAATAGTCATATCAATATCGGTACTGGCGTTGATGTGTCAATAAAAGAGTTGGTTGAGCTATTAACGAATGTGATTGGCTACACAGGTGAAATACGCTGGGAGCAAACAAAACCTGACGGCACCCCAAGAAAGCTGCTGGATGTTAGTAAAGCAGCTAATTTGGGCTGGCAAGCTAAAACCAAACTGGAAGAGGGCTTAACGCTAACGTATCAAGCTTATCTGAATGAGTGCGAATAAAACTGCTGGTAAGGCTAAAGCAAGGATTCTAAGCCCTATGGCAACAGGTAATGGTGCTTATGTCGTGCATCGTCATTTAGAGCGGTCGATACAAGGCTACCAGCTATTACCTTATCACCCCTACCGAACGCTTTTCCCCGTTTCGCTATTTCCCATAGGCCGTAACAAAAAGTCTAGTCTGATACATACCACGCCTGATTACGCGTATTTTCATGCTAGGCGTGGGATTCCTTTAGTGTTGACGTTTCATAATTATGTGCTTGATCGCTTTATGCGTGATTACAGCAGTTGCTTGCAAAATATTCATTATCAAACCGATTTAAAGTGGCTGACAAAAAAGGCAGTTAACTTAGCGAGTGAGTTAACGGCGGTGAGCCAATTTACCGCAAAGCTAGTGCAGACAGAGCTAGGCTTGGATAGGAAAATTCGGGTGATTTATAACGGTATAGATGAGGCTGTTTTTGTCCCAACAAGTAAACCAGCTAATCAAAAAAATATTAAGGTGTTGTTTAGCGGTAATTTAAGTAGTAGAAAAGGTGCTCAGTGGTTATTGCCCATATTAAATAAACTGAACCCCAATATTTCAATTTATTACACGTCGGGTTTGCGCAATGTAAAGGCGCTGCCAGCGCACCCTCGTTTGGTGAATTTAGGCCGAGTTGACTACGCAGATATGCCAGCCTTATATCGGTCAGCCGACATTCTTTTGTTTCCAACGGTGCGAGAAGGGTTTGGTTTGGCCGCTGCTGAAGCAATGGCATGTGGCTTGCCTGTTGTGGCAACGGACTGTTCTGCTTTGCCCGAGTTGGTTGACGGTGAGAAGGGAGGCTTCTTATGTGGTTTAGGTGATATAGATGACTTTGCTGAAAAGATCAATTTATTGGCCGGCAATGCTACTCTTCGTAGAGAAATGGGCGATTATAATCGAGAAAAAGTAGAACGTTTATTTACTTTAAAAAGGATGGTTGCAGAATACAAAGCGTTGTTTGAAGAGGCGAGTGATCAGCTTAATTTTTAATAGATGGATCATTGAATATTGAAATAAATTGTTGCGCAATCGAGTCCCACGAATAGGTCTTATCTAAGAACTGTAGTGCACGGCTCCCATAGGCTTCAGCAGTTTTTGAATTATTAAACAGAAATTGAATGGCTGTTGATAGTGCGTTTGCGTTCTTTTGCTGCACAAGTAAACCAGTCTTATCACCTGTAATTACTTCAGGTATACCGCCAACAGCAGTAGCTATAATAGGTGTTTTGCTCGCCATTGCTTCCAATAAAATAACGCCTTGTCCTTCGGTGTCGCCTTTTGAATCTATGACAGAAGGGGCAACGAATAGACTAGCTGCTGCATAAAAATCAGGAAGCTGTTTATTTGGTACCTGTCCCCAGAACTTTATATTTTCAAGGCTTGATTTTAGAGCCTGCTGTTCAAGGTTTTTACGTTCATCACCATCGCCAATAATCCATAAAACGGATTCATCTTGGATTTTTTTAGGTAGCATAGAGAAGGCTTCAATCAGATATTTGACGCCTTTTTTTTCGACCAGCCGGCCAACGAATAAGATTATTCTTCTAGTTTCACTGCCTAATACTTTTTCCGCATTGCCAGATTGGAAATGTTCGATACCCACGCCCATTGGGATAATGATAGGCCTTGGGATGCCGTGTGTAATGTCGAAAGTTTCTGCGGTCGCCCTTGTGTTTGACGTCCAACACTGACAGTGCCTGAGTGTAAATGTTTTCAACCGGTTGAGTAGGCCAGTATTAAGTGAAAAGGCATCACCACCATGCGCTGTGGCGATGACAGGTATATTTAAAAGCCTACCTACAATAACGGCTATAAACCCTTGGGGGATAATCCAATGTGCATGAATAACATCGGGCTTTATTTTTTTACACATGAAAAATAAATAAAAAAACATGCTGAATAAAAAAAAGGGAACTTGTAAATAAAGCAGTTTGTTTCTTTTTAAATTAGGTAGTATTCCCGAGCCATACGCCAGACGTTGCCATTTTTTAGGGAGGTATTGGAACCAGTGATTTTTTACCCCTGGATCAAGATCTGTGTTTTTAATAAGCGGGTGGTCGGGTGCTAAAACATGAATATTTACACCCTGTTTGGCTAGGTTGGTAGCAAGATAGCGTAAGAAAACAGAGCTATTGTCGCTATCCTTCCTTGGGTAGCTTGATGTAAGCATCAAGACTTTTAATGGAGCTGGAGAGTTCATTAAGGCTTAATAATGAGCGAATTCAAACGTTATTCTTTATCTGTATTTCTATAATGCAGTGATGAGATTTGCTCAGACAATATTCCCATCAAAAAGATAAAAACAGACGCGACGTACAACAATAGTGTGCCATTGCTGAATTTTCCAGACGCGGCATAGGTGCTGATATGGTTCACAACGCCGAGTAAGAAACAGGCGGCACTAGTCGGCAAAAATAAACGCATGGGTGAAAAGAGTGCCCCAATTTTTAAGATAATAATAAAAAAACGTAAGCCGTCTTTTAGTAGTTTTATTTTGCTTTTACCTTCGCGTTTACCGGCCTTAATTGGAATGTAGGCAACGGGTAAGGCGGAACGAAAAAACGCCATAGTTGACGTGGTTGGGTACGAGAAGCCGTTGGGAAGTAGGTATAGGAATTTTTTGAAATGGTTGGCCCGAACGGCACGGAAACCCGAGGTTAGATCTTCTATTTTTTGCCCGGTCATAAAGGAGGCTAATCGGTTAAAAATAGCGTTGCCTAATAGGCGTTTCTTTGATGCGTGAGAGCCAGACTCTCTGGCGCCCACCACCATATCGTAGCCTTCAGCTAGTTTATCGAGTAATCGTTGAATGTCCTTTGGTTTGTGCTGACCATCGGCATCCATAAAAACGATGATTTCTCCAGAAGCGTTGCGCGCACCAGTTTTGATGGCCGCGCCGTTGCCTAGAGGGTGGGGGTGGGATATCACCTTAACGCCAAATTGCTGACAGATTTCAACAGATTTATCAGTCGAGCCATCGTCGATCACTAATATTTCGGCTTTTGCGTGCAGTTCTTTTAGTTTGGGTAACAAGGCACCGAGATTTTTTGCTTCATTTAAGCAGGGCATCACAATGCTCAGCGGGTTTTTAGGTGTGGCCATTAGGCGATGAATTTATTGTAATAATTGGGAAATCAATTGTCTCACATTATCGGGCTCAAAGGGTTTATCGCAAATGGCTGAAACACCGGCTTGTTGTACGGCAGCTAGCCGACTTTTGTTATGTTCGCTGGTCACCATAATTATGGGAACAGAGGGTTGGTTACTGTTTTGCCGGATATAGGCAGATAATTCGCGTCCATCCATCTCGGGCATATTGTAATCGGTGACGATCAAATCGAATAATGAGCTATTCAAAATATCAACAGCTTCTAACCCGTTTATAGCTTCAGTTATGTTGTCTAGCCCCATAGAAACAAGGGTTTTTTTTATGTATTTCCTAGCTAAAGCACTGTCATCGACCACCAGTATTTTAAGGTCCTCTAGGTGCGCGTTTTCAATTTGTATTGCTTCGGGGTTGATGTGGCTAAGGGTTGCTTTAAGCGCCAGCTTCATATCGTTGGCATCAAAAGGCTTTGGCAAAATGGCAACAACACCGGCCTGTCGAACCGTATCCAATTGGTGAATGTCGGTTACGCTAGAAACTAGAACAAAACAAATTTCGTGGTTGACCTCGTCTTCTCGAAGGGTGTGGAGTAATTCGCTGCCGGTCATATCACTAAGGTAGTAGGCGCTAAGTACGACATCAGGGGCGCTAAAACTGATAAAGTTTAGCGCCTCCTGTGCTGAGTTAACGCAGTCGACGTTAACAATGCC
The DNA here is from genome assembly GCA_002292375.1 of Methylococcaceae bacterium UBA975. Taxonomy (GTDB): domain Bacteria; phylum Pseudomonadota; class Gammaproteobacteria; order Methylococcales; family Cycloclasticaceae; genus Cycloclasticus. Next base: position 31,204 of record DBBV01000007.1, on the reverse strand, counting down.
CAAGCTATTGAGCTCGCGTTGAATAATGCGTTGCTGTGTGCCAGAAGGTTCTACTAAAAGCACGCTTAAATCCTGTAAATCGATATCCATAATATCTCTTAAAATTAGTATCTCTAAATTATTTTAGTTGAAAAAAAGCGTTTTACCGATAAATTTGGCTTTACGAGTGATAAAATACAATTTTTTTATTCGGGTGTCTTAAATGAACGAGAATAAGGTGAACCAGAGCAGTCAGAAACCCTCGTTTTGGCAGATGGTGGCGAGTACGCTATTGTCATTTTTGGGGGTATCTAAAGAGTCACGGCGTCAGCGAGACTTTGAGCACGGAAACCCCAAAGTCTTTATTGTGACTGGGTTTATCATCACCCTATTATTTATTATGACTGTGTTAATCGCAGTCAAATTGGTTTTAGCGAATTAAAACGTTATATGTTTTATTGCTTTGGCGTATAGCCATGGTCACTCATTAACGCTGACTGTCCCTTTAACTTGTTTAGCCCTCAGTCAAGCTTATAAACTAGCTATTTTATCTATTTGCTGTTTTAGGCTATTGAGCTTTGACGATAGTTCTTGCTGTTTTTGTTTTTCGTTTTCAACCACAGCCGCTGGGGCTTTGTCCACAAAGCCCGCATTAGCCAGTTTGCCGGTGATGCGCGCGAGCTCTTTTTCTAACTTGTCTATTTCTTTATTAAGTCGTTCCAACTCGGCGCTTTTATCTATTAAGCCAGCCATTGGAATTAGAATTTGCATTTCGCCGACTAAGGCAATTGCCGATTGGGGGGCTTCATCAGTGGCTGTTAGAGTGTCAATGGACGCTAAACGGGCTAGTTTATTCAGTAGCAATAGGTTGTTTTTTAGCCGTGTTTGATCATGGGGAGAAGTGTTTTTTAACAGTACCGGCAATGGCTTGCTCGGTGCAATATTCATCTCGCCACGAATCTTACGAACGCCCATCACAAAGTCCATTACCCATTGCATCTCTTCTTCAGCGTCGGCAGAAATTTTGCTGTCGTCAGGTGTTGGAAAAGCCTGAAGCATAATAGTGTCGCCAGATTTTCCGGCTAACGGTGCTACTTGCTGCCAAATTTCTTCGGTGATAAAGGGCATCAGTGGGTGCAGCAAGCGCAGCACGGTTTCTAGTACGCGAATGAGTGTTTTGCGGGTGCCGCGTTTTTGTTGTTCATTACTGCTTTCATCCAATAAAATGGGTTTTGATAGCTCCAAATACCAATCACAATACTCGTTCCATAAAAATTCGTACAGCGACTGCGCAGCTAGATCGAAACGGTATTTGTTGATGCAGTCAATCACATTGGCTTCAGTCCTTTGCAAGCGTGAGATGATCCAACGATCCGCCAAGCTGAGTTCAACGGGTGCGTCATTTAACCCGGTGTCTTCGCCTTCGGTATTCATTAATACGTAACGGGTGGCGTTCCAAAGCTTGTTGCAGAAGTTTCGGTTGCCTTCAATACGGTTTAAATCAAAGCGGATGTCGCGCCCGGTCGAGGCCAGTGAAGCAAAGGTAAATCGTAAGGCGTCGGTGCCGAACGAAGGGATGCCATCGGGAAAGTGTTTGCGCGTGTCCTTCTCGATTTTAGCCGCCATCTTCGGTTGCATTAAGCCTTGGGTGCGTTTTTCAACTAAGGCATCCAGGCTAATGCCGTCGATTAAATCAATCGGGTCTAAAACATTGCCCTTGGATTTTGACATTTTTTGGCCTTCTGCGTCGCGTACTAGACCATGGATATAAATTTCTTTAAATGGCACGTCATCCATAAACTTTAGGCCCATCATAATCATCCGGGCGACCCAGAAGAAAATGATATCAAAGCCGGTCACTAATACGCTCGTGGGGTAAAAAGTATCGAGTTCGGGTGTTTTGTCAGGCCAGCCAAGGGTAGAAAAAGGCCAGAGTGCAGATGAAAACCAGGTGTCTAATACGTCTTCATCTTGGTTTAGTTCAACGGTGTCAGCCAGTTGGTGCTTTTCGCGCACCTCGGCTTCATCACGCCCAACGTAAACCTTGCCCTCCGCGTCATACCAAGCGGGGATACGGTGGCCCCACCAAATTTGTCGTGAGATGCACCAGTCTTGAATGTCGTTCATCCAGTTGTAATAGGTTTTATCCCAATTTTCAGGTACAAACTTTATTTTGCCACTTTTGACCGCTTCGATAGCCGGTTCAGCAAGCGGCTTTGCTTTAACAAACCACTGGTCCGTTAATAGAGGCTCGATGATGACACCTGAGCGATCACCGCGTGGAATCATTAATTTGTGATCATCCACTTTAACCAGTAAGCCAAGTGCGTCTAAATCAGTAACGATCTGCTTACGTGCAGCGACGCGATCCATGCCGCGGTAGGCGGCTGGTGCATCTTCGTTAATACAGGCGTCAATGGTAAAAATATTGATCAGTGGCATCGCGTGCCGTTGTCCGACTTCATAATCATTAAAATCGTGTGCTGGAGTAATTTTTACGCAGCCGGTACCAAATTCGGGGTCGACATAGTCGTCAGCAATAATCGGAATTTCACGGTCACATAGCGGTAATGCAACAGTTTTGCCAATTAAATGTTGGTAACGCTCATCGGACGGATGCACCGCAACGCAGGCATCGCCCAACATGGTTTCGGGGCGCGTGGTAGCGACGACTAGATCGCCACTGCCATCGGCTAGTGGGTAGCGCATATGCCACATATGCCCTTGTTCTTCTTGCGAAATAACTTCTAAATCAGAGACCGCGGTGTGAAGCTTAGGGTCCCAGTTAACCAGACGCTTGCCACGATAAATAAGGCCTTCTTCGTGCAGTTTAACAAACACTTCACGTACCGCCTTTGATAGACCTTCGTCCATGGTGAAACGTTCACGCGACCAATCGAGCGAAGAGCCCATGCGTCGTAGTTGTTTTGAAATGGTATTGCCAGAATGCTCTTTCCAGTCCCAAATGCGTTCAATAAAGGGCTCGCGGCCTAAATCATGGCGCGTTTTGCCTTCCGCATTTAATTGGCGCTCAACCACCATTTGGGTGGCGATTCCTGCGTGGTCACTACCTGCTTGCCAAAGGGTGTTATTTCCTTGCATGCGATGATAACGCGTCAAGGCGTCCATAATGGTGTCTTGAAAAGCGTGGCCCATATGTAAGCTGCCAGTGACATTAGGCGGGGGGATCATGATGCAATACGCTGAATCACCGCCTTGAGGTTCAAAATAACCGTTATCTTCCCACTGGCTGTACCAACGTGATTCTATAGCGTGGGGGGCGTATGTTTTATCCATCATGATGCACTGGGCTTATCTAAAAGCCGCTATTATAGCGTTGTCGAGTCAGCTATCGGAACAGTTGCCGTGTTTTTTTACAACTTATGCGTGTTTAGCGGGTAGCCGCGACTTTTATAAAACTTAAAGCGCTCGCGCCCTGCCTGTTTGTTGGTTTCATCTTGGGTAACTAATTCAGCTAATCGTTCAAACCGTGTAAAACAATCCGGGGTTTGTTGGCTTAAGTTGATCAATACGCCATGGATGTCTAACGGATCACCAGTGTGGTCGATATACACCGGATGTTGAGCGCAGTCTTCGGCCTTCAAAGTATGTGGCACAAAACTGCTGGCGGAAAACGACCACAGTAACTCATCAAGCGCATTAGACTGCTCGTTAGAATTGGTATGTATATACACGCGGAGGCCCTGCTTAACCGCTTTTTGGGTTAAGCGGCAGGCGTATAGCTGCTGTTGTTCGACTTGGCTGTCAGGCAGCAGGTAAAAATCAACTCGGGTCATAACGGTAGCTCTATAAATGACTTAGCAACGGTCTAAAATAAACTGACTTAACATATGAACGGGTCGCCCCGTTGCCCCTTTGTCGGCGCCAGATTTCCATGCTGTGCCAGCGATATCTAAATGAGCCCATCTGTAATCTTCGGTAAAACGCGATAAAAAGCACGCGGCGGTGATGGTGCCAGCACCGGGCCCGCCGATATTTGCGAGATCGGCAAAATTGCTCTTGAGTTGCGGTTTGTATTCGTCCCATAAGGGTAATTGCCAAGCTTTGTCACCGGCTTTTTGGCCCGCATCTAAGAGTTCATTGGCCAAGTCGTCGTTATTCGCCAACAAGCCGGTGGCGTGTTTGCCTAAGGCAACGACGCAAGCACCGGTTAAGGTGGCGATATCTATGACGACATCGGGCTTAAATTTAGCGCTGTAGGTTAAAGCGTCACAAAGAATTAAGCGACCTTCTGCGTCGGTATTTAAAATTTCAATGGTCAGGCCTGCCATGCTAGTGACAATGTCGCCGGGCTTATTAGCGTCGCCATCGGGTAGGTTTTCTGAAGCCGGAACAACGCCGACAACGTTAATCGGCAAGTTTAATTCTGCGCACATCTGCATGACGCCAAGTACGCTGGCACCACCACACATATCGTATTTCATTTCATCCATGGCGGCTGATGGTTTAATTGAAATACCACCCGCATCAAAGGTTAAACCTTTACCAACCAATACGATCGGTTTTTGTGAGGCGGCAGCGCCCTTATGTTCTAGGCTGATTAGTTTGGCTGGTTGACGTGAGCCGCGAGACACAGACAGCAAAGACCCCATGCCTAGTTTTTCCATCTGCGCTTCTTCAAGCACGGTGATTTTGAGCGATTTGTGCTGCTTACCTAGCGCTTTAGCGTGTTCTGCCAAATAGCTAGGGGTGCAGATATTGCCGGGCAAATTAGCCAGTTTCTTCGCACTGTTTATGCCGTTGGCAATGCTGCTGGCAATGTTAGCGGCCTTATCAATAACCGATGGTTTTAAGTTGCCACAGGCGAGTAACTGGCATGTAGTTAAGCGATGCGCTTCTGGTGCTGAGGTGGTGAGTGTTTCGGTGTATTGATACATGGTTTCACGGGCACTTAAAATAAGTTGACGAACTTTCCATTCGCTATCTTTACCCGTAACGTCTGTGTCTAATAGGGCGCAACAAACCGTTTTAACAGGCAAACTTTTAAGTGCGGTAAATGCGGCACACACAGCGCTATTAAAGTCTTCTGCACGGGTTTTCCCTTGCTCCCCAAGGCCGACCAATAACACGCGCTTTAGCTTGCCGTCTTTTGGCGCCTGTAATAGCAGGGTGTTGCCCGGTTTTCCTGAAGCATCGCCTTGTTTTAATACTGTCGATATCAGTGTTTGCAAATCACTATCCAACGTTTCAATTAATTTAGATTGCTTACCTTTGCTGTATACGGGCAAAATCAAGCAAGGCGACGTAATGTTGGCGATGGGCGAAGATTTAGAAACGAACTGCATAGAATGACCTCAGTGATTAATAATGTTTTTGTTTGCTTTTTCCGTTAGGATACGGCAATTATTGACTGTTTATTTACCCTATAACTATAAGCCAATTTCATCTGTTATGTCTGCGTTTAAATTAAAAATCATCGATCGATTATTCTTAGTTCAGCTAAGCAAGATGCTGTTTGGGGTGATGTTAGTGCTATCGGTTATTTTGCTTAGTCAACGGCTTGTACGCATGCTTTCTCAAGTAACAGCCGGTGAGCTGTCGACCGATGCGGTGTTGTCATTAGTGGCGTTTAACATGTTGCTTTTAATTATTAAAATCATCCCCGCGGCCTTGTTGTTATCCATACTGTTGGTGTTAGGCCGAATGTATCGAGACCAAGAAATGACGGCCTTATTTGCAGCAGGGGTAGGTATCGCACGATTATACCGGTCGGTTTTTATGTTTGCGCTACCGCTTTTTTGCTTAACACTTTATTTGTCCTTAGTCGCTACACCAATGTTGATGGAAAAAATTGAAAGTGTTAAAGCGGATGATCAATCCAAGTTAGATATTCGTGGTATTACCGACGGTCGATTTAATGAATACAGTCGGGGAGATTTGGTCTTTTACGTGGAAAAGATTAGTGATAATGACAAAATGCATAATGTGTTTATCCAGAATAGGCAGCACGGCAAGCTTGGCATTACATCCTCTAAAAGTGGAGAAATAAAAATAGACCCTAACTCGGGTGATCGCTTCCTCATTCTAAAAGACGGTAACCGCTACGAAGGGACGCCTGGGCAGGCTGATTATAAAGTAACCAAATTCAAAGAGTATGGTGTTGTAGTAGCAGAACAAAAGGACATGAAAGTCGTTTTGGGGATTAAAGAAAAACCAACTAGTAAATTAATGAAAATGAATTCACCAAGGGCAATGAGCGAGCTGCAGCGGCGTTGGTCTATTCCCTTGGCGATTCTTAGCTTTGCCTTACTCGCTGTGCCAATAAGCCGGGTGTCGCCACGAGCGGGGATGTACGGCAATCTATTAACGGCGTTATTGATCTATGTTATTTTTGAAAACTTTATGAGCCTATCCCATTCATGGTTATTAAAGGGCACTATTCCAGGCTGGATTGGGGTGTGGTGGGTGCACCTATTAATGGTTGTTATGGCAGGCCTATTGGTGATGAAAATGTTGGGGTTTAGATACCTCAAAAACCGTTGGTTGCTAGCACGATGAAGGTACTCAATAAATACATCGCGGTTGAAATGCTCAAAAGCACCAGTATTGCCTTGCTGTTTTTATTGTCGTTGGTATTGATTATTACCTTTGCTGATGAACTAGATGATATGGGTACAGGTCAATATGGCTTGTTAGAAATAGCTAAATACTTAGCGCTTATTGCACCAAGAAACTTTTACGAATTAATGCCTTCAGCGGCCTTGTTAGGGGCGCTGATTACGCTCGGCGCGATGTCGAATAATTTTGAGTTAACGGCAATGCGGGCCGCTGGCATCAGTCGCTGGCAAATTATCGCTGCTACATTACGGGTGGGTGTTGTGTTGATGTTGGTGTCGTTATTTGTGAGTGAGGTGGTTGCCCCAAGCACCGAACAAGCGGCACAGATGTTAAAGTTCACAGCAAAAAATGAACAGGTTGCGCTGCGAACAAAATACGGGTTTTGGACGCGCGATGGTGATGTTTATTTAAATATTCGGGAAATTCTTAATTCATCTGAATTAAAGGACGTAAGCATTTACGAAATGACCGTCAATAATAAATTGAAGTATGCCACCCATGCTGCAAGCGCCAGTTATATTGAAAATAAGTGGCAGCTTAAAGGTATTCAACAGACCACCATTTCGGACCAAGGTGTAGAAGTCTCAAGTTCCGGCTCAGCGCAGTTGGACTCGCTGCTCGACCCCGGCTTACTTGACGTTATTGTTGTTAAGCCAGAACGGCTTTCAATCATGGGTCTGGCGAGTTATATCCAGTTTTTGGAAAAAAATGGCCAGGATGCAACACAATTTGTAGTAGCGATTACCAGTAAATTAGTGCGCCCCTTTGTTATTTTGGTCATGTTGTTGATTGCGATACCGTTCGTACTCGGTATTAAACGCGCAGGCAGTACCGGCACGCGAATTTTGCTAGGCGCGCTCATCGGCATAGGTTTTAATCTGGTAGACCGCTTGTTTGGCAATATCGGTGTGGTGTATGGCTTAAACCCAGTCGTAGCAGCATCGTTACCGTTTTTGTTAGCCCTGGTGGCGTCTATTACCACAATCCGCAGGATGGGCTAATTTACTCGGATTGTTTCCAAACAAGGTGAGTTTTTGAGATAAGGTCGTGCCACATTAGACGGTCTTTATTAACCAACATCCAGACCAACCCCAAACCAAATAAGCCCCACGAAAGCCACGCGCTACTATAACGTAAAGCGGCCTGTTGCCAACTGATAGGCGAGCCGTCATCACTCACTACCCTGAGCTTCCAAGCAAGTAAGCCTAAGGTTTGTCCTCCTCGGGTCCAAAACCAAGCGTAAAAAAGAAAACTAACCAGTAGTAAATACAGCTTATACAGCCACGAATTTGGCTCCAATGCGTTACCTTGTTGGAATGGCAGCAATATGATTGTTGCAAAAAAAAGTACGGCGATTAACAAAAAGGTGTCATAAACAATAACGGCTAGCCGTCTAAACAGCCCAGGTGGTTTATCAAGGTTTAGCATGAGGTTATATTTTTAGAGTAAGGGAGGGGCTTGCAAATCATCCATAAACTGTTCCAATCGATTTTCAATTTGACTGCTTAAATAGAAGTTATTATCGGCGGCACGTAAGGCTTGTTCAAGCTGAATAATGGCGTCCTTGGTTTGCCCAAGGAAGTAATAATACTCTGCTCGGTACTGAAAGCCTTTAACCGGATTATCAGTTTGTCCGTAGGCGATTGACAGAAGGTCAAACACGGTTGGGTTAGGTGAAAATAAGTGTAAATCTTGCTCTAATAGCGGCAATGCCTGTTGTGGTTCACCATTATGTAACAGAACTTTGGCATACAAGAGGTTAACCGCGCGGCTTTTGGGAAACAGCCGTTTGGCGCGTTCAAAAAGAGTTAAGGCTAAACGTGGTTTTTCATCATAATATTCATTTAACGCCTGTGCGGTTAAGTAATGTGATTGGCCGGGGTTGCGTGAACTTAGGCTTTGTAATATCGCGCGGGCCTTATCAAACTGTCGGTCTTTGGTTAAGGCTAAGGCTAAGCCGTATGAGGCGGCGTCTTTTAGTTCTTGCGTGCCTTGCTTGGACTCCACTTCAAGGGCTTCGATCAGCTGATTGGTTGGTAGTTGTAGCTGTCTGATGCGCAATTTCATTCTGATCAACCGGAAGTCTTGAGAGTCTTCAACTTGCTTAAACGGGTATTTTTCTGCCCGGGCTGAGGTATCAGATATCCGCGAAATAGGGACGGGGTGGGTACGTAATAACTCGGGTATTTTTTGCCCATAGTAGCGCGTGGCGTTTTGCAAACGGCCAAAAAATAGCGGCATACTACGCGGATCAAAGCCCGCATCGGCTAAGTTCTGGACCCCCACGCGATCGGCCTCGGCCTCGTGACTGCGTGTGAAGTTAATTTGTTGCTGCACTTGGCCCGCTTGAACGGCTAATATCGCCGCAGGACCCACTCCAGGCACAGCGATCCCTAACACAACAGCTGCAAGCGTTGCTGCGGCACTTGGCATAGACATTTGGCTGGCAGTTTCAATCGCACGCTGTAAATGTTGCAGCGTTACGTGACCAATTTCATGCGCAAAAACAGAGGCTAGTTCGCTTTCAGATTCAGTTGTTAAAATCAGCCCAGAGTTGATGCCAATGTTGGCGTTAGGTCCGGCAAATGCGTTGATGCGGTCATCCTGAACGACGAAAAAATTAAAATTTCGATCAGGTTGTTCACTAAATTTAGCGATTTTATCGCCTAATTGTTGAGCGTAGTCGTTGACTTCTTGGTCGTTACTTAAAGGGACGCTACGGCGGATGCTCCTAAGGAACGCCTCACCTAATTTTCTTTCTAACTCGGTTGAGACGATAATGTTTGATGTATTACCAATATCCGGTAGTTTTATACGGTTATTGGCTAAGCTTTGCTTAGGCCAATACAGTGTGCTGCCAATAATAACAGTAACTGTGGTGGCAAGCAGTGCGGCGTAGAAGCTTCGCATGGTATTATAATGCCCTTGTCATGAACGTTGGTTAACGCCAGTCTAATTGAGTTTAAAAACAAGTTAAATGAAAATCTCTCTTCAAATAAATGCTAGTCCATATCAGCATCAAGCGGCTGATAGTGCGTGGCACTTTATTCAGGCAGCTATTTTAAGTGGCCATGAGGTTTACCGGGTGTTTTTTTACCACGACGGCATTTTTAATGCCCTTCGCGACGCCCGCCCGCCCGGTGATGAAAGAGACATCGTGAAAAGATGGTCAGACTTGAATGCCAAGCATGGGGTAGATCTAGTGGTGTGCGTCTCGTCTGCACAACGGCGAGGCTTGTTAGAGCAGACGGTAGCAAAAAAGCTGGGTGGTTACCAAGCCGCCTTGGCTGACGGCTTTAGAATTGCTGGTTTAGGTTTGTTAATGGAGGCCATTATCGAGGCCGATCGCCATATTACCTTTGGTGCTTAAGGTGAAAACGATTTTTTTTATTATCGACAAACCGTTGGTATGTGATGTCAGGATGCAAGAGTTTTTGGATATTGTGTTGATGGCCGCAGCGTTTGATCAGCGTGTTGTGCTGGTGTTTGAAGGAGATGGCATCTACGCACTGATGAAAGATCAACAGGCCGAGGTGTTGGACTTAAAAGACAATTCATTAATATTTAAAGCGCTGAGTATTTATGACATTAATGATGTTGCTGTTGAAAAAGAGTCCATGCAGGCGCGAGCGATAAAAACGGATCAGTTGCTAATACCCGTTGTTGCTACACCTCGTCATGAACTTAAGCAACGCTTGCAGTCGGCCGATCAGGTCTTTAGTTTGTAATGCTGTATATCATTAATAAAAACCCTAGTCAGAACTTAGCGTTAAAAAACTGTGTTGATCAAGCAATAGCGGGTGACGTTATCTTGCTGATAGAGAGCGCCGTGTATGCAGTGATTAATGCTGCACAATCGACGCTGCTGCAATCGCTTGACGACCAGGTGTCTGTGTACGCATTAATACCAGATTTACAAGCACGGGGTATCGCTTTAGATCAGTGTTATCGCGGGGTTAACGTAGTGGACTATGCTGGCTTCGTCGGGTTGGTCACCGAGCATCAGCCGGTACGGTCGTGCTTTTAATGACAGCGTTAAGCGGCATTGAACGCGATGAGTACGGGTTTCTAAGAAATCGCTCACAGTGGAATGAGGCGATTGCTGAAGCCATGGCATTAGCAGACGGCCTGGTATTGGCGGCAGCGCATTGGGAAATTATTTACTTTATGCAAGGCTATTATGATGACTATAAACACCAACCGAATGCACGCGTGTTTGCTAAAGCGATTAAAAAAATATTAGGTGAAGGGAAGGCGTCGTCTATCTACCTATATACCTTGTTTCCAGGTGGGCCGCTTAAATACGCTAATAAATATGCTGGTTTGCCGATCCCACCCTCGTGCATCTAACTTTAATCGTCGCTTTGTTGTTTGAAGCGATGAATTTGTCGCCTTTGTTTTTTAGTCGGACGATCGGATTGGGGTGTCGAGGCGTAAAGGTCTTTGTTGAAATCGATCAATTTTTGTCGGCGCAATTGGCTGCTCTCACTTTCTTTATAAAGATGCACAGCCTCACTTGCCGGTCGCCGCTGTTTGTTTAGGCCGCAAATACTAAGCTCCCATAGGTATCCTGCCTTACTGATTTGCACATTATCGTCTAATTGAATCTCTTTGCTCGCTTTTACGCGTTGACCATTGACATGTACTTTACCGCCAGCAATTGCTTCACTCGCCAAACGACGGGTTTTATAAAACCTAGCGGCCCATAACCACTTGTCTAAACGTTGCTTTTCGATGGCTAAAATGACGTTTCTCAAGGCCCTTAGGCTAAAAGGTCATTGAGTTTACCGTTGCTCTCAAAGTCATAAATTTCCATACAATCGCCGATGTGTGCGTCGCCATTAAAAATTTGAGGAACAGTGTGGCGCTGGCTTTTAGACACCATCTCAGCCCTCAGCTCTGGGTTGTTATCGACCGAAATTTCTAGGTAATCGATATTTTTACTGTCCAATAAGCGTTTGGCATGGGTGCAGTAAGGGCAGTAAGCGGTGGTGTAAATGGAAATTTTTGACATGTTGAGTGGGTTTTAAGTAAACGCGTATTTTAACAGCATTAAAGAATATAAAAGAAGATGCAAGGGTTTCTGCTAGCGCAACAGGTTTGATTTAAGTAGAATTACCGATTAAATTTATTTTAGTTAAAACCGAGAGAGAAAAGTAATGAAGCGACTATTAGCAAGTTTGTTAGGTTTTGGAATGATTCTGTCTGTGTCAGCATATGCAGAAGGTGACGTGAACGCCGGTATGATAAAAAGCCAGACCTGTTTAGGGTGTCACGGTGTGGTCAATTATAATAATGCATATCCTACCTACCACGTACCAAAATTGGGTGGCCAGCACGCGGCCTATTTGGTAGCTGCGATGAAGGCTTACAAAGATGGTTTACGTCAACATTCGACCATGCACGGTAATGTAGCGGACCTATCTGAGCAAGATATGGAAAATTTAGCCGCTTACTTTGAACAAGACGGCAAGTAATAGCTACGCATTTATTGAATTGAGGATAAAAATGAAACGACTAATTAAAACAATGATGGCCTTTGGTTTTATTATGGCCATGAGTACTGTTCATGCTGGCGCAAACATTGAGGCCGGTAAAGAAAAATCAACGGCGTGTGCGGCCTGTCACGGAGCTGAAGGTGTTAGCGCAAGCGGTATGTTCCCAACCATTGCTGGGCAACACGCTGATTATATTGTGCACGCATTAAAAAGTTATAAGTCTGGTGCGCGCAACAACCCTATTATGCAAGGTAGCGTAGCGGGTTTGAGTGAACAAGATATGGCTGATTTAGCCGCGTACTTTGCGAGCCAAACGGGGCTTAAAACCTTGAAGAAGTAAAACACCCGATTTATCATCGGTCCGATTGAAAAAACGCGCATAGTCTGCGCGTTTTTTCGTTTTAGCTAGAGGAGAAAAGAATGGTAAAGGATGAAGTGACGCTTAAAATTAAAAAAAATGATCAAGGACAGTTGATTGAAGAGTGTGAGTACCTCGCTGATGTTATGCATGGTAAACGGACGATATGGCACCCATCAGGGGTAAAGATTTCAGTCACGGATTTTGTTGATGGAGCAATGAATGGTCAACATACGTCGTGGTATTTAGCGGGTCAAATTGCGCTGCAAGCTGACGTGGTTGATGGTCAGTACCATGGCGAATTTATTAGCTATTGGCCTAATGGGCAAAAAAGGGAGGAGGGCCGCTTGCAGCAAGGTGAACGTGTGGGCGTGTTCAAATCTTGGTCGGTAGAAGGTGTGCTGATAAATGATAAAAACCATGATCTTACAGAAACATAGAATTAATGACTAACGCTTGTGGAAAATTATATCTTATGCTTATAATGCGGCAGTGCAATATTTTATGTTTTAATTTAAAGCAATTGACGCAGTTAATCGATGAGGATATAGGATGAACAACAAAACACCGCAGGAGTTATTTGAAAAAATGACTGCACAAGGTCACGGAATGTTTAAGGATTTTTCAAAAAACGAATCGCAAGAAATGATGGCCCAGTTCGCTAACTCGTGGAACACCATTATGACCAGAGCGATGGAAAGTCCAGAAGAATGGGTTAAAGCGGTCAGTGGTTTTTATCAAAACCAATTTGATATTTGGCTTAATATGTTTAACCCCAATAGTGCATCCAGCGTTCAACCAGAACAAGGGGACCGCCGTTTTTCCGGAGCTGAGTGGGAAGAGAGCCCTGTGCATAATTATATAAAACAGTCGTACCTTTTATCCAGCCGCTGGTTGACAGGCTTGGTTAATGATTCGACCTTAGACGATGCCACCAAGAAAAAGTGTGATTTTTACACACGCCAGTTTATAGACGCGATGTCGCCGTCAAACTTCGCCTTAACCAACCCAGAAGTTTTGAAAGAAACGATGGAAAGTAAGGGCCAAAACCTGGTCGCCGGCCTTGAAAACTTGATGCAAGATATGGAAAAAGGGCAAATAAGTATTACAGATGAGTCGGCGTTTACCCTGGGTGAAAACCTTGCTACGACTGAAGGTTCTGTCGTATTTCAGAATAAATTAATCCAATTGGTACACTTTAAGCCATTGACCGAAAAAGTGAATGAGCACCCCATTTTGATCGTGCCGCCGTGTATTAATAAATACTACATTCTTGATTTATCTAAAGACAATTCATATGTCCGCTACTGTCTAGAACAAGGCAATGATGTGTATATTATCTCTTGGAGAAACCCGGATGAATCATTGGGCGATGTCACCTGGGACGAATACCTGTCTGACGGTACCATTCCGGCCATAGACGTGGTTAAAGCGATATCGGGTGCTAAGAAAATTAATGCCGTCTCGTGGTGTATTGGGGGTACTATGTTGGCAACGACCATCGCGGTATTAGCGGCTAAGCGGAAAAAACCGATTGCCAGTGCGACTTTTTTCACGACCTTGTTAGATTTTTCAGACCCAGGCGAAATCGGTGTCTTTATCGATGAATCTCAAGTCAAGCAACACGAACATAAATTAGCCGAGGGTGGTGTAATGCCCGGTAAACAATTGGCAACAACCTTTGCCATGTTGCGGGCTAATGACCTGATATGGAGTTATGTGGTCAATAATTACTTAAAGGGTAAAACGCCACCCCCATTTGATATTTTATATTGGAATGGTGACTCAACAAATATGACAGCCGCTATGTACACTTGGTACCTGCGTAATATGTACTTGGAAAACAATTTGGCTAAACCGGGTGGTGTTAGTTTGTGCGGTGTAAAAGTTGATCTAGGTAAAATTGACTGCCCGACTTATTTTTTATCTGCTATCGAAGACCATATAGCACCGTGGAAAACGACCTTTATCGGTACGGAGTTAGTGAAAGGTCCGGTTGACTTTGTTTTGACAGGAAGTGGACACGTCGCCGGGGTGATCAACCCAGCCAATAAAAACAAACGTAGTTATTGGGTGGATGGTGAGTTGGGTCAAGGCAGTGATCATTGGTTGCAAACGTCTAAAGAAGTCCCCGGTAGTTGGTGGACCCATTGGGATGCTTGGTTAAAGAGCCAAGGGGCTAAGACAGTTGATGCACCTAAGACACTCGGCAATGCAGACTATTTGGAAATTGAGCCAGCACCGGGTTCATTTGTTATGGCCAAAGCGGTATAAAAAAATATAACAGTACGGGCTATAATGAATTTTTAGTATTAAAGCGCGTAAGAAAAAACATTAAAGCCACTCGCTCAGGGTGGCTTTTTTTCATCAACTGGATTAATTTATAAACTATATGGAATCGCCTTGCATACAAATGTGTACCCTAAACCAACATGATGTTTGCTTGGGGTGTGGGCGTTTGATAAATGAAATCACCGGTTGGTCATCGGGTACAACGGCGGAAAAGGCCCTGATTTTGAAGTGTAGCAAGAAAAGAATTCAGTTACTTAATGAACAGCTCCCTGAATTAATCATTACAAGGGAGCGACTGCAGAAAGAGGCTAAAAAATAGCGTGGCGCTCTTGTGTCAGCAAGACTAAAGGGTACACTAAACTCATTTAATAATAATAAGAGGGCAAGATGAACGCTGAAAAAGTAGTATTTAGTTTTTTTATCGTTTTAGCATTAACCCTAAATTTTGGTTTTTTCTTAGGGGAATTGGACGATTTTACACACCATAATATTTATGAGCTTTTCGCAACTATTGTGGTTAACCTGATTGCAATGGGGCTGAAATTGGGTGATAGAACCCAAGTGGGGGCGGTTTTATTGTCCACCAGTTTGGTCGCTAACCTTCAACTAATAGCGGCGGCACTTGTTTGGGGTTATGCCAGCAATATTTCAGGTGATGGTCTGAATGCAGATAATACCGCCATTATCGTCTCTCTATCGGGTGGTGCTTTAGTTGCCAATGTTATTTCAGTGGTCATATTGGTGTCTGAAACCCTGATGTCACGCCGCTAGAGACGTAAACATGATAGACCCTAGGCTGGGCAGAGTATCGTTTATTGTTTTGCGCAATATGCGGACCCCTCTGATTGTATTGATATGTGTCTATGCGATTAGTATGCTGGGTATGGTGCTCATGCCCGGCTTGCCGGACAAAACAGGCGTGCCGACACACATGTCTTTCTTTCATGCGTTTTATTTTTTAGCGTATACCGCGACCACAACGGGATTTGGTGAGCTGCCAACACCGTTTAGTAATGCGCAAAGATTGTGGGCGATCGTGTGTTTATACATCAGCGTAGTGACATGGATTTACGCAGTGGGAAAAATTATTTCACTGATTAAAAACCCACATTTACAATCGGCTTTTGCAGAAGAAACCTTTACCCAAGCGGTGAAGAAAAAATCATCAGAGTATTATTTAGTGTGTGGCTTCGGTGACACCGGCAGCCTTCTACTGCGTGGTTTAACCGATGCAGGCTTGTCAGCGGTAGTGATTGATGAAAACCAGGAAAGGATTCAGGCTTTAGACCTGCGCGATTATAAAACCAAGGTATTGGGGTTGTGTGCCGATGCAGCATTCCCACGCTATCTAATTGATGCGGGCATTGAGCGAAAAAAGTGTATCGGCGTCCTTATTTTGTCTAATAATGAAGAGGCAAATTTAAAAGTGGCCGTATCGGCGCGGATTCTACGGCCAGATATAAAAATTATTTGTCGTTCGACATCGGTTGAGAATGAAGCTGAAATTTTAGCGATTGGCGGCGATGTGCACGTCGTAGACCCGTTTCGAGTATTTGCCAGTTATTTAAGCATGATGATCTATAACCCGACGATTCAGATTTTAAATGAATGGATGTCAGGCGCCCCAAATGCTGCACTTGACCGAAATATCTGTCCGTTAAGAGGGGGTAAGTGGATTTTATGTGGGCACGGACGAATGGGTCGTATTGTGTATCAAAAATTAGTTGATAAAAATATTGATATTACTGTTGTTGAGCCTGCGTTGGAAAAAATAGAAGACATTGCCGAGTCTGCGATTCACGGACGGGCTAATCTAGAAAACTTAGAAAAAGCCGGGTTAAACGAATGCGTTGGTATAATTGCCGGCACAGATAATGATACCTTTAACCTCAGTATGATTCATCAGGCTAACCGAAACCATCCGTCATTATTTTCGGTCGTACGGCAAAATCAACATGCCAATGAGGTACTATTTAAAGCAGCTGATGTTGATTATATTATGCAACCGAGTTTGGTGATCGCACGCATGGTGCTCTTTATGTTAACGGCGCCTTTACTCAAATCTTTTTTTAGCCATTTACGTTTAGTGTATGAGAATGACCCTTCATTGCTCGCTGATATAACCAATCGGTTTGCGTTAGAAGTAGGGGGCGATCGCCCCACGATAAAGACGTATACCATTAGCCAAAAACAAACCCCTGCGGTGTATCAAAAACTATTTGAACAAACCACGGTCAGCCTTGCCGATAGCTATAGAGATCCAGCTGACCGAAAAAACTTTCTAAAGGTCATTCCTTTAGTCCATCGCCGTGGTAGAACAATTAAGGTACTGCCAAGCAATGACCTTGAATTGATGGCCGAAGATGAAGTCTTATTTTGCATAAAGCCGAGTGATAAAGTGACCTTTGAGGCAAACCTGACCAATGTACATACACTGGGTTATTTGCTCACTGGGGAAGAGCCTATTCGCAGTGGTTTCTTAAGATGGCTTAAGCGTAACGAAGAGGCGTATAAAGCGTGATTTTATTTACTAAGCCAACGATGAATGTAGTCGATATCGTTATTGTTCATGAGCGCAGGCGCGTGTCCGGCATTTGGAATAGTCAGTAACTCGGCTTTAGGCCCAGTTTGCGTCATTTTTTGGGCTGTATCGGCACTTAATAGGTCTGACTGTTCGCCATGAATGAGCAAACATTGTTGTGAAATAGCGTACCAAACAGACCACAAATCTATATCTTGAGTGGCACTGTTAGCATAAGGTAAGGCGATGCCTGGATCATAATGGAGCGCTATTTTACCGTTTGATAATTTACGTTGGCTGTAACGTACTAACTGTTTCCATTGATCGTCTGTCAAATCACCAAAACTCGCATGAATCGTTCGTAAATACAATTCAAACTGTTCCTCGTTATCAAACTCTACAGGTTGACTAAGGTAGTCGGCAATGCGAGTGAGGGCTGCTTTTGGGATAAAGGGTCCGACATCGTTAATAATAAGTTTATTGATAGGGGAGTTGTTCATTGACGCCAATAGCATCCCTAAAATACCGCCCATTGAGGTGCCTAACCAATCGACTTTAGCTTGGTTTGAATAAGCGATAACAATTAAGGCATCAACGATATATTGCGCAAAATCATAACTGTTTTTATTCTGTAACCAGTCGCTCTCACCACGTCCAGGGAAGTCAAAACAAAGTACTCGATAATGTTGAGATAGGCGCTTAGCGAGGTCGTCAAAATCATGTTTTTGACGCGTAAGCCCGTGCGCACAAACCAAAATATTGGGGTTTTTCTTATCCCCCCATTGTTGGAAAGCAATGTTATGCAATCCGACACTAGAGCAGCTAGTCAGGTATTCTGTGTGCATGATTCTCCTAGTGATTTATTGCTGCGATGCAGCTATAATTTGTGGGTATATCATAAGCATAACCCAAATAACGGAGATAAGCATGAGTGAAGTAAGAGAAGTAGTGGTACTGAGTGCCGTACGTACAGCAATTGGTGATTTCGGCGGTAGTCTACAATCGGTCGAACCAAGCGCATTAGCCGCCATAACATTAAAAGAAAGTGTCAGCAGAGCGGGCATTAATCCTGCAGACGTTGGTATGGTGGTTATGGGAACCGTTATTCCTTCAGAAAAGAGATCAGCATATACGGCCCGTATCGCACAAATTGAGGCCGGCATCCCTTGTGAAACCTCTTGTATCTCGGTTAATCGTTTATGTGGTAGTGGAATGCAAGCCATTGTTAATGCGGCGCAGGGGATTATGTTAGGTGATCACGATATTGCTATTGCTGCGGGTGTTGAATCGATGAGTAATTCTTTTTACGCCGTCCCTGGGGCTCGTTGGGGTCATAAGATGGGTGATGGCCAATTGGTGGATATGATGCTGGCCGGTTTGACAGACCCTTTTGGTACAGGACACATGGGGATGACAGCGGAAAATTTAGCGGATAAATATAAGGTGTCTCGTGAAGATCAGGATGCCTTAGCCATGACTAGTCACCAAAATGCGGCACGTGCGCAAGCAGAAGGTCGCTTTGATTCACAAATCGTACCGGTGGAAATTAAAACCCGCAAGGGTGTAACTGTTTTTGATAAAGACGAGCACGTGCGGCCAGATATTTCGCTTGAAAAGCTTAGCGCTATGCGTCCGGCGTTTAAAAAAGACGGTTCAGTAACTGCCGGTAATGCCTCCGGTATTAATGATGCTTCCTCAGCAATGGTGCTGATGGAAAGAAAGGCTGCCGAAGCTAAAGGCTTAAAGCCGATGGCGCGTTTGGTGGCCTACTCGCACGCCGGTGTAGCACCTGAAATTATGGGTATTGGACCAGTGCCAGCGGTACATAAAATTCTTGCGGCTACCGGTTTAAGTATCGATGATATCGATGTTTTTGAAGTAAACGAAGCGTTTGCGGCACAAGCATTAAGCGTCTGTCGAGAACTGAAACTACCGATGGATAAAGTGAATGTAAACGGTAGTGGGATTTCGTTGGGACACCCAATAGGTGCATCAGCCAATATTATTGTCGTTAAAGCTTTGCATGAACTAGAACGTGTTCAGGGTAAGTATGCTTTGGCTACACTATGTATCGGTGGTGGTCAGGGTATTGCGACACTGTGGGAAAGACTGTAGTTTTAGGTGGTTTTATAATAAAAAAGCGGGCTTAAGCCCGCTTTTTTATGTGTTTCAGTTCTTTAGCTTGCAAAGCCTTAGGTAAAGAAAAGGTCACTTTCTCTTGAATGCCCTGGTTTTCGGTCACGGTTTTACCACCCCATTGCTTAAGCTGTTCAATAACACTTTGAACCAACTCCTCTGGTGCTGAAGCGCCAGCTGTTACACCAATGTTGTCAGCGCCACTTAACCATGTTCTATCAATGTCTTCAGCGCCGTCGATAAGGTAAGCCGGTTTACCCAGTTTTTCGGCTATTTCGCGTAATCTATTGGAGTTGGAGCTGTTAAGTGAGCCCACTACCAATACTAAGTCAGAGCGAGTGGCGAGTTCTTTGACCGCGTCTTGCCTGTTTTGTGTGGCGTAACAAATATCACTTTTTTTAGGCCCGGAAATTGTCGGAAACTTGCTGCGTAAGGCGTCAATAATCGACTCGGTATCATCCATGGATAAGGTCGTCTGGGTCACATAAGATAACGCGTGGTGTGGTGAAATCGTCAGTGAATCAACGTCTTCTGGTGATTCAACCAAGGAAATATTAACGTCCGCTTGACGTTGTTGATAACGCCCCATGGTGCCCTCAACTTCGGGATGGCCTTTATGGCCAATTAGAATAACGTTGTGCCCTTTTTTGGCGTTACTGACAACTTCCATGTGAACCTTGGTTACTAACGGGCAGGTGGCGTCAAAAACATTCAGCTGGCGACGTTTTGCTTCGTCTTCGACGGCTTTAGATACACCATGTGCGCTAAATATCACGGTCGAATCGTTAGGTACCTCATCAAGTTCTTCAACAAAAATAGCGCCCCTTTTTTTTAGCCCCTCAACTACAAATCGGTTGTGTACGACTTCGTGTCTGACGTAAATGGGTGAGCCGAGTAATTCCAGAGCACGCTCAACAATATCAATGGCGCGATCGACGCCGGCACAAAACCCGCGCGGGTTGGCTAGTAAAATATTCACTCTTTTTCTCGCTGTGTTTGTCGTCTGTTTTTATCCCATAACACTTCGGTTTGGCCGTCTTGTCTAGCCAGTACGCGACATAAAACAAACAGTAAATCAGATAAACGATTCAGGTATTTAATCACGGGAGGGTTAATCGTTTCGATGCGTGCAAGACTAACAGCAATGCGTTCAGCGCGACGACAAACCGTTCTAGCCACATGACAACTTGCGGCGGCTAGATTGCCGCCCGGTAAAACAAATTCTTTTAGGGCCGGCAAGCCAGCATTGTGTGCGTCCAACATTTCTTCAAGTTTGTCTATCATTGCCTCGTCGATGGCGCTATAACCGGGTACGCAGAGCTCACTACCGAGATCAAATAAGTCATGCTGAATATCCAGTAATTGCTGTGCAATACATGTGTCGACCCCAGCAGCGATGACCATACCAATGTGACTATTGAGTTCGTCTACCGTGCCGTAAGCGTCTACGCGTAAGCAATCTTTATCTACGCGGCTGCCATCACCTAAGCCAGTGGTGCCAGCGTCGCCGGTGCGGGTGTAAATTTTAGACAGTCTATGGCCCATAACTATGAAATTAACGGTTGTGTGGCTAGGATGATACCGTCTTCATCGGCATATAAATAGTCACCTGGGTTAAATGTAGCACCGGCGAATGTCACAGGGATATTCTTGTCGCCCCAGCCTTTTTTAATGCTTTTCAACGGGTGTGTTTGTAGGGCCCGAACACCGATGGGCATTTTTTTGATGTCGGCGGAATCTCTGATGCAGCCATAAACAACAACACCCGCCCAGCCATTTTTGTACGCCATTTCAGCGAGAAGGTCGCCCAATAAGGCACACCGCAAAGACCCACCACCATCAATAACGAGTACATCGCCAGACACCCTGTTGGAGAGCATCTCTCGTACAAGCACATTGTCTTCAAATATTTTGACTGTTTGAATTTGACCGCTAAAGCGCTTATGGGCACCAAAGGACCGAAATAGGGGAGTAATAACTTGTAGACTATCCGAAAAGTCATCACATAGATCTGCTGTCTTAAAAGTCATGAGAATAAAGAGGCTTATAGTGAATTAGTCACCCATTATAAACCACTTATTGACTAAGAAAAATTTCTCCACTGCGGATCTAAAAAGCGTCCCAAGGCTTGTTAAACCTACATGCAGCTAAAGACGTTTATGCTGCGTGGTTGCTCCATGTATTCGCTCGTCTCTCTAAATTAGATCGACGATCGCTAGTCTCTTCGAATCGGATGGCTTGTCGTCGACTGTGTGAGCAACGCTGCTGAGCTTTGCGATGCTCGACGAGGCCGATATAGCGGCAATGGCACGCTTTATAGGCGCACTCTTGTAAGGGCAATGGGGGTGCTGCGTTAAACGGAAAGTTTTTATTTTCAAGTGCGCGTACCTCAGAACAGCATTGCACTTTGTTTTTATAGACTAATGTTAGCGCCCAAAAATGCCCTGAGTCGGCCATTCTTTTTAGATGTCGACGGTGGTCAATTGTCTGTTTGGGGCTGCGTTTAGCCTTAACAGCCTTGCGTGCTGTATATTTGTAATAAAACACACACGCGCCTGTTACTAGTATAACTATAATCAATGTTGTCATTCGAACGCCCTCCATAGTGAACGAACGTTGATTATATAGCGTTCGGCGAAGATCGCAAAGCGAGGGGTATTTTAGGTGGTTAAGTAATGAAGTTAATTCGAATTAGTTTTTTGTTGGTGTTATTTGTGGTGGCTGCTTTTTATACCAAATCCCAGCGCTTAGCGACCACATCATGGGTAGAGCCATTGATTGTTTCCATTTACCCTATCAATGCCGATTTGCGCGATGACACGGCGCGTTATATTCAATCGCTATCGACAAGTGACTTTAGCGAAATAAATGGTTTTTTTATCAATCAATGGTCATTATACAGTGGGTTAGACTTTACCCCTTTTGACGTTCAGTTAAGACAGCCGATTAGATCTGAGCCGCCTAAGCCGCCTGATAATGGCAATCTGTTCAGCATTGCTTTTTGGAGTTTACGTCTACGGTTTTGGTCTTATAGACAGGTGACTGATGATACGAGCAAAACGATCAATATGTTTATTCGTTACCAGCAGCCGAACGAAGATGATCCGGTCGCGCACTCGTTGGGTCTACAAAAAGGCTTAATAGGTGTGGTGAACGCCTATGCGGGTGAGCCCTTTCGGGCGCGAAATAACGTTGTGATCGCGCATGAGATGTTGCATACAGTGGGTGCCTCCGATAAATATGACTTAGCATCAGGTCAACCAATCTTCCCACAAGGCTTTGCGCAGCCTGATAAACAATTTAAACAAAACAAGGCGGTGCTAATGGCGGCTAAAATACCTCTCAGTCCGACTAAATCACTTATGCCAACATCATTAAAAAGCTGTGTTATAAGTGTAGAAACGGCGACAGAAATCGCTTGGATCGAGTAATTTTTGATTTAAATCAATGTAAACTTTAACAAATAAAGTAGAATAAGCTAATAATTTAAAGCTATATATGGAGATAATGTAATGTTTTTTACTGAACTCAATAACACGCAATGTAAATCTTATTTAATTGCAGATATAGAATCGGGCGTCGCTGCGATTATCGACCCTGTTGAAAGCCTGGTTAACCGCTATTTGGCGGTATTGGCTTATCATCAGTTAAAACTTAAATTTGTTGCTGACACGCACACGCATGCTGATCATCGGTCAGGCTGTACGGCGCTTCGGCGATTAACGGGTGCTCAGGTGCTAATGCATGAAATATCGCCTCAACCGAAGGTTGATCATCGAATTTATGATGGTGACGAGTTGTCTGTTGGTGAGATCAAAATAAAGGCCTTACACACGCCCGGTCACACACCGGATAGCCTAAGTTTTTATGTCAATGAGGACAGGATTTTGACCGGTGACGTTATTCTCATTCAAGGCACAGGGCGCGCTGATTTTGCAGGTGGCAATGCGGGTGATCAGTATGATTCCATTACGTCTAAAATATTTTCATTGCCTGACGAAACGCTGTTGTTTCCGGGGCATGACTATCGAGGCAATACTCAATCAACGGTCGCTTCAGAGAAAGCGTTAAATCCCCGTATTGCAGGAAAGACCCGTGAGCAATACATTGAAATTATGGACAACCTTAATTTACCATTACCGGAACGCATTCAAGAGGTCCTACAAATCAATCAAAGTGAAGTAGACGATGACCGCCTTAAATTTCCTTTATTAGCAGAGCTAAATCAGGTGCTCCAGATGGAGCCACTAACGGTTAAAAACAACATAGAATCTGCCAAAGAAATGGTGATTATAGATGTTAGGGAAGCGTCGGAGTACCACGGTGAACTGGGCCATATTAAGGGCAGTAAACTGGTACCGATGGCTGAAATCCCTGCTTCATTGGACAGCTTGGAAGCCTTCCGGGATAAAGAAATTATTCTAGTCTGCCGTTCAGGGGTCCGTAGCACAACGGCCGCTGCTATTTTAAAAGGCTTGGGGTTTGCCCACGTTAAAAACTTAAAAGACGGTATGCTGGCATGGAATAAATTAGGTTACCCCGTTGAAACGTAACGGCCGATAATGGTCAGCTTTCAATACTGCGTATCGCTTTTTCCAATAGACGTAGGCTGTTGATCGATTCAGTTGTGAGTGCATGCTTAACGAGCAGCGGGCCGAGCCAAGGTGGTAACCAGAAGCTCGGCACCATTTCACTGGAAAAATGAATGAGTGTTTGCTCCCCATCAGGGGTTAACACCCAGTGCACCCAGCCTGAACTAAAATCACTGAGTTCAGGGATTACCTCAGCGTTTAAGGAATAGCCATCAGTCGTCAGTCTGAGTGTTTGTTGCTTCTGAAAGCATAAAAAAGCGAGACAGCTTTCTAGTTTAAGTAATAAATAACCGTTGGCTAACAATTCGCTATGCCGGATCAGTGAGTTAATTGAACTTAAGCGTTCGTAGGCGGTTAATAGTTGGTATACAGTGTCTGGCTTGGCTGTTACCCGAGTAATCAATTGAGTGCGGTAATGGTTACCGCTCTGATCGACCGTGAGGGACAAGTTCTTTTCTGCTAGAGCCGTCGCTGAAACCAGTATCAATGCTAACAGAGCTGGGTAAACAACGTGTTTGTGCATGTAGTCAGCGATGCTTTTTTAGTGTTTAAAAGCGCTTAGACCTTAACAAAAACTCCGACATGGCAACCCTTGGGTCTGACGTGTCTTACCGGGTAAATTACGCGGCTTGAACCGGAATAGCATTTTTGGTTTCTTTAACGGCGTTGTTTTCATCGAGGTAAATTAAACGCGGTTTAAACGTGGCTAACTCGGCTTCGTTATACTCAGAATACGCGCAGATAATCAAAATATCGCCTTCTGCTGCACGGCGCGCAGCGGCGCCATTGACAGAAATAACACCGCTTTTGTTCTCTGCACGAATAGCATAAGTTGTAAAACGTTCACCATTATTGACGTTGTAGATTTCAATTTGTTGGTACTCACGTATGCCTGATAAGTCGAGCAGGCTTCCATCAATCGCACAAGAGCCTTCATAATGAAGTTCACTGTGGGTCACAGTGGCTCTGTGTAATTTGGTTTGTAACATGGTTGAACGCATAGTCTTACTTATATTTCATTAAAACGGCTGGGAATTATGCCTGATATGTGATTTTCCATCAATAGTTATGTGCATCTGCAATAACATTGAATTGTAATTATATAACAATTGTTAGAATTTAACAGGTGGCGGCTTGTCACCAGTCGTTAAAGTTTTAGATACAATATCCCTAGCGAGCTGAATGGATTGTTTATTTAGCCGATCGGGTGCTGCGGATGGCTCATTAGGCGTGGCTGGTTCAGATCCGGTTAATAGGTGTAAGGTCTGTGTTGGGAATGCGATTTCGACCTGTTGGGCTTTGGCGAGGCGTAATATATCTAGTAAAAAGCGTTGCCGTTCACGCAACTCGGTACTCCAGTCGGGCGTTTCCCAAAAGACATACACCAACACGTCTAAGGATGAAGCGCCTAAGGCATTAAGGTACACGTGGTAATAATCTTTTCTCATGTACGGGTGTAAACGAATCAACTCTCTAACGCCTTCGCAAAATGCCTCGATCTTATCGGGCGGTGTGTCATAGCATAGCGACACATTACAATTCAGTCGTCGGTAGCGGCGTTTCCCCATATTGTCGACTTTAGCGGTAATAAAAATGGAGTTGGGTAGGGTGATTAACGAGTCATAAAAGGTGCGCACTTTGGTGCTTCTTAAGCCAATTTCTTCGACGCTTCCTTCTACCTCATTAACAACAATCCAATCACCGGTATGAAAAGTCTGGTCCATGATAACCGTAATCGAACCGAAGAGGTTTTGTACCACATCTTTTGCCGCCAAGGCGAACGCTAGACCACCAAGGCCAAGGCTGGCCAATAAGCTTGAAACATTTAAGTTGAGATTAGATGCAACAAAGGTGATACCGACGACGGTTACAAAAAGTTTTAACGTTTTTCTGATTAGCGGGACCAGTATATCGTCAATTTTATTATCAGTTTTATCAGCGTGGTAGCGTAAATACAGGGTTACAAGGTCAACCAAACGGTAGGTACCCCATACGCCTGCAATGCCAACTAAGACTTTAACTGCGACCAATAGAACGAGCATGGCCTGTTCCGGCAAGGCTAAAAGATTAAGACCGGCCCACCAAATGCTGGCCATTACCAACATAGCCAGAGGACGCAATAAATCGACTGGGGTTTCTTTAAAGCTAGGGGTTGGGGTTCTATTTCGAAACCGTTTAACGACTAACTGCAAGAAAAAAGCGGCTAGCTTATCGGCTACGACACCCAGAGCAATAATCAGTAATATGCCCAACCATTGCCAGTTTTCTAGCAAAAAAGCGCGTTGCTTAAGTGCACTCGGTAATTGTTGCCGTAGTTGAATATGCCAAGGCAGATAACGGGCATTTTGTGGGTCAAGCGTTAGGCTTTTTTTAGCAATTAGCTCCTCAGAAATCGCGGCTAAATCTTCCAAAGTTTTTTTGGTAAACAACCAGCGCCCATCGGTCATTTTGTTGATACTGACAGCGCCGTTGTCATACTGCGCGAACACATAACGTTTTCCATTCGGGTTATTCGGCACGGTATTTAGTTCGACCAGTTTGGTTTTATCGATGACTTCGAGCAGCATCCAAGCTAAATCGCGTGATTTTTCTTCCCGAATAAGGGTGTTTATCGCAGAAAGGTCGAGGGTTTTAATGGCATTATTGATGCGCTCTGGTTTGCCACGTTTGATGTCATTCATGGCGTGCAAGAAGGTGGCGAAGGTGTCCCTTGGTGAACTAAGGCCTAACTCTTCTACTGATTGGCTGGATGAATGAGTGCGTTCGATACTAACAGTGCTGTCATGGTTATCGGCCAGTACGAATGAGCTATTAAGGATAAGCAATAAGCCTAATAAACATTTTTTCATAATCATAGGGTGTGTGTAGTTAGATTGACACTCAGGTTGTCGATGAGCCGTGTAGTGCCAGCAAATGCGGCAACTAAAATAATTAGGTCGGTATCGGTATCCTTGGCGGGTTGCAAGAAGTCGCGCTGAAAAATGTGCAGGTAATCGGGTTTAAAGCCCTGTGCTGTTAATCGCTCTTTGGCATTAATTTCTAATTGTTCAAAGTTGTTATCACCTGCAGTAATGGCGAGTTTCACCTCAAGCAAGGTCGCATATAACTGAGGTGCCAGTTGTCGTTGTGCCTTAGACAAGTAACCATTACGTGAACTTAAAGCTAAACCGTCAGCCTCACGTACGGTCGGTTCCGTAATAATGGTAATCGGTATATTTAAATCATCAACCATGCGGCGAATAACGGCGACTTGTTGGAAGTCTTTTTCACCAAAGATCGCAAATTCAGCGCGGCTTATATTAAATAATTTATTAACAATGGTGGTGACGCCATCAAAGTGCCCAGGCCTGGATGCGCCGCACAGTACATCGGTAATACCCGGCACATGGACGCGACTGGTGTGATCGCCGCCTAAGGGGTACATCTCGTCGATAGTGGGGGCAAACAAGATATCGGTATTAAGAGCCTCCAGTTTATCAATGTCGTCTTGCATCGTACGTGGGTAACTATCAAGGTCCTCATTAGCGCCAAATTGAGTGGGGTTAACAAACAAGCTAACCACTACAATATCCGCATGTCGTTGAGCCGTGCTCACCAACTGAAGGTGGCCTTGGTGTAAATTACCCATGGTGGGGACTAGGGCCACTGAACCTGCCGATTGCCTTTGTTGATTTAGGGTGTTTTGTAGCTCTTTAATCGTTTGGATGATGCGCATAATTAGAAAGAATGTTCAGCCGCCGGAAATTGTTTGCTTTTAACCGCGTTGACATAAGCGCTGACGGCGTCAGAAATATTGCCAGCTTCAAGCATAAAGTTCTTACTAAATTTAGGCCGTTTGCCAACGGTAATATCGAGCATATCGTAGCTTACAAGTACTTGTCCATCACACGCTATACCCGCGCCAATGCCAATAATGGGGATATTGACAGCAGCAGTAATCTTTTTCGCTAAGGCAGCGGGTACGCACTCAAGAACAATAGCGCTAGCACCAGCCTGCTGAAGGCATTTTGCATCCTCAATAATAAGCTGAGCTTGTGCCTCGCTGGTGCCTTGCACACGATAGCCCCCCAGTTGATTAACCGATTGGGGCAATAACCCGAGGTGGCCACAAACAGGAATACCCTGATCGACAATGTGTTTGACGCACTCAATGACTTTTTGGCCACCCTCCAGCTTGACCATCTGTGCGTGGCCTTGTTGCATGAGTTTAGCGGCATTAGTAACGGCAGCATTAATGTTTGAATAGCTCATAAAGGGCATATCCGTTACCAATAAGGCACGTGTTAATCCACGAGCGACTATTTTGGAATGGTAAGCCATTTCATCCACGGTGACAGGCACCGTACTGGCTTGCCCTTGAACTACCATGCCAAGTGAATCACCGACTAAGACCATGTCAACGCCGGCATGATCTAAAATATGGGCAAAACTGGCGTCGTAAGCGGTCAAACTGGCGATTTTTTCGCCGCGTTGCTTCATCGCCAAGAGTTCGACATTGGTGACCTGTTTGGTATTGGATTGTTGGCTCATAACGACCTCAAGAAATAATTATAAAATGGGCAGCGGGTTTAAAAAGTGGCGGCCCGAACGGGTAGAGCAAATATGTTTTAACAGTTGCTCGTAATCAGCGTCGTTGTCAATGGGGTTGATATCACTGGCGTTAACAATGAGTAGAGGGCTGGTATCGTAATGGTGGAAAAATTCGGTGTAGGCGTTAGAAAGTTTTTGTAGGTATTCGCCACTGATGTTTTTTTCATGCTTAACCCCGCGCTTTTTAATCCGAGCAAGTAATACCTCAACGGGTGCTTGTAAATAAACCACCAAGTCAGCCCGTGCTCTTTTTACACAGAGGCTGCGGTACATTTGATCGTATAGCTTGTATTCTTCGTCGGTCAACGTCAATTTAGCGAAAATGGGGTCTTTTTCAAGCATAAAGTCTGTTACAACGCCGCTGGAAAACAAGTCGTTTTGACTCAAATCATTCCATTGTTTGGCTCGCTCAGTTAAAAAGTGGAGCTGAACAGGCAGGGCAGATTGATCTGTGTGGGTGTAAAAATGCTCTAAAAAAGGGTTTTCGTCGGCTTTTTCTTTCACCATGTCACAATTGAAACTCTTAGCAAGGCGTTTGGCCAAGCTACTTTTGCCGACCCCAATAGGGCCTTCTACGACAATAAACTTAGGGGGTAAGGTGGTTTCTGGGGTGTTTTTTTTCAAGGTGTTTAGCAATGCTTGGTTGTCATGATGGGTCAATAAAAATTTGATTCACTTTAGCAAACAGGTGATCTTTTTTCGAGGTTTTTACTGCTTATCATTGCCGGGCAGGGTTCGCCTAGTTGCTCAATCAGTTGTTTGATGGGTCCTAAGCCTGGAATATTAAGCTGTTTGTCTATCTCATATAAGGGGTATAAAACAAAACTCCGTAACGACAAGCCGGGGTGTGGCAAGGTGAGTAGGGGATCTTTCGATACGTGTTCAGCAAACAGTAATATGTCTAAATCCAGGGTCCGGGCCCCCCATCTTTCGCCCTCACGCGTTCGGCCTTGCTGCGTTTCAATGGTTTGTAATGCGTGTAATAACTCGATGGGTTTTAGTGAGGTGTTTACTTCAATTGCGGCGTTTATATAACTGGGCTGGTCCTGAGGCCCCATGGGTTCAGTTTGGTATAAGCTTGACTCGTTTTTAATGTTAAGCTCAGAGAGCCCGCTAATAAGTTCTATGGCATCGAGTACTTGTTGTACAGGGTGGTTCAGATTACTCCCCACACCGATAAAAACGGAGTCCGACATATTAAGCC
Organism: Methylococcaceae bacterium UBA975; assembly: GCA_002292375.1. Taxonomy (GTDB): domain Bacteria; phylum Pseudomonadota; class Gammaproteobacteria; order Methylococcales; family Cycloclasticaceae; genus Cycloclasticus. The sequence goes on along the minus strand of DBBV01000007.1, from coordinate 1,455 downwards.
GATCCGGGAGTTGACGGCTCTTTTTTTCGCGCTTTCTTTTTTTGTTTCATTTGAGAGGGCCGGGTCATTAATTTTTGTTCTGCCGGGTTTAAGGTCTGGATATGCGTCCACCAATCTGCGATGCTTGAATCGACTTCACCGTGCTGCGCCCGTAGCAACATAAAGTCGTAAGCGGCGCGAAATCGAGGGTGCTCGAGGAAACGCAAGCAACGCACACCAACTTGTTTATGAAAGCGGGGCTGTAAGGTCCACACTTCACGCATCGGTGTAGTGATGCGGCGGGGAATTGCGATGCGACTAACTTGCTGCAGGACAACCTCGTTTGCTGCGGCGTGAAGCGCTTGGGTTTCACTGTTTAAGTTAGGTGCGTATTTCTCGCTGAGTCGGCGAACCGGTTCCCACAACAAGGTTGCCAATAAAAAGTATGGCGTGATACGTTGATTATTTTTGAGCCGAGATTCCGTGTTTTTCATAGCCTGCTTTATTAAAGCGAGTGGCTCTGTTTCACTAGCGTCGTGTAGGCAAGAGTCTGTTTGCGGAAACAGCGCTTTAAATAAGCCGTATTGACGTAGTGTGTCGAACACTTGATTGGCTTCGGTGTTTAAAAACAGCTTCAACACTTCATCATATAAGCGCGCAGACGGTATGTCTTTGAGCAGTGGCGCTAGCTTTTGCATCGGTGCTTCAGTTTTAGGGTCTATGGTAAAACCGAGTTTTGCTTTAAACCTAACAGCGCGAATTAATCTAACCGGGTCTTCTTTAAAGCGCGTCACAGGGTTACCCATGAGCGTTAAAACCTTTTTTTGATGATCCTCTATCCCACCAACGTAATCGATGACGGTTGAGTTTTGTGGGTCTAGATACAGCGCATTAACGGTAAAATCACGTCGCCAAGCGTCTTCTTGTAGGCTGCCGTACACATTGTCTCGTAATAAGCGCCCATCTTTATGCGCGCGACTGCTTTCATCTTCTTTTGTATGGGGTGCGCGAAAGGTAGCCACTTCGATGATATGGCGGCCAAAATGGATATGGGCAAGCCGAAAGCGACGACCGATGAGTCGGCAGTTTTTGAATAAAGCCTGAATTTGTTCCGGTTCGGCGTTGGTCGATACGTCAAAGTCTTTTGGGTGCAGGCCCAGTAGTAAGTCGCGCACACAACCGCCGACTAAATAGGCTTCAAAGCCAGCTTTAGCAAGGCGATGGGTGATGGAAACGGCATGCCTATCCAAATTATCTGTGGACAGGTCGAGTTCACTTAAGGAATAGATGCGTGGTTTTTTTTGTAGAGACAAGGTAATTTTTCAGTTAATTTTATTAATTATATACAGCGTAAATTTAATACACTTGTTATATTGTACCGTATATTAAGTGCGCAACCGCTAACAGATAATTATGTTAGCTATAAGCGTCAGTATCTTATGGTCCCCATCGTCTAGAGGCCTAGGACACCGCCCT
>DBBV01000019.1 GCA_002292375.1 Methylococcaceae bacterium UBA975 | reverse complement strand
TTTAGGGTCTAGGCCTAAGCCAATAGCGAGTAGGACGACCAAGCTGATAAAGACAATTAACGGCATAAAGCGCTTTAATAGATTACTGTTCATGCGCCACTCGATTGCTATAGCGTTTACCGGTTACTGCGAGGGCTGCGCCTAAAGCCATCAATAAGGCACCCAGCCAAATCCACCGAATAAAGGGCTTGTGATAGATTCGCAGGCTCCAACTGTTTGTACTCAGTGGTTCGCCTAAGGCGACAAACAGGTCTCTAAAAAACCCAGCATCGATAGCCGCTTCGGTCATAGACTCACTTTTACTATCGTACAGTCGCTTTTCGGGTTTCATTAGGGTAATTAGATGCCCATCCTTGGATACCTCTAGCAAACCTATGTCAGCACGGTAGTTCGCCCGCTGTTGTTGGCTGACACCGATAAATTTAAAGCTGTAGTCATTCATCACGTAGCTTTCACCATAGTCGAGCTTAATGTCTTTCTCGCTACTGTAAACACCGGTAATGCTGATGCCGGCGATAGTAATGGCCATACCAATGTGGGCAATACTGCCGCCCCAAACGCTAGCCAAAGGTTTTGTTTTGTACTTATACGCGGTAGTTATGGCGACCAAGGCGATCAGGCTGGCTAAGCTGAGCCCAATACTCGAATACAGGTTAAAGGGCGTTAGCCAAAGCGCCGGTAACACCAGACCGCTTATCAAAGCGAGCAGGATAAGGAGCTTGAGTGAGGAGAAAAGACGTGAAAATGAATCATTCTTCCAGCGTAATGCCAAGCCAACCGACATAATTAGGAACATAACCAAAGCAAGAGGGACGATCACTGCATTAAAGTATGGTGGGCCAACGGATATTTTGCCGGCATTCAATGCATCTAAAATCAACGGGTACAGTGTGCCAAGTAAAACGCAGGCGGTGATAGTCAGCAAAAAAACATTATTCAGCAGTAGGCCGGTTTCACGCGATAATAAATTAAAACCAGCGGTCGACTTAAGCGAGGGGGAGCGCCAGGCATATAACAGCAAGGACGAACCAACAACAATCAGCAAAAAGACCAAAATATATAGGCCGCGAGCGGGGTCTGTGGCAAAGGCATGCACCGAGGTCAAAACGCCTGATCGCACCAAAAAAGTGCCCAATAAGCTCAATGAAAAACTAAAGATGGCTAACAAGACGGTCCACGCTTTAAACGCATCGCGTTTTTCTGTCACCACCAATGAGTGCATCAAAGCGATACCAATTAGCCACGGCAGTAAAGATGCATTTTCGACCGGGTCCCAAAACCACCATCCTCCCCAGCCTAGTTCATAGTAAGCCCACCAACTACCTAGTGCGATACCAACCGTTAAAAAACTCCAAGCGGCATTGGTCCAAGGGCGAACCCAGCTAACCCATAAGCGGTCGACCTTGCCAGCGATTAAGGCGGCGATGGCAAAGGCAAAGGCTACCGAAAAGCCCACATAGCCCATGTATAACATCGGTGGGTGAATGGCTAAGCCTGGGTCTTGTAACAGTGGGTTCAGGCTACGTCCATCTTCAGGTATAAAGGGGAGTGTCTCAAATGGGTTGGATAACAATAATAAAAAGATTAAAAATCCGACGCTAATAAACCCCATGACACTGATCACGCGCGCAATATACACCGGAGGTAAGCCGCGACTAAACAGGCAGACTGCAACGGTCCAAAGCGACAAAATGAGCGCCCACAATAATAAAGAGCCTTCATGCGCGCCCCAAACGCCCGATATTTTGTAGATCAAAGGCAGGCTTCGATTAGAGGTGGATGCGACGTACTTGATTGAAAAGTCGTTGGTTAAAAAAGCATACGTCAAACAGGCGAAGGCGATGCATAAAAAGGCAAACTGCCCCGACGCTAGGTAGCGGGCGCTCGCCATACCGGTGTATTGGGCTTTAAATGAACAAAACATCGGTATTATGGCCTGATAAAAGGCCATTAACAGGGCGAAAATCAGTGAAATTTGGCCGATATTTGCAGTCATTGCGCTTTATTATGCATTTTTAAACTATCCGCGACTTCAGGCGGCATGTAGTTTTCGTCGTGCTTAGCGAGAACTTCTTCGGCGACGAAAAGACCGTTTTTATTGAGCTTTCCACGTGCGATGATGCCTTGCCCCTCACGAAACAAGTCAGGCAAAATACCGGTGTATTGAACGCCAATTGTTTCGGCTTGGTCGGTTACTCGAAACTCGAGCATCAAACTGTCTTCCTGCCGTATCAGGCTATTTTTTTCTACCAGCCCACCGACACGAAATAGATGATTGGTGGGTGCTTTGCCGGCTTTGATATCGCTTGGTGAATAAAAATACATCAAATTCTCATTGAACGATTGTAGTGCCAAATACGCCGCGATAGACACGCCGGCAACGAGTAAAACGATGGCGAGTAGCCTTTTTTTACGTTTAGTGTTCATCTAAAATGTTAGTTGGGTTGTGCTGAGTTTGGTGAAATTGAGCTAAGTTTTGCAAGGTTTTACGCTGTTGCAAGCGGTTAACCAACGCATCAACGGCTAACACCAAAAAGCTAACGCCATACGCTGTCCAAATATAAAACCCATAACCGCCCATCGTTAAAAACTCATTCATTGCTAGACTCCTGACACAATTTTTTGACCCATAGGCTATTAAATTCTCGCTTAAGAATTTCATTTCGTGCGCGTTGCATTAAAGAAATAAGGTAATACAGATTAAAAGCGAATGCCATCTCGAGCAGTGGGATCAACATATCAATGTGTATGGAAGGCTTATCTAACTTAGTGACCGTAGCGCCTTGGTGTAAGGTGTTCCACCAAACCACAGAATAGTGGATGATCGGTATATTGATCACCCCAACGAGGGCCAGAATTGAAATTGCTTTGGAGGCTACGCGCTTATCTTCGTAGGCGTTGTACAAGGCGATGATGCTAAAGTACAAAAACAACAAAACAAGTTCAGAGGTCAAGCGGGCATCCCAAGTCCACCACGTGCCCCACATGGGTTTCCCCCACAGTGAACCGGTCACTAAGGCCAAAAAGGTAAAGCTAGCGCCTATATAAGCGCTGCTGACGACGATAACTTCAGATATTTTAATTCGCCAAATAAGCGCAACCGCTGCGTTTATAGCCATGACGAGGTAAATAAATAATGACATCCAAGCCGCCGGCACGTGCACGTAGATGATTCTGAACGCATCCCCCTGTTGGTAATCGGCAGGTGCGGTGACCAGCCCGCCGTACAAACCCAATGCTAATACAATAAAAAATAAGGCGATTAACCAAGGCAAACAGCGTCCGCAAAATAAATAAAAGGCTGCTGGCGAAGCGATTTTATGTAGGTAGTGAGTGATCATCATTGTGACAAGCTTATCTTTATTGCTGCTGACATGGCCAGCGGTGCGAGGGTTAAGGTTAATATCAGTAGAGATGAGAGCATATATAACTGGGGATTGCTTGATAAGCCGGTACTGGCGTGTTGAACAGCGCTACTGCCAAAAATAAGCACCGGTAAATAAAGCGGCAGCAGCAGTAAGGTGATTAGCACGCTGCTTTGTTGCAGTCCTACGGTAAGCGCTGCTGCAATCGCACCGATTAGCATGAGACAAGGCGTGCCGATGAGTAAGCTAATGAGTAAGGTGCCTAGGCTATGGTTGGGTAGTCCAAGAAAAATGCCAAACAGGCTGGCAATCAACAACAGCGGTAGAATAATAATTAACCATTGCCCAGCTACCTTGCCAGCTAACAGTAGGGCGAGCGGGCGAGGGCTTAACACCAACAACTCGAGGAAACCGTCTTCATAATCTTCGCGAAATAAATTATCCAGTGACAATAAAATAGCCAGCAAGGCGGCGACCCAGAGAATCCCTGGCGCGATCGTTTGCAGTAACTGGGGTGAGGGGTTAAGTCCCAAGGGAAACAGCAATACCACTAAGCTAAAAAAGGAAATCGGTAATAAAAATTGCTGAACACTGCGCGAGGCAATTTTGAATTCGCGCTGCATTAAAATAAAAAATGAGAAATCAGCCATTAATGACACGCGGATAAATTTAACCGTTGAATGTAGTTTGGGGCGATGCCTAGCGGTTGATGTGAGGCAATGACCACGCTGCCGCCTTGATCGAGAAACTCGCTTGTGAGGGATTCAAATAAGGCTACCCCAGCTTTATCAAGTGAGGTTTGCGGCTCATCTAAAATCCATAAGGAGGAGTGGCCCAGCATTAATCTGGCTAAGGCTAAGCGTCGCTTCATCCCTGCGGACAAGTGCTTAACCAAGGTGTCTTGAAAGGGTTTTAAGCCGATTTGATGCAACACCGTTTCAATACCTTTGGCCTCACAGGCAAACAAGTTGGCATTAATGCGTAAGTTTTCAATCACACTCAGGTGTCGAGACATGCCGTTATCGTGGCCAAGCCATTTTAAATGGGTGTTGTATTCTTCAGTCATGGCGTCAAGTGGTGTTTGTTGCCATGTAACAAGGCCTGAGGTCGGTGGTCTTAAACCCGCTAAAATTTTGAGTAGGGTGGTTTTGCCACAGCCGTTTGAACCTTCTACCAATAATAGTTTTTTAGGCTCTAAGGTAAACGACAGGCGATCAAACAAGGCTTGCTTACCGCGCCAACAGGTTAAATTTTCAACACGAAGCGTCATAGAGTGTTAGGTTAAAAAAATTTATGTTTAAACGTATTTTAATGCTGTGACTATACAACACTAAAAAGCCGGTTGTGGCTAGCAGAATAATTTTATAGTAATCAAGCGTGCGCTTTAATGTGATAAATATTCATACCAAGTGTTTATAGTGATGGATAAGGCGGTAAGTCGGAAATGATTTATGGTAAATGTTCATTACAAAACAGGCTTTTATGATCTAGATCAGTTCGGTGTGTAGTAGCTTGTGTCAAAATTAAGCTGTAGTATTGGTGTAAATAAAGGCATGGAAAACAGGGGTTTAATTGAAATGGACAGTAAAGGTGTCGTTTTAGCTCGATTTTCTTGTTTCGCTTTGTTTCTGTTGATGGGGTGTTTGTTTAGCCAGGCTGTCTGGGCGCAAACTGATGGCGGTAGCCAACTGTCGTCAAAGGACGTGGTTATGCGCGGAGATGCCGGCTGCACTAAATGCCACGACGAAGACCAAGCCTACCCTGTACTAGCCATTGCTAAAACTAAACACGGCGTCACCTCTGATCAGCGAACACCTACCTGTACCAGCTGTCATGGTGACAGTGAAGCACACGCTAAAGGCAAAACTGCTAAGGGACGAATCGCCCCCGATATTAGCTTTCGTAGCAATCAATCTGCAGTGCCTGACGGACAGCAAACCAGTAACAACAAACAATGGCCGCCAACGCCAGCTACAAAGCAAAATGGTGCGTGTATGAGCTGTCATCAGGGCAGTAAGCGGATGTTTTGGGACAGCAGTAGCCATGCGAACAGTGACGTGACTTGCAGCAGCTGTCATCAGGTGCACAGTGCCCATGATCGTGTGCGTGATAAACAGACGCAGACAGAGCTCTGCGTTAACTGCCATAAGCAACAACGTGCAGAACTTCATCGCCCCTCCCATCACCCGGTGTTAGAAGGCCAGATGGCGTGCTCGGATTGCCATAACCCGCACGGTTCTGCAGGCGAAAAACAGCTGATCAAAGACAGTGTTAACGCAACCTGTTATCAATGTCATGCGGAAAAGCGTGGTCCCTTCGTGCACAGTCACCAGCCGGTGACTGAAGATTGCACCATTTGTCATAACCCGCATGGCACCATGGCATCAAATATGCTCAAACACCGGACGCCTTATTTATGTCAACAATGCCATAGCAATACGCGGCACCCAACGGATTCACCACGTTTGCCTGGCGGGCCGACAAACAGTCGCTCTGGTCTTAGCAGCGTGGGTCGCGGTTGCTTAAATTGTCATACCAATATTCACGGTAGCAACAGCAGTCAAAATGCTACTGCGCCAGGTCGCTTTGTTCGTTGATTATATAAAGGATAAAAGTTGATGACTACATTAAGCTATCAAGCCTGTTTCTTTATTGCCGTGACGAGCACGTTGGCTTTTAATAGTCAGGCAGAAAACGACGCGCTGACTGATTTAATTAATCCTGAAAGCAGTGTTTCTCTCGGTGTTTCAACGACCGATGGTGATCGCGAGCAGTGGGGTATATATGATGGGGTCCGTGACAGTGAAAATACCTTATTATTCAACGCCGATATAGTCAAGCGTGACGACAGTGGTCGCTGGCTAAAGCTTAACGCACGTGACTTAGGGTTTGATAGTCGATCGCTTGAACTAAGCTTTGAACGCCAAGGTGCTTGGGGTGTTGGTCTGGATTATCAGCAGATTCCCCATAGCGTGCCTTATAGTATCGAATCAGCCACGGTTGGCTTGGGTAACCAAACGCAGACCACACCGTTAAGCATCACCCCCGGGACTGCTGCAAACGTTGAGCTAGGGACAGAGCGTGAGCGCATTGGGATAAACTTTTTTAAGTACCTGAACCCGCTTCTCAACCTACAGGTCAGTTTTAAAAATGACAATAAAAGCGGTGAACGGCATTGGGGTTATCGTGCCGGCAGTGGTGGCCAAGTTCATTTTTTAGCCGAACCGATTGGTAGCAATACGCGACAGATGGACGCCAAGTTGGATTATCTCGGTTCTCAATTACAGTTAACGGGCGGCTACTACGGCAGTTTGTACGATACAGATAGCAGTTTGGTAACGGCTATTTCTGCAAGTGGTACCGATTATCTATCGTCTAACCTCGATAACCAAGCGCATCAGTTTTACCTTAACGGTGGTTATAATTTAACCCCCACGACACGGGCAACTTTTCGAGCCTCTTATACCCACGCCACGATGGATGAGCGCTTACCAACGGCCAATATTTTAGGGCTTGCCGATGCCTCGGCACCCAGTAGCATTGATGGCGAAGTGAATACCTCGTTATTGTTTTTAGGCCTGACTGCGCGGCCGATAAAAAATTTATCCCTGGTCGCTAAAATGCGATATCACGAGGTTGACGATGAAACTCCAGCGTTGCTCATCGTGCCAAGTCGATCAATACATATTAAACCGAATGATTACAAGACGATCTCAGCCAAGCTTGAGGGGAGTTATCGCTTACCCGATGGCTATACGCTCATCGCAGGGCTAGATCAACGCAATCAAGAAAGGAAGGGAGAGGCACATATTGTTCCCTCGCGCACCGACCTAGATGAAACCACCTATAGCGTAAAGTTGCGTAAATCATTATCAAACAGTCTTAACGGCTCAATAGGCTTTTCAACCAGCAGGCGCGATGGGTCAAACTATGAACCCGCCGAAAACCCAGAGGAAAATGTTTTAAACCCCATCAATATAGCTGACCGTGATAGGGACAAGTGGCAGCTGAGTTTGGATTGGGTAGTTAGTGACAAACTGGGGCTGCAATTTAACTATGAATATTCAAACGACGATTATGGCCCAAACGCCAACCCCAATGGCTTAACTGAGGGTAGTGCGAGGCTTCTAGCGCTCGACGCTGATTACCTTATTAATGATGATTGGCGCTTAGCGGCTTGGCTTTCCTTGGATAAAACCAAAGCGTCCGAACGAGTGACCGATTACGGTGCCAATTTTGCAACAATTGAATTTGAAAGGCGAAGTCACTTAATAGACAAGGGTAGCTCTGTAGGTGCGCAGATTGATGGCCAAGTGAACAGAAAACTCAAGTTGGGTGCTAAGGCGGAATGGACGCGCAGTCAAAGTGAATTTAATGATAATAACGACCCGGGTATCAGCGCTCCAGATACCCCATTACCCAATATTAAAAGTACGGCGAGCAAACTAGTGCTCTTTGCAGAATATGCCGTAGATAAAAAAGCCGATGTGCGTGTTGATTTTATCTACCAAGATTGGCGTACTAATGATTGGATCTGGGAATTTAGTGATGGCACAGATTTTAGTTATACCACGACGGGTGGTACGCGCGTTATCGCAGATCCAAATCAGACGGCCACTTTTTTGGGTGTAAGCTACAGTTACAAATTTTAGCTTAATTACGTTTTATAAGGAGAGAACTAATGAAACAGGGTGTAAACGTTTTAAGCAGAATGGCTGCGTGTATGGGGCTGATTTTTGTTTTATCGGCGGAATTATCAGCCGCCGATTTAAACGCTCAGATAAGCTCGTGTAATGCCTGCCACGGGGAAGTAGGCGTTAGTAAAAGCGATGCCTTTCCAAGTATAGCGGGCCTATCATCGCCCTACATTATTGATTCATTTGCCGCTTACAAAGACAAGGCAAGACCCTGCGAAAAAAAAGCCTATCTCACTGGTCCGCGTCAAGGTGAAAAGGACGATATGTGCCGACTAAGCGACACATTAAGCCCGCAGCAGGTCAAACTGCTCGCGGATTACTATGCAGGGCAGCCGTTTGTTCAGGCAACCCAGCCTTTCGATCCGCAGTTGGCAAAAAGAGGGGCGTCTCTCCACCAATCGCAATGCGCAAAATGTCATGAAGCGGCAGGCAGCATCGCCGATGATGATAGCGGCATATTAGCAGGCCAATGGATGGGTTATATGCAAGAACAGTTTGATGCCTACGCGAGCGGTAAACGGGCGATGCCAGAAAAAATGAAACAGAAAATGGATAAACTAACGGCAGAAGATAGCAAGGCATTAATCCATTACTATGGTAGCTTCCAAGGCCAACCGAGCGAATAATATGTTTAAAAAATTAATCAGTGTCTTACGCTCGCCCAGTACACATTATTCCTTAGGGGCTATTTTAATCGTCGGTGGTTTAGCGGGCATACTGTTTTCGGGTGCCTTTAACTGGTCGGTTGAGAAAAGCAATAGCGAGGCATTTTGTTTGTCTTGTCACGAGATGTCGTGGGTGTACGAAGAGTATAAAACATCGGTGCATTACAAAAACACCAGCGGCGTACGCGCAACTTGTTCAGACTGTCACGTGCCTCAAGAATGGACGGCGAAGATGGTGCGTAAGATTAAAGCGACCTTTAAAGAGGTACCACGAAAAATAACCGGCAAAATAAACACCAAAGAAAAGTTTGAAGCGCATCGCTTAGAACTCGCTGAGAGTGTCTGGTCAGCGATGAAAGCAAATGATTCGCAAGAGTGCCGTAGTTGCCACGCATTTGAAACAATGGACCTTGATAGTCAGTCAAAAAGTGCCGCTAAAAGGCACAGCGCGGAACGCCGTTTGCAAAAAGGTGAAACCTGTATTGATTGCCACAAAGGTATTGCCCATGCGCTCCCGTCTGTACAAGTCGACCCTTAGTAGTTTTGCTTAACCTTAGCGGCAAATGCTAGGCTAAAACGCGACGTAAAGATTAGTGTTTAATTATGTGTTAGCATTAATTATTAAAAATTAATGGGGGGTGCCATGCAATTAAATCAGGATACACAAGCCTTATTGGCGATGCTACAAGAGGCAGGCGTTAAGCCTTTTCATCAGGGTACGCCAGAAGAAGCTAGGGCAGCAATGACGCAACTGATGGGTTTGGTGCCGGTGGGTGACGAGCTGGTAACGCTTAACGAGTATTTACTACCGGATACGGGCGTTACATTACGTGTCACTCGGCCTCAAACAACACCACGGGCGATTATTGTGTATTACCATGGCGGCGGATGGGTGTGTGGTAATGCGAAAGATTATGATTCTTTGGCGCGTGAGCTGGCGACCAAGAGTAACTGCTTAGTGGTGATGGTCGATTACCGACTAGCACCCGAACACGCGTACCCCACGCCGTTAAATGATTGTTGGGACGCTATCAACTGGGTGGATAATAACCGAGCCACACTCGACGCTGAAGGGCTGCCCTTAATTGTTGCGGGTGATAGTAGTGGTGGCAACCTTGCTGCTGTGGTGGCGCAACGTGCAGCCTCAGGCGAACTCGATTTGGCGATGCAAATTCTTGTTTACCCGGTGATGGACTTTGATTTAACCCGGCCTTCGTATAGCAACCCTGATAACCAATTATTATTAACTACAAATGATATGGTGTGGTTTTGGGATCACTACGCGGGTACAGCAACAGATCGCTTAGCCCCGAGTTTATCGCCCTTACGCGGCGAGCTAAGCGCGCAACTCGCACCAGCATTAATAATTTCAGCCGAGTACGACGTGCTGCATGATGAAAACCAAGCCTATGCCAGCCAATTATCACAGGCGGGTGCTCAGGTCGAATACCTTAACGTTAAAGGCGAAATCCACGGTTTTATAGGCTTGATGGGTGTGTTAGCTAGCAGCCGTAAAACGCTTGAAAAAATCACATTATTCATTAATAGCCAGCTGTAGTTTTAAACAAAAAAAATCAGATCACAGATGTGATTAAAAAAAAGATTAAGGGCGGTTGAGATGAATCAACAGAATAAAACCCCAAGTAGCCAGCAAGTGGATGCGTTGATTGTTGGTGCCGGATTTGCCGGTTTGTACATGCTGCATTTATTACGCGATAAGCTAGGCCTTAAGGTGGCGACGATTGAGTCTGCTAGTGGTGTTGGCGGCACTTGGTATTGGAATAACTACCCAGGGGCACGGTGTGATATTGCGAGCCACCATTATTCCTTTTCTTTTTCAAAAGAGCTGCAACAAGAATGGGTTTGGTCTGAAAAATATGCCGCGCAAGATGAAATACTACGGTATTTAGAATACGTGGCCAAGCGGTTCGATTTAAGCAAAGACATTCAGTTTAATTGCCGTGTTAAATCCGCTGCTTTTGATGAAAGCAGTGATCGTTGGCTGGTCACCACTGACAGGGGAGAGCGCTATAGCGCCAAATACTTTATTCCGGCGGTTGGCACCCTGTCGTCGGCCAATATTCCTGTGTTTAAAGATCAAGAAAGTTTTCAAGGCGATACTTACTTTACCGGCAACTGGCCTAACGAAGGAGTGGATTTTAAGGGAAAACGGGTGGCGATCATCGGCACTGGTGCGACCGCGATCCAAGTGATTCCAGAGGTGGCAAAACAAGCGGCCCATTTAACGGTTTTTCAACGCACGCCTAATTATGCCGCACCCTTGCAAAACGAAGTCCTGACTGAAGCAGAAGACCAACAATTAAAAGCCAACTACGATCAGTTGCGTGAGGCGTCATGGAACTCATTCGCTGGCGTTCCCTTTCCTAAATTAAAGGGGTCTGCATTAGACGACACGCAAGAGCAACGGCTGGCGCATTATGAAGAACTTTGGCAAGACGGTGGTTTTAGCCTGTGGATTGGTAGTTATCAGGATATTTTGTACGATAAGGCGGCTAACGAAACACTCGCAGATTTTATTCGCACTAAAATTCGTCAGCGGGTTCACGACCCAAAAATAGCCGAGATGCTTTGCCCGCCGAAAGGCCAAACCTATGGTACCAAACGGCAACCCTGCGAAACCGGTTACTTTGAAACCTACAATAGAGACAATGTGACGTTAGTGGATATTAAGCGATCAGCGATTAAAGAATTTACCTCCACCGGCTTAAGAACGTCTGATCAGCATTACGAATTCGATAGCCTGATATACGCCACGGGTTACGATGCCTTTACCGGTTCTTTGTTCAAGATGGACATTACAGGGCGTGGTGGCTTGCCCTTGCAATCACATTGGGCTAAGGGCGCCAGAACCTATCTGGGACTGTCGGCCGCGGGTTTTCCAAATATGTTTACCATTACCGGCCCGCAAAGCCCATCGGTGTTATTTAATATGCCCTTAGCGATTGAAATGCATTGTGAATGGATTGCTGATTGTATTGCCTATATCAATGGGCGTGGCCTAGCAACGATAGAAGCACAAGCTACTAGTGAAGATGATTGGCTGGCTGAGACCAAACAAATCGCCGATGCGACCTTATTACCCGAGGCGAGCTCATGGTATATGGGGGCTAATATTCCCGGTAAGCCACGGGTCTTTTTGGTGTATTTAGGTGGGGGCCAACAATATAAAGAGATTATCGAAAAGGTAGCGGCTGATGATTACTCCGGCTTTCGCCTGAGTTAAACCCAACTATAATAAAATGATTTAATTAGGCGGCAAAACAGCTGCCGAGCCAAACAAACGCTCCCCATAAACCAGGGTGCAAGCGACGAACGCATCTTAGCTTACGGTGTATGCTAGTCGTTTTCCATTAGGGTGTAGAAAACTAAAAACCTAAAGCGGCGCCTATACGTATGGGTAGTATCGAGTACATGTACGATTAACTAGATAAAAGGAAATAAACAGTGTTAAAAGACAATAATTCAGATCGACCATTCGGCAGTTATACAACCGCAAGACGAACGATATTTGATGCGGATATTTGTACATTTGTAAATGTGGGTGGCTTACACGAGCCGTTGTTTATTGATATGGAATATGTAAAAACCGATATGCCGCCTTCGCACCATAAACGTTTTGCACCGGGTCCCTTTTTAATGACCATGGGGATGGGCTTGGTGGCGCCGTTATTAATAACCGTGTTAGAGGATATCGCTAAAACTCAACCGATTGGTTTAATGAAGGGGATGGTTAATGTTAATGCAGCGATTAAATCGCCGGGTTATGCCGGCGATACCATGCAAGTGGAGTTAATTCCGCGTATTAGCAAGATTACTAAAACAGGCAATATTATGCTTGATTTGCAACATATTATGACCAATCAAGACGGCCTGATAGTTATCGACTTTACTGAAACATTAATGCTAGGCCCTGCAGAATAAAAGCATTTTTTTCAAACATAAAAAAACGAGGCCAATATGGCCTCGTTTTTTTTGGTTTACAGGCTAGATACTGCGATTAAGGGAAAATCGCGGTAAATTGAATTGCGATACGATCATCAACGCCATCTAAGTTCCCGTTAGGACCTGCACCGCCAGCGAACTGAGTTGCTTCGGCGTCAGACTTTTCATAGTTGACCGCTAGACGCATGGTTTTTGTAAAGAAGTATTGCGCGCCGACGGTAACTTTATTATATTCGGCTTCAAAAACGTCACCCTCAAGACGCACGTAATGATCGTAGCGTAGGTCAAGTTCAAGTTTGGTTTTGGGGATTCTGTAGCCGGTTTCAATATAATAGCCTTCGGCATCCGCATAGGCACCACTTCCAGCTGCGCTATTCGGGTTTCCTTGACCTAGGCCAAGACCAAAGCTCGGGTTATGAACGCCTTGATAGATCATACCTTCGCCTTCCATATACTCGGCGGTCACGCGCCAAGGCTTGTTCAGGTATTTGATACCCAGGCCACGTCGTTCGCGATCGTACTCATCTGGATTATGAGTGGCATCATTCGTTAAGTCCGCGGTACGTTCGCCGTCTTGTGACCAAGCAAAGATTTTTAGCCCGTCGCGTTTTGGGCCCTTGCCGCCAAATACTTTTTCAGCCGATAAGTAGAAATACAGGTCTTTATTATCGTCGTTATCGTTAAAGTTTAAGCCATTACCGTTGCCGTACATCGCCGCGTACGATAATTCCCAGCCATCGCTCACTTTAAAATTATCAAACACTTGGATACCTACGTCACGGAAGGCGCCGACGCTTTCTTCAAAGCCACCAAACTCTTTACCCGATAGCGGCTGTGCGCCGATATTGGCGGTATAACGTTTATTGGGGAAGCGTTCTAATAATAATTGATTAGTCACATTAGTGAAGTTGACGTAATCAAATACGTGAATGGCTTGTAAGCCCTCTTCAGCGCCCGGGGTTTTAAATAAACCGGCCCTAACGCGTGCGCCTTTAATGTGGTTAAAAGTTACGCTGGCGTCGGTTAAGGTTACAAAATCACTTTTGTTAGGGTAGGTAATGCCGTTTCTACCAAACTCAGCAAGTAAAAAGTAATTGATTTTATCGTCAATCGCAGTGGCCACACCACGGAGGCCAATTCGAGCGCGGTTGATATTAAATTCTGATTGGTCGTCCAGCATCGGGCCAATCAATTTGGGTGGTATGTATTGGTTACTAGCGCTCTTGTCGCTAAAGTCTTCTTGGTACTGCGCTTGGATAAAGCCCCAAAGGTTTGCGGGGTTCGTTGAACCGGGTTTTTCTGTGCCTTGTAGCATTAACCAGTTGGCAGAAAAAGCAGCGCTGCTAAGGGTTAATGCAACGGTTGCTAGGGATAGCCCGACTAGTCGGGATGTTTTAAAAGTTTTCATTATTATTCTCCATCTCTCATTTAAAATAGTTGAGATTGTTATAGGTTTTATAAAAAATAGTCAGCATGTAGGCTGACTATAAAATATAGGTAAATTTAAGGTCTAACGAGTAAGTAACCTTGATCGGCTAATTCTTTAATACGAATGATGCCACCAGGGACAACCGTCGCATGACTATTTAACTTAGGC
>DBBV01000012.1 GCA_002292375.1 Methylococcaceae bacterium UBA975 | reverse complement strand
AGTTCAACAGCTTTATCGTTGAAGTCGAAACTTATGCTCTGTGAGTATAAAGTTGAGTTCAACAGCTTTATCATCTTGGGTAACACCACTGTTTTAGCTGTGATCCAATAGCTTAAGCGGGTTGATTACATCATTAAAGCTAACGACAAGTTGACGCCGGTTACTTTAATTCGTCATTACGAAACATTTGTTTGATACCGCGCACGGCTTGACGGGTTCTATGGGTGTTTTCTATTAAACCAAAACGTACATGGTCATCTCCGTACTCACCAAAACCAATACCAGGCGAAACAGCCACTTTTGCTTCTTTTAATAGTTTTTTAGAAAACTCGAGAGACCCCATATTTCGGTACCTTTCAGGAATTTTGGCCCAAACAAACATTGTGGCTTTGGGTTTTTCAACCGCCCAACCAATACTATTAAGTCCTTCGCAAAGGACGTCTCTGCGTTCTTTATATAAGGCCCTAATTTGATCTACGCAGTCTTGTGGGCCTTCAAGAGCAGCGATAGCTGCGACTTGAATAGGGGTAAACATACCATAATCCAAATACGATTTAATACGTGCCAAGGCAGCCACAAGTTCTTTATTACCGCACATAAAACCAACACGCCAGCCGGGCATATTATAGGTTTTAGATAATGAATAAAATTCAACCGCAATGTCTTTCGCACCGGGCACTTGTAGTATCGAGGGCGCCTTGTAGCCGTCAAACACAATTTCCGCATAAGCGTTATCGTGAACCACCCAGATATCGTGTTCCTTAGCCATTTCAACGACTTTTACAAAGAACTCTAAATCAACGCACTGCGTCGTTGGGTTACCCGGGAAATTAAGCACTAGCATCTTCGGTTTAGGGTACGATGTCTTTATCGCTTTTTCTAACTCAAAGAAAAAATCCACGTCTGGACTAATCGGCACGTGGCGGATATCTGCACCCGCAATAACAAAACCGTAGGGGTGTATTGGATAGGCTGGGTTGGGTACTAACACCGCATCGCCTGGGCCTAAGGTTGCTAACGCAAGATGCGCTAGGCCTTCTTTAGAGCCTATGGTTACAATCGCTTCAGTATCAAAGTCTAACTCAACATCATAATTTGACTTATACCAACCACAAATGGCTTTACGTAAGCGTGGAATACCGCGTGAGACCGAATAGCGATGGGTATCACCACGCTGAGCTGCTTCAGTTAATTTATCGACAATGTGCTGGGGTGTTGGCTGGTCCGGATTACCCATGCCAAAATCAATAATATCTTCACCTGCAGCGCGCGCTTGTGCTTTTAGGTCATTAACGATATTAAAAACATAGGGTGGAAGGCGTTTAATTCTTGCAAAATCATGCATGGTAATTACGATTCAACGAACACAGATAAGAGCGCGCTACATTACTCATCTGACTTTTAACTGTCAACGTAAATATTTAAAAAAACGACCTTGCCGTTCCTTAATGTAACAACAACGACGGTGACAAACCCTCATTTTCTAAAATAACTCTAAGCGATTTTAATGCGCTCATTTGCACTTGTCTGACCCGTTCTCGTGTTACCCCCATCTCATTAGCTACTTGCTCTAATGTAGAAGCATGATGACCACGGATACCAAAACGCCTAGAAATCACTTCTTTTTGTTTGTCACTGAGCAGTTCAACCCATTGATCTAAACTAACTTTAATTTCTTCGGACTGAAGAATATCAGTCGGTTCTTTAGCATCATCATCTGCAACCGTATCAAGGAGCTGTTGCTCGCTATCTTTAGAAGCTGAGACGTCTAATGATGTAACATTTTCGGCATGCATACGAAACATTTTTTCAATTTCTTCAACCGGTTTACCTGTCGCAGCGGCCACTTCTTCGGCGCTGGCTTCCCGATCTAATTCTTGACTTAGTTTGCGGGCTTTTTTAAGGTAAATATTCATTTCTTTAATGATATGAATCGGCAGACGAATGGTGCGGGTTTGATTCATAATAGCTCGCTCAATCGTTTGCCGAATCCACCACGTCGCATACGTCGAAAACCTAAAGCCTTTTTCAGGGTCGAACTTTTCAACCGCACGAATCAAACCTAAATTCCCTTCTTCAATTAAATCCAACATAGGCAAGCCACGGTTCATGTAACGTCTAGATATTTTGACAACTAAACGTAGGTTGCTTTCAATCATATGCTGTCTAGCAGTTGTGTCGCCTTGTTGAACAAGTCGACCATAATGTATTTCTTCATCAGCTGTTAATAAAACCGACTTACTTAATTCATTTAAATAGAGTTGCGTAGGATCACTCGCAGAATTAGCCGCTACCGTTATTTTTTGTTGTTGAGGAGTATCTAAGGGCATGTCACCATCAGCATATTTTATTTTAGTATTAACCTGCATTGTTATCTCCCATATTTTGGTAAATATTGACTTATGGTGACAGCCTTCCCATGCCGTCGTAATTCAAAAAAAAGGATTTGACGTTGCTTACTGTCTTTGCCAATTTCGGCAATAGCCTGCCCTTTTTTTACAACACTTCCTTCGTCTACCAATAATCGTTTGTTATAGCCATACGCCGTTAAAAACTCTTCGTTGTGCATAATGATCAGTAGGTTGCCATAACCTTTTAACCCATTACCGGCATAAACAACTTTGCCACTTTCACTACTACGAACCAGCTCACCTGGGCTACCGATAAGTATCACACCGGAATTAGCGCGGTCTTTTTCAACTTGCCTAACGTTTATCGGCCATGCCCAAGATAACTTTAATGTTTTTTTGTTATTACTTGAACTTTTCTTAGTTAGCTGTTGTTTTTTAACAGTTTTAGTAGATTTTATTACCGTGCGATTACGTTTTTTAGCGGCGTGATATGGCGCTATTAAGGTTAATTCTTGGCCCGTATAAATCGTATAAGGTGGCCTTATGTTATTCCATCGAGCGATCTCACGGTAGTCTCGTCTTAGTTGCCAAGCGATTGAATACAGCGTATCGCCGCGACGAACAATATGCGCTGTTGAATTAGGCTTGATCGATGCATATTGATGAGAAACAGGCGCGTAAACTTTCGCACTGCCACACGATACTAAAAATAAAACTGTCGAAAAAACCATCACTATTAAATAAAGGTGTTTTCTTCGCATCACTGTTCGAATCGTTGTAATTATAGTAATTTATAGCTTATTAAGCCTATTACCAGCAAACCGGTTACTGTCCAGCCAATGGTTTCTATATAGTCATTTATTTTATGGCGCAAGCCTTCCCCGCCGAGTGACACTAAAAAGGCGAGTAGGTAAAACCGTGCACCACGACCGATCAGTGATGCCAGCACAAAAGGTAAAAAAGCCATTGCAAGCAAACCAGCCGCTATCGTAAATAGCTTATACGGGATAGGTGAAAAACCCGCAATTAAGATCGCCCAAAAACCCCAATCAGCAAACCACACTTTGACTAAATCAAATTTAGCCTCATAGTGCATCAGCTCGATTAACGGCTGCACCAATTCAAATGCAAACAACCCAATAAAATAACCAAAAACACCGCCTGCCACTGAGCCTATTGTGGTCAACATAGCTAAATACCAAACTTTGGCGGGCTTAGCCAAACACATGGGGGCTAATAGAACATCGGGGGGAATAGGGAAAAATGAAGATTCTGCAAAACTTAACAACACTAGCAAACGATTTGCCTTAGGGTGCTCTGCTGCTGTCAAAACTCGCTGATACAAACGCTTAAACAACCCACACGCTCCTAGGCACGGCCTTTTAAAAAGGGTACGAAACTCACCGCTTCTATGGTTTCAACTTCATACGCGCTGTCAGTACGCGTTATCCTTTGTAGTACTTGCTGCCCCTCCTCACCTATTGGGATCACAAGTTTTGCCATCGGTAATAATTGTTGTAATAATTTAGCCGGTATTTCAGCGGGGGCAGCGGCGGCCAAAATACCTTGATATGGTCCACAAGCTTTCCAGCCCCAACCACCATCAGAATGCTTAAAGCTGATATTTCTGAACCCAATCTCATCCAAGACTGTTTTTGCTTTGTCTTGCAACGGCCGTATCCGTTCAACCGAAAATACCCGTGGTATTAAGCTCGCTAACACCGCCGATTGATAGCCCGAGCCAGTACCAACTTCTAAAACATTTTCCGGCAAGTCATCTTCGATCAATAACTCGGTCATGCGTGCGACCATATACGGTTGTGAAATCGTTTGCCCCTGGCCAATAGGTAACGCTGTATTTTCATAAGCACGACTCGCCAACGCTTCAGCGACGAATAAATGCCGTGGTATTTTACTCATTACCTCAAGAACCCGTTGATCCTTAATACCCAACTGCTGCAACTGCTGAACCATGCGGTCTCGTGTACGTTGCGACGTCATCCCGATACCCCGATGGAGATTCATAGCATCGTCTCGTCTAACCAATTTTTAACGTCGGCCACACGTTGATGGTTTGTTAAATCGATTTGCAAAGGCGTGATGGAAACATATTTATGTTCTACCGCATAAAAGTCGGTACCTTCGCCAGCGTCTTGCTTCGCACCCGGCGGTCCAACCCAATAAATCTTTTTATTCCTCGGGTCTCGTGCTTCGATAACCGACTCGGAGCGATGGCGTTGCCCCAATCGGGTTGCTTTAAAGCCGCGCAGATCGTCTATTGCTATGTCCGGCACATTAACATTCAAAATTGTATCGAAGGGTAATGGCCGTTTTAATAATCCTTTAAATAATTGAGTTGCCACAAAGGCTGCCGTCTCGTAATGCGCTGGCTGACTTGAGTTGATCGATAACGCTATAGAAGGTAGGCCCATAAAACGCCCTTCGGTGGCAGCGGCTACTGTACCTGAGTACAACACATCATCCCCCATGTTTTCGCCATTATTGATACCGGAAAAAACGATATCTGGCTCGTTGTCTAATAAACCGGTTATCGCCAAGTGGACACAATCTGTTGGCGTACCGTCTACACTATAAAAACCGTTATCCATTTGCGTCACACGCAGGGGCATTTCTAAGGTCAACGAATTACTCGCTGCACTTCTATTTCTATCTGGCGCCACCACCGTAACGTCAGCTAACTCTGATAAATGTTTGGCTAATACCTGCAAGCCCGGTGCTAAATAGCCGTCGTCATTACTGATTAAAATATGCATGCGAATTGTTTTTTAAGCTTGAAAAATCACTTATACCCATTATTTGATACACTGCCATTATGCCTGAAGATAAAATCAAACACCCAAGTTCAGCTGATGATTCTAATTTATTTAGTCAATTGATGGGCGATGTAACGCCATTAAAAACGAATAAAATCAACCTAGAAAACCAAAAAGCTAAACCCAAACCTATTAGACAACGATTTCCAGCTGTCGCAAAAAGCGTGCATACGCTAGATTTTTTTAGCGATCAAATAGACAGCGATGAGGCTTTATTTTTTGCACGACCCGGTTTGCAACACAAACTGTTACGTCAGTTTAAACGCGGCGCACTGACAATCGAAGACAGCTTAGACTTACACGGCCTCAATAAAGTCCAAGCGCAGCAACTGCTTGAGGTATTTTTAATCCAACAATGCGAACGTCAGCACCGATGCTTTATTGTTATTCATGGCAAAGGCATTGGTTCATCCAGTAAGCAGCCCGTATTAAAAAACTTGGTATTTAGTCAGCTAAAAAATGACACCAGAGTACTCGCCTTCTGTTCGGCACAACAACGTGATGGCGGTACCGGTGCTGTCTACGTGCTATTAAAGAAAGCCACCTTACATGGCATAGATGATCAATAAAAACACGCCCAACAGCAGCCGATAGATGACAAAGGGTAACATCCCTACTTTCTCAACAAATTTAATAAACACACTGATGCAAGCAAACGCGCTGATGGCTGACACCACTACGCCCATTAACATTGAAAACCAATCGACACTCGTTCCACTAGCGACTAACTCTAAGCTTTTAAACCCGCCTGCAAGAAAAATCAACGGTACTGATAATAAAAAAGAAAAGCGTGCTGAGGCTTCACGCGTCAACCCCAGAAAGAGCCCCGCCGTCATTGTTATACCTGAGCGCGAAGTCCCCGGAATAAGCGCCAACACCTGATACAAACCAACGACTACGGCATCTTTAAGTGTCAACTGGTGCTGCTGTCTCAGCCGTGTGCCGGTTGAATCCGAACGCCAAAGCAATAAACCGAAACCAATCGTCGTTGCTGCAATCACCAATGGAGAGCGCAAATACAGCTCAATGAGATCCGCTAAAAACAAACCAGCCAAACCCACTGGCACGGTCGCGATGATGATCAACCAAGCAAGGCGACTTTGTGCAGATTGCTGTTGTTTAAACACCGAGCAAAACCAAGCCATGATGAGTAACGACAAGTCTTTTCTTAAATAGCTAATAATAGCGAGTAACGTACCAACATGAACTGCCACATCAAAAGCCAGCCCTTGGTCAGTCCAATCAAGCAATAAGGGCAATAAAATCAAATGGGCCGAACTGGATATAGGCAAAAACTCTGTAATACCTTGCAGTAGTCCTAAGCCTAAAATATGTTCTAGCTCCATCTCAATAACTCCCTAAGCCAGTTGACTCGCTGCGGTGTTAATTAACTCACGTATAACAGCAGTTGCGTAACTACCTGATGCTAATTCAAACGACAAGCACAGTGTGCCCTCATCCAACCAGTTAAATTTAAGTTTGCTTGGCACCACCCGTAAGGCGCGCCTTGCCGATTCTACTTTGGCGGCCCGAAGACCGTCACATAAAACCGCGTTATCATTAAAAATCTGTTCTTCTAGTTGCTTAACGCTCGCACTAACGGGGTGTTCACCGATGCCATACAAGGGCCCAGAGGGGTGAATATCATGCGTCAATAGTCTATTAGCAATATCCTCCGAGAGCACCTCATTATAAAAAAATTGACGCGTTCCATCTAAAATAAAGGCATCACCAACTAATCCGGTATGCCAGTTTTTCTGCTTTACCCGCTGCGCTAATACTAGATTAAATAGGTAGGACCGGGCAGAAGATAACAAGAAGCCCTTCATTTTTCTATTTTTAATCGTCTGTTTATTTAAAAAAAATGTGTAGGCTCTGGTTAAATTTTGCCCCTGATAACCAAATCGTTGTGTCATAAAGTAATTGGGCACACCGGCTTGTTTAATCAGTTCAATGCGTCGTTCAATCGATGCACGATCCACCACTAATTTAGAAAGGGTAATCTCAAACTGATTACATTTTATAGCACCTTTTTTTAGCTTTTTATTATGTCGCGTTGCCTTTTTAACTTGAATACCCGGGTGTTCTAGTTGTGTCCAGTCAGGCCCTGCTTTGCCGGGTAAATGCAAACTAAACCATTGCGTGGTAACCGCCTGTTTGTCTTTCATGCCCGCAAAAGAAATGGCGCGTCTTGGTAGACCGGCGTATTGTGATAATAACTTAACCACGTCTTCAGAGTTTAATTGCGTTTTTTCGATCAGTAAAAACTCGTGCTCACCCTCATTAGACGGCTCAAAAGACAGCTGTTCATTAACCTTAAAAAACTCTGATTGTTGTTTTAAGATGCCAACACCTTCCGGCTTACCCAGTACATACGGTAGCTTTTCTACGTGCTCTGCATAGTCCATCGCCAATTAACTGTTATTGATTAAAAGTACAACCGCCTGAGCTGCGATCCCTTCTTTGCGACCGGTAAACCCCATGCCTTCTGTTGTGGTTGCTTTGATATTAACTTGTGATGGCTGAACGCATAAATCAGCGGATATATTGATACACATTTGGCTTATATAAGGGGCGAGTTTCGGGCTTTGCGCGACAATCGTCATATCTGCATTAGCCAACACATAACCTTGTTGAGTGACCATCTCTTGCACACGACGTAGCAATATACGGCTATCAATATTAGCGTAATCGGCACTCGTATCAGGAAAGTGCTGACCGATATCGCCTTTAGCAAGGGCGCCTAACAAGGCATCACATAAGGCGTGGATAACAACATCACCATCGGAATGTGCCAGCAAACCAAACTCATACGGCACCTGCACACCAGCCAGTACCAGCGGCTTACCCGCCTCAAACCGATGCGCATCATAACCATGGCCTATTCGCATGCTGTTTTTTCCTGTTGATTGATATAAAAGTTAGCCAAATCGAGGTCCGCCGGCTCGGTAATTTTAATGTTATCCGAACTCGCTTCAACAATTTGTAGCGCTTGCCCTGCTTGCTCAATCGCGCTTGCCTCATCGGTTATTAATAAACCGGCTTTTTTAGCATTGACCAGCGCATTTTCCAACTCATCTGCTTTAAACATTTGCGGTGTTAAAGCACGCCATAGACGAGTCCGGTCTATGGTGCCGATTGAACCGTCATCCGACTCTTGTTTAACTGTATCATTTATTCTAGTCGCTAAAATAGCCCCAGTGTCTCGCCCGACACAGGCTTCGATCAGGCGCTCAATATCGCTCACCCTAACACAAGGCCTTGCGGCGTCATGGACCAATAACCAGTCACCTGTTGTTAATAAGGGCTTTATTGCACGGATGCCATTTAAAACTGAATCTGCACGCTGCGCGCCACCCTCAGCAACAATAATATTGTCATGGGAAAAATAACGACTGCTGGGCCAATAATCATCATTGGCCTGGATAACGACGACCACTTTATCAATAAGCGCCGTATCCAGCAGGCGAGCCAAGGTGGCATCTAATACGGTAGATTCACCAAAGCCAAGGTATTGTTTAGGGATGGATGATTGCATCCTAGTACCAACACCCGCCGCCGGAACAATGCCATAAACCGTTGTGTTTTTATTGTGCATCCGCTGGTTCAATAAATTGAAAAAAAGTTTCCTCTTTACCGACTAAGCCGAGCTCCTGACGGGCTTTTTCTTCGACAACATCTAAGCCTGTCTTAAGGTTTTCTACTTCAGCTTGTAAGGCTTTATTGCGCTGCTGTAGAGCTTTATTGTCCTTTTGTAAGGTTTCTATTCGCTGTTCTAGGGCCCATAAATCTTGGATTTTTCCTTCCGAAATCCACAATTTATATTGCAGATAAGCAAAAAGAAAAACCAAAATAATTAATAGGACTCTCAATTTAGCTTAGGTATTTAAACGCCTTTTTACCTGCATAAATTGCTTGCGCACCCAGGTCTTCTTCAATGCGTAAAAGACGATTGTATTTAGCCACCCGATCGGAACGGCATAATGAGCCCGTTTTAATCTGTCCTGAGCAAGTTGCTACTGCGAGGTCAGCAATGGTGGTGTCTTCAGTTTCACCTGAGCGATGCGAAACCACTGAGGTATAGCCTGAATTATGCGCCATAGTAATCGCCGCAAGGGTTTCTGATAAGGTGCCAATTTGATTCACTTTGATCAATATGGAATTGGCTATATTTCTATCGATTCCTTTTTTGAAAATCTCAGGGTTGGTCACAAAAAGATCGTCACCGACCAACTGCACTTTATGGCCTACTTTTTCAGTCAGGTACTTCCACCCATCCCAGTCATTTTCATCCAGCCCATCTTCGATACTGATAATAGGGTACTGATCAACCCATGACGCTAAAAAGTCAGCCATTTGCTGTGAATTTAAGCGTTTATTTTCAGCTGCTAAGAAATACTCACCTTGCTGACAAAACTCTGAACTGGCGACATCAAGGCCAAGGGCAATATCGTCACCTACTTTGAGGCCGACTTTTTCAATTGCCTGCAAAATAACATCCATGGCTTCTTGGTTTGATGATAAATCTGGGGCAAAGCCTCCTTCATCGCCAACAGACGTGCTGAGGCCTTTCGCCAAAAGCACGGATTTGAGGGCGTGAAAAACTTCCGCGCCGTAACGTAAGGCTTCGCTAAAATTAGGCGCGCCAACCGGTAGAATCATAAACTCTTGTAGGTCAACACTGTTATCGGCGTGCGAGCCACCATTGATGATATTCATCATGGGTACGGGCAGTAAAAATTCGTCTCCGCCAAGGTAACGGTATAAGGGAATGCCCCCTTCATTTGCCGCAGCGTGCGCCGCAGCCAGCGAGATACCTAAGGTCGCATTCGCGCCTAAACGCGCTTTATTATGGGTACCGTCCAGTTCAATCATTTTCGTATCAATGGCCAGCTGATCAGTTGCATCCATGCCTAACAAGGCTTGCTTTAATTCACCATTAACGTGTGAGACGGCCTTAAGCACGCCTTTACCGTTATAACGACTTTTATCACCATCGCGTAGCTCTATTGCTTCACGCTCACCGGTTGATGCGCCAGAAGGCACCATCGCACTACCCACAACGCCAGACGCCAAGGTCACATCTGCTTGAAGGGTTGGGTTTCCGCGTGAATCTAAAATTTCGCGCGCCTTAATATCAACTATTTCTGCCATAACGTCCTCAAATAACTACTTTGCTTAAAATTGGTTTTCTAAAAATCCAGCTTGCTTCACCGCTGAATCGATGGTTTTCAGAATGCTGAGTAAGGCTTTCATTTTTGCCAATGGCACCGAATTAGGGCCATCACTCAACGCTTGATCTGGGTTGGGGTGAGTTTCCATAAATACCCCAGAGACTCCTGCTGCAATAGCTGCACGCGCAAGGGTTGGAACAAACTCTCGTTGACCGCCAGATGTGCTGCCTTGACCACCGGGCAGTTGAACTGAATGGGTCGCATCAAACACGACGGGGGCGTTGGTTTCACGCATCACCGCCAATGACCGCATGTCTGATACTAAATTATTGTAGCCAAACGACGCGCCCCGCTCGCACACCATAATCTGTTGGTTGCCTGTAGAGCGTGCCTTATCAACCACGTGCTTCATATCCCATGGCGCCAGAAACTGCCCTTTTTTAATATTTATAGGTAAGCCGGTGGCTGCAACACGTTGAATATAATTGGTCTGTCTGCATAAAAAAGCGGGGGTCTGTAGCACATCAACCACTGATGCCACCTCATCCATCGGCGTATCTTCATGCACATCGGTAAGAACCGGTATGCCCAGTTGGTCTTTAACCGCTTGTAGCACCCGCAGCCCTTCTTCTATACCGGGGCCCCGAAAACTATCGACGGATGAACGGTTGGCCTTATCAAACGATGACTTATAAATAAAAGGGATCCCTAGTTCATCGGTTATTTCTTTTAAGGTAGCCGCGGTGTCAATTGTCATCTGCTCGCTTTCAACCACACAGGTCCCTGCGATTAAAAAAAACGGCTGATCTATCCCTACTTCAAATCCACATAAATTCATCCTAATGCCACCTTGTCGCTTGACGATGCATACTCGATTGCCGCGTTAATAAAACCACTAAATAATGGGTGTCCAGTCCGTGGTTTAGAGGTGAACTCGGGGTGAAATTGGCAGGCGAGGAACCAGCGGTGACTCGGGATTTCTACAATCTCAACCAAACGCCCATCCATCGATTTTCCGGATATTTTTAATCCTGCCGACTCAAACTGCTCTAAAAAGGTGTTATTAAACTCATAACGATGACGGTGACGTTCGGTAATCACATCTGTGCCATACACCGAGTGCGCTAGCGAACCCGGAACCAATTGACATTTCTGACTACCTAGACGCATGGTTCCGCCGATGTCCGATTCTTCATCACGCGTTTCAATCCGACCATCTTCAGTTAACCATTCGGTAATCAAGCCGATCACAGGGTGGGGCGAATCGGGCATAAACTCGGTACTATTCGCGCCTTCAAGCTCCATTTTATTTCTAGCGTATTCAATAACGGCTGATTGCATACCCAGGCAAATGCCTAAGTAAGGCACATTATTCTCGCGCGCAAATCGAATCGCAGAAATCTTTCCATCCACGCCCCTTTCACCGAAACCGCCGGGTACTAGAATAGCGTCAGCACCTTTTAAAATTGAAGCACCTTTCTTTTCAATGTCTTCTGAATCAACTTTAAGTACATCCACTTTGGTGTGGGTATGAATACCCGCGTGTATCAACGCTTCAGTTAACGATTTATAGGCATCTGCGTGATCGACGTATTTACCCACAAGGGCAACTTTTACAACACCCGTTGGCGAAAATAGATTGGCAACCACCTTATCCCAATCTGATAAATCGGCCGGGCTCGCATCCAAGTGCAGTTTTTTCACCACGATTTGATCAAGGCCTTGTTCGTGTAGCATCATCGGGATACGGTAAATACTGTCGGCGTCTAGGGCCGTGATCACCGCTTTTTCCTCAACATTGGTAAATAAAGCGATTTTTTTACGGTCTGATAAGGGGATTGGACGTTCGGAACGACAGATTAGAATATCTGGCTGAATACCAATCGTTCTAAGCTCTTTAACCGAGTGCTGGGTCGGCTTAGTTTTAATCTCTTTTGCCGAAGTAATATACGGGACCAAGGTTAAATGGATAAACAAGCACTGCTCATCGCCCAACTCAACACGCATCTGACGAATCGCTTCAAGAAAGGGTAAGGATTCGATATCGCCGACCGTACCGCCTATTTCAATTAGGGCTACATCTACGCCTTTAGCGCTTTCAATGATTTTGCTTTTAATTTCATCCGTAATGTGCGGAATCACCTGCACGGTACCGCCTAAGTAATCTCCGCGCCTTTCTTTTTTAATGACAGATTCGTAAATTTGACCGGTGGTGAAATTATTGGCTTTTGAAACAGTACAATTACTAAAACGTTCATAGTGCCCCAAATCCAGATCGGTCTCAGCACCATCATCGGTGACGTATACTTCACCGTGTTGAAAAGGGCTCATTGTGCCTGGATCAACATTAATATAAGGATCCAATTTGGTCATCGTAATCTTAAGGCCTCTGGCTTCAAGAATAGTGGCTAATGAAGATGCACAAATACCTTTCCCAAGTGAAGAAACCACTCCACCGGTAATAAAAATAAACTTAGCCATACAAACCTATGCCGTTATAAAGATGAATGATAAGCATTATACGTGAATAGCGACCAAAGGCATTAGCCGCTGACGAGAAAAAAGCAAACAACTGTTGTTTCGTCGATTATTGTATTCGAAAGTTTGGGTGCAGCCATTCAATTTGGTAGGTCGCTTCACCCGCTTCGGCACAAAATTCTTCTGCAAGCCAGAGGTCCGCCACAGCCGCAAGCTTGTCGTCGATATAGATCAGCGGCACATTATCTCGCAACCAAGGTAGAACTTTCGCCTCTTGATACAGGTGTTTCAGTTTTTTGCTACCCTTTCTATTAGCCAGTTTGATTCGTTCCCCACCCAATCTTGAACGCACACTGATGTGAGCGGCGGCATCCCACTTACTTTGGCTTATGCCGACAGATTGGGTTTTAGTTATTTGTAACGAACCTAAGTTACCCACTAAAGCAACACGGCTGCCCTGCCAGTTAATGGGCGAAAAGCGTGTTGGGTTTTGCGAATATTCACATAGATACAGTGTGTCAGCAAAGTACCTTATTTGATGCTCACCCCACCCCACGCAAGCAGACTTTGTCGAATGCGAAGACAGCACCCTTTGAATTTGCTCTAGCACCTTCTGTGAAGGGAGTGTCAACTCATTTTGAGCAAGCCACTCCCGTAACACCAGACGTTGCGCAGGTTTAGTTAAGGCCTTAATTGCTCGGCAATCAAACGTCTCAGCATTTGCCTCAGTGCCATAAGCGCTTAAACAATCGCTTAGTACTGAGTCGGCCTCGGCACAGTGTAGTGCCGTTCTTGAAGTGGTTTTAGCAAACGCAGGCCAGCGCTGTTTAATTAAGGGAATGACCCGCTGCCTTAGGTAATTTCTATTTAGGGCAGTATCTGAATTACTGGGGTCTTCAATCCAATCCAAATGATTTTTCTTAGCGTAATCTAACAACGATTGTTTTGAGTGGTTTAAGAATGGGCGTGCTATCTGTCCAGCGCCAAAACGCGCTAATGACGGCATCGCTGCTAAGCCTTTTATACCTGATCCTCTAAGCAACTGGAGCATTAAGGTTTCAGCTTGATCATCTTGGTGCTGTGCTGTCATTAGCAAGCTTGCGTCATCGATAACAGTTTGCAAGGCCTGATATCGCGCATGCCTTGCCGCTTGCTCGGGTCCTTCAC
Source organism: Methylococcaceae bacterium UBA975 (assembly GCA_002292375.1). Classification (GTDB taxonomy): domain Bacteria; phylum Pseudomonadota; class Gammaproteobacteria; order Methylococcales; family Cycloclasticaceae; genus Cycloclasticus. The sequence continues at coordinate 60,694 of DBBV01000012.1, read as the reverse complement.
CTACAATATTTGAGGCATCTACTCGAATTGAGGTAAATTCAATACCCACACCAATACTCACTAGACGACAGTGATCGCACCAGTTAGCAGCGTCTTTATGCAAACCGTGATTGATATAAATTGCTTTAAATTGAATCGCCTTAAACCTGTCGCTTAAATTGGCGCAGGCATGTAAGAGCACATGTGAATCAACACCGCCGCTATAAGCAATAACAACTGTCCTTAGACCATCAAGGGGTGCAATCAGTTGTTCGACACTTTTAACAAGATTCGTCACAATAAACGTCTGATGAACCTAAGTGCATTAGCCCTTAAATTCATCATGTGTAGATGAAAATTAGGCCTCGGTGAATTGACCGTAACTCATCAAGCGGGCATAACGCTCGGTTAATAAATCATCCGTTGACATCGTACGCAACATCTCAACTTCTTTTATTAGTGTTTGCTTGATTTGTTTTTTCATAAAGGCCAAATTTCTATGCGCGCCACCTAGTGGTTCGTCGATAATGCCGTCAATCAGACCATGAGCCAATAATTTGCTCGAGGTGATGGCCATAGCTTCGGCAGCCTGTGCCGCTTTATCTGCGCTTTTCCATAAAATGGATGCGCATCCTTCAGGTGAAATAACCGAATACGTACTGTATTTCAGTAAAAATAGGCGGTCACAAACGCCCAGTGCTAAGGCCCCACCAGAACCACCTTCACCAATAACGATACTGATAATCGGTGTCTTTAGTTTAGACATCTCAAATAAATTTCTAGCGATTGCTTCACTTTGCCCACGCTCTTCAGCACCGATCCCGGGGTAAGCCCCTGGGGTATCAATAAAGGTAATGATCGGCAACTCAAACCGTTCTGCCATCTGCATCAACCGCAAGGCTTTGCGGTAGCCTTCGGGTCTGGGCATACCAAAATTACGTTTTAATTTTTCTTTGGTATCACGTCCCTTCTGATGACCAATAACCATAACTGGCACACCATCAAGTCGCGCTAAGCCGCCGACGATCGCCGCATCATCAGCGTAATGCCTATCACCATGGAACTCGATAAAACCCTCTACTACGCCGTCAATATAGTCTAGCGAATAGGGCCGTTTAGGGTGACGGGATAATTTTGAAATTTGCCAATCGCTGAGTTTAGAGAAAATTGACTCGGTTAGGGTCAAGCTTTTTTCCTGTAGCCGATCGATCTCTTTTTGAATATCAATCTCATTATCAGTTCCCACGCGTCTTAGTTCCTCGAGCTTTTCCTCAAGTTCGACAATGGGCTGTTCAAAATCTAAATAATTTAAGTTCATAGGGTTATTTTATCGTGACTTAGTTCAATCAGCTAGCAGTATTCAATATCGTATAAAATTTTCTTGTTCGGGCAGCGTTTTTTTCAGGCCATCAAGCAACTCATCCGCGGGAGAAACACGCCAGTCCTCAGATAAACGTAACACCGAAGATGCACCCGGCAACTGGACTTTAATCTTAATTGCACAGGTGCCACCTAGGTGCTTGCTAAACAACGTGTGCAATTGTTGTAGCTTTTGTTGTTGACCCTCAATATCGGGAGTCAGTTCAATCACTATATCTTTGGCAAACCGTTCACGCGCTTGTTCTACCGTCATTACCGACTCGATACTAACACGGTTTTGACCGGCGAAATCATCAAAAGACAAACCCCCTTCAATCACCACAATGCGGTCTGTAAGCAAACAGTCAGCGTATTTATCATAGGTTTCGCTATAGGCGACAGCTTCTAACCGAGCACTACCATCATCTAATATGACCGTAGCTATTTTTGAACCGCTTTTGGTCGGTCTCGTTCGTACTTCAAGCACCAACCCAGCAATCGTCACCGGTTTACCTTTAGCACGACGATACTGGCCCGTATTTCTTTGCCCACCTAGTTCCATCTCTAACAGCGTAGCCAATTTTCCTGACACCACTGGTACGAGTTCCTCCTTCACCGAGTCGAATGGGTGCCCTGTTAAATACAAACCAAGCGTTACCTTCTCAGCTTTTAGACGCTCATGTTCAGACCAAGGCTCAACTATCGATTCGCTATTATCGCGTTCAGGCTCAACGATCGCTAAACCAAACAAATCATTTTGCCCGACCACATCGCTTTTATTGTGTTGCTCAGCCATTTGCAGCACCCCATTGAGTTGCTGCATTAAGTTTGCCCGATCCACGCCAAAACAATCTAAAGCCCCTGACCTAATCAATGCTTCTTGCACGCGACGGTTGGCTTTTCTTAAGTCAATACGGTGCGCTAAATCTTCATGACTGCTGTACACCCCTTTCACTTGCCGCTGTTCAATAATGGATTCGATGGCCGCCTCACCAACCCCTTTAATTGCGCCCAAACCATAAATAATTTGGCCTTCATCGTTCGTTGTAAAGCGATACTCTGAACTGTTCACATCGGGCGGTAATATATCAAGACCCATCTCACGGCATTCATCAATGAACATCACCACTTTATCGGTATTGTCCATGTCCGATGACAGCACCGCAGCCATAAATTCTGAAGGATAATGCGCCTTTAACCATGCCGTTTGATAGGCGATCAATGCGTACGCGGCTGAATGCGACTTATTAAACCCGTAACCCGCAAATTTTTCCATTAAATCGAATATATAGGTCGCGGTATTAACGTCCACTTTGTTGGCAACTGCACCTTTGGTGAACATTTCGCGTTGCTTTGCCATTTCTTCGGGTTTTTTCTTCCCCATAGCACGACGTAATAAATCCGCTGAACCTAAACTATATCCCGCCAAATCCTGCGCAATTTGCATCACCTGCTCTTGGTATAAAATAACCCCATTGGTCGGCTGAAGAATCGGGATTAAGGTAGGGTGTGCATATTCCGCCTTAATTCGACCGTGTTTAACGTTGATGTAATCATCAACCATGCCCGATTGCAGTGGTCCGGGTCTAAATAGCGCCACTAGCGCAATCACATCTTCAAACGAGTCCGGTCGCAAACGTCGAATCAAGTCCTTCATACCCCGTGATTCAAGCTGAAAAACGGCAGTTGTGGCGTAATTTTTTAATAAGGTATAGGTCTTTTCATCATCCCTCGGCAACAGATCAATATTAACCGCTTCTTCACCTTTTGACGCCCGCCGCCGATTAATATTTTGTAATGCCCAGTCAATAATGGTCAGTGTGCGCAAGCCCAAAAAGTCGAACTTAACTAAACCCACCGCTTCGATATCATCTTTATCAAATTGAGTAACTAGATTACTACCGCCTTGTTCACAATATAACGGCGAAAAGTCGGTTAACTTACTGGGTGATATAACCACACCACCGGCGTGTTTACCCGCATTTCTGGCAATCCCTTCCAATTTCATCGCCAGATCAATCAATTCCCTGACCTCATCCTCTTCCTTATAGGCGCTGAGTAGGTCTGGACTCTCTTCGAGTGCCTTGGTCAAGGTCATACCTATTTCAAAGGGTATGGCCTTTGCCAAACGATCGACGAAGCCATAGGGGTGCCCTAATACACGTCCTACGTCCCTAATAACCGCCTTTGCCGCCATGCTGCCGTAAGTAATAATCTGCGATACTTTGTCACGACCATAGCGTTCACCAACGTAGTCGATCACTCGGTCTCTACCCTCCATACAGAAATCGACATCGAAATCCGGCATAGAGACCCGTTCAGGGTTTAGAAAACGTTCAAAAAGTAAGTCAAATTCAATTGGGTCTAAATCTGTAATCCTTAATGCATAGGCCACGATGGAGCCTGCACCGGATCCACGCCCAGGCCCAACAGGGACGCCATTATCTTTGGCCCACTGAATAAAGTCGGCAACGATCAAAAAATAACCTGGGAAACCCATCTGGCAGATCACATCCAATTCTCGCTGCAATCGCGCTTGGTATTCGGCAAGTCTCTCGGCATTAAAATCAATACGAGCCGACGTTTCCTGAATTCTTTTTTCTAAACCCTCACGGGCTAAATTTGAAAAGTATTCGTCTGTCGTCAAGCCTTCAGGAATTGGAAAATTAGGTAAAAAGTTTTCACCAAGACTCAATTCCGCATTGCAACGTTTCGCGATTTCTACTGAATTCTCAATCGCTTCGGGTAAATCAGAAAACAATTCGAGCATGTCTTGCTGGCTTTTTAAATACTGTTGCTCGGTGTGAGTTTTCGCACGACGACTGTCGGATAGCACTCGCCCCTGATTAATACACACCCGGGCTTCATGCGCATCATATTCATCGGGGGTTAAAAAACATGAGCCATTAGTAGCCACTATAGGTAACTGGCATTCTGCCGCCAAACTGACCATTTGATGAATTAAACTTTCTTCACCTGCCCGACCCAATCGCTGAACTTCAAGATAAAAGCGATCGCCAAAATGTTGTTGCCACTGCTTAATGGTTTGTAGAGCGGACTCACTGTCCTTAGCTTTTAAACTCTGTGACAACAAGCCATCACAGCAGCCGGATAAAGCAATAAGACCGGTATTTTTAGCGAGTATTTTTGCTGATGTAAGGTAGGGAACGCCCTTATCTTGGCCATTTAAATAGGCCTCTGAGATCAGTTCTGATAAGCCTAAATAGCCCGCTTTATTAGCAACCAATAAGGTAATGATATAGGGTGTTTTTTGATCAACAGTGTCTTTAATGAGCACATCCGCACCCAAAATAGGTTTTACGCCAGCAGCTAATGCGGCGCGATAAAACTTAACGGCGGCAAACAAATTTGATTGATCGGTCACCGCAATTGCGGGCATCGATAATTCAACCGCCCGTTTAACCAAGGGCTTAACGCGAATAATACCATCCACCAAGGAATACTCGGTGTGGTTACGCAAATGAATGAACTTAACCGCCTCACTCATGCTAATAACCCTTTAACAGGCGCAAATGAGCGTCGATATATTGAGCAGATACCTTTCGCGTGCAAATTCTTTTTATGTTCCACTGTTGGGTAGCCTTTATGTTTGGCCAAACCATAGCCCGTGTACAACTTATCCAGAAGCAACATATGTTGATCCCGGTAGACCTTAGCAATAATAGAAGCAGCAGAGATTTGCTCAATAAGGGCGTCACCCCCTTTTATACACTCACCTGGTATGTTTATTTTAGGGTAAAACGTACCATCGACTTTTGCCAAATTAGCCTTGGTCGTTAGCCCGTTAAAAGCACGCTGCATAGCCAATAAGCTGGCCTGTAAAATATTAATTTGATCGATCTCCAACACCTCAGCACGACCAATTGACCAATCTAAAGCGTGTTCAATTATTAGTGCTGATAATACATTTCGTTTGTTTTCGCTCAGTTTTTTTGAATCCATTAAGCCTGGAATCGGCACATTAGGATTTAAAATAACGGCAGCCGCTACCACTGGACCAGCAATACAGCCACGTCCTACTTCATCAATCCCTACGATGACGGAAGTCAATTTCAAACCGTCCCCTCAATCAGGGTTGAGACGATTTTTGCTGCCTGTGTGTCAGCATCGCGTGTTAAGTCATCTTTCATTACCATAAATTCGCTGACCATCGCGTTCACCCTTGCTGGCTGCTGGTGTAATTGTATTAACTCATCAGCCAATGCTGTATCCGTCGCTTTATCAAGCAAAAACTCTTTAACCACCGCTTTATTGGCGATTAAATTGGGCATTGATACAAAGGGCGTTTTTAATAACTGGAAAGTCGTTATTACCCATGCCGTTAAAGGTGATAGTTTGTACGCAACTACCATCGGTTTTTTAGCCAGTAACACTTCCAAAGTCGCTGTACCTGACGCAGTTAGTACATAATTTGACGCCGATATCATTATTTTAGAATCCAGTATTTTTACCGTTAAGTCCAATTTAATACCTGACTCAATGTAAATTTTTTCAAACACGTTTTTGCAAGCTTGGTCGGCCATGGGTACCAATATCTTTAGACCTGGAATTTTATTTGCACAGCGTTGAGCCGCTTTAATAAACAATAAACTATGGCGGTTAATTTCACCTAAGCGGCTACCTGGCATCAGTGTTAATACGCATTCATCAGGCGCCATATCTAATTTATTTCTAGCTGACTCAGTGCTCAGCATGACTTTAAATTGGTCGGCTAATGGGTGGCCAACAAAATAAGCAGGCACTTGTGTATTGGCGAAGTAGCGTTCTTCAAACGGAAAAATACACAGTAGCGCATTAAGCGAACCAATCAATTTCTTAATTCGTTTAGGTCGCCAGGCCCATACGGTTGGGCTGACATAATGTACTGTTTTGATGCCTTTTTGATGCAGGTCTCGTTCTAGTTTTAAATTAAAATCAGGGGCATCAATACCAATAAAAACATCCGGCCGTTGCTGAATAAGGTGTTTTTTTAACTGCCATCTGATCATGAGTAGCTCGGGTAAATGCTTAATGACTTCAAACAAACCGAATACTGATAATTTTGACATCGGGTATAAAGACTCAAACCCTTCTTCCATCATCCGTGGACCACCAATCCCTGTAAAGGATGCCTGTGGGTAACGTTTTTTTAATTGCTTAATTAAACCTGCAGCCAAGATATCACCAGAGTGTTCCCCAGCGACCATCATTATTTTAATAGGACTGTCTATGTCTGTGGGCATAAGGTTAACCGCGTACTATTGAGTCAAAGCTAGCCGCCATAAAACGGATCATGGCCCGCTATTTTTTTAGCGTAAGATGCTTCGGTTAGATTTAGCTAAAAAATCGACCAAAATCTGCAGTTCAGGTTCTTTTTCGGCCAACTCTTTTAACTGCATCGTCGCTTCTGATAATTTTAAACCGGACTTATATAAGATTTTATAGGCGCGCTTAATTTGCAACAGCGTGGCTTTTGTAAAACCGCGCCGTTCCAATCCAACTGAATTAATACCGTGCGGCTTTGTGGGACGTCCGCCAACCATAACAAAGGGCGGCACATCTTTAGTAATCGCGCTACCCATTGCCGAGAAACAATAGTCCCCTAGCTGACAAAATTGGTGAACGATTGAAAAGCCCCCCAGTATTACGTTGGACGCAAGGTGTACGTGACCGCCTAAGGAAGCGGCATTCGCTAAAATAACGTCATTTTTAATAACACAATCATGGGCGACATGCGTATACGCCATAAATAGGTTGTTATTACCAATAGAGGTTAGGTTGTTATCTTCTGGCGTCCCGCGATGAATCGTAGTGAACTCACGTATTTCATTATTGTCACCAATTTCCAAAAACGATGGCTCACCATGGTACTTTTTATCTTGCGGGTCCTCGCCAATGGATGAAAATTGATAAATCCGATTGTTTTTACCAATCGTCGTGGTGCCGTTGATGCAGACATGAGAACCAATAACCGTTCCTGAACCAATCGTTACATTAGCGCCAATAACCGTATAGGGGCCAATTTTTACGTTTGCAGCAATCGTAGCGCTTGGATCAATTATTACACTCGGGTGGATCATTTAGTCGATTCCTTAGATGCACACATAATATCCGCTGAAACAATCAATTGACCATCGACAGTTGCTGATGTTTCGAACGCCCATATATTTCTTTTATTTTTTTTAAATAGAACTTCTATCATCAGTTGATCACCGGGTACAGCCGAACGTTTAAAGCGAGCATTATCGATACCCACTAAATAATATTCACCAAACGGCTCACCTCGCTCGGTTAAGGTTTTCATCGACAATAAGCCCGCAGCTTGTGCCAACGCCTCGATAATCAAAACACCGGGCATAATCGGATTATGTGGGAAATGGCCAGTGAACTGAGGTTCATTATAGGTGATATTTTTAAGCGCCAATAGACGTTTGCCCGGTTCAAATTCAACAATTTTATCAATCATCAAAAAAGGATAGCGGTGCGGCAAAAACTCCATTACTTGTCTAACATCATTAATAGGCATCACGATTCCTTTTGAGATTTTATTAATTTATTAATTTTTTTGCTCAATGTGTCTAACTGTTTAAAACGAACGGCGTTTTTAAGCCAATCCCCATTGCTTTGGAACGGTGTCCCAGATGAATAAGCCCCCGCTTCTTTTATGGAATGGGTGACCATCGTCATACCGGTAATATGAACACCATCGGCAATACTTATATGCCCAACAAGACCGACACCGCCTGCCAAGGTGCAGTGCGCCCCTATTTTAGTGCTACCTGCAATCCCGGTACACGCGGCAATGGCCGTATGATCTCCAATTTGCACGTTATGCGCTATCTGCACAAGGTTATCTATTTTCACCCCGTTACCAATAACTGTATCCCCTAAAGCGCCACAATCAATGCACGTATTTGCGCCAATTTCAACATCATCACCCATGACCACTCGGCCCAGTTGAGGGATCTTAAACCAGCCTTGTTTATTGTCCTGAGGTGCATAGCCAAAACCATCACTGCCAATAACAGCACTGGCATGGATGATGTTATTCTCGCCAAGTATTGTTCCCTTAGAGAGCGTCACATTTGACACTAAGCGGCTATTTTTGCCAATCACCACATCATCATCAATGAAACAACCAGGCCCCACACTGCAGCCCTCTTGAAGTGTCACACGATCGCCAATTACGACATTAGCAGCAATCGTACAATCATTAGACACACTACAATCATTGCCTAATACGGCAGTAGGATGAATGCTTGCTGGTTTTTTCTCAACTTGATAGATTAATGCAGCCGCTTTGGCATAGGCCAAATAGGGGTTACTTACAACCAATGCGTTACCCACACAATCCGATGCAAATGCTGGCGATACGATAACTACCCCGGCCTGGGTTTCTTTTAAGGCCGGTACGTATTTTTTATTGTAAATAAATGACAGCTGGTTACTTTTTGCCGCATCTAAATTAGCACAAGCATCTATCTGATGATTAGGGTCGCCAACTAATTGTGCGTCTAGTTCCCTAGCAAGTTGATTCAGACTAATGGCCACCCAAGAACACCAGTACCCTAGTTTATTGTGTTGATAAGCGCTTTTGAACCTTATCGGTTATATCCACACTATCACTGGCAAATACGACACCATCATGCAGTACTAAGTCATACTTTTCGGCGTCAGATAAACCTTTTATCGCCTCAAAAACCAGACGTTGCAATTTTCCAAGTTCTTCATTTCGTCTTAAATTGAAGTCCTCTCTAAATTCTTCTTGATCACGCTTAAGATCGCGCTTTTTTTCTAACACGTCACGTTGTAACTTACGCGCTTCGGCTTCACTCATTAATTTAACGTCTCGAGCGATCTTTTCATCTAATTTTTTAATTTCTTTCTGACTCGCTAATAAACGGTTATTTCTAGGTGAAAATTCTTTTTCCAAGGCGACTTTAGCTTTTTCTGCTTGCGGTGCCTTTTCTAAAATTCGTGCTACGTTTACAAAACCCACCTTAATATCAGCAGCCTGCACGGTAGCAACTAAGGTCATGCTAACAACACCAGCCACAAGGATTTGGTTAAAAATTTTCAATGTACTTCTCCTACTCTATTTACTTATATTAAATACCAGAACCAAAAGAGAACTGGAAGGTTTGAACTTCATCATTTTCATCATCGTTCAGTGGTTGCGCCAAACTAAAAGCTAACGCACCGAATGGTGACAACCATTTGGCAGAGACACCCACTGAATATTTCAACTCACCGACATCGATTTCATCGTCGTATACATTACCCGCATCGACAAAGGTACTCAATCTTACTGTATTACTGTCTTCCATGAACGGAACAGGGAAAATAAACTCGGCATTACCAACCAATTTAACACTACCACCTATGGGGTCATTAAACCCATCCTTTGGGCCTAGGGTATTGTCGTTAAAACCACGTACTGATCCTTTACCGCCAGCATAATAGTTTTCGAAGAAGGGTAATGCTTCTGCGTCACCATACGAGTCGCCATAACCAAATTCACCGTTTAAATATAAGGTTGTATGGCGTGTAACAGGTATGTATTGTTTTTGAGTGTAGCTTATTTTATAGAACTCAAGATCAGAACCCGGTACGGTGATCACACCCGACAAACGCTTTGAACCACCGCGTGTCGCAAACACAGCTCTATCCCTAGTATCCGTACCCCAAACTGCAGAAGCCTTTAAATTCGTATAGGAATCACCATTTTTATTGATGAAATCAAGAATCTGACTAAAACCTTCAGGGTAACTTAAATAACTGCCACCGATATCGAGCGAGGTAAACTCTATATCAAGACCTAAACCAATCTTATCATTTTCATTAAGCGGTAAGCCAAAGTTAACCCCTGTATTGAAGGACTCAGACTTATAGGAAGCGGTGTTATACTCATCCGAATCGGTGGTTCTATAGCTAACATTAAAGCCACGACTGATGCCATCAATCGTGTAATACGGATTGGTATAACCCAAGCTATAAATGGTATTAACCGAGCTATTATTAAAGCTCGCACTCATCCGTTTACCCGTACCTAAAAAGTTGTTTTGGCTGATGCTTGCGTTCAACACTAAACCTTGTGACTGAGAAAAACCGGCACCAGCTAAAATATTACCTGACGACTTTTCCTTCACCGTGTATTTCACATCAACTTGATCCGTTGTACCTGGCACAGCAGGGGTCTCCACATCGACCTCATCAAAGTGGCCCAAACGTGATAAACGTGATTTTGAACGCTCCACTTCAAGGGTTGAAATGGGCGCTGCTTCCATTTGTCTTACTTCGCGCCTTAGCACTTCATCACGTGTCTTGGTATTGCCTTCCATTAGTACACGTCGTACATAGACACGCTTACCCGGATCAACAAAAAAAGTTACTTTTACCGTCGCTGTTTCATCATCAATCTCAGGGATCATATTGACGTTGGCAAATGAGTAGCCTTCATGTCCTAAAATGGTTGAGATGTTTTCTGATGTTTGCGTCGCTTTTTTCCTTGAAAAGGTATCACCCGGTTGTACGATGACATAAGGAATCAATTTATCGGGCGCTAAAATCAGTTCGCCCGCTAGCTTAACTTCGCTGACAGTATGGACCTTACCTTCTGATACATTAATCGTCACGTAGATGCCGTTTTTATCGGGACTGATCGATACCTGAGTTGACTCGACCTTAAAATTTATATAACCACGATCTTGATAAAATGAGTTTAACCGCTCCAAATCAGCAGACAGTTTTTGCTTAGAATATTGATTACTGTTGGTATAAAAAGAAAATAACGTAGGTCCCGTTAGCTCAAAGTCATCCAACACATCTTCATCCGTAAAGGCCTTATTTCCGACAATATTAATTTTTTTAATGGTCGCCGCAGACCCCTCAACCACCGAAATCAATACCGCCACACGGTTACGTTCTAACGTGGTGACCTTACTTTCAACTACAGCAGAGTATTTGCCGTTATTATAATATTGTTGTAACAGTTCGTTTTTAACCTTATCGAGTACCAATGGGTTAAATACCCGACCCACGGCCATCCCGACATCTTTAAACGCTTCGAGTAATTTTTCCGTTTCAATATCATCGTTACCTTCAATATCTATCGAGGTAATCGCTGGGCGTTCTTTTACATTAATAATTAAAGTATCGTTGCTACGATCAATATTAACATCACTAAAAAAGCCCATTTGGAAAAGCTCTCTGATGACATCTTCAGAATGCTCATCACCAAACAAGTCGCCTACTTTTGTTGTAATCCCATTGAAAACAGCGCCTGCTGTAATACGTTGCAAACCGTTAACACGGATATCTTTAATAACAAACGGCTCAGCAGCAATCAACTGTGCCGATGTGAGCAGTAACACCACTAGAGAAGCGGCTGCGAAAACGTGTTTGATTTGATTTATCACAATATTTTTTTTGTATTCTGTTATGTGGTTTCGAGCCAGTATAGATAAAACCGTTACGCGACTCAATACGTATTTTTTTATTTACCCGACAAGTCGGCCCAGGTCGACAAATACGGCTAACAACATCATCGAAATCAGCATTAGCATGCCCATTCGCATAAAAACTGCCTGCGCTTTGTCTGATACTGGCCGACCTTTAATCGCCTCTATTAAATAGAAAAACAAATGCCCGCCGTCGAGCATCGGAATTGGCAATAAGTTGATCACGCCTAGGCTCACACTAACAAAGGCGAGAAACTTTAAAAACGACACCAAACCAATCGACGCCGTTTGCCCCGCATACTGTGCCAAACTTATTGGGCCACTTAAATTTTGTATTGACGCATCACCGATTAACATGCGGCCAATCATCTTGACCGTTAACACCGAATAGCTCATCGTTTGTATCGCCGCTTCACCTAGTGCTGGCAAGAGACCTAATGAATAAGTCGCATAAAAGCGCTGATTGATGGATGGGTCAATCAATGGCGAAACACCAATCCGACCAATGCTCAGCTCTTCATCCATCACTGCTTTTGGTGTCACCGTTAGGTTCAGTAAATTCCCCTTTCTTAACAACTCAACCCACATGGCTGCATTGGGACTTGATCGTGTTAACTCAACCCATTCCCCCCAAGTATCTATTGCTTGCTGATTAACAGATAAAATAAGGTCGCCGCGCCTTAAACCAGCCACATCGCCAGGCTCACCATTCATCACATCACCTATTCGTGGTGCTAGTAATGGCAATAAGGGGCTGATGCCAATTTGGGTTAAAATATCATTGGGCTCGAACTGATTATCTAACGGTAAAACCAACTGAACCTTGTCCTGACGGCCGTCACTTTTTTTGACGCTCAGTGTCACCGACCCACTATCTAACAACTCACTGGCCATGAGCCCTGCCGTAACCCGCCAAATGACCGTATGGCGATCATTAATTGCTACAATCTCATCTCCCACCTCAAGTCCAGCGTGGGCAGCTATCCCCGTATCACTTAATTTACCTATCACCGGCTTTAAACCGCTCTCGCCAATGATTAAAATCAACCAAAAAGCAAACAAAGCAAAGGCCAAATTAAAGACGGGACCCGCTAAAACAATTAAAAACCGGCTCCACAATGGTTTGTTATTAAACGCCAAGTGTTTCTCATCATCAGCCACGTTTCCTTCGGCTTCGTCTAGCATTTTTACGTAACCACCCAAAGGAATACCTGCTATGACATAATCCGTTGGGTCGTTAGGGCGGTTGAATGAAAATAACGGCTTACCGAAACCTACCGAGAAACGAAGCACTTTCACACCGCAGCGTCTAGCCACCCAAAAATGACCGAATTCGTGGACGGTCACCAAAATACCGAGGGCTACAATAAATGCGGCTATCGAAATCAATAATGTCACTGATACGCCCTCATAAATTGCTGCGCTAACAAACGCGCCTCGCTGTCAGCCTGCAATACAGCAGGAATAGAATCTGCAGCTACTATGCTTGCGCTGGTCAATGTTTTTTCAACAACCGCGGGGATATCAACAAAACGAATAGATTCGTTTAAAAACCCCTCTACGGCTACCTCGTTGGCAGCATTCAACACGGCAGGCGCAGTACCCTTTTCTTTTAAGGCGTTATAAGCCAGCCTTAAACAGGGAAAGACCTCGTCATTGGGCGCTTCAAATGATAATTGATTATTGCTTAAAAAGTCCAAGGCCGATACACCACTGTATTGGCGGTCCGGCCAGGCCAAAGCATGCGCGATAGGCGTACGCATATCCGGCTGACCCAGTTGCGCCAAAATAGACCCATCAATATAATCGACCATCGAATGAACGATGCTTTGCGGGTGCACGAGCACCTCAATTTGATCAGCACGCATATCAAACAAGTAACTGGCCTCAATAACTTCCAACCCTTTATTCATCATGGTCGCCGAATCGACAGATATCTTTTTACCCATTGACCAGTTTGGATGCGCACAGGCTTGGGCAACAGTCACCTGAGCCAAAGCCGCTTTATTTGTATGCAAAAACGGCCCGCCCGACGCGGTCAAAATTAACTTTCTGATACCGGCAGCACATTGCCCTGCCCGGTAACCTGCGGGCATACATTGAAACAAGGCATTATGCTCACTATCTAATGGCAAAAGTGTTGCGCCGCTCTTGCTAACCGCCGACATCAACAAATCACCCGACACAACTAATGCTTCTTTATTAGCCAGCAACAGTTTCTTACCTGCATTCGCCGCCGCTAAGGTCGGTAACAAGCCAGCAGCGCCTACTATGGCGGCAACGACAATATCTACCTGTTGCAGCTCGGTAACCGACGCTAACGAATCTTCACCCGACAAAACCACCGTATCGGCAGCGTCAGAGTGTTGTAGTTTTTTCCTAAGTTTTTCAGCCAACTCAGGCTCAGGTATGACAGCGTAATTAGGTTTAAACTCGATACATTGCGCCAGCAAGAGATCCATGTTTTTATTCGCTGTCAGCGCCTGAACGGAATAAGCCGCCTTATTAAGCCTTAAAACATCTAAGGTGCTCACACCAATCGAGCCAGTTGAACCAAGAATACAAACGCCTTTAGTCAAAACAAGTCCGCTAACACAATCGAGGACAAGAACACCGGGCCGGCAGCAATAAGGCTATCTAAGCGATCTAGGGCACCACCGTGACCGGGCAATATATTGCCACTGTCCTTAACCTTAGCCCGTCGTTTCATTAAACTTTCGAATAAGTCACCGTATACTGAGATAAAAGCGATAAACACCGACACGCCAACAAAGGCCATACGATCACCTGTCAGCTTAAAATAATACGTTGCTAAGACGGCAAAAACTAAGCAACTGACGAGGCCGCCCAACACACCTTCGATTGATTTACCTGGGCTTATAACAGCGGATAACTTGTGTCGCCCAAACGCTCTACCAGCAAAATAAGCGCCGCTGTCTGCCGCCCAGATTAATAACAGTAAATACATCAGTAGGGCCGGCCCTTGCTCAAGGTGAAGCCGTATTTGATGCAAAGAAACAAACAGCAGGCTAACAATAAACAAGCCGAACATCACGGTTATGGAGCGGCTGATTGAGATTTCTAGCAACTGCTTGGCTTGCGCCATAATAAGCATAACCATCAACAGCCAAATGACGGAATTGATGTGGATTAAAGGGTAGATAATGCTCTCAGCCGAATAACTGATGCCAAATGAAACAATTAAACACGCCGAGGCAAACAGTCCTTTGGTCAAACGATTGCTGGCACCACTTAGCGCAAACCACTCGTAAGCTGCGGTAAAGACAACCAAACTGAGTACTAGGTTAAACACCAGATCAGATGAAAAAAGCACCACCCAAACAACAAAGGGGACAAGCACAGCTGCCGTCAACACACGTTTAACGAGGCTGTTCATTATTTAATTGCCCCTGCGCTTATTTGTTCGCTGGTATGTCCAAACCGTCGTTGGCGTGTGGAATAACTCATAATGGCGGTACGTAATTCATTTTTATCAAAATCAGGCCACAAAACATCCGTAAAATAAAGCTCACTATAAGCTATTTGCCACAATAAAAAATTACTGATTCGCTGCTCCCCACCGGTTCTGATGAACAGGTCCGGTTCAGGCAAACCTGCAGTAGACAAAAAATCGTTAATGTCAAAGTCGTCTACCGATTTATTGGTTTCTTTAGCGTGCTTAGCAAGCCGTTTTAACGCTTGACTGATGTCCCATTGACCGCCGTAATTGGCTGCGATAACAAGCGTCATGCTCGTATTGTTACTCGTCAACGCCTCGACTTCGGTGATTTTGCCCTGTAATGCGGTAGAAAACCGAGAACGGTCGCCTATAATTTTTAAGCGGATGTTATTTTTATGCAGTTTATTGGCCTGGTTTTTTAGGGTTAGCATAAACAAACCCATCAGCACATCCACTTCTTGCTTAGGACGCAACCAGTTTTCACTACTAAATGCGAACACAGTAAGGACATCAACTCCGTATGAAGCACAGGATTCAATGGTTTGCTTTAATGCATTAACCCCCGCTTTATGACCGAAGGTACGGGCCTTATTTTGACGCAAAGCCCAGCGACCATTACCATCCATAATAATAGCAATATGCCGCGGCACTGTAGCTTGATTAATTTGAGAATCAGTGTCTTGCACGATAAACCTTTTAAATTTGCCTAATAGGAAGAATTATCGTTCAATTTTGCACCATCATAGTCAACTGCCTAAAGTTTCGACAATGAGTGCTACATCGACATTAAATCAGTTTCTTTAACTTCAAGGTTTTTATCAATGTCCTTAATGTGCTGATCGGTTAACTTTTGCACCCTGTCTTCGCCTGCACGCTGCTCATCTTCGGTGATCATTTTTTCTTTCTGCGCTTCTTTAAACTCAGAGTTAGCATCTCGGCGAATATTTCGTATCGCAATGCGTGCGTTTTCGGCCTCATTACGCACCACTTTTACCAACTCTTTACGTCGTTGCTCCGTTAGCGGTGGCATCGGTACACGGATAACATTACCCGCCGTCACAGGATTCAGCCCAAGGTCAGCCTTCATAATGGCTTTTTCTACCGGCCCAATCATGCCGGCTTCCCATGGCATAATCGATAGCGTTCTTGCATCTTCTATATTAACCGTAGCTACTTGATTAAGCGGCGTATCAACATCGTAATATGACACAACAATGTGTTCTAACAAACTCGGGTGAGCCCGACCCGTCCGAATCTTAGTCAGTTCTTTTTGAAACGCTTCGACTGACTTACCCATACGCACATCGGCGTCTTTAAAAATATCTTCAATCATAATAATCCCTGTTTTTACTGCACCAATGAACCCACGTCCTCTCCATTAACCACACGTTTAATGGCGCCTTTATCGAATATGTTAACAACCCTTAATGTTAAATTATGATCACGACAAAGTACCAATGCCGTCGCATCCATAACATTTAAACGCATATCGATTGCTTCATCAAAACTTATTCTTGGATAGAATTCAGCATTTGGGTTTAACACTGGGTCCTCAGAGTATATCCCATCAACCTTAGTGGCTTTAATCAACAGATCTGCGTCTACTTCAATCCCCCGCAAACTTGCTGCTGAATCTGTCGTAAAAAATGGATTACCGGTTCCTGCTGCAAAAATAACAACCCGCCCCTTTTCTAGGTGCCTAATGGCTCTACGGCGTTTAAAGTCTTCGCATACTTGGTTGATCTTAAGTGCAGACATCACTCGAACAGGTTGTCCGAGTGACTCTAAAGAGTCCTGCATGGCTAAGGCGTTGATCACCGTAGCCAACATACCCATGTGATCACTGGTCACCCGATTGAGCGCTTCAGAGGCTATTTCGGAGCCACGTAAAATATTACCACCACCTATCACCAAACCTACTTGAACGCCGGTATCGCACAGCTCTTTTATTTCTTCAGCCAGTCGCAGAACTGTAGCACTATCGATACCACCAGCGGCATCACCCATAAAGGCTTCTCCGCTTAGTTTTAACAAAATTCGTTTATACGCCAGTTCGCCCATCGCTTATTCGCCTCGTACTTGAGCCATCACTTCAGCTGCAAAATCCTCTTCTTTCTTTTCGATGCCTTCGCCTACTTCAAAACGTACAAAGGAAATAACTTTAGCATTATTCGACTTTAACAATTGTTCAACCGTTACATCACCGTCTTTAACAAAAGGCTGGCCTAATAAAGTCACTTCTTTTAGAAACTTTTTAATTTTACCAACGATCATTTTTTCTACGATCTCAGCCGGCTTTCCGCTTTCTGCCGCTTGCCCTCTAAAAATTTCTTTTTCCTTTTCAACTTCTTCAGCAGGCACATCTGATTCTGCAACACATAACGGCTTTGTTGCCGCAATATGCATCGCAATGTCTTTAGCCAACTCAACACTGCCGCCTTGCATCTCTACCAACACACCAATGCGCACACCGTGCATATACGTACCCACAATACTGTCATCCGTACCAATGGTTGCAAAACGTCTCACATTAATGTTTTCACCAATTTTGGCAATCAAAGCGCGGCGCTTTTCGTCTACAGTCACTGTATCCCCAGCTAACGCAAAGTCATTTAATGAAGCCACGTCATTCACATCATTTTCGACTACTGTCTTCGCCACTGAGCTCGCAAAATTATTAAAATCGTCGCCTTGTGAAACGAAGTCTGTTTCGCTATTAATCTCTACGATAGTTGTTTTAGAACCATCGCTAGAACTCGCTATTGTGATAACGCCTTCAGCAGCAATTCGACCTGCTTTTTTGTCTGCTTTCGCCATACCGGCTTTACGCATATTTTCGATGGCCACTTCTAGGTCACCACCTGTTTCAACTAACGCTCTTTTGCATTCCATCATGCCAGAACCCGTTCTTTCACGTAATTCTTTTACCATTGCAGCGGTTACACTCATCTTTTAAACCTCAATATTAATTTGTTTATAAAAACGCCCCCATGCGGGGGCGTTATATTCTGCCCTAAACGTTGGTATTAGCCTTCTTTACTAGCGTCTTCGGAAACCTCTGTATTTTCATCAGCCGCTTTCTTTGCGGGGGCTTTTTTAGCCGGTGCTTTTTTTACAACGGCTTTTTTAGCCACTGATTTAGCCACTTCCGGGTCATTAACAAGCTCTTTTATAACACTCGCTTTACCTTCAAGAATAGCGGCCGCAAAACTTTGGCAATACAATGTTAATGCTCTAATTGAATCATCATTCCCAGGAATAACGTAATCAACACCAATCGGTTTATTGTTTGAATCGACAATACCAATCACGGGGATACCTAATTTGCCAGCTTCTTTAATGGCAATTTTCTCATACCCTACGTCCATCACTAAGATCGCATCAGGCGGTCCTTTTAGGTCCTTAATACCGCCAACACTGCGTTCAAGTTTTTCTAGCTGACGCATAAACTTCAAGCCTTCTTTTTTGCTAAAACGGTTTAAGCTTCCGTCTTCACGCATGGCTTCAAGTTCTTTTAGACGATTGATCGATTTTTTAATCGTGCCAAAGTTTGTCAACATACCACCTAACCAGCGATGGTCAACGTATGGCATATTGCAACGTTTAGCTTCTTCAGCAACTGTTTTACGTGCTGCTTTTTTTGTACCAACAAACATTATCGTGCCTTTGTTTGCTGCTAACTTATTAATAAAATTCAATGCGTCGTTAAATAACGGCAATGTTTTTTCTAAGTTAATAATATGAATCTTGCCACGCTCACCATAGATGTAAGGGGCCATTTTAGGATTCCAGTATCTCGTTTGGTGACCAAAATGAACACCTGCTTCGAGCATTTCACGCATTGTAATATTAGACATTTATACTTCCTTCATTGTTGTAGCCTTCCAGAAAAACTGGCATGACTCGGGTTGATAACTACCACGCATCCCAAACGGTAACCTGATTTTTTCAAGCACCCTACCGAATGTGTTAATGCATGTGATCGTTGTTGCCAAAAGTGGCGACGCTTTATACCATATTTAGCCCATAACGACAATCTAAACCAGTTATAATCACCACTCTATAGTCTATATTACACTGTTAAAACACATTATGAGCATCACTCTTAAAACCCCTGAAGAAATAGAAAAGATGCGCATTGCCGGTCGATTGGCCGCCGACGTGCTAGAAATGATCGCCGAATACGTGGTCCCCGGCGTTAGCACGGAAGAGCTTGATCAGCGCTGTCATGATTACATGGTTAATCATCAACAGACGATACCTGCGCCGCTTAATTACCACGGCTTCCCAAAGTCTATTTGCACCTCAGTAAATCATACTGTCTGCCACGGCATACCCAGCCATAAGGTTTTAAAGAAAGGCGATATCGTTAACATTGACATCACCGTCATCAAAGACGAGTTTCATGGCGACACCAGCGAAATGTTTGTTGTCGGAGAGCCTAGCATTCTGGCTAAGCGCCTTATCGAAACCACCCAAAAAGCCTTATACCTCGGCATCAGCCTAGTCAAACCCGGCGTCAAATTAGGTGATATAGGGCACGCAATTCAACGTTATGTCGAAGGCAAGCGCTATTCAGTCGTCAGAGAGTATTGCGGCCACGGTATCGGCCGTGTTTTTCACGAGGAACCTCAAGTGCTTCATTACGGCAAACCTGATACGGGCATCACACTGGAAGAAGGCATGACCTTTACCATCGAGCCGATGGTAAACGCTGGCAAACGACACGTAAAACTATTGTCCGATGATTGGACGGTAGTCACGAAAGATAGAAGCTTGTCAGCCCAGTTTGAACATACCTTAGCTGTGACCGCCACCGGCTTTGAAATATTCACGCTACGTTCAGCCGAAACCATAGAAGCTACACACATTCCATCTGAAGCCTACAACGCATGAGCATTCAAGACACCCCTTCTCCCAGCATTAAAGAGGCAAAAAAATCCATCCAGCTGTTCAATGAACAGCTAATTGAACGCTCCAAAGGTGAAACACCCATCGAAGAGTTGCTGGAATCACGTAGCGACTTTATTGACCGGTTATTAAGCAGTGCTTGGAGCGATTTCCTCGGTGCTTATTCAAACGAGCTATCACTCATTGCAACAGGTGGTTATGGCCGCGCTGAGTTACACCCCTTTTCAGATATTGACCTGTTGATTATTTTTGATGAAGAAAAATTAACCCAATACCAAACGAACATAGAATCCTTTAGCACTTTTTTATGGGACATTGGTCTAAAGCCAGGTCTAAGCGTGCGGACGCTAAAAGATTGTATTGAACAGTCACAGTTGGACGTTACTGTCATTACCAACCTCATGGAGTCGAGGCTTATTACTGGCTCCGCTGAGCTATTTAGCGGTATGATCGAAAAAATCAGTCCCGACAACATTTGGTCACCGATTGAGTTTTTTCAACAAAAGGTCGATGAACAACAAAAAAGGCATTTAAAATTTGGTGACACTGCCTACAATCTGGAGCCCGACATCAAAGATGGTCCCGGCGGTTTAAGAGACATTCAAACCATCCAGTGGATAACGCAGCGCTATTTCGGTTCAAATTCTTTGGGCGAATTGGTTAATAACGCCTTTTTAACTAAGCGTGAATACCGAAAACTTATTAAAGGACAACGTTTTCTCTGGCAAGTGCGTTTTGAGCTGCACCTATTGGCAAATCGCCCTGAAAATCGCTTATTATTCGATTATCAAAAAAGCCTTGCACTTGCCTTTGGTTATGAGGACGGTGACAACAACCTAGCCGTTGAAAGCTTTATGCAGCAGTATTACCGAACGGTGATGGACCTTGAGCGCATCAATGAACTCGTGCTGCAAGTTTTTACTGAGGCAATGCAAAACAAAGCGCTCGACGTTCACCCCATTAATGAGTCATTCCGCGTACTCAATGGCTACATAGAGGTCACCCACCCTAATACGTTTACTGAGCATCCCACGGCCTTATTAGACATCTTTTTCCAATTACAAAAACACCCCGAGATTAAGGGTGTCCGATCAGCGACCATTCGTTTGATTAGGGAAAGCTTACATTTAATCGACGATGCGTTTAGAGCCAACCCAAAGGCGCAACATATTTTTCTAGACATCCTTCGTCAACCACACGGCATTACCCGTCAATTTAGAAGAATGAATCGTTATGGTGTAATGGCGGCCTACATTCCCGCCTTTAACGACATTATAGGGCGCATGCAATACGATTTATTTCACGCCTATACCGTTGATCAGCACACACTATTTATCGTAAGAAACTTACGCCGTTTTGCCTTAAAAAAACACCGTGACGAACTGCCTCATTGTTACGAGGTATTTAAAAACATCGCAAAACCAGAGTTGCTTTATTTAGCCGGCTTATTTCATGATATCGCCAAGGGTCGGGGTGGCAATCATGCAGAACTCGGTATGGTCGATGCCATCGCATTTTGCAAAGAGCATCACTACAATAAGTACGACAGCGAACTGGTTGGTTGGCTAGTCAAAAACCATCTGATCATGTCCATGACCGCACAGCGCAAGGATATCAATGACCCCAAAGTCATTCATCAGTTTGCGTCAAAAATCGGTAGCCTAGAATACCTAGACTACCTGTACCTTTTAACCGTTGCCGATATCAGAGCCACCAACCCAACGTTATGGAACGACTGGAAGGGCTCTTTGCTAAAGGAACTCTATTACAATACACAAAAAGTGTTACGCCGAGGGTTACAGTCGCCCAGTGATGACGATGATATTTTTACCGACCTTCAGTATCAAGCACGCCTTGGCCTGCACGCTCGCGGTCTAGGTGATGATAAAATTAATGCCGTTTGGCGAAGTATTAGCAAGCATTATTTCGCCCGATTCTCCGTTGAAGACAGCATTTGGCATACCCTCGCTATCGCCTCGTGCTCACCTAGCCAACTCCCTCTTGTGTTGCTGCGCCCGCAAACCAATCGCGGTGGCGCTGAAGTATTTATTTATATTGATGACCGGCACGGCACGTTTGCCTTATGTACCGCCACCTTAGACCAATTAGCCTTAAATATCCTAGACGCTAGAATTATCACCACACACGAAGGGATATCATTGATCAGCTTCCATATTTTAGAAGCCGATGGCACACCCATTGGTGATTTGGAGCGCGAGCACGCAATCGCCAATATATTGCGACAAAACCTACTGCACCCGGATCAGGCGCAGCTATCAGTTAAACGCCATAAAACGCGTCAATCTAAGCACTTCAATACTGAAACCACGGTGACGTTTAGTGACGACCACCTCGAGCGCTATACCGTATTAGAAATCAACACCCATGACGAACCCGGTGTGCTCTCACGTATTGGGCAGTGTTTTAGTGAATGTAAAATTAACGTACGCAACGCCAAAATAGCCACCTTGGGCAGCAAAGCCGAAGATATCTTTTATATCACCGACGCCAACGACAAAATGATTACAGACGCTGCAGTTTTGGAACGCTTAAAGCAATTACTGTTAGACAAGCTGGCAACAACAAAAAACGTTGAGCAAGCCAGTTAATGACGACGACTCGCATACTTTTTTGCTAATACAGCAGGGTCAGCACTAAAGAAATACGCCCACCTGCAGCGCCACATTAATAGTACCGTGCGCAATATGCCGTGCTGTTGCCATCGGCGACTTGACGTCAGCATGGTGCTCTTTAAACAAATCGGTGCGCTGTATTGTTTAAGTTGTTTGCTGATGGCTATATCTTCCATCAAGGCAATCGATGGAAAGCCTTGTACGCGTTCAAACAGGGCTTTACTCACAAACATCCCCTGATCACCTGTCACCATCCCCGTTAGACAGGAACGCCAATTCATCATGCGTTCAATCAACCTAAGCGCCCATTGAGGTCCGTCTAATCGCACATTAAAGCGGCCCCAAAGATTCGGCGTGCTCGGTAACGTAATTAATTGCTGATAGGCATCCACCGGCAGTTGCGTATCTGCGTGTAAAAACAGCAATAGCTCCGCTGTCGCTAGGGCTGCCCCTTGGTTCATTTGCTGCGCCCGCCCGGCTGTCGTCTCTAAGCAGTGGTCGACTAAGCCTTGTGCTACTTCACGTGTTTTATCAACACTGCCCCCATCCACCATAATCAGCTCAACACCTTGTTGGCGTAACGGCTGTAACGACACTAACGTTGCCGGCAACACCTCGGCTTCATTTAAGGCGGGAATTATAATGGCGATGGCTTTTTGCATAGAGACTACAGGCCTAGATTAACTCAACAACATGAACCGCCTGTATTCGCCTGACTGTGTTGCGAGCCCTTGGTTTCACTTGCAGGACGAATCGTGCCTGACGGTGCGCACCAAGCCTGCCCGTCCGATAACTTGGCCGGAGTAATAGCAATAAAGTCATCCGCATAAGGACCATTAATTATAAAGTTGTAACTGCGCTCACACACCGCCATCCGTTTGCCACGGTAATAAACATGGCCCTCATCATCGCTGATTTCTGCGTAAGGGCCTTTGTAAATCACCGCGTGACCCTTGTCGATACAAGGTTCTGATTGCCCCTTAACTGCAGTAAGTGTCACTGAACGAAACTCAATACCTTCAACTACCTGCCAAGGTTTTGCGTCCCATTTATCGTATTTAACCGCTAAAAAACCCGCTTGTTTAAAGCTGTCTAAAAACTCGTCTTCAAGGAACGAACCTGAAATACAACCCGACCAAAGCTCGGGGTCGGCTTTTAAATGGGCTGGAATCGTTTCGTCCGCCACGATGTCAGAAATAGCGATACGCCCACCCGGTTTAACGACACGAAAAATTTCTTCGACCAATTGTTTTTTATCGCTATCATTCACAAGATTTAGCACACAATTAGACAGCACTACATCCACCGAGTTATCAGCGATCATCGGCTGTTCGTCATTCGGTTGATCAAGGTGCGTTTTTAAATCTTGAATCTGCCCTTTGACAAAACTCACCTTATCGCCGCCAAGTTTTTGCGCCATCTCCGCTTGGTATTTTCTTGCTAAGGCGAGCATCTCATCGTTCATATCCACGCCAATAACCCGGCCCGAGTCACCCACTAATTGCGCCGCCATATAGCAAATTTTTCCGGAGCCTGAACCCAAATCCAACACCACATCACCCGCTTGCACATAACGCGATGGGTCGCCGCAACCGTAGTCTTTTTCTATCACTTCTGTCGGCAATAAGGCCAATAGTGTGGCGTCATAATCAACCGGGCAACACAAGGCGGTTTGCACGCTTTCGGCGCCTTCGGTATAGCGCTCTACCACGCTGTTTTTCATATCCATGTTATTTCCTCTTTACACTACACTACATTAACTTAACGAACCGCCACAGCTTGACCCTGCGCCCGCAGTACAGCCATAACAATGATCGGCAATGGTTATTGGGCCTTGTTTAAAATCCACACCCAAACAGTCTGAAATATGTTTTTTATTGTTGAAAATACCGGCCGGAAGACCCAACATTTGGTTAAAATCACAATCGTATACATAGCCTTGCCAGTCCACACTCAACAAGCTTTTACACATCACCTGATCGAGGTTTTGCGGCTGATAGTTGGCTTTTAATAAATCCATATACTTATCAAATGTGCCTTTCGATACAAGGGTACTGCCAAAGCGTTTAATCGGCATATTGGTAATCGTCAATAAACGGTTAAATTGCACGCCGTATTGTTCCGCTAAATGTTGTTTATACTCCACTTCCAATGCCTGTTGAGCTGGCGGCAATTGTGCGCCTTGCGGGTTGTACACCAAATGTAGCTCCAACTGTTCACCGTAACCGACTGCATTCAGTTTTTGTAAGGCCGAAATGCTCTTTTCAAACACCCCATTACCGCGTTGTGCATCGACATTATCGCTGGAATAACACGGCAAGGAGGCGACGATTTGCACCTGATTAGTGGCTAAAAAATCGATTAAATGTTCATACCCTGGTTCTTCAAGAATGGTTAGATTACATCGGTCAATAACAGTCATGCCACGCTGTCTAGCTTGCGACACGAGGTACTCAAAATGCGGATTCATCTCGGGCGCGCCGCCGGTTAAATCCAGCGTTTTAATGGCTTGTTGGTCAATAAACGCCAGTAAGCAATCAATCGTTTTCTTATCCATCAGCTCTTTTCGTGTCGGCCCAGCATTAACGTGACAATGCAAGCACGACAGATTACACAAATAGCCTAAATTGACCTGTACGGTCTCTAGCGCCTGCCGACGAATTTTAGGGAAGTCGGTCTGTTTTAATTTTTCCAGCGTCGGATGCATCTTATCCCCTTTTTGCCTGATGGTATCGCTGTAGCAGCCTTAACAACAGCGCAGGCTTATGGTTTTTTTTCCAGACACCGGCGGCATATTTATTGGCTTCTGCCCACGTTGGGTAAGCGTGAATGGTGCCTAATAGCTTATTCAGGCCTAATTTATACTTCATCGCCAGCACAAACTCAGGCAGCAGTTCTCCCGCGTGTTCACCGACAATAGTTACCCCTATAATCCTATCCTTACCGGGCGGCGTTAAGACCTTGATAAACCCGTCTGTTTTACCATCAATAATCGCCCTGTCTAATTCATTCATTTTGAACAGTGTCGTTTCCGTGACCAAGCCCGCGGCTTTAGCCGATTGCTCGTTATGTCCCACACTGGCTATTTCCGGTTCGGTAAACGTCACTCGCGGAATCACTCGGTGGTCCGCTTTAAAACGCCACAGATCGCCAAACAAGCTGTTGACGGCGCTATACCACGCATAATGCGCTGCGGTATGGGTAAATTGATACGGGCCTGCCACGTCGCCACAGGCGTAAATCGTCGGTACACGGGTTCGCATGTACTTATCTACTTCAATCGTACCCGAACGCGTCGTTTGTACACCAAGTTCCTCCAAGCCCATCCCCGCTGTGTTGGGCTGACGACCGATAGAAAAAACAACCGCGTCAAAAGCCAGTTTTTTACTCTTACCGTGTTGCGTTTTGATTGTAGCAAACGTTTGATCATTCTCGACGCTGAATGACGCCACTGAACACTGCAACATTAATTCAACGCCTTCGCCTTCCAGTTGGCTCATTAATAAACCGGCTGCCTCATCGTCTTCTGGCAACATAAGTCGCTCAGCGATATCGACAATCACCACCTGACAACCCAGCCGACTAAAACTTTGGCCAAGTTCACAACCAATCGGACCACCACCGACCACCAGCAAACGTTCTGGGCGTTCGCGTAACGACCAAATCGTATCGGAGGTATAAAACGTCACCTGATCTAAGCCTTGAATGTTGGGCACACGCGGTGTAGCACCTGTTGCAAGAATAATGCGTTGCGCACTGAACGTTTTATCGCCAACCACAACTTCCCACGGGGATATCACACGAGCAGCGCCTTCAATGCACTCAACACCAAGCTCGGTATAACGCGCTACCGAATCGTGCGGCTCGATTTGTTTGATCACCGACGACACGCGCTGCATGACCTCACCAAACTCAAATTCTGCGGTGGCGCTTTTAACACCGTAGCGTTTGCTCTGAGTTAAATTGGCTAAAAAGCGAGATGATTTAATCAGTGACTTTGAGGGCACACAGCCGGTATTCAGACAATCACCACCCATCTTATCTTTTTCGATCAACAGCACTTTCGCTTTAACGGCCGCAGCAATATACGAACTGACCAAACCCGCCGAACCGCCACCGATTACAATCAGGTTGTAATCAAACCTGTTCGGTTTTTGGTAGGCGGTCAGTACCTTATACCGTCGGATCACAGCAGGTATTGATTTTGCAATCAGCGGGAACAGACCGAGTAAGGCAAACGACACAGCAATCGCTGGAGATAAAATATCAGACACCTGTTCCACTTTCGCCAGTTGCGTCCCCGCATTAACGAATAACAACGTCGCTGGAAACATCCCCAACTGGCTGACCCAAAAATAGGTTCGCAACTTTATCGCTGTTATACCCATTAACAGGTTAATCAACCAAAATGGAAAGATCACGATCAAGCGAAGGGTAAAGAGGTAAAAAGCCCCTTCTTTTTCAATCCCTGCGTTGATGTCGACCAATTTTTCCGAAAACTTTTCTTGCACAATGTCTTTCAACACGTAACGCGACAACAAAAAGGCCAGACTCGCCCCGATGGTCGAAGCAAACGATACCAATAACACGCCCCAGACAAAGCCAAATACTGCACCACCGGCTAGGGTTAACACACTCGCGCCGGGAATTGAAATAGCGGTTGAAAGGATATAAATAAGGAAAAACCAGGCGCAGGTTTGCCACGGATTCGCCTCATAATAGGCAATAAAGTCCGCGTGCTGCTCTTTTAGAAAACCTAAATCAAAGTACTGCTCAAACCCCAGCGCATAAAACGTAGTCAGCGCCACTACCAGCAAAACAACAAGCAGCCATTTAGAGCGCATCGCCTTCATGCCTCCCAACTACGCCAGCCACCGAACGCTGGGTAATAAAGCCCCAGCCTAATGGGGCGTGAATCGATGCCTTGCATAAGCTGTGCATAGCGTTCCAATTGAGCTTTATAACGGGCCATTTCATCGTCCAAAAACTGCTCCTTATTATCGTCATCGTGACGACTGGTTTTATAGTCAATAATCCACCGTACGCCCTCTTCAACAAAGGTTCGGTCTAAGCGGCAATGAACCAGTTCATTATCAATAACACCCGACAAGGCTAATTCAAACGCACTGTCTTGGTGATGCCTATTAAGAACCCATCGACCGCGTTTATCTTGCAAGCACGCCGTTAAAATATGCCTAACCCGTGCCATTGCCTCATCCAAATGTTGCGGCAATAACTGCGCCTCGATCAATAATTGGCTGATAAGCGTATCAGTTACGCGGCTGCTCAGTTGCTGGTCATCATCAACCCCTCGCTCGCCGAGTATTTGCATTAATTGATGGCTTACCGTGCCCACACAAGCCGCCACGTCGCTGGCCCAATCAAACTCAATCAGTGCCGATTGCTGCTTAAAGAAAGTCGCTTGCGGTTGTTTAAAATCATCCGTTGCTAGCACAGGCTTAAATGCCTTTAAGTCTAAGCGCTGAATAAACGACGTTCGCATTTTCTGTGTTGGTTCTTGAGCCGTTTGCGGCACATTAACGTTCGCTTCAACGTAGGGCTCAATACACGGCCAAAGCAAGCCTAATAAGGTGTTTTTCGCCGGTGTTTTAATCGCTTGGCTGCTGTCATCAACGTTTAAACAGAAGCTGAGGTGTAGCTGTTTTTTAGCACGTGTAGCGGCCACGTATAACAAGCGCTGGCTTTCATTGAGTGATTTTTGTTGTTCGATTTTAGTTAGGTATTGGGCTATCGGGTCATCGTTGTCAGCACCGCTTTGCTTTACGGGTGCAATCAATAACTCACTCTCGCCCAATTGTTCCGACGGCCTTTCAAGCCAGGCCAATAAACGTTTATCATCATTCGCTGAACGTCTGTCTAAGCCCGGTAAAATGACGTGATCAAATTCTAAGCCCTTGGCTTTGTGAATGGTCATGATTTGCAGCGTTTGTGGCGCTGTTACGTCGGACGCTGCATACAGTTTTTCAACCCGCTGTTGCAGTAAGTCCAAATCAAAGCCGTCACCCGCCGTGTCTAACTCGTGTAAGCAGTCAAAATAACGTTGCGCGTCGATTAAGTCCGTTTGCTTGCTTAAACAATCAGGGCCTAATAAGTCGCTCCATAAACCGCGTATTAGTTCGTGCAGACTGAGTCGTTCGCGGTTGTTAAAAGCGACCTTAATGTGGGTAATCAAATGCGCTAGGCTGTGTTGCCCATCGGCAGATAAGCGGGCTAGCCGCTCGCCTTGCTGCAATAAATCCCACACGGTTGCTTGCGGGCTATCATCCAATAATAGCTGCATATCACTCAGGCTTAAGCCACACCATGGCGCGCGTAACACCGACAACCATGCCACCCTATCCGCTGCCTGTAAATACGCTTGGGTTAGCGACATTAAATCGACCACCGTTTGCCGTTTATTTAACGGGTCGATATCACTGGCTTGGTAGGGAACACCGGCTTCATTTAAAGCCAGCACCAAATGCGACAGACTTTTACGCCCCCTCACCAACACCCCTATGCTGGCTTTTGGCTGCTCTTGTTGAATCCTTTGAATCAACGCCAATAAGCTCTGGCCCTCACTTAACCTATCGGTATGCGGGTAATAACAAACCGCCTCTGTCTCCAATAGCTCATCTTTAAACGCCTGTGAGTCTTTATAAGAAATAGCCCCGCTATACACATTATCCTGCTGCGGCATAATGCGTTTAAAAACACTGTTCACCCAGTTAACCAGACCCGCTTGCGACCTAAAGTTAACCGAAATATCCAAGGCTTGAATATCTCGTACTTCACCCAGACCGTGTTGTTTAGTTTTTAAAAACAAGCCCACTTCCGCTTGGCGAAAACGGTAAATAGACTGCATCGGATCGCCGACTAAAAAAAGACTGCGCCCATCGCTGGTTTGCCAACCGGCAACCAGGTCTTTTAATAGCATAAATTGCGTTTCCGAGGTGTCTTGAAACTCGTCCAACAAAATATGTTGCAACTGATAGTCCAGCTTTAAACCTATGTCTGTTACCCCAGAATTATCATGTAAGGCGCGACTTGCCGAGATCGACACCTCGCAAAAATCCACCTCACCGCATTGTTGGAACACCAAGCGCAAATGTGCAACGGCGCGCGGCAACACCAGCATTAAAGCCTGAATAAAGTGCCATTGCTGCTCGGAATACTGTGCCGATGGCAGGCAATAGATCCAGTTAAGCGCTTCCAATAAGCCATCGTCGTCAGATAATGCCGTTAGCAGCTCTGTATACAACTGCTTCTGATGCGTAAACAAAGCCCTATCACTTTTATCTTTGGTTGTGCTAGGCGGTGGAAAACCCAGTGCAGCGTTTGCTTGTTTGCGCCATGTTCCACCTTTGGTCAATAAAAAATCCGCCAGCATCTGCCAGTTTTCAAGCGCGGATGAATCGCTAGTATCAAAATTCATTGCGCTACCGTATTGAGCAATCAAGCTATCACGGTCATTTATTTGTGACGACGCAAAGTCTAACAAGCCTTTTAAACGCTGTTTTTTAAGGTCATCTAATGACCCAGACACCGCCTCTAGTATGGATTTAATAGACGATTGCAGCACCTTTTCAAGCGTCGCTCGCTTAAACCCATCGGCTTGTTCGCTCATTAAGTGCCGCAACCATTGATCGCGTGAGGCTAACATCCCCGACACCAGGGTTTCAGCACGCAATAAATGATTATCTAAATGCCGCAGTAAAACCTGTAGCGCCTCGGCGACTTCGCCTTCGTCGTCTAACTCCTCTAAACACTGCCTTGCCGCTTGTTGGTATAGCGCACTCGCATCGGGGCGAATAGACGGTGGCGAACCAAAGTGTGCGGTTACCGGTAGCTGACGGGTTAGGCTAGCGCACAGGGAATCGATCGTTTGTACCCGCAAGCGGCTTGGATTTTGTAATAAATGCCACTCATTATCGGCATCGTGTTGTAGCACCTGCGTGGCAATATCCCACAGCTGCCCGTCATAGTCATTGTCTGGTCTGGGCTGTTGCGCCATTGCTAAGGAGGCCATAATGCGATGGTGCATTTCGGCAGCCGCTTTAACGGTAAAGGTAATGGCTAAAATCTCTTCCGGGCTATTAACCTGAGTCAAAAGGCGCAAAAAACGTTGTGTTAATAGACTGGTTTTACCGGAACCAGCAGGCGCTTGCACGATAAAGGACTGGTGGGTATCAAGCGCCAACAGGCGTTGTTGGTAATCGAGTGGTTTACTCATCTGCGTCTACCTCCAGCAACTGCTGTTCATTAATCCGGCATAGGCTGGTTAAATCACAGTATTCACAGGCCTCTCTGGTCGGCTCAACGCGCGCATCACCGGCGACAAATTGATTCGCTAAATTTGTCATTACCGCATGCCAATAGGCCATTTGCGCAGCCCAATCACCCTGGCTTCCCTTTACCTTGTCGATTGTATTTAATGCACTAAAGTGTTCGTGGCAATCGGTCACGCCAATGTATTTAAGTGCGCCTTTTTTTACTTGAGCAAACCCTAAGCTATGAACGCCCTCATGCCCAAAGACCCCGTATAAGGGCAACTGCGGTTCTTTCGGGCGCTCACCAAACCAACTGCTTAACGCCGCCGTTCCAGTTTTATAATCAATGATTGCACTAGAGCCATCCGCCAAACTGTCTAAGCGATCAATACTGGTATTAATCTGCAATTTGCCCAGACTTAAGGTTTGCTTTAACTCGGTAGCCATCACTTCAAACGGTTCACGCGCACTATCAAGTACCAACCAGTCCATTAATAACGCGCTAATGCGTTGCGCTTCCATCCGTCCCAATTGGCTTCTAAGAATCGGTTTAAACGGGCTTTGCTCAGCCATTATCTCAGCGACAACAGCCTCAACCAGCTCACTGCGTTGCTGTGTTGTTAAAGCGAGCAGTTGCTGCTGTGTTTTAATGCGTTGCCACACCGCCTCCAGCGCGCTGTGTACCAAACTACCGCGTAAGCGTGCGTCTATACCCGGTTCAGGTTGTGGCATGGCCTCGGCTAACAAACGCTTGTGAGCAAAGGCCTTAAACGGACAAGCGGCCTGGTCCGTAAGAATGCCCACGCCACCACGACTGACCCCTGCAGTCGGTAATGGTGAGCCTTTCTGATCATCTACCATCAGTAAGGCGCGCGAACCCACCCGTTGCGCCAAGCTGTCTATTGGCAACTGGGTTAACAACTGGGCTCGATCAAGCAAGGGATAGGTCGCTATTAAGGGGCTTATTTTAAGCGGTTTATCGGCGTTTGCCGTTGCGTAACTAAACACCACCGTATCAGCCGATCGGGCCCACTGCATGGTTTGTTGCTTCGCCAGTTTGTACTGCAAATCCGCCGAGGATTGAACCAGCCCCTGATGACGTTGCTGCATAATTGGTAAAAAAGCTTGCGGTTGCGGTGCTGGCGGCCAACAGCTGTCATGTAAACCGCACACCCATAAGGCATCAAAACGGTGCCCTGCCACTTCCATTAAACCCATGATTTGAATCGGCGTAACCGGCGTTTCGGCTTGAAAAACACGCTCATGACTCATCCGTTTTAATAAGGCCAAGGCATTATTAAATGTCATTAAGTCACTCACCCGATCCAAGGCTGCAAAGCTACGCAACAGGTTGTCCCAAGCCTGAAATAACTGGTATTCAAGCGAACTAAGCTCTCGATCACCCTGTACTGCAAAGGCACTCAGCAGACGACGAAACACCATTGCCCATTCGCTAGCAATCGCGCGGTTCGGTTTGCTTTGTAATACCGATTGCACCTGATTAAGCGCCAATAATAACTGCGGACAAAGGCTATCGTCACCGTCGGCTGGCGTTAACCAATTGTGTAAGGCTGTAAAACCCAGTTGTAACACATCCCGTTTGCGTAGTCGCAGCTCTAGCCGGCCACGCACAGTCCATTCAGCGTGACCCGCCGCCAGGTACGGCGAACGCAACAGCTGGCTTAATTCATTTAATGGCGGCCGTTGTTGGCAAAAGTCCAATAGCCTTAAGCTTTGTTGAATCGGTGGATACTGCGATAAGGCGCGTCCTAGTGAAACGTTATACGGTTTGTTAAGCGGTAAATCGACCGCATACGACAGACTAGGATAAAAGCTTTGCATAAACGCTCGCTCAAGCCCCTGCCGCCGCGATTCTAATTCAGGCACCACAATACCAATGCTGGCCGTAGGGTTCGCTTGTAATTGCTCTCTGGCCCACTGCGCGATCATGACGTCTTCATCAGTCAGATCAGTGGCAATCAGTACCTTAACCGTCGATTTAATATCGTAAGGCTCATAATAATCAACGCTACAACCCTTTTGTTGCAACAACTGCCACAGTTGTTTTTGCTGCGGGGTAAAGACATCAAAACCCGCTAAAATTACCTCAGCCGGGCCGTCAATCAGCCCCTGTTCAAAACGCTCAAAAAGGCAGCCGAACAAGGCCGGTTGGTCGATCCATTGGTTGGCATTGAGCAGCGTTAGATAACTGTCTCGCCAATCACTAAAAGCGACTAAATCTAACTGATCAGGGTTGGCTAAGGCCGGATTAATGTCCCATTGCGAAGCAAGCTGATGCGCTTTATTAGCCGCCTTAGCCGTCGCCGCCACATTGAGTAGTTCGCTGCCGTGTGAGTCATTAATCACCTGCTGCCA
This sequence comes from Methylococcaceae bacterium UBA975, assembly GCA_002292375.1. Classification (GTDB taxonomy): domain Bacteria; phylum Pseudomonadota; class Gammaproteobacteria; order Methylococcales; family Cycloclasticaceae; genus Cycloclasticus. The sequence goes on along the minus strand of DBBV01000012.1, from coordinate 27,246 downwards.
CAGGGTTAAAACCTGTTCAGGGTTTAACAGGGTTTTATTGATCGACTGGCTGTTCGTGCTGGTATCTGAATCACCGGAATCTAAATCAGAGGTATCTAAATCAAACCGTTGCTGCCATAGGCTCAGTAACCACGCGTCATACGACATAATGCTCGGTGACAACCAGCTAGTCGCCCCCTGCTCAAGGTAGGTTTGATCAATCGTTGAGCTTAAGTGTCGCGCTAAACGTTGGTTAACGGTAACAACCGTCGCCTCGTTTTTAATCGCGTGAAATAAATCAGTAAAATCCATTCGACAAGCGTATCAAAATCAGCCTGTCAGCGCAGAGAAATTACGCCTCTCACCCACACGTTTTGCCTTTATTTTTTTGAGTTTTAGCCGTATCGGCTATTCGGCAAAGTTTAACTGGGTACTATTTTTTTACCCACGAGCCATCCGCTAGTTGAACCAATCGACCTGCTTCGGTTTTTTCAATCGCCTTTTGGCCAGCCAGTTGCTCGACAATGTCTAGTGACTTGCCCACTTTGGCTGCGATTTCGATGTATTTCACTTTACGCTGGGCATTTATGTCTTGTATCAAGGCGTTGACCTCAGCAGATGCCTTATCGCTAGGCGCAGCTAAATAACCCGATGGCGTTTCGCCAACTAAACCTTTATCTTTGGCGACTTGTAAGTCCAAAGCAAAAGCAGCGCTGGATACAGTGATCAATAAAACGGCACATAAACTTAGTAAATATTTCATTCTAGCGCTCCTTAAAATAAGCCTGAATTTTCAGATAATATCGAGTCGAGTTCTTTATCAACCTTCACTCTAATCTCATGTTCAATTTTTACATTTAAATTGATCGTAATCGGCTTGTCCGATGCCTCAACTCTAACCGTTGGGGTACAGCCGATGCTGGATATCAGCACCCAACATACGCCCGTAAGGCCTGCTACACGCAATATTTTATTCATACAAGCTCCTAATTTTATTGGCAAAAGTATTGCTTATTGTTTGGCGCCGCTTTTGACGCCACAAATTTTTCTATTCTAGAATCTATTCCCGATTGTATCCGCATTACTTCAATCGCGCCTTTTAATCCTACTTCGGTGTTCAAGTTTAAATTAATCGTCTGGCCATTTTTAATATCCGGGTTTTTACCCACGATGGATGACTTCAACAACAGCGTATCCGCATCGTAAACGATTTTGCTATTCAGCGAGCTGTAGTTAAAGTTTTCTAATACATCAAGCGTTAGCTTCAGTTGCTGATTTAAATTGCCGCTCTTACTCAATGCGGTTGAATAGCGAATTTGTCCATTGTCTACGCTGCGCATCTCACCGTCTAACACCTGCACTTGCCCGTTTGCATAACGAATAGGAATATGACCCGACATCTTGCCCGTGGTGTGCAGCCCATCCACTTGCTGGGTTTTAACCAGCGCGGACAAATCGATTTGATCTAACAACACGTCGAGTTGAATCGCTTGATTGACATTAAACTCCGCATCACGAATCGCCATGCCGCCGGAAAACACCTTGGCCGTCATCACGGGTAGTTTGACGTGCCAATCACCAGCCCTGTCATAAACAACACTGTCAAACGCAAGCTCGCTCAGTTTAACCCCCATATTTAATTCAGCCACCGTACCCTCCAATGATGCCCGTAAGTTATCAAACTTAACGCTCTCGTATTGTGTTGATCGTCGCAAAGGTGAGCTTAACCGCAGCTGAACTCCTTTAAATGTGCCCAGCGCATTAATGCCTTGAATATCTTTCAGCGATACGTCCAGGGTTGTTATTTTTGTTTTATTGTCATCAACATCAACGATCAGCTGCCCAGCAAAGGTGCCCTGCGTAAAGTCGATGGGAATCACCGAGGTATTCAACCACTGACGCAACGTTTTAGTGTGCGAAAACGTTTGCTGCCACTGTATTTCCAGCTCCGCCTTCTTTTTAACCGCTCGCCAGTTGGCGTTTAACAAAGGGTCATTGCAACTATTCGCCAGTTTAATCGACGCGCTTTTAATGGCCGCCTTATCTAATTGGATGGTTGCTTTTGCGATTAACGGCGGAATATAGTGCTTGGCACCTGATACCTCTGCGTTCATCGCCGCTGTCGTGGTATCAAGCAGCAGTTGACTGGCCTTAAACGACACGCTGTTTTGCAGCGCCAATGTCTTAATACTGGTCTCGTTTAACACCAGCCCCTTGCCGTTTAAGCCAAAGGTTATCTTGCTTAAGGTTAGCGTATCTAAATCAAGCTTAATGCGCTGTGGCGGAATATCCAGCGCCAACGCATTTGCGTAATAATCATTAAAACGAACCTGACTCAAGTCCATACGGCTTTTTGCCAAGGGTTCAAGCAGCAGATTACCGCCTTGTAAACTTACCCGGCTATTTATAACGCCTTTAATCGACTCTAGCGAAAACCCGCTTAAGCCCAATCGCTCGCCAAGCTTATCAATCGCTAGTTTGCTATACAGCGTTAAGCGGTTTGTCTTATCCTCACCGCGTTCCGATGTAGTTACATCAGGGTCAGACAGGCGTAAATCAATCAGCTGTTTATTGCCTTCCAAATAACTCAAGGCTAAATCACCCGCGTCAATCGACATCGCCGCGTCGGCAGACAGCGAGCCCTTGATAACTAGCGGTTTATTAATAGTCGCCAGCAGCGTGTCTGTTTGATCGGCCTTTTGATTGCTCTTTTTATCGCTCTTTATATCTTCCTTTTTATTAAAGGCCGGGTAAAAAGCACGGGCAAGCCGCCCTTTTACCAGTACAAACGGCGCTTTTTCCTGCGCTAAGCTCACACGCCATTGCCCCTGATCAAGCGACGCGTCTAACGTAGCATTACTTCTTAGCTGGGTATCGCCCAAGGCCTTAGCAAAACTGATCCGCGCCTTGTGTTGTAAATCACCTTGTATCAACAATTGAGATAAGCCATCGCCAGTTATTCGCTGTTTAACGGGTAAGGAAACGTTTAGCCGACTGTTTAATTGGCTGTTTTGCACGAGCAAGCTTTCGCCATTACTCATCGGCCACTCGATATTCGCCAAGGTGTGACTAACCGTTAACGCGCCGTGCAACTTGTCCTCTTTCGTCGTCAGGCTTAATTCAACACCCAGCAAGGGCGCTGAATTCGCACCAATAATTTGAAGGTCTATTGTGTTATCAGCCGATAGACCCAAGGTAATATCCGTATTTAAAAATGGCGTTACTAATTGATGGCTATCAGCCTGCGCCAGACTGCTTAAATGCGCTGTGGCGGTTATTTTAGCCGCTGCAACATCAAGCGTAAGCTTATCCAGTTTAATCGCTGGCGAGTCCAACACGAGCGATTGCACCAACAAACGCACCGCCGGTAAATCTTGCATTAAAGCCGCCGGTAACAACGTTAATAAATCGAACTCTTCTACCGGTTCGGTGCTTTCAACAGACGCGCGTTTAACCGCAATGGATGACACGGTCACGCTATAGGGAACATTATCCTCTAAGCTAAACCGCACCCCACGAATATCAATCTCCGTCTTATCCTTAAGCCTAAAAGCCAGTGATTGCAGCCGAATATTTTTTGTCGTCAGCTCATTAAACGACGGACGAGGCATCTGTAATTCAATCAGCTCAATCCCGTGCTCATTAAAGGTCTTTTTAAGCAAGGCTTCAGCGATCATAGGAATCGCAAGGTATATCCCAAGCAGTAGGATTGGCAAAAGGATTAATACGCCAAAAAATAAAGCGGTGGTTCGGTTTTTAAGCATGGGGGTCAAGCGTTAAACCCAGCCAATAAATTAAACGCGGATAAGCCGTTATAGCCAAAGGGGATTTTGTTTGTGTGAATTAAACCAGTACTGTACATACAAGCAGCGTAGCAAAATCCGCCTGTGAGCGCAGAAAAATTAAACAACTAATCTGCTGATTTTTATAACGCTTTTTAAGTTAGGTTTTAGTGCTTATTTATTTTGGGGAAAGTCCTACGTTCAGTTACGAGATCAAGCTGGCTGACCTCTTGATCTTTTGTGCTACATCTCATCACAAGGCCTTGACAGTGTCTTCTTCGCTTACCTTAATTAAATAAGCTTAACCCATATTTAAGCTCTTTTTTCTACAGGTTTTACGCTTCACCGCCCCCTTTACTATCTCCAGTCACAAGGATGTTAGCTGCAGGGGATTGCTTACAAACTGTTTTTTTAGCAACAGCTGCCTTGAGTAGGTATTTAAAGGTTAATATTGACTTCGGCGGCTCCGCTAAACTTATCACTTTGAAAAACGCTATTGCAAACGGCTTATCGTAACCTGACAGATCCATAAATTTGCCATTCAACCATTTTGCCAATCGATAGCCCATCGGGCGTTTACCGCGTGTTTGAGGGTAGCGAAAATCTTCAACGGTAATGGCATCCCAGGCTGCATCAACAAATTTTGCAGCTCCCTTAAAAAACGGTAGCGCAAAACCTTCAATGCTGTCGTTTTCCACGCATTTACGCAGACAAACATCCAAATATTCTGCTTCTTTGGAGGCCACCGTCATGCCTTGACCGTAAATTGGGTTCAAGCTGCAGATAGCATCACCCAATACGACATATTGTTCCGGAAACTTTGGTAGTGTTTCATATCGGCGTCGCAAATAGGTCGCGTAGCCGTATTTCTTTGCCTCGCCGAGCGGCTGCAAGTCTTTCACTGTTTCATAAATATCCGGAAAACGGTGGTCCTTGAGATAGGCCAGAAAGTCAGGCCAGTCCGTCGGTGCGTGATCTTTATGGTAGCCCTGGGCAGTTACCATCCAGCGACCCTCTTCAATACAAAAAATGCCGCCACCTCGAGTACTATTAGGAATATCTTGGGTGGTATATATCATGCTCCAGTCACGCTGATAACCAGCCGGTTCCTCGACCAGAAAAGTGACATAGCCAACATCCACACCAACCATAACAGAGGCTGGCGCTGCAAAGCCCAGTTGTTCCAGCCAGGTGGATGACTGCGAACCACGGCCGCTAACATCCGCAACAAAATCCGCGTCGATTGTCTCACCTGTTTTTCTCAACGTGACGCCGGTAACAACGGTCTTTGACTCGTTACTGACCAAGCCAGCAACAGGCGTTGCGACACGCAGTTCCACGTTTGCAAGGGCCAATGTATGCTTGCGCACCATCGCTTCCAGCAAGGGGCGGGACATCATGTAGCTTTCTAGGCCGCTCGCAACCCGCGGTGTCCATCTGCCTCCGAAGTACACACGCCAATCGAGCATCGGGTCGCCATATTCAGCGCCAGCAGCGATTAAATCGTCGTGGATCTTGGGAAAATACTTGCGTATCACACTGGTTCCACCCGGCATCAGGGTGTGTATGTGATTTCCTTGAGGAACCCCCTTGCGCGGCCCGACTTGTTCGGGCGGCGTATCCGAGTCGAAGATGGTGACAGTATCAAAGTAATCGGAGAGCACCCGTGCAGTGAGTAGGCCTGCAATACTGCCGCCAATAACCACCGCGTGTTTACCAAGTCTTGATTGCGTTTTTTTTGACTGAATATCTGACATTCGCTGCCTCCCGTGGCGTAATTTTCTCGCATAAATCCATTTCACACGGCCGCTAGAACACCTTGATTACCAGATAATTTGCACGCTTACAAGGTTGCGGACTTGCTGAAATCATAATTTATCCAAAAGCATTAGGCAACAGCGTTCCGTATTAATAAATACTAGACGACAGGAGCGTTAGCTTCTGCCCCCCTTTTTTTTAATCAATGAAATCAATGAAAATCAATAGGGTCAGACTCTCTGCTGTCCCACTTATTTTAATTTTCATAACAGCACCAATTGAGGCGAGATTATTTCTCGATCAGGTGGGGGTTTAAATAGCTCTATCAGGTCTCGCCTGGCAAACAAATTCAGGTGAATAAGTCGACTCATTTGCTGGAGGCTTTGTCCAATCCTCGCTTGAAACTTAAGGTAAGCCAGTATTAGATAAACACACAAAGCCACCATCACTTGTGTCATCACCGCATTATCGGTAGTGCCAATAAAGGCCTTAATCTTGAGGTTTTGCTTAACCCATTTAAAGAACAACTCAACTTGCCAGCGCTGTTTATAAATAGCCGCGATGGTCTTTGCTGACCAGTCAAAATGGTTGGTGATGAAGACATAATGTTTGTTCGTTTGCGCATCATAAATACCGACTCGCCTGACCGGTCTCAAGTTATTTTTTTTAGAACGATTAGACGTGTACTCAATAACCTGGTCACTGCTAACCCCTTGTGACTTATCGACGACTTTTCTTTTTAATACACGATACGTTGCATTACCCCGTATTCGAGTTACCCAGAATATCCCTTTACTCGTCAATTGGTTATGCCATGTGTAGTCGGCATAACCCTTATCAAAAAAATCAATGGGGTCAGACTCCATTGATTTACGTGTCGTGCTGTGCTGATTTGGTTTATTAGCGGAAAAGGATAGGATGAAATCACGCCGTATAAGGCTTTTGATGTAACGGTAGTTTTCGGCTTTATTTCCATGCCATTGATCCCCTTCCATGTTTTTTTATTTGAGCTTACTACTAAACAATCCTAAGCAAAAGCATTAATGTTTGTTTCTGTCAGATGAGCCGTAAAAAAACTATTCGTAATTGCCTGAACTGTCAAAATCGACCCTATTGGTTTCATAGGCTGCACGCCACGGCCGATGATTCTGTATTATCGAGTTTTCCGGTGGGAACTTACCTGAAACGATTGGTGTTGGGATGAACGGAGTGAACAAACACGCTTTAAAAAGCCGTACTCATAGCTTAGGCATAATTAAACTTCTCAACGACGACAGCCAAAACTGGTCGAACTTTAATCACTCTAACGCCTTTTACTGTGTCATCATGCAGTAGGTCAGCCTTCAGAATGAAGAAAACGGTATAAAAATTAGTTGCTTGTTTAAATTCTGCATCTCCATGGGAAGAACACATGAATGACGAAGCGAAATTTCGCAACGAAACAGATAGTCAGGGCAGCATTCAGGTAGCTGCAGATAAACTATGGGGAGCACAAACGCAGCGCTCACTTCAATTTTTTGCGATCGGCGATCAATCATTTTCCATAGAATTTATTCACGACTTTGTGCTGGTGAAAAAAGCGGCTGCCATTGCCAATAACAAACTAGGTCATCTCGAGTCGACAATTGCAGAACTCATTCAATTGGCATGTGACTCGATCAGCATTGGCCAGTATGACGACCAGTTCCCCTTGTCAATTTGGCAAACCGGCAGCGGCACTCAGACTAATATGAACGTGAACGAGGTGCTTGCCAACATCGCCAACCGAGCAGCGGGGAGTGAGCTCGGCAGTAAGTCCCCTGTTCATCCGAATGATCACGTTAATTTGTCACAATCCTCCAATGATGTGTTTCCCACGGTGATGCATGTCACTGCAACGCGCGTTTTGCAACAACAGTTGTTGCCTGCCTTGACACAATTGGGAAAGGCGTTGGGGCGGAAAGCTGATCAATTTAAAGACACCTTAAAAATAGGCCGCACCCATATGATGGATGCAACACCAGTGACGCTCGGGCAAGAATTTGCTGCCTACAACTGGCAAGTGGACTTTGTTCGCCAACAGCTAGCGGCGACTGCCCCGGCCGTTGCCACGTTGGCCATAGGGGGTACTGCAGTGGGAACGGGCCTCAATAGCAGCAGAGCGTGGCCAGCAAGCGTTATCGATGAAATCAACACCTTATCTGGATTCAGCTTTACGGAAGCCGATAACAAGTTTAGCCAACTGGCCGCCCATGACGTGCTGGTGACTCTACATAATCAACTATCGCTGCTAGCCAGTTCGCTGTACAAAATGGCCAGCGATGTTCGCTTGATGAATTCTGGCCCGCGCTGCGGTTTAGGGGAGATCACCATTCCCGCTAACGAACCTGGCAGCTCAATTATGCCGGGCAAGGTAAACCCGACTCAGGTGGAAGCACTCACGATGGTCTGTATTCGCGTGATGGCGAACAACACGGCGGTAACGATGGCTAACAGCCAGGGCCAGTTTCAGTTAAATGTCTACAAGCCGCTCATTATCACCACGCTACTGGAATCGATGCACCTGCTGGTTGACGCCATGACAAGTTTTCAGACCCATTGTCTGGAGGGCATCGAAGCCAACACAGATAAGCTGGAATACTACCTGGAAAATTCACTTATGTTGGTAACCGCCCTTACTCCGCATATTGGCTACGACAATGCGGCTGAGGCAGCTAAGTATGCACATCAAAAAAATATCAGCCTGAAACAGGCCGTATCAGAACTGGGGTTTTTAAGCGAAGCAGCGTTTGACCAGCACGTACAAGCCCAGCACATGCTGGGCCCTAATCGATAAGCTAATATTCGGATAACACTATGAAACTCGACTCGATCAATCCCGCCAATGGGCAATCCATTAAAACGTATCCTACACTTAGCGATGCAGAGGTGAAAGAAGCCATCGACAAGGCAGTGACTGCGTTCGAAGATTGGCGTCATTCAGACCCGTACCATCGAACCGCCTGCATGAAAAAGGCGGCCAACATCTTGCGGAACAACAAGCAGCAATATGCTTTGCTGATTTCACGCGAAATGGGCAAGCCTGTGAAACAGGCTATTGCTGAAATTGAGAAGAGCGCGCAGGCTTGCGACCACTATGCAGACCATGCGCGAGATTATTTGGCTGTCGAATCGGTGCAAACGTCAAACAGCGAAAGCTTTGTCGCCTTCGAACCACTGGGCGTCATTCTGGCAGTCATGCCGTGGAACTTCCCTTTTTGGCAAGTCATTCGTTTCGCTGCTCCGGCGTTGATGGCAGGAAATGCAGGGCTGCTAAAACACGCGAGTAATGTCAGTGGCTGCGCGCTTGCAATCGAAGCCGTATTCATGGCTGCGGGCTTTCCTGCTGGCTTGTTCAAAACCTTGCTTATAGAGAGTACACGGGTTGAGGCTATCGTTAAAAATCCCGCCATCAGCGCAGTGACCTTAACCGGAAGTGCGCCTGCCGGTTCGGCAGTTGCAAGTGCTGCGGGAAAGGCTTTAAAGAAGAGCCTTTTGGAGTTAGGCGGTAATGACGCTTATCTAGTGCTGAAGGATGCCGATCTGCCGCTGGCTGCACGCCTTTGTGTGCAAAGCCGGATGAATAACGCGGGGCAATCGTGTATCGCCGCAAAACGCCTGATCGTCGAAGCGGCGGTGGTGAAAGAATTCGAATCGCTGGTAGCGAAAGAATTGGCTGCTTATGTAGCCACTGATCCTGAACAGGAATACACCCTGTTGGGACCTTTGGCGCGCCCTGATTTACGCGCAGAGCTGCAACGACAGGTAGATGCCAGCATTACCATGGGAGCGACCTGCCTGCTTGGTGGAAAGATTCCAGAGGGAGATGGCAGTTACTACCCTGCAACATTGTTGACGGGTGTAACCAGTAATATGCCAGCTTTCCGTGAAGAACTGTTCGGACCAGTTGCCTGCATTATTCCCGTAAGCGATGAGGCAAGCGCCATTAAACTGGCAAATGATTCCGTGTTTGGCCTGGGTGCTGCTGTGTTTAGTCGTGATATTGAAAAGGCGAAGAAAATCGCGACGCATCAGTTAGAGGCCGGAACCTGTGTGGTGAATGATTTTGTGCGTTCGGACCCGCTGTTGCCATTCGGTGGAATCAAACAAAGTGGCTATGGTCGCGAGTTGTCACATTTTGGCATACGTGAATTCGTCAATGTGAAAACCGTGTGTGTCGGTGCAACCAGCCAAACCATACCCGCAGGAATTAAATGAACATCAATGCCAACCGTGCAGTCTTGTCGACTAACACAGATGGCCTGAGGCGCTAACCATTAATAAAAGCCAACACAGCGAGTGTTGTAAAAAATATTGAAAGCTGTCCGTTACTAACTGTAAATAGGCCCAGAAAGTTCCAGTTGAACAAGGTAAAGTCGCATTTCAAATTCAAGTTGGTGGTATGCCGGTAGCATGTGCTCGCATAAACGATAAAAAGCTTTGTTGTGCTCTTTTTCTTTTAAATGCGCCAGCTCGTGCACGACGATCATGTTTAAAAAATCGGCAGAGGCTTTTTTAAACACCGCCGCTACGCGTATTTCATTTTTACTTTTTAGTTTGCCACCTTGCACCCGCGACACATAGCTGTGCAGCCCCAATGCATTGTGTACAACGTGTAATTTGCTATCGTAAATCACCTTGCTTAAAGCCGATGATTTTTTCATGTATTGATTTTTAAGCGCCAACACATACTCACGCAGGTACTCATCGTTGCTTATATCGTGGGGCTTGGGGTGTCGTTTAAGTAGAAAGCTGGCTAACTGATCTTGCTGAACAAGCGCGTTAACTTGTTTAATAACCGACGGGGGGTATTGCGCTAAATATTTATGAATTGGCATCTGGGTTTATTGCCTCTATTGCGGTGCTAAAGCGAAACAAAGCCAGCCAAAAAAACCGTGGACTGCTTATTGATGTTAATAAGCAGGGACCCACGGTTAGTGCGGTGTTACTTTTCGTTAAACACGTCAACCAGTTTGCTAACAACCACATCAGTTATGATGCTGTGCGCTGACAAAACGGCTTCGATTGCTGCTTTGTCTTCTTCGGTTGCTGAGCCGTAACGGTCATGTGAGGTAACAAAACCTTCAAACAGTTCGTCTTCATTATCTAGGCTAATTAATAGGTTTTTTTCTTCTGCTACGTCAGCAAATGCTTCAAGAAATGCTTCAAATTCGGTATCTGAATCGATATTAACTTTACAGCTGAAGTCAAAACCCATAATGGCGAATTCGCCTAGGTATAATTTTTTGCGCAGGCGTCTGCTGCGAACTACTTCTTTAGTCATGATAATTGTTGCCTTTTTAAGATGGGGGATAAGGGAGACATTGATCTGTGCAGCTCGACAGGCGCCCTAAGGAGCGATTGCAGTCAGACTGAACCACGGGGCGCATATTAACATAATCGGCAACCTGGGTACATCCACATAACGACATGGGAGGCTTGTCGGTTCGAGTTAGCTGGGCTTAACCTTGGAATTTACACTTGCTATAGACGATGTAGCGGCTCTAAGGCATCACCCTGCTTGGCTTGCTTGTGCTGTTTGCTACTTTCTTCCACGACCAATTGGGCTAATTGACTGCCATCCCATTGGCTGCCATTTTTAGCGTACAGGCTTTCATTTAGTCGCTTTATTTCTGCCTGACAATTGGCGCTACAGCGTGAGGCGATTGACTCTATCTTAGTGCTATTAAATTGCGCCCTGCCCCAATCTAACAACGCTAGTTTAGCTTTTTTCGGATCATTTGCAGCACAGGCTTTTTGCAGTGCTTTTATCGCTTGTTTTAACGGTAACTCTTGATCAATGGTTTCTGACTTTGTTTTGCCTGCGTTAGTACGCGACCAAAACAGCCAAACCAGTGTGAACAGCCAGCCTAGGCCTAAAACCAGTGCTAACCAAGGCCAATAGCCCGTGCTACTGGTTGTTGGCGCAACATCTAACGGTGCTGATTGAAAGCTGGGGACAACCACTTTCGGCTCATCCACTATCGGTGTTGGATTGGATGACCCTTCTTTAGCTACAGCGGTAATGGTTACTGCTGGGATGGTAGCGGTTTCCATCGTCTGGGTTTGTGTGTTAAACCACGGTACTTGTATTTCTGGTAAGGCATATTGCCCCGCTTGGGAGGGAATTAAGGCGACTTTCTGCTCGCGTAGGGCGGTCATGCCATCGGGGTCTTTTTTGTCTTTTAACACCGGCTGGTCAGGGTAAGACTTTAAGGCGCTATGCACCCCATCTAAGGTCAGATCAGGTAACTGACTGGAGTTAACGCCTTTGGCTAATAGCGTGAGGGTCCGCGTTAGCGGTTCGCCCACGGTAACGCTCAAATCCTTATTCGACCAACTTTGCTCAATGTATAACTGCTGAGCGGCTATCCAGTGCTGGCCTTTAAAGTGGTTGGGCGCGGGTAAAACATCAAGGCTTAGGGGTTTAGAAAAGACCCGTTTGGTTTGGCTGCGTTGGCTATCAAAAATACTGCCAAAAGGCGAGCGTGCGCCACCACTGACCACCTGTGCGGTGAGTTCCAGCGGCGCAATTTCTAAGCGCCCGCTTTGTTGCGGAAAAATGGCATATTTGCGTTCGGTTACGGTGTAACGCACGCCATTGACCTGGGTATTATATTGGCTGTCTTCGCCCAGCCTTTCAATAATGGCCCCTGCTGCTGTCGGTTCGGTTAACGATGCCTGCGCAATGGACACCCGCTGAAATAAACGCAGGGTATAAATAATTTGTGCCTGCACGTAGGCCTGTTCTGGCGTTGCACTTACTTCAAGATAAAGCGGTTCATTCGGGCTTAGATCCTGTTTAGCCGAGGCCGCTAATACTGTCAGGCTTAATGCTTGGCTGCTATCATCACCAAAGGCGATCGACGGTATGCGTACTGTGCCCGTGCGTTTTGCCATCACATCCAAGGTCCAGCTGATAGACTTTGTTGCTTGCCCATTAACCCAGGATGATTGTGTGCTTTTTTGCTGATTAAGAATTTGGAAGTCTTGTTCTAAGGGATCAAAGTCAGGCTCATCATCGGGTGATTCGCTGCTGCTAAATAGGAGTTTAAAGGAATCGTTAATGCTGACGGGGTTTCTATCGACCGACGCAATAATTTCCACCGCAAGCGCGTTTGTCATAAACAAGAGCATTAACAGGCAAGCGCCAAACGTTGCGTTAAATAACTGTTGATTAAAGGCCTTGTTTAACATGTTCTAATCCTGTTATTGCTGACGGCGTTGGCCGTATTGATACTTGAATTTACGCTTGAGTAGACCCGCTGGGTCATCCTGAATACGGTTTAATAGTTGCTCGTTGGCCTGCTTGCTTTCATCCATTGGGCCGGTGGGCGTGGCGGCTTGTTCGGCGGCGTCTTGCTCTGCTGATTGTTCAACCTCATCGGCTTGCGCTTGTTCATCGGCTTGTTCGTCTGACTTTTGCTCGTCTTGCTGCTTTTGTTGATCGGATTGATCAGTTTCATCGCTTTGATTTGATTGCTGCGGGTCTTGCTGACCGTCTTGCGATTGTTTATCACCGGATTGTTGCTGCTGTTGATCTGACTCACCCGGCTGCTGATCGCCTTGTTGATCTTTGTTTTGCTGATCTTGATCTTGTTGCTGTTTTTTCAACGCCTCTTCGACCAGTTTTAGGTTGTATTGCGCATCGTCATCATTCGGTTTGAGTTTGAGTGATTTTTCATACGCCTGTTTGGCTTCTTTCAACTGCCCCGCTTTTGCCAGTGCGTTCGCTTGATTGTATAAAGCATCGGCGGTTTCAATTGGCTTTAAGGCCTCTGCCGCCTGTTGATACTGCCCTGCCTTATACTGCGCAGCGGCTTTCCACTCGGGGGATTGGAATTGTTCGGCTGCTTGTTCAAATTGCTTGTTTTTAAACGCCTGCTGCGCTTGTTGATCCTTTGTTACCCATAGGTCTTGCCAGCCAAAGGCATACGAGGTTTGTGGCATCGGTAAGATAAGCACCAATAAAAATACCAGTATGCCCTTACGAAAACTGAGCGCCGCCAGTGGCAATATCAACAGCAGTAACCAAACCCCTTGTTCATCCCATCGATCGATGAGGCCGTTATTTTGCGAGCTTGCCCCGTCTAATTGCGGTCTATCCAAGTCCGCTAATAGGCGATTAACGTCGCTGTCATTGTCGCTAATCGTGGTATAGACGCCGTTGCCTTTAGACGCTAATAAAGCCAGCGTTGAACGGTCTAATTTAGGCACTAAAATATTACCGTCTGTATCTTTTAAAAAGCCACCACCAGCGAGTTTAACCGGCGCACCCTCTGTGCTAGCAACGCCTAAAACCGATAGCCGGTAAGCGGCTGATATGTTCGCTAGCTGTTCTATTGAGTCCTTATTAACGCCATCACTGATCAATAAAATACTGCCTTGTTGTTGCCCCGCTTGCTGTAATAACTCAACCGCTTGAGTGAGTGCCGCTGCGGTGTTTTTACCGCTCGACGGCATAATATTGGGGCTTAGCGAGCTCAACTGGCTTTCGATGGTCGCGGTGTCATGGGTTAACGGGGTGACAGTAAAGGCATCGCCAGAGTACACCACCAAGGCGCTCAAGCCATCTTTACGCTGCCTTAGAATATCGGCAATTTTGTAGCGTGCACGCACTAAACGGCTGGGTTTAATATCGCTAGCATACATGCTTTGCGACAGGTCTAGTGTGATGACTAAGGCCGCATCATTACGAAACGCGGGGCTTGGCAAACGTTCCCAAGTCGGGCCTGCCAAGGCGATAATTGCCAAAACTGCAGCCAGCGATAAACCGCCAAACAGCCAGCGCGATTGCGCTGACGGTTTGTCTTGTAAAATATACGGCAATAACTCGGCGTCGCACACCTCGGCCCAATTGCTTTGATTGAGTTTATTCTTGAATGATAAGAACACCAATACCGCCAGCACTAATAAAGCCAGTAGCCAATAGGGGCGGATAAAATGAAAATCAGCCAGGTTCATCTAAACCTCTGTCTGGAGATAATGATAAGCACGGTCAGCAATAAAGCAGCCGCCAACGGCCAAGGGTAAAGCTCACTCATTGGGCGGTAAAATTGCTTGTCTTTTTCTACCGGCTCTAGCTGATCGAGCAGTTGATAAATGGCCTCTAGCTCTTCTTTATTTCGTGCCCTAAAATAACGGCCCTGGGTTTTTTCTGCGATGGCTATCAGCGTTTTTTCATCCAGATCGCGTGATGGGTTTACTTTCCGGTTGCCTAAGAAACTGCGCACGATCATTTCATCCGCGCCGATGCCAATGGTATACACTTTAAGCCCGTTATCAGCAGCTAATTGCGCCGCTTGTAAGGGGGTTATTTCACCTGCGGTATTGGCGCCATCGGTTAGTAGAATGAGTACCCGACTTTTGTCATCCTCATTTTTTAGGTGTTTGACCGCTAGGCCGATAGCGTCGCCGATGGAGGTTGCTGGATCATCATCGGTAATACCGATAAAGGCTTCGTTGAGCAGCGTTACTACGGTTTTACGATCAAAGGTTAACGGTGTTTGCAGGTACGCAGTGGTACCAAACAAGATTAAACCCACCCGATCACCCACCCGCCTAGTCATAAAGGCACTGGCCACGTATTTGGTGGCCGTTAAGCGGTCCACCCAATCATCGGCTAAGACAAAATCTTTTTCTGACATACTGCCGGACACGTCTACCGCTAGCATCAGGTCGCGTCCACTGACCATTTGTTCAATCGGTTCACCCAACCACTGCGGTCGACTGCTGGCTAGTACCAATAGTAACCAAGCGATACTGGCGATAATCAGCGGCCATTGTTGCTGCGGCCTACTCAGTTGCGATTTGGCTTGACCAAAATCGTCTAAAAACGGCACTTTTAACGCCGCCTGTTCCACCGGCGCTTGCGCGCTTAACCACCAACGGCACAATAGCGGCAGCGGTAATAGCGCTAACACCCAAGGCCAGGCAAATTGAATCATCTTTTTTGCCCCCGCAACCAGTCTTCACACAAGGCTGTTAACGCGGCCAGGTCTAAATTATCCGGCGCGGTTTTGCGGTAGTGCGCATCTGCCAGCACCCGCCCTGCGCCCTCGCTAAAGGGTGAGCCTTCAACCGATTGATCTAGGTATTGCAACCACTTATCACCGGTTAACGCAGCCGTTTGTTGACGTGAGTCTTGGCTCATCGCTACCCGCCTTAACCACACCGATAAGGCTTGTAGTTGTTGCAAGGGGTCGTGTTGATTGTTGAGCTTTATCTGGGCTAATAGGCGTTTTGCGCTTTTCATTGCGGTGCGCCGAGTGAGCCGTTTATACAGCCAATAAAGCGACCAGATGCTAAGTGGGATGAGAATAAGCAACAGCCACCAGCCAATAGCCGGTGGCCACCAACTAACCGCCTCGGGCAAGTGAATGTCTCGTAATGGCAAGGACTGATCCATTAACTGAGCACCTGCAGGGGGTCGTCGCTGGTACTGCACTCAAGCAGCGTCATTCGCCATTTTTTACACAGGTTTTTTAGCCGCATTTGGCGTTGCTGAAATTGTTGTTGGTAGCTTAAAACACGCTGCGTATCGCCGGTATCGAGCAGCGTATCGCGCTCACCGTCGGTTAATCGGTAGCGGCCCTTTGCCGGTAAATGGCTTTCTAGCGGGTCGTAAATATGGATTAATACCAAGTCGCAATGGCGCGCCAATTTAGATAAGTGCAACTCGACCTTGTCGTTTAAGCCACGAAAATCACTGATGATGTACAGCAAGCTGCCGGGGCGGGCATGTTGTATTAGCCGCGCTAACACCTGTTGCAAACTCGCATCCGCCAGCGTTGATACCTTGGGTGCCACCAAGGCATTAAAAAAATGTAACACCGAGCGTTTGCCCGAGCCGGGCTTTAGCTCTTGGCAGCCGTGCTGGGTAAACACCTGACCACCGACCCGATCACCGTTTAATTGCGCCGCCCAGGCAAATAGCGCCGCCACCTTTGCCGCTTGTACTGACTTAAATACCCCGCGCGTGGCAAAAGCCATGGTGGGTCTGGCGTCTACCGAAATAAACACCGGCCGTTCGCGTTCTTCGCGAAATATTTTGCTATGGGTGGTATTGGTGCGTGCGGTTACCCGCCAGTCGATGCTGCGGATATCATCTCCCGGCTGGTATAGACGTGTTTCATCAAACTCCATACCACGGCCTTTAAAACGCGACACGTATTCACCGCTCTGCCCCGCCTTAATCCGCTTATGTTGCAGATTGATCAGCGGCGCTTTTTTAGCCAGATCGACCAGTGTTTTTAACTGAATACTGACCCGCGCGTGTTGTTCTACCACCGCGTTCATTTATGGCACAGCGACCCTAGCGATAAGTTCAGCAATAAAGCGATCGGCGGTAATGCCCTCGGCTTCGGCCTCATACGATAATATTAGGCGGTGACGTAATACGTCGAAAGCGATGTCTTGAATGTCTTCTGGGGTCACAAAATCACGTTGTTGCAACCATGCTTTGGCACGCGCGCAACGATCCAAGGCGATACTGGCACGGGGGCTGGCGCCGTATTGCAACCAGCCAGCGATGTCTTCACCGTAGGCAGCCGGTTCACGCGTTGCCAGCACCAATTGTAATAAGTAATCTTCCAATTCATCACTCATATACACATCCAGCACCTCTTTGCGCGCATTAAACAAGGTTTGCTGGGTAATTTTATTAATACCGGCTTGTTGCGTCGCATCGCCGCGTGCTTCGGCTCGAGCGAGGGTGAGAATCTCTTTTTCGTGCTGCGCTTTTGGGTAATGGATATTAATGTGCAATAAAAACCGATCCAGCTGCGCCTCGGGCAAAGGATAAGTGCCTTCTTGTTCTAATGGGTTTTGGGTTGCCATTACCATAAACAAATCGGGCAAGGGATAGCTGGCTGCACCGACGGTAATTTGCCGCTCGGCCATCGCTTCAAGTAAGGCTGCTTGTACTTTGGCTGGGGCACGGTTAATTTCGTCTGCCAACACCAAGTTATGGAATAAAGGGCCTTTTTGAAACTCAAAGGTACCCTGTTGTGGTCGATAAATATCGGTGCCGGTTAAATCTGACGGTAACAAATCGGGGGTAAATTGCACCCGGTGAAAATTTGCCTCAATGCCCTTACTCAATACATTAATCGCCCGCGTTTTAGCAAGACCCGGCGCGCCTTCCACCAAGATATGGCCATCGGCTAATAGCGCGATCAGCATGCGTTCGACCAACACCTCTTGACCGATAATATGCTGACAAATATGTGATTTAAGTTGTTGTACCGCTGTTTGTGAGGTGCTTAAACTGACTTCTGACTGTGACATTATTTACAACCCTTTTCGTTCTTAATTTTTGTTAATTTAAGGCATGGTCTAAATTAAATGATGCCTAGTGCTAATAATTCAAGGCTAACGTGATAAAATTTTACCTCCGTTGTGCTCACTTAATAACCATGTAGAGTACCATCGAAAACCCCACTGCAGCACTGAAAACACCGATTATTCTAACTAAAACTAGTTTATTCTTTTAATACTGATTCGACTGTATGCATTATTTAACTTGATGGCAGCTTCTTACCCCTTATGACCGCAAAATCAATTGATGTATTAATTATTGGCGCTAGCGCCTCCGGCCTGATGTGTGCGATTGAAGCCGGCAAACGCGGACGTAAGGTGTTGCTGCTCGATCACGCCAATAAGGCCGGTAAAAAGATCCTTATGTCGGGCGGCGGTCGCTGTAACTTTACCAATTATGACATTAGCGCCGAGCAGTTTATTTCGCATAACCCGCATTTCTGCAAATCCGCACTCAGCCGCTATACGCAATGGGATTTTATTGCCTTGGTAAACGAGTACAACATCCCGTTTCACGAACGTGACCACGGGCAATTATTTTGTGACGACAGCGCAAAAGATATTTTAACCATGCTGTTGTCCGAATGTGCCCATGCAGGGGTTGAAATACAACTTAACTGCCCTATTCAGCAGATAGAAAAACAGCCAAACACAGCCTATACCGTTGAAACAGCCAAAGGCGTTTACACTGCCGAATCACTGGTGATTGCAACCGGTGGTTTATCCATTCCGAAAATGGGTGCTAGCGGTTTTGGCTATAACATTGCCAAACAATTTGGTCATAGCGTTTGGCCTACCAGCGCCGGACTCGTCCCTTTTACCTTGCACGAGACTGACAAGGCAAGGCTCGCCGAGCTATCCGGTATTGCGATTGATTGCATCGTTAGTAATGCCCGTAATAGCTTTAGAGAAAACATGTTACTCACCCACCGCGGTTTAAGCGGCCCTGCGATATTACAAATATCATCCTACTGGCAGGCAGGTGAATCGGTGGTGATTAACGTATTGCCCGATCTAGCTATCGAAACGCTGCTAAAAGAAAAACAACGCGAACAACCCAAAACCCACCTGAAAACCATACTCGCCGAACACTTGCCTAAACGTTTTATTGTTGCGTTATTAGGCGAAGAGTTGGTGAACAAACCACTGCAATCGTTCTCGCACGAACGCTTTAACGCCCTGGCCAAACAATTGCACGAATGGCAAATAAAACCTAATAGCACCGAAGGCTACCGGACCGCAGAAGTGACCCTTGGTGGGGTTAATTGCGATGAGTTGTCATCGCAAACCATGGAGTCTACTAAATCGGCCGGGCTGTACTTTATTGGCGAGGTGGTCGACGTTACCGGCTGGCTAGGCGGTTATAACTTTCAATGGGCCTGGTCATCGGGCTGGTGTGCAGGGCAAGTGGTTTAAACTTTTCCACTGCTTATGTCTGTGGCATAAATACATACCAAGTCAATTAACGACAATCTCAAAAGAACGTCGCGTTATTTCAAAACGATAGGCCCTAGAAGCAAAGGTCAACAACCGATTTATTCTGAGCTATTTTTAACTTTATTTATGCTTTTTGTGACCCACCTAACTCAAGTTTTATCTAGTAAATTTACCTACATTTTTTAGCTATTTAGCGTATCTTATCAATAACATTAACGGAGAAACTTATGTCTAAAGGCCAAGATTCAAAAAAAGCAGTGAAAAAGAAACCTGAAAAAACGATGAAAGAAAAACGGGCTGCTAGAAAGGACAAAAAAGCGAATCAGGAATAACCCCCTTACCCACTAGCTGCATGCTAAAACCGGAGTGGATTAAGCTTTCGGGCTTAGCATAAAACAAGGGCCGCTGTTTTGATTCAGCAGACCGCTCTTGCAGCTTGGGCTTACCCTTATTGATATAGAACTCAGCATGAACGCTAGCGCACTTGGCTTTAACCCCCTTTATTCTGACGACAACCCCAGCTTAGATGAAATTAGCAGCCTGGACGGTTACGCTTGTTTAGAATTTGGCGCGCCTTGGTGTGAGCATTGCGTGGCGGCAGAGCCTGCGATTGAAGCCGCGCTAAGCGCCACACAGATACCCCATATTAAAGTGTATGACGGTAAGGGCTTACCCTTAGGACGCGCTTTTAAGATTACGCTTTGGCCCACTGTGGTGTTATTAAAGGACGGTAAAGAAGTGGCTCGCGTGGTACGCCCAACTATTGTTGAGCAGCTGAATAAACTGCTCGCAAACATTGCCGCCTAAACGTTTGAGTTAACTCGGTTTATTCTGCGTCTAAATTGTTTTGCCGCTGATCGGCACTTTGTTGTAAGAGGTTTTCGATATTACGCGTTTTGTCTAATGCGTTAAGCTGGCTATCAAACACTGTTGCTTCCTTTTCCTTGGCTTTTGTCGCACTGCCGTCATCGGTACAGGCCGTCAGGCTAACGAGAGTTAAGCTGACCAATATAAATAGCTGTTTCATTTCAAACTCCTTTTGTAAGGTATTGCATTATACCAAACGCGTTTACTTGGAATATTTGTGTTGGATTGGATAAGGAGTCGCGTTGTTTTAAAGCTGAATTGAAGCCGCTCTATCGCTTCAGTGAATCTTATGCCCTTTGGGTAGAGCAAAGCGAGTTTAGCGAGGATCCAATACAAAATGACTTTTATGGGGGTTAAGCGATAGTCGGGTGACCTTTTCTTTGGTTCTATTTTTAGTCTAATTGCAGGTCGTTTTTTACCTGCAGAATTAGACTTATGCCCTAGGTGCTTTTGGTCATACAAAAGAAATGAACGCCCTTGTAATAGCAAAAACTAAATGTCTTCTAAACAGATGTCAGCGTATCGTTACCGCACATTAAAACCAAGTGCTCACCCCTACCACAAACACCGTATCACTGGTCTCTTCGCCTTCTTCGCGCGCGTAGTCTGCTGTTTTTCCATAACTTTTTGTCCAGTTAATGCCAACATAAGGCAAAAATTGCTGATGGACTTGGTAGCTTAGTAACAGGCTCGCTTCTATTTCTGATACGCCGGCGCCTACGCCCATTGACTCGTCGTTTTGTCCCGCTAGGTAAACCTCTATTTCGGGCCTGAGTGTCCATTGTTGGCTGAGTGTTATCTCGTGATCGACTTCTAGTCTTAACGCTGTTCGGCCACTTTCACCCACGAACAGTGAGGTTTCTAGCTCGATAAAACCAGGGGCTAAGCCATCAATACTCAGTACCGCCCAAGTACGACTGGGGTCGGGTTTAATATCTTGCCGCACACCTGCGTAGATATCCCAATAAGTTGCAATCGGTACGCTATACAGCACTTGAATTTCGGCTTCATCTGTTAGCCCATGTACCCGTTCTACTTCGACTTTTAGCCACAGTTTGGAGGCGTCTTTGCCTAGCCATGCACCGCCTTCTAGGTACAAGCCATCGTCACCACCGGGGTCACGCATCTCTAGGCGTTCCAGATTAACACTGAGTAAGACGGGATCATCTTTGGCACCGGCGTGCGCTAGAGACACAAAAATAACACTGATACTTAAACAAACAATAAAACGGGTTAACACAACAAACTCCTAATTGACCAAAACTGTTCTAAACATACCGGGCATATGATAAAGCAAATGACAATGATACGCCCACGCACCTTTTGCATCGGCGGTGACTAAATAGCTAATTTTTGAACCCGGCTGAACAATCACCGTATGTTTGCGTGGCAGGTAGTTTGCATCACCTGTTTCCAGTTCACTCCACATTCCATGAAGATGGATGGGGTGGGTCATCATGGTGTCATTAACCAGCGTAAAACGCACACGCTCACCGTATTGCAATTGGATGGCTGAGGCGTCTGAGGCGGGTATCCCATTAATCGACCACATATAACGGTGCATATTACCGGTGAGATGCAGCTGAATTTCTCGCGAGGGTTGGCGCTGGTCTTTAGTGGGGAACAGGTTACGAAGGTCGACATAGCTTAACACTCGACGCCCGTAACGATGCTGGTGGTGGCGTAAGCCGATGCCGGGGTCATCCACACCATTACTGGGCGTTTCGGCCTGCATATCGACTTGAAAGCCCGCCTCGCTAGCTGCATGGACAATGGCTTGATTACTGCCCTCACCCGCCATGCCGAGTGGGTTAGATGCTGGCGTAACCTTAGTATCGCTTATGGTCGCCATACCATGCTGGCTGTGATCCATTGTTTCGCCGTTAGGCATAGCCATACCGCCGCCCATGTCCATACCCATGTCACGGTGGCTTAATATCGGTGGTGGATCCATCGCCGGTGGCGTAGCAAAAAAACTGGCATCGGTGCTTAAGGTACCGCAGGTATATGCACTGCGATCGATACTTTGTGCAAAAATAGAATACGCTGTCTGGTCTTGCGGCTCTACGATCACATCGTAGGTTTCTGCCGTGGCAATACGGAACTCATCGACCGTAACCGGCTTTACCGCTTGCCCATCAGCTGCTATGACGGTCATTTTTAAACCGGGAATACGCACATCAAAAAAGCTCATCGCAGAGCCATTAATAAAGCGCAGCCGCACTTTTTCACCCTGCTTAAATAGCCCAAGCCAACCCTTATCGGCTGTTATGCCATTCATCAAATAGCTATAGGTACGCCCAGTCACATCGGCTATATCCCTATCGTTCATGCGCATGTTGTTCCACATGGCTCTGTCTTGCCAGGTTTGTAGCATGCCTTTGTCTGCTATCTCAGACCAAAGATCGGCCACGGTACGTTTATTCGTTGTGTAGTAGTCTGCTTGTTTTTTTAAGTTGGCGTAAATGGTTTCTGGTTCGGAGTCAGACTAATCGGATAGCATCACCACATGGTCACGGTCATACGTTATAGGCTCGGCTTGTTTAGGCAACACCACAATCGCGCCATATAGCCCCGTTTGTTCTTGAAAGCCAGAATGACTGTGGTACCAATAGGTTCCGCTTTGCTGCACCTTAAAACGGTAGGTAAAGGTTTCGCCGGGGGCAATACCAGCAAAACTAAGACCCGGTACACCGTCCATGCCGGTGGGTAAAATAATGCCGTGCCAATGAATAGAACTGGTTACGTTTAGGGTATTGGTGACTTTGATAGTGACCGTTTCGCCTTCTTGCCAATACAAGGTTGGCCCGGGCAGCGAACCGTTAACCGTCGTTGCCAAACGGTCTACGCCAGTAAAATTAACGGACTGCAGGCCGATGTTTAAATTAAAATCGTTACCGCGTAATAGCTCCGGTTGCTTGCTTCCGTTTGCTGCAAAAAGCGAAGCGCTCGAAAAACCCATACTCGTTAGCGCAGCCGCTGTGCTTAAAGCGCCAACAAAACGACGTCTCGATGCTGAAAAACCCGGGGCTCTTAGTACCGGAAAAACCGTTTTTTTCACGCCTTAACTTTGATGCCGAATACGTGCGTACACCGATGACGAGCCATCGTTTTTAAGTAATAGAACGTCATAGTCGTCGTAACGATCACCCATTTCCATTCCTGGACTACCAACTGGCATACCCGGTACGGCCAAACCCAGTGCGCCTTTAGGCTTTTCGGCTAAAAATTTCTGCATGATATCTGCCGGAACATGGCCCTCAAATATATAGCCTTCTTTTGATACACCTGTATGACAGGATTGATATTGGGGCGCAACGCCGAGTTGCTGTTTAACCAAGTTTAAGTCGTTTGGGTGATGCGTCGCTGCTTTAAACCCTTTTGCATCGACATGATCAATCCATTTACTGCAGCAACCACATGTTGGGCTTTTGTACACTTCTAATGAAACCGGCGTTTGTGTTTTAGCCATCACGGCTAGCTTTGCCTCGGCAACCGTATCGTCGGCACAGCCAGCGACCAGTAATAACAACACGGCTGCAGCAAGCCCATACAGTTTTTTAATAATAACAATCATCGTCCATTCCTTTTTTGACTTATTTGCGGCTAATAGACCCTATTCTATACAAAAAAATCACAGGTAATTTAATAAAAACCGGTTAATAAATTATCAAAAATGCTAGTTTTTCAAGCTGTGTTAATATTCTTCTATTAAAAACAACGATATGATGTTTACTGTATGAGCCTTCCTTCTGAACACCCGCTCCGTCAGCGCTTATTTAATGAGTCACACGCTAGGCCTTATGCGGAACTATCGATACCGTTACAGGTGTCTTATTTAGTGTTATTAACCGGCGAAGTGTCACCGGCTGATGAATGCAAACATTTAGGCGAACTGGCACAGCAACACGACAAAGCCCCGCCATCTAAAGGCGCCAAACACTATGATGCGCAATTTGCTGAGTTTTCAGTTAAATGGGAAAAGCACACAGAGTTTTCAAGTTATGTGTTTTTTTCAAAAAAACACTGTGCACGGCCTTTTAGTGCTAAAGCTATTGATTTAGTACCGACCGCTTGGTTGAAAGCGATTAAAGGCCAATTACTGGTGGCACAACATATTGAGCTGATGCCCGCGTCAGAAAATAAATTTGATCAGAAGGCTGTTTCGGCTTTGTTTCAGGCCGATAGCTTAGTCGGTAGTTTTGTCGGTGGCACAGCAGCCGAAGCGTGGACCGACTTTAGACTAAAAAGGGACGGTTTTAGCCATGTTCTGGTATTAAATAACAGCTTAACCGAACAAACCACCAGTCGCTTGATACAACATTTATTAGAACTAGAAACCTATCGAATGCTCGCCTTATTGGGTTTTCCCTTAGTTGAAAAATACGGCAAGGTGATTACCGAAATGGGCCAAAGCCTAACCGACCTGACGCAACGTATGACTCGCACCGAGAGCCTTGAAGAAGAACACGCCTTATTGCGTGAATTAACCACCTTAGAAGCCAATATTGAACAAATTATTGCGGCCACCTCATATCGCTTTAGTGCAACACAAGCCTATAAATCCATTGTGATGGATCGTTTACAGGGTATTCGTGAAAATAGAATTGAGGGTCGGCAAATGCTATCGCGTTATTTAGAACGACGTTTTCAACCTGCAATGAATGCCTGCGATTCGGTTTCATCACGGCTTGAAAGCTTATCTAACCGCGTGGCACGCGCGAGTCAAATATTGATGGCGCGTGTGGACTTAGCCCTAGCGTCCCAAAACCGTGACCTACTCAATTCAATGAACCGACGGGCACAAATACAATTACGTTTGCAACAAACGGTTGAAGGCTTATCCATTGCTGCTATTAGTTATTATATAGTTGGTTTAATGGCGTATCTCGCCAAAGCATTAAAAGCCATTGACCTCCCTATCAACGTCGACTTGTTCGTTGGCGGGTCTATTCCCTTGGTCGTTCTCAGTATTTGGTTTGCGGTAAGGCAAGTTAAACGCCGTTTAATTACTGATCCTCCTCGTTAAAAAACGTGCTTTCTATCAGTTCTGGCGTTAAGGGTTTACTAAATAAATAACCTTGTAATTGACTGCAGCCCATTTCTTGCAAAACGGTTTGTTGCTCACTGTACTCAACCCCTTCTGCAATAGTGCTCAATCCCAGATTACCTGCCAATTGAACGATGGTATGGGCTATAGCGGCGTCTTTATCGTTAACAACAATTTCATCAATAAATGACTTGTCTATTTTTAACGTATCGATGGGGAAGTTTTTTAAATAAGACAAGGATGAGTAACCGGTTCCAAAATCATCAATTGAGCTGCCCCTAGTTTTCTAGACAACTTCTAGACTCTCAAAATACTGTTTTTCATACTTCATTGGCGACAGTCCGCCATTATTACCATGATGTCGTTTTGGGTTGTAGAAAAACTCAATATAATCGAATATTTCGGCACGTGCTTCAGCCCTGGTTTTAAATGTTCGGCGTTTGATGCGGTCCATTTTCAATAGTGAAAAGAAGCTTTCAGCCACCGCATTGTCATGGCAGTTCCCTCGACGACTCATGCTGGCTTCAAGGTTGTTGTCTTGCAGGAACTTTCGCCAATCACCGCACGTATATTGAACCCCTTGATCAGAATGAACCAACACTCGTTGTTTTGGCTTTCTACGCCAAATAGCCATTAATAATGCATCAATCACAAGGTCTGCCCTTGGGCTACTTTTCATACTCCAACCAACGACTTGCCGTGAAAACAAATCAATTACAACGGTGAGATAGAGCCAGCCTTCATGAGTTCGTATGTACGTGAAGTCTGTCACCCATACTTTGTTTGGCTGGTCATATTCAAACTGTCTTTCTAGCGTATTCGGAGCAACGTGGCTGACCTGGCCGGATTTAAACCCTTTGTGGCGCTTATAACCACGCATGGAACGTACGCCAGCAGCTTTCATGATCCGGTAAACACGATTGTGACCACAGCTCTCACCATCATCTTTTAGGTCACGTGTGACATTGCGATACCCATACGAGCAGCCACTTTCCATCCAGAACTGTTTGATCTTAGTGAGTAAACGTTCGTCTTCTTTAGTACGCGGACTTTGCGGCTCTTTGAGCCAGGCATAAAAACCACTGCGGTTAATCTCTAAAACGCGACACATCATCACGACCGAATATTTGTTGAGTCGAGACTTTATGAACGTGTATTTCGCTTTGACTCGCTTGCGAAGTACACCGCGGCTTCCTTTAATATATCTCGTTCTTCGGTTATTCGTCTCAATTGTGCTTTGAACTGGCGAAGCTCAGCTTGTTGCTCAGTCAGAGCTTTGTGTTCGTTACTCGGCTCGCCATATCGTTTAACCCAAGCATAAAGGCTTTTTGTTGTGATCCCAAGTCGACTAGCGACATCGCTAATTTTATACCCACGATCTGTGACCTGTTTGGCTGCTTCTATTTTCAATTCTTCTGGATAGCGTTTCCCGCTCATAATTATTCACCTTCTTTGCTTAAGTTGAATTATAACTCTAGAAGATGTCTAGTGAATTAGGGGCAGCTCAAAAGAGCATGAATGTCCGAAATGGACAAAGCCTCATTACCGACATGCCTTTACACCATTTATGACAAAACGGGGGGCAAATTCCATTTAAACCTTCCAATCACCGCAATGAAGAGCCCTCGCTTTTATAAGTATTACCCACGTTACAGGAAAAATAATTAACAGCACAATGTTCCGCATATGTTCCGTACAGGCATAAAAAAACCACTCACATTGCTGTAAGTGGTTGTTTTATATGGCGTCCCCAAGGGGGTTCGAACCCCTGTTACCGCCGTGAAAGGGGGGTGTCCTAGGCCACTAGACGAAGGGGACGCAACGTGGTGAACTGCGTCAAAAATTGGTGGAGCTAGGCGGGATCGAACCGCCGACCTCTACAATGCCATTGTAGCGCTCTCCCAGCTGAGCTATAGCCCCGTACCGGTTAACCATCTGATTTTGAAGCTTATTTTGCCTCAACACAGAGAATCACCTGAAGAGGCTGCGAATTCTAAGGACGATCCGCAGACCTGTCAATACCTTTTCGGCGATTTT
>DBBV01000014.1:440-36343 GCA_002292375.1 Methylococcaceae bacterium UBA975 | reverse complement strand
ATTGGCTTAGGCCTAGACCCTAAAAAAATACCCTCGGCTTTGATTGGCCAAACTGCACCCAGACTAGACCTTCCTCAGCTCTATCGGCACGATAAACTAATCACTAACGAGCAATTGCTGGGACAGGTGTGGCTATTAAACGTTTGGGCATCTTGGTGCACCGCCTGCCTGGCTGAACATACGGTATTAAATAAATTTTCAACCAGCAAACGTGCACCACTGATCGGACTGAATTATAAAGATGACGCTTGGCAAGCAAAGCAATGGTTAATCAAACATGGCAACCCTTACCAGTTAATTGCTTTTGACGCCGTTGGCAGAGCCGGTATCGACTGGGGCGTATACGGCGTACCCGAAACATTTGTGGTTGATCAGCAAGGCATCATACGCTACAAACATATTGGCCCATTGGATGAAGCGACGATGCAAGCGACTATTCTTCCCTTGATTGACACACTCAACCACCCCCCTTCATGAAACAGATACGATGGATCTTTTTTGGCCTATTGCTAATTAGCCTAGCGGCTCATAGCGATATTGAAGCGCATCAGTTTAACTCCGCCGAAGAAGAAGCTATTTACCTAGAACTGGTTAAAGAGTTGCGTTGCCTCGTGTGTCAAAATCAAAACCTAGAAGCCTCAAACTCGGGTCTAGCCAAAGACCTTAGACAGCAGGTGTTACAGATGGTCTTGGCCGGCCAAACTAAACAACAAATCAGCCAGTATATGACCCAACGCTATGGCGACTTCGTTTTATACCAACCCCCGTTTAAAGCAACGACATGGGTGTTGTGGTTAAGCCCGCTCATCATTCTAATGATTGCAGCTTGGGTGCTGTTCATTACAATTAAACGCGCCCAACCCTTGACTAAGAACGACCAAGGCACAACGCAATCTAGCAATAAAAAGAACGCCCCATGATCTGGATAACCTTTATTGCCTTTGGCCTGTTGAGTATGGGGCTTATTTTAATCCCGTTTAGAACACGGTTATTCAAAACCAGTAGCCCTGCTACAGGTGTAGAAACCCCCAGTGCTTCCCTATTGATATTAGCGCTAGCTGTGAGTTTACCTGTATTGGCCTACAGTCTATACGCCCTACTGGATGACGGGCAAGTTCCGACCACACAAGTCAGTTCAGATGACAGTTCGCTCGCCGAGAACCACCAATTAGCCGACATCAACTTAATGATTACCGGTCTACAAGAAAAACTGGCTGCAAAGCCTGGTGATATTGAGGGTTGGAATTTACTAGCACGTTCGTATTTGTATATTAAGGATTACCAAGGTGCATTAATGGCCTTTCAACACGTCGCGGAGCTATTGCCCAACAATGCCGATCTGCAACAACAAATAGCCGAAACCCAAGGCTTATTAGATCAACAAAGCAGTCCAATGAACCGTGTTGAAAAAAACAGCCCCGTACTGATTAATGACCAACCCGTGGACGTTCTGGCTATGGTCGAACGCTTACGAAAAAAACTTGAGGTCAACCCCAATCAGCCAGCTGGTTGGATCATGCTGGGACGATCCTATAAAAACTTAGGCCAACTCGAAAAATCACTGAATGCCTATCAAAAAGCCAGTCAATTGAACCCTAACGATAACGCCATTAAAAACATTATCAATGAGCTAAATAACACCCTCGGCAATAAGGAAAATGGCTACATAAGCGATTCCAGCACTAACGACCAAACCACTGTTTTAGCTCGCCAATATATGAAGGCAGGCGACTTTCAAAAAGCGGTTAGCCTACTAGAAAAATCGCTGCAGCAAGACGCAAACGATATTGATAACATTATTATGCTTGCCGACGCACTTGCCATGTCCAACGCAGGCCAGTTCAACGAACGGACACAAACACTCATCAATAGAGCCTTAACACTTGACCCCAACCACGCGGTAGCCCTTTGGTTAGCGGGCATGGCAGAAGAAAAAAACAACCATTATCAAGGCGCACTTGATCATTGGAAAAAGCTGCTTGGCCTAATGAGTGAAGACAACCCAGATCAAGCTTTATTACAGTCGATGATTTTACGTGTTGAGCAAAAAATTAACGATGCCAATAAGCCTTAGTGAGCAAGCTATAAGGCTCTTTCTTGAACAAAATGTCTTATTGAATCAAACAAGAATATAACTGATCTCAGGCGTATGGGGGGTTTTTACTCTGACCCCAAATACTCACTGACCCCTGGGAGTTTTTACTCTGACCCCAAATGACCCAGCAACATTGTCGCTTATTTAATGTATCCGTTAAACTAGGGGAGGTTCACTCTGACCCCAAATATCTATCCCTTGATCCGCCAAATATCCCTCTCTTATAAAGCAATCCCACAATGCTCTTTTCTTCCAGTAAATCGCCAACTGACAATTATTGTTGTTAAAGGGTTGTATTCATAAAAAAAATGACAGGTGCCAGAATATTTATATTCGTTTTCAACATTCCCATTGGCTAACTTCTTCTTACTCAAAAAAATTGTTTTTAATTCTATGTCAGAATGTCGCGCATTAAATTTATCTATACTCATTCCAATATTATCAGACATATGATGTTTAAAATTTAAGTGTGGGTCATAATTAACACATGAGGGAACGACCAATAAAAAAGCAACCCAACTTATAAACCACCATAAACATAAGTACTTGTTAGAGTTGCTTACACCTATCGTTAAATCAGTCACGCCCAGAACCATATTTTTGATAACTCTCGTACCTGTTTGATTGCCAACCTTCGGTTGCCACGCCAGCAATAGCACCGTAACTAATCGCAGCAGCAGGCAGCATAGTTGCAATATTCATAAAGGCGGTTTGTTCTAAAACAAGATTCCCATTAACTCTTTCGTTAAACCAAAAGTCATGCAAACGAGCCACAGCATTAATACCTGGTATCAAATTAAGTGTTTTACTACAAAAGCTTTGTTGAGAGCAGAAGCTTGTCTTATCATTATTACCAATAACATTCCAAAGTTTTGAGATAAGTGGTTGCTTACCATTCGGCAAAGGTTTATAGGTCGGTCCCTCTGGGTGACCATTCTCACCTGACCTTATATCAGCATCATCACCAACTTGCTCTTTATAATAACCCGCTGCCTCTGTACTTGCTTGCAAAAATGCCGCCGTCTGCGCCCCATTAGCAAACTTGCCCCCACCCAACTCAGCAACCACACCACCAGCTGCTGCTTCAGTAAGTATACGCCCAGTACTGGATTGTATATCAAGGTCTTTAATAACCCCACCAGCAATATCTGAGCCGATAGAGGCCGCAAACCCATGTTGGAACTTCCCGCCTCTGGCCACAGAGGCTACACCTTGAACAACACCATGTGCAAATGAGGTTACATTCTTAACCGTCGTTCCGATAGCTGTGGCAGCAGATGATAAGAATTCCTTCGCCCCATCAAACTTAAGACTGCCTGCCGATAACGCATTAATTAGACCTGCTTTCAAATCACCTCCCGAACTTATTAATCCAACCGCAAAACCTCTTGCTAGATAGGTCCACATGCCAGGTGGGATACCAACAAACGCCAATAATGCATCAACAAAAAGTTCAGTTAACTTAGCCTTCAATATACTCTTAAAAAAGTTCTTTATCCCCCTAAATACTTTTTTAAAGAACTTTTTAAGCCCACTAAAAAAGAACCCACTCGGATCGGTATAACTCAATGGGTTATTAAGCACATAGCTATAACGGTTAAAGCTTTGGCTGTTATACGCCGCTTGGATATTAGGATCGGCTGAGATAAAGCGGCCCAATGTGGCATCATACACCCGTCCGTTCATGTGGATAAGACCCACTTCATCTACGTGCTCGTGGCCGGTAAAGCCCCTGTCTGTGGTGCCTGAGGGGCTTGGGTTGCCAACGATATCACTCCAATCGCTGTTACGCCGTTTACCGTGTGCGTCGTAGCTTTGGCTTTCGATCACCAGGCCGTTTTCATCGGTGATGGTGGCGATCGAGCCCAGGTGGTCTTTGTGCAGGTAATGGGTGCTGTTGGCCCCATCGCTTTTTGAGTTAACAATGGCCACAGTGCTGCCACCGGCTTTAATATAGTGCGTATAGGTGGTAAGCCCTTGTAACGTTTTACGCTCAAATAAACTGCCGATGTAGTGGCGCAGTTCACCGGTGACGATGTTCTGGCGGATTACCCGCGCCCGGTCAGCGCCATAGCTAAAGCGGATATCGGCAGTGGCATTGGCCATTTGTGTGGGCTTGTTAAAGCTGTTGTACACAAGGGTACGGCCGTTACCGCTGGTCATGCTGCCATTGGCGTCGTAGTGGTAATTGCTGATAACCCCTGCGTTATCGACCGCGGTAACCGCATGCGGCCCGGCATTGAGCCCATAGGTGTAGCTGCCAACCCCTGTTTTACTGGTTAGGTTACCTGTTGCATCATACGTGTAGTATTTAGGCGCTTGGTTAAACACCGTGGAGCTGACCATCCGATTGAGGCCGTCATAAGCAAACTGTTCGTTTAATTGGTTAAGGTCGACCCATTGGTTATAGTCGATCCGTTGGGTGAGGTTACCGATGGCGTCAAATTCAAAGCCAAGGCTTTGTACATCGTCAAATTGCTTGGGGTCAGAGTAAAAACTCCTAGGTCATAAAAAGTCAGACATCTCTCCTTTAATTAAAAAGGACTTGGTCGGGGCGAGAGGATTTGAACCTCCGACCACCAGCACCCCATGCTGGTGCGCTACCAGGCTGCGCTACGCCCCGATTGAGTTACTTTAGAATGTCTAGAATTTCCAACAGTTCTGCTTTTATTTGTTGGATTTCTATTTTAGTTTGTGAGGTATCTTGCTGGTTATTATCACCGGTTAGATGCGCCCTAGCGCCACCAATGGTGTAACCGTCTTCGTACAATAAGCCGCGTATTTGCCTGATTAAGATAACATCTTGGCGTTGGTAATAACGGCGGTTCCCGCGGCGTTTAACGGGCTCTAGTTGTGGAAACTCTTGTTCCCAATAGCGTAAAACATGGGGTTTTACCGCACACAGCTCGCTAACTTCACCGATGGTGAAGTAACGTTTAGCCGGTATTGCCGGTAATTCCTTGTTATGACTGGGTTCCAGCATACGCTTCTACTCGTTCTTTAAGTTTTTGACCTGCCCTTAGCGTAACAACGCGTCGTGCAGATATTGAGACATCTTCGCCGGTTTTAGGGTTTCTACCGGGTCGGGCATCTTTATCTTTTAATTCAAAATTACCAAAACCAGAGACTTTGACCTGTTCGCCTTTTTCCAAAGAGTCTTTAATTGCTTCAAACATTTGTTCTACAATTTCTTTGGCTTCGCGTTTATTCAGACCTAACTCATCAAATAGTTGTTCGGTTAAATCAGCTTTTGTTAGTGACATTTTTTTATTCTCTTAGCTGAGCGTTAAATGTATTTTTTAAATTATTGAGCAAGTCGCTAATAAACCCTTCGACGTCTTGTTCGACTAGTGTCTTAGAATTATCCTGTAAAATCAAGCCTAAAGCGACACTATTTCTACCGTTTTCTATTCCTTTACCTTGATAGATATCAAAAACAACCACTTCTTGCACAATCCCTTGTTGCTGATAAATATAGTCGACTATTTTATTTACGTGTAAATTTTCTTCAACAATGAGTGCTAAATCTCGTCGTACCGTTGGATATTTTGAAATCGGTTCAAATTCTGGGCTATTTTTTTCTTCAATCAGGTGTTGATTTAGCTCGACGAGGTATACCGGTTTTTTAATATCAAACTGACTTTCTAGGCCGGGGTGAATCATGCCCATATAACCGACACAGTCACCGCCTTTGTTGACCAGCTTTGCCGTTTGACCTGGGTGCAACGCATCGTGCTGAGCCGCTTCAAATTGATACGTATCAAGCTGCCCGTTCAACGCTAAGATAGCTTCTACGTCGTGCTTGAGGTCATAAAAGTCGACCATTCGCGACGCTTCACCCCATTGTTCTGGCGTTGCGCGGCCAGTCACCAACATAGATAGCGTTTGCTGCTGCTGTAATTGCCCGTCTACCAAGGTAAACTTTAAACCGGTTTCAAAAAAACGTACGGTTTCTTCATTGCGTTTTAAGTTTGCGTCCATCGCCTTTAACAAACCCGCCCATAAGGTGGTTCGCATCACTGATAGGTCAGATGAAATAGGGTTTTTAAGCCGATACATGTCTTCTTTGGGGGTTAACGCTTTGAGCGCTGACTCGTCAGTAAAGCTATAGGTGATTGCTTCTTGATACCCCAAATCAACCAGTAAGTCTTTAATGCGATCGATCGCTTGCACGTTTTCTTTAGCTGAGCTTAACGCCGCCGACATAACTAAACTATTTTGCGGCAGTTTATCGTAACCGTATAAACGTGCGATTTCTTCGATTAAATCGGCCTCTATGGCGATATCAAAGCGATAACTCGGCGGGGTAATACACCAGTGCTGCTCGGTTTTTTCGACTCGCATACCCAGCGACAATAAGTATGATTCAACCACTTCATGGTTTAAATCCAGGCCTAATACGCGATTAACCCGATCTAACCGAACGTTGATGACCGGCTGCTCAGGCACATTTGAGCTAACGTCCGTTAACGGCCCTACTTGCCCGCCTGCGATTGAGGTCAATAACGCCACTGTACGGTCTAATGCGCGATAACATAATTCAGGATCCACGCCGCGCTCAAAACGATGGGATGCGTCGGTGTGCAAACCATACCGCCTTGATTTACCCGCGATTGTGGTGGGCGTAAAAAAGGCACATTCGATAAAGATGTCGCGTGTTTCATCACTAACTGCCGATGATTGCCCACCCATTACGCCGGCAAAGGCCAAGGGTTTTTGCTGGTCGGCGATCACTAAGATATCATCGTCCAATTCGATAGTTTGATCGTTCAATAGCGTTAGCGCTTCGTTTTTAACGGCACGACGCACGATGATGTCACCCTGTATTTTATTTAAATCAAAGCAATGCAGCGGTTGACCCAACTCTAATAACACGTAATTACTCACATCGACCAAGGGGCCTAAACTGCGTTGCCCACAACGTCTGAGTTTTTCTTGCATCCAAATCGGTGTTGTTGCTGTTCTATCTAAGCCTTTTATCACCCGGCCTATATAACGCGGGCAGTCTTCTATTGCCTCAACCACTACGTTTTGTTTTATATCCTGGGTAACGACTACCTCTGCTGGCTGTTTAACGGTAAAGGGCTGCTCACTAAAACAGGCAATCTCACGTGCGATACCCTCAACGCTTAAACAATCCGCGCGATTAGGTGTTAAATCGACTTCTATGATCGTATCGTCTAATTGCAAGTAGTCGCGGATATCGATGCCTAGTGGCGCGTCATCAGGTAGCTCCATTAAGCCCTCAGCTTCATCAGCTAGGCCCAGTTCTTGCTCAGAACACAACATGCCATTGGATGGTTCACCCCGTAACTTGGACGGCTTAATTTTAAAGTCACCAGGTAACACGGCACCCACGGTAGCCACTGGAATACGCAAACCCGGACGCACATTGCTCGCACCACAGACAATATCTAACGCATCTTCAGCGCCAATCGACACCGTGCATACTTTTAATTTATCTGCATTCGGGTGTTGTGCTGTAGTCAGCACTTGGCCAATCACAACCCCAGTAAACTGTGCTGCTGCAGGTGTTACCGAATCAACCTCAAGGCCAGCCATCGTGAGTTTTTCACTCAGCTGTTCGGTTGATAGGGTGTAATTGACAAATTCTTTAAGCCACGCTTCATTAACTAACATTTTAAATACCTATTGAGCTTTAATTAAATTGTCTTAAAAACTTAAGATCATTTTCAAAAAACAGCCGCAAATCATTAATTTTATAACGCAGCATGGTCAATCGTTCGACCCCCATACCAAAAGCAAAGCCGGTGTATTGTTCAGCATCTACATCGACATGACGAAACACTTCGGGGTGAATCATTCCACAACCTAACACCTCTAACCAACCGGTATGTCCACACACACGGCAGCCTTGGCCAGCGCACATCACACAGGCAATATCCACTTCAGCTGAGGGTTCGGTAAAAGGGAAATACGATGGCCGAAACCTAACGCTGACGTCTTTTTCAAAAAAAGCTTTTAAAAACTCACTGATTACGCCCTTTAGATCGGCAAAATTTATATTTTTATCGACTACAAAGCCTTCGACTTGATGGAACATCGGGGTGTGGGTTAAATCTGAATCGCAACGATACACTCGCCCCGGTGCAATCACCTTAAACGGCGGTTGCTGCTGTTCCATCACCCGTATTTGCACCGGCGAGGTATGGGTTCTAAGTACGGTATGCTCGTCAAAGTAAAAAGTGTCGTGCATCGCACGTGCAGGGTGATGAGCGGGAATATTAAGCGCTTCAAAGTTATGGAAATCATCTTCAACTTCGGGGCCCATCGCGATATCAAAGCCAATGCGGCTAAATATTTGCTCGATCCGGCGCATGGTTCTTGTGACCGGGTGTACGCCACCCACCGCTTGCCCACGCCCAGGTAGGGTTACGTCAATCGTTTCTTCTTGTAAGCGTTTAGCCAATAAAGCATTTTCAAGTTGCGTTTTGCGTAACTCCAATGAGCTTTGAAATTGCTGTTTCGCGTGATTGATCGTCGCACCCACTTTAGGACGCTCTTCAGCAGACAAGCTACCAAGGGTTTTCATTTGGCGAGTAAAAACGCCTTTTTTACCCAAATAGGCAACCCGAATTTCGTCAACCAGCGCTAATGAATCCGCTGCTTTAAGCTCCGCTTCGGCTTGTTCGACTATGCTTTCTAATGAATTTTCCACATTATTATTCTTTTACGTAATACAAATAAATAAGGGAAAGATCCAGCGATCTTTCCCTTATGACTTAATTAATCGCTGCGTGTTATTGCCTAGGCAACCACATGAGTAATAAATTACTCTGGCAACTAACAGGTTTTACAAGCTTGATTTTGCGGTCGTAACCAACTGCGCAAAAGCATCTTTGTCAAACACTGCCATATCAGCTAAGACTTTTCTATCAAGACCAATCGACGCTTTTTTAAGGCCATTGATAAATCGGCTATAAGACAGACCACAGCTACGTGAACCGGCATTAATACGCGCAATCCAAAGGGCACGGAATTGACGCTTCCTTTGACGACGATCGCGGTACGCATATTGACCGGCTTTAATAACTGCTTGCTTAGCAACACGATAAATACGGCTACGTGCGCCATAGTATCCTTTTGCTTGTTTTAGAACTTTTTTGTGTCGTGCTCTGGCAACGACACCACGTTTTACTCTAGGCATTTTTTTTCCTCAATAACTCTTAGATTAGCTGTACGGCAACATACGCGTTGCACTTTTCATATCTGACGCGTGAAGCAATGAAGCCTTGCGTAACTGACGTTTACGTTTAGTGGTTTTTTTTGTCAAAATATGACGCAAATGAGCTTGTTTACATTTAAACGCGCCAGTTCCCGTTCTTTTAAAACGTTTGGCAGCTCCACTATTTGACTTCATCTTGGGCATTACAGTACTCCGTTAATTAATTTTCTTTGGCGCCATAACCATGATCATCTGGCGACCTTCAAACTTTGGCCACTGTTCGACCATCGCTAATTCTTCTAAATCTTTTTCAACACGTTTCAGCAAATCCATACCCAACTCTCGATGGGCCATTTCTCTACCACGAAACCTCACTGTGATTTTCGTCTTGTCGCCGTTCTCTAAAAAAGAACGTAAATTACGCAATTTAACGTTGTAATCACCAATATCCGTACCTGGTCTAAATTTTATTTCCTTAACCTGTACGTTTTTTTGCTTTTTCTTTGTTGCTTGTAACTTCTTACTCGCTTCAAATTTGAATTTGCCATAATCCATTATTCGACATACGGGCGGTGACGCCGTTGGCGACACTTCCACTAAGTCTAACTCAACCTCTGCAGCTAGACTTAACGCATTTTCTATCGTAACAACACCTACTTTTTCACCTTCATGATCAATAAGCCGTACGTTCGCTACCGTAATATCTTCGTTAATTCTTACTTTTTTTGTTGCGATTTTACAATCTCCAAAATATTTAAAGCCAAGTTAAGCGACTGGTCGCCTAAATAAACTTGTACACCGTGTGCAATAAATCCTTAAGGCTCTAATTTATTACGCTCGGCAATTTCATTCGCCAGCAGTGCAATAAATTCCTCAGGAGTGAAATTACCCATGTTTTTACCACTTAATGCACGTACCGCTAACTCGTTATTATCGACTTCTTTTTCACCGATAACAACAAGATATGGAATTCGCTTTAAAGTGTGCTCGCGAATTTTAAAGCCGATCTTCTCATTTCTCAAGTCTATTTTGACTCTGATTCCTTGTTTTTGAAGGATTTTCGCAATTGAGGCCACATATTCGTCACTTTTATCGGTTATTGTCAGCAAAACGACTTGGGTCGGCGCTAACCAAAGTGGAAACTTGCCGGCGTATTCTTCGATCAAAATACCAATAAACCGTTCCAATGAACCTAAAATGGCCCGATGTAACATCACCGGTGATTGTTTTGACCCGTCTTCGGCAATATATTGTGCATCTAAGCGTTCGGGCATTGAAAAATCGACTTGAATTGTACCGCACTGCCACACCCGATCCAGACAGTCTTTGAGTGAAAATTCGATCTTCGGGCCATAAAATGCGCCTTCGCCGGGTTGCAGGTCCCAGTTTAGGTTTTTTGCATTAAGCGCATCTTCTAAGGCCTTTTCTGATTTATCCCATACATCATCCGAACCGACGCGTTTTTCAGGTCGCGTAGACAGTTTAATAATAATGTCGGTAAAACCAAAGTCTGCATACACCTCGTAAAGCAGGTCAATAAACGAGGATACCTCTGATTGCACTTGATCTTCGCTACAAAAAATATGCGCGTCGTCTTGAATAAAGTTTCTTAAACGCATTAAGCCGTGCAAGGTGCCCGAGGGTTCATTACGGTGGCAAGAACCAAACTCAGCCATTCTTAGCGGCAAATCACGGTAACTTTTTAGGCCTTGGTTATAAATCTGCACGTGGCAGGGGCAGTTCATCGGCTTTACCGCGTATTCACGGCTATCGGAGTCGACGGTAAACATATCGTCACGAAACTTATCCCAGTGCCCTGATTTTTGCCACAGGCTTTTGTCCACCAACTGCGGGGTACGTACTTCAACGTAATCGTTTTGTTGCAGCTTTGAACGAATATACTGCTCAATGCTGCGATAAATGCTTAAACCCGCGTCGTGCCAAAATATCATGCCCGGCGCCTCTTCTTGTATATGGAACAGATCTAACGACTTGGCAATTTTACGGTGATCGCGCTTTTCTGCCTCTTGAATGGCATTCAGGTGTTTTTTAAGTGCCTTAGCATCACCCCAAGCTGTGCCGTAAATGCGTTGTAGCATTTCGTTATTTGAATCACCCCGCCAATAAGCGCCGGCAATTTTTGTTAATTTAAAGGCCTTTAAGCTGGCGGTATTGGGCACGTGAGGCCCACGGCACAAATCGGTAAACTCACCCTGACGATACAGTGTTAGCACCTCGTCTTGCGGAATGCTTTCAATGATTTGTGCTTTGTATTCTTCGTTTTTTTCTCGAAAGAACGACACCGCATCATCACGCGATATTTCGATCCGCTCGATATCGATTTGCTGATCGACCAGTTCTGACATTCTGGCTTCGATTAATGCAATATCGTCTGGTGTAAATGGCCGTTCAAATGCAAAGTCGTAAAAAAAGCCGTTATCGATCACCGGGCCAATCGTTACTTGCGCACTAGGGAATACCTGCTTAACCGCTTGCGCCAACAAGTGCGCAGCTGAGTGACGAATCACCTCAAGCCCCTCTTCGTCTCGTGAGGTGACGATAGACACGCTGGCGTCATTTTCAATCATGAACGAACCATCTACCAACACGTCGTTCACTTTGCCCGCCAAGGTCGCTTTTGCCAAACCCGCACCAATATCCGCAGCAACGTCTAGCACACTGACGGCTTGCTCAAATGTACGCTGACTTCCATCGGGTAGTGTAATGACTGGCACGTTAAAACCTTTTTAAATTTTGGATAGCGGAGAATAACTTTAATTATTTAGATTGCTTGGTAGGCACGAGTGGATTCGAACCACCGACCTCATCCATGTCAAGGATGCGCTCTAACCAACTGAGCTACGCGCCTATAAGCCAAGCATCTTAAGACCGGGCATTG
This sequence comes from Methylococcaceae bacterium UBA975, assembly GCA_002292375.1. Taxonomy (GTDB): domain Bacteria; phylum Pseudomonadota; class Gammaproteobacteria; order Methylococcales; family Cycloclasticaceae; genus Cycloclasticus. The sequence continues at coordinate 24,163 of DBBV01000014.1, read as the reverse complement.
TACTTAAACTTGCAACGTTAGTGAAGCACTCAATTAAGTTAAACAACAATAAGTTGCGTCGTTAACAGCTAACGCAAGGTGCGAAAGCAGCTACGCACTTCATCAACAAACGTCTCAGGCCGTTCGAGTGCAGCAAAATGACCACCTTGGTCAAACGCGTTCCAGCACAACGGGATTTTAATAGCCACTAAGAACCCAGCACCATCCTATCGCGCAAGCCATTGACTTCATCCCGCACTTTGGCCGCTTGTTCAAACTCTAAGTCACGCGCGTGCTGGTACATTTTAGCTTCCAGCCCTTTAATGGTTTTTGCCATCTGCGCCGGGGTATAGGCATGGTACTTAGCCTCATCCTCGGCGATTTGTTTAATCTTAGAGCGATCAAGGCGTTTCGAGCTTTCCATAATATCGGTGACTTTTTTCACGATACCTACCGGTGTAATGCCGTGCTGCTCATTATATTGATGCTGGGTGATACGTCGGCGCGCGGTTTCATCCATCGCGCGTTGCATCGAGCCAGTCACCTTGTCGGCGTACAAAATGGCCATGCCCTTAACATTTCTCGCCGCCCGTCCAATGGTTTGAATCATCGACACATCCGAGCGTAAAAAGCCTTCTTTATCGGCATCTAAAATAGCCACTAAGGACACCTCTGGAATATCCAAACCTTCGCGCAATAGGTTAATACCAATCAGCACGTCAAACACCCCAAGGCGCAGGTCACGGATAATTTCCATTCGCTCAACGGTTGGGATATCAGAATGTAAATAACGCACCCTAATGCCGTGCTCCATTAAATAGTCCGTCAGGTCTTCTGACATGCGCTTAGTTAAGGTGGTAACCAGCACCCGCTCTTCCAATTTGACCCGTTTATTGATTTCCGATAACAGGTCATCAATCTGAGTGGTCGCAGGACGCACCTCAATCAGCGGATCTAATAGGCCGGTGGGGCGTACGATTTGTTCGACCACCGCGCCAGATCGCGCTTTTTCGTATTTTGCAGGGGTCGCCGATACAAACACGGTTTGCGGCGCCTTGGCTTCAAACTCTTCAAACCGCATCGGCCGGTTATCCAGCGCCGACGGTAATCTAAAACCGTATTCAACCAAGGTTTCTTTACGCGAGCGATCGCCTTTATACATTGCGCCAAGTTGTGGCACGGTAACGTGCGACTCATCAATAAACAACAGCGCATCATCGGGTAAGTAATCAAACAAGGTCGGCGGTGCATCGCCCGGGTTTCTGCCCGATAAATAACGCGAATAGTTTTCGATCCCGGAGCAGTAGCCAATTTCCCGCATCATCTCGATATCAAATTTGGTTCGCTCTTCTAGCCGTTGCGCTTCGACCAGTTTATCCAGCGAGCGCAGTTGAGCCACGCGATTAGCGAGTTCGACCTGAATCTTATCAATCGCAGCGATGATGGTTTCTCGCGGTGTAACATAATGCGAAATAGGGAAAATAGTAAAACGCGGGATACGCTGGGTGATCTCGCCGGTTAGCGGATCAAATAGCGATAAGCGCTCAATCTCATCGTCGAACAACTCCACGCGTACCGCATCTTGTTCCGACTCGGCCGGAAAAATATCAATCACATCCCCCCTCACCCGATACGTGGCACGTACCAACTCAGTGTCATTGCGTTTGTATTGCATCTCGGTTAATTGGTGAATGATGTCGCGCTGACTCACCCGTTCGCCGCGCGATAAATGCAAAATCATACTGAAGTACAGCTCGGGATCACCCAAACCATAAATACACGACACGCTGGCTACAATAACCGCGTCACGACGCTCCATTAGCGCCTTGGTGGCCGACAACCGCATTTGTTGGATATGCTCGTTGAGCGAGGCATCTTTGTCGATAAAGGTATCCGACGCCGGCATATACGCCTCGGGCTGGTAATAATCGTAATACGAGACAAAATATTCCACCGCGTTATCCGGCAAAAATTCTTTTAACTCACCGTACAATTGCGCTGCTAAGGTTTTATTGTGCACCAACACCAAGGCCGGGCGTTGCAAACTGGCGATGGTATGCACCATGGTAAAAGTCTTTCCCGAACCGGTAACGCCTAATAAGGTTTGATGCGATTCACCGTCCCTAATACCTTCAACCAGTGCTTTAATGGCCGTTGGCTGATCGCCCGCCGGCTGAAAAGGCGAATCTATTTCGAATTTTTTACCCATAAGGATTTTGCATAGTCCTTGCATCAAGTAGAATGCGTAATTGAACGACAGAAACATCAATTTTATTCTAAAAACACAACCGACACCCTGTTTGGGGCAAGTTTTATTTTAAGAGATCACATACAACCCTATGAATATTAAACTTTCACAGCGCGTACAACGCATCAAACCTTCACCTACGCTAGCCGTTACCGCAAGAGCCGCTGCGTTACGTGCCGCCGGTCAAGACATTATTGGTCTAGGCGCAGGCGAGCCCGACTTTGATACACCCCAACACATTAAGCAGGCCGCTATCGATGCCATTAATGCAGGCAAAACCAAATACACCGCCGTTGATGGCACCGTAGAGCTTAAAAAAGCCATCATCAACAAACTCAAAAAAGACAACCAATTAGATTACCAATTGGATCAAATTTTAGTCTCTTGTGGCGGCAAACAAAGCTTTTTTAACCTGGCACAGGCCTTTTTAGACGACGGCGATGAAGTCGTCATCCTGGCACCTTACTGGGTGTCTTACCCCGACATGAGCTTATTAGCCGGTGGTGTACCGGTGATTGTGACCGCTGGTCAAGATCAAGCGTTTAAAGTAAGCCCCGAGCAGTTAGAAGCGGCGATTACCGACAAAACAAAAATTGTGGTAATCAACAGCCCGTCTAACCCCAGTGGTAAAGCCTATACTCGCGCCGAACTCGTCGCACTTGGCGCGGTGTTAAAAAAATACCCCGATATTTTGATCGCCACCGATGATATGTACGAACACATTCTTTGGGGCGACGAATCATTTTGTAATATTGTGATGGCCTGCCCCGAGCTGTACGATCAAACCATGGTGCTTAACGGCGTGTCCAAAGCCTATTCAATGACCGGCTGGCGCATCGGTTACGCCGCAGGCCCAGCAGGCCTGATAAAGGCGATGAAGAACATTCAATCGCAAAGCACATCAAACCCTACCTCTATCTCCCAATTTGCCGCACAAGCCGCCTTAGAGGGCGACCAATCGTGCATTGGCGAGATGCTGGTCGCGTTTAAAGAGCGGCACGATTACGTGGTCGAAAAACTGAATAGCATTGACGGTATCAGCTGCATTCCATCTGACGGCACATTTTATTGCTTCCCAGACTTTAATGGCATTATCAATCGCATGGATAGCATCAACAATGACATCGATTTAGCCGAATACATTATAGAAAAAGCAGGCGTTGCACTGGTTCCCGGCTCAGCTTTTGGCTTAGATGGACACATGCGCATTTCAATCGCCACCGGCATGGATAATTTAGTCAGCGCGCTAGATCGGATTGAGACACTACTTAACAGCAATTAAATACCAGATAAGCGGGATTAGCTATTGACCATAACGGTATCGTTTCGTAAGATACGCGGCCTAAACAATTCCTCTGTAGCTCAGTTGGTAGAGCAAATGACTGTTAATCATTGGGTCACTGGTTCGAGTCCAGTCGGAGGAGCCATTTATATCAAAGCCTTAGCATCGAAAGACGCTAGGGCTTTTTTATTGGTTCCAACCTTTGGTCAATTTAGAAATGCGTACACTGAACTCAAGATACAGAACTATCTGCGTGACTCCGTAGCTACCGAGACCTCAACTTCATAATTAATTGCCGTTGTTAAAAGCATGAAGCACTATAACTTTACTCTAGCTAAGACGATTAATTTCTTATTACTAGGGTGGTTAGTATCATGCTATTTGACAATTGTAATTTAGTTAAAGGATTCATAGCGATGTTTTAAAAATACTGATAATCTTAACTTTAATTCCATTCATGTTTCTCACCGGTTGCACCACAGTCCCAATGGCAAGCGACTTAGAAGACCGCACGAGAAAAGAATTTACACATCCCCCTTCAGAAATAGCAGCCCCCTACATCTATAGGAACTCAAATTTTGGTGGCGCATTTAAAAACACGCTGTATAGATAGGGAGATAATTGGAGAAAGCGCGCCTATGACTTACTTCTATAGAGAACTAGTTCCAGGCAAACATACATTGTCTACGGAATCAGCGTTTAGTGAGAACATTGCCACTTTGAATGTTCTGGGAGGTAAAAATTATTACATGGAACATTTCATAAAGTTTGGTGTATTTGTTGGGGTAGCTAATAACCTCACATTCGTAACTGAAGAAGTTGGTAAAAAGGGCGTTCGAGAGTGTAAATTGGCAAAATGACTACCCCTTAACTGGCTAGACACTAAAAATAATAACCTACATTAACACCGTACTGCCTCGACTTGTTTTCCTCATAACTGAAACGTATATCGGAGTTTATACCCAACCGTTGCCTCGCCTCTAATACATATCTATTTTTTTGTCCATTAGAGCCATCAAGCTGCTTTGGTAACTGGACACCTAAGAGCATATTAAAGCTACTCGTAAATTTAATATGCGCAAAGGCTGAGGTCCTAATAAAAGCGCGCCCACTTCCTTTTCGATTATCCTGAACTCCTCCACCAAAATAAGCACTAACTAACACACTATTGTTTAAATTTAAAGCATACCCATAATCTCCTTCTAAACGAGTTATTAAGCAATCAACACATGATAAATCTTGTTGCTGAGTACTGAACTTTATTTTCCACGCATCAGCTGTATCGCCTAGCAGATTAGTGCTGGATGCATTTACACTTTCAATTTTAAGAAAATCAAAATGACTAATGCGAACTTTGCCAGATTGTGCAAATAACCCAACTTCACCCATCGTAAGAGCAGAGTTTTTCACCTGCCCTGAAGCTGCATCAAGAACATCATAATAAGCAGGTCTAATTCTAATTGAGTACCCACTACCAAACGACTCATTGTAAGTTACCCCAACCTGTACATAGCTAGATTTACGCCCTATGTGTGGCGGATTTAGAGAGGACTTAACAGCAGTACCATTATTTGAAGGTAGCTGAAACCGTCTAACCAAAGCCTTATGATGTAAGTTATCAGCTTCATCCTTCGTCATTATTTCAGCTGATTTAGCAAATTGATAATAATCCAAAGCTGTATCTGTTACCTTCACTTGAGAGTCCGTTGATAGCGTATTGTTTACCTCAAAAAAAATGCCTTTACCATTATCCACAACCTTTCTAAGCTCACTTCGTTCAGAGCGTGTCAGCAAGTTAAATTTCTTATAAAACCTAGATTGTCTTGATGGGCGAACGTCTACAGAACGTATCAATGGTTTATCATGAATACGGCTATCATAAATATTTTGAAGAAGAGTTCTCGGTAATGTGAACAATCGGTTTGAGGGTAAAATAGATACACCATCAACAATCTCAATAAGTTCCGCCAAACGATAAGCGCAATTCTTTCTAAAAAAATAATATGTGTAACGTTTATCAAGCACCTCCCAAGCATGTGCCGCTATGAAATCAACATCTTTTTTCTCCAAGTTTATTTCATATTCCCAAATATCTCTCAGCTCTAATTCGCTATAATTACGATTATGAAAATAATAATCCGTCTGGCTAAAGCCTCCATCATAACCTCCAAATACTCCTTTAGTTATATAAGTAATTGGGTCCTCATTAGAAGGAATAATCGCACCATAGTTAACACTTGGGTCAAACAGCCTTGTAGCGCCATTTGAACCTCTTGAATTAAGTTTCAATAAAATATGACCGTAGTACGATGCAGGGTTGCCTAAAAACCCTGATGCATACACTACACTTATAGACTTTATTGAACCATTTAATACCCACTTAGTGTATTTGGGGCAATAAACCATTGGGAGATTATCTGTCGCTTTACCTAGTGATTTCTTCAACCATAGCAGCCGTGCTGGGAATTTACATTGCGCGTGACTATCTACAGCGCCATCAGATATAGGTGTGTGGAAAGCTCTAATTGTTGCCTCAAGTTCTGCATACGCATCAAATGCACCGTCTTTTGAATTAAAGAAGGAATCGTCATGTATTGCACTAACTAAGCTAGGCAGACTACCGACATTCCTCTCATAATGCATAAGTTTAACCCATGACGGGTGTTTGCTTAGCCTTAGCTCCTTTGCAAGCTGAATTACTTGATCAGCATTATAATCTTCAGCATTAATAACTGAGACCATAGAAAAGAACACAATTAAAATTAGCGCAAGTTTAAAGAGCATACGAGTTCGCGCACATACGACGTTAAGAATAAACTCAGTGGTGAACTATAAACCCACCACTGAGTATTAAGTGCTTAGATTAGGCAACTAGATGATGCAAATGTAACCGCATAATAATAATCTGCAGCTCTGTCAATTTTTGCTTTTTGCGAATATTCCGCTAATGAAATTTTACTACCAATATTGCCACGAATCATTGTTACGGCATCAGCTTGCTTATTGGAAGAACACCCTTCCATATCTAAAGCAGCAACTAGATGCTCACCTTCGCCTTTTGCCACATCTTCAATCAAATTATCGTAATTATCTAAAATGAACTTAGCTGTTTTCGCATGCACATTTGAACATGTTTCAGGGCTCATAGTCGCTGATGTAACAGCCGTAGTACCTAAGTCCCAAATAACATTAGATGTTGTAGCAGCCACGTGGTGATTAGGGAAAATAGCCGCGCCTATCCCACAATCTCTGTATGGGTTTGGTCCGCTACCTACCCTATTTTGACCATCTGCAGCGAATACTGAAAATGACATCATAAACAATAAACTCGCAACCAGTACTACGAAGGTTTTTTCAAACTTATACATTAATATAACACCCTTTGATTTTTTTAAATGCTATTAGAAAGTAGCTGCCAATCTAACCTATTAATAGCATTGTGTCTAGACTTCAGCATAAAAATCTCTTCATCTCTGTGTCAATCAAGCGGTCGGCCAACTTAATTAGTAAATTACCCCTTACAATTAACTGTCAAACTGTAATTCAGCAAGCCGTGCGTACAAGCCGCCTTTTTTTCGCAGTTCGGCCGAACCGCCTGTTTCTACAATCGCACCATTTTCCATAACGACAATTTTATCGGCCTTTTGTACTGTGGCTAAGCGGTGGGCAATAATCAGGGTGGTTCTGTAAATGAGCTTAGACAGACTTTATTATTTAATACCCACGGTAAAACTTAGTGACATGGAATTTTAGACAATGGGGGGGGGGGAGGCTGCTTTATGGAAGTGAATTTTCTCACATATCACATACTAGTCTATCTACGCCTGTCACCTCACCTGTATGAGGAGTGATAGCAACGCTTATTTAATCAAAAGCATGGTGATTATTAAACTGCCTAGGAAAATAATAATATTCAAAATATATCGGGGCCTTATACGCTTTCCGCAATTAGGGCACTCACGTGCTCCGCTGCTTATTTCTTTTTTACAATCAGGGCAACTAGTCAAAGCCATTTGAGCACCTCTCTATGAAATTCTAAGTTTGAATATAAATCAACTGCTTATTAGCATCAATTTAGTAGAGTTAAAACTCTTGTTGATTTTCCCTTTAAATTATTGAATTAAGGCGATTATTTATTTGGAATAATACCATTATTCAATACGCTACGAACCCCTCCTTTCACGGAACCCCAACAGTTTTTAACTACTTTCGTTAGTTGCACTTCATCAGTTTCCTTAAAAATATTACTGACCAAGTCTATTGATGCCTCTTCTCTCTCATCAATTCGTCCATCAACCTCCATTACATTTGTAAGTAACTTGATGATTTCTTTGCACATAGGTTCATAATTGCAGTCTGGGTTTCCTTTTTTAAATTCCGAAAGATCTTGGGCTAATTTTTCAATCGAATAGTCACCTAAATTAGACTCTATGCAAGCGACACCCTCGTGAACAAAAGTCTTATCGTACCCCCATTCCCGGACAAAATAGACCTCAATATGGTTCCTCTCTAAGTCATCAATATGCCCGTCAACATTTGCAACCTTAAGAGCTAATGGGACAATAAGGTCGAAAAGCCCTAATGCTAATACATCCATAGGGGTATTAATGAAATTAGGTACCACAGTTACACGGCTAGTAGATGAGTTTTTTAGAAACTTACTGATACCTACCCATGCCCCACCTGCTACAACACCTGCACCAATAACCCATCCAATAGGAGTTACAGCTGTTCCAAGCCCAATTAAAGAGAGCATACCTGTTGGGGCAAAAAAGGTGCCTGCTATAGCCGTCGATTGAGCTAACCCAACTGCTGAACCAGCTACGCCAACTGTATCCCATGCCTCCAATACCTTATTTTTCATTCGTAAAGATGTATAAGCATTTTCACCAATTGACAGTTTCGCCTTAAAAATTAACGGGTGAGTTATGACGAACTCAACATCATCAAAATAAGCCTTCTGATTATCACTGACCATGTTTACCTTTAACTACTTAGTGGTGAAAAACTTGAGTTGATTTCAGCTATTTTTCTAGCCAACGCCTTGTCCTTGAGATCCTCCTTCATTCCAATAGTAATACCTAATGCCAAAACTATAGGCATCACGATAGGCGAAAAAACAGCTCCAATAATTGGGATAGCCGAAATGAGAGCACCCATTATCAACCCAAAAATCATTCCAAAAGAAGCATTGGGGAATTCGTTAAATACCGTACATATAAAATCTATAATCTTCCGACCTATTTTCAGAACAAGCTCACCCGCTTTTATAGTTATATTTGTCACAGCATGTAGTGCTAATTTTGCATCGGCTGAAATATTGAGGTTATCAATTAATCTCTTAACTCCTGTTTCAGATATTTCAAAAGCAGCCATAGATTTAATAAAGCTATCACTAATGTCATTAGCTTCAGTTTCAAACGTTTCGCCTGTTTTTGTGTTAACCCCTGTTACTCTCATGATAATTATCCCTGATTTCATTTCTATTGAAAGGCAATACTTTAGCCTAATTTATAATAACAATGCACCCCACAGTTGTCAGTAATGTAATCGTCAAGCTCCCCTGCGAGAGCTAAGTATCTTAATATATGAAGGTATAAGACTAACCCTTACAGTGGCTAAGCAGTAGGCAACAATCAGTGTGGTTCTGTTTTGCATGGTGGCATTAACCTCTTCTTGTACGAGTGTTTTTTATACATATAACTCATCCCTAACAGGAAATAGTCTTGCGTAAATAACGGTATCTTATATGAAGAACCAATCACCTAAGCGCTTCCACTAACCCTCAACTAAACAACCCGCATCAGCGACCCACACGGCATCCTTTGGGCGCTTTACCGTGCGTGTCGTATTCACAATTTCAGTTCTGCACCACACACCATTATTAAAACTATAGGAGAAATTACTATGACTAAAACACAAAACAGTTCCGACAAGGATCAGCAAGACAACCCTACTTCAGTTAGTTCCCTTCACATCATAAAGACATCATCTTGTCAGGCCTTATCCGGCAACGGCAAGATAGGCTATGAGCTCAGCTTAGATAATAAAAAGGCACTCCATATCCGCATCACATCAAATACAGGCGGTGGTTATTTCAGCGATGAATCAATCGCTATGACTGGCATTGAGCACATTTTGCTTTCTCAACCGGATCCCTCTCGCCTTACCTCCGTTGCACTTCAACCTCTCTTTAAGGGTAAGTCTGTCAATACACCGGCTTTTCTTATGGCCGCCCTTCGTAATGAGGGCTTCGTTAAACCAATAGGGGAACTGAAACGGTTTCATCAATGTATTGATGCAAAATCATTTAAGGCTCTCATTAAGAAACTACAAAAGTTAGTCATGTCACCAACAACTGGCCAGTAGCCATACACTCACCGTAACAACACTCCACCCATCCGCACTGCCTAACGGTGCTTTCTATCGCTCTCATTTAAAACTGCACTCAGGTTCTTTAAGTCTTAGGGTCCTGTAATCCATAAACCTCCACAGCCCTTACATACAAAGGCTTCCAACAAAACCTCACTACCACTCATACAGGTCAACCGACCTTTTACCGACCGAACACCTAAGCACCACCGTTAGAACAAATGCGTCTCCCCCACCCCTTTAACTACAAGGCAACTCAGGAGACAACATGATCTTAATGGTTCTTTTCGGCTTAATCATCACCGGCCTTTCTTTCAGGTACTTACCTGTTTTTGCGGCAGGGCTTGTTGGCCTATTTCTCTATATCTACCCCGTGCAAACCATAGCCACGCTAGCAGCTATTTACATTATCTATCCACTAATAAAGGACAAATTACCATGAACTATACAAACGATTTCTATCATCAAAACACCTATGACCTCCACATCAACTTCGATCACATCTCACAACAGAAAAACCTCATCGAAGCAATGGATAACCTTATCATCGACCCTTCGAACGAGCCTCTGGAAATTCCTGACTCGGACGATTTATTTCTATGAGCCGCACACTTGAAGAAGTAGCCGCTTACATCGATAAACACTCCAACGCACTCCCTTCGCAATCGCCTCAGGAACAGTATGAGCATTTCGAGATGTTAGCCATCGCCGTGCTGGATTCTGAATTCGATAATTACCCCGAGGGCACCCTGCAGGATTTCTTGATGGATTATCTCACCACTAAACGCAAGCAGCTGAGCTTGTAATAAACCACCTGCCCCACGCTTGTCTACTGATGAAAATCACGGTGGATGAGTGTGGGTTGATCTTTTCCTATTTTTTTTGGGAATAATCCATCCTCACCCCTGACGACCCGACGACCCTGACGCAGTGGAGAGAGGCTGAGATCCTTTAGACCATATGGGGTGGCGACGAGGCGTCGATTGCGTCGATTTCCTTGGGGAGTTTATTTAGCTTTCTCTGGGGCCGCACCGGAGACCAATCGGGGTTTCCATCTGGGACCACGCGGGGCTTCACGCTGAGACTACTCTGGCTTTTCCTGCGGGGCCTCACTGTAGTAAGCATGGGGGGAAACATGTGGGTTTCACGCTGAGACTACTCGGGGTTTTCCTGCAGGGACTCAATGTAGTATCAAAGGGGAAACATGGGGGCGTTACATGAATGATTTTATTGATGACATATCAATGAAACTTATTCATCCCCAAGGGTGTGCGCATTGTCATCATTTGCATTCCTTAGGGAGCCCTAGGTGTTTGCTCCTTTTTGTTTGCATCTGCGGTTTGCTTTCCCTTTTGGTCTTTCTTGTTATTCTTTGTTATCCCTTATGGTATCTTTAGTTGTTTTTATGTGTTCTTAGCTTTTAGTTGTTTTCTTCTTTTTTAAAATTAATGAGTAATAAATAGATATAAAGAACATATATAAAATATTTAATGAATATTGAAGAGTAAAAAATAAAGTAACTCCTAAATAATATGGAAAGTCACTACTGCAATAGTTGATCAGCACTGCAGAAGAAAACGGCAACTCAAAAAGCCATGCATTGACCTGCCCTGCAAAATAAATAAAAACTTCGGAAACCACCCGTCGCAATCGTCGCCTTGTCGCCATTCCATGCAGACCAAGGGCACCCGTAAATTTCCCACTTGACGCCCATCGTCGCCACACAAATCACCCGGCGCTCTCTTTGCCGAGCGGCTTAAGCGCGTATTCAATATTGATGTGACTATCTGTAGCTGCTGTGGTGGCGCGGTGCGCATTATTGCTTGTATTGAAAACCCATCGATCATCAGTAAGATTTTAGCTCACCTGGATGCGAAGTCCGGGGCCGCTGTAGCAGTGAATCAATTAGCAGAGCCCCGCGCCCCGCCACAAGAGAGCTTGTTCGATTAGGGAAGCAAGGGAGAGGATGATAGGTGCTACTCAAGGATGAGGCTGGCAGGATAGGGTGCGGGTCGGAATGCGCAAAACGCTAAAAAGGTCGGCGCATTATTGATTTGTGCTTAATAATGGTACCGCTAATGGGTTGATAATAACTTGGCGATTGCTAATAGCCTGTTTTTTATTGTAGATTGGGAAGATGACGGGGGTATTAATCCTACCTATACCCTGTGCCGTAACCGGCCGCTTTCAACGCCGGCACGCAAATAAAAAAGAATCTCTTGCGCGCGCTCTAATGCAAAGGTCGGAATAACGACATTGCCGCCACGGCGGAAAGTCTCTTCAATGGCTTGATAAAGTTCTTCGATAGAGGGCTCAAGTGGTTTGTGCAGCCGGTCGCCATAGGTTGTTTCCATAACCACCACATCACTGATGGGCGGCGGCGTGGGGTCGCGCAATATCGGCCGCTTTGCGTTGCCAATGTCGCCAGAAAAAACAATGCTGCGTTTTTCGCCCTCATCCTCAATCTGCAAATGAATACTGGCCGAACCCAGGATATGGCCCGCATCAAGGAAAGTGGCGGTGATGCCTTGTGCGATGACCATGGGCTGGTTGTAATGCGCTGTGCGGCCGAAATAATCCAGACAATTGAGGGTATCAAGCTGGGTATACAGTGGCTGCGGCAACTCTCCCTTGTCTTTGTTTTGGCGCATGAGTTTGCGGGATTGCCAACGCGCATCTTCTTCTTGCAGATGGGCAGAATCGAGCATCACCACTTTCGCCAGTTCGCGGCTCGCGGCGGTGGTAATGATTTCACCGTGAAACCCGCGCTTGGCGAGCAAAGGCAGCCTGCCGCAATGATCAAGGTGCGCATGGGTGAGCAAAACAAAATCAATCGCCGCGGCGTCAAAGCCGAAGGGCGCTACATTTTCCTCGCTTAATTCACGACCGCCCTGATATAAACCGCAATCAATGAGGAGTCGCTTGCCTGCACTCTCAACAAGATAGCAAGAGCCAGTAACACCGCGCGCCGCGCCATGGAATGAAAGTTTCATCGACTCCCTTCACAAATGGTTAAGCACCACCCATTTCGATCTTACGCGCTTCGATTTCTGCTTTTCTGCTGATCGCAGCAGGAATGCCGCCAATGCCCCAGTGATCCGGCGTGCAGTTGGCAATATGCACCCGGATACGATTTCGTTCTGTGCCCAAGTTTTTTTCAATCACATCCGTCACGGCAACAATCAATTGATGATGCTGCGCCAGGCTGCGCCCTTCCATCAGGACCATTTCGATATACGGCATCTCAACCTGGCCACGCGGCCGGGTTTTTAAAACCTCACTGGCAGGCTCGCCCGCGATACCCCAAAGATCAGGATCAATCTCGGTAACCCAGATCTCCAACCGATCTTTGGGTGCCGCGAGCACCTCGACCATGACCGTTGAAACATCACGAATCACACGTTTTAAAACGTCTTTCGAATGGCCCTGCAATACGTTGATATGAGCAACAGGCATACTGATCTCCTTGAAATTTTTACGGCAAACCGTGACGCCGACCAGAATCCAGCATCAAGGACGAGCCGGCCATGGCATCGGCTTCGGGGGCTAAAAGCAGGCAGATGCCCCATGCTACTTGCTCCGGCAAAGTAAAGGCGTGGATAGCTGACTGCTGACGGATTTCATCGAGCACCACGTCAGGTGTCACCCCCCGCTTTGCTGCATTTGCTGTTGCAATGGCGTGGAGGCGTTCGGTTTCTGCCGGGCCGGGTGCAACCAGATGCGCAGTAACGCCGCGGTCGCCCAGTGCCCAGCTCAACTGGCGCATTAAATTAGTGAGCGCGGCATTGGCCACACCTGCTGTTGCAGCATAAGCTGTGGGCTCAAAACCGTAATGCCCGCCTACGGCAACGAGCCGCGAGCCACGCACCAAGTGGCTTTCCACCGCGCGAAAAAGACGCAGCATGCCTCCGGCTTTAATGTTGACCGCCTGTCCCAACACCAGCGGGCTCGCCTCCAACACGCCACCGGCCACCGGCACGCCCGGCGCATGAATGGCCATGCGCACGGTTTTATCCACGTGTTGCGCAATTGTCTCGATAGAGGAATCCTCACTGATGTCCGCCACGCAATAACGAATATGAGGGGAGCTCTCGCTCAGCGACTTGAGCTCTTTTTCTGATCGTCCGACAGCCAACAGATCCAGGCCTGAAGCCACCAGCCGACGTGCGACAAATTTTCCTAACGCGCCGGTAGCACCCACCATAACAGCCAATTCACGGGGATTGTTTGATTCAGTAGTCAAGATTTTCTCCTTTTAAAATGTATTTGCCATATTGTACTCTCTGTATCACCAGCGTCGGCTTTTTAATCAAGTGATTGTTGCGTGACAACCATGATCGTGACTTTCAAGTTCAATTTGCAAGGTAGGATGTGTAATCGAAAAATCACGTTGCAACGCGCCAGCTATCGCCTCAAGCGCCGCATCTCCCGGATGTCCGGCGGGCATCACAAGATGAGCCGTTAGCGCGCACTCCCTTGTTTTACATAGTCAGCGTCAATTCGTCGGTTATGACCGGAAAGAATGAAACAGTTACATCAGGCAATAGTTGCCGGTATTTTCACTAAAAAAAAAATTAATTTCACTTTTTTCAACATTATTTAAATATTTTCATAATCACCAAAAAAAGAGGTTTTCTATCCATTTTTACTTGCCTAAAGGCACTTAATTCTTGATACAAAATTTTTACTAAGGATTTAAGTTCGTTAGCTTGATTCAATCACCTTTCTTGCTGAAAGAACGTTCACCCTGATAGTCTTTTTCTTATAAGGCTTAACGTTACTTTATTCTTTTCTATCAATGACTTGGGGTGTTTTACAGGCCTATTTTACCTATATATACTTCACAAATCTTGCAGTTTTTCAGTTTTGTAGGATGGGTAAATTAACTAGAAGAGGTGAAAAAATGAAAATGAAAATGAAAGTCCAAAACCATTAAATAATAAAGGATCCGTTTCGGCCACTTTTTTAATTCGCTTAATATCATCTGCGCTTAAATCACCCGCCTCTTCGTATAGGTCTTCGACGATTAAATCATCATCTTCCGCATAAGTGTTTTGGAAATTTTGTAATGAATCTACTCGACGCGAATACGGCATTTGCCAGGCATCCTGTGTCATCTCCTCTATTAACCCCAATATTTTTGGTGCAAATACATCACCTGTTTTTGGCGCGATAACAATGAAAACGTTATCTGACTTTGTATAAGTGTTTTCAATTTCATTAAAGGCTATGAGCTCAGGGTTATGCTCGTTAAAGAAAGCACGGTAATCGTTATCAAATCCTAAGTGACGTAATCCGCTACCAGCAGCACCCACAATAATGACACTAAACAAAATAATAATGGCCCGGTGCTTAATGACCCATTCACCAAAAAATCTCTCTAATCGATTCATTCCCTAAGTCCTTGGCTGCAAGCCATTAATTGTTATATCCATTACGCTTTCTAGCAGCGCTTCTAACTCTTCTAACGTATTCAACTGCATAAAAGTCGGTGTCGTGAACATTACCCACGACGCTAAAATCGCACGACCGGTCAGGTTAATATCATCAAAAACCCACCCGTCTATTTCTTGACCTTTTTGCAATATTATTTTAATTAACTCAAGCTCACCCATTCTTTTTCGCTCAACCAAGCTGGGCTTTTCAGCACATAACGCAGCGATAATATCGTTGATGGCTGGATAATCTTGTAGCTGTTTATAATTAAAATGCAGTAACGCTACAGCGAACGATTTAAGGCTCTCTATGCCTGATAACTGGGCCTTTTCTACCACCTTCGCCAATCCCTGCTCTTTTTCAACAAAGCAGCGAATCGCAAAACCCTCAGCTATATCGACCTTACTGGGAAAGTAGCGGTATAAATTGGCTGTGGACATACCTAAATCATTGGCAATTTCAGCCATTGATGTTTTTTTAAAACCAAGCACTTTAAACCGCTTATCTGCAGCATCCAAAATCTTTTCTTTTAATTGGCCAGGCGATAAGTTGGCATCAAATCTTTTCATAAAAGCGAGTATAACATAAATTGTGAATATTTAATTTTATATTCACAATTTATGCCTCAGCTTTAAATGACGATAATCATTTAGTACATTAAAAACTTCTGGTACATTAGTCATCAATAATACTTAAAAGTTTAGGGAGAAATAATAAAGTGTCTAATCCTAATCTAATACCACCTATCGCTAACGCTATAGCTAATGGCGAGCTACCTTTAGGCGTATTCAGCAATCCGGCATTATTTGAGCTAGAAAAAGAACATGTATTCGCAAAAACTTGGAATTTTCTAGCTCACGAAAGTGAAATTCCAAACGCCGGTGATTATGTACAGCGTTATATTGCTGATGATTCGTTTATCGTTAGCCGTGACAAGCACAACAAAGTGCACGTTGTCTTAAATGCCTGCCGCCACCGTGGCCGTAAGGTATGCAGTGTAGAAAAGGGTAACACGCGTAATTTTTCATGCCCCTACCATGGTTGGGTTTATGACCTAGATGGCGCATTGATTAATATTCCATATGAGGATGAAGGCTATGGCAAAGACGCCATTAATCATGCTGACTGGGGACTGATGCCTGCACCTAAAATAGGCATTTGGCGTGGTATGATTTTCGCCAACTTAGACGCTAATGCCGAGTCACTGGACGATTACCTTGGCGATGCCAAATGGTATATGGATTTTTATACCAACAAATCCGAAGCTGGGCTTGAAGTATACGGCGTACCACAACGCTGGGTGGTAGATGCCGACTGGAAACTCGCCGCTGATAACTTTGTTGGCGATGGCTACCATACCTTTATTACCCATGCTAGCACCATACAAGCCGGCATGTTACCTGCTCAATCAGGTGATTTTTTATTAGATGGCGTACAAGTCGCATTGGATCATTTCGGCATTGGTTTTGCGAGACAAGATCCTCTTTTTAATTCCTTGGCGTATCCACCACCAATGATGGAAGCCATGCGACAGCGATTTAACCCCGAACAAGTTGCCTTGATGGATCAAGGCGTATCGCTGCCTACCCATGGCAATTTGTTTCCAAACTTAAGCTTCTTAAATGCGCCCGGCGCGTACACCGCCATGGCTCCACCAGCACCTTACATGACATTTAGAATATGGCGTCCGTTGGCCGCAGGTAAAACAGAAATTTGGTCGTGGTGTATGGTTGAACAAGACGCCCCCGAAGAATTCAAACAGGCCAGTTATAAAGCCTATTTATTAAGTTTTGGTACATCAGGCACACTTGAACAGGACGATGCCGAAAACTGGAGCCAAATCACCTTACCTGCAAAAGGCACCATGGCGTCAAAACTGTCACTCAATTATTCTATGGGCGATGGACTTCTCGAACCGATGAATGATTGGCCAGGGCCAGGCAAAGCTTACCCGCTCGATTTTACCGAATTCGCTCAACGCGCATTTTGGAAAAAATGGATCACCACACTGGAGGGAAAATAATGCCTGTTACTGACTCCCTATTTAGAGAAATTGAAGCGTTTATTTACCATGAAGCAGAGTTGCTGGATAACCACCAACATAATGAATGGCTAGACCTGTGGGACGAAAAAGCCAGCTACCGCATGCCCGTACGTGTCACTCATACCAAACGTCAAAAAGACCAAGAGTTTCAAGAAAAATTTGGCCACTTTGATGAAACAAAAGAAATGCTCGGCATGCGGGTTAAACGTTTAGGTACATCCACTGCTTGGGCAGAAGAGCCGCAATCCAGAACACGGCATTTTGTAAGCAACCTGCGCATTAACGCGCTTGAAAATGAGCAATACGCATTAAAAACCAATTTAATGCTATATCGCAATCGGCTGGATGATGCAGGGCATGATTTACTATCTGCCGAACGTCTCGACATCATTCATCTAGTTAACGGCCAGTGGCGCTTTTTAAAACGCACCATCTATATGGACCAAGCCACGCTTGGAACATTAAACCTTTCGATATTCTTATAGCGCTATAACAAAAAACTATAGGTCAACTACTTGTATTATCCTTTCTTATCTTATACATTAACAAATACTAATATTTAAATAATTGGAGAAGCTTATGTCATTATGGCTAGATTATATGGGTGCAGAAATTCGATACGTCGACACCCCATCATACGGAAAAACACGCATTGCCGAAGCCGGCAAAGGCAACAAAGAAACCATTTTCTTCTTACACGGTGTTGGTGGGCACTTAGAAGCATACGCTAAAAACATTGTTGCTTTATCTGACGAATTTCACGTCATTGCATACGATTACGTAGGACAGGGTATGTCAGATAAACCTTTGCTTGACTACACACCGCTTACCTTGGTCGACCATTTGCGTGAATTAATGGACACCCTTGGTGTTGATAAGGCACATTTGTCCGGCGAGTCTATGGGTGGTTGGGTTACCGGCCTATTTACTATTGAATACCCTGAACGCGTCTTGAAAATAAACTTCAATACCGCTGCTGGTTTGCCCATTATTACCGACAAAGGTCGCGAAGAACTTCAAGGGCTTATTGACCTGACATCAAAAGCGACCACTATGGGGCCGCCTACCTTTGAGAGTGTAAAAAACCGTATGAAATGGTTATTTCACCCCAATAACCACGACAGTATGATTACAGACGAATTAGTAGAAACACGTCTAACCTGTTATCGCCGACCGGGCTCTAAAGAAGTCGCACCGAAAGTGCTAGGCATGATTGGCATGCACGATGATTATCTGATTCCCATGGAAAAAATTAAAAAAGAAACACTATTCCTTTGGACTGAAGACAACCCCTGTCACGACGTGCCTTGCGCTAAAAATAGCGCTGCAAAAATACCGGGCTCACTTCTATATGTTATGAAACAAGATGCCGCCCATTGGCCACAATACGAATCACCCGAAGAGTTTAATACGGTATTACGTAGCTTTCTTAAAACCGGAAAAATCTGAACCACCTGATTTGGAGAAAAAAATGGCCATTAAAAAAACAACTGAAATAAAACCGGGTGCTTATGAAGATGCCATATTAGGCTTTAGAAACCACTGGTATCCTGGCTTTAAAAGTGACGAAATTCCCGAAGGTGAATTTAAAACATTGGTTTTATTGGGTGAAAATTTACTCGTTAAGCGAATAGATGGCGAAGTATATGCCGTACAAGATGCTTGTGCACACCGCGGTTACAAGTTTTCTGAACAGTTAGAATGCTACACAAAAAACTCCATCACCTGTCCTGTTCATGCCTTTACTTATAACTTAAAAAATGGCGAATTGGTGACGATTCCTAGCGATCCTGACAGTTCTTTAATTGGCAAAGCCAATTTACATTCCTATCCCGTGCAAGAAGTAAAAGGCATGGTGTTTATTTTTGTTGGCGATATAGATCCACCTGCTCCTTTGATTGAAGACGTACCACCCGGCTTCCTTGATGATGACTTATATCTTGTGCCCTCCGTTAACGTTACTTGTGATTGTAATTGGCGCATCGCTGCAGATTCTGGCTTTGATCCAAACCATATCTTTATGCACAAAGACAACGAGATGCTCGATTTTCTCAAGTTTCCTTTCCCCATTGCTTCGAAAATCAAAGGAGATGACCCCTTTGAAGAAATTGAAGTTGTCGAAACTGAAGGTGGTCCAAAAGGGTTGTTAGACGACCTTAATGAAACCATCCCCGTTTATGAACACACCTTTGAATGTGACGGTGAAGTGGGCACTATGAAATCCATGTTCCCACCGGATCCTGAAGGCATGGCAGCACAAGGTTTTGGCTCTATAACAGGCTCCCTTTGGTTACCAGGTTGCTTACACGTTGACCCATTCCCCGTACCCGGCATGTGTCACTTTGAATGGTGGGTTCCCGTTGACGAAACTACTCACCGTTACATGATTACCTACGGCAAGCGCACCACTGACGCTGAAGAGCGAGAACAATTTAAACAAGAAGTTGAAAACGTTTGGTATCAACAGGGCTACGAAAACTTTAATCGCTACGATACCATCCTGAATAATGGCATGCAGGAGACTTATGGAGACCAAAATTACTTATACGGCCAGCGTGAAGTGCTCGCTAAAACGGATGGCTACACATTATCTTGGCGTCGGCTTGCCAGCAAACATAATCGTGGCATTCAAACTCGCTACGGCAAAAAATAGGAATCACAGATGAATAATAACCAACTAACACCATCAAACCTAGGCTACTTTGTTTTTAACGCCACTGATTTGCCCGCTTGGAAAACATTCTTACAAGACATCATCGGTTTGCAAGTGGGCAGCAGGTCAAGCGAGCAAGCCTTAGTGTTACGAATTGACAGCCAAGAACAACGTGTCGTCATTCAGCAAAGCGATAATGATGACCTTGCTGCCATTGGTTGGGAACTGGACTCTGAAGAAGCACTCGAAGCGCTTGCATCGCACATCAAATTACAAGGCGTTGATATTCAACCAGCTGATAATAATTTTTGCAACACACGTGCCGTTGAAAAAGCTTACATTTGCACCGACCCAAACGGCGTTAACCACGAACTCTATTTTGGTGCCGCCGTTGCGCCCATGAATGAGTCGTTCAGATCATCGGTTATGAAAGATGGTTTTCTTGCGGAGCAGTTTGGTGCTGGCCACTATGTCGCCATTGCTGAAAACAAAGAAGACACTGATCATTTTTATCGTGACGTTTTATGCCTAAGATTAAGTGATTATATTCGTGGAGAAATAGCACCCGGTGGTCCCGTATTAGATGCTACGTTTATGCACACTAAAACAGGGCGCCACCACTCTGCTGCATTTGCCGCTCTACCCTTCCCGAAAAAACTGCATCACTTTATGCTGCAAGTGGAAGATATGAACGATGTGGGTTTAGCTTGTCAACGCTGTAAAGATGCCAATATTCCTTTCTTTATGGAACTCGGCCATCACCCGAATGACCAAATGTTTTCATTCTATGTTGCCACACCGGGCGGCTTTGGTTTAGAAATAGGCTGGGGCGGTATTATTATTGAAGAAGGCAATTGGGAAGTTAAAACCTATTCACAACCCAGCGATTGGGGTCATCAGCAAGGCGCACATTAAAACAAACCAGCTGAACGCTGCTAACACAGCGGTCAGCTGACTTAATTTATAAATTTTCTATCTTTTGAATGCCACGGTTTTCTTCATTTGCTAGCTTTCTCCACGCAACGATATTACTGTCAGCTTCAAAAAGTTGCTCCTTAACCCAACCCCAATCATCTTCGTAAAAGGTCTGCATCGCTTCACGCGCCCAAATATCGTCATCATTAAAACCGTGCAAACTTAATGGCTTCCAATGTTCATTAAATTCTTTATCGTACGCTGCTTCTTCGGTGGCGCTTTTAACACGCCTACCGAGCGTTCTAAAATACCAATGACTGGTCTCATCGCGCGGTACGTACCATTCAAACTGAATGAGTGATGGGTCGGGGAATGGGTCCACCTTTAATGTACCCGGTAGCCAAATAGAAATTTGCAAGGCAATGCGCTTATCGCCACCCATTACGCTATGCACAACAGGTTCACCTTTTATCGTCCCTTCTAAAATCGGCCTGGAATGCGCACCAATATTATCGAACACACCCGTTGGCCCATCTTCCGCTTTTACTACCGTCACCATTTCTTTTTCTTCACCACGGTTCGGTGAAAAACCTAAAGGTACAACCGTTTTATTTTCCGGCATCATTGGGCTATCTTTGTGGATAAAGACGTGTGTTGAATCAAAACCATTTTCCACACCCATCCGCCAATTAGAATTAACCTCTGTTTTAATCCCACGGATCACCATATCCTCATCCAAAAAGCCAGGAGCCACATCGTGTGCTAATGGTGGCGGGTCAATATCACCCATAAAAATAAACACTAAACCTTTTGCTTCTTCAACTTGATAAGTTTTTAGCTTATGTTTACCAATCATTTGGCTACTTGGGTCGGTCATAATGTCGCACAACAGACCATCTTTCCATTGATAAGTCCACGCGTGATACCAGCAAGTAATCGTATCTTTGGTATAACATTCTAATTTTTTAGACAGCGCCACACCACGGTGTAAACAACGGTCTTTAATCGCAAACACCTGCCCATCGACACGATTTAATAACAGGTTTTCACCCAGCAATTTTGTTTTAACCGGCTCACCTTCCTTTACTTCATCAGCAAAAAATGCAGGATACCAATGGTTACGGAATCCTAATTTAGCTTCTACGTAACCGCGCCATTGTTTTGTTCTTTTTAAAACGTCTTCATTGACCATTTTTTAACTCCTATAAACGTGCTCTATAACTGGTTCAGATCAACTCACACCCAGCCCGCCAACTTATTCGCTTCAGCAGCTAGCTCTCGCTCCTCATCACTCGCAAAATGCTTGTCCCAATAGTCTAAACGAGGTCGCACAAAATAGCTCTCCCATACCGGTGGGAAAAAGGACGCAACGAAGCACAAGGCAATACTGGGCATTTGTGGCGCATCAGGATATGGCTTAAGATCAGTATAAAACCTTGTCGGCACCAAATGGTGCTCAGAGTGATTGGATATTTCAAAAGACAAGCCACGGCTCAAGGGTTTTAATTGGTTCCATGAGTGCCTAGGTTCAATAGGCTGTCCAATAACGCGTATCAAACCATAATGCTGGGTGTAATTAAACCCGCCCAACACCAAAAAGAAGATGACTATCGTTAGTATGTAAACAGGTACGCTTTCAATACCCGCAATTGAAAACCAGACCACAAGCCAAACTGTTACTGTTACAAGTGATTGAAAAAAACGCCCCGACGGCGTTAATAACGGCCGCTTGTGCCGACGCAAACGATCACGCTCCATCTCAACAGAGTCAACAAACTGTCCCCATAAAGAACGAAAAGCAAAGGTATACACAACCTCACCTCTTCGCGGAGTATCGCTATCTTCAGAAGTTGCTACCTTAAGGTGATGCCCGCGCACATGCCCCAAATCATTCATCGGTAGCATAAAAACAGTTAAGTAGAGGGAGCTGTAAAAACGCGCAAATTTACCACGCCGATGCATCAATTCATGTGATGGTGGTAAGCCACCTAGTGCACTTAGAAAGGAAATAGAAAAAATAGCACCTACAATTTCAACGTTATTACTCAACCCTGCATTAAGCATTTGAGCGAACATAAGCCACAAGGCAACAATGAAAGGTAGTTGCAAATAAAGCACTATATTTTGTAGGCCGCCTGACTCCAAATTACGTGGTTTATCGTCGTCGGGTAAGGCGATATCCAGCAACACAACAAAAACAAAAGCAACTGTACCCAACCAATTCCAAAGTCCACCTAAATAAAACCCCAAAACACCGAGCGATAGCATAAGGGTGCCGAACAAATACCGTGGGTCAGCTATTTTTGTTGATGTTGTTTGAACCATATCATTATATAAACCTTCTATTTAGATCTATACATCATACAATTCTAATGTTCCCTTATCCACTATTGATTTGCTTGATAATTTTCAAGCCATTTTGTCACTTCATCAGCCTTCATTGGCTTTGTTATGCCACAACCTTGTGCATTACAACAACCTAACTCAAGTAGTTTTAGGCCTTGCTCATCGATTTCAACGCCTTCGGCAATAACGTTTAAGTCAAATAAATTAGGAATTCCCTCAACGAGTTTAACAACAGTAGTAATAGCCTTCTTTTTTGCCTGCGTTAAACTAAGGTTTCGGTTTAGATTCAGATTTCTCTATTGCGGATTCAATAATGTCACCCGCATCACTACTTCCAGTTGACTCTGGGTTTGGGCTATCCCCTAGCAACTGATCTATTTCATCCATATCCAGAGAAACCTCTATTTCTACATCCTCGGAACTGTCTTTTGGCTCTGGCTCTGGCTCT
>DBBV01000014.1:0-339 GCA_002292375.1 Methylococcaceae bacterium UBA975 | reverse complement strand
TTCTGGTTCTGGTTCTGGTTCTACAGCATTTTCTGCCAACTCTTCTCTATCAACAGAAGCCTCTTCATTTTCTTTAGCCTCTCCATCTAACTCTTCAAGCGCAGAATCAACAATGTTATCTAAATTAACACCGCCTTCGCCTATTTTAGGTTCGGAAATGCTTTCATCCCCTACTTCATCTAGAGGTACTTCAACCTCTTCAATTTCTGGGGCTTTAGCTAATTCTTCAACATCATCAATATCCAGAGAAACTTCGATGTCACCTGTGTCATTTTCAACACTGTCTTCCACAATTGGCATTACCACGTCGCCATTATGGGGTTCTGGGGACATTCCGTC
>DBBV01000008.1 GCA_002292375.1 Methylococcaceae bacterium UBA975 | reverse complement strand
TCCCAACCGACGTACACCAATTGGTTACCGTGAAAATTTTCTACGCGATCCCTAACGTTATCGACGTAACCATCTTTTGCAATTATTGCCATGTTATCTCCTAACTCTATTCAAGCAAGCTGACCTAATTATTAGGCCTGCTTGACCTTTTTATCCGCACCTTTCCATTCTTGCCAGCGCTGATAATCCTTTGAACCAATGTAATCACCACTGTCTTCTGGCTTAAATTTATACCAATCGAGTACTTCTGGCAGGGTTGGTCCGCCGCAGTTGCCTTGATAAATCTGATGCACAGGCAACCAAGCTTGGACATATTTTTCTGGCTCAAACTCAAAAATATCTTTACAGCCATCTGAACAAAAATGGTACTTATCGCCACCGTGCTCAGTCACCCGATAGCTAATTTGCATCGGGTCTGTCTGCACTTCGGTAAACACCATCGGTATTTGGCAGACCTGACATAACTGAGGCAGCCCTTTTTGATACTCAAAGGTCCCCGCTTTTTTCTGTTCGGCCCAATATTCAAAACGGGGGCGGTAATATTTATCAAAGGTATCCGGGTATTTCTCAGACAGCCAGTCCATTTTTTCTTCTGTAGGCAAAAAGGTATGAAAACCCGTCGCATTACCCAAGGAGCAAAAAACTGACCAGACCTGGTGACTAATATGATCCGATTCAGCGGTGGCCAATTCATGGTATTTGGGCATTTTTAGCCCATAACGTGACAAGTCTTCAAATAAAGCACCACCATTTTCCACGAAGTACACATCCCACGCTTCTTTCCACGACATTGGGCTATTGGTTAGCATATAGTCTTGCATCGCCGCCACCAGCGCCAATAATCTATATGCACGCCAGAAATGCTTGTCCATCCAGCGTTGTATGATGGGTAAATTATCCTCGTGCTGCTCCAGCATGAATTTTATGATTTCAAGACCTAGGGTCATATGCCGCGATTCATCAGATTGCGCCGAAAAGCCAAAGGTTACCGTCGCCATATCACCGTTATACGCCGCGCCTGACATAAAAGGTACAAACAATAGATTAGTTAATACGTATTCAAACGCAAACGAAATAGAGGTAATAAATTCAAACGGCCCAGACGACATGGCATCTTCTACAAAAGACTTCGGTACCGACAAGTACCAGACGCGATCAAACTGATGAAAGGGGTCATGTAAACCACTAAAGTGTTTATTGTAATGGCTGATGGTATGCACTTGTGTTTGCGCATGACGCAATTCATCAATCGCCTGCATTTGACAGGCAATACGCGCCCCATCACCTCTAAAGTGGCGGCCCAAATGGGCAAAGCCACGGTGCGCGCCGTATTCCAATGGCGTCACACCGGTTATAAATAACTTAATCGCACTGAGATAACTGGCACATGCCAAATTTGTTTGGCCATTATTTTGCGCAAAACTATCAATCACCGCATACAGTTTTTTTTCTTTTTCCGCTTGAAACTTCCAGTAGGAATCCATGGTTAAACGAAAAGGGTCTTCCCACTTATCCCAGTCGGTTATTTTGATTCCTTCGAATGAATCGTACGGGAACACATCATCCATCTTTTGATAAGTCGTTTCCCATCCCATACCACGCGTCAATAGCTCGTAGCGTTTACGTAAGTTTAATTTTTTTGCTGGCATTTTATTTTCTCCTAACAGACCGGCGCTTAATGCCAGCTTATTTCAAATTTATCCTCATCTTCATCAATATTTCCTGCTAAGGAAATAAGATTCAAATGCAGCTCTTGAACATCCCACTCACGGCCTAAATTTTCTTCAACGGTCACACGGTTCACAAGCAAGCGACCGGCTGCTTCCATTCGTACCATGCCCGGCTGATACTGAATATTGGCATCAGGGTTATCTTGTTCCACGGCTTCGATAATAGGCCGTGCATCTTCGTTATCCTGCAAAATTAAAAACACTGTGTTTTTTTTATTTGACATCCCAATCTCCCGCTTAAACCGTCACGCCTTGCTTTGCAAGACGGTCAAGTAACTCTGCTTTAACTTCTACTAACTCGTTAGCGCCATCGTCGCCAAACGCTTCTATCGCAATAGGCTCTAGCGCGACTGACAAACGATCTGTCCATTTGGCAACCCAGCCGGATAATAAGGCTTGATTTTCAGCAGATTCTTTCGCCGTCACTTTTGCCAACGCGTTGGTCCAACGCACCGTTTCTTTGTACCAATCGTCCATAAACTCGGTCAGCATCGCGATGGTAGACCCACCTTCTTGAGTGAGCTTTTTTTCAAAACGGTCATACAGCAAAGGAAAAATCAATCCGTCTAGCACAAAGTTTTGCGCCACCATCAATTCAAACCAATCGTCTAACACAAACATATCTTCGATCGCGTGGCGAAGGCCTTGCCACTGAGGCGCTTCCATCCATGCTTGCTTTGCTGCATCCAGCGTTGCTTCTTCATTGCCATCCAGCAACAGCCCAATACGCGTCACGTACTGCGCCATGCCCAGTCTATCCATCGCATTAAACATGCCGACGGAGCTAAAATTTGATCCATAGCACTCATCGGTGATTTGGCAGTTATTCATATTCGCTGCCCATTCGACATGGCGAAGGGGTATTAAAATATTACGTACGGCTTGCTTTACAGCTTCGGGCACCGCATCAAACAAATCGCGTTTATCTACAAAGGCAAAGTTATGCTCAGCGACCTCTTGCTGCTTAGCTCGGGCAATCGTATAAGAACCGTAATAATACTGGCGAGGATCCGCAAAACTGTACCAATCCTCCATCACGATAGCGGTTTTACTAACATCATAAATATCGTGGTTTTTATCCCATAGCGGACGGTATTGAAAGTTAGTGGTCGGCTGAATATCATAAACCGCCTCTTGGTAACGGGATGCCGGCTTTTTATCACCGAATCGCCGCTCTAAATTGCCATACGCCAAGCGAACCGGTGTAATGGATTTTGCTGAAATCTCGATACTCATGTGTTTATCTCCAAGTTCCCATTAATTAACTATTTGTTATTCACTGTCTATTCCGTCAAACCCTGGCACACCAAAGCGCCACTTAAGCTTGTCGTATTCCACCAGCGCCTCCTGCTCTGGCGTTAAATGCTGCACCTTATTTTTTTCACAAAACGTTTTAAAGTGCTCAAACGGCAACACCAATTCCACATGAATCGTCGGGTCATTAATTGAAAACTCGAATTCCACGTATTTATCGTGTAATACTTTGGTGACACGAACGAACCTGTCTCCATTGATTCCTGCAATTTGTGTTTTTTTCTGTGTCGTCATGATAAGTATTTTATACAGCAATCTTTGTGCCGCCTCTTTAAACGGCTGATAAACGTCGCGTTGCCTCAGCTTACCTATTACCTTTTACTTAAAAAGCAGACCTGTAATTCATTAAATGATGAAATTTATATACGGTCAAAAGCCATTGAATGACTAGCTAAAAGTTTATGACGCGCTAGGGGTGTAGAGATCGGAGTAGAAATGTGCCGGCAATAAGCGATGATTAGTGATCAAGGTATCTGCCACCGCTTTTACCATCGCTGGAGAACCGGCTGAGTATGCATCCCAGCCTGACATATCTTTTGGCATCACGCGTTCAACCACCTCCGTCACAAGGCCGCTATGACCATCCCAGTCGTCTTGATGAGATAACGCTGGATAGTAATGGAACCCGCTGTGTTTTTTTGCTAATGCCTGCATATAACCTGACTCCAGCAGCTCATCTTCTTGCCGGCAGCCTAAAAAATAATGCACTTCGCGATTCACTAGACGACCCGCTTCATCTAAGCAATGGATCATTGAGCGAATATAGCTGGCACCAGAGGCGCCCGCGACAAAAAGAATATGCCGATTGCTCTCTTCTCGTAAATAAGCGTCGCCCATTGGCAGATGCAATTGAATGACATCCCCTTGCCTTAAGGAATACAGATAAACCGCCCCTTCACCCAATGTATCTTCCTTTACTAATAATTCCACCTCACCTTTTTTATTGGGTGATGAGGCAATCGAATAATAAGATACCTTATCTGTATTCGGTAGCAATACCGCCAAATATTGACCCGCTTTAAAGTCAACAAAATCAGGTTTAATTAATTTAATTTTGATCAAGATAATGCCTTTACTAATAGCACCTGTGTAGATTATTTGACCAACATGCGTCGCTTCCATTATTTATTCTCGTTTTAACTTAAAGTAAAAGACCGCCCGTAGTGTACGTGCGGCCCCTGGTGCTTATCAATCGAACATCATAGTTTATAACAAAGGATGTCCAGATAAACCAAACTGGGTACGCCCATAAGACATCATGTTATCCTCATAAATCTGCCCTAAATGGATATACACCATAAAAGCATCGCGTGCTGCCGTTTCAAGCGGGTCACCACTGCCGGTAGCAGACGCACCTAATAGATTCATCGCATGGAAAGCCAAGTCAGATGCTTCTTTAGAAATGTGCGAACGCCAAGCACCCATTTTATTTTTTTCTGCCTCTTCAACTAATGGCGTATCCGCCGCAATCCACTCTTCCAGCTGATCGACGTACCTTTTATTCATTGCTTCTAGCGCGTCCAATTTAACTAGCACCTCAGCAAGGTTGCGTTGTGCAATAGGTGACTCTGACTCTTTCATGCTATACAAAATTCGCTGCCTGCCTTCCATACGCGTTTTTAAATCGCTCGCAACGCGCTGCGCAATTCCCGTAGAGATAGCGGGAAAACCTAAACAGAAAAAGGCCATAAACGGCGCTTTAAAAATTGGTTCATCCGAATAATGACCACCAACCGGCTCTGCCTTATTCTTCGCCTTAAGCACAGGCAACACGTGACGCCAAGGTACAAACACATCGTCCACTTTAACGCTATGACTACCCGTACCTCGTAGACCAAACGGATTCCAATCTTTAATTACTTTAAAGTCCTTTTTGTTTACATTAACCAAACAAGGCTGAGGGTCTTCTCCTGGCACCTCGACAATTGCACCCAAGCCCATCCATTCATCCCACAGCACACCACTACCGAATGACCACTGCCCAGTCAAACGTACACCTCCCTCCACGTATTCGACTTGACCTAACGGCATAAAAATATCGCCCACCAAGCCATCACTGGCATACACTTCTTGGCGACCTTCTTCGTCTAAATAAGCAACCCATTGCTCATGCAAAATAACAAAATAAACCAACCAAGCGGCCGATGCATTGTAATTGGCCACCGTGCGAACAATCTCAGAAAAAGTAAACGCGCCCACACCAGAGCCGCCATATTGCACGGGCCTTAAGGCCTTATGCATCTCAAGCTGGTGGACAAAGTCACGAAGCGCCAATGAAAAACAACCGGTTTTTTCAGCCTCAGCGACTTCTGGTAGCGCCTTTTCACCAATAAGATGCGCCCGTCTGACCCATTCGTCGTGTGCAATTACAGTTGCCATTTTATCTCCCCCGTTTTTGTTTATGTTTTAGCATCTACTTTAATCGGTATCTATTCGTTTTAACAGACACATTAATCCATTGTTACGAAATACCCGTAAAAAGCATGAACTAAATATAAAAGCAAACTTCGTGCCTAGTCTTAACTACTACAGCCCTTACCGTATGCAAGTTTCACCTGCCCTCGCTAGGTTTTATTAATAGCATCATATACTCAATCTAACGCCCATTTTTTACGATTTAATACAATCACATTTAACACGTCAATATCAAAAAAATCAGACCTCAAGCTGCTGGCGTTGAACTCTCTAGATAAACACTGTACAAAAGACTATGGTGCGCATTTTGCTTTAAAAATCTAAAATAAAATCGGGAGAAACCTAGCATGACAAACAAGCAAACAGTTACAAAAAAACCCATGACAGGCGACGAGTACTTAGAAAGCCTAAACGATGGGCGCGAAGTTTATATTTTTGGTGAGCGTGTTAAAAATGTAACTACCCACCCTGCCTTTAGAAATTCCGCCCGCATGACCGCGCGTATGTAT
Organism: Methylococcaceae bacterium UBA975; assembly: GCA_002292375.1. Classification (GTDB taxonomy): domain Bacteria; phylum Pseudomonadota; class Gammaproteobacteria; order Methylococcales; family Cycloclasticaceae; genus Cycloclasticus. The sequence continues at coordinate 110,930 of DBBV01000008.1, read as the reverse complement.
GACGCCATGCACGATGAATCCAAAGCCAAGGTATTACGAACCACAACCGATACTGGCAGCGGCGGTTACACTCAACCGTTTTTTAAAGCGCCTAGAACCACTGAGGACTTGGTCGCTTCACGTGATGCGATTGCCGAATGGCAGCGTATCGGCTACGGCTGGATGGGGCGTGCACCTGATTATAAAGCCAGTTTTATAGCGTCTATGGGTGCCATGCCAGAGTTTTTTGGTGAATACGAAAACAATGCCAGACGTTGGTACAAGGAAACACAGGAAAACTTATTATATTGGAATCACGCTATCGTTAACCCGCCTATAGATCGCAATAAAGCTAGCGCTGAAATTGAAGATATTTGCATCCACGTTGAAAAGGAAACCGATGCCGGCATTATCGTCTCTGGTGCTAAAGTGGTGGCGACTAACTCAGCACTTACCCATCAAAACTTTGTAGGTTTATACGGCGTTCCCGTAAAAGACCCTAAGTATGCGGTTATTTTTACCCTGCCGATGAACTCACCCGGGCTAAAAATTATTTGCCGAACTTCGTATGAATACGCTGCTGGGGCCATGGGTTCACCCTATGATTACCCACTGTCCAGCCGTATGGACGAAAATGATTCTATACTCGTACTTGATAAAGTTCTTGTGCCCTGGGAAAACGTTTTTGCCTATCGTGATATTGACGTGGTTAACCGGTTTATTTTTGGCTCTGGTTTTATGATGCGTGCACTGTTCCATGGCTGCACCCGGCTAGCAGTTAAACTGGACTTTATCACCGGTTTATTAATGAAAGCCGTTGAAACAACCGGCGCTAATGAGTTTCGCGGTGTGCAAGGCAGAATTGGCGAGGTATTAGCCTGGCGTAATTTATTTTGGAGTCTCACCGATGCGATGGCTCGCAACCCCTCACCTTGGGGAGATAATGGTTGTTTACAGGTCAATGCCGAAGCAGCTAGCGCCTATCGCGTATTTGCACCGATGGCCTACCCCATGATCAAAGACTTAATCCAAAAGGACTTGGGTGCAGCGTTAATTTACTTACCTTCACACGCCGCCGATTTTAAAAACCCTGAAATCCGGCCTTTTCTAGACCGGTTTGTCCGTGGCTCAAATGGTATTTCAGCCGAGCAGCGGGTAAAAATCTTAAAGTTACTATGGGATTCTATTGGTTCGGAGTTTGGCAGTCGCCATGAACTGTACGAAAGAAACTATGCCGGCAACCATGAAGATATTCGTCTGCAGCTATTGGGTGGGGCAAAAATGTCTGGCTTGGCCGATCAACTAACCGGCTTTGCAGACAAGTGTTTAGGGGAGTATGACCTTGATGGTTGGACTGCACCCGATCTAATCAACCCCACTGATATCAGCATCTTGAACAATAAACACTCATAAGCGAGCGCCTCAGACCAAAAAAAAACCGCACGGCGTCTATTGCCTGCGGTTTTTTATGACACTAAGTTTAAGTGCTTAGAGGTTATATACGTCCAGCACTGTGTCCACCATATCGTTATGCAAGGTGATTTTTCTAAAACAAATTTTTAGGCCATCTTCCGTTTTACGCAAATGATGTTCTTGTACACCAAAGGCTTCACGAGAAGTCTTCAAACTATAACAATGCGTCACCCATGATGAGTGAACCACAATTTCACCTGCGTCATTTTCAGAGACCCTAAAGTTTGTATTAATATGACAGGTACGTGGCAAAGGACTAGTCGCAAACGAAAGCTCGGTACGAATTCTAAAGACCCTGTCCTCAATGCCCGAGCGATTACCATAATAAATCAATGAAATTTCACGTTTTGGATCGCTGGTGGTTGTATATTCGTCGACCCAAGCCGGCATCCAGTAAATAGCATCTTCCGTGTACAAGTTAATCCATTCATCCCATTGCTTATGGTCAAGGTAAGCGGCTTCGTCAATAATCAATGCCACAGCTTGTTGTTTAATTAGACTATCCATCTTACTTCTCCTCCACTTGACCTTTTGTCATCATATCTGCCCAACGTTTATGTTGCGCCACCATCAAGCCTTCATCTTCAAGATTAGTACCTGAGGTCACGGGATTAATTCCCACGCCTTTAGCAACTGCTTCTGGCCCGTCTACAATATTTTGAGACCCGCGCGACATATCGCTCCAGCGCGCTTTACGGCCCATAAAGCCCAATTGACTACTATTAAACGCCGTTAGATCATCCGGTGTTGCCATACCCGTAGCATTAAAGAAATCCTCATATTGACGAATACGGCGTTCGCGCGCTGCATCACTTTCACCAATAGGGGCGATACAATAGGTTGTCACTTCCGTTTTATCAACTGCCACAGGGTGGAAACGACGAATTTGCGTACTCATTTGATCCATCACAAAAACATTAGGGTAAATACAGGTATTGCGTAAAAAACCGCCCATAAATTTAGCCCTTAATGCACCATAGCGTTCTTCGATTTCAGACATTCTGCCACCGACATGCAGCGGCCTATCTGCTGCACTTGGAAATTCCGCCCACAGCATAACGTGACCCTGACCAAGGTCAAAGTAACCGCCCGGCAACGTTGATGTACCAGAAGCGATTGCACCCACATCCACCGGTTTGACTGGATCCTTTTCGGCTTGAATTTTTTTACGGTTAGCAATCGTCATTACGTAGTTACCGTGAATCGCTTCTAAATGATAACCATCAACCCCATTCTCGGCTTGCAGCTTCCAATTACCATTGTAAGTATAGGTAGTTGCGCCTGGTAAAATCTCCAAACCTTCATCAGACTGGTCGGCCAATAAATCCAGCGCGTGTTTGGCTTCGGCTAAATATTCTTCCAGTGAACACGCGTCATCATCAATCACACCAAAGATAAAACCGCGATAATTACCGATATTGCCAATTTTTTGCAAGCCTAACTCATCTTTGTTGAAACTATCGCTATAACCCACCTTACCCTTATGTTCACCGCAATCCATCAGCGTACCGTCTAGCTTGTAAGACCACATATGGAAGGGACAGGTAAATGATCGTTTATTACCACCCGCGGTGTTAACTAACTGTGCGCCGCGGTGACTACAGGCATTAATAAAACCGTGAATTTCACCTTCTTTATCACGCGTGACAATCACGGGTTGACGGCCCATTTGTACGGTGAAAAAATCCCCTGGGTTTTTTACCTGACTTTCATGGCATAAATACATCCAGTTCTTTTCGAAGATGTACTTCATCTCTAATTCAAAGATCTCTGGGTCGGTGAATACATTCCTATCCGCACGAAAAATACCCTTCTCTTTATCGTCGATAAGGTATTGTGCAAAATCTATAGTTTCTTGTTCAGCCATCATTTAACTCCTTAATCTACTTTTTTGATTAAACATAATAGTCCCCATTCCTCACAAATGACCACACTAAATTGTTTTGATGAGTTTACTATCAAACCCAGCAGGGCTTTATTACTAGTTAGCAAAAAGATGACTTATATCATAAATTATTTTTAGCTGAACCTAAGGTGACACCCATCCTGCCTTAATATTCGCGTCTTTTGCCAGCGCCAACTCATCGTTAGACGCATATTTTTCATCCCATTCTTGCAGGTGTTTACGCATCTTTTTATGCCACAGCGGTGGAATTAAGGTCAGTAAAAAATAGCCATACGCACTCCCTGGACGAATCACATCTTCATACGGGGTTAATTGGTGGTACGGAACCGTTGGGTTCGTGTGATGTTGGGAATGCGTCACAATCTCAAATGTTAACACCCGTGATAGTGGGCGAATATGATTCAGCGCATGGCGTTTTTCAATAGGGGTATTAGGAACACGAATCAAGCCGTAGTGTTGTACGTAACTAAATAAACATACAATGCATTGACCAATAATTGAAATCAGTAAAACTGTCAACGCAGCTGATAAGCTAACGGTTAATGCAAAAAATACTAATAACATCACATAAGCAAACCAAGCCCATAAAATTCTATTGCCTAATGACCAGTGACTTAGGCCTTTTGAAACGAATCGTTTTTTTTCCATTTGCCAAGAGGCCTTATGAAAATAAGGCAGTAAGCGCGGAATAAACGCATAAGACGACTCGCCTCTAAATGGCGTATCAACGTCCAAAAGGCTGGATGTTTCAATATGGTGCCCCATCCTATGCTCTAGCTCAACATCACCCGCCATTAGCGTCACTGCAAACAAGTTACCGATAAACCGGGAAGTGCCCTCAATTCGATGAAATAGTTCATGTGCAACGGGCAAACCGACCGCAGCAGTAATTAGCGCCGTTGACAGAACCGCCCCAGTCCATGCGAACCATGTATAGTCGCTACCCAAAAACACCCATAACGCATACCAAAGAAACACCCAAGGAATAAGTTGAAAGTACAACATAAAAGTCGCACCACTATCTCTCATTTTTCGTACACTAAAATCATCTTTTAAAAAATACTCAATAAAGGCGACCACGGGAAATAGTAGCACCCCAAACCAGCTTGTAATGCCGCCCGTGATAACGCCAGCGCCGCTAATAAATAAAAAACCAGCCGGTAATAAATACTTTAAATAATCCATTGTCTTCTCCTTAAAAACTCGCTTTTTTTATTTTTTTACTTTACCCATCCTATTAAACACCCTTGGATAACTTTACTAGCTTTTAAACAATAAAAAAAGCCGGCTAAAAGCCGGCTTTTTTTATTTATTTGGCCAAAAATTACTTACCAAAAGATCGCATATATTGAACACTAAATTGTTTTTCTTTAACTTGTTTAGGATCGACGATACCTTTAAATTGCCCTGTCGTACAATGCATAGATTGAACGTCCATCATGCCAAAAGCATCATCGATGGAAACACCTGTTCCTTTATTGGCGGGTAAATGGCTGTCAGGGTGTGCCTGCCCAATCATCCACGATTTCCAGTACTTTCCTTGACGATCAAAGGTGACCGTTCTAGGTAATGTAAACGTTTGTGCGTCCATATAATGCACCCGTTTTCCTATTGGGTGATTTGGGTCAACAGGGTCTGATTCAACGATATAAACTTTTCTTAATGAATAGCTCACATTGGGGAAACAGCCGCCCTTACCGTGGTAAGTCGTATAGGTATAACCATCAGATTCATTAAATTCAGCCGTGCGTTTTTGTTTTGCCGCATCGTACATTGGCAACAACATGGTTTTACTGCCTTTGTATGTCCAATTCATATCCGAAATACGACCGTTATACCCCTCAAAATCTTCGATCATCAGATCAGAACCCAAGAATGAATCCGTTACCTGACCGGTGGCTAAACGGCGTACGCGACGTTGAAAACCAAGATACAACCAAGCATTATCACGTTTTAAATCATCTTGATAACGGTGAATCAATAATTGCGTGTTTTTAACGTCAAACGGTTCTTCAACATTGAGATAAATACCTCTAAACAGCTTACTAGGGTTGGGCGTAACTTCTGGCATAGGTTCATGATTGACCCTATGGGCAAAGTTTAAAAAGTAAAAATTAAACTTAATCGTACGTTCAATTTGCCCCGTATTCATGTTTCTATATTTCCAATAAAACGGCGATATTGCGGCACCGTCGCCCCAGTTATAACCGTACTGGAAGTTCCAAGCCATTTTCTCACCGGCACGAGGGTCATCTAAGCTTGGCTCAATTGGAAATGGACGACCGGCCACATAACCTTCAAGCTCACCCACTTTTGCGCCTAATTTGACACGTTTAGCGCCTGATTTGGTTGCATCAATATAGCCTTGGTTTAATATAAAATCCATCGGCTCGCCAACGGTAATATCGACCCAACCATCTTTAATATGCTTAATCAAACCGTCATCTAATACGCTGGCGTATTGATCCACATTATCCTTATTGATAACCAAACCCGCTACGACGCCATTAACCGTTGGAAAACCTTTGCTATACGGTTTAAATGAATTGTCAATGTCCGCATCAGTCACGGCCGATGCACTGGCAGCAACACTTAATAGCGCAGCGCTCAGCAAACTTTTTGTAAAATTTTTCATTATTTAAATCTCCTTAACTCTTTTTAACTTTTTAAGAAAACACACTAACGTTCAACTGAACGTCAGTGTGGTTATTCCTAGAAGCGATAACGAAGTGTTACTTGAATTTCGTCTTCTTTTTGTGCCATACCGATAGGGCCAGATTGGAAACGACCGAGTGGTTCGAAGCCACCTAAACCAATATCGCCTGCATCCGCATTCACGCCATCCCAGTTATCATGCAAAGGTGTTGCTGTAAAAGGCGAGAACGGGTTACATGTACGGCAATCAGAGAACTTACGCGCACCTGTTCCAAGCTTTATATTAGCAGCCACTTGTAAACGCCAATTATCGTTAATCAACCAGTCCACTGAAGGTGAGACAACATAGGCTTTAGCACTCCAGTCATACGCTGAAATAATCTGTGGGCTTAAACGATCTTGGAACCACCAACCCTTAATTAATAAAGTTGAAATGTAGTTATCTTCCCAATCTGGCATACCTACTGGGCCTAACGGTCCATCTTCACGATCATGATCTAAGATATGTTGGCCAAATGTTTGGAATGACGCTAAGAATGCTTTGTTTTTATTGATGCTGCGAATAAAGAAATTATGATCCGCCCCTAATACCCAACGCACCACTTCAGATTCTGAAAACAAGCGTGGTTTTAAGGTATTGGCAAACTCTTCACCTTTAGTCCAAGCCACTTCGGCACGAAATGCCGTTTTTAAAGGATCGGCATAATAGTCTAAGGAACCACCTACCAATACTACCCGAGGGAAGTGCATATCAAATGCAATTAAATACGGAAACACATCATTATCCGTATCATCAAATGGGTTTTCAGTAGCGAAACCACCAGGACCACCTGAACCACGTAAAGAAGGTAATTGCGAACGTGTATAGAATGCATTTAATGAAAATCCAATATCGCTATAAACACCCTCAAACTTTACACCAAACTGGCCGTTATCTAATGACCACTCAGGCTCTTCTATATTCCTAATACCTAGCTGGCCAGGGCCAAAGTTAGTAGCCGTATCTCCACCTGCAAAATTGGAAACAGTACAGCCATTATCCCAGCAGTTGCTCAAACCACGGAATAGAGATCCAGCATCCAAAATTTGGTTCGGTGTCCCCGCTTGCCCTAGCTTACTTGGGCGAAATTTATCAAATATCCAAACAAATTGTAGATTCATATCATCTAGCAAATCATTCGCGCCAAACTGCCATTCAGCTGTGGCCATCCACAAAGGGATACGAATATCTTCTAGTTCGTCGTAGATATTATTCCGCGAGTAATCAACGGGGTTGAGAACGTCTAACACACGAAATAAATCAGTACGGCCCCACACTTCTTGTTTTTTACCGACGCTCAGATTAAACGTCGTGCCGCTGTCCATATCGATCGTCGCGTTAACATATAACTCACGAATAAAATCCCAGCGATCATTAAAGTCAGAATACCTCAGGTCATTTAATGTATCGCTAATATAGTCACCTTTACAGCCACGACTATCTTTGTCACAGGGGCGAACAGGCACACCAAAGGTTACACCACCATCGGCATCATGTAGGTGCTCACCTAATTCAATAAGTCCTCTATTTGGATTCGCAGACACATCAAAATCAAGAGCGTTGTTTGGTGGTAATGGTGCTCCAAAGAAGACAGAAGCTGGGTCTGTCGAACCTAAGCCCAATCCATGTGGTGAATTTGGTGCACCATTAGTTGATTCAAGGTTAATTGCCCCACCCGCCCCATCACCGTATTCATCTGAATTTAGGTCATATACGCCATCATAGGTCGCACGGAAAGTACCGTTGATACTCACTTCACTAAACGCACCCAAATTACCCAGTAACTTGGTACCTTCTAATTGCAAGGTGTTGCGGAATTTAGATAAGCCAACGTCGTTACGTATATAGGTGGCATTTTCGACAAAACCGCTGATTTCTAACGAATCGTCCCCCGTATCAATCCCAGCGAGTACTTGCTGCGGTACTATTAAAGCCATCAGCCCTGCAAACGCAAAAGCGACCGATAATGGCTTGGTACGCCATTTATTATTTTTCATACAATCTCCTTTCCCTTTAGTTAAATACATAATCTATACCGTCATACTCTGGTATAAAAAAACTTACATCACGTTGCTTTTTACCCCCCTCCATACAAAATAAGCAACAACCCTGCATGGTATAAAATTAATAAAAACAGTGGCTTAGATAACAAATAAATGCACTATTTCTCCTGAATGAATTTAGGTTTAAAGGTCATGACCCAAGCCGGCACCAAAAACATTGCCGCTAGTGCGTTCAGTAACAGCATGACAATTAGCAGCATCGCCGCATCGGCTTGGAAGCGCATGGTGGATAATAAAACCCACATAATCACGCCGGCAATTAATGAGAAAGCAGTAAAGCCAATCGCGACGCCGGTGGTATTGATAGCAATTTTAATTGCCTCTTCAAAGCTCCCTACTTTGGCGTATTGTTCTTTGATTTTATCCATAATATAAATCGAGTAATCGACCCCGATACCTATGCCGGCAGCCAGAATAGGTACGGTATTTACATTAATACCTAGGCCAACAATGCCCATATAGGCGTAGGTTAGCGTGGTTGCAAAACCCATCGCCAGCAGCATCAGCCAACCCGCGTGCAATGACCAATAAAACACCGTTACAAACGCTAAAATTAATAAAAACACCAAGGGAATAACGATGATATTTGTTTGGTAAGACGCCTCATTAACCGCGGCGGTCACACCAATCAAACCGCCCGCTAATTTAAGAGACAGTCCTTCGACTTGTGCAGCACTACTAGCCGCCCATTGTTTAACCATATGGATCGCACGGCGAATCGTTTCACCTTTATGGTCTTTATAATAAAAAACCATATTGGCATTTTGTTCATCGGGGTCAATAAACTCTAACAAGGCACCCGGAATTGGGCTGGACATCATATAGGCGAACATTAAGCCGCCGGACTCGAATTCATCTTTAGGGTATACAAGCCAACGCGGATCATCGTTATGAATAATTCTATTCACCTGCGTTAATAAATCTGGCAGGCCCTTGGTGCCGCCCAGCTCAGGGTCTAACATCATATGATTTTGAAAGTCTGCTAACGCTTTTATTGCAGCTGGATCTTTCAGACCGTGCGGTTTATCCGAGTGCGCCAAAATAAACATTTCTTCGGAGCCTGGAAAAGCCTCGTTGATCGCCTTCGACGACCTATTGTAATCATGCTCTGGGTATAACAACGGCGAGCCTGCTTCAGACTCACCAATTTGCACTTTAGAGCTTAAATACCCACCACCGATAACCAGCACTAAGGAGACAACTAAGGTGCTAATGGCCCCTCTGCGGGTACATGATATTTTAGATACCACCGGAAATATTTTTTGTAGTAAGCGATGCTCTGTTTTTTTAGATGCCCGTTGTGGCAAAATCTCCAACAACACGGGTAATAAAATTAATACGGTAACAATCACGCTAGCCGCCCATAACGACGCATAAATAGCCAGTTTGTCGTTTATCGGCACCGAGCCCAATGAAATCAATAACAAACCAATTGCATCTGAAATAACACCTAAGGATCCTGGCCTAAATAAGCCCTCAAACGTATTTCTTGCGGCTAGTTGCTTATCACCGCTTTCAGCCAGTTCGGTATAAAACCGCTCAACAATTTGAACCCCGTGTGACATCGCTCGGGCCGATACCAAAAATGGCACCACCAGCATTAACGGGTCGAGGTTATAGCCCAATAAAGACAACATCCCCAGACCCCATGTGGTGGTCAGTAAAATGCCGACAAACGGTAATAACAGGCCATAAAACTTTCTAAAATACGCCACCAATAAAATAAGCAGAATGGCGAGTGTATAGCCAAAAATTTGGATCACTTCACTTACGTAACTGGTGACCCAACCCACCAAAACTGGCTGGCCACTGGCGTATACCGTTAACCCTTCAGCTTTTTCCTCTTCTCGAAGTTTGCTTAACGCTGTAAAAACTTCTTCATAATTTAAGTCGCCTTCGTTGAGCGTACCTTTGATCAGGGCAGATTTCAGATCCGGCGAGACCAATAAGCCGTACACACGTGGATTAGAGACCACTTGGTTTTGCATCACGCTAAGTTCTTGTTCGCTGTAATGATCTTGCAAGGGGTCGTAATAAGGGGCTGACTTCATCGTGCCGTACTCATTTAGCCACACACGGCGCGTATTTCTGTGCGTTAAACTATTTACCAGGTTATGGTTAACCGCAGGTAATGCATCAACTTTATCGGTGATCCGCTTGATTCGCTTCAACACCTCATTGGTAAAAATAGTCCCTTCATGAACTTGTATAGCAACGATGACAGTATTCGCCCCGCCAAACGTTTCAGTCAGGGTATTATGCGTTTGGATATAAGGGTGTTCTTGCGGTAGTAGGTCAGCAAAATTCGATACCATTTTGACCGCTGGAATTTGCATCGCAAAAAACACACTGATGGCCAAGATGATGACAACCGTTACTTTAGGGTGAGCAAATACTAAGCGATCTATTTTTTTGAGTTGATTCGTTAAAGCACCCACACTACGCTCCTTGATCTGGCTTGATTGCAACTAACTGCCCCGAGCCGTTATTAATTAACGACTGAAGTGTGCCTGCACCACCGCCCAGTAAAATTTTATTACCACTGAGTGGAGCCAAAGCGCGAAGGTAAAAACGTGTGGAAACCGCGCTTGATCGAAGCCATTTAACACTCCCATCACTAGTTGAGCGTCTTTCTAAAAAGGTACCAAAGCCGCCCACCGCATAAACGCCTAGGCCATCGGCCAATAAACCAAATATAGGTGCTTCAGAACCGGTTTCTTCTTTAACCCAAGAAACCCCTCCATCTGAAGTGTGAAAAATTACACCACTAGAACCGCCTACCCAGCCAGTTTGGCTATCCAAAAAACTCACTGCCATGGGGTAAAATTCATCCGCAATCGCTTGCTCATTTACAAGCCAGTTCTCACCGCCGTCTTGCGTCTTATATACGCTACCAAACTCACCGATAGCCAGTCCGTTTAGCGGGTCGAAAAAATTAACATAGGTGAAAATCAAGTCCTCATCTAATGATGTCTGCTGCCACGTTTTCCCTTGATCAGCACTGCTTAATAGGGTGCTAAAGCTCGCTGCTATCCATAAGCGGTTATCCGGACCACAACTAATGTATTGCGGCGATTCTTCTGTGCCTAGGTTATGTATTTGCCAGCTTTGTCCACTATCAGTCGACACCCATGCTTGCTTTTCAGCTGACACAGCTACTTGTGTTTTATCAGGACACAAGGCCACACCAATAAACGTGGGCAAGCCATTAGGTACTGTGCGTCGCCAAGTCAAACCTGCATCAGATGAGTTCAACAAAAACCCTACACCAACGACCACGACCTCTTCACCTAATGAAGCAGCAGACTGAATACGATCCGTACGTCGAATTGGGTTAGCACTTTCTTCCGCTACCCCATCTAGCACTAACGGCGCTTCACAAGCTGCCAACATACCCCAACACAACAACACCCATGCCACACGAAAACCCATTGAATATCCTTATTTAAAGACCTATCTGTCCCTTAAAGCATTTAGTGTGCCAAAAAGTATAAGGTTAGGCTTTTCGTATATAAGCCCATTAACTATACGCTTTTGCGCAATATTGGTGCTAACAACACTTTTCTAGACTTTATAGATTAAATCGTTTAGTTTTTATCAAATAATAAAATTATCAAAAAAATTAATCCGGAGAGCAGAATGAAAGCAGCTATTTACTATGGTCCAGAAGATATTCGTTGCGGCGAGAAAGCTGACCCAAGCATTAGCGAACCCCATCAAATTCTAGTAGAGGTTGATGCCACCTCTATCTGCGGATCAGACCTTCATTTATACCGCGGCGCGTTAGACCCCTTTATGCAGCGTGGGCATTCACAAACTGGGCATGAGCTGATTGGCCGCGTTAGTGGCGTGGGAAAGGGTGTTGGTAAATTTAAAATAGGTGACCGCGTTTCTATGGCTTATTCATGCTCTTGTGGCGAATGCTATATGTGTGAAGTGGGACAAACGGCACATTGCGAAACCACACAAAAAGCCGTGTATGGCTTTGGTATTCCTTTTGGCGATCTGAATGGCACCCATACCGAGGCGTTGATTTTGCCACATGCCGAGGGTCACGTGATTAAAGTGCCTGATGCGATTGATGATGCCTCTGCCTTATCACTCTCATGTAGCTTACCGTCGGCGATTATTGCGAATAAACTCGCTGATATCCAACCCGGAGAAAATGTCGCCATTATTGGCTGTGGGCCAACCGGCCTACTGACCACTGATATTGCCTTGGGTAAGTCAGCAGCCCATGTTGTGTGTATTGACACGCTTGATTATCGCCTTGATGTAGTGGCCAAAAAAGGTGCAACCACCGTCAATTCAAACAAAGAGGGATGGAAAGAAAAAGCACTCGCATTCACCCAAGGGCGAGGGTTTGATAAGGTAATAGAAGTGGTTGGTTACCCTGAAACGCTACAAATGAGTTTGGATATTATTCGGCCTGGCGGCACCATCGCTGCCATCGGTGTGTTTTGTGATGCCGAGTTTAATTTGGTACTCGCCGATGTTTTTTTACGTGACATCAGTCTCCATATGAATGGCTTTGCTAACGTACAACCATTTATGTGGGAAGGCCTGCGTTTAATGGAACGCGGTGTGATTAACCCTGCTGAATATTTCACCCACAGTTTCAGCTTAGATAATATCGACCGAGCCTTTAAAACCTTTTATGAAAAGTCTGACCAGGCGTTAAAGATGCTTATTCGCCCTTAAACCCCAAAAAAAGCCCCTGAATTCAGGGGCTTTTTTTGCGCCTAACTAGCCAGCCAATTATGCTTGCGGGGCGTACTTGGAATGATCAAAGTTTTTATGCGACTCCATATTAGCAGGCTCTAGGCCAAAAGCCGTTTGCACACTAATGTCTTGCGCATTAATTTCATCGTACTTCAAATACCAAACCTTATGCATTTTATAAAACGGTATCTCTGGATAGAGATGATGAATTAAGTGATAGTTTTGATACACCAATAAAGGCGTTAACAACCACTCCCAACCCATGCGCATGGTGGTCGCCATATATTTATCTTCTGTTTGAGCGACAGTTGCTGGGTGATGCGGCAAAATCACAAACACCACCGCAATCAAGAAGAGCGAAATACGCGTTGGTACAAACCAAAGCATCAGTACTTCATAACCAAAACCTAAGTATAAAATCACGCTAAAAGTAACAATCAACGCAGAGTAATAAGCAATTAGATACGTCGCATGCCGTTTGATTACTTTGCCCCCGTATTTAAAAAAATAATAAATGTAATAACCATCAAAACATGACCACCTAAACGGTACCTGCCACCAAGGTGACTCGTGTTCAAAGCGATCAGGGTCCATTGGTCCATTAGCATAAATATGGTGCTGGTTATGTACCCACCTAAGTGCCACCATCGGTGCATAAGGAAAAAGGAAAAACAAACCTACCCCGCCGATCAACTCATTTAAAAACTTACTACTCGACAAGGAGTGATGTGACGAATCATGGATAACACTAAACAGGCAGTAGCTCAAAAAGCCATTAATAATAGCGCCTTGCCATAACGGTAGCATGCCTTGTAGGGCGTAATACCAAACAGCACCCATGCTCGCCATGACGGCTATAAACATAAGGGTCGTGGGAATAGCTAATGCCGGTGCTTTTAATAGTGAACGAAAATATGTTTCACTCGCTGGAATCGCTTGCTCTGTACTCATTGAGGGCCTCTATACTTGTTTTATCTACCAATTTAGACAAGGATTATTAATAAATGATCCCATTATCTTCAACTAATCCTCATTAGAACAACCCACTTACGGCTTAAGAAGTGTCATTAGCTGACAGTACTATGTCATTTTGTGACATAACGGTGTAGTATTGACTTCCATCCATAGCGCACCTGAAGACGAGCGTTAATTTATGTTCAACTTTCAGAAACTTCCTGTCAGCTATATCCAAATTGCCCTTCGAGCATTGGCTAATGAGGGCGTGTCTGCTGAACAGATTTTAACAGGCACCCAGTTAACAGCAAGTTCATTAAGTGATGGCGCTTACATCTCTGTTGACCAGTTTGTTAACGTTATATTAAATACCCGCAAAGTCACTAACAACCCAGCCATCGGCCTATTATTAGGTTCACTGCTACATCCATCAACCCACGGCCATATGGGCTGGGCGGCTATTAACAGCCCCGCCTTATCAGATGCTATTACTATTTTTCAAACCTACAGCTTTATCCGTACACCCTTTATTTTATACCGCACATCTGTACAAAAAGATCAGTACATCATCAGACTCACTTTAACTGAAAACCTTAAAGACGCGCACTCCCTTTTTGTTGAAGCCATGTTGATGTTGCTGCAGCATATTATTGAGTTTATTTTAGGTCGCCCCATGTCTGAAGCTAAGCTATATATTAATAGCTCTGCACCCAGCTACAAGGCCAGTTACTCGGCATATTTTCATTGCCCTGTTTATTTTGACTCTGACCACATTGAAATACACCTGCCGTTGGCATTAAAAGATACTATCAACCCCAACGCTGACAGCCATATGTATCAGCTTGCGCTTGAACAGTGCCAAGAAGCAGCCCACCAATTGCAACGTGAGCAGGATATAAGCACAGAAATTTATGACTATTTATCGTCCAATTTAGGCACGCCGCTCTCTTTAGAACAAACTGCCCAGCACCTTAATTTATCGACACGTACAGTAATCAGAAAATTAAAGCAGCAACATACCTCGTTTCAGGCCATCAAAGACAATGTTTATGCCTTTCAGGCCAGTAAATACCTCAGACGAAGTTCAATTTCAGTCGACACACTATCGGTCATTTTTGGCTACAGCGATCCAGCTAATTTTCGTCGCAGCTTTAAACGTTGGTTTGGCGTAAGCCCACAACAATACAGAAACAAAGCATAGGCTAACGCCGCAGGGGCTTATTCTGTCTCTTCAATCTTACCAAGGCGGTAGGCAAGTTGTGGCCTTGTCATGCCCAAAGTGCGTGCAGCACCAGACAGGTTACCCTGTGCACGTTTAACGGCTTCGCGTAAAATGGTTTCTTCAATTTCAAACAGGTTGTTTTGTGCTTCAAAAAACATATCAACAAACTGGTTATAAACACTTTTATCGACTGTTTTTAATTGCCCTTTTTCATCAACTGATGCCACCGCCGTAGGTTCCGTTCCGACCATCGCAAATAAATGCTGAAACTCTATTTTTCCACCGTTTTCGCACAACAGAACGCCACGCTCTATCACGTTTTCCAATTCTCGGATATTGCCAGGCCATTGGTATTCTTCTAGTTGGCTCAATGCGTGCTCAGAGATACCTTTGACGTCCTTATGGTATTTGACTTTAAAGTGCCCAATAAA
This sequence comes from Methylococcaceae bacterium UBA975, assembly GCA_002292375.1. GTDB lineage: Bacteria > Pseudomonadota > Gammaproteobacteria > Methylococcales > Cycloclasticaceae > Cycloclasticus. The sequence goes on along the minus strand of DBBV01000008.1, from coordinate 95,485 downwards.
ACTGTCAATCAATAAAGGGATATCGATTTTTCGTTCGCGCAACGGTGGGATTGAAATAGGAAAAACATTCAGCCGATAAAACAGGTCCCTGCGGAACTCGCCTTTTTCAACTTTCTCCAACAAATCAGCATGGGTTGCCGCCACCACACGGACATCAACAGAAACGACCTTTGTGCCGCCCACCCGTTCCAACTCGCTTTCTTGTAAAACGCGCAATAGCTTGGCTTGCGCCGAATAGGATAAATCACCAATTTCATCCAAAAACAAGGTGCCATTATTTGCCCGTTCAAATCGCCCTTCACGGGATTGATGCGCGCCGGTGTATGCTCCCTTGTCGACACCAAAAAGTTCAGCTTCTAACAAATCCTCAGGAATTGCCGCGCAATTAACTGCAATAAACGCTTGTTCGCTTCTGTCACTATGGCGGTGCAAGGAACGAGCAAACAATTCCTTCCCGACCCCGGTTTCACCCAGTAATAAAACCGTTACCGGGCCCTGTACAGCTTTTTCTAATAAGCCTAAGGCTTTTTTAAACGGTTTTGATTTACCTATAATATGGCTATCCAACACCTCGCTTTCGATCAGTGATGAACGCAAGCTGGTTACCTCGTTTCGCAAATCAAGAATCTGATCAACGATACTATCGGAACGATAATATTTTGTGAGCTCTTCTGGGTTATCCCATTCGGCCACTGGCTTACCAACAATCGTGCAGTACTCCTCTCCACAAGCACGGCACGCTATTTCTGAGAAAAGAATCGATTGCCCTGTAAACTCGGTACTATAACCACTGGCGTAACCCACCTCCATCCAACAAACAGGTTGTTCTGCGACACCAAAGGCTTTTTGATGCACCTCACTTTCGTAGGAATTTTCCCAACGAATTTCCATCTCAAAACGCTTGGCTTTAATGTCTATCTCAAACCTGATAGGCGTCACCCGAACGATGCCTTCTAATTGGTGCAGTTGTGGGCCGACCAAAAACTGATCCTTTTCTGACGCATCTGGGCGCATTTTCTTGGCCAACTTAGCGTCTTCTACGCCCGCCTTATACCCGGTGCGTATCAAAATGCCTTTGGCCCGTTCAATCCCTAAGCTTTCAATCAATTCACGACGCATCGACCCCATCGCTTCGCTGTGCATTAACAGCATGCGCTGCTCATCCAACCAAATATGCCCAGTATCAGAAGAAAAGCGAATACGGTCTCGCAGATCATCACTGGATGGGTATTGGTAAGTCGTATTTTCGCTCACGGCGAGGCCTTAACGTTTATTATTGTCCGGCAATACTACCCGAAAGATTTAATCATTTCATCAAATAATACTAGACGGCTAAAACCAATCATCAAGCTGCTCGCCTGTTAATTCTTCGATGGCATAAGCATTAAATTCTTGATAACTCGTCCAGTCGTGGATTTTTTGCTGTATCGCCGCCCGATCATTTGGTTCACTGTGTGCTGACTGTTCCGTGTACTTATCCAGCATTTGATCGCTGTACACATTACATTTAAGCAAAAAGTCGATGATGATTTGTTTTTTATCTTGTAGAGAAATTGTGCCTGAAGTCATTATTTAGTCCCACATTTAATTGACGAAAAAAATATTTAACGATATGGTCGAACCTTCATTTTTATCATTGCATTGTAGAATTCATGAAGAAAAAAATCATCGTAGCCATCACAGGCGCCACGGGCTCAATTTACGGTACCCGTTTACTAGAAATTCTGCAAACGATTGATGATGTTGAAAGCCACCTAATCCTATCCAGTGCCGGCGCGCTAACCGCTCAATGTGAACTCGGTATGGATAAAAAGGCTATTAGCGCATTAGCCGACGTGGTGCATAACCCGAAAGATATTGGTGCCACCTTATCCAGCGGGTCGTTCTTGACGCACGGCATGGTGATCGCTCCGTGCTCAATGAAAACCCTCGGCTGTATCGCTAATGGCATCGCCGACAATTTGGTATCAAGGGCGGCCGATGTTGTTTTAAAGGAAAGACGACAGTTAGTTTTAATGGTTAGAGAAACTCCACTCAACCTAGTGCACCTTAGAAATATGACAACCCTGTCAGAAATGGGCGCGATTATCGCACCGCCTGTTCCGGCTTTTTATACCTTACCGAAATCCATCGATGATATCGTTAACCATACGGTCGGGCGCATACTAGACATATTAGACGTTTCTACTATAGACTACGTAAAAAGATGGCAGGGCCTAAAAAACCTGTCATAGCAAAAAAATAAAACACTTTCCAAGGAGAAGCTCATGCTCAGCAGGCGCACGTTCATTAAATCGGCTTTAGTCGCTAATGCAGCCTTATTAACCAACCCATCGCAGGCGCTTCAGCTGGTGTTAGATAATGCACAAGGCCAGCCTTTACTGACCCTTGCCGATGAAAAATCACCCGCGGCAAAACAATTTATTACGCATGTGAGCGACGACAACTCCAGCCTCGGGCTTGATATTGGTGTGCAGTTTGAACGCGTAAAGCAATTTTGCAGCGAGTCGCCCAACGGCCTTATTAGCGGCCTTAGCCGTGACTCTGACTTTTTTGTCATCGAGCAACTTGCAAAGGACTACGGTTTCTATCCCAGCTATTCTGCCAACCATATACAGCAGGGCAATAACTTAAGCCACGAAGTTAGCGCTAGTCAACAATCCGCCGATTTAATCGCCCATGCCTTAGCCCAAGCAGGTGAACAATGGCCCGTATGGCTAGCCCATAACACTCAGCTTTTACCACAAGGCCATCAACCAATGGTCGCCAGCAAAAGCCAAATTCAGTCGACCCATGCTGCACAAGACTTTTTAGTGTCTTGGTCGCTTAGCGCTGCAAAAAACACTTAACCGGAATACGTCATGACAAAACCACTCCCACAAGGCATTTCATTAGGTCAATTTAACGCCGCTATTGCAGAAATTAAGCAGGTCGTCGGTAAAGATTATGTCTTTTTAGACGACATCACCGAACTGCGTAGCTACCGCGACGCGTATAACACCACTAACGATGCAGACTTTGCGCCTTCCGCTGCGGTTGCGCCAAAAACTGTCGAGCAAATTCAAAAAATCCTAGCCATCGTCAACGACTATAAAATCCCCATTTGGACTATTTCAACGGGTAAAAACTTTGCTTACGGCGGTCCTGCGCCGCGAAAAGCCGGGTATGTCGTACTTGACCTAAAGTTGATGAATAAAATTATCGAGGTCAACGAAAAACACGGCTATGCCATCGTTGAACCTGGGGTCAGTTACTACGACCTATACAATTTCCTTCAAGAAAAAGGTATCAAACTGTGGATAGATTGCGCCGCACCCGCTTGGGGTGGCTTTGTGGGCAATACCTCCGATCACGGCGCCGGCTACACGCCGTACGGTGATCACTTATTAATGCAGTGTGGCATGCAAGTAGTCCTGGCTGATGGTACCGTTGTTGAAACCGGCATGGATACCAGCGCTAACAGTAAAACAGGTGCTTTATATAAGTATGGACAAGGCGCCGCCATTGATGGCCTATTTACTCAATCAAACTTTGGTGTAATCACTCGCATGGGGATTTGGTTGATGCCGGAGCCTCCCGGATTCACCCCATTTATGATCACCCTTGAAAACGAGCGTGATTTGGAAACGGTCACCGATTTAACCTTACCGTTGCGGCTCAATCAAGTGATTCATAATGCACCGATGACCGTTGACCTGTTATGGGAAGCCGCGATGTCAGTTAGCAAACGCCAATACTATACCGGCACAGGGCCCATGCCTGAAAGTAACCGTCAAAAGATGGCGAAAGATTTAGACCTGGGTATTTGGAATTATTACGCTGCTGTGTATGGCCCAGCGCCGATGATGAAAAACAACATGGAGATCATCCGCGACACCTTTAGTACTATTCCTGGCGCTAAGTTTCATTTTGATAAAACCCGCAAAGGCGACCCTGGTTGGGACTACCGCGTCAAGCTGATGCAGGGCATACCCAACATGACCGAATTCAGTCTATTAAACTGGGTCGGCGGTGGTGGCCATATTAACTTTTCACCGATCTCGGCCGCCGATGGCAAGGCGTCGATGACCCAATACCAAATGATTCGTAAAAGAGCACACGAGTACAATTTTGATTATATCGGCGAGTTTTTGATCGGTTGGCGGGATCAACACCATATCTTTATGTTGATGTTTGACCGCATGAATGCCGAAGAGAAAAAACGTGCGCACGAATTATTTGCCGTACTGGTCGATGATGCCGCCGCCTTAGGCTATGGCGAATACCGTACGCATTTGTCCTTTATGGACCAAATTGCTAACAGTTATTCTTGGAATGATAATGCCCTTTGGGATACTCACCACGCGCTTAAAGACGAGCTCGACCCAAATGGTATTTTATCCCCGGGAAAAATGGGTATTTGGCCCAAACATTTACGGGGGAAATCATGAATAAATCACTCATCTTTGGCCTAAGCTGCTTAGCATTAAGTGCCTGCGATCAAGCCACTGACAGCAGCAAAACCGAATCCATCAATCAAGCGGCTAAGCTTGAAACAAGTGCCCCTGCGCAACCAACGACAACGGTTGAAAGCAGCAACCGCGCTGGACGCGTTATTTTTGAGCTACATTGCGCTGGTTGCCATGACCCTGGACCTGCACACGCTGCAACCAAACAACTTGCGCTCGTTCGCGGTGAAGATAAGGCCGTTATCATGCAGCGTAAAGACCTAACCGCTGACTACATTAAATACATCGTGAGAGACGGCTTATTAGAAATGCCCCCTTTCCGCCCAACGGATATCAATAACGCCGAATTAGATAATTTAGCCACCTACATAGTCGAGGGCGCTAAAGCGCACACCCCAGAGGAAACCAAATAATGAGTACCGATAAAAAACCCTTATCCGCTAAAGCGAGAGCCGTTGGCGAACGCATTGGCAGCTTACGCGACTTCCTAGAGTTTCTGGAAGAGAACGGTCAATGCATCACCTGGACTGACGAAATCATGCCCGAACCCGACGTGCGTAATATCGCCGTTGCCGCCGGTAGAGATTCAATGAACGGCCCGGCCGTAATTTTTAATAATATCGCCGGTTATCCGGGCAAAAAATTAGTCCTTGGTGTGCACGGCAGCTTTACCAACTTAGCCTTATTATTGGGGCATCCTAAAGGCACCACGATTAAAGAACTGTTTTACGACATTATTTCCCGTTGGGGCGACGACAAACCCTTGCTCGATTTTATTGAACCCGACGCCGCGCCGGTCAACGAAAACCGCCTGACCGATAACTTTAATCTGTACGATTTATTACCGCTGTATCGAATCAACGAGTACGACGGTGGGTTTTATATAGGCAAAGCCAATGTCGTTAGTCGCGACCCACGTGACCCCGATAATTTTGGCAAACAAAATGTCGGCATTTACCGTATTCAAGTGCAAGCGCCTGGCGAATTTACCCTGCTATCAGTGCCTGCGCACGATATGGGCCGCCACATTATGGCTGCCGAACAAGATAATGTGCCGTTAAAAATTGCCGTGATGCTGGGCAACCACCCCGCCATGTGCATGTTTGCCGCAACCCCAGTGGGTTATGATGAATCTGAATTCGCCTATGCTTCACAAATGATGGGCAGCCCGCTACGTTTAACCAAATCCAACAACGGCATGGATATTTTGGCCGATTCAGAAATGATCATTGAAGCCGAATTAATGAATGGCGTCCGCAGCTTCGAAGGACCGTTTGGCGAGTTTCCCGGCAGTTATAGTGGCGTGAGAAAAATACCGCGCTTTAAAGTCACCGCTATTTCGCATCGTAATGACCCGATTTTTGAAAATATTTATATTGGCCGTGGCTGGACCGAGCACGACACCTTGATTGGCCTCAATACCTCTGCGCCCATTTACGCCCAGTTAACCAAAGACTTCCCCGAAGTGGTCGCTGTTAATGCCTTGTACCAGCACGGTCTTACCGGCATTATCTCGGTTAAAAACCGCTTTGCTGGTTTTGCCAAATCCGTCGCAATGCGAGCCCTCGGTACACCCCACGGCACCATGTACCTTAAAAACCTAATTATGGTCGATGACGATGTCGATCCGTTTGACCTAAACGAGGTGATGTGGGCCTTATCAACACGTACCCGCGCAGAAGATACCATCGTAATCCCGAATATGCCGATGATTCCGATTGACCCAGCGGCTGAAATTGCAGGTAAAGGCCACCGTCTAATTATTGATGCCACTAGCTTTATGCCGCCCGATAAACTCGGCTCTGACTCAAAAATCGTCACCCCGCCTGCTGGTCCAGAAATTGATGAGATAGCCAAGGTTATTCAACTGTTACAAAATGGAGGTCAGTTATGAGCACGTGCCCACGCTGTCAAGCGGCTGAAGAAAAAATACGCGCCGAACATAAAGGCTTAAATGCCCAAGGCGAACTGGTTTGGACTATTTTCCATTGTAACGCCTGCGAATTTACTTGGCGCGATAGCGAGCCCGCATCAACCATCGACTACAACAAGCGTGAAGCCTTTTTTAGAGTAGACCCTGAAAAGCCCTATCCCGTGATTATGCCGCCAGCACAATATAAAAAATAGGCCCTGATTATGAACACTATCGTCGAAAAACTAAGCGCCCTCTTTACTGCCGATAAGCTTATCGCTGTTAATCAAAACACACCGGTTGAATACCAATTTTTAGCAGACCGGATTAACAACGCCGAGCGCAAAGTAGTCGCTATCGTTACCCCAAGCACGCTTGATGAGCTACAAAAACTGCTGGTTTTTTCTGCAGACCAAGCGTTTTCTTTATTTAACTTATTAAGCCCCGGCGAAATCAATACCGCACCTATACCGGCCAATGGCGATATTGTGGTTATCGACTTAAAAAAACTCAACGCGATTATTGAAGTTAATACCAAAGCCGCCTATGCGCTGGTCGAGCCCGGTGTTAGCTATGCGCAGCTAAATGATTATTTAGAGGCTAATAACATCCCGTTTGTTGTTGATTTTGATAAAAATTCAACGCAGTCTGTATCCGGTGGCATCAGCAATAGAAGCTACGGTTACACGCCCTATGGTGATCATTTGATGATGCAATGTGGCATGGAAGTGATGCTCGCCAGCGGTCGCTTAATACGCACCGGTATGGGCGCTATGCCGGGTAGCGATTCGTGGCAATTATTCAAATACGGTTTTGGCCCTTATATTGACGGTACCTTTACCCAGTCGAGCTTAGGCATCATTACTAAAGTGGGTATTTGGCTTATGCCAAAAGCCCCCGCGTACCAACCTTTTGCACTGCAACTGCCTAACGAAGCGGCGCTTAATCAGGCGGTTGAGATTATGCGCGATATGAAAATCAATATGCTGGTACCTAACACCGTTACCGTTGCTTCAGCTCAATCGGATGCACTGCAATTTGCTGACGAAGCGATAGAACACATTAGCAGCAATGACGAGGCCGCTAAGAAACACCAATTAGGCCAATGGAATATGTACGGCGCGTTGTACAACATTCCCGCCAATGTTGAGTTTTTATGGCAAGCCATTAACGGTGCTTTCGGGCAAATTGAAGGGGCTAAATTTCTACTGCAAGACGCCACAGCAAGCAACCCTGTGTGGGCGCAACGTGAAATGAAAATGAATGGCAAATTTAACGCCATTAACCCACAACTAGCTGCTTATTCATCCATCAATGTGCACTTTGCCAGCCCAATTGATGGTGATGATGCGGTCAGCATGCAGGCGTTACTGCAAAAAGTCAGCAACCCCGCAGAACTTAAAATCATCAGTCAGTTTGCCCTTACGTGGCGTACCATGATGCATCAGCTACAAATTCTATACCCCACGGGTAATGTTGAAAAACTGGCACAGGCGCGGCAACTCGCCAAACAGTTAATTGACGATTTTACAGCGCAGGGTTACCCCAGCTGTTTAGTCGATGCGGATATGCAAGACGCCGTTGATGCGGTCAGTTTAGATGGATTAAAAACACTGAAAAAACGCGTTAAAAAGGCACTCGACCCGCAGTCTGTTTTTGGTTAATTCACGTGACAAAAGTTACCCCTGAATAGTTAAGTAAACGCCCTTTTTTACTTAATTATTCAGCAACTTTTTTACATATATCAACAAGCTAACTTTTATTTAACACCTTTCTTTTAACCTAAAATATTAGATATTTCTTATGATTAAAACGTACGAACTCTGGATTAATGGCGCACAGACTAAACCCACTACGGGAAAATATTTTGATGTCCTTAACCCCTTAGATGACAGCCTTTTTTGTAAGGCTGCTGAAGCTAATGAGGTAGATATCAACAAAGCCGTAGATGCAGCGCATGCTTGCTTTAAGAGCTATCGCACATGTTTAGCTAAAGACCGAGAGGCCATGCTTATAAAAGCAGCCGATTTACTCGAAAGAGATCGAGACGAGTTTCTAGAGCTGCTTATTGACGAAGTGGGCTCGCCAATGAATAAAGCGCAATTTGAAGTCAGTCAAACGATTGGCCAGTTACGTGCTGCTGCCGGTACGGCGCGCCGCATTACAGGTCAAACCATGCCGTCAGACACACCCGGTCGTTTAAGCATGAGCGTACGTAAACCCTTAGGTGTCGTCGCTGCCATTACACCGTTTAACGTGCCTTTATTAAAAGCCGCAAAATTAGTCGCCTCACCTTTGGCTACCGGCAACACCGTCGTCTTGCTAACATCAGAAGAAGCACCAGCAGTTTCCTTCCGTTTCGCGCAACTGATGGAAGAAGCCGGCTTTCCAGCTGGCAGTTTAAATGTGGTTTCTGGCTTTGGTGTTGATGTGGGCGATTTTCTAACCGGCCACCCCTTAGTGAAGGCGGTCATGTTCACTGGTTCCAGCGTTGTTGGCAAACACATCAGTGAAATTTGTGGCCGCAATATGAAACCTTGTGTCCTTGAACTCGGTGGAAAAAGCCCTTATATCGTCTTAGCTGATGCCGACCTTGCTCTCGCTGTGCAAAACGCCATTATGGGCATGTTCTTCTATCAAGGGCAGGCCTGCATTGCATCCAGCCGCATTATTGTTGAAGCCCCTCTTTACGACCAATTCGTTGAAATGTATAGCGCCGCAGCAAAACAACTATCGATGGGGGACTTACATGATATGTCGACCATTTTAGGCCCTATTATTTCACCCCGCCAACGCAATCGAGTGCGCTCACATATTGAGGATGCCGTAGCAAAAGGAGCAACCCTCGTTACCGGAGGTCAATGGGAAGGAAACCGTTGTCAGCCAACTATTTTGACCAACGTCACCGATGATATGACCGTCTGCCGTCAAGAAACATTTGGCCCAGTCACCTCTGTTTACTGTGTAGAGAGCGCTGAAGAAGCCTTAGTACTCGCAAATGACACACACTATGGTCTTAGCGGTGCCATTCATACCAACGACCTTAACAAAGCCCTAACGCTAGCCCATGGGGTTGAAACGGGCATGATCCATATCAATGCGCCAAGTGTATACGACGAACCCCATGTTCCTTTTGGTGGTGTTGGTGACAGTGGGTTTGGACGCGAAGGGGTTGATGTGGATATTGATGCTCTGACACAATGGAAATGGATCACCATCCAATTACCAGGGTTTGAGCAGGCACATTAATCGACGTAATTTACATGTATTAACGTATCCCTATAAACCTAAAATAAGGAAAAGCTATGACAATCAAACATGAACTATGGATCAATGGCGAACACACCGCACCTGACAGCGGTAAATACTTCGACGTGCTTAATCCGCTTGACGACTCACTGTATTGCACCGCTGCTGAAGCCAATGCAAACGATGTAAACCGGGCCGTAGAAGCCGCCCATGCCTGCTTTCAACGTTACGGCAAAACACTGGCTAAAGACAGAGAAAAAATGCTCTGCAAAGCGGCGGATTTGCTGGAAAGGGATCAAGCCCATTTTATAGATATCCTGATCGATGAGATCGGTTCGCCAATCAACAAAGCCAACTTTGAAATTCAATATGCTATTGGCCACCTACGAGCCGCTGCAGGTGTCGCCCGTCGCGTGACTGGGCAGACCATGCCGTCTGACACCCCAGGCAGGCTAAGCATGAGTGTGCGTAAACCCTTAGGTGTTATCGCCGCCATAACGCCCTTTAACGTACCGTTAATTAAAGCCGCCAAACTGGTCGCCTCGCCACTTGCTACCGGCAATACGGTGGTACTACTTTCATCTGAAGAAGCGCCGTCGCTGTCTTATCGCTTTGCTCAATTACTGCATGAAGCGGGTTTTCCATCAGGGTCGGTTAACGTCGTGTCTGGTTTTGGTGTGGATATTGGCGATACCCTTAACACCCACCCCTTAGTAAAAACGGTGATGTTTACCGGTTCAAGCCGGGTTGGTAAACATATTGGCGAGCTGTGTGGCCGCCATATGAAACACGCCGTGCTAGAGCTCGGTGGTAAAAGCCCCTTGGTTATCCTAGCCGATGCCGACCTTGAACTCGCTGTAAGAACCGCTGTTTTCGGTATGTTTTTATACCAAGGACAGGCGTGTATGGCGTCAAGCCGAATCATTGTTGAAGAAGCGATTTATGATAAATTTTTAGCCGCTTATAAGGCTGCCGCCAGCCAACTGTCACTGGGTGATTTACGTGAAATGTCGACTATTCTTGGTCCGATTATTTCTCAACGTCAACGCGATCGCGTACGCAGGCATATCGACAATGCCGTAGAACATGGCGCGACGATTGAAACCGGCGGCAACTGGCAAGGTCACCGATGTGAGCCGACCATCCTTAGCGGCATCACACAGGCGATGGAAGTGTGCTACGAAGAAACCTTTGGCCCCGTCACATCTGTTTATTCCGTCAAGGATTATGCAGCGGCACTTGAAATGGCCAATGACACCCCCTACGGTTTAAGCGCAGCCATTTGCACTAACGACTTAAATAAAGCCTTAGACTTTACTGACCAAGTTAACGCGGGCATGGTACACGTTAACGCACCAACCCTACACGATGAGCCACACGTACCGTTTGGTGGCACCGGTGACAGTGGCTTTGGCCGCGAAGGCGTTGAAGTAGACGTTGATGCGCTAACCGAATGGAAGTGGATCACCATTCAGCTGCCGACGGCAGACGCTGGTCATTAATAGATTGGGGGACTAACTGTATCGCATAAAAAAAGCAGCCAATAGGCTGCTTTTTTTATGCATTAGACTTACTATTAAGCCTCTGTATCATAAAAGGAAAGCATCATGATTAAACCCGCTAGCGAATTTATAGCCGAAGCGCAAAAAAACTGCCTTTGTGTCGACGTAGCCACCGCAAAACGTCTTTTTGATAGTCATAGTAACACCGTGGTTATCGACGTACGCGAACCCGCCGAAGCCGAGCAATCCAAACTCAACTGCTCCATTAATATTCCACGTGGTTTGTTAGAAATGAAAACCCCCAATCATTGTAGCGATGCAGACACCACCATACTGATCCATTGTGCCGCAGGTGGTCGCGCATCGCTCGCCGCTGCACGGCTAAAAGAAATGGGCTACACCAACGCCCACGCCATTACCGCAAAGTTTGAGGATATTAAAAACGCGTTTGGTTAACTCCTTACCACGCTCTAACTGTTAGAGCGTGGTAAGGAGTTACACTTTAAAGCCCCTTCACAACTTAAGACCACTATTTCGGCTTATCAACCTACCCTATGTCACTTAAAACTGTACTGCAAACGTTTCGCCCCTCGTTTTTGGTGTTAACCCCTGTTTGTGTTTTTTTGGGTTTAAGTACCGTACTAAGTACGCAAGCACCTATAAGTCATGTAATGGTTTTGCTGGTTTTTATTGGCGCTATCTTCGCCCATATCAGCGTTAATACGCTGAATGAATATTTTGATTTTAAAAGTGGCTTAGACCTAACAACAAATAAAACCCCGTTTAGCGGCGGTAGCGGCGCGTTGCCCAATGCGCCTGAAGTCGCTGGATTGGTTTTAAAAGTGGGTTTGCTATCGCTAATGATTACAATCATCGTCGGCGTTTACCTTATTATCGAACGCGGCCTGCAAATACTACCGATTGGCCTAATCGGTGTGATGTTAATTATCACTTACACGCAATGGATAAACCGCTCCCCCTGGTTATGCCTAATTGCCCCGGGCTTGGGTTTTGGCGTGCTAATGGTAGTGGGTACACCGTTGGTTTTAACCGGCAGTTATTCCCCCTTAGCTTGGCTGGTATCGTTGGTGCCCTTTTTTCTGGTCAATAACCTGCTGTTACTCAACCAATACCCCGATATACACGCAGATGCTTGTGTTGGCAGAAAAACCTTTCCCATTGTGTTTGGGGTTAAAAAAAGCAATTTGATGTATGCAGGTTTTATGCTGGCGGCATACACTTTAATTTTATTGTCAGTACTTAACGGCTACATTCCCACACTTGGTCTAGTCGCCTTGGTGCCTATGGTATTGTCGTTATTTGCACTGTATGGCGCGGTTAAACACGCAGAAAAAATAGCTGAAGCGCCGCAATATATGGCGGCAAACGTAGCAGCCACGTTATTAACCCCCTTTTTGCTTGGGGTTGCGATTGTTAATGGTTGAGCAGGTATTTATTGGTCGCTGTTTTAAAAAAACCAAAACGTTCAGACTCAATTGATTTTACCGCACACATTTCTTTTATTCGGGAAAGCTCAGATTTAACACCCGTACAATGTTATGGTAATAAATAAGCCCTTTGTCCCTTTCGCTTCTTAGACGTTAGTTTTTTAAACGTCCCTAAGTTAATGCAAAGCCAAACAATGCATCACATAGGTTTATATGATTACCATTAGCTTTTTGTTATCTCTTGCCATTTTTCTTATTATTGGCATGAGTTCGTTGCTAAAAAGCCGTAACACGCAAGAGGACTATTTGGTTGCGGGTAAGTCGATACCCGCTTGGCTTGCTGGTCTGTCGGCTGTTGCTACCAACAACAGTGGCTTTATGTTTATTGGCATGATTGGCCTGACGTATGCCACGGGGCTTTCATCTATCTGGCTAATGATAGGCTGGGTTGTTGGCGACTTGCTGGCGTCCTTTTATATACTCCGTCCCTTACACGCCGCTTCGCGTTCAAAGAAAATTCATTCCTACGGTGGCCTGCTCTCACACTGGAATGGTGACAATAATTTTCATCTACGACGCCTTATTGGTGTATTAACAGTCATGTTTCTTAGCATTTACGCGGCAGCCCAGCTTAAAGCTGGCAGCAAGGCGACCGAGGTATTAATGGACTGGGAACCGAGCTGGGGTATTTTGATTGGGGCAATTATTGTTTTACTGTATAGCGCAGCGGGCGGGCTACGAGCCTCAATCTGGACCGATGCAGCGCAATCGCTGGTGATGTTAATTGGCATGGCTATGTTGATTGTCGGTGGATTTGAACTGGCTGGTGGATGGGATGCAGCCTTAATTAAAATGGCTAATGTTAATGTGCATTATTTAGCCTGGTTTCCTGATACGGACACCTTAGGCATTTTTCTATTTATACTCGGCTGGTTATTTGGCGGCATCGCGGTTTTTGGACAACCACACATTGTGGTGCGGTTTATTTGTCTCGACAACGCGAAGGATATTAATCGTATGCGCTGTTATTACTATGGCTGGTTTACCCTGTTTTATGGCGCGACTATTGCTGTGGGCCTTCTCAGCCGTATTGCCTTTCCTGAGCAGGCCGGCTTTGATGCCGAACTAGCCCTGCCGACCATGGCCATGCGTGTTTTACCTGAACCCTTGGTCGGTTTGGTGCTGGCTGCCCTGTTTGCCGCCACGCTGTCCACGGCAGACTCGTTAATTTTATCCTGCTCTGCCTCGGTTACCCGTGACTTTACTAAACGACCCGGCATGCTACACAGCCTGTGGGCCGCAAAACTGACCACCGCAAGCGTATTATCTATTGCCGTGATCATCGCGCTAACTGGTGCAGAGTCGGTGTTTGCTTTGGTACTTGATGCGTGGGGTCTGCTCGGCTCGGCCTTTACCCCGTTGGTGCTGCTATTAGCCTTGGGTAAGCGCGTGCATCAAACCTTAGCTATTAGCATGATAGTGATAGGTGTAGCCAGCTTTTTGCTATGGCAACAATTAGGTTTTGGGGGATTGATTTACACTGTAGCACCGGGCATTCTCGCCGGTTTGTTAACCTATTTTGTCGGTCGTTTTTGGTTTCCCTCTGTGCCAAAATAACTGACATACCCACCCTAAGGCTTATTGGCCTTATATAACCATCAATAAGTCCAATTGAGATAAATCATGGAATTGTTAAAAGCGTCTTCACTCCTTTTTGTATTGTTAAATCCTTTTCTGATCAGCATATACCTTATCAGTTTAATTAGAGATTTAACCCTTAAGGAATTTGTAAAGGTCATGGTACGCGCCCACCTTATCAGTGGGATTGTGTTTGTCATTTTTGCGATCACCGGCGAAGGTGTTTTTGAAGATGTCTTTAATGTTCGATTTGGTGCGTTTTTGATATTTGGTGGCATCATCTTTTTATGGATTGGTATTCAATCCATATTTTCTGGCAAAATTGTTTTGATAGACACGCATGGTAATCCTGAGCATGTAGCCGGTTCGGTAGCTATGCCGTTTATGATTGCCCCAGGAACAATCAGCGCAAGCGTGCTTATTGGCTCATCTTTACCCACATCCAGTGCGGCCATGGCGATTGGTATTGCGATCACTTTTTCTTTAGTGTCGATTATTGTTTTTAAATTGATACACGACCCGCTAAAAAAACGAAACGAGCGTTTACTCAGCCGCTATGTGGAAGTTGTTGGTAGGGTGGTTGCCTTGTTTACTGGCACCTATGCTATTGAGATGATTGCACGCGGCATTACCTTACTGTGGCCAGTTTAAGGTAACGAGTGGCGGCGGCACTAGCGTTTGATCTTTTAAGACGACAGATACCAAGCAATCACAGCATTTGTTTTAAACAATTGCATAAACCGCGTAAAAGTCGCGTAATTTGGAATGAGAGGGCTTGAAATGGTGGTCATGGGTGGACTTGAACCACCGACCCCGGCATTATGAAAGCCAAAAATTAAATGTAACTTATTGTTTTTATTAATTAAATTAAACTGATTGTCTGCCTGCGCATCCTTACAAAGCATAACTAATCATTACTAAACGCGTAAAACCTGCGTAATCCTTACTTAAGAGTTGATTGATGGTATATTTGTCCGCAAGATATTATTAGCTAACACAATGTCTAAAGTTAGCTCTTAATATGACAATACATGGAAGTTGCATCCATCTATATACAATTAACACGTGGATGATCACTTCCACCTATTAACAACTGTTAGGTGCATTAAGGAACGTATAAGGAGAACACCATGGCAACAGAAGAACATACTAAGCCTCTAGTTGAATCAATAGAGAAAGCCTTAACTTTCAGTGAAATTGATCTATTATCAAGATCCAAATGGGGCTCAATTACTTTTGCAAACGCAAAAAATGATCTAGACCGTATATTCACAATACTGTCTCATCTAGCGCTGCTTCCATTGGAACATCTAACCGATCAAGCAATTACCCAAATAAATACACAGTTAGCCGAAGTAATTAAGCATTTAGAGGCAATCGATAGTTTTGATATTGAGCAAGCAAATCCACAACAGGTCCGTGAAAATCTTGTTCTTGGCGTACATACACAGGCAGACCTGTTTTATGCGACTGCAACTCCATGGATACCATTTCTTGCCTATCAAAAAGGTGATGTATCACAAAATATCGAGGCACTTACAAAATCGGTACAAAATGCTAAATCCATCGTCGATGACGCAAAAAACGATATAGAAGACACACACCTTGAAATAGCAGGAATCATAACTAAAGCAAGAGAGGCATCAGTTGCAGCAGGTGCAGCAGTTTTTACACAAGACTTCCTAAGAGAATCAAAGACATTAAATTCGTCAGCTGAGAAATGGCTAAGAGCAACCGCATTTCTTGCCCTGTTAACTGCCATAGCTTCCGGTGCAATGTGGTATTGGGTTGAAGCTGGCTTGGATAACAGTCAACTTTTACAAAAATTTGGAAGTAAGGTTGCAATACTAGCCGTATTATTTACAGCAACATTGTGGTGTGGTCGCATTTATCGCGCACTTATGCATCAATCTACTACAAACAAACATCGTGCCTTAAGCTTGCAGACATTCCAAGCCTTTAGTAGTGCTGCAGCGGATGTTCAAACGAAGGAGGCAGTGCTACTAGAAACTACAAAAGCTATTTTCTCTCTTTCTCCTTCTGGCTATATAGATTCAAAAGGCGGAGGGAGCGAGCAAGGTATTCGTATTGTTGAATTTGCTAAGTCACCTGCAATTGTTAGAACTGTCGATGCTGCATCAAAAACAACAAGCGCCTAACAATGCGCTCGTTTACCCCGCACAGCTTCCACGTTATGCTTACCGACTACACGCCGAATCCATCATCGTTTTATTATAAGAACTTCTCGCTTTCCGATACTCAGTAGCCCAAAAGTCACAAGTTTGTCGATTAATCCGTTGAGCGTTTTGATCTTTTTCTGATTGAATTTTTGCTAATCTATTCTGTTCCTGCCTTTGAATAAGTGCTTGTTGATTTTTAATTTGCCTTTCTTTCATTCGTTGAGCGGATTCAATGTTTATTCTTTCGGTCGATTTTTGAAACACCTTTGCTGCTTCTGACCATTCATAGTTCGTCCAAGCCTTTTCTACGACTAGTATCATTCCATTTCCTAAGAAAACGGCAATAGTCAATGTAATGCACAGCGCAATGTAATTAGTTCCTTCTTTCATAATTTCTTCCCTGAATAAGTAGTTAAGTTAATATTAGTATACAAATAATTATTAATGGAAATTAGCTTATGGACGAGAAACTCTCAGCAGAGCACCTAAAAAATATAAAACAATTATTGACTATCCTTCTTCCTGAAATCGATAGCTTTCTCCATGAAGTTGAAAAAGATGGTGGTTGGCTCAACCTTGGTGATGACTTAATTCAAATCATACATAATTTGAAAATTTCTGATTGGGCTAAGTATTACGAGGATCCAAAAACATTAAAAGCCTTTATCCCATTAATGTCTTACACCCATCAAGAACTTAAAAACATGGCTAAAACACCTCTTGAGAGTAAAGCCAAGATTACGAAAGAATTTATTGATGAGTTCAATGAAAACCAGTTGAAACATCCCAACCCAGACGAATTAGATAAATTTAAAACTGATTTTGAGAATGCCTCCAACGAAGAACAGGTTGAGGTCACTAAACAAATCTCTCTTTTGATCTTGTCTATGCTCACAAACCTGTTTAATTACTTAGCACTCATGCTTCATGGTAAATCTATCTGCACATTGATTGGCGAAGCTAAAAATGGAAATGACGATTCACTTTGTGAAGCCATTCATATTGACAGAACCATCCTCTATTTACCTTTTGTACAAGAGAGAATAATTAAAGCCCAACTAGGAAAAGATAAGAGTTTTCTTAACAAAATTGGTAGACGAATCAGCACTCCAATTTTGTCAGGAAAAATCAGATATAGAAAACTTTACCTTGCTTTTGCAATTCTCGATGATGAGGGTTATTTAGAAATGCCGAGAGAAGGCCTTCTAGACCTCTTAATAGAAGTTGGCGTTTATGGAAAAGAGTACGGCAATGAAGACGTGGGCTATTTAAGCAAGAGACTAAACGAATATAAAAAGAAAAATATGCAGTTAAATTATTTTTGACTGCCTTCCGTTAATATTTTTTGTGCATAGCATAGGGAACCTCTACTAACGACGGCTTTATCCGTCCTTTATTTATGAGGTTCTACAATGAAACAAAAAAAATCTTCCGCTTTTCATCATGCCGACGATTCTACGAAGACAAGGACTGACGCTACCGCGGCAGGGCCGTTGTCTTCGCAGATCGTTGGCGATCATTTAACGCCTGTTGATTCGTCAGCTAGCATTGATGATGACCTTCCTGAATTTGGTGCGCCGCCTAGTAACACAGCACCCACAAACTGCAAACAACCACCTAATAACTTTATTAAAATTCTCCGTAGTGGGGTTGATAGTCTTTATCTTTCTTATTCTGGGGTGCTTTTTGATGATCAAAATGCTGTTTTATCCGCTCTAAAGAAAACAGCTCAATCACCTTTTGAAATTGATCATGCTAGCGCTATGTACCGACATCAGAACCACTTGTTCAAAGTATCAGATAAAGGAGCAGGACGACACCCCTATGTTCTTTCTGATAATGCCTACCGCATACAATTAGCAAGCCCCACTGCTAAAAGGATACCTTTGGCCTATGCTCAGGTTAAAAGCGATTGGTTAGCGCATAAAGGCGTTCAAAACAGTTACGACAACCTAACATCCATTGTTGAGACATTTGGCGCTATAGAAGACACCCCAAAAGTTAGCCGGTCAGATCACTTTATTGATTTTACTTGCTCCTTCCTTTTTGAAGAGTTAACCCGAATGGCTTGGATTTGTCGTGCAAGACAGTTTTCAGATTATTGGAATGGGCAAATTTTCACAGGTTTTAGTTTTGGCCTTGGTGGTGATATTTCTGCACGTCTGTACAACAAAACAGAAGAGATTAAAAAATCTAAAAAGGATTACCTTAAACCACTGTGGAAAGAAAACGGCTGGGATGAACAACAAGATGTCTGGCGTCTTGAATTTCAGTTTAAACGTAAAGTATTGTCTGAACATCAAATTACCAGCGTTGATGATTTATTACGTAGGCTCGGCAGCTTATGGATTTATGCCACCACTCAATGGCTAAAGTTGACCGTTCCTAGCCTCACTGATGACACCAAATCACGGTGGCCTATGCACCCACTATGGACTGAACTTGTTGAGGCTGATTGGGGGCCTTTTCTTGATGCCAAACCAAAACCTATTAGACCTAATAACTCACCAACAGATAGATATTTATTTGAAGCAGGTCTTGGATCATTAACGTCATTTATGGCACGCGAAAACATCACCGATGTTTACGATGCAAACTTTGAGTATGTCCAAAAAGCTAAAACTCACCACTCATCGAAAACTGAATTTACTGGGTCAGATTTATATACTTATGCTTATGAAAAGGCCTCATTAAAGGCGCGCAAGTTTAATTTACCGTTTGGCAACCATGAACAAAAGGCTAAAGATATTAGAGTATCAGCTCAAGCCGAAGCCTACAAAAAGGCTAAAGACGGTGAATAACTTAATACAACCACGCCTTATCCGCTACCGTGACGCACCGTTTTATATGGGCATGGATAAAAACAGATTTAATAAGGAAGTACGCCCTTTTATTTCTGATATTCCTATCGGCGTACAAGGGATCGCATTCGACCGACTTGATTTAGACGAATGGATAGACGATTATAAGAGCCGCGCAGGTAGGCTTGGAGATGAAATATGTCAAAAAGAACTACAGGTCTTACCAAAAGGGGAAACTACTGGCACATCAATAAAGTCATCAGAGGAACAAGACTTTATGAGAGCACTGGAACAGATTCGTTAATTCAAGCGGAGCTTTATTTAGCAAAGCGTATTCAAGAATTATCTGATCCATCGTGTGGTGACAGGAGCTTCGTGTCAGCTGCAACTAAATACCTAAAGGAGGAAGATAAAAAGAGCCTTCCACGAGATGCACAAGCCTTGAAAAGGGTTATGCCATATATCGGCAGCCTACCGTTATCTTATATCCATATGGGAACGTTAGAGCCGTATATAAAGGAACGACAACAGATCGTTTCTAATGGCACAATCAACCGAGAATTAGCTGTTATCAGGCGAATTCTGACACTGGCCGCACGTGTATGGAGAGATAGAGACAATCAACCTTGGTTACGTGAAGCACCGCTTCTTAGGTTATTAAAAAGCAATGGTCGTAAACCCTACCCGATCTCTTGGGAAGAGCAGCACCGCTTAATGCTTGAATTGCCTGACTACTTAGCCAATATTGTTTTATTCGCTCTTAATACGGGTTGTCGTGACCAAGAAATGTGTCGTCTTAAGTGGTCTGATTATCAAAGTGGTTTATTTGTTCTGTCAGGCGATAAAACAAAGAATGGAGAAGAGCGTATTGTTCCGCTTAATAGCATTGCAAAACGTTTAATTGATTCTTTACCTAGAAAGAATGAACACGTGTTTACTCAACATGGAAGACCCTTTACTCGGATTACTGGAACGGCTTGGACGACTGCAAGAAAGAAAGCCAACTTACTTCAATGTCGAGCGCACGATTTACGTCATACGTTTGGTAGAAGACTTAGGGCGGCAGGTGTTAGTTTGGAAGACCGTGAAGATTTATTAGGTCATAAATCTCATCGGATTACGACACACTACTCAAAGGCTGAAATTGACAATTTATTAGTCGCTGCTGAGAAGATCGTGAGCAACCGAAACCAGCACCTCTTTTTAAGAGTCGCGTAAACTCGCGTAAAAGTCGCGTAATTTTTGAAGGGACGGCTTGAAATGGTGGTCATGGGTGGACTTGAACCACCGACCCCGGCATTATGAATGCCGTGCTCTAACCAGCTGAGCTACATGACCATACTTTTTGAAGGCGTGAATTTTCGTGGTTTTAGGCTACTTTGTCAAGCATTTAGCATCGCCTTGGCTAGGTGTTAAACCTAAAGTGTGTGACATCACCGTCTTTCATGATGTACTCCTTACCCTGGAGCCCCCACTTGCCCGCTTCTTTTGCGCCCTGCTCGCCGCCGTATTGAATAAAGTCGTCGTAGGCGGTTATTTCTGCGCGAATAAAGCCTTTTTCAAAATCACTATGAATAACCCCAGCCGCTTGCGGTGCAGTGGCGCCTTGTTTGACTGTCCAGGCCCTCACTTCTTGCACTCCTGCAGTAAAGTAGGTTTGCAGACCTAATAGGCTGTAACCGGCACGAATAACACGGTTTAACCCCGGCTCAGTGAGCCCCATTTCGGCTAAAAATTCGAGCCTTTCGTCTTCTTCTAATTGTACAATTTCGGCTTCTAGCGCAGCGCAAACCGCCACGATCTCTGCGCCTTGTTGGTTTGCCAGTTCCACTACTTGGTCTAAGTGCGGGTTGTTTTCAAAGCCGTCGTCCTGCACATTGGCAATGTATAACATTGGCTTTAAGGTGAGCAATTGCAAGTCTGAGAGCATTTTAAGTTCGTCCGCTGATAAGCCCAATGTGCGTAAAGTGATTGACTCGTCTAAATAAGCCAAGGCTTTTTCTATCAGCGTTTTACGTTTTAATTCGTCTTTATTGCCCGATTTAGACGCTTTAGTCGCTTTTAATAGCGCCTTATCTAAAGAGGTCATGTCGGCTAACGCCAGCTCGGTTTGAATTACCTCGATATCGGCTAATGGATCGATTTTACCGGCGACGTGAATCACGTCATCATCATCAAAACAGCGAACCACATGGGCAATGGCGTCGGACTCGCGAATATTGGCTAAAAACTGATTTCCCAAACCTTCACCTTTGGATGCACCGGCAACTAGCCCAGCGATATCAACAAATTCAAAGGTGGTGGGGATAACGCGCTCTGGCTTTACCAGTGCGGCCAGTTTATCTAAACGTGTATCGGGCACGGGCACGATGCCGGTGTTCGGCTCAATGGTGCAAAAAGGGTAGTTTTCAGCCGCAATGGTTGCCTTGGTTAAGGCATTAAAAATAGTCGACTTACCGACGTTGGGTAAACCAACAATTCCGCAATTTAGCGCCATGGTGTGCTCTCTATAAAGACGTGAAAAAACGCGATTATACGTTAAACAACACGATAGATAAAAACTATCCGACAGCTAAACGGGCAACGCATGGCATCAAACGCCGTAGTCAAGTAAAATAGCGGATTGACTCACACACATAGCAAAAGGTTTTCGATGAAAAATTACAAAATTGCCATTATGGCGGGTGACGGTATTGGCCCAGAGATTATGCAAGAGGCCGTTAAGGTCTTAAAACTGGTTGAAGAACGCAATGATGTTACATTTGAGTTAATGCCTGCACTGTTTGGAGCCTGCGCTTACTTTGAAACCGGTGATCCGTTTCCACAAGCGACTAAAGATATCTGCGATCAGGCCGACGCAATCATCAAAGGCCCGATTGGTTTAAGCCACGAAGAATCTAAAAAAATCCCCATTGATAAACAGCCAGAACGCGGCGCTTTATTACCGATGCGTCGTCGCTATAACACCTATGCTAACTACCGCCCAGTATCGCTACCGAAAGGCCTGGCACATTTTTCACCTTTAAAAGCTGAAATTATCGGTGAGGGTATCGACATCATTATGGTCCGTGAATTAGTCGGTGGCTTATATTTTGGTGCTAAAGAAGTGGGTGTTAATGACCAAGGCTTACGTTACGTTAAAGAAACGCTGGAATATGACGAAGCACAAATTCGTCAAATCATGCACCACGCCTTTAAGTTGGCCAGCGGCCGTAAAAAAGTGCTGCATAATATCCACAAAAGTAACGTCTTGAAGTCTTCCGTGCTTTGGAATGAAGTAATGGAAGAAGTTGCCACTGAATACCCTGAGGTTAAGGTTATTAATATTTTAGTTGATGCCGTAGCGACATTACTTTGCTTAAAACCAACGCAGTTTGACGTGATGGTGATGGAGAACATGTTTGGCGATATCCTAAGCGACCAAGGCGGCGGTATTTTAGGGTCACTCGGCTTGATGCCTTCTGCTTGTTTGGGTGATGATAAAGCCTACTACGAACCATCACACGGTTCTGCACCTGACATTGCCGGACAAAACATTGCTAACCCATACTCAATGATAGGTTCTGTCGCTATGATGTTGGAGTACAGTTTTGATATGCCGGATGAAGCAAAAAATGTTTGGGCGGCGATGCAAGGTGTTTTTGCTGATGGCTTTTCGACCGCTGACCTATCAAAACCCGGCAGTGGCGTTAATATGATTAGCACCGATGCGTTTGGCGATAAGGTAGTTGAAAAATTAAGAGCCATGCCAAGCGTTAGCTAAATAAACGTTGGTTTTAAATAAAAAAGGCTTACCCAATGGGTAAGCCTTTTTTATGCCCTGCTTAATTTATTACGCGTTTAATGCGCTACACGCCGTTAGCTTTTTCGTGCAGCTGGGTATTGCTCATTCGTAAAGCCGCTAAAATTGATGCGAACACTTGGTTTGAATGCACGCCCCGCGTTTTGTGTTTTTTGTTTCCACGATCCCAGGTAATAACACACTCGGTTAAGGCATTGGTGTGCCCACCTTTAGGGATTCGCACTTCGTAATCAAGTAGTTCGGGCAGCAACGCATCGTAGTGTTTTAACACCTTATTTGCGGCGTCTTTAAACGCATCAAAACCACCATTTCCTGTGCCTGTTGACTCGTGCTGTTCGCCATTAACATCCACTTTAATAGCCGCCACCGAGGACTGGTCTAAACGACTGGTAATCGTGCAGTCCAATAATTTGATGTGCTTATAGTTTTCACTTTCTAATACGTCGGCAATAATAAAGGGTAGATCTTCGGTGGTGATGGTTTGTTTTGAATCACCTAAGCGAACAATTCTATTTAACACCCTTTTTTGATTTTCTGCTGACAGCGTTATACCAAGGCGTTCGAGGTTTTTACTCAGTGAGGCCTTACCACTCATTTTACCCAAGGCGTAACTGCGCACCCGAGAAAATCGCTCTGGGCTCAGCTTGCTTTCATATAAGCCACCTTTTTTATCACCATCGGCATGGATGCCTGCCGTTTGGGTAAACACGTCTTCACCGATAACCGGTGCGTTTGCAGCCACCCACTTGCCCGAAAAGTTTTCGACCATATTGCTTAAGCGCACGATATGACTTTCGTCGATGGACAGTTTCATACCCATTTTATCGCGGAGTACCACAGTTACTTCTGATACAGAGGCATTCCCCGCCCGTTCACCTAAACAGTTGACAGTACAATGCACCGTATTAACGCCAGCACGTACCGCCGCCATAATATTAGCCGTGGCTAGGCCATAATCATTATGCGGATGAAAATCAAATTCTACATTGGGGTAACGCGCGCACATGTCGCTTAAGCTATCAAACACGTCGTCTGGTGACATCACGCCCAAGGTGTCTGGCAGCATAAAATGACTGATACCCGCGTTTTGTATACGGTCCATTAAAGCGTACACGTAATCGGGGCTATCGGCGTAACCGTTTGACCAATCTTCCAAGTACACATTGACCTTAAGTCCTTTTTCTAATGCGTATTGCACTGTTGTTAGGATTTGTTCAACGTGTTCATCGAGTGTTTTACCAAGTTGTTCACGGCAATGTTTTTCGCTACCTTTGGTAAGTAAATTAATAACCCGGCCCTGTGTTTCTAAGACCCAATCCACGCTGCGTTGATGATCGACAAACCCGAGTACTTCAACTGCATCACCATAGCCCGCGCTTTGCGCCCACTCGTTGATGCTACGCACGGCTTCTTTTTCGCCCTCTGACACACAGGCCGATGCAACCTCGACCCGATCAACGCGTAATGATTTGAGTAAGGCTTTGGCAATGCTGACCTTTTCGGCAGGCGAAAACGACACGCCCTGCGTCTGCTCACCATCACGCAGGGTGGTATCCATCAATCGGATATGCCGTGAAGCCAATGCGGTCATGTTGTCGTTACCCGTGTTCGCTTAAGTCCAAAGCCAAGGGTGGCGTTGTTTATGCTGCTGCTCAAACGTAGTGATTTTATCTTCGTGCTTTAAGGTCAAACCAATATCATCCAGACCGCTCAACATATTGTCTTTGCGGAAGGGATCTATTTCAAACTTAAACCCATTGCCCGCTGGCGTGATAACTTCTTGGTTTTCAAGATCAACGATAAACTTCACGCCTTCGTTGGCCGCGATTTCTTGCATTAAGGCGTCAGACTGCGCCTGACTGACCTTGATTGCTAAAATGCCATTTTTAAAACAGTTGTTGTAAAAAATGTCAGCGTAACTGGTTGAAATAATGGTATTAAACCCGTAATCGGCAATCGCCCAAGGCGCGTGTTCGCGCGATGAACCACAGCCAAAGTTATCACCGGCTACTAAGACTTTAGCGCCCTTAAACGCAGGATTATTCAGTTCAAAACTCGGGTTTTCTGTTACGCCGTCTTTGTTATAACGCCAGTCATGAAATAAATGGACGCCAAAGCCGCTACGTTCCACCCTTTTTAAAAACTGTTTAGGGATAATTTGATCGGTATCCACGTTATTACGGTTCATCAACGCGGCAATACTTTCGTGTTTTTTATATGGTTCCATTGTATTAACCTAATTTACTGATATCGACAAAATGACCGGCTGCTGCAGCGGCTGCGGCCATGGCAGGTGAGACCAAATGCGTTCTACCACCCTTGCCTTGGCGACCTTCAAAGTTTCTATTTGAGGTTGACGCGCATCGTTGCCCGTCTTTTAGCTCATCACCGTTCATCGCTAAACACATGGAACAACCAGGGTCACGCCATTCCCAGCCGGCGTCTTTAAAGATTTTATCTAAACCTTCTTTCTCGGCTTGTAGCTTAACGTTATACGAGCCAGGCACCGCTATTGCAGTGACACCTGGGGCGACTTTAGTTCCCTTAGCCACCGTCGCTGCGTCGCGAAAATCTTCGATACGACCATTGGTGCACGAGCCAATAAAGGCATAATCGATTTTAATATCGGTCATTTTTGTATTCGGCTGCAAATCCATATACTTAAGCGCCCCTTCACACGCCAAACGCTTACCAGCATCGGCAAAGGTATCTGGCGCTGGAACCACCCCATTAGCACCCACGACTTGCTCAGGCGATGTACCCCAAGTAACTTGTGGCGCTATATCCGCCGCGTCAAGCGTTACGATCGTGTCATAACTAGCACCTTCATCAGTAAGCAATGATTTCCAATACGCTAGCGCTTGATCCCAAGCCTCACCCTTAGGTGCAAATTCTTTACCCTGCAGGAATTCATAGGTCTTTTCGTCTGGCGCTACCATACCGGCACGTGCGCCCGCTTCAATCGCCATATTGCAAACGGTCATGCGACCTTCCATTGATAGGGCCGTAATTGCATCACCGGCGTACTCGATGACATAACCGGTACCGCCTGCGGTGCCTGTTTTACCGACGATGGCCAGGGCAATATCTTTAGCCGTACAGTGCTTAGATAAAACACCATTCACTTGAACCAACATGGTTTTTGATTTTTGTTGCGGCAAGGTTTGTGTTGCCATCACGTGTTCGACTTCTGAGGTGCCAATACCAAACGCTAAGGCACCAAATGCGCCATGTGTTGCAGTGTGACTATCGCCACATACCACAACCATGCCTGGGTGGACAAAACCGTGCTCAGGCACAACGATATGGATAACGCCATTTTCTGGGCTTTCCATATCGTATAAGTTCAGACCATTTTCTTCGCAATTAACCGCCATGGTTTCAATTTGCTTTTTCGCAATCGGATCGGCAATGGGTAAATCACGATCCTTAGTTGGCACACAGTGATCCATGGTCGCCAAGATACTATGCGGGTTACGCACTTTTCTGTTTGCCATACGCAGACCCTCAAATGCTTGCGGGCTGGTCACCTCGTGCATTAAGTGCCTATCAACAAACAACAAAGGAGCTTGGCCCGGTTCTTGGTGAACAAAATGGCTGTCCCAGATTTTTTCATACATTGTTTTTTTCATATTTCTACCCAAAACTTAAGCCCCGTAGTATGTAACATTGGTCAACGGAAGGGGCGATGGTCGACCTAAATCGAATGAACCTTGTATTTTCGCTAAATTCACTAAAATATGCAATGAATGCCGGCTTTAAAGCTGCATAAAAAAAGGCGAAACATCACTGTTTCGCCTTTTTAAAGTCCATTAAAAATGGAGCTGGCAATAGGATTCGAACCTACGACCTGCTGATTACAAATCAGCTGCTCTACCAACTGAGCTATGCCAGCATCAGGGCGGCTATTCTAAGCTAAATGGTAACCATCGGCAACGCTTAACAAGCATTTTTAGTTATCTCCACGCTTTTTACTTGCTCCAGTTTATCCAAGTACGCTTGCAGCGCATCGTTATCCGCCTCTATCTCAACCTTTACCGCAAAAAGAGCCCTTGCTCTGACTTCAATGGTGGCGTCTATTTTTTTTGCGAGCAGTTCATTCAACCGATTATTTGCACGTTGCACATCAACAAACAAGCCTAATGATATCGCACCCTTTTTTGCTCCACTGGGAATAAGCCAAAAATCATCTTCACCCTGTTTTTTGATCATTTGTTCATTTTTTAACGCCTCTTGCCAGGTTATTGCTGCTGGAAACATGACCCAGTATTCTTCGTAAGTATCAGGCGATACCACCGACACACGTGCGTTATCATTAACGAGTTGGTCAGCCAGACCTTGCGCTTGGTTTTTATCCACAAAATCACCCAATAAAAAACAATACTGCTCTTTAGCTGGCTTCTTATCTTTGGCTAGTTCACTGATGACTTGTTCTTGCTGCGACATCAGATCGGTGATGTCTTCGCGATCAGCCGAGACTAACAGCAAAGTTTCTAAGGCTTTTTGGTCATATAGCGGTATTTGTTGGGGTGTCGCTACCACCTGAGTATTAACTGATGCTGCCCATAAAAAATACACAATATTGCAAAAAACAAGCAATAAGAAAAAACGCCTCATAATGACACCTATTCGCCTAATATGTTTAAACCGTCTAAGACGAGTTCATTATGCACTTGGTGGGGAATGGACAAACCTGCAGCAAGGTTTTTTGCGTAGCCACCAGTTAGAACAAGGCTAATCACTTGCTGATACTCAACTTGCATTTGCGCCATTTTTTGCTCAATAAACGCCTGCAACATTTGCTCAATGCCAAAAAAAACGGCCTCATTGGTATTTTTACCAAGCAGACTATGGCTTACCCTCTCTTTATTTTGTAAAGCAATTTTCTCTGTTTGTCCTAATAAACTGGTTTTCATAAGCTCAACCCCTGGCACAATAAAGCCGCCTAGGTGCACGCCATTGCCGTCTAAAAAGTCCATCGTCAGCGCCGTACCAATGTCTACAACACACAGCATACCGCGGCATAGCTTATGCGCAGCAATCATCGCCAACCAACGGTCTACCCCTAGTTGCTCAGGTCGAGCATACGCATTGGTTACGCCACAAGCTGTACGAATGCTTTCAACAAATACGGGAGGTGATTGATGATGTTCAGCCGCCCATTCTGTCAATTGTTTACAAAAATCGACTGAACCAACGTTTGACACATAAATCGACGTGAAACGTACCCCAGCTAAAGGTTGCAAAACATCTACTAACGGCACGTTATTTAATGCCCGTCCTTGCTCATGCACGACACCTGCTTTTAAAACCTGCCATTTAAGCGCTGTGTTGCCTCGATCAATAATTAACTTCATCATTATTTAGTTCACATCCAACCTTAAACTGACTTCGCCCGAGGTAATGCCTTGAGTATCACCATTAGGCAGTAACAATTGCAGTTCGCCAGATGGCGAAATACCCTGCGCAACGCCTTGGGTGACCGATTGCCCTGAGAGGATTTGAACGTTCTTTCCATAATAACCGTCAAAGTCGTTCCATCGCTCCACGTAGGGCGCTAAACCTTTTTTCTCATAGCCTTCTAACATACCGAGCACTTGCTCAATGAGCCGGCTTGCCAGCTCATTTCTACCCACACGATCAGCGCACGCATGACTAATATCAGCCCAAGGCTGATCTATGTTAGCGGAAGCCTGAGCGTTCATTTTATAATTTATACCAATACCGATGATGGCCGTGTACTCGCCTTGGCTTTCGCCTTGAATCTCAACCAAAATACCGCCCAGTTTTTTCCCTTGCCAAAGAATGTCGTTTGGCCATTTCAACCGGTGTCCTTCGATACCTAAATCACTTAGTGCCTGACATACGCTCACCCCACACGCCAAGCTTAAGCCCGACAAGCCTGTTATTCCTTGCTTAAATCGCCATAAAAACGATACATAAATATTTTGCCCGTAGGGCGACACCCAGGTTCGTCCTAAACGTCCTCGGCCCGCTGTTTGCATTTCTGCTAGACAGACAGCGCCGTTGGCCAAGGGTGATTGGACGTTTTTTTGGCTTAAATGCTGATTCGTAGAGGGGCAAATATCGAGCAGATCAAGGTGCTCGGGGTTCACCCAACAAGGGGCTGATAGACCAGCAAAAATGGCATCTTTATCGAGTAATTCGAGTGGCGACTCAAGTCGGGTACCCTTACCTTTTACCGCATGCAGTACGAAGCCAACTGTTTCGAGTACTTTTAGGTAGTTCCAGATTGACGTCCGGCTCAGCCCTAACTCATCCGCTAACTGTTGACCGGAAAAAAACTGACCACCGGCCAGTTTTCTAATTAATTTTTTGTGCGTTGCCGACAGTTCCATTTAACAAGCATACTCACTTCAATTGATTCATGGAAGACAGTATACGTGACAAACAAACTAGCTTTTATTGTCTCTAATGTCGCTCATTTGTTTTTTGACCACATGACGGATCAAAATATCCCTGTCATCGTCGCTCAGCTGAGTATACTCAACTGCAATTTTAAATTGACCTTCTTGCGCTTGGCAAGAAACGACTTTGGCAAACGTTCGAATGTTAGTTAATGATGGCTGCAGAGTAAACTTTAACTCAAGCAATTCGTCCATAGACAAAGCTTCTTCTGCAGTAAAAGCAAGACCTGAGCCACTTATACTGACCGATTGCGTGTTATTGATGAATAAATTGTCGGTACTTAACATGATATGGTGCGCCAACAAATCAATTTTCTTTTCTATAAAGGCGAAATAACGCGCTGTTTCAGGTGATTCTTTTTCTACTTGCCTAAAATGTATACGTGACACCTCGCGCATTTTTTCGAGCTCGTTGGCCAAAGGCAAGGGTTCATTAGCATCGATGTGCAGCACCCCTTCATTAATAGCCAATTCATCGGCGGACACGATTCGATAATTCAACCCCACTTGATCATCTATTCTAAAAAAACCTCTTCGTTCTCTTCCGTCGTCGCTCATTGTTCTCTCACCATGTTTAAAATAGGTTCGTTAACATCCTGCGGCATTTCGCCTTGGATTAGGATGATTTCAACTCGTCTGTTTTGCGCCCTACCTTCTGGCGTATCATTCTCAGTTAACGGTACTGTATCGGCGTGCCCTTCAATAATCAACCTATTCTCATTAATCGTTCCGTCTACCAATAAGGCTTCGGCAACACTAACCGCTCTTGCTGCTGAAAGCTCCCAATTTGAGCGGTATAATCCGGCCTTAATTGGAATATTATCGGTATGCCCCGCAACGGTTACTGTTCCCGTACTGCCATTTACCACCGCGGTAATTTTATCCATGATCGGTAAAAAATCTGGGTTAAATGCGGCGCTACCGGAAGAAAACGAGCCGTTTTCATGAATACGTATAACCACTCGGGTGACATCTGTCTCGATGCTCACCATGTTTTTATCAATCTCTTGCACCATAAAGTCTTTTATTTCTTCTGCAAGCTCATTGGCCTCTTTGACTTTCTGCTCAGTCGCTTCCACATACTCAGTCACAACCTGCGCCTTGGCTTGTAATTCCATTTGCTCTTTAGCTTGCTCCTGCTTTTTTTCTTCGCTCTCAGTCTCCGAGTCTTTACCTAAGTTTTCTTTTTCAGCATCGGTTGTTTGCTGTCTAATTTCATCAATAATTGTTGGATCGCCCGCCGCTGGGCTAAAGTGCTGCGCCACCACGCTAGTGCCTTTGACTATTTCGTATGCAACGATTTTTCGTTGCACACCAAAGGCATCGTTGAGCGAGTCGGCCATTTTTTTAAATCGGTTGGCATCCATCGTTGCCATCGAAAGCAACAATACAAAAAAGCACATCAGTAGTGACATGAGATCAGCAAAGGTAGCCACCCACGGCGGCAGCCCTTCTACGCATTTAGGACAATCATCAGCCATTATTCTTCGTCTGGCTCACCAACTGCACTACGTTTACTTTCAGGAAGATAGGTTTTCAATAAGGTTTCTAGCACCCTTGGGTTAATGCCTTCCTGAATACTCTGTACAGTTTCAAGAATTAGGGCTTTATTTAGACGTTCATTATGGCTCACGATGCCAAGCTTTGCGGCCATCGGCAAGGCAAACGCATTCGCTATAACAGCACCATATAAGGTGGTCAGCAAAGCCACCGCCATCGCTGGTCCAATCGCCGCTGGGTCCGACATATTGGCCAACATTTGCACCAAACCCACCAAGGTACCAATCATGCCCATCGCGGGCGCCATATCGCCAACCGACTTCCACATGGTTGCACCCACTTCATGCCGCTCTATTGCCAAATCCATATCCCGACTCAACAACTTTTGCACCATCGCCGCGTCATGCCCGTCTACACAAAGCGATAAACCACGTTTAAGAAAATCGTTGTCGACCTCTTGGTCTTCCAGTGCGAGCAACCCATTTTTTCGTGCAATATCAGACAACTCAACAGCTTTTAATATCAATTGCACAGGGTCATCATTTTTGTTCATGAAGGCTTTCATCGCTATTTTGAAAGAGCCTAAAAAATCTGACAGTGAAATTTGCATTAGGGTGACCATAAACGTACCCACCACCACAATTAAAACGGAGGGTACATCGACGAACATCATGACATCACCACCCGTCGCTATCGCACCGATGATGATGCCTAGACCACCTAAAAAGCCTACAAGTGTTGCTATATCCAAAATTAAAACCTCGGTGTTTTTTAACGCTGAAGGGTCAATCAACCCATATGATTAAACTGTAGCAGAGATTTTAGATTTTTAAAGGGCTCTAAAAAAATATTCTAGCGTTCTTTTCGCGTCAAACTAAAAACAAGCGATCAAGTAAAAATAGCATTGAGAATAAAAAAGAAAATAATGGCTAAGCCCGCACCGATGGGTAAGGTAATAACCCACGACATGAATATACCGCGCACCACACTCAGATTTAACGCGTTAATGCCTCTTGCCATGCCGACACCCAATACAGCCCCCACTAAAGTATGCGTGGTGGAAATAGGTAAGCCCACACCCGAAGCGATCACCACGGTGGTTGCGGCAGAGACCTCACAACAAAAACCACGACTCGGGGTCAGCTCGGTAATCTTAGTACCCACGGTTTCTATGACTTTTCGCCCATACATGGCTAAACCCAACACAATACCCACGCCGCCAACCAATAAAATCCATATCGGTAAGGGTGATTTTTGTGACAATTGGCCGGTTTCAACAATACTGGCCACTGCTGCTAGCGGCCCTATCGCGTTGGCCACATCGTTAGACCCATGGGCAAACGCCATGGCACAAGCGGTTAACAGCATCAGCACACTAAAGATTTTCTCCACGCTAGCATAGTGAAAATTTTTGTTTTCTGATTCTTCAAACTGTATGCGTTGGATTAAATATTGCCCCAGCAGCATCACCAACACACCCACAACAGCAGCAATGTAAACAGCATCTAAGCCTTCAACGTTTAAACCAATATGCTTTAAGCCTTTTACCATAGTGACCATCGCCAGCATAAAGCCAACGAAAAAAATGTAAATCGGCACATATTTTTTAGCGTTTTCCAACGGCGATTCGGTTTCCAAAATAAGTTTTTGCACGCTTCTAAATATCAAAAACGATAAAATGGCTGCGATTAAGGGCGAGGTTACCCAGCTTATGACAATCGTTCCTACTTTGCCCCATTGAACCGCGTCCATGCCAATCCCTACGATGGCGAAGCCGACGATTGAACCGACGATAGAATGCGTTGTTGAAACAGGCCAGCCCTTATGAGAAGCGACCAACAACCAAGTACCTGCCGCCAATAAGGCCGCCAGCATGCCCATTACCAGTATTTCTGGCGTAGCGCCCAGACCCGATACATCAATAATGCCTTTACGAATAGTTGAAGTAACCTGACCACCCGCTAACACCGCACCGGCAAATTCAAACACCGCTGCAATCAAAATTGCTTGTTTGATGGTGATGGCTTTAGAGCCCACTGACGTTGCCATCGCGTTGGCGACGTCATTGGCGCCAATGCCCCACGCCATAAAAAGACCAAAGATAACCGCTAGTACTATGTATGTTGTGCCAAAATCCATAATAGAACCCTTTATTTAGCGAGCATTAATTGGAAACGGCGACCCACACGTTCGGCATCATCGGCTATGTCGGCAATGGATTCTATTATCCGATACATGAACATCACATCTACCGGGTATAGCTCTCGCTCGATAGCAAATAAATCAGCCCGTAATTCAACCTGAATACGATCGGTTTCAGATTCCAGCTCTCCTAGCGTAGCCAACATCCCTTCAACCACTCGAACGGCATGGCCTCTAAAGCCGGTTTCTACTAGCTCGTCCAATTCATTGACCACACGCAAGGCCTGGTGGGACGTTTCGGCGGTGGCTTTAACAAGTTCAATTACACGTAAACCCGCTTGCTCGGGGAAATGCAATTTGCGCCCAACAATAATACCCGCAATATCTCGCGCACGATTAGCCAACAAGTCTTGAACGCGTAAGGCGTCTAATAGGTCTTGGCGTTCAATTGGCATAAACAAACCTGAAGGTAAGTGTTCGCGTAATAGGTGCTTTTGATCATCCGCTTTTTGCTCCAGCTCGGCGATTTCGTGATACACCTTTTCTACTGCGTCGGTATCGCCATTTGCCATATGCTCAAATAAGCCCACCAATTTAGTGACACAGGCATCAACCAAGGTCATATGTGACTGCAAAGGAGCAACCGGAGACGGCCCGAATAGACCGGATAAATAATTTTTAGACGCCATAGCAACAATCTCTTTTTAAATTATTGAGCAATATTATAGTGAATTAGGTAAACCGCCTAGTAATAGGCACAAAAAAGCCCGGACATCCTGCCCGGGCCAAAACAACAGCTTGTTTTAATTAAGCTTAGAACTTAGCTGCTAAATCAATTTGCCAGGTATCGACATCTAGATTGCCATTCAATTGACCAACTTCTGTTTTAAAATAGGTTGTTCCTACACTAAAGTTATTATCAATCTTATATGACAGTTTTAAACGGTGACCTTTTGCATCCGTACGTCCACCCGCAAAATCTGAATCATTAAACGCACCATTCACCGCATTGAGCTCAGTTTCACGATAATCATAACTGGCTTTCCAATTACTTAGCTTTGTTTCCGTACCTAATAACCATGCCGTATCTTCACCCGAATTAACGCCATTGGCATCATTATTCTTTGCATATTGACCGTATAGTTTAATTGGCAAACCCAAGTTAAATGTTGTTTCACCAAATATCTCTGAAATAGCGTATTCTGTAGAATCGTTACCCCCCCCTGAGATCAAACCGGCCTGTTTATCTTCATCATAGACATACATACCAACGCCCAAGACTGTTTCACCAAATTCGGTTGCTAATTGGGCAAACTGAATAGTCTGGTCTTCATCGAAACTAAAGCCATCAATATCATTTAAAACAAGGTGCCCAACCGTACCAATTAGTGTCGCATCACCTAATTTAGTTGTATAGCGCAGCGCACCACCCTCTGGGTTAACATCACCATCCCAAACCAAACCGGTTTTATTTTTTTGCCATGGCTGCGCCATTTTGCCCCCAATCACTTCCAAACCGTCAAGTGGCTGCCAATTAATATAGGCTAAGTCGAAATACACTGTGTCATTAGCAAAACCATCCCCTAATGTTTCATTCGTTGAGGTCGCCCCACCATTGGACACCAAACGCACACCCGCTTGAACGTTGTCAGTGACATCCGCGTAGACACCAACTCGCGCACGGTAACGTTGGCGGTCTTCTCCATCACCCGAGCCTGTTCCCGTATCTTCTGTTTGATATTCTTGACGAACACGCAAATCACCACTTACTTTAATTTTTCCTGCCCATGCCATTTTTTTAAGCAACTCGCTTGATTCTGATGGCTGGTCGGCTTTTTTGATCAATTGGTCGTATTGCGCTTGTGAAATAGAGCCATTAACTTTTAATATATCGAGCAGTTCTTTATCGGCCGCGAAGGCTGAAGGTGCCAGTACCAGAGATACACCTAATAAAGTCGCTTTAAGCGCGACGGCTAATTTAGTTTGTTTCATTTTTCTTCCTCATTATTTTTACGATAAATTTGTAACACGAGAGAATTTTAATCCTTATACATGACAATTCTGTGACAGCTTGGTGACAATTGTTGTTTTGTGACTTAAAGCAACAAAAAAGCCGGCATAGTTCTATGCCGGCTTTTTTTGTTTCTTTTGGTCTTTAAAGCGCCTAGAGATGGTCTTCTAGTTCTTCTAAATCAATGTGTCTTACGTCTTTACCTTTTACTAAATAAATAACGTATTCACAAATATTACAGGAACGGTCACCGATGCGTTCTAACGCCCTGGCTGACCAAAGCAAGTCAATAGAGGCAGGGATTTTGCGCGGGTCTTCCATCATATAGGTGATTTGTTGGCGGGTCAGGTTTTCGTAATCTTTATCCACCTTTGTATCGAGACTGATGACCGACACTGCCTCTTCAATATTTTTTCTAGCGAACGCATCCAAACTTCGATTGAGCATATCTTTTACCCGCTCAGCTAATTGCTCAATACTATCGAATAACTCCGGTATCGGACCCCTGGCTGAAATATCTATGGCTTGACGGGCGATACGTTTGGCTTCATCGCCAATTCTTTCAAGGTCGTTGGTGGTCTTAATAATCGCCATCACCAACCTTAAATCAGTCGCCGTTGGCTGCCGCATAACGATAATACGATTACATTGCTCATCTATCTTTACGTCAAAGGTATTCACTTTGACATCATCCTCTATCACCGCCTCGGCCATTGCCTTATCACAAGTCAGCAAAGCGGTTACCGCACTATTAAGTTGCTGACAAACCAAACCGCCCATGCTCAACACGCTGCTAGTAAGCGCCTCGACTTCTTCATCAAACTTATGTGAAATATGCTGCCCTTTGATCATCTTGCTCTCCTTAACCGAAACGACCACTAATGTAGTCTTCCGTTTGTTTAACCGACGGTTTCATAAAAATTGTTTCTGTTTTGTCAAACTCCACCATTTCGCCTAAGTACATAAAGCCGGTGAAGTCTGAAATACGCGCTGCTTGCTGCATATTGTGGGTCACGATACAGATACTGTATTGCTCACGTAGCACTGATATCATTTCTTCAATCGCTAAGGTCGATATCGGATCCAACGCACTGGTAGGCTCATCAAATAATATCACTTCAGGCTTTAGGGCAATCGCACGAGCAATACATAAGCGTTGCTGTTGGCCGCCACTTAAACTACGCGCATCTAGGCTTAAACGGTCTTTTACTTCACCCCATAAGGCCGCATCACGTAACGATTGCTCAACAACCTCTTCTATTTGCGTTCGTTTTTTAACCCCCGACAGCTTAAGCCCATAGGCGATGTTTTCAAAAATCGTCATTGGAAACGGCGTCGGTTTTTGAAAAATCATACCCACGCGTTGACGTAAACGAATCAGTTCCGCTTCTTTTTTAATCGTCAAGATATCGGTATATGCTTCACCGTCGGAATTGAGTAGGTTAATCGTGCCGTCATAACGGTGGCCTGGGTATAAATCATGAATCCTATTCATACCGCGTAACAGCGTTGATTTACCACAACCACTGGGGCCAATAAGCGCTGTTACCTTGTTTTTCTCTATCGGTAAATTAATACGCTTTAAAGACGGCTCAGTAGCACCATTATAGGTAAACGTTAAGGCTTGTACTTCCATCATGTTTTTCATTATTTAACGTCTCTTTTTATTACTGGCATATCTGCCCAATAAATTAATCATTAGCACCATTGCCGTCAGCAAAAAGGCCCCTGTCCAGCCCAGTTGCACCATCTCGTTATCTGGCATGGTTGCCAAGTTATATATCGACACCGTTAACGACGGAAACGTATCACCCAAATCCGTTGTCCAAAACTGGCTAGAGCCACTGGTGTAAAGCAGTGGAGCGGTTTCACCTACGACGCGTGCAAAAGCCAACAAAATACCCGTTAAGATACCCGCTTTGGCATATCGCACAACTATGTTCATCGTCACATGATACTTAGATGCACCAATAGCGATGCCAGCCTCACGTAGTTCGGTTGGAACCAGCTTTAACATGTCGTCGGTGGTTCTTACAATAATTGGCACCATTAAGATAAATAAGGCTAACACCCCTGCCCAACCACTGGTATGACCTGTTGGTACAACAACAATGGCGTAAACAAATGTACCAATAACAATTGAAGGTGCCGACATCATAACGTCACTTAAATCACGCATGAACTCAGTCGTTTTAGTATTCCCCCCATACTCTTGCAGGTAAATACCCGCAAGGATACCAACAGGGATACCAATAAACGTAGCAATCCCTGACATCATCAGTTGCCCCACAATAACGTTTCGCAAACCACCGTCAATCAAGTCGTTTGTAAACACGCTCAAACTAAGCCCCGCTAAGCCTTTAGAGCACAAGGTAAATAAAATCCAAGCAAGAAAAAACAAACCCACCAGGGCCGCTGCACTAGAAAAAATTAAAAACAATCGGTTAAGGATTAATCGCATTATTTACGCCTTAAAAAGAAAAATTTAGCGACTGCAATAACGATAAAGCTCATCGCAAACAAAATGAGTGCCAGATAAAACAGCACCGATAGGCTTAAACCGCTGGACTCGGCAAAGCTATTAGCTAGCACCACAGGGATCGAGTTGGTGGGGTCGGTCACCTTGCCCACAAATTGATACACCCCCCCAATAACAAACGCGACAGCCATTGTTTCACCGAGCGCACGCCCAAAAGAAAGAATAATCGAGCCGATAATGCCAGACTTTGCATACGGAAAAACGACGTCCTTAATTACTTCTAATTTTGTGGCACCCATGGCGTAGGCTGATTCTTTTAACATGTCGGGAACCGTACTGATCGCATCACGACTAAGTGCTGCCATAAATGGAATGACCATAATCCCAAGTACCAAGCCAGCCACTAATAGCGACACTGTATTACCACCAAAAATGCCGGCAATAAAAGGACCAAAGTAAAACAAGCCCCACATACCATAAATAATACTCGGAATAGAGGCCAGCAATTCAATAGCCACCCCAACTGGTTTGGCGAGCAACTTAGGAGCTATTTCCGATAGAAAAACCGCTATCCCCATCGCAATGGGTATAGAAAAAAACATCGCAATCAGCGTTGAAAACAGTGTACCCACAATGGGTACTAAAGCACCGTAGACTATTCGAGTGTCACCCGATGACTCATCATCGTCATCGCCAACAAAATCGTCCTCATCGTCTATAAAGTCGTCATCTAGCAAGGCATCTGCTTGTTCGTCTATAACCGGCATTTCATCCACCACCTGGTTCGGAGAGAGTACCGGTTGCGCGCGCGTTTCTTCGACGCCCCAACGAGACTCAAATAAAAAACCTAGACCAAACTCTTCAATCGCCGGCCTTGCAGATAGATAGAGCACTAGCGCCGTTGCCGCCAAAATAAAAAACACTAGGCTTGCACTAAGTTGCGCAAGTTTTTTAAAGATTAATTCCATTACTGCCTTCTATAATTAATCAAAAACCTCCCCAATATTATATTGGGGAGGTCATGCGATAAATCTAATTTATTAGATTATGTAATGCGTTTATTTTAACCCTTTTTCAAGCCAATAGCCTTGGATCTTTTTAATCACCGCTTTTGGCAAAGCCACATAGCCTACTTCTTCAATCAGGCTGTTCTTTTTAGTCAAGGCATAGTCAAAAAACTGGATCACCTGCTTTGCGTTCTCACCTTCTTTTGGTACTAAAACGAACGTGGCGGTCACCACCGGGTAGCCTTTTGGTGGGTACGCAATGTTAGCGTAAAAGTCTTTTTTAGGGTCTAAATCTGCATACGTTGCAGCCGCTTCAAATGACGCTGGTGTAGGCTTTACAAAAACTTTTTCCCGATTTTCAATAGTCGCCATGTCTAAGTTGTTTTTCTTGGCATCGGCGTAGTCCACATAACCAATTGAAAAAGCATTGCTTTTAATTGCTGTCGCCACACCAAAGTTACCCTTGCCTGCAATACGATTAGTTGACGGCCAATCAACCACTTTTTTAGCACCGAATTTTTTACGCCACTCTTTATTCATTTTGCTTAAATAGTAGGTGAACGCAAAGGTTGTTCCTGATTTATCACTGCGGTGAACAAACAGTATTTTTTCATGCGGCAATTTAACGCCCGCATTATCGTGCACGATGAGCGCATCATCCCAATACTTAATAGTCCCTAGCATAATGCCCGATATCGCCGCTTCACTTAGTTTTAAATCACTAACGCCTGCAACGTTATAAGCGAAGGCGATAGCACCAATTGCCGTTGGAAACATAATCAAGCCTTCTTTTGCCAATACGCTTGGTTTTAGTGGCTTATCCGAACCGCCAAAATCGACGTGCCGAGCCGTCACTTCTTTGATGCCTGAACCACTGCCAGTTGGCGTATAATTCACTTGATGACCCGTTTCATCATAATACGCCTTGCTCCATGTTTTATACGCAGGGTAAGCAAAACTGGACCCTGTGCCTTCAATTTTTGCAGCCTGTACAGAGGTGGCTAGTGCAATACCGACAAACCCCAGTGCTACGATTCTTTTAAATATCATTTATTTCTCCAATAATTACGGTCATTGATAAAGCAACGCCCTATCTAGTAACTTAGTTTAAAATCGTTATGTGGCATTATAATGAACAGACTGTGACAGTTTGATGACAACTACCGGCTGCTAAGCTGTATGGCATACTCGCTTTGATGGAAACAAACACTGAAAGCGACTCCCTTCACCCACCTGGCTTTCTATCAACAGCTGAGCCTCATGCCGCTCTAGTTCATGTTTTACGATAGCAAGGCCTAAACCGGTGCCGTTTTTATGCATAATATTGTTTTCAGGCACTCGATAAAAACGCTCCGTTAAACGCGCCAAATGCCTAGCTGCAATGCCCTTACCCGTGTCTTTAACCGTTATTACGCCCTGACCATCGGTATTTATTGACCAACTAACCCGTACCTCACCACGCTGCTCCGTGTAATGAATGGCATTGGCGATCAGGTTACGCAACACCGTAAGAATCGCGTTCTTATTGGCTTTTAAGTCTGCCCCCGGCTGAATATCAAAACGCAACGGCTGTTTCTTTTGTTTAGACAAGGGTTGAAATTCGCTGTCAAGCTGTTCGAATAAGTTATGGATATTGATCACATCGGTGGCCTTATCGATTTCAGCTTCTTCAAGTTTGCTCAATAACAGCAGCTCATCGACCATGGTTTGCATTTTAGACACTTGTTGATCGACTTTTTGTAGTGATTTTTCAACCCGAGCTCTATCCGCCGCGGTATCGGTCAATAACATTTCAACGTAGCCTTTTAGTACCGTTAGTGGCGTTCGTAATTCATGCGACGCATTGGACACGAAATCTTTACGCATTTGATTGGCCCGCTCTACTTTTGTCACATCCCTAACCAACAACAAGCGTTCATTTTGACCATATGGCAGCACCCGTATTTCAATTTTTTCGGCCACCAAGTTTGACTCATTAACCGGTCCGGCCATAACCAGAACACCGTCTTGCTCTGCCTGGCTGAGTAAGCGAGTAAATTTGGGAAAACGAATCAGGTGATTAATGTGCTGAGCGGTATCTTGTTCTTTCAGCCCTAGCAGGGCTGATGCTCGATCATTAAACCACTTGATTTCATTCGATAGCGATAAAATAACAACCCCATCAGGAAAAATAGAGATTAGCTTTTTAAACCGTTCCAGCTGGTTTCTCACATTAATCTTTTGCGTTACACCGTGTTTTTTAGACTGGTAAATTTGATACGCCAACTGCCCAAACAAGCCCTGTTCAAACGGTATACTTTCCGGGTCGCTGCTTTGCGCCCAGTCGCACAAGTTTTGCAGACGGTAAAATTGAACCACCACATAACACAACAAGAATAACGCTATAAACCAAGCGCTATGGCCAACAAGCCAGCCAACAAACCACACGGCAACAAGGCTTAATAATAAGATATTACGTTCAAACCGCCAGTCCATTTCCATATTAAGTCGCCGTCAATTTATAGCCAAAACCTCGAACCGTCTGCACTAAATCAGCACACCCCTGAGCTTCTAATATTTTTCTTAACCGCCTGATATGCACATCAACCGTACGATCTTCAACATAGACGTTATCGCCCCACACATTGTCTAATAACTGATTTCTTGAAAATACTTTATCTGGGTGAGACGCTAGAAAGTACAACAGTTTAAATTCGGTCGGGCTCATCATTATTTCAACATCATTTAAGGCGACATTATGCCCTTCGATGTCTATTGTTAAAGGCCCTACTGTTAGTAGATTACCGCGTTCTTTTGTTTCCACCCGACGTAAAACTGCGTGTATTCGCGCCACCAGTTCGCGCACCGAAAACGGCTTGGTGACATAATCATCCACACCCGTTTCTAGGCCTTTAATCTTATCGTCTTCATCACTTCTCGCGGTCAACATAATGATGGGAATGTCTTTGTTTTCGTCTTGGTTTTTTAAAAACTTTACCCAGTCTGGTCCACTAATGCCCGGCAACATCCAATCCAATAAGATAATATTGGGCACGCTATCTCGAAGCGATTCCTGCGCCTTCATCACATCAACACACCATGTCACCTCAAAGTCATTTGACAGTAAGGCAAGCTGTAACATTTCACCGATGTCTTCGTCGTCTTCAACCAAGAGTACATTTATTTTTTGCATAAAAACCGTTGTTTTATAATGATATTTATAAGATACACGAAGTTTATGACGAAATTATGACAACCGTAAGGGCTTACCTAAAAAATTATTCTCCTCATTCACTGTATCATTTCCAACGAGCCGACAAAACAAACGACATCATGAAACGTCAATTACAGACCGCCTTAGCATTATTACTTATCGTAACAATTGCCGCAGCTGAGACCTTGCACGTGGGCAATTTTTCTAACGGCGAACTATCCGCATGGCAAGAAAAGCAATTTAATCGGCAAACACACTACACACTGCAACAAGATGACGAACGCATCGTGTTAACTGCTATCAGCTCAAATGCCGCTTCAGGGCTGTTTAAAAACATTTCGGTTGACCTAAATAAAACACCGATACTGCATTGGTCTTGGAAAATCAACCACACGCTGGCAAGCCAAAACGAGCGCGAAAAGTCCGGTGATGATTTTAGCGCACGTGTTTACATTGTATTTTCTGACGGCCCGTTTTTTTGGCAAACCAAAACACTGAGTTACGTTTGGGCAAACCAATCCCCTGTCGGTGCGCACTGGCCAAACCCGTATACTGATAGTGCACACATGTTTGCAATACAATCGGGGGGTCAGCACATAAAGCAATGGCGTTATGAGTCAAGGAACGTAAAACACGACATCCAAACTGTCTTTGGCAAAAACATTGCACACATTGAGGCCATCGCCATTATGACGGACACCGATCAAACCGGCGCCGCCACGCAAGCTTGGTATGGCGATATGTGGTTTAGCGACCAATAGGCGCTAGGCTTTAGTGAATATTAAAGTCGCCTCTTCACCACTACCTTCAACATCAACCTTGATGACATCACCGGGCATAAAGTGTCCCGATAAGATATCTTGCGCCAGAGAGTTCTCTAAACGCTGCTGAATTGCCCGTTTAAGTGGCCTAGCGCCATATACGGGGTCAAATCCTGCTTCACCCAGTTTATCCAAGGCCAAGTCCGTCACTTGTAGATCCATATCCCTGTCTTTTAAACGTTGACGTAAAACCTCGACTTGTATCGTGGTAATCGCTCTGATTTGTGAACGCCCAAGCGGGTGGAACACCACCGACTCATCGATACGGTTAATAAACTCAGGGCGGAAGTGATTACCCACTACGGCCATCACTGCGCTCTTCATCTCGTCGTAATTAGCCTCACCGGCCAACTCTTGTATCCGGTCTGAGCCCAAGTTAGATGTCATTACAATA
Source organism: Methylococcaceae bacterium UBA975 (assembly GCA_002292375.1). Lineage (GTDB taxonomy): Bacteria > Pseudomonadota > Gammaproteobacteria > Methylococcales > Cycloclasticaceae > Cycloclasticus. The sequence continues at coordinate 52,530 of DBBV01000008.1, read as the reverse complement.
ACGGTATTACGGAAATCTACCGTTCGCCCCTGACCATCGGTTAGACGGCCATCATCTAGCACTTGCAATAAAACATTGAACACGTCGGGGTGCGCCTTTTCAACCTCATCCATCAATATCACTGAATACGGCCTACGGCGTACGGCTTCAGTTAAGTAGCCACCTTCTTCATAGCCCACGTAACCCGGCGGCGCACCAATTAGCCGCGCAACCGAATGTTTTTCCATAAATTCAGACATATCAATGCGCACGATGGCTTCTTCGGTATCGAACAAAAATTCTGCTAGGGCTTTACATAGCTCCGTTTTACCTACCCCTGTTGGGCCCAAAAATAAGAACGAACCATTTGGGCGATCAGGGTCTGATAAACCCGCGCGTGAACGCCGGATTGCATCACTCATTGCTTTAACGGCCTCTTCTTGCCCAATCACTCGCTGGCCGAGATTGGCCTCCATGTGCAATAATTTTTCACGCTCGCCTTCAAGCATTTTAGACACCGGAATACCGGTCCACTTAGAGACCACCTCAGCGATTTCTTCTTCAGTCACATTATTACGCAACAGGGTAAACACCTGATCATCGCTTCCTTGTTCGGCGGCTTGAATGGCTTTTTCCAAACGTGGGATTTCACCGTATTGAAGCTCTGACATACGCGCTAAATCGCCCGCGCGACGTGCGGTTTCCATTTCCAGCTTCACGCGCTCTAGTTCTTCTTTGTGTTGCGCGCTGCCTTGCATTGCTGCCTTTTCAGCCTTCCACACTTCATCCAAATCGGCATATTCTTTTTCAAGCCCATTAATGTCGGACTCGAGCAATTGCAACCGTTTTTTAGAAGCCTCATCACTTTCTTTTTTTAGCGCTTCGCGCTCAATTTTTAATTGAATCAAGCGGCGTTCTAAGCGGTCCATTGACTCCGGTTTAGAGTCCATTTCCATGCGAATACGGCTAGCCGACTCATCGATTAAATCAATCGCTTTGTCAGGCAACTGCCGATCAGTAATATACCGGTGCGATAGGGTCGCTGCCGACACAATGGCGGGATCCGTGATAGCAACACCATGATGCACCTCGTAGCGCTCTTTTAAGCCACGCAAAATAGCGATTGTGTCTTCCACGCTAGGCTCATCAACCAAGACTTTTTGAAAGCGCCGTTCGAGCGCAGCATCTTTTTCAATGTATTGCCGGTATTCATTCAGCGTGGTTGCGCCCACGCAGTGTAAGTCGCCGCGTGCGAGTGCTGGTTTAAGCATATTTCCGGCATCCATTGCGCCTTCGCCTTTACCCGCACCCACCATGGTGTGCAACTCATCGATAAACAGAATCACCTGACCTTCTTGCTTGGAAACGTCATTTAACACCGCTTTTAGGCGTTCTTCAAATTCACCACGAAATTTTGCGCCTGCAACCAGCGCCGCCATATCTAATGACAACAAACGTTTTGATTTTAGGTTTTCTGGCACCTCTCCGTTAACGATGCGTTGCGCTAAGCCTTCGACAATCGCCGTTTTGCCCACACCCGGCTCGCCAATTAATACCGGGTTATTTTTGGTACGCCGTTGCAACACTTGAATGGTACGACGAATTTCTTCATCGCGACCGATCACTGGATCCAACTTACCCTGTTCAGCCCGTTCGGTGAGGTCGATACTGTATTTTTCCAGCGCTTGCCGGTTCTCTTCCGCATTTTGGTCGGTCACCGCCTCGCCCCCTCGCACGTCGTCGATGGCTTTTTCGAGCAAGCTTTTACTCGCGCCTGCTTGCTGCAGCATCTTAGCCGCTTGGCCTTTATCGTCTGACGCAGCCAGTACAAATAATTCACTGGAAATATACGCATCGCCACGTTTTTGCGCGAGTTTGTCGGCAACATTTAATAAACGCCCAAGGTCGCTTGATAACTGCACGTCACCCGAAGCACCTTCAACAGTCGGCAAACGATCAAGCGCTTCACCCAAGGATGAGCGTAATTGATTCACATTAACACCGGCTAGTTGCAATAAATGCCGCACACTAGCGCCTTGCTGGTCTAGCATCGCTATCAGCAAGTGGGTTGCTTCAATAAATTGATGGTCGTTGCCTACTGCTAGGCTTTGCGCATCTGACAAAGCCAGTTGAAACTGGCTGGTGAGTTTGTCCATTCTCATAGTTTAATCCCCATTAGTTTTCTGAATAACCTATTAATGGGGACGATGCTGTAACAAGTCAATGATACAGATCAGGTCTACTAAACGACTAAGGTTTAATGAATAAAGCCATGCAGCCAGCTGATAACACCAATGCCCAGCAACATCAGCCCTATTTGTTCAACTGCCGCTGACAGATTGACCCGTCTGTGTAGCGTAGGAATAAGGTCTGCGACCGCGATATAAATAAAACTGGCTGCGGCAAAAGCCAGCACATAGGGTAATAAATCTTTAAAGTCCGCCAACCAAAAATAAGCCAGCAAACCACCCGCCAAGGTAGCGAAGCTAGAAATAATATTGTAAATAATGGCCTTTTTTCGGCTAAAGCCACTTTGCAATAAAATCGCAAAGTCGCCCACTTCTTGCGGAATCTCGTGCGTTGTTACCGCCAATGCAGTGACCACGCCTAAATGAATATCGGTTAAAAATGCCGCCGCTATCAACACGCCATCGACAAAATTATGCACGCTATCGCCAACCAAGATAAGGGTGCCTGCAGATTTATGACTGTGCGCGTGTACGTCAATATGACCCTCACAATCATCGTGATGACAATGTCGCCACAAGACCAGTTTTTCTAATACAAAAAACACCATCAAACCCGCCAAAATAGTGATCGACAAGGTGTGGAAGTTCTCAGCACCCACTTCTTCTAAGGCGTGAGGGATCAGGCCAACAAACGAAACACTCAATAATGCACCGGTTGCAAAACTAACGCTAAAAGGCAAAGCCTTATCGATAATTTTTTTCGGTAAGGTCAACACCAAGGAAGCAGCTGAAACACTCAGCACACCACCGACCAAGGTAAAGAAAATAATCCAGCTTAATGTACTCATCAATAGTTTTTCTAGGTTAGGGTTGTAGCCAAATTAACGAGGCCATTCGGCCGGTTATGGGCTCGCGTCGATAAGAATAGAACATATCGGCCTGATTATACGTGCAATAGTCACCACCATATATTCTTTTTACGCCCTGTTGAATCAGCGTTATTCTAGCCAGTGCGTATAAATCGGCAAGGTATTTTGAGTTTTCGCTGGCTTTAAACGCCTGCGCCATAACCTGGCTCTTCAAGTAAAACGCTTGCCTGACCTCATCACCCACCTCAAAGCGACCAGGGCCTATAGCTGGACCAAGCCAAGCAAGAATTTTTTCTGGCTCAGCCAACGAGGCAATGGCGTTTTCAACCACACCCGATAATAAACCGCGCCAACCCGCATGAATCGCCGCCACCGCCGAGCCATCTGATTTGCAGAGTAAGATTGGCAAACAGTCTGCTGTCATCACCGCGCACACGCTGTTTTGTTGTCGCGACAATGAACCGTCTGCTTGCAAAGGCGATGACTTATCGACTTGATCGAGATCAAGCACCTTAACGCCATGTACTTGCTCTAGCCAAATCGGCTCCGAAGGCAGTAGGCAACGTTGCGATAGACGGGCCCTGTTTTTAGCGACCACAGCCGACTCATCATTGACGTGCAAGGCTAAATTTAAACTGGTGTACGGCGCCTGACTAAACCCACCTTGGCGACAAGTCGTTAACGCCTTAACGCACTCAGGTGCAGGCCAACTGGGGAAAATCAGATCCATCGCCACGCTAGGGTGCTGGTGACTCTTGCTGCAGCACCTTAACTAAGTTCGCCATATCGTCGGGTAACTCACACTGCCACGAGATGTCTTCGCCGCTTAACGGGTGCACCACCCCCAACCTAGCCGCGTGTAAGGCTTGACGCCTAAAGCCACGCAACGTTTCAGTAAGCAACTCACTGGCGTTGGCAATAGCTTTATACCGACCACCATACACTTGGTCGCCGACAATAGGGTGATGCCGATGGCTTAAATGCACCCGTATTTGATGGGTACGGCCTGTTTCTAACTTAACTTTTAATAAGGTGTGTTTAGCAAAGCGTTTTTCGACCCGGTAATGGGTGATCGCCTCTTTACCGCCCGCTTTTACAGCGTAACGCTTACGGTCTGTTGGGTGTCGGGCCAAGGGTTCGTCGATTGTTCCACCGGCAGTAATAAACCCCCTAACAACCGTTAAGTATTCTCGCTGAAACGCTCGCGCTTGCAATTGGTCTACCAAGGTTTTATGCGCGGTTAAATTTCTTGCCACCATCAGCAAACCACTGGTTTCTTTATCAATCCTGTGTACCAGGCCGGCACGCGGCAAACCTTCCAAGTTTGGATCATAATGCAGTAACGCATTTTGTAGGGTACCCGCCCAATTGCCCGCGGCCGGGTGAACAACCAGGCCTGCTGGTTTGTTGACCACGATCATTGATTCATCTTCGTAGACAATATTTAACTCAATCGGCTCTGCTTTTACCTCCAGTGAGGTATCGGCTATCGGGTTAATACTGATCGACTCACCCCCGCGTATTTTGTCTCGTGGACGCAGCACACGCTGATCGACCAAGACATCGCCACTATTCACCCAGCTCTTCAGCCGGCTTCGTGAAAACTCCGGACACAACTCGGCCAACGCTTGATCTAACCGAAGCCCAGCCAACTCTTGTGGAATAATTAGTTCTATTTGTTCTGTTTTCACGCTGATAAGATTGTAATAATTGACACGCTACGGCATTATAACCGCTTAATTTATCCTAACTCGTTATTTAACTCATGACTTTTATCACTCGTATACAGCTTAAACGAATTTTATTGACCTTTGTGTTCGCCACTGTTGGCGCATGTTCCATCGTGGACGTGGTTAAACCTAAAGATGCCCCCGATGAAAAAGCCAATTGGTCTGCCGCTGATTTTTATAATGAAGCAAAATCCGCCTTAACTGACGAAAACTTTATTACTGCAATTGAGCTGTATGAAAGCCTAGAGTCTCGCTACCCCTTTGGCACCTACGCGCAACAAGCACAAATTGATTTAACCTACGCTTATTATAAAAATGATGAGCCAGAGTCGGCCCTTGCCACCGCCAACCGCTTTATTCGCATTCACCCGCGCCATGAAAATATTGACTATATTTACTATTTAAAAGGCTTAATTAATTTTAACCGCGGCATTGGCTTTTTAGAACGCTATCTGCCGACAGATAAATCACAGCGCGACCCCGGTGCCGCAGTCAAGTCGTTGGACGATTTTGAAACCCTGCTACGCCGTTTCCCGAATAGCAAATACGCCGCCGACTCAGAACAGCGCATCATTGCCTTGAAGTCTAATTTGGCTTTATACGACCTCAATGTGGCCAACTATTATATGAAACGCAAAGCCTATGTCGCATCGATCAATCGCGCTAAACACATTATTGAAAAATACCCACAAACGACTGCCGTGCCTCGCGCGTTACTACTTATGGCTGACGCCTATAGACAAGCCGATATGCCCGACCTGGCCGCAGATGCCGAACGTATTTACCAGCTAAACTATCCAAACGGCTTACCACCGCTAGATAACCCAAAATTCGCGCATGAAAAAACCGTTTCAGAGAAAATTTGGGACTACCTTGAGTTGGATGAATAAGCTATTTTGAGCGAAATAAAAGCTTACTAAAACCTGAGGTCATCGGGAATCGCCGCTCACGCCCAAACGCGCGGGTCGTGATTTTAACCCCTGGTGGTGCTTGACGCCGCTTATACTCATTTTGTTCCACCAATCGCAACACCCTGTCCACTGCCTGTTGCTCGTAACCCGCTTGCAAAATGTCATCTCGTGACTGATCTTGCTCGATATAGCGCTCCAAAATATCATCCAGTATTGGGTAAGGCGGTAAGCTATCTTCATCTTTTTGATCCGGAGCTAACTCCGCAGAGGGTGGACGCTGTATAACCCGTTCTGGAATGACGTCTGACAGTGTATTACGGTAATTTGCCAAGGCATATGCCATCATTTTAGGCACGTCTTTTAACGGCGCAAAACCACCCGCCATATCACCGTACAAGGTGGCATAACCCACGCTCATTTCGCTCTTATTTCCGGTAGTTAGTAAAATCATGCGTTTTTTGTTAGAGATAGCCATTAATAAAACCCCGCGGCTACGGGCTTGAATATTTTCTTCGGTTACATCGTTCTCTAGGCCCGTAAACGTTTTTGACAGCATCTCAGAAAAAGCCGATACCGCAGGCTCAATAGGAATAATATGATGTTTAACGCCCATAGTCTGCGCTTGTTGAATGGCGTCTTGATTGCTCATATCGGCCGTGTACTTCGATGGCATTAGCACCACTTCAACGTTGTCGGCCCCTATCGCATCAACGGCAATCGCTAAGGTCAGTGCGGAATCGATTCCGCCTGACAAGCCAAGTACTGCGCCGTTAAAACCATTTTTTTTGATGTAGTCACGTACCCCTAAAACCAACGCCTGATAAATACTCGCCCTATCTGACAACGGTTCGGCCAACGGTTTTTGGGGTGCCATTGGCGCCCCATCAGCCGCAATCTCAACCAATTGCATCAATTCTTCAAAAGCAGGTAATTGCTGAACGATGTTTTTATTGTCATCCATCACAAACGAACTGCCGTCAAACACCAACTCATCCTGCCCACCTACCTGATTGACATAAATCAACGGTAAATCCGTTTCGTCTACCCGAGCTTGAACCGTTTGTATACGTCGCTGCCTTTTATTCAGTTCAAACGGTGACGCATTTAGATTGATAATCAGCGTTGCATTTGCCTCTTTAAGCTGCTGACAAACGCTGGGGGTCCAGATGTCTTCACATAAGGTCAAGCCGATTTTTAGATCACCTAAGCTAAATGTGCTTGCTTGGGTGCCTGCCTCAAAATAGCGCTTTTCATCAAACACGCCATAATTAGGCAATTGTTGTTTACGGTAATTTGCAAGCAAGTGCCCGTTTTGTAACACCGCCACACTATTATATAAACCCATTTCGTCTTTTTCAGGGTAACCCAAAATAATGGTGATGGATGGGCAGCTATTCGCGATACGCGCCAACGCCTGTTCTGCGCCTTGAATAAAATCATCACGCAGTAACAAATCTTCTGGCGGGTAGCCGCTAATGGCTAACTCTGGGAATACAATGGCTACTGCGTCTTGTTCCGCAGCCTGACAACAAAAGTCAATAATTCGATCGGCGTTACCGATCAAGTCTCCAACGATGGGGTTGAATTGTACGATGGCTATTTTCATAACATGACGGCCTTAAACACAGACTAAAAAGCATAAGGTAAAAAAAGGGCTGCAACGAGTACAGCCCTTGTTTAATACGTTGGGCTTATTTAACCCAAAATCTCTTTCATTTTTGCACCCATTTGCGTAGGTGATTTCACAATATGCACACCTGCCGCTTCCAAAGCTTCAAATTTGGCATCCGCAGTCCCTTTACCACCCGATACAATAGCACCTGCGTGGCCCATGCGTTTCCCTGGAGGTGCCGTGACACCTGCAATATAACCCACTACTGGTTTAGTCACGTGCTGTTTGATGTACTCGGCGGCTTCTTCTTCAGCAGAACCACCTATCTCACCGACCATAATGATGCCTCTGGTATTTTCGTCTTCTTGAAAACGAGAGATGACATCAATAAAATTCATACCATGAATTGGATCACCACCAATGCCTACACAGGTACTCTGACCGAGACCCGCTAAGGTTGTTTGATGGACCGCTTCATAGGTGAGCGTACCTGAACGAGACACCACGCCGATACAACCGGCCTGATGAATAAAGCCGGGCATAATACCAATTTTGCATTCGCCTGGGGTAATCACACCTGGGCAGTTGGGGCCGATCAAAACGGTATCTTTATATTGCTCCAACGAGGCCTTAACTTTTAGCATATCCAACACAGGAATACCTTCGGTAATACACACGATCACCTTAATGCCCGCTGCTGCTGCCTCTAAAATGGCATCTGCTGCAAATGGTGGCGGCACGTAGATCATCGTTGCCTCTGCACCCGTTTCATTCACCGCGTCTTCTACCGTATTAAATACGGGCAAGTCCAAGTGCTTTTCGCCACCACGACCCGGTGTTACGCCGCCAACAAGCCGCGTGCCGTATTCGATTGCTTGTTCTGAATGAAAAGTGCCTTGTTTACCGGTAAACCCTTGGCAAATAACTTTTGTGTCTTTATTAATTAAAATACTCATGTTTTTCCTTACCTAAGACGCTGCTTTTACGGCAGCTTGGGCAGCTAACGTTAAATCGTCTGCCGCAATAATATCTAAGCCTGATTCTTTCAGTAACTGGCGACCTTGATCCGCATTGGTACCTTCCAATCTAACCACTACCGGCACGTTAACACCGACTTCTTTAATCGCCTCAATAATCCCTTCAGCAATAAGGTTGCAACGAACGATACCGCCAAAAATATTGACCAAGACCACCTTTACTTTTTCATCAGAGAGAATCAGTTTAAAGGCCTCAGCTACACGCTCAGCGGTTGCACCCCCACCTACATCTAAAAAGTTGGCTGGAAAACCGCCTTCTAATTTAACTAAATCCATCGTCGCCATAGCCAGACCTGCGCCATTAACCATGCAACCGATACTACCATCTAACGTAATGTAGTTTAGGTCGTGCTGCTGCGCCAAATGCTCTTTTTCGTCTTCTTGTGACGGGTCGCGCATTGCCACCATGTCGGGGTGTCTGTAGGCCGCATTATCGTCCAAATTAACTTTTGCATCTAAGGCGATCAGGTCACCATCACCGTTGACGATTAAGGGATTAATTTCAACCTGGCTGGCATCCTTGGCTAAAAACATTTGCAAAATACCCGACATAACCTTAAATAGCTGACCGATCTGCTTACCCTTTAAGCCCATTTTAAACGCTATATTACGGCACTGGTACGGCTGTAACCCAGCGACAGGATCTACCGCTGCCAGTAATATTTTTTCAGGGGTTTCTTCGGCAACTTCTTCGATGTCCATACCGCCTGCTTCAGACGCCATAAACATGATGCGCTTACTTCCACGGTCGACGACTGCACTCAAGTACAATTCACGATCAATCGGTTTTACTTCTTCAACGATTAGCGTTTCAATTGGCAAGCCTTCGGCGCCTGTTTGCGGGGTCACTAAGCGCGTACCCAACAGTTGGCGACTAAATGCTTCAACTTCGCCCATTCCCTTACATAATTTAACACCGCCGGCTTTACCACGACCACCCGCATGTACCTGGGCTTTAACCACCCAACAATCACCGCCTAGTTCTTTGGCAACATTTACCGCCTCTTTGGCAGATCGTGCCGGTTTACCTAATGGCACAGGAACGCCGAACTCGGCAAACACCTGCTTTGCTTGATACTCGTGTAAATTCATTTAATTTCCTTGGTTATTTAACAATGACTCTCAGTTAAAGGTATTTTAGGCGATATTTCTAATAAAACCAGCCGAACGCCTATAATAAGTGAATGATTTCAACCGATACCCAAGATGACTTTGTAAAAACCTGCCCGTTTGGGAGTGGGTTTTACCTGCCTGCCGAGCAAGCTTGGCGCACCTTAAAGGTGTTTCATAGCTATCAAATCGTCCTGTCGGCGGCCTTCTTTGGCTTATTTGTTACTCAAACAGGCCCGTCTATTTTTGGACAAAGTAACGAAGGCTTGTTTCAGACGGTTAGTCTGATTTATTTGGCGCTGACCGTTTTTAGTACGGTTTTTATTCGCAAACCCTATATCGCTTTCACTCGCCAAGTTCAATTTAAGATTTTGGCAGACATTGCTTTACTTACCCTATTAATGCATGCCAGCGGTGGGATCACCAGCGGCTTAGGTATTTTATTAGCGGTTAGTGTCGCAGCTGGTGGACTGTTGGCCGGCGGGCAATGCACTTTGGTTTTCGCGGCCGTCGCAACTTTTGCCATACTGGGCGAACAAATCTATGCCGATTTTGCCCATCAATTTGCCAAAACCGCGTATACCTACGCAGGCGTGCTGAGTGCCTCTTTTTTTACCATCGGTCTACTCGCCTTAGTATTGGCTAAACGGGTTGAAAGTTCTGAAAAAGTTGCCCTACAGCAACGCCGTGATATTGACGATTTGGTACAGCTAAACGACTATATTATTAAACACTTACAATCAGGTATTATCGTTGTCGACCAACACCTCAACATTCGCCTGGCGAATGAGTCTGCCTGTCATCTGTTGGGGCAAAAGACTATCCAAGGTAACAATTTGGTCCAGGTTTCAGCCGAGTGCTGTCAGTTGTTCAAACGCTGGCTCAGGTCAACGAGCGAGCATACAGCCATTATTGCTGCAACCAATTAAACACCGCGAACCCAGCTGAGCTTTAGTCAATTAGACAGCTTGGCGGATAATGCCTATATTATATTTCTTGATGACCTCTCTTCCGTTGATCAAATGATACAGCAGGGGAAGCTTGCCTCGCTCGGTCGCTTAACCGCCAGTATCGCGCATGAAATACGCAACCCACTCGGCGCCATTAGCCACGCTGGGGAACTGCTTTCTGAATCCAATTCGATTGAAAAAGAAGACCGCCGTTTACTGGATATTATTCATAAGCATAGCGGTCGTGTGAATAGCATTGTCAAAAGTGTTTTACAATTGTCACGACAAGAAAAAAGTCATATAGAAGTCATTCATTTATCCAATTGGCTTAAAGAATTTGAGAAAGATTTTACAGACCAACTGGGTTTAAACGAGTCGCCTTTAGACATGACAGCGCACACCAAATGCCATGAAGTATTTTTTGATAAAAACCACCTTAAACAAATTATCGACAATTTATGCAGCAACGCTCTAAAATACGGTCAAACCAATTCAAACCAAACAACGGTATCCATTAAGGCAGGCATTCACCCAACTAGCCAACAAAGCTATATAACAGTAACGGATAACGGAAAAGGGATCGATAAACTCGTGGCGCAACAAATTTTTGAACCGTTTTATACCACCTCACCATCCGGGACTGGCTTAGGGCTTTATATTTCAAGCCAACTCGCCGAACTTAACCACGCTAAATTAAGCTACGATGAGAACCCAAACGGTGGCAGTCGCTTTACCTTACTTTTTAGCACCGCCAAGCCTACCTTATGAAACAATCCCTTGCGCTGGTCGTCGACGACGAACCTGACATTCTCGAGTTACTTGAAATAACCTTATCGCGCATGGGCATCGCCAGTAAGACCGCCCAAGACCTTAGTGAAGCCAAAAAACTCTTGAAGTCGAATCATTTTGATATTTGCCTGACCGATTTACAGTTACCCGATGGCAATGGCCTAGAGCTGGTCGAATACATTCAAACTCACTGTCCAAGCTTACCGACCGCCGTTATTACCGCCTTTGGTAGCATGGAAACCGCCATAAACGCGTTAAAATTAGGCGCGTTTGATTTTGTTTCAAAACCCGTGGACCTAAAGAGTCTTAAAAACTTGGTTAGTTCGGCAATAAAAATAAACGACACAACCGCCCCCGCCGATAGGCGTAGTCGGGAGCAACTACTTGGGGATTCTGTCGTGATGGCCAATGTGCGCGCAAAAATCGCCAAATTGGCTCGTAGCCAAGCACCTATTTATATCAGCGGTGACTCGGGTACCGGCAAAGAACTGGTCGCCAAATTAATTCATGAAAAAGGCCCTAGAGCCAACTACGCCTTTGTGCCAATCAATTGTGGCGCTATCCCACAAGAACTGATGGAAAGCGAATTCTTTGGCCATAAAAAAGGCAGCTTTACCGGCGCTATTGCCGATAAGCCGGGGCTTTTCCAAACGGCTAGTGGCGGTACCTTATTTTTAGACGAGGTAGCCGATTTGCCCTTGCACATGCAAGTTAAGTTGCTGCGCGCTATTCAAGAAAAAAGCATTCGCCCGATTGGCAGTGAAACTGAAATAGCCATCGACGTACGCATACTCAGCGCCACACATAAAAACCTAAGCCAATTGGTCGATGCAGGGCAATTCAGGCAAGACCTCTACTACCGAATTAACGTGATCGAATTGGCCCTACCGAGCTTACGCGAGCGAAAAGAAGACATTCCACAACTCGCGCTTCATGTCTTGAAAAAGTTAGCCATAGCACATAACGAGACAGCTAAACGATTAAACGACGACGCCATCAAAGCACTCCGTCAATACGCGTTTCCCGGTAATGTACGCGAATTAGAAAATATTTTAGAACGTGCCTCCACTTTATGCGAAGGCGCTGAAATTACTCCTCACGATCTACACCTACCCGACACCCCCACACTGAATAGCAACCCAACGGCAAGCAACAACGGTGAACAATTAGAAGACTACTTGGGCTCATTAGAAAAACAAGCCATCGTTAAAGCACTAGAAAAAACCCGCTGGAACAAAACCGCCGCCGCTAAAGAACTGGGCATCACCTTTCGCGCCTTACGTTATCGCTTAAAAAAACTGGGGCTAGACGACTGACATTCTGTGACCTGCAGCGTCACATTATGACAAAGTACGTATGCGAGTCTAGTTAACCCCAAAGGATCTAAAAAAACCAAATAAGTTTTTTCAATATATAAATCAACAAGTTGATTATTAATATTCGCTAAAAAACATGTTTGGCACAGTCCCTGCTTTGTTAATTATGCTTTACGAACTTTTTTACATAAAAATAAGGACATCAACATGAAAAACATACAAACAATGAAACACAGCGTTCAAAAGGGTTTTACTCTTATTGAATTAATGATCGTGGTAGCAATTATCGGTATTTTGGCTGCTATTGCTATTCCGGCTTACCAAGACTACACCATCAAATCACGTGTCTCTGAAGGCGCTTCATTATCTGGCGCATTTAAAACAGCGATTGAAGTATATTGGAGTGAAAACGGTACTTTAAATGGCTTCACCGACAATGACATCAACTCTGGTTTATTAGGCACGACTGCAGTAGCTGGTGAATACGTGTCTTCCATTCTGATTCAAACTGAAACCTCAGGAAGCGGCACTCGCCCACAACTTGAAATTACCTTAAACAGCGGTACAAATAAAATAGGGACTGCTGATGGCTCTTGCTTCCGTTATGTACCCGAACCAACAGGCGGCATAGGGTCAAACTTGCAGTGGACAGTGTCAACAGGTACGATTTCGTGTACTACAGCGACACCTACTAAATACCTACCTAAAACATAAACATAGGTATTGATCTATAAAAAGGCGGCTGCAAAGCCGCCTTTTTATTTAACCATGTATAATAAACAAACACTGGCAAAATACTTTTTAGCCCTAACTGGCATCATCTTTCTTATTTTTTTAGCGTACCTCCCTGGTCTTTCTGGGCCATTTATATTTGATGATTTATCCAATATAATAAATAACTCTTTCATACAACTACAGTCACTTAGTCCCTCTGCCTTATATTCAAGTGCCACATCCGGCCATGCTGGACCTTTAAAACGCCCCGTTGCCATGCTGAGCTTTGCGCTCAATTATTTTTATACAGGTGGCTATGATGCCAGTGTTTTTAAGCTTACTAATATCATTATTCATTGCCTCAATGCTTTACTGATTTTAGTACTCTGCTTGCAGCTATTAAAACGTACGAACAGCCTTGCTGAGAACAAATACAATAAAAACATTCTTTTTTGGTTGGCCGCTGGTATCAGTTTAATTTGGGCTATCCACCCCATTAACTTAACCAGCGTACTGTACGTCGTTCAACGCATGACGGCCTTAAGCACCCTATTTAGCTTAGGCTGTATTATTTTATACCTTTATGCCCGCAATACTCAGATTGTTAAGGGGTTTAACAACAAAGTTTTTCTCCTTTTTGCTTTAAGCCTTCTAAGTTTAACGCTCGCTTTATTTAGCAAAGAAAACGCCGTTCTTATACCATTAATTATTGTATGGATAGAACTAACCCTGTATCCGCAACAAAAACCGTGGGCTCGCTTTAAGCAACTGACACGAAACACCCGCTGGTTTATTTACGCCCTATTAATTTTTACTTGTATTACTGGCCTGATAATACTTATTGATTACGCCTCTGCTAGTTATAATCATCGCCCTTTTAGTATGTTAGAGCGGGTGTTAACCGAGCCGCGCGTACTCTGTTTTTATTTGTCCTTAATACTATTGCCGCGTATTAATAGCTTTGGTTTATTCCATGATGACATTCTCCTGTCAACTTCCATTTTTTCACCTTGGACAACACTGCTTGCCATTATTTTTATTGTCTCATTGGTCTTATCGGCTATTTATTATCGAAAAACCAAGCCCTTATATTCACTGGGCATCGGCTGGTTTTTTATTGGCCATCTGTTAGAGTCCAGTTTTTTCGCCTTAGAAATAGCCCACGAGCACCGTAATAACTTTCCCTCTATCGGCATTATTTTGGCCATTTTTGCCTTAATCCCGAATAGCCACTTAGTCCCTACTAAAAAAATAGCCGCGGGCTTTTTCGCCGTGGTCTTAATATTAGCGAGTAGTACTTATTTACGCGCAACACAATGGAGTAGCTATCATCGTTTGGCATATTATGAAGCGGCCCATCACCCTGATTCACCGGCCATTCAAGCTTTACTGAGCAACGCGGCCAATCAAGCGGGGGATATTGAAACCGCAACCCAAGCAATTAAAAAAGCGATGGCTCTCGAACCAAAAGAAATTGCTTACGCCCTGCATCACCAAAACATATTGGCCATTTACAAAAAGCCGATACCCGATGGTTTACAACAAGAAACGCTAAAACGCATCAAAAACAACCCCGTTACCGCATCTGCTAAACTAGCCCTACACCAAATAGCGGGGTGCCTACATCTGCCCGCTTGCGAGCCCTTACAAAGCAATTACCTGGAGTGGATTAACCAGTTAATTGAGCAAGAACCCCGTAATGCCGATTATTATTACCATCGAGGTAGGGCGCATCGAGCGATCAATAGTACGCTGGCTGCACTTAACGACTTCCAACGCGCACACGAATTACACCGCACTTTTATGCAGCCCTTGTTTGAAATGATAGATATTTTATTGCGATCTGGGCAATTAACTGCCGCAGAAGAAGTAGTAACTTGGCTTGAAAACAGCAATCAAGCCAGCACCTTAAAACGCGATAAAGAAATAAAGCAACTCAAGGAGTTTATTAGTCGCCTAAAAGTAGATACCACCCAATCGAACCAATAATTAAGCAAATAACCCGTTAAAAAAGCGCCAACATACTTTCCAACGCTTTTTTTGCCATTAGTTTATCGTCATCCGCCACTTGTATTTGATTGACCACGTTACCTTCAACCAAGTTTTCTAGCACCCAAGCAAGGTGTTGCGGGTCGGTTCTAAACATTGTGGAGCACATACACACGGTAGGTGACATAAAGTGCACGTCTTTATTTTGACCTTTGACTTCTTCTTTTAAACGATTCACCAAATTAAGCTCGGTGGCCACTAACCAACGGGTGTTTGGTTTGGCTTCTCGCACCGTTTTTAAGATCATTTCCGTTGAACCCACGTAGTCGGCTTTTTCACATACCTCAAAATTTGCTTCGGGGTGAGCAATAACAAGGGTTTCAGGGTATTTCTTTTTAAAGTCATCAATTTGGTTCGCTTGAAACATTTGATGCACCGAACAAAACCCCTTCCACAAGATCATTTTTGCGTTTTGAATTTGCGCTTTGCTTAAGCCACCCATCGGCTGGTGAAAGTCCCATACGACCATTTGATCCAAGGGAATACCCATACGATAACCGGTATTTCTACCAAGGTGCTCATCGGGGAAAAATAAGATTTTCTCGCGCTTTTCAAAACACCAGTCTAAAACCTGCTTGGCGTTAGACGAGGTACACACGATACCCTCATGACGGCCACAAAAGGCTTTTAAATCGGCGGCTGAATTAATATAAGTAACCGGCGTTACGTGCTCGTCGGCATTGAGCACGCTATTGAGCTCTTTCCAACTGCGCTTAACATTTGTTAAGTTGGCCATATCGGCCATTGAGCAACCTGCCGCCAAGTCCGGCAAAATAGTCACTTGATCAGGTCGCGATAAAATAACCGACACTTCTGCCATAAAATGCACGCCACAAAAAATGATGTATTCAGCTTTCGAGTCGGCTGCGTGCTTTGATAACTTTAACGAATCACCGCTAAAATCAGCGTGTTTAAACACCTCGTCACGCTGATAGTGATGACCTAAAATAACACAGCGGTCGCCGAGTTTTTTCTTTGCTGCAATAATGCGCTGATCACATTCGCTATCATCGAGTAACGAATAATCTTGAATGGCATTTAAAACTGCTGACATAATTTTCTCCGTTATTCTGCTTGTTGCACCGGTGGTTTTCTTAAGCGAATGCCCAACTCTTTAAGTTGCGCATCACTAACCATGGCCGGCGCCGAGGTTAATGGACAGGCTGCTGTTTGGGTTTTTGGAAATGCCATCACGTCTCGAATAGTAGAGGCACCTGACATCAGCATCACCAAACGATCCAGACCAAAAGCGATACCACCGTGTGGTGGGCAACCGTATTTTAACGCATCCAGTAAGAAACCAAATTTTTCCTGCGACTCTTCAGTGGCCATGCCCAATAAGTCAAACACCACCTGCTGCATATCGGTTTTATGGATACGAATCGAACCACCACCCACTTCTGTACCATTCAGCACCAAGTCGTACGCACGTGATATAGCCTGACCCGGTGCTTTTTTAAGCGTATCTTGATCACACGATGGCGCGGTAAACGGGTGATGTAAGGCAGTCCAGCGGTTAGACTTTTCATCCCAGTCGAACATTGGGAAATCAATCACCCAAACGGGCTTCCATTGGCCCTCTAACAAGCCCTGGTCTTTACCCATTTTGTCGCGTAGTGCACCGATTGACTCGTTTACCACTTTGGTTTTATCTGCACCAAAAAAGACGATATCGCCACTTTGCGCCTCGGTACGTTGCATAATATCCTCAACAACGTTATCGGGTAAAAACTTAAGAATCGGTGATTGCAACCCGTCAATACCCGCGCTACGGTCATTGACCTTTATATACGCCAGACCTTTGGCACCGTAAATACCAACAAACTGAGTGTAATCGTCTATTTCTTTGCGACTTAAACTGGCCGCACCAGGCACTTTAAGTGCAACCACTCGGCCGTCTTCGCTATTAGCCGGCCCAGAAAACACCTTGAATTCGACCGCTTGCATCAAATCACCCACGTCGGTGAGTAACAGTGGGTTACGCAAATCCGGCCGGTCAGTACCGTATAATTCCATCGCCTGCGCATAACTTATTTGTGGAAACTGCTCGGGCAACTGCACGTCAATCACTTCATTAAACAAGCGGCGAACCATGCCTTCCATCAGAGCCATAATTTGATGCTCATCTAAGAACGATGTCTCGATATCTAACTGGGTAAACTCTGGCTGGCGATCTGCACGCAAATCTTCATCACGGAAACAACGCACCACTTGGTAATAACGATCCATGCCGGCAATCATTAATAGCTGCTTAAATAGCTGTGGTGACTGAGGCAAGGCAAAAAAACTGTTCTGATGGGTACGGCTTGGCACCAGGTAGTCACGTGCTCCTTCGGGCGTTGCCTTGGTTAAAAACGGCGTTTCAATTTCATAAAAGCCTTCATCTTCTAAGAAACGACGAAGGTTTAAGGTGACATCGCGGCGCAGGCGAATTTTTTGCAACATCTCAGGACGACGCAAGTCGATATAACGGTAACGTAAGCGTGTTTCCTCATTAACCTCAATATCTCCGTCAACCTGAATAGGCGGCGTTTCAGAGTGATTAAGAATCTCTAATTCTAAGCCCAGCACCTCGATCTTTCCGGTCTTCATTTTGGCATTGATGGTGCCATCGGGTCGAGCACGTACGCGCCCACGAAGTTTTATCACATACTCGCTGCGGATACTTTCAGCCACGGCAAAAGAGTCAGCCCTGTCGGGGTCATACACCACCTGAACAATGCCTTCTCGGTCACGTAAATCTATAAAAATAACGCCGCCATGATCGCGCCTTTTGTGCACCCATCCGCATAACTCAACTTCTTGATCTAAATGGGTTTCGTTTATTTCGCCGCAATAATGGCTTCGCATAGTTTAATCCTTAGTCGTATTAATGAGTTAGCCGCTTATTTGCTGCTACTTGAAGTTTTTTTCTCAGCGGACGCTTTTCCAATGTTTTTGGAAGAGCCCTCCGCCAAGTTCTTTTTATTGCCGCTTTTAAAATCGGTTTCGTACCAACCCTGGCCTTTTAACCTAAAGCCAGATGCCGACATTAATTTAATAAGTGTTTCCTTGCCACATTCGGGGCAAGTCGTTAAGGCCTCATCGCTGATTTTACGCAACACTTCACAGCGGTGATCACACGTTTTGCATTGATATTCATAAATAGGCATATCGCTCACTTCGCTCCAAATCAAAATATTGAATTATATTGACGCCCACGATAGACGCCTTTTTCAAAGAACTGAGTATTTTCGATGATTTGCAAGGTCTATAGCAAGCAATGTATGTAAAATAAGGTCAATTTAATCAATTGCAAGCCTCTCTCACCGACCAATATGACCACTAAACTCACAATTACAAAACCTGATGATTGGCATTTACACCTACGCGATGGTGATGCGCTAAACACCACGGTAGCCTTTAGCGCGCGCCAATTCCAACGCGCCATTGTAATGCCTAATTTGGCGCAACCGATCATTAACACCGAGCTCGCCCTCGCTTACCGACAACGTATTTTACACGCAAGCCCAAGTGGCAGCAGTTTTCAACCGTTGATGACCCTGTATTTAACCGACAACACCAGCGCTAACGATATACAGCAAGCTAGCCTATGCGAACACATTTACGCGGCAAAACTATACCCTGCCGGTGCCACCACCAATTCATCCAATGGCGTAACCGACATAAACAAATTGACTGATGTTTTACATGCCATGCAAAAACATCGACTACCGTTACTCGTTCATGCTGAGGTAACCGACAGTGATATCGATATTTTTGATCGTGAACAAGTTTTTATTGATCGGCACTTAAGCTTTATCAGACGACAATTTCCTGAATTACGCATTGTTTTAGAACATGCCACCACCCAACAAGCCATAGCGTTTGTCAACGCGCACGATAACACTGCTGCGACATTAACCCCACAGCACCTACTATTAAACCGCAACGACTTATTAGCCGGTGGCATCCGACCGCACAATTATTGCCTCCCCATTCTAAAGCGTGAAAGCCATCGGCAAGCACTGCTACAAGCAGCCACCAGTGGCAACCCAAAGTTTTTCTTAGGCACCGATAGTGCACCGCATACAATGCAAGCGAAAGAAACCGCCTGTGGCTGCGCGGGTTGTTTTACTGCGCACGCAGCGATTGAACTCTACGCTGAGGTATTTGAAAGCGAAAATGCGCTGGATAAGCTGGAAGCGTTTAGCAGCTTTTATGGCGCCGACTTTTACCAATTACCTCGCAATAAAGAAAAAATAACCTTAGTCAAAACCTTATGGCAAGCGCCTGCATCTTTTCCAATGAACGATCAAGCCCTAATACCTTTTAGACAAGACATCGCCTTACAATGGGCCGTTCAAGCAAGCGATTAAACATAGCCTCTACTCATAAAAAAGCCCCGTTAACGGGGCTTTTTTATGTCTTACTCGTCGTCTAAATCTCCATCATCGAGCGGCGGGTTACCGTCGTAAACTAGGTATTCACGTCGTTGGAAGTAGCCGCTACGAATAAACTCATAGGGGTTTAGAGAGGCTCTATCGATAATTTTTTTGGTGCTAATTAAATCAGCCCGTGCGTCTACGCCTTCTAGAGCAATCGCAGCCCACATAGCATCTGAGTCGTCAATTTGCTGTATCGGGTCGACGAAAGAGTCGGCAAATATTCCCAATGTATCTCGTAAGGTGCTTGGGCCTAATATTGGCAGCACGATATAAGGACCCGTTCCAATGCCGTATGCCCCTAAGGTTTGTCCGAAATCTTCATTATGCTTTGGCATGCCCATATCGGTGGCCATGTCGACAAAACCAAGCACACCGACCGTACTGTTAACGAGAACACGGCCGCCATCGGATAGGGCTTGATTAAGCTTTAATTGTAATACGTCGTTTATAAGTACAACGACGTCATCTAAATTACTAAAAAAGTTTGAAATACCTGTATCAACAAAATTCGGCGTGACGAACTGGTAGCCTCTCGCGACGGGCTCAAGAACGTATTGGTCAGCCTTTTCATTAAACTGATAAACGCCCCTATTAACCAGCTCTAATGGGTCATTTTCCTTTTGAGATGTGAGTGAAGCGCAGCCTGACAAGCCAAGCATAAGCGCTAAGGCCATTGTAAAAAGTCCCTTTTTAAAATAAGTATCAAACCCCATCGAACCAATCTCCCAAAAATTAAGGCCATTTAATTCTCTTGTACGATGGCCGGTTGTTTTATTATAGACGAATATTTTAACAATATTACCTCAGCTGTCATGCCTAATCAAAGTAATAAAATAATGTCGACGCGCTTTCGCGGTTATTTACCGGTTATAGTCGATATAGAGACCGCTGGCTTTAATGCAAAAACTGACGCCTTATTAGAAATGGCCGTTGTGATCCCCGCAATGAATGAGGCGGGAGAAATTATTATTCAATCGTCTCATCGTGAACACGTTATACCTTTTGAAGGGGCCAACCTCGAACCGGCTGCGCTGCAATTTAATGGCATTGACCCGTACCACCCATTTCGCTTGGCCATTGACGAAAAGGACGCGCTTAAAAAATTATTCCAACCTGTTAGAGAAGCACTAAAACAGCAAAGCTGCACGCGCGCTATTTTAGTCGGGCATAACCCTGCCTTTGATATTGGCTTTATGAATGCCGCGGTTGAACGCACCAACATTAAACGCAACCCTTTCCACCCGTTTAGCACCTTTGACACGGCCACCTTAGGCGGTTTAGCCTACGGCCAAACCGTGTTAGCAAGGGCTGCCAAAGCCGCTGGAATGGACTGGGACAACGAACAAGCTCACTCGGCGCTTTACGACGCCGAGCAAACCGCTCATTTATTTTGTAAAATCGTCAATCGCTGGGATGCTTTTACTGCTGCGGTGTAGACCTAACCGTATCAAGTAACTGTTTTAACTCGCCGTTCTCATACATCTCAATCAAAATATCGGCACCGCCAACGAGTTCGCCTTTAACGTACAACTGCGGGAAGGTGGGCCAATTAGAATAAACCTTTAACCCCTCTCTGACTTCATCATCATCAAAAATATTGACGTAGGCAAACTCACTGTCACAAGCCTGCAATATTTGCACCGCCTTGCTAGAAAACCCGCATTGCGGGAAGTAAGGCGTACCTTTCATATACAACAAAACGCTGTGGCCGTTTAATTGTTCTTCAATTCGTTCATTAATAGTCATCGTAACCATCCTTATTAATCATGTGTGATCATTATACTCTTTATTACCCGCTTGGCGGTCGCCCATAACCGCCACCGCCAGGGGTGGCAATCATTAACTGGTCGCCAGCACGCACAGCTAGGCTCGTTTTGGCAGGCAAATCGACCCCGTTTAATTGGTTTTTACCACTCAGCCCGTTTTGCCCACCGCATAGGCCCCACGGCTGATGTCGCCTGCGTTCGGTTAGTAACGTAACTGTGGCCGCTTGTAGAAATGTTATTTCTCGCACAACACCCTGACCGCCTGTACGACTGCCTAAGCCACCTGAATCCCGCCGTATTTGGTAGCGGTCGACGCGTAATGGGTAGTGCATTTCCAATGATTCAATTGGCGTATTAAGCGTATTTGTCATATGCGTTTGAACCGCAGAGAGCCCATCATGTTTCACCCCTGCACCCATGCCGCCGCCAATCGTTTCGTAATAGTTCCAATTCGATTGAGCGTTTCGAGCTCCCATCGCAACATTATTCATACTGCCGTGACTGGCCGCTGGGATTTGTTCCGGTATCGCTTTTGCCAAGGCGCCTAATACCACATCAACAAGCCGGGTACTCGTTTCAACATTACCCGCCGCAACCGCCGCCGGTTTATTCGCATTAAGCAAGGAGCCTTTTTCGGCATGTATTTTTATCCGTTGATAAACACCGAAACAGGCCGGCGTATTATCAGGCATTAAACACCTAAACACGTAATACACGGCAGCAGCTACCACTGATAGCGGGCAATTAATATTGCCGTTCACTTGCTGTGCCGAACCCGAAAAGTCGGCCACGACTTGGCCATCTGCAATAGCCAAACTTAACTTAATTTTAATATCATCGGTGCCAACACCATCGTCGTCCATGACATCTTCAAAATCATACACCCCGTCAGGAATACGCTTGATCAACTGATTCATTAGGCGATCGCCGTAGCCATTCAGTTGCTCTAATGCTGTCATGTACTGTTTTGCGCCATACTCAGCTAATATCGAACAAAGCCGTTGTGAGCCGCGTAGGTTTGCGCTTATTTGCGCGTTAAAGTCACCCATTGATTCAACCGAATCACCGAGTTCAGCTAAAATATGTCGAAATTCGTCAGAACTTTCGCCCGCTCGCATAATCTTTTGTGGCGCAATAATCAACCCCTCTTCGTCAAGAGACGTAGCCAATGGCATGGAGCCCGGTGTCTCAGAACCCATATCGGCGTGATGCGCCCTATTGGCTACAAAACCAAGTAACACACCGTCCTGATGAACGGGGCACACCAAGGTTACATCAGGCAAGTGAGTGCCACCCAAGTACGGGTCGTTAAACGCCACCATATCGCCGGTTTGCCAATCAAACTTATCAACGACGCCCTGCATCGCATAGGCCATACTCCCTAAATGAACCGGAATATGTGCAGCTTGGGCAGATAGTTGCCCCGCCCGATCAAACACCGCACAGGAAAAATCCAAACGATCTTTAATATTCGGCGAAAAAGCCGCGCGTTGTAAAACCGCACCCATTTCATCACACACCGACGACAATCGACTTGAAAATATGCTTAACTCAATACTATTCATGGTAGATTAGTTGCTGATTTTGTTAGCGATAATTATAATAAGCAATTCATAAAACAGGCAGTCTAATTAGGCTGCCTTTATTTTTTATCCATTATCCAATGTAACGCTCTTTATGCACAACCATATCATGCCCACCTATGCTTCTTACCCCGTTCGCTTTATTAAAGGTGAAGGCGCTTGGTTATGGGACGAAAACGGCAAAAAATACCTGGACGCCTTGTCCGGCATCGCTGTTTGTGGCCTAGGCCATGCACACCCTGAGGTTGCAGCCGCCATCTGCGAGCAAGCACATACCTTACTGCATACGTCCAATCTGTATTATATTGAAAAACAAGAAAAGCTTGCCGATAAGTTATGCGAACTAACGGGCATGAACGATGTGTTTTTTGCCAACTCAGGTGCCGAAGCTAACGAGGCCGCAATAAAAATTGCACGCCGCTTCGGGCACAGTAAAGGCATTGATAAGCCAGTCATTATTACTACCCTTAATAGCTTTCACGGGCGCACACTCGCAACCCTAACGGCTACTGGTAACCCTAAGGTTAAAGAGGGGTTCGCACCTTTGCTCGAAGGCTTTTGCCACGTAACCTATAACGATGTAGATGCCATCAAAGCGCTAGCTCAGCAGCAAGCCGGTATTGTTGCCATTCTTGTAGAGCCTGTACAAGGTGAAAGCGGCATCAACATTCCAGCGGACAATTATCTTAGCGAACTGCGTGAGCTATGCGACCAACACGACTGGCTACTGATGCTGGATGAAATTCAATCCGGTATGGGGCGTACCGGGCACTTTCTAGCCAGCCAAGTATCTGCGCTAAAACCGGACGTGGTCACCCTCGCTAAAGCCTTGGGCAACGGGGTACCGATCGGCGCTTGTTTAAGCGCCGGCAAGGCCACCGGCTTATTAGGTGCTGGTGCACACGGCTCCACCTTTGGCGGCAATCCACTCGCCTGCGCTGCAGCACTGACAGTGATTGATGTATTAGAACGTGACCAGCTTATGCTGCGCGCTGAACAACTTGGCAAAAGGATGAATGACGCTTTCAAACAAAAGCTGCAACACTATGCTGGCTTGGTTGAAGTGCGTAATAAAGGTTTGATGATTGGCATAGAGCTAAGCGAGCCGTGCTCAGATTTGGTTGCTCAAGCCTTACAGCAAGGCCTATTAATTAACGTTGCCGCTAATAAAGTGATTCGTCTTTTGCCTCCACTGATCATTAATGACGACGAGGCCCAATTGATTGTGGACAAAGTCAGCGATTTAATTATTGCCCACTGACCCTGTACCTATGTAAAGTAGCCCTATGAAGCCACGACACTTTATCACCCTCAACGATTTAAGCGCCGACGAACTACGCGCGATCATTTTACGCGCCAGCGAACTTAAAAAAATACGCGCCAGCGGTACGGTGTACGAGCCGTTAAAAAATAAAGTACTGGCCATGATTTTTGAAAAATCATCCACACGCACACGCATTTCTTTTGAAGCGGGAATGACACATTTTGGCGGCAATGCGTTGTTTTTATCACCGCGAGACACCCAATTAGGTCGTGGCGAACCGATAGAAGATTCTGCGCGGGTTATCTCTCGCATGGTCGACGGTATTATGTTGCGTACGAATAAACACGAAACCGTCACCACCTTTGCTGAACACTCAACGGTACCCGTCATCAACGGCCTGACTGATCGGTTTCACCCGTGTCAGTTATTAGCCGATTTACAAACTTGGTTTGAATTACGGGGCGATATTGCTGGTAAGCACGTGTGTTGGATTGGTGACGGAAATAATATGTGCCAATCCTATATGAACGCGGCAAAATTATTAGACTTTAAGCTCTCTATCGCTTGCCCACCGGGTTATGAACCCGAAATGGAACTGCTTGCTGCAACCTCTAGCCATGTGGAGCTTTTCCACGACCCTAAATTAGCCGCCAAAGACGCCGACCTTATCGTCACTGACGTATGGGCCAGCATGGGGCAAGAGCAGGAACAAAAAGACCGCGAGCAAGCCTTTAGTAGCTATTGCGTCAATTCAAGCCTGATGCAGCTAGCCAAACCTGACGCTGTGTTTATGCATTGCCTGCCCGCACACCGAGGTGAAGAAGTAAGCGCTGCCGTGCTTGATGGCGAACAAAGTGTCGTTTGGGATGAGGCCGAAAATCGATTGCACGCTCAAAAAGCCTTATTAGAATTTTTAATGAAATAATGCTTTTACATTATTTAACACCCACCAAGCACAGGATTAACGCGTGAAAAAAATTTTATTTGCATTGAGTCTAATTGCCGGTTCCAGCCTGGCTGAAACAGCCTTCATATCTGACGAACTTGACATTATGGTGCGTTCAGGCGAAAGCTCAAGTCATCGAATCATTGCCACCCTAAAAAGCGGCAAAAAAGTTAACATCCTCGAGCGTAACCCCGACTCAGGCTATAGCAAGGTTAAGCTTAGCGATACTCGTGATGGCTGGGTTTTAAGTCGCTTACTCGTGAGCACACCTTCGGCAAAAAGTCAGCTTAAAAAACTTCAGAGCCAGTTAATCAATACCCAGCAAGAAGCGGCCGAGGCTAAGAAAAAATGGGCGTCCCTTAGCGAGCAAAACTTGGGGCTAGATACGCGAACCAGCGAATTAGAACAGCTAAACACCCGCTTATCGCGTGAACTAGAGGATTTGAAAAACACCGCCAGTAACGCCGTGGAAATTCTTCAGCAACGCGATTTATTGCAACAGCGCGTGGTCACCATCGAGCGTGAACTAGAACGTTTTAAACGGGAAAACGATGTATTAAAAAACAGTGATTCACAAGACTGGTTTTTAATGGGCGCCGCCGTGTTAGCGCTTGGTCTACTCCTTGGATTTATCCTTCCCAAACTCAGTTGGCGCAGAAAGTCGTCTTGGCAATCATCATTTTAACCCCTTACTATATACGAGCAAACCATGTCTGATAAAAAAACCAATTCCCGAAAATTTTCATCACAAGTTGTCGATGGCATGGAGCGCGCACCCAGTCGCGCGATGCTACACGCTGTTGGCTTTAACGACGATGACTTCAAAAAACCACAAGTGGGGGTCGCCTCAACTTGGGCGATGGTCACACCGTGTAATATGCACATTAATGGTCTAGCCGATGACGCCGCTCGAGGTGTTGACTCTGCTGGCGGTAAGGGCGTTATTTTCAATACCATAACAATCTCCGATGGCATCTCCATGGGTACCGAAGGGATGAAGTACTCGCTAACATCTCGTGAAGTGATTGCCGACTCGATTGAAACCGTTGTTGGTTGCCAAGGCTTTGATGGCGTCGTGGCCATTGGCGGTTGCGATAAAAACATGCCTGGTTGCATGATCGCATTGGCTCGTTTGAATAGACCCAGTGTGTTTGTATACGGTGGCACTATTTTGTCTGGCTGCCACAAACAACGTAAGCTCGACGTTATTTCCGTGTTTGAAGCGGTTGGCGCGCGGGCAAACAATCTAATTGATGACGAAGAACTACACGCCATCGAATCTAAAGCCATTCCCGGCGCAGGCTCTTGTGGTGGCATGTATACCGCTAACACGATGGCTTCAGCGATTGAAGCCATGGGCATGAGCCTACCCAACAGCTCTGCGCAAGCAGCGGTATCCAGCGACAAACAGAAAGACTGTGAAGATGCAGGAAAAGCTGTTTTAAACTTACTTGAACTAGACATTAAGCCGCGCGACATTATGACACGCAAGGCATTTGAAAATGCTATCGCCGTGGTCATCGCACTTGGCGGCTCGACTAATGCAGTCCTTCACTTGCTTGCTATGGCACACAGCGCTGATGTCAAACTTGAATTAAGCGATTTCACCAGCATCGGTAAACGTGTCCCTATGGTGGCTGATTTAAAACCCAGCGGCAAGTATTCAATGGCTGACTTGATCGATATCGGCGGCATTCAACCACTGATGAAAATTTTATTAGATGCGGGATTATTACACGGTGATTGCTTAACCGTTACCGGTAAAACCTTGGCAGAAAACCTGGCCGACGTGGCTCCTTACCCGGATAATCAAGACATCATCCACTCGCTGGATAATGCCATCAAAAAAGACAGCCATTTGGTGGTGCTACACGGCAACCTCGCAAGCGAAGGCGCTGTTGCTAAAATTACTGGCAAAGAAGGCTTAGGCTTTACCGGCACCGCCCGCGTATTTAATTCGGAAGAAGAGTCCATGGCGAGCATCCTAGATGGCTCCATCAAAGAAGGCGATGTCTTGGTTATTCGCTATGAAGGCCCTAAAGGTGGCCCAGGAATGAGAGAAATGCTGGCCCCTACATCAGCCATTATGGGCCGCGGCTTAGGTGATAAAGTCGCTTTTATTACCGATGGCCGTTTTTCAGGTGGTACCCATGGCTTTGTCGTTGGTCATATCACACCCGAAGCCTATCAAGGTGGTGCGATAGCGATTGTTGAAGACGGCGATACCATTACCATCGATAGCGTAAAAAATGAGCTGCGCTTACACCTTGATGACGACGTGATTCAACAACGTTTAAGCCACTGGATTAAGCCAGAACCAAAGTATACTCGCGGCGTACTGGCAAAATATGCCAAACTCGTCAGCTCTGCCTCAGAAGGTGCGGTGACAGACAAAAACTAATCACAAGCCGTTGACTAAACAGCTGACTACATTACAAATGATGCGTGCCCTAATCGGCACGCCATCTGTTAGTAGCACCAGCAAGAGTCATGATCAAAGCAATTTACCAGTGATACACTTACTGGCCGATTGGCTGGAAAATCTTGGCTTCAAAGTCACTATTCAACCGTTAGAAAACCAAGCCCACAAAGCCAACTTAATTGCTACCATCGGTCCTACGCATTTTGGGGCCGATGGGCTGATTCTTTCAGGTCATACCGATACTGTCCCATTTGATGAACAGTTATGGCAACAAGACCCTTTCTCGCTGACCGAACGAAACAATAATTTTTATGGTTTAGGCAGCACCGACATGAAGTCTTTTTTTGCTTTCGCTCTCGATGCCGTAGCAAGGTTTAAAGCCCGCGACTTTAAGAGGCCGTTAACCATATTAGCCACCGCCGATGAGGAAAGCGCCATGAGCGGCGCCCTCGCTTTAAATAAAACTCAATTACAGCATGCCAAATACGCCATCATTGGTGAGCCCACCAGCTTGACGCCTATCCGCATGCATAAAGGCGTGATGATGGAGTCCATCGTCGTTACTGGGCGCGCCGGCCACTCCAGCAACCCTCACTTAGGCGCGAGCGCTACCGAAGGCATGCATCGAGTTATTAATGAGCTATTACGCTGGCGCGATGACTTACAGCGCAAACACCAAAATCCTGTCTTTGAAGTAAGCACGCCGACAATGAATATCGGTTCGATACATGGTGGTGACAACCCTAATAGAATCTGTTCGCACTGCGAGACTCAAATAGATATTCGACCCTTGCCCGGCATGGATATTGATGCCTTGCGCGCTGATTTACAAAAAAAACTAAGCACCGTTTTTAACGAAACACATGGATTACAAGCCATATATCGGCCAATCTTTTGCGGCGTTCCCGCATTTGAAACCGCCGAAAATGCCGCATTAACCCGTTTAACCGAGCGGTTGTCTGGAAAAAAAGCGCGCGCTGTTGCTTTCGGCACCGAAGCGCCTTACTTATCTAATCTAGGTATTGAAACCATCGTTCTTGGCCCTGGAAGCATAAACCAAGCACATCAGGCAAATGAATACATAGCAAGTGACCAAATTGACCCTTATTGCAATTTTTTGCAACAAACTATAAAAGAACTTTGTTTGGCATAAATATTCTTGCGTTTTTTGCGTTTATAGTCTATTTTTATTGCGTTTATTGCAATTTACTATGCCAATGTCAAACGACGCTGCTTTTATTATTCAACAATTTGGTGGTATAAAACGCCTCGCTAAGGCGATCAGTAAAGACCCTGCCACTATTTACCGATGGACTTACCCAAAGCACAAGGGCGGTACTGGCGGCAGTATCCCTAATTCGGCGCTAGGCAAAATACGTCAAGCGGCTCAGCACTTAAACATTTCGCTCATTGATGGAAGCCACCCCTCCAATAGCCTGCCTGCAGCGACTGAACAGACACCGCATACACATCAATTTGTTAATTGGTTTAGGAGCACCGCCCCTTATATTCACGCACACCGCGGTAAAACCTTTGTGGTTTGTTTTAGCGGTGAGTCCGTTGCCGACCCGCAATTTACAGACCTGGCGCAAGACTTTGTATTACTCAACAGCCTAGGAATACGGTTGATTTTAGTGCACGGCATTCGGCCTCAATTAGAAGCCAAACTAGCCGAGAAAAATATAAACAGCCAAGTTTTTCAACACCTAAGGGTAACGGATAAACACACCCTTGAATTGGCAAAAGAAGCTGTCGGTATCGTACGGACCAACATCGAAGCACAGTTATCCACCGGCTTAGCGAATACCGCGATGGCTGCAACGGGTATTCGCGTAAACTCCGGTAACTTTTTAACCGCAAAACCACTAGGGGTTATTAATGGTGTGGATTATCAATTTACCGGGGAAGTTCGGCGTGTAGACAGTCACGCTATCGCTGAGAGTTTAGACGCTGGTCACATTATTTTAGTGTCCCCGTTAGGCTTTTCATCGACAGGCGAAGTATTTAATCTTCGCAGCGAAGAAATTGCCACCGCTATTGCAACGTCTATCAAAGCGGACAAGTTAATCCTCTTAACCGAACAAACCGAACAATTGAGTGGCAACAATAAACTCATTCGCCAACTAACAACTGCTCAAGCAAAGACCTTGTTGTCCGAGACACCAGCCAGTGAAAGTGATGCCAACTTACATTTACAAGAAGCCATTCGTGCCAGCGAAATGGGCGTTAAACGCATCCATTTGATTCATCGTAAAATTAATGGCGGTTTGCAATTAGAGCTGTTTACCCGACAAGGCTCAGGCACCTTAATCAGCGTTCGTCCGTTTGAAGATGCTCGACCTGCAAATAGTAATGATATACACGGTATTATCGAGCTTATTCGGCCACTAGAAGAACGCGGTTTATTAACCTACCGCTCCGCAGAAACCATTGAAATGGACATCGAAAAATTTCATGTTATTGAACAAGATGGCTTAATAACGACTTGTGCAGCACTTTATGAATACGTAGAGGACTCAATCGGGGAGCTCGCTTGCGTCGCTGTGCACCCCAACTACCGTTCCGCCGAGCGTGGCGACCACCTATTGAAAATGATAGAGCAAAAAGCCCTTTCATTCGGTCTGACAGCCTTGTTTGTTTTAACTACTCAAAGTAGCCACTGGTTCGCAGAAAGAGGATTTGAATCAGCTAAACTAAGTGACCTACCTGAGACCAAACGCAAAATTTATAATCAGACACGCCAATCCCGTATTTTGATTAAAAAATTACTTTAGTTAAACATCACCCTTTATAAATTCAACGTCTATACTTGGACAAACCACTAAGGCTTAAAATTAGCTATTAACTATATAATGACTATTTTTTCAGATAACTTAGATAATCAGACTGATATCAAATTACTACAGATATCAGACATGCATTTATTTGACACTATCGATAAACAATTGGTCGGCGTTAATACCGAGCAAAGCTTTTTATCTGTGTTACAACTCGCCAAAGACCATTGCTGGCCGCCCGACTTGATTTTCTTAACCGGTGACCTCAGCCAGGATGGTTCAGACGCGTCATATGAACGTTTAAACGAACACCTTAAAGCACTTAATATTCCTTGCTACTTATTACCGGGAAACCATGACACCCCCGACAAATTAGCCGACCTATTTAATCACCCCTCCGTTTCATATCAACCGTTTTTACACCATGGCCCTTGGTTATTTGCCTTTCTTAATTCTGAAACACCCGGTGAAGAAGGGGGAAGCCTAGATGACGCCGAAGTCACTGCATTAGAGCGTGAAATTAAACGCCACCCAACAAAAAACGTCCTCATCTGTTTGCATCATCAGCTACAAACGATCAACAGTCCTTGGTTAGACACAATGGCGGTCAGAAACCCTGATAGATTGGTCAACTTATTAAGTGATTACCCTAAAATACGCGGGGTCATACATGGGCATATACACCAAGCATTTGAAAGCCAGATTGCTGATAAGCCGGTTTACGGCGTGCCGTCTACTTGCTTTCAATTTAAACCGTTAAGCAAGAATTTTGCGATAGACACTATCCCACCCGGCTTTCGTTGGTTGCGCTTAAGCAGCAATGGCGCTATTAAAACGGATATAATCCGGCTGCAAGAATCACCCGTTAATTTGGATAAAAATTCTGCAGGCTATTAGACTTAGCCTTATTTTTTGTGCAAATTAGGCGTGATCCCAGGAAACAAGTGCGACCACATTTCAGTCAATGCACTTAGGTAAACATTGCGTTTAAAATACACCACATCAAAAGCTGGCTCCCAATACTCTGCCCAACGCCAACGGTCAAACTCTGGCTTTTCGGTCGTTTCAAAACAAATTTTCTGCTCATCGTCCAACAAGCGCAGTAAAAACCAAATCTGTTTTTGCCCCTTACAAATAGGAAAGCTATTACTGCGTATAAAGCGTTTAGGTAAATCGTAATAGACCCACTCACCCGTGCGTCCTATCACCTCTACAGACTTTGAGGTTAAACCAATTTCTTCGTACAGCTCACGGTACATAGCTTGTTCGGGTGTTTCACCTTCATCCATACCACCTTGCGGAAATTGCCAGCCCGTTTGATTGGCGCGCCTTGCCCAAAACAACTTATTCTGTTGGTTACATAAAATGATCCCGACATTACGTCGATAGCCATCCTCGTCAATCATAATTTATTCAATCAACTAAAATTCAATACACCGCATTATAACGACGTTTTAAGCCAAAGCGACCTTCTTTATAAAATGATTGGGTATCCAGCGAAATTATGTCAGACTTGTCTTTATTAGACCCCAATCACAGTTTGCCTTTAACCCAATTTACTGCGGTCTTACAACACCAAATAACTCAACATTAACACGACAAAGCAGGCCTATGAGTTTAGCGATTTTTGATTTAGATAACACCTTAATTTGTGATGACAGTGACCACCTTTGGGGGCAGTTTTTAGTCGAAAAAAAACTTGTCGACAGTGCGCATTACGCCCGCATTAACACCCAGTTTTATGACGATTATTGCCGTGGCGAATTAAATATTAATGAGTATCTAACTTTTGCTTTATCGTTTCTCGCCGAACATCCGCTTGAGCAATTATTACAATGGCGGGAGGTATTTATTAATGAAAAAATACGTCCCCTAGTACTTCCCGCGGCTGTCACTTTAGTTGAAAAACACCGCAGCAACGGCGACACTTTATTGGTCATTACTGCAACCAATCGTTTTGTAACCGAACCGATCGTTAAACTCTTCGGCATTCCGCATATGCTAGCCAGCGAACCGGAGCTTATAAACGGTCGCTATACGGGGCGTTTTATTAATGAACCTTGCTACCAACAGGGCAAGGTAATTCGGCTGGCGCAATGGCTAGATGACAACAACCTTGATCTAAAAGGTAGTACGTTTTATAGCGACTCACACAACGACATTCCATTGCTTGAAAAAGTCGCCCACCCTGTGGCCGTTGACCCCGATGACAAGCTAACCCAACATGCCAACACCCAACATTGGCCCATCATTAGTTTACGCACGTGAGCGACCAATTAACCCGCTGTGCTTGGGCAAAAAAACCGCTCGACATCTTGTACCATGACCGCGAATGGGGCGTGCCATTAAAAGACGAACAACAACTCTTTGAGTTCCTTATTCTAGAAGGCGTTCAAGCCGGCTTAAGCTGGTCTACCGTGCTACAACGTCGAGAGGCTTACCGCAAAGCCTATGATCATTTCGATCCACAATTGGTGGCCACTTATTCAGAGCAAAAAGTCCACGAGTTATTAAGCAACCCGGCCTTAATTCGCAATAGACTAAAAATCTTGGCCAGTGTTAAAAATGCCCAAGCGTTTCTACAAACACAGCAGGCGCATGGCTCTTTTTCTCAATACTTGTGGTCCTTTGTTGATCACACGCCCATCATCAACTGTTGGCAGACAGCCGATCAAATACCAAGCGTAACTGCTCTTTCACAAGCCTTGAGTAAGGCTTTAAAAAAAAGCGGCTTTAGCTTCGTAGGCCCCACAATATGCTATGCCTTAATGCAAGCAACGGGGCTCGTAAATGACCACCTCACCACTTGTTTCAGACATTCTGAGTTATCATAAGCTATGGACTATCTACCCCTTTTTCACGCGCTCAGCGAAACACCGTGTTTAGTTATCGGCGGTGGTTCGGTGGCTACGCGCAAAGTTCGCTTATTGTTAGACGCAAAAGCACTTGTCACCATTATCTCCCCTGATCTAAACGACGAACTTTCACTGCTGCTCGTTGACGGAAAAATTAAACACCATAAGCGTCGCTATACAGCCGGCGATACTCAGGGTTTTGGCTTAGTCATTTGCGCTACCAATAATCCGACTACCAATAACCAAGTGTCCAACGAGGCTAAAAGCCAGCATATCCCTGTTAATGTTGTTGACCAACCTGCCTTATGCAGCTTTATTTTTCCGGCCATTGTTGATCGATCCCCCATGATTATTGCTGTTTCAAGCGGCGGATCAGCCCCCGTACTCTCTCGAACTTTACGCGCCAAACTGGAAACATTATTACCACACACCTTAGGTAATTTAGCTGAACTGTCCGTTAAGTTTCGACAAACGGTAAAAGAGCATTTTACCAACGTAGCGCAGCGCAGAATTTTTTGGGAGCGCATCTTTAGTGGCCCCATCGCCGATATGTGCTATCAAGGGCTGCATAAAAAGGCCGAAAAAGCATTACTCAATTTACTAGCGCAAACCGACGACGTAAAAGCAAATGGAAAGGTTTACTTAGTTGGCGGTGGGCCTGGTGATCCAGAGTTACTGACCTTAAAGGCTTTACGAATTCTGCAGCTCGCTGACATTATTGTCTACGACAGATTGGTTTCGCCCGAAGTTTTAAACCTTGCCCGTCGCGATGCCGAACGAGTTTATGTCGGCAAACAGCGCAGTGATCACGCCGTATCGCAAGAGGGCATTAACGCGTTACTCATTAATCTCGCTAAACAAGGAAAACGTGTGGTGCGACTAAAGGGTGGCGATCCCTTTATGTTTGGTCGCGGCGGTGAAGAAATCGAGACCCTGGTTGATGAAAACATTGCCTTCGAAGTAGTGCCCGGCATTACTGCGGCATCAGGTTGCGCCAGTTACTCAGGTATCCCATTAACGCATAGGGATCACGCCCAGTCGTGTTTGTTTGTCACCGGACACCTAAAAGATAACACCGTTAATTTAGACTGGGAACAGCTGGCAAAACCCAACCAGACCATCGTTATTTATATGGGCCTTATTGGCTTACGCCAAATCAGCGAAAAACTCATCGAACGAGGCTTAGCCGCAAGTACGCCGGTCGCCTTGGTTCAAAAAGGCACCACCGCCGAACATCTAGTCATCATTTCCGACTTACATCATATCGCCGATAAAGTGGATGAGCTTAAACCCAAACCACCCACTTTGATCATCATCGGCTCAGTGGTTACGCTACATAAAAAACTTAACTGGTCACAAGAATAACCATGCCTTTTATTCAAACCAAACAACTCAAGATACATTATGAGCAACAAATAAACGGTGACATCCCGATTGTTTTGCTACACGGTAATTTTGCCAGTTGGCACTACTGGGAGCCCTTTTTGCAACAACTGGCTAAAGGCTATAAAGCCTACGCACCTGATTTTAGAGGCTGCGGTTCTAGTCAAGTAACTGACGCAGGATACAATATCCAAACGTTAAGTGACGATTTACTTGAATTCGTCAATGCCCTACAACTTGAAAAATTTCATTTGGTAGCCCACTCTTTGGGTGGTGCAGTGGCTCAACAGTTTGCTGGTGATCACCCAAAACGTATCACCACTTTAACCCTAGTGGCTCCCTCGCCAGCCGAAGGATTAAAAATATTGGACAAAACACCGTCGGCCACGTCATTTTTCTCGGCCGGCAATGTTTTTAACTTTTTAGACCTTGTCGGTTTAAAAAGAAAAACCCTCGCGCATAATTTAAAAAAATCCATGCCCGCTATTAATGATAAAACCGATAGCTTTCAACGACTCTTAGACGATGCAATGAGTATGGACATTAAAGCCCTTAACGGCTTTTTGCAATCACTTAAAGACTGGTCAGGCACCCATCTACTCAGTCGCTTCAACTTTCCTGTTTTAATTGCGTATGGTCTCCTCGACCCCATCGTGCCCTTGCGCTCGTTAGAGAACATGCAACAGCTCATTCCAAATTGTCGTTTATCCCTATTCAAGCGTATTGGTCACGCGCCACAACTAGAAGACCCTCTAGCATTTAACACCTTAGTGACTAGTTTTATCCAAGGCGCCCCACTCGATCTCAAGCAGCAAGCTGCGCCTGAACCGGAAAAAACAGGGTTTTTCTCTTTATTAGTGGTTAAATTAAAACGTTTTTTTAAAAAAACGACTACTATTGGAAAATGAATTTTTTAATTACACGCCTTTTTTTTATATGCCTTATCGTTACGCTTGCCGCTTGCCAATCTGAAAGTGTACCCAATAAAACTTGGACGCATAGCGAGCAAGGCCTTTTTACTGCTAGCCTTTCTAATGACGCCAGTTTAGCCCTGGTTGCTTCAACCGAAGGGCCAGCCAAACTGATTAACACCCTATCAAATAAAACACTCCATCAATGGCAACATACCGATGTCAACGACGGCATTATCGCCACCGCTATTTCAGCAGATAAGAAATTTGCTATCACTGCTGAGAAAAACTCGCTCGCCTTGTGGCAAATCAATAACGGCAAAATTATTGGCCTGTGGGATTTCCCCAACATCACTGACTTAGCTATCTCATTTGATGGCAAGCGGGCCTTAATTGCCATGGAGGATAACCAAGCCTATTACTTTGACTTATATCACGGCAAGATTATCCATACATTTAACCACGCGGGTGTTGTAAACAGTGTTGCTCTCTCAAACAATGGGCAATTCGCCCTCACGGGCGGCAACGACCATCAGGCTAAATTGTGGTCCTTAAAGACAGGTGAGCTAGCTCAACAATGGACCCATAGCTTTAAGATTTATAAGGTAGCTTTGTCTGAGGATGGTAAATACGCCATGAGCAACGCTTCTTTAGGCAAAACACGCTTGTGGGATACCCAAACAGGTGATCAACTCAGTGAACTGCCGATGAGGTATATGACGGTTACAGCAGGCACCTTTTCTCCTGATGGCAACAGCCTACTTACGGGAAGACCCAATCAACGCATCGATTTATGGGATGTCAAAAGCGGCCAACTTCTACACACTTGGTCAGTAAAAAAGCACCTGCTATGGCGCCCCAAAACAGCCGCCATCATTGCATTAAGTTTTGCTAAAGATGGCCAATACTTTTTAAGCGAAAGCTCTGCTGGCACGGCAAATCAATGGAACGTACCTAAAAACTAAACGTCCAGTGCCACACCGGTTATTAACAAACTCACTCTGTCGCTACAGACTCCATCGTCACTAAGGCCCTCATAAAAAAACGGGGCCTTAGCCCCGTTTTCACTAAAAACAGCAACAGCAATTATTTCACGCTGATTTCCACGCGACGGTTTTTAGCACGGCCTTCTTTACTGCCATTATCGGCTATGGGTTTTTCTTCCCCGTAGCCCACCGCGGTTAATTTATTTGCGTCGCAGCCTTTAGCCACCATGAAGCGCCGAACACTTTCTGCACGTCGCTGTGACAAGTCCATATTATAAGCATTGGTGCCTTGAGAATCGGTATGCCCCCCGATAAGCAAATTAAGATCGCCGTGATTATCACGATAATCATCCGCAATAGGCCCTAAGATCGACTTTGCTTGCTCGGTCAGTTCTGCTGAATTTAAATGGAAGTTGACGCCTTTTAAAACCAACGGATTAACACAGCCTAATTCATTAACTTTTGCCCCTGGTGCTGAATTTGGACATTGGTCTTTATCGTCGACAACACCATCAGCATCACCGTCTAGGGTGCATCCTTTGCTATCTACAGTTGTCCCCGTAGGTGTGTCTGGGCAGGCATCATGCGTATCGGCGACACCATCGTTGTCACTATCCGGTGCTGGTGGTGCTACTGCTGCTGGCTCAGCGCTATTACCGCAGATCAGTCCGCCTATTGCTCCACCTGTTACAGCACCTACGGCCGCTTCACCTGATGCTTCAACAAAAGCACCTGCAGCGCCACCTAACAAAGCCCCTGCAATCGCACAGTTTTGCCAACTTTCTGTTTCAACCGTGGCACACCCCGTTGATAACACAACCGCTGCCATTATTGCCGTACACTTTTTATACATTTTCATTTGTCTCTCCATTTAAATAGTCGCTAAATTCGATCCATACTCTTTGATTTTATCCTAAACACATAAAACGTCAACAAAAGCACTCTGTGTAATACTGGTAAACCTTTTAAAAATCATACTCGATTTTTTCAGGCATAAAAAAACGGAGCCTAAGCTCCGTTTTTTTATTCTTGCAAGGCGAATTTACTTAACGCTTAACTCAACACGACGGTTCTGGGCACGTCCTGCTTTTGTTGCATTATCGGCGATTGCTTTTTCTTCACCGTAGCCTACAGCTGTTAATTTGCTCGCATCACAACCTTGAGCGATCATAAATGTACGCACTGCTGAAGCACGACGTTGAGACAAGCCTAAATTATACTCGGCTGGGCCTTGTGAATCAGTGTGTCCACCGATCAGCAAATTCACGTCTGCATGATATTTTTTATGATTATCAGCAACCGGAATCAAGATAGCTTTTGCTTCTTCCGTCAATACGGCTGAATCAAAATGGAAGTTAACGCCTTTAAGCACTAATGGTTTAGCACAACCTAATTCATTAACTTTAGCACCTGGTGCTGAATTTGGGCACTCGTCTTTATAGTCAGGAACGCCGTCACCATCGCTATCTAACGGACAACCTTTGCTGTCTACTTTTGCGCCAGCTGGCGTATTTGGACACTGGTCCAAACTATCTACAACGCCATCACCATCGCTGTCTTTTTCTGGAACTGGGGCAGTTACTTTTTCATCCGCCATTAACGCACAGATAGTTCCACCAATGATCGCACCGCCTAAAGCGCCAAGAGCACCATCACGCGCATCTTTATCGCCGTCTTCAAAAACGCCAACCACACCGCCTATTGCCGCGCCTGTAATAGCACAACTCTTCCAATCTTCGGTTTCTACGCTAGCACAGCCTGTGACCAAAAAAGCTGCTGCTGCAATTGCCGCCATGTTTTTAATTAATTTCATTGTAATGCTCCGTTAAAATTGTTAATTATTTTATCCTTACTTGCGGATTTTAACCCTAAATTCACAAAGGTCAACCAAGATATTAATGCGGCAAGCCCTTATTTAAGCTGGTTTTTTTTGATTCTACAGCGTTTACAGCGACTAACTGTTACCAAACGACCTAACTTAACATCAAAAACCTGCTGCTTGTCGATCAACCAATGGTGGTGACCATTTCTACATAACGTATTCCCTTTGTGCTTTTCGGACAGTTTTTTCTTTTTAAAGAGTAGTATCTCAGCCATCATCGATTATTCAATCTGCCATAGGTAAGCTAAGTCTACCGCTTGGCAGTCTATATGAGCAAACCTTAACCGCCGATGAATGTAGCTATTTATGTGGCGATCGCCCCTAGAATAGCCTTGCTTCTAGATTTCGTTTGCCGTTTCTCTTAAAATAAATTTTTGAATTTTTCCAGTCGACGTCTTTGGTAAGCCACCAAATACAACCAATTTGGGTACTTTGTAATGCGCTAAATTTTCACGGCAAAAGGCTATAATCTCTTTTTCTGTGGCTTGCGCGCCTTCTTTTAAGGTGACAAAAGCGCAAGGCTTTTCACCCCATACTTCATCATTTTTAGCCACAACAGCTGCTTCCATCACGGCAGCGTGTCGATACAAAACCGACTCCACTTCCAGAGTTGAAATGTTTTCGCCGCCTGAAATAATAATGTCCTTTGAGCGATCTTTAATGTCAATGTAACCATCAGGGTGCCAAACCGCCAGGTCCCCTGAGTGAAACCAACCACCATCAAATGCTTCTTCTGTCGCATTCGGGTTTTTTAAATAACCTTTCATTACATTATTGCCGCGCATAAACACTTCGCCCAGGCTTACCCCGTCTTTTGGCATGGGCTCTAACGTTTTAGGGTCCGCTACCATCAGGTCTTCGAGCATGGCGCTGCGCACCCCTTGACGAGCCCTCAATTGACCTTGCTCATCCACAGGCAACTCGTTCCATTCATCGTGCCAAGCACACACCGTGCACGGGCCATAGGTTTCCGTTAAACCGTAGACATGGGTGACGCTAAAACCCATTTGCTGCATACTTTGTATGACCGCTGCTGGCGGAGCCGCACCGGCGGTCATTACCTTCACACCTTGACCAACACCCTGTTTGTGTTTGTCTGGGGTGTTAATCAACATTGTTAAAACAGTCGGTGCGCCGCAAAAGTGATCCACCCCTTCAGTTTTAATTAAATTAAAAATGGTTTTAGGTAGTACGCTACGCAAGCAAATATTGGTTCCTGCCGATGCCGCTATGCTCCACGGAAAGCACCAACCATTACAGTGAAACATCGGCAAGGTCCAAAGGTACACTGGGTGGTTACCCATGTCCCAAGTAATAACATTGCTAATGGCATTTAAATAGGCACCTCGGTGGTGGTACACCACACCTTTTGGATTACCCGTCGTTCCCGACGTATAGTTTAACGTGATCGATTCCCATTCATCCTCCGGCAAGGCCCACTGAAACGTATCCTGTCCTTGCGTTATAAATGATTCGTACGTTTCTTCACCAATAGGTTTATTTGACAAATACGTTGCGTCTTCAACATCCACCACAAAAGGTGAAACCTGCGCCTCTTTTAAGGCCATTGCCATCGTGTCAGCAAATTCACTGTCTATAAAAACCGCCTTGCTTTCTGAATGATCTAACTGAAAAGCAACCGACTTGGCATCTAGCCGCGTGTTAATTGAATGTAGCACCGCACCGAGCATGGGTACTGCAAAGTGTAATTCAAACATCGCTGGAATATTGGGTAACATTGCAGATACTGTATCCCCCCGACCAATACCGCGCTTCGATAGCGCATCAGCTAATCTCACACAGCGTCGATAGGTTTGCGCCCAGGTGATTTTTTGCTCGCCGTGTACACATGCCAACTTATTAGGATAAACATCGGCTGCTCGCTTAATAAAGGTCAGCGGGGACAGCGTGACGTAGTTTGCTGGGTTTTTATCCAGCGACATTTCGAATAAGTTCATACCGTTTAACCTTATTATTTGTAATTATTTTTAAACGTAATAATACGCTCAAGACATCCTAAACATATACAAAAAAGCCGCTCGAAAGCAGCGCTTTTATGCCCTCAAACGCGCTATAAAATCATCTCTTCTGTTGGGTCCATAACGCAACCACTACCGGACATCACAACAGGCAATAAGCCTTGAGCCCGCGGCAATAGTTTTGTAGCAAAGAATTTTGCCGTAACTAACTTGGCTTGATAAAACACCGCATCATGCTTTGACGCCACCTTAGCTGCTCGTAACCAGTAGTAACCCAAACTGACCCAGCCGAACAGTTGCAAATAATCAACTGCCGCCGAGGCGGAATCATTCGGATTATGTTGTTTCGACTCGACCAACCAATCGGTTGCTTTTTGTAAGTCATTTAAGGCGTCAAGCAAAGGCTCACAAATAAAGCTCAACTCATCCGTCGCCGACTCCAATTCATCGTTGATTTCAGCAAAAAAGTCTTTGGGTAACTGCCCCCCACCCATCGAGAGCTTACGGCCAACTAAGTCCAGCGCTTGAATGCCATTAGTCCCTTCGTAAATGCAGAATATTTTACTATCGCGCAAGTTTTGCTCCATGCCATTTTCTCGAATATAGCCATGCCCACCGTATACTTGCACACCCAAACTACTTACTTCTACACCGACATCCGTGGTAAACGCCTTACAGATAGGCGTCATTAAATCTACCCGTTCTTTAGCCTTTGAACGCACCGTCTCATCTGGGTGGTTTTCTGATAAGTCGACGTATTTTGCGGTATCGTAAGCCATCATTCGACAACCTTCGGTTAAGGCCTTCATGGTCAATAACATACGCCGCACATCAGGGTGCACGATAATGGTATCGCTATCAAATGACGATTCGGCTTTACGCGTTAAGGGACGACCTTGCTTGCGCTCTTTAGCATAAGTGATCGCGTTTTGCGTTGCTCTTTCTGCAACACCCAAGCCTTGCAAACCAACCATTAAGCGAGCGGCGTTCATCATGACAAACATATTTTGCAGGCCTTTATTCAACTCACCGACAAGGTAACCTTTCGCTTCATTAAAGTTCAACACACAGGTGCAGGAGCCGTGAATGCCCATTTTTTCTTCTAGGCTAGCGCAAACTATTGGATTTCGTTCACCCAATGATCCGTCTGCATTAACCAAAAACTTTGGCACGATAAACATGCTAATACCGCGCACGCCTTCTGGTGCATCAGGCGTTCTAGCCAATACGAGATGTAAAATATTGTCCGTTAGGTCATGCTCTCCAGCGGTAATAAATATTTTGTTACCGTCGATTAAATAACTGCCATCCTCTTGGGGAAACGCCTTAGTTCTAACCTGCCCAAGGTCACTACCGGCCCCTGGTTCGGTCAAACACATAGTGCCACTCCAGTCGCCTCGACTCAGGTGTGTCATATAGGTTTCTTTTTGCGCTTGGGTACCATGTGCTTTTAGCGCTTCATAGGCGCCGTTGCTTAAACCCGGGTACAGAGAAAACGCCGCATTTGCACCTGACAGCATGTCCGTTACCGCTGTAGCCAGCACATAAGGCAAGCCTTGGCCGTCAAACTCAACATCTTTATCCAGCCCAGTCCAACCACTTTCAGCATACGCGGCATAGGCTTCTTTAAAACCAGCGGGTGTAGTCACCTCACCATTCGTTAATTGTGCACCTTCAGCATCACCCGATTCATTCAACACCGCGATAGTGTTATCAATTTGCTTCGCCGCTTCCTCTAATACACCGTTAACGATATCGGGCGTTGCATCTGCAAATTTTTCAATCGACGTTAATGACTCAACATTAATTATTTCATTCAATACAAACGCCATATCACGAACAGGGGCTTTATACGTTGCCATGTTATCTCCAATAATTTTTTACTTAAAACGTTTACCATAATAACAAAAACCAGCGTTCACCCCACTCTAAAATCGAATAGGCATTTGAATTTTTACTCTTTAGCTTTACTATTAATACCCTCTAACATCACTTGTACTAACCCTATATGCAGAATTTAATACAACATTCCCTTGGCCATGGCATCACTTGTATCGACGCACAATACGTACGGCCTGGCTTAGCCAGCTGTTACTTGATTGAGCAAAACGGCCACGCCGCTTTTATTGACGTCGGCACCAATCATACCGTGCCCTTACTGCTGGCAGTGCTAGAACAAAAAGGCATCCCACCAGGCAACATCGATTACGTTATCCCTACCCATGTTCACCTTGATCACGCCGGCGGTGCGGGACTGCTTATGCAACATGCCCCCAATGCTCAGCTCATCATTCACCCACGAGGGGCGCGCCATATGGTTGACCCCAGTCGATTACAGGCAGGTGCAACGGCGGTTTATGGGGACGTTGAATTTAAACGGCATTACGGCGAATTGATTGGCGTCGACGAACAACGCGTCGTTGCTGCTGCAGATCACCAAAAGATTAGCTTTCAAAGTAGGGAACTCGAGTTTTTACACACCCCTGGCCATGCTAAACATCACTTTTGTATTATCGACAAAACAAGCAATGGCATGTTCACCGGCGATACCTTTGGCGCTGCCTACCCTGAGTTAACCGTTAATCAGCACGCTTTTGTTTTTCCACCGACATCCCCCGTCGACTTTAACCCCAGCGATTGGTTAGACTCGATAGACAAACTGATGGCAACGGGTTGCGATCGCGCTTACTTAACTCACTACAACCAAGTCGGCAATTTAGAGTCTCTCGCCAATGATTTACGTAAAAGAATCCGTTTATTTGCTCAGCTCAGTCAACAATCAACTTCCGACACGATGCTGTATGAAAAAATTGAACACTATTTAGTTGAAGAAGTTGTCACCTCCGGTTGCCGTCTCACCAAAGCTGAGATCATTAAAATCCTCTCCTTAGATATAGGCATCATTGTCCAGGGACTGAGGGTTTGGCTTGAAAAAAACGCTTAAAAATGATAAATTGGTCGGCTTCTTACGGTGTGAGTCACGCGAGAATCTAGATTAAGATTCAGTCAAAAAAACGAACATGGGCCTATACTCAAACAACTACAAACAATCCTTGGTCTCTCCAGAAGACTTCTGGGCTGATGCCGCTTCAAGCATTGTTTGGGACAAACCTTGGGACTGTGTATTAGATAGCACAAAAGCGCCTTATTATCGTTGGTTTTCTGGCGCCC
Organism: Methylococcaceae bacterium UBA975; assembly: GCA_002292375.1. Classification (GTDB taxonomy): domain Bacteria; phylum Pseudomonadota; class Gammaproteobacteria; order Methylococcales; family Cycloclasticaceae; genus Cycloclasticus. The sequence goes on along the minus strand of DBBV01000008.1, from coordinate 8,923 downwards.
AGCTTAACACTTGCTACAACGCCGTCGATCGGCACGTTAACGAAGGCCGCGCAGAGCAAGCCGCATTAATTTACGACAGCCCTGTTAGCCAAACACAAATAACCTATAGCTACCAACAACTACTTGACGAAGTTGCTCGCCTAGCGGGGGTGCTGTCTAATCTTGACGTAGTCAAAGGTGATCGCGTGCTTATTTATATGCCGATGATTCCCGAAGGCGTCATCGCGATGTTAGCTTGCGCAAGAATTGGCGCCGTTCATTCCGTTGTTTTTGGCGGCTTTGCCGCTAACGAACTATCGACCCGTATAGATGACGCCAAACCCAAGGTCATATTGGCCGCTTCCTGTGGCCTAGAAGCCAGTCGCATTATTGAATACAAGCCCCTAGTCGACGAGGCAATTGATCTGTCTGATCATAAGCCAAGCAACACTATAGTGTTACAACGTCCTCAAGCAACGGCCACCATGCAAGAGGGTCGTGATATCGACTGGGCAACTGCAGTTGCGAGCGCGAACGCGGTGGACTGCGTTTCCGTGGCAGCGACCGACCCGCTCTACATTCTTTATACCTCAGGCACCACAGGTCAACCCAAGGGTGTCGTACGCGACAACGGTGGCCATGCTGTGGCCATGATGTGGACCATGAAGTATCTCTACAATATCCAACCCGGCGAAGTATTCTGGGCAGCCTCTGATATTGGCTGGGTAGTTGGTCATTCGTATATCTGCTATGGCCCCTTACTGAACGGCTCCACCACACTCATTTATGAGGGCAAGCCCGTCGGCACGCCCGACCCCGGCGCTTTTTGGCGCGTGATATCAGAGCATAAGGTTGTCTCGCTATTTACTGCACCAACAGCCCTTAGAGCAATCAGAAAAGAAGACCCTGATTGCGATCATATAAAAAAATATGACATGTCAAACATGCGCGCGTTGTTCTTAGCAGGCGAGCGCTGCGACCCAGACACCTTATATTGGGCGCAAGATAAGTTGCAGGTTCCCGTCGTGGATCACTGGTGGCAAACCGAAACAGGCTGGTCAATAGCGGCAAATTGCTTGGGCCTTGAAGTGTTTCCCGTTAAACCCGGCTCACCGACCAAACCCGTACCAGGATACGATGTACAGTTTTTAGACGATAGCGGACAACCCGTCGCAGCGGGTCAAATGGGCGCTATTGCGATCAAGCTACCCTTACCCCCCGGCACATTCCCCACACTTTGGCAAAATGACGAGCGCTTTTTTAGTTCTTACTTAGAGACGTTCCCGGGTTATTATGAAACCGGTGATGCCGGCTATGTAGACGAAGACGGCTACGTCTACATTATGGGCCGTACCGATGATGTCATCAATGTAGCGGGGCATCGCTTATCGACCGGTGCAATGGAAGAAGTCATTGCAGCCCACCCAGATGTTGCCGAATGCGCCGTTATTGGTGTTGCCGACAAACTAAAAGGCCAAGCGCCCATGGGCTTTGCCGTACTTCAATCGGGCGCCAACCGCGATGCCGATGACGTCGTTAAAGAATTGATTGCCTTAATGCGTGAAAAGATTGGCCCCGTTGCAGCATTTAAGCTCGCGACCATTGTTAAGCGTTTACCAAAAACGCGCTCAGGTAAAATTCTTCGCGCCACTATGCGCAGTATCGCCGATGGCGTTGCATATAAAGTACCCGCGACCATTGATGACATGAGCACCTTAGATGAAATTACCGAAAACCTTAAAGCACTTGGTTACCCAAAAAGCGCTTAAAACGACAATTTATTGAGGAGCTTTACCCTAAATGAATAAGCAAAAATCAGCTGGCTTACGCTTTCGCGAAGCAATGGCAGAAGAAAAACCGTTACAAATTATGGGCACCATTAATGCCTACAGCGCCTTATTGGCAGAAAAAACCGGCTACAGAGCCATCTACCTTTCTGGTGGTGGCGTTGCAAACACCTCTTTTGGCTTACCCGACCTAGGTGTCACCACGCTGAATGACGTGCTAACAGACGCCAGCCGTATTACGGCTGCAACCGACGTTCCTTTGCTGGTCGATATTGATACCGGCTGGGGCAGTGCCTTTAGTATCGCGCGCACAATCAAAGAGTTTGAGCGTGCTGGTGTTGCCGCGGTTCATATCGAAGACCAAGTTGCTGCCAAACGTTGTGGTCACCGTCCTAATAAAGAACTCGTTAGCAAAGAAGAAATGTGCGATCGCGTAAAAGCTGCGGCCGACGCTAAAACAGATTCTGACTTTGTATTGATGGCGCGTACCGATGCGTATAATAGCGAAGGCCAACAAGCGGCTATCGACAGGGCCTGCGCCTACGTTGAAGCCGGCGCCGATATGATTTTTGCCGAAGCAGTGTACGAATTAGACGACTATCGTGCCTTTACCGCTGCGGTGAACGTACCTGTTCTAGCCAATATTACAGAATTTGGCCAAACACCTTACTTCACGACCACAGAACTTGGTGAGGCTGGCGCGAGCATGGTCTTGTATCCGTTATCTGCGTTCCGCGCGATGAGCAAAGCGGCTTTACACGTATACGAAACCATTCGAAAAGAAGGCACCCAAGTTAACGTCGTAGACACCATGCAAACACGTATGGAGTTGTATGATGTATTGGGTTACCACGAATACGAGCAAAAACTAGACGCATTATTTTCCAAGGAGAAATCGTAATGGCTGAAAAGAAAGTTGGCGGCGCAGGCCTTAGAGGGCAGTCTGCAGGTGAGACCGCTTTATGTACCGTCGGTAAATCTGGCACTGGCTTAACCTACCGTGGCTATGATATGTCAGATCTAGCCGATAACGCGACGTTTGAAGAGGTCGCCTTCCTCCTCGCCTATGGCAAATTACCCAATCAATCCGAATTAGACAGTTATGTCGCTAAATTAAAAACCTTGCGCGGCTTACCTGCTGCGTTAAAGACTGTGCTTGAAAATATTCCTGCCGATGCTCACCCTATGGATGTCATCCGCACAGGCTGTTCGATGCTAGGGAACCTAGAAGAAGAGAAAGATTTTTCAGAGCAACTAGACAAAATCGATCGTATGATCGCCGTCTTCCCGTCAATTATTTGCTACTGGTATCGCTTCTCACACGATGGTGTGCGCATTGATACCGAGACTGACGATAACTCAGTCGGCGCGCATTTTTTACACATGTTGCGCGGTGAAAAGCCTAACCAGTTACACGAGCAAGTGATGAATGTATCGCTTATTCTGTATGCAGAACACGAGTTTAACGCATCTACTTTTGCTGGCCGTGTTTGCGCGTCGACCTTGTCTGATATTCACTCCTGCGTTACCGCTGCTATCGGCACCTTACGTGGGCCATTACACGGCGGCGCGAATGAAGCAGCCATGGCAATGATTGAAAACTGGAGCTCAGCAGAACAAGCCGAAGCTGAAATGATGGCTATGCTAAGCCGTAAAGAAAAGATCATGGGCTTTGGTCACGCGGTTTATACCACCTCTGATCCACGTAATGCGATCATCAAAAAGTGGTCTGAAAAATTAGCGGCCGATGTCGGCGACACAACCCTTTACCCTGTTTCAGTTCGTTGTGAAGAAGTCATGTGGCGTGAAAAGAAATTATTCTGTAATGCTGACTTCTTCCACGCGTCGGCTTATCACTTTATGGGCATTCCAACCAAATTGTTTACTCCCATATTCGTTATGTCCCGAGTCACTGGCTGGACCGCGCACATCATGGAACAGCGTGCCAACAACCGAATCATTCGACCCAGTGCAGATTACATCGGCCCAGATTACCGGCCCGTGAGCAACATTGCCGATAGAGATTGATCGCAACGTACTATCAGCCAGCACAGCCAGTCTTAAACTTCTAAGACTGGCTTTTTTAACTAAGACTAAGTGAGTCATCTTATGAATACTGAAAACCGCAAACCTCTTCCTGGTACTGATTTAGACTACTTCGACGCACAAGCTGCCGTTGATGCAATTCAACCCGGTGCCTACGAGACACTCCCGTACACCTCACGCGTACACGCTGAAAACTTAGTGCGTCGCTGTGACCCGGCCCTGCTAACCGACTCACTTAAACAACTGATTGAACGTAAGCAAGACTTAGACTTTCCTTGGTACCCGGCTCGCGTTGTTTGCCACGACATTCTTGGCCAAACCGCCTTGGTTGACCTAGCAGGCCTTCGTGATGCTATCGCAGCAAAAGGTGGTGACCCTTCTCAAGTTAACCCCGTGGTGCCTACTCAATTAATTGTTGATCACTCGCTCGCAGTAGAGCACGCAGGGTTCGAAAAAGACGCCTTTGAAAAGAATCGCGCCATAGAAGACCGCCGCAATGACGACCGTTTCCATTTCATCAACTGGACAAAAAAAGCTTTCAAAAACGTCGATGTCATTCAGCCCGGCAATGGCATCATGCACCAAATCAACCTAGAAAAAATGTCGCCCGTAGTTCATGCTCGCGATGGTGTGGCTTTTCCAGACACCTTAGTAGGTACTGACAGTCATACCCCACACGTTGATGCATTAGGCGTAATCGCCATTGGCGTTGGTGGCCTTGAAGCCGAAACGGTGATGCTCGGTCGCCCATCTTATATGCGATTACCAAATATCATTGGCGTTGAGTTAACCGGCATACGCCAACCCGGCATTACAGCTACCGACATTGTGCTGGCACTAACCGAGTTTTTACGTAACGCCAAAGTGGTGTCATCCTACCTTGAGTTTTTCGGCGAAGGCGCTGCGGCTTTAACCCTAGGTGATCGCGCCACTATTTCTAATATGACGCCCGAATTTGGCGCCTCAGCCGCCCTGTTTTATATCGATGACAAGACCATTGATTACTTAAAACTCACAGGCCGCGAAGATGACCAAGTTAAGCTCGTCGAAACGTATGCAAAACAAGCGGGCCTTTGGGCAGATACGTTAAAAAATGTTGAATACCCACGCGTGCTAACGTTTGACTTATCATCTGTTGGGCGTAATATCGCCGGCCCATCCAACCCTCATCGTCGCGTCCCAACCAGCGAACTGGCAGAACGCGGGATCTCTGGTATCGTTGAAAATGAAGAAGGCCTGATGCCTGATGGCGCGGTTATTATCGCTGCCATCACAAGCTGCACCAACACCAGCAACCCGCGCAATGTAATTGCCGCAGGACTTATCGCACGTAACGCTAATGCGCTCGGTTTAACCCGCAAACCTTGGGTAAAATCATCCTTAGCACCGGGGTCTAAAACCGTCAAACTGTACCTTGAAGACGCCAACTTATTATCCGAACTAGAACAGCTTGGCTTTGGCATCGTCGGATTTGCGTGCACCACCTGCAACGGTATGAGTGGCGCATTAGATCCGGTTATTCAACAAGAAATTATTGACCGCGACCTATACGCAACAGCCGTTTTATCTGGCAACCGTAACTTTGACGGTCGCATTCACCCGTACGCTAAACAAGCATTTCTCGCATCACCGCCATTAGTGGTTGCTTATGCCATTGCCGGCACGATTCGTTTTGACATTGAAAAGGGTATACTTGGACATGACCAGCAAGGTAATCCAGTTACCTTAAAAGACATCTGGCCGAGCGATGAAGAAATTGATGCCATTGTTAAGAAAAGCGTCAAACCTGAACAGTTCCGCCAGGTTTACATCCCAATGTTTCCAGAAGCGAGCGCCCAACAAGAACACGTTAGCCCGCTCTACGATTGGCGGCCACAAACCACCTACATCCGTCGCCCACCTTACTGGGAAGGCGCGTTAGCGGGTGAGCGCACCATGAAAGGCATGCGCCCTCTTGCCGTGTTAGGCGACAATATCACGACGGATCATCTATCCCCGTCTAACGCGATTATGCTCGACAGTGCTGCGGGGGCTTATTTAGCTAAAATGGGCTTGCCAGAAGTTGATTTCAACTCCTACGCAACCCATCGAGGTGACCATTTGACGGCTCAACGCGCAACCTTCGCTAACCCTAAGCTTTTAAATGAAATGGTACAGGAAAACGGTGCCATCAAACAAGGCTCATTAGCACGTATTGAGCCGGAAGGTGAAGTCACCCGTATGTGGGAAGCGATTGAAACTTATATGGCGCGTAAGCAGCCGTTAATTATTGTTGCTGGCGCAGATTACGGCCAAGGATCTTCACGCGATTGGGCTGCTAAAGGTGTACGCTTAGCTGGGGTTGAAGCCATCGTTGCTGAGGGCTTTGAACGTATTCACAGAACTAACTTGGTTGGTATGGGTGTACTTCCACTGGAATTCAAGGCCGGTGAAAATCGAAAAACGTACGCCATCGACGGCACTGAAACCTTCGATGTCATTGGTGACATCACACCAGGTACAACCTTGACACTTATAATTCATCGAAAATCTGGGGAGACTATTAAAGTACCGGTCACTTGTCGTTTAGATACCGCAGATGAGGTATCTGTATACACCGCTGGTGGTGTTTTACAGCGCTTTGCGCAAGATTTTTTGCAGTCAACTTCTGCAGCTTAAAGGAATAACCGCTTATGTCACACGTACCTCAAATTAAAATACCCGCAACCTATATGCGTGGCGGCACTAGCAAAGGTGTCTTCTTTAATCTACAAGACTTACCCAAGTCGGCACAAGTGCCCGGCGCTTCGCGTGATAATTTATTACTCCGCGTGATTGGCAGCCCTGACCCTTACGGAAAACAAACCGACGGCATGGGCGGGGCTACTTCTAGCACCAGTAAAGCGGTTATCTTATCTAAAAGCAGTAAATCCGATCACGACGTTGATTACCTATTCGGTCAAGTTGCGATTGATAAGGCCTTTGTTGATTGGAGCGGCAACTGTGGCAACCTGTCTGCAGCAGTCGGCTCTTTTGCAATCAGCAGTGGCCTGGTTGATCCGTCGCGTATACCCGATAACGGTCTTGCGACAGTGCGTATTTGGCAAGCAAATATTGCTAAAACCATTATTGCACACGTACCAATTACAAACGGTCTGGTACAAGAAACCGGTGATTTTGAATTAGATGGGGTCACATTTCCTGCCGCCGAAGTCGTTGTCGAATTCATGGACCCATCTGCTGAAGGTGAATCGATGTTTCCTACTGGAAATTTGATCGACGACTTACACCTACCGGCCGTAGGTACACTTAAAGCCACTATGATCAGCGCTGGCATTCCAACCATTTTTGTTAATGCAGAAGATATTGGCTATAACGGAACAGAGTTACAAGATGCGATAAACGGTGATGAAAAAGCTTTGGCGATGTTTGAAACAATCCGTGCGCACGGCGCCGTTAAAATGGGCTTAATTGATGATATTTCTGAAGCCGCTGCACGTCAACACACACCAAAAGTCGCTTTTGTAACTCAACCAAAAACCTATATAAGCTCGAGTAACAAAACGATCTTGGCAGACGAGATTGACTTGCACGTACGCGCCTTATCGATGGGAAAGCTACACCACGCAATGATGGGTACGGCTGCTGTTGCAATTGCTGCTGCTGCGGCCGTTCCAGGTACTTTAGTTAATCTTGCTGCTGGTGGGGGTGAACGTGATGCTGTTATTTTTGGCCACCCGTCAGGCACTTTACGTGTAGGCGCGCAAGCTCAGCAAACAGATGGTATATGGGCGGTTTCAAAAGCAAGTATGAGTCGAAGCGCTCGGGTGTTAATGGAAGGCTGGGTACGGATTCCAGGCGATTCTTTTTAAGCTGGAGTAATGATTAACATGTGGGCTCGTAATCCACATGTTAACCAACCTATTTAATAGACTTAACAAACGCTATTACTCTTCATCTACGGGCAAATTAATAGGTTCGGCGCTTTGAAGCTTTAGTCCTTTTTCTATCCAAGCATCGACACCTTCTCGAAACCACTTCACGCTGGTATAACCCCATTCATTAGCTCGTTTAGCTGCATTCCAAGCCATCCAACAGTCGACATTACAATAAATGATAATTGTTTTAGTCTTATCTGCCTGAGTTAAACGAAGTAATTGCTGCCGGTAATATTTTTCTACGATAGGAATTAATGTTTCTTTTCCTACATTAGGCAACCAAATACTATTTGGTATGTTTTGCCGCGGTAATGTAACTTGCCAAGCACCATCAAAATCCAAGGCCTCTTCTCTAAAAATAGCCCCATATACATCAATCAGCACCGGTTTATCATCAGCAGAAATAAGCTGTTGAACTTCATTAATAAGCAGTCTATCAACGTTTTTTGGAGGGACTTCAGTTGTAGTGGCGAGGTACGGCAAACCTCGATACGGTTCCTCATTAATAGGCACATTATGAGCGCTGACAACATAACAGGACGACGTCATTAATAGTATTACTGATACATTTAATAACCATTTGATATGTTTCATAATAGATTACACCTGATTGATTAAGTAATTATTCTAACTCAAAAAAAAACCCGCCAAAAGGCGGGTTTTTATTGTAAAAGCCTGGCAGTTCCCTACTTTCACATAGCTACTGCTACACTATCATCGGCGCTAAGCGGTTTCACTTCCGAGGTCGGAATGGGATCGGGTGGTACACGCTCGCTATTGCCACCAGGCAAATCGGCATCAGAGAAATATCTCTGCAATAATTTAGAAAGTTGTACATGAATTCATATGAATGTTATTCGTTATAACAACCCTTTTGGGTGTTATATGGTCAAGCCTCACGGGCAATTAGTACAAGTTAGCTTCACACATTACTGCGCTTCCACACCTTGCCTATCAACCTTGTAGTCTACAAGGGCCCTTTAGGATTCTTAAAGAATCAGTGAGAATTAATCTTGGAAGAGGCTTCGCACTTAGATGCTTTCAGCGCTTATCCCGTCCGAACATAGCTACCCGGCAATGCCACTGGCGTGACAACCGGAACACCAGAGGTTCGTCAAATCCGGTCCTCTCGTACTAGGATCAGCTTCCCTCAAATCTCCAAACGCCCACAGCAGATAGGGACCGAACTGTCTC
>DBBV01000009.1 GCA_002292375.1 Methylococcaceae bacterium UBA975 | reverse complement strand
ATTATTGAAAACGACACCTTGATAGCCGTTCCCCTATTTGTGTTTATGGGGGTGATGCTTGAAAAGTCAAAAATCGCTGAGGGCTTATTGGAAAACATGTCCAAGCTCTTTGGCACCCTCCCAGGCGGCCTAGGGTTTTCAGTTATTCTTGTTGGTATGCTAATGGCTGCTAGCACCGGTATCGTTGGCGCAACGGTAGTCACCATGGGTCTGCTGTCATTACCCACCATGCTAAAACGAAACTATGACCCGGCACTGGCTTGCGGCACCATTTGCGCCTCCGGCACCCTCGGGCAAATTATTCCGCCGTCGATTGTATTGGTGTTGCTGGGCGATGTTATTTCGGCCGCTTATCAGCAAGCCCAGCTGGATATGGGCATTTTTTCACCCGATACTATTTCTGTTGGCGACCTGTTTGCCGGCGCCTTAATCCCGGGGCTGATATTGGTTCTTTTATACCTGCTGTATCTTGCCGTTATCGCCTTTGCTAAACCGTCAGCCTGCCCTGCCTTGCCAAAAACACACAGCGACACACATTTACTGATCGATCTAGGCAAAAATTTATTATCCCCCTTACTGTTGATTGTCGCCGTGCTCGGCTCCATCGTCGGCGGTATCGCCACCCCTACCGAAGCGGCATCGGTCGGCGCCATTGGCGCCATGGTGCTGGCGTATACCAAACAACAACTCACGGTTAAACAGCTTAAAGCTGTGTCGCGCGACACCACTCAAGTCACCAGCATGGTGTTTTTTATTCTCATCGGGGCCTCACTGTTTTCTTTAGTGTTTAGAGGCTTTGGCGGCGACGTGTTGGTAGAAGAGGTTTTAACTGACCTGCCCGGCGGGGTTTTTGGCGCCATGTTAGCTGTTATGTTGGTGATGTTTTTACTCGGCTTTGTGCTTGATTTTATTGAAATTACGTTTGTGGTGGTGCCGATAGTGGCCCCTATTTTATTGGCAATGGGCGTTAACCCCGTTTGGTTGGGCATTATGATTGCGCTTAACCTGCAAACTTCGTTTTTAACACCCCCGTTTGGTTTTGCCTTGTTTTATTTACGCGGTGTAGCCCCCGCGAGCATCCGCACCAGCCAAATTTATAAGGGTGTGATACCCTTTATCGTCATCCAATTATGCTTGCTAGCCGGCTTGGCGGCTTGGCCCGGTTTAGCCACTTGGCTACCTGAGCTGATCTATAAAAATTGATCGTAATCATTACGCAGCAAGTTAACGTTGTAATAACGTTGCTTTTTATTGGGTCAGTAATAGACTAGATTGAAATAATAAAGGGAATCGACATGTCATCCGTAGCGAGGGAAACCAGTAGCGACCCAAAAAACACGCGAACCGTGCGACTTAACGGCGGAACAATAGAACAAAAACGGCAAGAAATTCGCGACTACTTGCATAAAACATTCTTGTTAGAAGAACAGCTGTACGACGTTATCCAAGATAAGCAGGCCTTTTACCTTCGAGCGGAAGCGCTGCGCCACCCGATTATTTTTTATTACGGTCATACCGCGACTTTTTTCATTAACAAACTAACCCTCGCCAGCTTAATTCAACAACGCATCAACCCGCGTTTTGAGTCGATTTTTGCCGTCGGTGTGGATGAAATGTCTTGGGACGATTTAAACGAAGCCAATTATGATTGGCCCTCAGTGACTGAAGTTAAAGCCTACCGAAAAAAAGTGTTTGCCTTGGTAGACTCACTCATTGAATCGATGCCGCTTGACTTGCCTGTTACATGGGAAAGCCCCTTTTGGCCCATCTTAATGGGCATCGAACACCAGCGCATTCATATCGAAACCTCATCGGCAATTATTCGCCAAATGCCGCTGCAGTACTTACAACAACACAAAGCGTGGCCAGTGTGCCCTCATCAAGGTGAGGCGCCTAACAATCAACTCATTGAGGTGACTGGCGGCACGCTCCACTTAGGCAAAGACCGAGACCACCCGACCTATGGTTGGGATAATGAATATGGCCAAAAAACGGTGCAATTAGAGCCTTTTTCTGCCAGCAAGTTTTTAGTTTCAAACGCCGAGTTTTTAGATTTTATTGAAGACAAAGGCTATCAGCAGCAACAGTTTTGGACCGTTGAAGGCTGGAAGTGGGTGCAATACAAAAAACCCGAACACCCTTTGTTTTGGGTTAAAAAAAGCAACGATTATTTTTTACGCACCTTATTAGCCGAACAGCCAATGCCATGGAACTGGCCCGCCGAAGTCAACTACTTAGAGGCCAAGGCCTTTTGTAACTGGCTCGCTAAAAAAACCGCCAAACCAATTCGGTTGCCGAGCGAAGAGCAATGGCACCAGCTACATCAATTACACGACATTCCCGATCAACCCGATTGGGATCAAGCACCCGGTAATATTAATTTAGAGCACTGGGCTTCTGCCTGTCCGGTCGATCATTTTGCGTTTGGTGAATTTTATGACTTAATCGGTAACGCCTGGCAATGGACAGAAACACCCATCAGCGGTTTTGATGGCTTTGAGGTGCACCCTTTATACGATGACTTTTCGACCCCTACATTTGACACCCAGCACAACCTAATTAAAGGCGGTTGCTGGATTTCAACCGGCAACGAAGCAACAAAGCACGCACGCTATGCTTTTAGACGTCACTTTTATCAGCACGCGGGGTTCCGTTATGTTGAATCAAACCAACCTTTAGAGAAACCTGCCGCTATGTACGAAACCGATACCGCCGTCTCACAATATTGTCACTTTCACTACGGCCCCAGTTACTTTGATGTCGAAGATTTATCGGCTCACTGTGTCCGACTATGCATGGAAAAACTAAGCGATAAACCCACCGTTCGCGCCTTAGATTTAGGCTGCGCCGTTGGTCGCGCCTCGTTTGAACTCGCCCAACACTTCGACAGCGTCACTGGCATTGATTTTTCTGCACGCTTTATCCGCATCGCGCACCAAATGCAGCAAAAAGGTAAAATCAATTACGAACTGACCGAAGAGGGCGATATCGTGTCTTACCACGAGCAACAACTGGCACAACTCGGTCTCGATCAGCAACAACAAAACATCGAGTTTTTCCAGGGTGATGCGACTAATTTAAAGCCTCAATTTAATCATTACGACCTGGTGCTAGCGATAAACCTAATCGATCGACTTCGCTCGCCGGCTGTGTTTCTTAACGATATTCGCGAGCGAATTAATGTCGGCGGCCTCTTAGCCATCGCATCGCCCTACACCTGGCTAGAAGAGTTTACCCCCAAAGAAAACTGGTTAGGCGGCTACCGCAAAGATGGTGAGCCCTTTTCTACATTAGAAGGGCTTAAAGAGCACTTGGGCGGCCATTTCAAACTCATCAACGAGCCTGTCGACGTACCCTTTGTTATTCGCGATACCGCACGAAAGTATCAACACAGCTTTAGCCAGCTGAGTATTTGGCAACGCCTTTCCTGAACGTGACAGGCAGTATCGACACCCCGGTTACCGTTTCCATCGCTCGTAAAGTACGGCCGGGGGCCGAAGCGCAATACGAGGATTGGTTACACCGTATTTCCGAAGTCGCCACGCATTTTCCCGGCCACCAAGGCGTTCACATTTTAAAACCTTCGTCCAAAACCCATGGTGAATACGTGTTAATCGTTGGTTTTAGTAGCTACGCTCGACAAAAAGCCTGGGAAGACTCGACCGAAAGGCAGCAATTTCTTAATGAATTAAGCGAAAAAAACCTTATTGAAGGCGATACCGAGATTAAAAAGGTGTCGGGGCTTGAGTTTTGGTTCACCTTACCTGAGATACCTGCATCTGCCACGCCCAACCGTCATAAAATGGCGCTGATATTAATCGTGGTTGTTTTTTCTTTATTGGTTGTTATAAACCTTATTTTTGGACCTTGGCTAAACGTTTTGCCTTTCATATTGAAGCTTGCAGTGATGGTCATAGGGCAAGTATTACTGATGACGTACCTTGTGATGCCAGCAATAACACGGGTATTGAAAGAGTGGCTATATCGCTAACAAAAGCCCGCCCAGTTATTTTTTATGCTGCTGTAAATCTGTACGTATCCACTCTGCCATTTTAGTCGCACGGGCAAACCAAATAGCAGCCAGCTCCTTCGGCAGGTGTTCGTGAAGGTTTGTGGAGAATAAAAGCAACCAGTCATCGATAAGTATGGGCGGGATTTTTAAATAGCGGTGCACTGCATGAGGGTTATAGATATCTTCACGATAACGCTCGCCGCCTAAGTCAATCCACCAAAAATGGCCAATTCTGGCCTTGAGCTCATCCCAGTCTTTAACCGCTGAAAAGTAACTGCCTAGACTTGGATGTTCCTTAATACGATCATAAAAGCTATTGATCACTGTCTGGATCACTTCTTTACCTAGCGTATCGTGCAGCTGTCGATAGGCCCTACTTTTTAGGTCTGGCTTTTCTGTCTGCCCCACTAACCCGTGCTTTCCAGATAAATTATTCATAATAATTACTCCTTTATCATAACCAGACGTATGAAACAGTTAAATTAAACCCTTCTTCATTATAACGCGTTAACACATTTACAAATAAGCGCCTTTGCGGAAGCCTCGAAAATCAAGCCGGCCGACCTATTTATTTTGTCGCACGTATGCTTAAATCTTGGTTATTTCAGTAAGTCATCGACCCTCAATTTAACAACCATTAAAGGATCTAAATCAATGAGTGCTTTACCCCATCAATATAAAGTAACCGTCGCAGGCAAGCCGGATAATAAACTACTGGCTCAGGCAAACCACTTACCCGATTTACAAGTAGCCGCACCCGTGGGATTTGGCGGTCCCGGCGATCAGTGGTCACCAGAAGAGCTATTAATGGCAGCTTTAGCCAATTGCCTTATCTTATCCTTCAGGGCTATTACCAAAGCATCCAAATTCGACTGGGTTTCCATAGAGTGCGAGTCCAATGGCACCTTAGATCAGGTCGATCATAAGATTCAATTCACTCAGGTAACCACCAAAGCCAAGCTGTTTATTGCATCAGCTGACGATATGGAAAAAGCAAAAAAATTATTGCACAAAGCCGAGGACGTCTGCTTTATCAGTAATTCATTGTCTTGCACGTCTCACTTTGAAAGTGACGTTGTAGTCGTTAGCGAATAAGCCCTGACCTTAATCATTAGGCCGAAGGAGGAATAGCATGAAAAAAGTCGTTATCTCCGTATTACTCGCTGGATTTATTGCCTTCCCAGTAATCGCCGCGGAAGGCGTAATGCATGTTTTAAGTACGTTTAATGTAGAAGAAACCGCTGACCGATTGGAGCGCTTACTCCATAAAAAAGGCATTACCCTGTTCGCACGCATAAAGCACGCCGATAACGCGGCCAAGGTGGGCGTTGAACTACGCCAAACCGAGTTACTTATATTTGGCAACCCTAAGATCGGCAGCCCACTGATGGCGTGTCAACAAAGTGTTGCTATCGACTTGCCTCAAAAGGCGCTGATTTGGCAAGATGATAACGCCCAAGTATGGATCTCGTATAACGATCCTAACTACCTTAAAAAAAGGCATACGATAGCGGCTTGTGATGAGGCTTTGTCAAAAATAGAACGCGCGCTATTCGGTTTAAGCAAGGCCGCGGCATCAGATTAGCCAGCCCAGCATAGGTTTTATTATCGACCTTATCTGTTAGGCCCCTAAGCCTCTCGCACGCATAAACGCGTATTCGGATATATTAGACCAACGCATCACTTGCTGCTGAAAGTCACTGTACGAAGCATACACTTTTTGGCTAAACACATCTTTGGCCACCACCTCTTGAACGACTTCATTGGACAAGGCGTGTAGCTTTATTAGCACGTCATCGGGCAAGGCTTTAACGTGGACTTGGTGTTGATTAACCAAGGTATTAAGCGCGGTATTATTTTTTGCGGTAAATTCTGACAGCATATCCATATTAGCTGCTTTACAGGCATTTTTAACGATGGCTTGCAGATCAGCTGGTAGTTCATTAAACGCGTCCTTATTAATAAAGGTTTCTAGGGTTGATCCGGGTTCATGCCAACCGGGGTAATAATAATTTTTCGCTGCTTTATACAGGCCAAACGCTAAATCGTTATAGGGCCCAATCCACTCGGTGGCATCAATTGCGCCGGATTGTAACGAGGTAAATACCTCACCGCCGGGTAGATTAACCGGTGTGCCGCCTGCCCGTTTAAGCACCTCACCACCTAAACCGGGGATACGCATTTTTAAGCCTTTTAAATCAGCCACTGAGTTAATGTCATTACGAAACCAACCCGCCATTTGCACACCGGTATTACCCGTAGCCGCAGGCACTAAATTGAATCGGTCGTACAACTCTTCCCACAACGCCATGCCGCCACCATGATATAGCCAGCCGTTAACTTCTTGCCCGGTCATACCGAACGGAATAGCGGAAAAAAACTGCGTCGTTTCACTTTTTCCCTTCCAATAATACGCCGCACCGTGACCCATTTGGGCTGTGCCACGCGACACTGCATCAAAGGCTTCAAACGCAGGCACTAACTCATTAGCACCGTACACTTTAATGCGAATTCGGCCACCACTCATTTGCTGTATAGTTTTTGCGAGGTAGTTCGCGTTGGTACCGAGCACCGGAAAGTTTTTAGGCCACGTCGTTACCATTTTCCAGTTAAACTCAGGCTTTGCTGCCACACTTTGGTTTGCGTTTAGTAACAGGCCTGTACCCACTGCGCTCAAACCCGCAGATTTAATAAACTCACGACGCTTCATTAAGCTCTCCAATTTAAAATAATTTCGTGATAGGCTAATCGAAATTCCGACATCCGTCACCCTAACTTTATTTATCGACCCACTAAATGACAATGAAACGCCTAGAAACAACCTTTGAAAAAGCACTGTACGCCTCGCGCTGGCTATTAGCACCTTTGTATTTTGGCTTGAGCCTTGCTTTAGTTTTACTTGGCATTAAGTTTTTTCAAGAAGTCTTGCACTTTTTCCCCATTATTTTCTCAACGACTGAATCCGATATGGTGCTGGTTATTCTGTCCTTGATCGATATGTCTTTAGTGGGCGGGCTTATTATTATGGTGATGCTAAGTGGCTACGAAAACTTCGTGTCTCGTATCGATATTGATGACGGTGAGGAAAAGCTGTCATGGTTAGGTAAATTAGATTCTGGCTCGTTAAAGCAAAAGGTTGCCGCTTCGATTGTGGCGATCTCATCGATCCACCTACTGCAAAAGTTTATGAATGCCAACGAAATATCAAACGACAAGCTCATGTGGTATGTGATCATTCATATTACCTTTGTCTTATCCGCTATCGGCATGGCATGGGTGGACAAAATGAACCAACACTAACAAGCAGGCTCGCTATGAAATACAGAAAACTCGGTAGAACTGGACTTGATATTAGTCTAATTGGCTTAGGCACGATGACTTGGGGGCGTCAAAACACCCAAGACGAGGGTTTTGAGCAAATGGATTACGCGCTCACGCAGGGCATCAACTTTTTTGATACCGCCGAAATGTATGCCGTGCCCCCTAACGCCGACACCTATGGCACCACAGAAACGATCATTGGCCATTGGTTTGCCTCACGTAAAAATCGTGATCAAGTCATCCTTGCTTCGAAAATTGCCGGCCCGGGGCTGTCTTGGATACGAGAAGGCAAAAACATTATTGACCGTAAAAATATTATTGCCGCCGTAGAAAGCAGCTTAAAGCGTCTGCAAACAGACTATATCGACCTGTACCAATTACACTGGCCTAATCGTGGCTCTTACCACTTTGGTCAATTATGGGATTACGCACCCGATTTTGATAAAGCCGCTGTAGAAAATAATTTTATCGAGGTGCTTGAAACCTGCGCCGAGTTAATTCAAGCTGGCAAAATACGCCATATCGGCCTATCAAACGAAACCGCCTGGGGCACCAGCAAGTGGCTAGAGCTGGCTGACAAACATCAGCTGCCACGCATGGCTTCTATTCAAAACGAATACTCCTTATTATGTCGTCACTTTGAGCCAGACCTTAGCGAAATCAGCCTGCATGAGAACTGTGGTTTATTGGCGTGGTCGCCATTAAGCCGTGGCATGATCAGCGGTAAATACTTAAACGGTGCCCTGCCTAAGGGCTCACGCTTAAGTCTCGATGCCCGCCGTGAACACCGCGCCGCGCCACAAACTGACGCCGCAATCGCAGCGTATATCGACTTAGCCAATGAACATCAACTGGACGTATGCCAAATGGCCTTGGCATTTGTTAATCAGCAGCCGTTTGTCAGCTCTAACTTAATTGGCGCCACCAATATGCAGCAACTAAAAAGCAACATCGCATCCATCGATATAACCTTATCACCGGAGCTGATTAAGGGTATAAAGAGTATCCGTAGGCAATATCCCGCCCCTTTTTAGCCGTTTCATTCTAAACGGCATGCTGCATTTTGTTATAAGCGTGTTAGTTTTTTTGCTTTTTTTGTCTAAAAAACCTTCCTTTGATACAACACCTTGATATTTCAGCTATAGTTAACATCAATAGAACCTTTCTAACCCACATTTTCTTAGCCGCCAATATGACGAAAAAAAACTAAAAACAGCGTACCACATGATATTAATGATCCCTTCCACAGCCCTTTCCCCAAACCTCTGCACTCAACCCTTTACTCAGCACAGTGCAGCGCTTATTAGGCGCCAGCAAAGAATTACTAAGAAGGCATCATGAAAATACTCTATGTTGAAGATGAAGCTGATATCAGAGCAATCGCCGAGTTCGCCTTAGAAGACGAAGGCTTCGACATCCTATTTTGTTAATCTGGCGAACAAGCCCTTGCGCGTGCACCTGACTTCCTGCCGGAGCTGATATTACTCGATGTAATGATGCCTGGCATGGACGGCCCGACGACACTAAAAAACCTGCGCCAAATTCCCGGTTTACAAGGCACACCCACTATTTTCTTACCGCCAAAGTACAGCCGGATGAAATCAAGGGGTTTATCGCGCTTGGCGCACTTGCCGTCATAGCCAAGCCCTTCGACCCAATGACTCTAGCCGATCAAGTTCGCCGTATTATTGATGCCCATGAATAATAACAAAAAAAATTTCGATAAATTACGCCAGTTACAAGACAAGTACCTGTCCCAATTACCCAATCAAATTAGCGCCCTTAACACTGCCTGGCTGGGGGTCGTTCACGACAAACGACAGGCTGCGCTAGATACGCTTAGGCAGCTCGCGCACAACCTAAGTGGCTCAGCTGGGACCTTCGGCTTTCCTGCTATTAGCGACGAAGCTAGACAACTAGAAGATTGCCTCAGAGTTCTTGACGACATCCACAGCTTAGACGAGGCAACGCAAACGTTCATCGCACAATCGATTCATCGTATCGCGAACCTGTCTAGACTGGCACCGGACGCTCATGAAGAGGACGAGCATTTTATTGCGCCACTTGCGCCCTACAACGATACAGACAAACACCTCATTTATGTAATTGAAGACGAGGATCTAATCGCTGCAGTAATCAGTAGTCAGTAGTCAGTTAAACTATTTTGGCTATCAGGTGCAGACTTTTCCTGATACGGACGACGCTTTACAAGCAATTAAAACACGCATGCCGTCTGCTATGTTGATTGATATTCAGCTACCAGAAGGCGAGTTAGCGGGCACTGAATTTGCCAAATTATTTGATCAATATTCCACTGTCCATGTGCCGGTTATATTTATTTCAGCACGCGACGACTGGCAAGCCCGTTTAGCAGCCGTGCAGGCCAAAGGCAGTGCTTACCTAACCAAACCACTTGATTTTAACGAATTGGTCGAACGCTTAGAAAACGTAACATCAAAAGATACGCCTGAACCCTTCAAGGTGCTCATTGTCGATGATGTGGAGATACTAGCCGAGCACTATGCCGCTGTGCTAAGTTCATCTGGCATGGAGGTTAAAACGCTCTCTAATTTGGATCAACTGCTCGAACAATTGAGTGATTTTAAGCCAGACCTTATTTTAATGGATGTACATATGCCACAGTGTTCCGGGCTTGATGCGGCGAAAGTAATTCGCCAAAAAGATGAACTATTGAGCGTACCTATCGTCTTTCTTTCAACCGAAACAGACCCCTTAAAACGTCTCTATGCAATGGCACTCGGTGGCGATGACTTTTTACAAAAGCCTATCGAAGATGAACGTTTGCTAGCTGCTGTACAGAGCCGCGCTACCCGTTTCAGAAAGTTGCGTAGTTACATGATAAATGATGGGCTAACTGGGCTTTTGAACCACGTAGCTAGCAAAACCTTACTTGATTCCGAGGTTGCTCGGGCACAACGCCAAGGCGACCCGCTAGGTTTTGCGATGATCGATCTCGATCATTTTAAAGCCATTAACGACAGCTATGGGCACCCAGCCGGAGACCGCGTATTAAAAAGCATGGCACGTATGCTGAAAAAACGGCTACGAAAATCTGATTTAGTCGGACGCTATGGCGGCGAAGAGTTCGCCATTATATTGCCGCAAACTGACTTAAAAACTGCCGAAGCTCTACTTAATGATGTACGGTAAACATTCGCCTTAATTACCCAACAAAGCCCTGGTTCACAATTTTTTTGCACACTGAGCGCGGGCGTTGCCCAGCTTAGACCTGACGATACGGCTGATCGTCTGATTAGCAATGCAGACGAAGCACTATACCAAGCGAAAAACAGTGGCAGAAACACCGTCTGTGCAGCCTCATAGATACTATTTTTTAATATCAAACTATTGAATAGCCTCGATTTTTAGCCTTACCTGTTATGATACTTATTAAACTAATTTTGGCAGACACTTCATGATAGAAGCTGACTTACCCTCTGATGAAGACATTCGTCTTAACAAGTTATACGAATTAGATATTCTCGATACCATCGAAGAACAAGCGTATGACGACTTAACTAAACTGGCCGCAGAAATTTGCCAAACACCGATTGCGCTCGTCAGTTTAGTCGATAAAGAGCGGCAATGGTTTAAGTCACACCATGGGTTAGATGCACGAGAAACCCCTCGCGAGGTCGCCTTCTGTTCACACGCTATTTTAGACGATAAGGTATTTATTATTGAAGATTCCTCCAAAGATGAACGGTTCTTTGATAACCCCTTAGCCACTGGCGCGCCGCACGTTACCTTTTACGCTGGCGCACCATTGATCATGAGCGATCAGAGAAAACTCGGCACCTTATGCGTTATCAGCGACAAGCCTAAAAAGCTGTCAGCCTCCCAAAAAGAGGCCTTGAGTGCCCTCGCCCGCCAGGTGGTTACACAACTAGAACTCCGACTAAAAATAAAAGAACTGAAACAGTTGGACCACGCTAAGGATGAATTTATTTCGATGGCTAGCCATGAATTACGAACCCCCTTAACGTCAATTTATGGTTCTTTATCCTTATTACTTAATGATAGTAAAAACCCATTAAGCGCGAAACAAAACTCACTCATCACCATCGCCTACCGTAATTCTGAGCGCCTACTGAGCTTGGTTAATGATATTTTAGAGCTCTCTAAAATAGAGTCCGGCCTTCTCAAGTTTGACAACGCAACCTTGAACCCCGCCGAGCTATTAAATAAGGCCTTTGAATTGAACCAAGCCTATTGCATAAAATGTAATACCAAACTTAACGTTTCTTGCGCGGATGAATGCCAGGAACTCACGGTTTTTGCTGATGAACAACGCTTATTACAGGTGCTAAGCAACTTTATTTCTAATGCCGCCAAGTTTACTTTTGATGGTGATACAGTTGATCTTCATCTTAAAAAAGAAGGTAATTACGCCGTTATTGAAGTCGTGGATCATGGCCCAGGAATCACCATAGAGCAACAAAAACTGGTGTTTTTGAAATTTAAACAATTAGACACACCAGTCAACAATAAGCTGCCTGGCACGGGCTTGGGTTTAAATATCAGTAAAAACATTATTGAACTTCAAAATGGCATCATCGGCTTTGAATCCATGCCCAACACAAAAACCACTTTCTACTTTAAGTTGCCGCTAGTAAAATAAACCGTTGATTAGGGCCCGAGGTCTTGAGCAAGCCCTCCCACCTCACAAGCAACCACCGAGTGACACCCATGCACGAAAAACAATTAGAAAATTGGCAACATAGCCACGATTTTTCTATTCAAAATACCGCCGCTGAACGACGCACGTACTATGTGCTAATCCTAACTGCTATCACTATGTTGGCTGAAATTATCGCCGGTAGCGTTTTTGGCTCCATGGCCTTACTCGCCGATGGCTGGCATATGGGAACACACGTGGCCGCTTTTATGATTGCCATTTTCGCCTATCGCTATGCTAGACAACACGCCGACAACCCAGCGTATGCCTTTGGTACCGGAAAGGTCAGTGTGCTCGGTGGTTTTGCTAGTGCCATTTCACTCGCCGTTGTTGCTTTATTGATGTTGGTCGAATCCTTGCATCGCCTAATAGAGCCCCAGGCTATTCAGTTTAATGCCGCTATTGCTGTGGCCTGTCTGGGTTTATTTATTAACGTTGTAAGTGCCGTTATTTTAAACGGTAGCCACGACCACTCGCATCACCACGATCATGACCATGGTCACCACCACGACCATAATTTGCGCGCAGCCTACGTTCACGTATTAGCAGATGCCTTAACCTCGCTACTCGCCATTATTGCGCTATTATCCGGTAAATATATGGGCTGGGATTGGCTTGATCCAATGATGGGTATCGTTGGCGCGGTGATTATTACCCGTTGGGCCTATGGCTTATTAAAACAAACCAGTCCCATTTTATTAGACGCCAGTATTGAAGAAGACTATCAAGCGGCTGTTAAAAAAGTCATTGAGCAGGACGCTGATAACATTATTACCGATATTCATATCTGGAAAGTGGCCGCAAACCATTATGCTGCCATCATATCTTTGGTTACCCACGCGCCCAATAGCACCGAATATTACAAGGGCTTACTAGCCGAATTTGATCGTCTATCGCACCTGACCATTGAAGTGTACAAATGCCATGAAGACGCTGCGGCAAACCAGCCCAAAGCCATCACCTAAGCAAGACCCTCGGTAACGAGTCGCTGGCTATTCAAACTCCATCGCACGGAACAGGGTACTGGCATTGCGTAGCGCCAATTCATCAAACACATCTAAGTGCTGGTAAGCCGACTGATCAATTTTAGTGGCCTCGTGCAAGGTACCGCCTTCTTCTAGTAAAGCCGCTACTTGTTCGCGCATATACACCAAATAATCACGGGTATATTTAGTAACTTCTTGCATCGTGGTTGGGCCGCCGTGCCCAGGTATAACAATGTCTGCCTTCAAGTCCGCGAATTTATCCCATGTTTCAAGCCAGCCTGCGGTGTCGGTATGCTCTATGATGGGCAGCATGCGTTTATGGAAGGCCATATCACCCGTAATCACTAATTTTTGCTGTGGCAACCAGACGATAACGTCACCTGGACTGTGCGTTGGCCCTAAGTGTAATATCTCGATGCGCTCACCGCCCAGTTCAATAACACGCTCACTCTCGAAGGTTTCATCCGGCAAACTCAGCTCAGTGCCCCGCGCCTTTTCCTTGCGCCCTTTTTGCATCCGGTCGAGAATGTCATAACCGTGCGCTTCTAATTCGTGCTTGGTGTCGATATGCGCAATAACCGGCACCCCCAATTGTTGCCAATAATTTGATCCTAACGCAGCATGACCTTGGCCGTTTTCCAAAATCACGTATTTAACCGGCTGCGCGGTAATCGCCTTAATTTCTTGGTGCAATGATTTGGCCAATAAATAATTGTCGCCTGCATTTATTACCACCACGCCTTCGTTGGTAATAATGAAGCTCAGGTTATTATTATGTCCCGAGTTTTCATAGCGTGGCGGAGCAGTGGCCCCAATCGCCGACCAAACGTTAGACGTTACTTGTTGCGGCTTACTAAACAGTATTGATGTAAACTCCTCTGCTGCTATAGCCAGCGCAGAATTGAGCAGCATTAACAGTGCACACAGTGTGTATTTTATCGTCATGACTTACCTTCCTTCACGTTTTATCCCCTAACCATAGTATAGAAAACCACCGACTTATGACAACACCAGTGACTGCCGCCGAGCTAAGTTTAATTAAAAAGGGCTTAAGTCACTTTTATTGCTGTCTTTATTTGAAAGACTCAGTAAATTGATACATAATTAAAAGCTTATATATATGAGGTTACGAATGAAAACACAACTTATTATTAATAATGAAGCCGTCGATGCGTCATCTGGCGCAACCTTCGAACGCCTTAACTCTGTGACTGGAAAGGTCGTTACCCAGGGCGCTGCTGCCACTATAGAAGACGCTAATAGGGCCGCCGATACAGCCGCTATCGCTTTTAAAACCTGGTCAGAAACTGGCCCAACTGAGCGCCGCATGTTATTGCTTAAGGCCGCTGATATTTTAGAAAGCAAAACCAACGACTTTATTCAAGCCATGGCAGCAGAAGTGGGCGCTTCACCTCTTTGGTCTGGCTTTAATGTCATGATGGCCGCCAACTTATTTAGGGAAGCCGCCGGCTTAACCACCCAAATCCAAGGCGAAACCATTCCTACTGATAAGCCTGATACCTTGTCGATGACCTTTCGCCAACCGGTTGGGGTTATCCTCAGTATGGCACCGTGGAACGGCCCGGTTGCTCTAGCAGCTCGCGCCATTGCCTACCCCATTGCCTGCGGCAATACAGTTGTTTTTCGCGCCTCAGAAGTGAGCCCTAAAACACACATGCTAGTGGTTGAAGCCTTTTTGGAAGCCGGCATACCACCCGGTGTACTCAACGTTATCACACATGCCTCTGAAGACGCGGCGAGTATCACCGAAGCACTCATCGCCCACCCGGCTATCCGGCGCATTAATTTTACCGGTTCAACCCGTGTAGGCAGTATTATCGCGCAACAGGCCGGGAAGTATTTAAAGCGTTGCTTATTAGAACTTGGTGGTAAATCGCCATTAGTTATTCTTGACGACGCCAATATTGATGAAGCCGTTAGAGCCGCTATTTTTGGCTGCTTCCTCTATCAAGGCCAAATTTGCATGACCACCGGCCGCATTATTGTAGACGACAAGGTAGCCGATGAATTTATTGAAAAATTCGCGCTAGCCGCACAGCAGCTTACACAAGGCGATCCCGCCGTTGCTGGTAATGAACAGTGCATAATTGGCCCCTTGGTGGAAACCTCATCCGGCGAACGCTTAAACGGCATTGTTAAAGAGGCGATTGATAAAGGGGCTCAGCTAGTCACCGGGGGCACTGCAGAGGGTGCTACCATGCCGGCTACGATTCTTGATAAGGTCACTAGTGACATGCGCGCCTACCATGAAGAGTCGTTTGGCCCGGTTATTTCCGTTATCCGAGTTACGGGGGATGAGCAAGCTTTATTGGTTGCGAATGATACCGAGTACGGTCTATCCGCTTCGGTGTTTAGCGGTAACTTCCCAAGGGCCATGAAACTGGCAAAGCACATTGAATCCGGCATTTGCCATATCAACAGCGCAACGGTTAATGGTGAAGCTCAAGCGCCTTATGGCGGAACTAAAGCCACCGGTTATGGCCGTTTTGACGGCCGTGCGGTGATTGATGAGTTTACCGAATTACGTTGGGTAACCGTTGCACCTAACCACGTGCATTACCCGTTCTAAAGATAACCACGTCCAGCCCACCTTACTTAATGGGTGGGCTGAATCTTTTTCTGCTACAGTTTTTCCAGCTTAGCGTACGCCAGCATTAACCACTTTGATCCTGCGCTTGAAAAATTGACTTGCACGCGAGCCTGCGCGCCGCTGCCTTCGTGGTTGAGTACCACACCCTCACCAAATTTAGCGTGCGCCACCCGTTGCCCCATTTTAAAGCCGTTATCTGGTGCTTGCTTTAAACTTGAGCTATAAGTTTCGGCGACGGGCCTTGCAACCCGCGCACCTAGGCGCACCTCTTGCATTAACTCAGCCGGAATCTCACGTATAAACCGCGACGGCATCGGGTAAGTCTCTTGGCCGTGCAAACGTCGCGATTCAGCATAAGTTAGGTACAACTGTTCCTTAGCACGGGTAATGCCCACATAAGCCAAGCGGCGTTCTTCTTCTAGCTTGCCCACATCGTCTACCGAACGCTGGCTGGGGAAAAGGCCTTCTTCCATACCGGTCAAAAACACTAACGGAAACTCTAAACCTTTTGCTGAATGCAAGGTCATCAACTGTACGCAATCTTCAAATTGATCACCTTGCGCATCACCCGCCTCGAGTGCCGCATGGGCTAAAAATGAATCCAGTTCAGTGAGGTTCTCATCGGTCTCGGCTTCAAAAGAAAACTGCCGCGCGGCATTGACCAATTCTTCTAAGTTTTCTACTCGCGCCTCGCCCTTTTCACCTTTTTCTTTTTTATGAAATTCGATCAGCCCAGACCGACTTAACACCTGTTCGACTTGTTCGTGCAAACTGGCCGACTGTGTGTCGACTGCCAGTTGCCGGATCAACCCCAAAAAGCCCGACAGTGCGCTTAACGCCCGACCGCTCAACTCCGTGCCTTGGCATAAAGTATTTGCCGCTTGCCAAAGGCTGCTGTCGGCTGCCCGGGCGTGCTGACGAATAATATCCAAGGTCCGCATCCCTAAACCGCGCGTGGGTGTGTTCACAATGCGCTCAAAGGCCGCGTCGTTTTCATGGTGCGTGGCTAATTGCATATAGGCCAAGGCATTTTTTATTTCGAGCCGTTCAAAAAATCGATGCCCGCCATACACCCGATACGGCACCCCTGCGCTCATCAAATATTCTTCAAATAAACGCGATTGTGCATTCGAGCGATACAAAATGGCCGTTTCTGCTCGTGCATGATCACGACTAACCCAATCTTTAATCCTATCCACCACAAAACGCGCTTCGTCTTGATCGTTAAACCCGGCGTAGAGCGATATCAGTTCGCCGTCGTCGCCATCAGTCCACAGCTCCTTGCCCATACGCCCGTCATTATTGGTGATAACGGCATTAGCGGCCTGTAAAATGGTTTTGGTAGAGCGATAGTTTTGCTCTAGGCGCACGATTTTATGTAAGGGGTAATCTTTTTGAAAACGGTGGATATTTTCTACTTTAGCACCGCGCCAACCATAAATTGACTGGTCGTCGTCACCCACCACGTAGAGGTTATCGTCCTCTTGTGTGAGCAAACGTAGCCAAGCATATTGAATGGTATTGGTATCTTGAAACTCGTCCACCAATACGTATTTGAAACGTTGTTGATAATGCCGCCTGACCTCATCATTATCACGCAGCAGCTCATGCGCTCGGAGTAATAACTCGGCGAAGTCGACCAGCCCCGAACGTTGACAACCACGCTCGTATTCGGCGTAAATTTCTAGCATTTTTTGCTCAAAATGATCGCCCGATGGCGCAATATGCGCGGCACGCCGGCCCTCATCTTTTTGTCCGTTAATAAACCACTGGACTTGCCTTGGCGGCCAACGCGAATCATCCACGTTCATGCTTTTTAACAAGCGCTTAATCATCCTGAACTGATCATCGGAATCCAGTACTTGAAAACCATCCGGCAAGCCCAGTTCTTGTGCATGCATTCGCAACAAACGATGCGCGATACCGTGAAAAGTACCAATCCACATACCCCCAACAGGTGTTTGCAGCATAGACTGTACGCGCTCACGCATTTCGCCGGCGGCTTTATTGGTAAACGTTACCGCCAAAATACCAAAGGGGGACACCCCTTCTACTTGCATTAACCACGCAATACGGTGCACCAGCACCCGGGTTTTACCGCTGCCCGCACCGGCTAAAATAAGCGCTGCTTTTTCAGAACCACTAACCGCATCACGTTGCGCGTCGTTTAAACCGTCTAATATATGTGTAATATCCATAGCAATTATTTTAACGTGTATCGCCTAATTTAGCTTTGCTTGTTTGACATTCATACGCTTGGCTTTACTATGAAACGATGAACGACAGCGAAGAAAAAGAACAACGCACCATTGCACATTACGACCGGAGTGCAAACGCCTTTTGGCAGGGCACTAAAGACCACGATGTGTCACAAAACATTCACGCCTTATTAGATGCCTTACCGAAAGACAAGGCGTTGGATATCCTAGATTTTGGCTGCGGCCCGGGGAGAGACCTACAGCAATTCAAACAGTTAGGGCATCGCCCAGTAGGGCTGGATGGCTCGGCGGCTTTTTGCACAATGGCGCATGAATACAGCGGCTGCCCAACCCTTAATCAAACCTTTAGCGAAATCGACTTAACGGGTTTCACATTCGATGGTATTTTTGCCAATGCCTCGTTGTTTCACGTGCCAAAAAACCATTTGCCTCATGTGTTAAAGGTATTGCATCAAGCCTTACGCCCTAAGGGTGTACTATTTACCTCAAACCCGCGTGGCAATAGCGATGGCTGGCAAGGTCAGCGCTATGGGCATTACCTTGAACTAGAATCCAGTCAACGCTACTTAGAACAAGCCGGTTTTAAGGTGTTAAACCATTACTACCGCCCACAAGGCAAACCGATTGATCAGCAGCCTTGGTTGGCACTCGTCAGTCTAAAAACATGAGCCATTAATGCATGAATACATTTCAAACATACCGACAAAACGCTTTTCGTTCACTGCTGATTATCATTATTAGTTTTAGTGTTTTAGCCTTGCTCGGTCTATACAACCCGATCGAGCATTTTCAATCGACCATTCAAAGCGACGTCATCGATAAACTGCGTACTAAAGCAAAAATGGGCAGTGCTGAGGCTCAAAATAAACTTGGCACATTTCTCTACACTCGTGCCCAAGAACAACAAGGCGATTTT
>DBBV01000015.1 GCA_002292375.1 Methylococcaceae bacterium UBA975 | reverse complement strand
AGCTGAAAGGATCGAAGCTGAAAGAGTCGAAAGCGAAGCAAAAAAACATCACCCTAACGCACCGGTGTGGGCTACGAATCGTTTTAACGCAGTAGTCGTTGTCGTCAATAACGTTAAACTAGCTTTTCCTGCGACATTAATCAAAGAAAAAATAAGTTTTGATGGTGAATTGAAACAAGTCAAAAACCCGCTGGATTGGATTTTAGGTTTGAAAATGGATGGGGCGAACTTTATCGCGGTCGTAGATACGGGACGATTACTATTAAATCAAACAGTGAGAGATATCAATACTAAGCCATACAACAGCATATTAACCTTAGAAAAAAGTCGTTGGGGTATAGCCTGCGACGCAGTATTAGAGGAGCTAGTGTTGGACGCTGGCAATATCAATTGGCGTGAAAAATCACCTGATCGTCAATGGTTGAGCGGTATCGAGTCGAACTTGCAATTGGCAATAATTGACCCCGAAAAAATGTTTATCGACGATAAATAAACACGTATTGAGTCATTAAATTTTATGAGAGATAACAAATGAGTGAAAATCAAGAAGAATATGAGGCCACAGTAGCGCCGGTTACACAGTGGCTTACCTTTGTCTTGGCAAATGAAAGGTATGCTGTAAAAGTCGTTCAAGTGCAAGAAGTTTTGAGATATACACCCATTGCACCTGTACCCGGAGCCCCAGCAGATGTGCTCGGCATTATAAACCTTAGGGGTAATGTAGTAACCGTTGTGGACGCTAGGGGGAAGTTTGGTATGCCAAAGCGAGAAATAGATGAGTTTACCCGTATCATGATGATGGATGTCCAAGGGTACATTATTGGCGTTTTGGTCGACACAGTGACAGAAGTTATTGATTTAAAAGATGAGGACGTTGAAACAACGCCTGATGTGGGTAATTCGGTGTCATCACTATTTATTCAAGGTATTGCTAATATAAATAATGTGTTGCATATCCTAGTCAACTTTGAAAAGTTATTAACTGAAAAAGAATTGGAGTTCTTAACTAATTAAGTGATCAGCTTAACTTGAGGTGCACGCAAATGGTCAGTATTAATAAAATCATCCCTAGTAGACCGACTAAAGCCGTTAAACCGAAAAAAAAACAAACGGAGAAGCCGTCAAATGAGGCTTATATTCGTCATCCTGATTCAAAAGAGCCTCAACGGCCGGATGACTCAGGTACTACTCATATAGATGAAAGGATCTAATGGAAATTTATCTTTTACTTTTGGTGGCTTTGCTCGTATCAATAGTAGTTTTAGGGCTGGTTTTTCTTAATAAATACCGTAAATTCAGACATCATGCTGACAGGCTTGCTGCCATTGACAATAAAAAGCTTGAATCGATACAGCAAGACTTGTCGGTGCTGTGCGCGGGTGGTTTAGGTGTTGATGAGCGGATAGGCAAAATGGAGCGTCGTATTAGGGAATTGGTCGAACGTGTAGAAGAATTGGAAACAAACGATGCGTTTGAAAACTTACAAGAATTTCAACAAGCTATCGAGTTGGCGAAAAAAGGTGCTAATGTCGCAGAAATTGTTGAAAAATGCCATTTAACAAGTGATGAGGCTGAACTTCTTATCCGACTTCATAAGCCTTAAGTATCAGGTGCGTTAAAGTTATCAGGTGTTTTATCTGATAGTAAATAAGCAAAAGCAATGACTTCAGCGACTGCAATAAATAGGGACTCAGGTATTTCGTCCCCTAGTGGAATACTGCTTAATAGTTTCACCAACTCTGGGTTTGTATCTAACGGGATATTATTGGCTACGGCAATATCGATAATTTGTTGAGCAATATCCCCACGGCCTTTAGCGGTAACGGTAGGTGTGTTTTTACCATCATACTTTAAGGCGACAACCATGTCGCTTGGGTTAATAATATCGTTCATTAGGCTTTTTCATTAAAAATAAAAACAGAGGACTTAACCGGCTGGATAGTTGGACCTGGGCCACTGAGGATTTGAATACTTTCGGTTTCTAAGTCGACCCGTTTGAATTGATCTTTTAATAGCGCTAAATGATCTTGAATAAGCGTCCTGGTAGCAGGATTTTCGGTCCAAAAATTCGAATTAATTTTATTATTACACAGTGTTATTTTGCTTTTTATTAAACCAAGTTTTGGTGGGTGCATCTCAATGGAAACAGTCCATACCTGTTCCGCTGATTGCTTTTTTTTTGAACTTGTTTCTCGTTCTATAGTTAAAAAAATGCTTTCTGTAAGGTGCTGGTTAAAATATGGGATCTCTAGTTGCCATGATTGTCGAGTAGCTGAAGTCTCTGGATTTACGGCAGTTAATTGATTCAGTGTTATTTTTGCTAAAGCGCCCTCAGCCTTTAGAATTAATTCGTTAAATTGTTTATCCAGAGCGGGTGCAATGATGCGTGGGTTAAGGTTTTGTGTTTGCATCACTAACTGGTTTTGAGTCGACAAGGTGTCCAAGGTTTTATTGAGGGTGGTCGTTTGAGTGTTAGTCTGTTGTTGTGCTAGCTGTGTAGGTGTTTGTCTGGGCCAAGATTGGAGCAATTGGATTAATTTAATTAAATTGGCTTTTAAATCTACCCGAGAAACAGCGGTATCCGTTGCGCTGACAGCTTTATTTAATGCGCTTGGCTCAATGGAGGGCTTAGCGTCGCCTGGTTTAAGTGTTACTTTAGAGCCCTCTGATGAAGTGCTTAAGGCTATTTTTAAATTCGAAACAATTTGCGCTAACCTAGGTTCTAAAAATACCCCCGAATTCTGAATAGCGCTCTTTAGTCCTTGGCTACTTGCTAAAACATCCCTGCTAGGTAGGGAGTTGAGCAAATCTATAGAAAGAGTTTTCAACTGTGATAACTGAGGTGCGGTGGCGGCGGTTTGTGAGGTTGTTGCGCTATTAGATAGCTTGTTAATGCTAGTCAATAGTTGTTGTAGGGGTGGTTGAAAATCCCCAACAGGGTTTTGTTTGGGCAAAAGTTGACGCAGAGATGAACTTATAGTGTCTTCTCGCGTGGCCGGTAAGGGGATTTTTAAAATAAGCTCATGGGCTGTTTTTTCCACTAAAACCTTGAGTGTTTGCCCAACGGTATGTTGAATGTCGCTTTTGGCGACTAAGGTGTGTTCTCCTAAACGGATGAGCACCTCGTTTTTAGTCGGTAATTGTTCGATTACTCTTGCGTATAACACTTGCCCAGTTTGAATTTTATTAAGACCTAGGGCTGCTTTATTAGAGTCGGTTACGGGGCTAATATGGTGCTTAGGAATTTCCAAAAAGGTGGCGTTATTTTAATTAAATAATTGTTTTATGTTAGTCAACTCTTCTGGCGCGCTTACCAAAACATCAATGGAATCACTCGGGTCTTTTAATAATTTGCTCAGTCTTGCGTATGACGGCACACTGGATGCTTCAGGGTATTTGTCCCGATCGGGCGTGTTTCTATAGCTTAATAATTGTGCAACAATGACAAGGTCAGTGTAATTGGCTGGCTGATCCGTTTGTCTCTCCCAGTTTTCGGCGTTAACGGCTATTTCAACAAAATCCTCTGTAAAATTCCACTTTTCTAGGACCATTTTGCCAATGATGGGCGTCAGACTATCCAGTGTTTGTAATACTTCTTTAACATTGTTGATTAAATTTGGGTGTTTGTCGGCATGAGTTAAAACGGGTATGGCACCTATATCGTGGACCAAGCCGGCTAACATGGCCTTATCGGTATCAAAGCCTTTAAGCTTTTTTGCCATCACGGCGCAAATTCCTGCCACATCACGACTGTGAAGCCATAACTTAGAAATAAAATCTTTAATCTCTTTAGTTTTAGCGGTAAAAACCATACGAAGTGTAAAGCTAGTAATCAAATTACTAATAGCTTTTAAGCCAAGACGGGTAATAGCAGGGGGTAAGGCTTCTATTTTTTCACGTCCCCTAAATAGTGGGCTATTAGCTACTTTTATCAATTGTGCAGTAATAGCGGGGTCTTGTTGAGCGATTTTTGCAATTTTATCAGAGGATATATTGACATCAGTAATGGCTGTACGGACTTTAATAGCCGTTTCAGGAATGGATGGAAGCTTTAATTTGCCCGCTTGCATTTCTTGGGTGACTTCAAAATAAAGTTGGTTATATAACAAGGATTCATCATCGTCATTAACATCTAACCCAGAGTCTTGACTGTTAGCGCCGTATTCTTTGTTAAAGCTACTTAACATTGAGTTGTCTATATAGCATATAGTTAATTGGCTAAGTGCTACCGCAGTAGCTTTTCGGGGCGTGTTGTTATCTATAGGAAAGCGTGCTTCCATCTGTCCGCCTTCGACAATACGCTCGTTATTGCGATCTAAGGTTAAACGCAGTTTACCTTCGAGCAAGTAAACCTGTCTGTCATCCGTGCTACCGGCCGAAAATAACACGGTGTTTGCCGCAATTTGTTCAGTTATTACTATGTTTTGTAAGTGCAACTTGCTGTTGTCAGGAAAGTTCCTAATAGGAAATAAGGTATTGAGTTCCTCAGTGGATAAGTTTCTAGTTGACATCTTTATTATGGTTTACTTGTGTCTAATTAAGTTAAAATTACGAATTAAGCCTGTATGTGTCGTGTACTGGTGTAAATATAGTCCCTTCTTGGCTTTTATGACAATAGAATTACAGAAAAATATTACAATTAAGCAGTTAATTGAACAGGGTGCTCAGTTTTTTGATGCTGAATCGCTTTATTACGGGCACGGTACATTTAATTCGACCGACGAAGCAGCTTATATCGTTTTAACATTAACGGGTCACTTACCGTTGAAAAATGACGCTTCGTTTAATGAGTTTGTTGCTGATGAGGTGGTTGATACGATTATCAATGTATTTAACAGGCGGGTGACGGAAAAAGTTCCAGCGGCTTATTTACTAGGTGAGGCATGGTTTGCTGGATTGGCTTTTCTAGTTAACGATGATGTCTTGATACCACGATCCCCGTTTGCAGAGTTGATTGTTGATGGGTTTGTTCCTTGGGTTAATAGAGAAAAGACAAAGGCAATCCTAGACCTATGTACAGGTAGCGGCTGTATCGGTATTGCTTGTGCAACCTATTTTCCAGAGGCTCAAGTCGAATTGACTGATATTTCCGAACCGGCGCTAACGGTTGCAGAAAAGAATGTCGTAAAACATGGGCTTAGTGAGCGTGTCATAGTGACTCAATCGGATCTTTTTGAAAACTTAAACGGGCGGCGCTATGACTTAATTGTGACTAACCCCCCTTATGTTGGTCACGATGAATTATCCACATTGCCCGATGAGTATTACAAAGAGCCGCAATTAGGGCTGGACGGTGGCCTCACCGGCTTAACACTGGTACATAACATCTTAGCGAACGCCGCTGAGCATCTAAACGATGGTGGGGTGTTGTATGTTGAGGTGGGTAATACGGATGAGGCATTGCAGGCGTGTTATCCGACGGTGCCTTTTTTGTGGCAAGAATTTGATAACGGCGGTCACGGTATATTTATGCTGACGAAGTCGCAATTACTAGAGTATCAAGCTATGTTTAACGCTAAAATAAACACTTAATGATAAGTTAAAAGGTAACTATGTCAGGAAACACATTCGGTAAATCTTTTTCGGTTACGAGCTTTGGCGAAAGCCATGGTGTTGCTATTGGTTGTATAGTTGATGGTTGCCCTCCTGGGCTAGCTTTATGTGAGGCTGACTTACAAGGCGACCTAGACTTAAGAAAACCGGGTACATCTAGGCATACCACGCAACGTCGCGAAGCCGATCAAGTTAAAATTTTATCCGGTGTTTTTGAAGGCAAAACAACGGGTACACCCATTGCTTTGATGATTGAAAACACCGATCAACGGTCTAAAGATTATTCAAATATTAAAGAGAGTTTTCGACCGGGTCACGCTGATTATAGCTATCATCAAAAGTACGGTTTTCGTGATTACCGTGGTGGTGGTCGATCGTCAGCACGTGAAACGGCCATGCGCGTAGCAGCGGGCGGCATCGCTAAAAAGTATTTACGTGAAAAGCTCGCTATAGAGATTAAAGGCTACCTAGCCCAGTTAGGCCCGATTACGCTTGAACCTGTTGATATGGACAGTGTCCATCAAAATCCATTCTTTTGCCCGCAACCCGATAAAGTGAGTGAATTAGAAGCTTATATGGACGCTTTAAGAAAATCAGGCGACTCTGTGGGTGCGCGTATTAATGTTAATGCAACGGGGGTTCCAGTTGGTTTAGGTGAGCCTATATTTGATCGTTTGGATGCCGAGTTAGCCCATGCATTGATGAGTATTAATGCGGTTAAAGGTGTCGAAATAGGCGGCGGTTTTGCCTGTGTTACTGCACTGGGTACCGAGTTTCGTGATGAAATAACCCCGACTGGGTTTTTAAGTAATCATGCAGGCGGTATCTTGGGCGGGATTTCAACGGGGCAGACGATCTCTGTCAGTATGGCACTTAAACCCACCTCTAGTTTGCGTTTAGCCGGGCGTTCGGTCGATACGGCGGGACACGCCATCGAAGTGGTAACAAAGGGCCGACACGACCCTTGTGTTGGCATTAGAGCGACGCCTATCGCAGAAGCGATGGTGGCAATTGTTTTAATGGATCACTTACTCAGGCATCGAGCTCAAAATGCTGATGTGCGTTCATCTGTGCCTGTGATACCTGCCGGTAATGATTAACCTACGGCCTATGTATTTTTAATAAAACCTAATCAATTGAGTACTCAAAAATTGCCTTATTGGCGGTTGTCTAGTGTCTATTTTTTTTACTTTGCGTCACTCGGGGCCTTAATACCTTATTTTGGTTTGTATTTGCATTCATTAGGCTTTTTAGCGGCGCAAGTTGGGCTGGTTTTTGCTGTAATGCAAGGGACAAAATTGGTTGCCCCCAGCCTGTTAGCCGCACTGTCGGCGCGTTTTAATAACAGAATGCACCTTGTCCAGCTGGCCGCTTTATTGACGGTGTTGAGTTTTAGCTTTTTATTAATCGAGCAGACCTTTTATTGGGTGCTAGTCATTACCTTTGCTTTTAGTTTTTTTTGGAATGCTATGCTGCCGCAATTCGAATCGATCACATTAACAAAACTAGGGGCGAATACACACGCTTATAGTGATATACGACTATGGGGTTCCTTGGGGTTTATCGCGACGGTAGCTGGAACGGGGTTTATCTTAGATGTCGTCGAGCTATCATTGTGGCCATGGTTAGTGAGTCTCTGCTTGTTAGCTATTTTGCTGTCAAGCTTGTCGCTAAAAGAAAAACAAATACCCGTACAACAAGGTCAAAATAACTCCATTATCTCAATTGTTAGGCAAAAAAAAGTAATCGTTTTCTTTATCGTAGTGTTTTTGGTTCAGGCTTCACACGGCCCATACTATGTTTTTTACTCAATCTTACTGGATAATCTAGGTTACAACGAGACACAAATTGGACAATTTTGGGCACTAGGTGTGATCGCGGAAATTGTCCTTTTTATCGTCATAAAGCATGTTTTTAAACGGGTTTCTTTACGTTTG
Organism: Methylococcaceae bacterium UBA975; assembly: GCA_002292375.1. GTDB lineage: Bacteria > Pseudomonadota > Gammaproteobacteria > Methylococcales > Cycloclasticaceae > Cycloclasticus. The sequence continues at coordinate 37,992 of DBBV01000015.1, read as the reverse complement.
GTTATGTTAATGAGTATTTTTTTAACGATGATCCGATGGTTAATGATCGGTTGGTTATCAAGTAGTCTAGTCGCCTTATTGATCGCACAGTTGTTGCATGCCGCATCGTTCGGCTCTTTTCACGTCGTGTGTATTCATTTAACACACCGTTATTTCCAGGGACATCAACAAGACAAAGGGCAAGCTTTTTACAGTAGCGTAGGCTATGGCGCTGGCGGTATGTTAGGTGTTTTTGTAGCAGGTTTATTATGGGAAGATCTGGGTGAAACAGGAGCGTTTAGTGCCGCTTTTTTAATGAGTGCCATCGCTTTTTTCTTAACATGGCTGTGGGTCGAAAGAGGTGATAATCAACCTGTAAAGGTTGAGCTTGATGAGTTTAATCCTTTGTAAGGCGCGCTTTTTATATAAATGATTTACTATATTGTTGCTTAATAAAGACTCAAATACACACTAATGCAAAAAACAAAAGAAAAGAAATTAACGGTTGGTATTTCATCAATGGCGTTGTTCGACTTAGTTGAGTCGAACAGGGTTTTTGAAACGGAAGGCAAAGAGGCTTATTGTAATTATCAAATTGCCCGTGAGGATGATGTGCTTGAGCCTGGTGTAGCTTATCCTCTGGTTAAAAAGTTATTGGGTTTAAACAGGCACTTATCTGAATCACTCGTTGAAGTGATTCTATTATCGCGAAACAGTGCCGATACCGGCTTACGGGTGTTTAATTCAATTCATGAGCATGATTTGGATATAAAGCGGGCAGCCTTTACCAGTGGGGAAACCCCCTTTGCGTACATTTCTGCTTTTGAGGTAGACCTTTTTTTATCAACATCCCCTAGTGATGTTCGCAAGGCATTGGAAGCGGGGTATGCAGCCGCGACCATTTTATCGGGTAAAGGCAGTGGCTTAGCGCATGAGCAATTACGTATTGCTTTTGATGGGGATGCGGTTATTTTTTCGGATGAATCAGAGCGAATTTACAAGGAAAAAGGTTTGGATGCGTTCACCGAAAACGAACAACAAACCGCAAGAGAGCCTATGTCAGGTGGGCCATTTAAGTCTTTTTTGTCAGCCTTGCATAACCTGCAGAGTCACTTTGCTGAACAAACCTCGCCAGTCAGAACAGCCTTGGTAACCGCCCGCTCTGCACCAGCTCATGAGCGCGTAGTACGGACATTACGTTCGTGGGATATTAGAATTGATGAAGCGTTATTTTTAGGCGGTTTACAAAAAGGTGAGTTTTTAAAGTCGTTTGGTGCTGATATCTTCTTTGATGATCAGGCAAGTCATTGCGAATCAGCTAATCAACACGTCGCTACCGGGCATGTGCCACATGGCGTCGCTAATGATAATTAATGGTCTAAATCAAAATCAAAATGCATGCTGGCAGAGGGTTTCTGAAGAAAATACCCCTGTACCGCATCGACGCCAATATTCCACAGAAGGGCTAGAGTATTGGCGTTTTCAACAGATTTGGCGATTGTTTTAACGTTATTTCTTTGGGTGACAGCCAAGATGTTTTGAATGGTCGATTGAGAGGCGTCATTGTTTAATAAGTTTTGGCTAAATGTACCGTCAATTTTTACGTAATCAACACTGTATTCTTTGAGAGTGCTATCGGTTATTTGGCTAAAGCCGATTTGATCGAATGCAATTTGACAATGGCACTCTTTCTTTATGACGTTGACGAAGTTTTTCAACACAGTCGGGTCACTTTTAACGTCAGTAAAGTTAATTTGGAACACTAATAAGCTGGCGTCAATATTGGCTTGCTTAATTTCTTTAACCAAGTTCTCTATAAATACTTCATTTCTATACGTTACATTGGATAGTGTAATAAAAAATTTTCTTTTTACGCCTTGCCGCATGGCTTCTTTGATTTGTTTGATGCTGTTTTTAATAACCCATTCGTCTAAATAGCTGATAAGCCCCGTTTTCTCGGCCGTTAAAATAAAGTTATCGGGTGGTATATGAACGTTCTTCTCGTCAACGATCCGTAATAATACAGCATAATTTTCAGTGTCTTTTTCTGATAAATCAACAATCGGTTGATATAAAGCATGGAATCTATTGTGTTCAATTGCGGATTGAATTAAATGGGTATTTTTTTCTTCGTCGATGATAACAGTTAAGGGTGTGGTCACTGAATCGAATACGTGTATTTGGTTGCCGCCCATTGAATTTGCTTTGTCACATGCTTTGTCAGCCTGAGATACCAGCTGTTCTGCAGTCGTTACTCGATTGCTAATAAAACTGACACCGGTGCTTAAAGATAATTTTCGGTATTGTTTGTCGTTACCAAATAGAGTGTTAGATACATCAGTAAGAATCATTTGGCAATTCAATAAAAATTCGGATCGACTTAATGTGGTTGAAAATAACGTGAAGGCTGCATCACTGTAGCGCGCAAGGATGTCTTTTTCATTAGATGTTTTATTGATGATGGCTGCTATTGTTCGTATGACATCGTCAATATAATCTAATTCATGCTGGTCACGTACATTGCGAAAATCATCAATCAGAATGATGGCCAAGGAGCCATGGGACTCGTTTTTTGATAATTCTTTTTGTATTATTTCGAGCGTAAACCGTTTGTTGTACAAACCAGTTTCATGGTCAAAGGTTCTTAAATCGGTGAAGCCTTTGTCAATATTGCTCCATGCATCGGGGTTATGAATGAGAATTTGAGTGCACAGTTGGTCGTCAACAAAGCAATGTGTCTTGTATAGGGTGGTGACAAAAGAATCATTTTCTCGCGTTTGGATTAAGGCAGAAAAAATGGTTTCATCAGGTAAGGACTCTAATGATGTATTGAGCTTTTTAGTGCTCAAAGTCGCTTCGGTTGGCCAAGTGGCCGACGAGCTAAATTCCAATACCGGTGAATCAGCCATAAGGGTATCTGAAGGGATTTTAAATAAGCGTTTGTAAGCGTTATTTGTCGACAGGTATTTGCCATCGTGAATAAGCGCCACACCATCTTCGGTGTGCTTTAAAAAAGCATCAAAGCGATATTTTTCATTTTTATATAAAGAGTTTATTTGGTGATATAAGTATTTATTATGCTGTGAGGATAGCTCTCTATTAATGGACTTGACGACCAACGATGCAGGGCGTAAGGGACGTGCATCTATAATATTACCGTCGTCAATGCTTGAATCAAGGACATCGCTTATCTGTGTGTCGTGCTGAGTAGTTACTATTATCGGCAGGTGTGTAAACTGCCTTTTTACTTGCCTTAGCAAGGTTTTGTTTTCTTCAGTAACAGCGCTGAACATCAAAAGAATTAAGTTGGTTTTAGACAACGCTTCATCGAGCGACTCAAGTTCGCTAGATGAGATGGTTTTTAATATAACGTCGGGATTACTCTTCGTTAACAGCTGAGTGATAAGAGCATGGTCCTTATTGCTATAGTTTATGGATAAAACGGTTCGCTTAATCATTGATACAGGCTTAGTTTTTATTGTTATTAACCTTAGTCTATTACGGTTTTTATTAAAACACTATAATGAGAAAAAACTTGATTAATTTCGATGGCTTGTTCAATGGTAAAAAGCTTTTTTTGGCTATTATATTCGGCTGTAACAGTCAGGTCCCTTTCTTCGATCACCGATGAGCTTATAATTGAATCAGCTTGCTTTATCGCAGGGATGCCTTGTAAAAATAATACCGTTTTATGCGGTTTTTTATTGTTCTTTCGGTAAAGATGGGCCAGTTTTATTTTAGGAGCCATCATTTCAACCCCAACCGAGACGCAGCCATCATCAAGGCTGTTGATACGGCGTACTATAGCTAATTGTATGGCGTCATTTTGTGTTCGAATACCGACTAGATCAGTGACTTTTATTAGGTATTTATTGTCTGGTGAGACTGTAAAACGTAAGCCTTGTAAGCTAGTGTCTTGAGTTTCGGCAGTAATTTTTGTCCCTTTTTCACCGGCTATTGAGACACGCTCTTTTGACCATATTTTATCTGAGCTAAAGGCGTTTTTTGCAGATACCTTAAGCTGCTGAGTGATGCTGCTGTTATCTTTAATAAAAACGTTATCTTTAAACGCCCCAGTATCATCGATCGGCGTTAGTTCGAGATCGTTGATGTTAACAGAGGATGCTGCAGTGTTTTGATTCTGAAGTTGTTCATAGGCATTAGGGTCTTTTTGAAGTACCAATGCTTTGATGATGCTTTCTAAGCCAGGGTAGATGACGATTGTTTCAGTTTGACTGTGGCGAGTAGCTTGCCTGACTACCTTTGTTTGCCAGCACGGTAACAGGCGTTGGATGACTTTTTTGCTTAATTTGGCTTGTCTCGAATTTAAGGCAATAACCCCCTGCTTTTCTTCCGCGATGCTGTCCTTATTCAATAAATAGTTTATCAATGAGGCATTGCTCATAAAGCGGGTCTGGCCGGATGTTGATGTGGTTTCTGACGTGTGCCTAGCAGGAATAGCTGAATTCAAATCAACAACAAATGAAAAGGATTCCCCGCTGGTTGATGACAAAGAGATGCCATTAGCTAGAGAGGCTAGAATGGAACGGATAGTCACCATATCATTTTGGCGAAATCGATTGGTTTGGGCAAGATTGAAGAATTGGATTTTTTTGAACTCATCTTCAATCGTTGACGTGTGTTCCCCATCTAGGCAGGGGAAAACAATCTGGCTGAGTTGATGTGTTTCTGCCAGTAAAAAAAGTGCGTTCACCTGGTTCCAAAATGGCTCTTGAGGCAGCCGATAGATAAGTGCTTTTATAAACTGAATGAGCGATAAAAACTCAAAGGATTTAAACAATATAAGAGTTTTTTCATTAACAGAAAAATGGGGTGTTTGCTTGTCTGTATTTGAATCGTTTTTAGTAAACTCTGCTGAACAGATTAGCCCCAAATATCCCAAACTAATATTAAGTAACGTTTCTATAAGTTGGGATGAAATCGCCGACTGTTTTTCAGATAAAGGAAAGGTTGATTTTTGTATCCCTTCTAGGCACACCTGGGACAGTTTAAATAAAAAATCGTGGGTTGCGTTAAGCAATAAAAGCTTATCAATGGGGTTGATTGGGGTGTTTACTAAGGCGTGTGAGGCACTAGCCATTAATGCAGTGGTCTCTTGTGTATTAACGATGGATAACTGGTCTTCCCATGCCTTATACGCAGGAACGGAGGTGTCAAAGGGCAACGCTTCCTTCGGTTTGCTGCCCAACACGTCAATTCTGTCCTTGAATCGTTGCTGTATGTCCATAAGCCTTAACCTCAATAACTGTTGTAGTGTTGGAAATATGTATAAAGTTTAGACCAACATTGTATTATTTGTTAAATCGGGCACTTAAAATTGAATCTGTATTGGTGTTTTATAGGCCTCTCCTGACTCCTCGCGTACCAATTTTGGTACGAGATAGCCTGGTAATGTTGCTTGTAGTTGCTCATATAGGATCTTTACCGTAGGGTTGTTTATATCAAAGTGCTGAGCACCGCTAACTTTATCGAGCAGGTGTAAGTAATAAGGCAGTGTGTGGCAATCAAATAAACGAAAGCTAAGCTGCGTTAAGATGACTGGGTCATCATTAACGCCTTGTAACAGGACGGTCTGGTTTAATAAGGTGATGCCGAGTTGTTTCATTTTCAATAAACCCTTTTCCACCTCATGGTTTAATTCGTTCGGGTGATTGGCATGAATCACCATAATGATTTTTTTGTCGCTTGACGCCAAAGTGTCTAAAAATTTGTCTGTTATACGTGAGGGTAAAACAACCGGTATGCGACTGTGGATACGGATTCGATCAATGTGTTGGATGTCGGATAGCGTGCTAATCAAATGCTGAAATTTAGCATCACTTAAGGTCAGCGGGTCGCCACCGCTCAAAATAACTTCAGTGATTCCCGGGTTGTTCGTTAAATAGTCTATGATGGCCGTGATCTGAGAGCGGTGCGCACTATTGTCGGAGTATGGAAAAGCGCGGCGAAAACAATAACGACAATGAATAGCGCAAGCACCAGTCGTCACCAATAGTACGCGGCCATGGTACTTATGTAATAAACCGGGCATAACGCTGGCTTGGCTATCACCTACGGGGTCATTAATGAAATCAGGGTGCTGCTTTAATTCATCAGCTAGAGGTAATATTTGACGCAAGAGTGGGTCTGCCCAGTCAGATTTTTTAATTCGATCGACATAACTCTTGGTGGCGAGTAAGGGAAAGTTTTTTGACGCTTGGTACTGCAAACTTAAATCGGCGCTATCAAGGTGCAAGTAAAATAATAAGTCACTTATATTAGTAAATGCAGTGCGCAGTTCTTGTTGCCAGTGTGGGATAGGAGAATTCTTTTCTATGTTAATCATCATAAGCATTATAATAGCCTTTGCAGCCCAAACTTAATTAAATTAACCAGATAACGAGAAGAGACATGGCAACGTATAACACCAGCGAATTTAAAGGCGGATTGAAAATCATGATGGACAATGATCCATGCTCCATTGTAGAAAATGAATTTGTTAGGCCGGGTAAGGGGCCTGCGTTTAGCCGGGTTAAAATTCGTAACTTAAAAACGGGGCGGGTGATCGATCGCACCTTTAAATCGGGTGAAACGGTTGAAGCGGCCGATGTTATGGAAACTGAAATGGCCTATTTATATAACGACGGTGAGTTTTGGCACTTTATGGACGAAACCACGTATGAGCAAGTATCTGCCGATGCGGTTGCGGTCGGAGAGACCAGTAAATGGCTTAAAGAACAAGATAAATGTACTGTGATGCTTTGGAATGGAGCACCGTTGAGTGTGGTTGCGCCTAATTTTGTAGAGTTGGCCATTACCGATACTGACCCTGGTTTAAAGGGCGACACATCAGGTGGCGGTGGCAAACCGGCAACGCTTGAAACCGGTGCAGTGGTACGAGTTCCTTTGTTCGTGCAAATAGGTGAGGTGATTAAAGTGGATACCCGAACCGGTGAGTATTCAGCCCGCGCTAAAAGTTAAGCGCTATCTTGACACCCGACTCAACGAATACCTGGCCGCCGACCTGTTCGACGGCCTTGTTACACCAGCGGGCGGCGCTTTACCAAACGATACGTTATTTTTTTGCTGACAAACAGGTGCTCGAAGTCGATACGCCGGCGTTATCGAGCGCCGCCAGTTGTGATGTCAACTTAGATAGTTTCTCAACTCAGCGGGCATTTAACGCCGATCAGCGGCTTTATTTGCAAACTTCACCAGAGTTTGCAATGAAGCGACTGCTAGCTTCCGGTTCAGGCTCAATTTATCAAATTGCTAAATCATTCAGGCAGGGTGAAAGCGGCCGTTTCCATAATCCAGAGTTCACCTTGTTAGAGTGGTATCGCGTAGGTTTTAGCATGGCTGATTTAATGGCCGAGGTCATCGAATTGCTGATGCAATGCTTTGGCCGTAATATAGATGTTTATACGCTGAGTTACGCACAGTTATTCCAGCAAAAAACGGCAATTGATCCACATGATACAACGGTGGACGAGTTGATCGCCTATGCAAGGGCCCAAGGTCACCCTGAGGCGGCATCCATCTGCGGCAACAGTCTGTCGAATGCACTGGATTATCTATTCAGCCAATATATACAGCCTAACTTGAAGAAAAATATCGTCTACTTAGTTACCGATTACCCAGTTTGCATGGCAATGTTAGCCAAATTAGGTGATCAGCAACCGGTAAGCGCCAAGCGATTTGAAGTGTATTTTAATAACATTGAATTAGCCAATGGTTATGAAGAATTGACCGATGTTAAGCAACAGCAAGCACGCTTTGAGGCAGAATTAAAACAAAGAAAAAACAGCAGTGCTAGCGTTGTGCCGATGGATGAAAATCTATTGGCAGCCTTAGCGTCTGGTTTGCCAGAGTGCTCAGGGGTTGCCCTAGGACTAGATCGATTGTTAATGCTGATAAGTGGTGTTGAATCAATAGACGAGGTGCTGACTTTTCCAATCAATAGAGCTTAAACAATTAGTCAAGCTTGTGGGCTTTTGGTGTTAATTTGACGGTCATGGGTGGCTGCCAAGAAGACTAGCGCACTGATTGCACCAATGAGCGCTAAGCCCATATCGGATTGGGTATCCCAAATATAACCCTGGGTGCCTAAAAAGGCCTCGGCATTTTCTCCTGTGGCAAGTGCTACCCACCATTCTATCAGTTCATAAAAAGCGCTAAAGCCTAAGCAGACGCAGAGGATTAAAAAATTCATCCAGCGGCGTGTTTTAATAACCGCAAGTCGGATAAAGACTTCTCGGGCAACGATGGCAGGAATAAAACCTTGTGCGAAGTGGCCGAGCTTGTCGTAATTGTTACGTTCCGAACCGAATAAGCCGTTGAAAAAGGGGACCTCGGCGTAGGTGTAATGGCCGCCGATCATCAGAATTACGCTGTGTAGTAATATTAAGCAGTAGGCCAATGTTGTTAGTGGAAACGATCGACGGGTAATCATTAAGGCCATTAAACCGATTAAGGCAGGAAGTACCTCTAAAAACCACGTCAAACTATCGTTCGGCTTGACCCCTGACCACAGCAGCACAGCGAAAAAAACAAACAACCAGCTGTAAAGCCAAAGGGGTTGGTTGCCTGTGGTCATCAATTTTTAGGCCTTAATTTTACCGATCACTTGTCCGCGTTGAACAGCTTGCCCTGCGGCCAGCTCTTCTGCCCAAGCGATTTTGTCTTTACCGTAAAGTAACACGATGGTAGAGCCCATATTAAAGCGTGCCATTTCATCGTTCTTTTTGTACGTTAATGTTTTGTCGTTATAGTTCCAGCTGCGAATTTGGTTATGCCGTGGCGGGGTTACTTCGCCGTGCCAAACGGTTTCAATACTAGAGACAAAAATGGCGCCGACCATCACCATCGCCATGGGCCCAGCGGGGGTATCAAAAAAGGCGACGACACGTTCATTTCTGGCAAATAATTCATCAATGGCATTGACTGTGGTGGGGTTAACGCTAAACAGATCGCCGGGGACATGAACCATTTTCTTGAGTGTGCCACGCACTGGAAAATGGATACGGTGGTAATCTTTTGGTGATAAGTAAATGGTGGTGAATGAGCCATCTTCAAATTCACTGGCCATGGTTTCTGACCCTAATAGGGCAGCGAGGTTGAAGTGTTTACCTTTGGCTTGGAAGAGTTGGCTGTTTTCTATTGCGCCTATTTGACTAATGGTACCGTCAACCGGACAGGCGAGCGTTGCTTTGGCGCGTTCTAGTTTTCGTGCATCATCGCGTAAACTGCGGGTAAAAAAAGCGTTAAAGCTTTCGTACGCCTGCGGATCTGGTTCGGTGGCTTCTGACATGTTAACGTCGAAAAACTGAATAAACTGTTTAATGACAAAGTTCTTAAACCACGGTGTTTTGCAACGAGCCAGCTTATGCATCAGTGCCGATAAGGCATGTTGTGGTAACAGGTGTTGTAAGGCGATAAACAGTTTGTCTTTCATAGGGTAGTCCAATTAACCAAAGGTTATTTTTTGCGCCGCCGGTAAGGCAACTCCTGTGCGTATACTAGCACCCATATCGCTTAAAACGGATTCAAGTGCGGCGAGGCAAAACATTACGTTGCTGGCGTTAGCAGAGTGGCCCATTAAACCAATGCGCCAGACTTTGCCAGCCAAGGAACCCAGGCCTGCGCCAATTTCAAGGTTATAGTCATGTAATAAACGCTTCCTAACCACCGCTTCATCAATCCCCTCTGGGATGGTAACAGCATTAAGTTGAGGCAGTCGTGACCCTTGAGGAACAATAAAGCCGAGGCCCATGGCTTCTAGACCAGCTTTTAACGATAGGTGTAAGCTTGCGTGGCGAGCCCACGCCTGTTCAAGGCCTTCTTGTTGTAGCATGATTAAGGACTCATGCAAGGCGTATAAGCTATTAACCGGAGCAGTGTGGTGATACGAGCGGGCGCCGTCGCCACCCCAATAAGCCATTACTAAACTCAAGTCTAAAAACCAGCTTTGTACGCGTTGAGTACGTTGTTTAATGCGCTCTTGTGCGCGTTCACTAAAGCTAACAGGCGATAGGCCAGGAACGCAAGATAGGCATTTTTGTGTGCCCGAGTAGATGGCATCTATTCCCCAATCATCGACGCGTAGTTCTGAACCGCCTAAAGAGGTCACGGCGTCAACAATCGAGAGGCAGTCATATTGATGCGCCAAGGCGCAAAGCGTTTTAGCATCAGATAATGCGCCAGTGGAGGTTTCGGCGTGAACAAAAGCTAGCACGCTGGCTTCTGGGTGCGCTTTTAAGGCGTCTTCTACCTTTTGCGGGTCAACCGCGTGGCCCCATTCGTCTTCGACCATAACAGCGATGGCGCCACAGCGTTCAACATTTTCTTTCATGCGACCGCCGAATACGCCATTTTGGCAGACAATCACCGTATCTCCGGCTTCCAGTAGGTTGGCAAAGCAAGTTTCCATGCCAGCTGAACCCGGCGCGGAGACGGGGAAAGTTAATTGACTATCTGTTTGTAAAGCATATTGGAGAAGGGTTTTTACTTCATCCATCATTAGGCCAAAACTGGGGTCTAAATGGCCAATGGTTGGCCGTGCTAAGGCCGATAAAACGCGTGGATGAACATCTGATGGACCCGGGCCCATCAGTGTGCGGATCGGTGGATTAAAACTAGTAATCGTCATTATTTAGCCCTCGATTTTTTGGTCAGCCATAAACATCCACGTTTCGATCACCGTGTCTGGATTTAACGAAACGCTTTCAATGCCTTGTTCCATCAACCATTTAGCTAAATCAGGGTGGTCTGATGGGCCTTGACCGCAAATGCCGATGTATTTGTTTTGTTTACGACAGGCATTGATTGCCATGGATAATAGTTTTTTGATCGCAGGGTCACGCTCATCAAATAAGGAGGCAATCAAGCCGGAGTCACGGTCAAGTCCCAAGGTTAGTTGAGTTAGATCGTTGGAACCAATCGAGAAACCGTCAAAATACTCTAAAAACTCATCAGCCATCAATGCGTTTGAAGGCAATTCGCACATCATAATGAGTTTAAGGCCATTTTTACCGCTTTCAATACCATTTTCTTTTAGCAATTCAGTGACTTTTTTAGCTTCGCCCAGGGTGCGTACAAAGGGGATCATGACCCAAACGTTGGTCAAGCCCATTTGGTCACGGACGTATTTCAGCGCCTCACACTCCATTTCAAAACACTCACGGAATGAATCAGAGATATAACGCGAAGCCCCTCTAAAGCCGAGCATGGGGTTTTCTTCTTCAGGTTCGTAGCGATCACCACCGATCAAGTTGGCGTATTCATTTGATTTAAAATCCGACATACGTACGATCACTGTTTTGGGTGAAAACGCCGCGGCGATGGTTGAGATCCCTTCAACTAACCGTTTAATGTAATAATCTTTAGGGCTGTCGTAGCATGAGATGCGTTTGCTGATGATGGACTGAAGATCGGCTGGCAATTGATCAAACTCCAACAGCGCTTTCGGGTGAATGCCTATCATTCGGTTGATGATGAATTCTAAACGCGCTAAGCCAACCCCTTCGTGAGGCAGGGAGGCAAAATCAAAGGCACGATCGGGGTTGCCCACGTTCATCATGATTTTGACCGGAATCTCAGGCATAGAATCTAGGTTAATGGTGTCTACCTGGTAGTCTAATATACCGTCATAAATAAAGCCGGTATCGCCTTCGGCACAGGAAACCGTAATATTGCTGTTTTCGCTAATGTGGTCGGTGGCATCGCCGCAACCAACAACGGCAGGAATGCCAAGCTCACGCGCAATGATGGCCGCGTGACAAGTTCTGCCACCACGGTTGGTCACAATGGCGGAGGCGCGTTTCATGATCGGCTCCCAATCGGGGTCGGTCATATCAGTGACCAATACATCGCCTTCTTTAACTTGGTCCATTTGGGCAATACTGTTAATAACACGGGCAGGGCCAGCGCCTATTTTTTGGCCAATACTGCGGCCTTCTACCAATACCTTTGAGGTTTCATTTAGTGAGTAACGCTCGATTTCTTTACCGGCACGGCTTTGAACAGTTTCTGGGCGAGCTTGCACAATGTACAACTTGCCATCCAGACCATCTTTAGCCCATTCGATATCCATCGGGCGTTGGTAGTGATTTTCAATGGTGATGGCGATTTTAGACAGTTCTTCAATCTCAGTGTCGCTTAATGAATACACCACACGCGTTGCAGGCTCGGTATCGACAATCTTGACCGGCTCTTTAATAGTGTGATCATCGTCGTACACCATTTTGATCATTTTACTGCCTAGGTTGCGACGTAAAATGGCGGGGCATCCAGCCATTAAGGTGGGTTTGTGTACGTAAAATTCGTCAGGATTGACGGCGCCTTGGACCACCATTTCGCCTAAACCGTAGCTTGAGGTAATAAAAACTGCATCACGAAAACCTGACTCGGTATCCAAAGTAAACATAACGCCTGAGGCACTAATATCACTTCTAACCATGCGTTGAATGCCAGCAGAAAGCGCAACACCGCTGTGTTCAAAGCCTTGGTGCACACGGTAAGAAATGGCGCGATCGTTAAATAATGAAGCAAAGACTTCTTTGATCGCGTGCATTACATTGTCGATACCATCAACGTTAAGGAAGGTTTCTTGTTGGCCAGCAAACGAGGCGTCGGGTAAATCCTCGGCGGTGGCCGATGAACGCACAGCAACCGAAAATTCGCTCTGAGCGTCGGCCTGCATTTTGGCGTAAGCTGCTTTAATGGCGCTTTCAAGTTCAGCTTGAAAGGGTGTGTCGATGACCCATTGCCTAATTTCTTTACCCGCGACTGCTAAGGCGTTGACGTCATCAACGTCTAAGGCGGTTAATTTATCGTGGATTCGTGCGTCAATACCACTTTGAGATAAAAAGTCTCTAAATGCAGTAGCGGTTGTCGCAAAGCCACCGGGGACATCAACACCAACAGACGACAAGTTGCTAATCATTTCACCTAGGGATGCATTTTTTCCACCGACGTGTTCAACGTCGTTCATGCCTGTTGAGTCGAGCCAAACAATATAATCTTCCAACTTTCTATCCTCGGTTTAGTTTAGAATTTAATGTAATCAAGCATTTTAACAAAAAACCACGCTTAATAATTAATGAATCGTTAATGAAAAATAGAATAATCTTTTTTGTCTCTGACCGAACGGCGATTACCGCAGAAACGCTGGGCAATACACTGATGACACAATTCGAGAGTGTTAAACAAGAACGCCACGTTATCCCCTTTATTGATACCGAAAAAAGGGCTCTTGAAGTGAGAGATCGAATCAATAAAGTCAGTGCCAATAGTGAAGAGCGGCCAATTGTTTTTAGCACTTTTACAGATGATAAGTTACGTGAGATAATTTCTTTAAGTGATTGTCTTTTTTATGATTTATTTAATGATTATATCACTAGGATGGAGGCGGATTTAAGTCAGGAGTCATCACATGTTGCGGGTAAAAGTCATGGTCTGGTTGATAGAAATTCGTACGAGTCTCGTATTCGAGCGGTAAATTATGCCTTGGTGAATGACGACGGCGCACGCTTAGATCATTATGAAATGGCCGATGTGATTTTAGTGGGTGTATCGCGTACCGGAAAAACACCAACGTCTTTGTACTTAGCACTTCAGTACGGTATTTTCCCGGCTAATTTCCCTATTACTGACGGTGATTTAGATAATACGCAGCTGCCAAAAGCGATTAAACCGTTTAAAGATAAGTTGTTTGGACTGACCATTGCAGCCGACCAATTAAGCCGTATTCGCGAAGAAAGACGCCCGGGTAGCCCGTATGCCTCATTACGTACCTGCCAGCGTGAAATTTCGCAAGTAGAAGAAATTTTTCAATTGGAAAAAGTTCCTTATTTGAATGTCACATCAATTTCTATTGAAGAAATTGCTGCGCAAATTCGCTTAACACGTGATCTGGATGATAAGCAGTTTTAAAACCCTGTACACATAGGGTATCATCCACGCCTTTTACTTCAGCGCGGAGATAATGTAGTCGATGAGTCAGCAAAACTTTCACCTTGGGCAGCGTTGGGTTAGTCATTCGGAAACCGAATTAGGCTTGGGTACTGTTGAGTCGGTTGAAGGGCGTCACCTCAGTTTATTCTTCCCGGCAGTTGAAGAAACTCGAGTTTATGCGCTCGATAATGCGCCTCTTAGCCGTGTACTGTATAGCGTGGGTGACGTGGTGCGCAGTAGTGAAGGGGTTCCGTTAACCGTTCAACAAACTCAGTTGCATAACCATTGCATGATTTACCTCTGCAGCAATGACAAAGGTGAGCAGGCGGTGTTGCACGAAGTCGATTTAAGTAGCACGGGTGCGTTTAATAAACCTCAAAGTCGCTTGTTTACAGGCCAAATTGATAAAAACAAATTATTTGAATTACGCCTTAAAACATTGGAGTTCCAACGTAAGCTGGACCAGTTTGAACACTATGGTTTATCAGGCCCTCGGGTTCAATTATTACCGCATCAATTTTATATTGCTAACAAGGTAACGCAACGCGCTGCAGCTCGCGTGTTATTGGCGGATGAAGTGGGGCTTGGTAAAACCATTGAGGCGGGTTTGATTTTACATCAACAATTATTGACAGGCGCCATTGATCGCGTGTTAATCGTGGTGCCTGATGCTTTGATTCACCAGTGGCTGGTTGAGTTATTACGGCGTTTTAATCTGTCATTTACCATTTTAGATCAGGAGCGTTGCGAAGCCATTTCTGAAGAGGGCGATATTAACCCCTTTGAAACAGCGCAATTGGTGCTGTGTCAGTTATCTTTTTTATCACAACACGATGATTATCATGCGCAAGCCTTATCGGCTGGCTGGGATTTAATGATCGTTGATGAGGCGCATCATTTGTTTTGGAATGCCGATAAGGTGAGCCCCGAGTATGACTGTATTGAGCAATTAGCAAAAACCATCCCCGGACTGCTGCTACTAACCGCTACCCCTGAGCAATTGGGTGTCACCAGTCATTTTGCCCGTCTTCGTTTGCTTGACCCTGACCGTTACTATGATCTTGAGGCGTTTCGTGACGAGCAAATAGGCTACCAAGCGATCAATAACTTGATCAAAAAGTTAATGGCGGTAAGCCTAGAAGAGCTCTTAGCAGACAGCCGTTTAACGACTGAATTAAGTCAATGGCTGGGTGCAGAGAGTTTGCTCGCCGATGACGTGTCAGTGCAAGGGCTTATAGAGGCCTTGTTAGATCGGCATGGCACTGGGCGGGTGCTGTTTAGAAACACACGTGACAATATTGATGTCTTTTCCTCGCGCCAGTTACACGTTCATGAATTAGCCTCACTGCCTGCTGTGGATTATGCGGGCATGGATCAAGTCTCCGCGCTGATTAGTGCGCTGCTGCCAGAGGTGGTCTTGGGTGATGAGTGGTTGGCAAGCGATCCCCGCATAGCGTGGCTAACAAGCTGGTTGTCTGAGCATAAAGCCGATAAGGTGTTATTGATTTGTGCGCAGCAACAAACGGCCGAGGAGTTGCATGAGTTTTTAAAACTGCACAGTAGCGTAAAATCTGCCGTTTTTCATGAAGGCATGAGTTTAATTGCTAGAGATAGGGCTGCCGCCTATTTTGCTGACCTAGAGGCGGGTTCGCAGGTTTTAATTTGTTCTGAAATTGGTAGTGAAGGGCGAAACTTTCAATTTGCCCACCATTTGGTTTTATTTGACTTACCGCTAAACCCTGACCTACTAGAACAACGCATTGGTCGTTTAGACCGTATTGGCCAAACCGGCACCGTGCATATTCATGTGCCGTATTCAAAAGAGTCGGCGCAGCACCGTTTGTTGCGTTGGTATGACGAAGGTCTACAAGCTTTTAGTCGAGTGTGTTCGAATGGGCACCCTATTTATGCGGCGGTCAAAAGCACCTTAAAAGATGCCTTGTTAATTGAGGATGGCGAGGCAGACTTTGAAGCTATCATTACCACAAGCCAAGCGTTGCTGGAGAAAACGAGCAAAGAAATGCAAGAAGGCAGGGATTTAATGCTGGAGCTTAACTCGTGTAGGCACGAGGATGCTCAAGCAATCGTGGATGCGGTGAGTCTATCGTCCAGTCAATTAGAGTTATCGGATTATATGGAAAAGGTGTTCGAAAACTTTGGCGTTGAACAACAGCACCATAGCGATGATAGTATCGTGGTTAAGCCTACGGGGCATATGCTAAGCGAAACTTTTTCTGGTTTAAATGAAGAGGGACTAACGGCGACCTATAATCGAAAAATAGCCTTGTCACGTGAAGATTTCCATTTCTTAACCTGGGAACACCCGATGGTAACGGGGGCAATGGAACACATTATCAATAGCGAGTTTGGTAATTCGACATTTTGCACCATGGCCCTACCGCCAGTGCCAGCAGGCACCCTTATTTTAGAAGCTATTTTCACCAGCCACTGTCCGGCACCTAAACGTTTACAGTTACACCGGTATTTACCGCACACCATGCAACGTATTGTGGTAGGTAGTAACGGTCTAGATATGACGACTATTCTAAAACCTGAACACATTGCAGCGCGTATGCAGTTCGTTAAAAAAGCAGTTGCGCTCAACATTATTGAGCATGGCCAAGAAGCAATAAAATCCCTGATTGCAAAAGCAGAAACGCTTGTTCTTGAGCATCAAAAAACGTTGATAGAAACGAGTGTTGCACACATGGAACGTGAGGAGACTGCAGCGCTTGACCGTTTGCTAGCCTTGGCTAAGGTTAACCCCAATATACGTGACGTGGAGCTTGAACAACAACGTGAAGCAATGAGCCATATTCGAGCCCATATTGAGCGGACTTCGTATAAACTTGACGCCATTCGGGTTATATTGTTGACTGATTAACATCGTGTAAGGGATCGTCATGAAAGCCTATTTACTTAGCTGTTTACTATTCGTTTATTTAGTGAGTCCCTTGGTAGTGGCATCGGACGACACAGACTTTGCCGTAAGCCAAGTGACTATGAGTGCGATTCAAGTGTCAGAGCACGCGTGGTACGTTAAAGGTTTAGATGGCATGGCAACCGAAAACGAAGGCTTTATTTCAAATGCGGGTTTTGTTGTTACTAGCGAGGGTGTTGTTGTGTTTGATGCGCTGGGAACGCCTGCTTTGGCGAAAAAACTGGTTACAGTTATACAAGGCATCACTGATCAGCCGATCGTTAAACTCGTTGTGAGCCATTACCATGCAGACCATGTTTTAGGTGCGCAGGTTTTTAAAGCATTAGGGGCAGAAGTTATCGCACCGAAAGGGGCCTACAAGTATATCGACTCATCATTCGCGCAAGATCGTTTGAACGAACGGCGTGTGTCACTTTACCCTTGGGTTGATGACGCTACGTATTTGCTTAAACCCGATCGTATAGTTGAAAGTGCTGAGCGATTTAGCTTGGGCGGGATTAACTTTTTAATTAATGTGGTTGGGCCTGCGCATTCTGACGGTGATATGACGCTGTATGTTGAAGACGACCGCGTGTTGTTTGCTGGCGACATTATTATTGAAGGGCGTGTGCCATTTTTAGGCAGTGTGCACACTAAATTTTGGTTGCAAACGTTAGAAAAAATGGAGCTTCAGTCATTGCAGGCTTTGATACCGGGACATGGTTTAGCCGCGTCAGAACCAGCAAAAACCTTGTCGCTAACACGGCGGTATTTGGCGTATATACGACAACAAATGGCGCTTGCTGTCGATGACCTGCAAGCCTTTGATGAAGCTTATGCAGGAACCGATTGGTCAGCGTTTTCGAATTTACCAGCGTTTGCTGAAGCCAATAGAAAAAATGCGTATCAGGTGTACTTGTCGCTTGAGGCTGAAGCCCTGGAAGACTAAACCGCTAACTTTCTCAAAAACACCCATTCATTATTGGTGGACTCTTCTGCACAGTATTGATAACCGGCGGTGTCAAAGTCTTTAATGGCATCAGGGTTTTCGATACGGTTCTTAATAATATAAGCGCTCATCATGCCGCGTGCTTTTTTGGCGTAGAAGCTAATAATTTTATAGCGGTCATTTTTCCAGTCTTTAAAGACAGGGGTGATGATATTAGCGTTTAACAGCTTAGGTTTGACTGCTTTAAAGTACTCATTAGAGGCTAGATTGATAAGCACGGGGTTGGTTAAGGCCTCAATTTCTTGGTTCATTTGTTTGGTAATTTTATTGTCCCAAAACGCATATAAATTTTTGCCCTGCTTGTTTTCAAAGCGTGTCCCCATTTCAAGGCGATACGCCTGGATTAAATCTAAAGGTTTAAGTAAGCCATATAAACCAGACAAAATACGTAAGTGTTGATTAGCCCAGCTGAGGTCACTATCTGATAATGATTCAGCGTTTAAGCCTTCGTACACATCGCCTTTAAAGGCAAGTAGTGCCTGCTTACTGTTTGTAGGTGTAAAAGGCAGTTGCCACTGTATAAAACGGTTGCTATTTAAGATACCCAGTTTGTCACTAATTCCCATAAGCGATGAGACATCGCTAGGTGATAAGGTTTTTAATTGATCAATAAGTGTTTCAGCTTCATTCAGAAAACAGGGTTGCGAATGCTGCTGAGTGTTAGCAGGGGTTTCAAAGTCTAAGGTTTTAGCTGGCGATATAACTAATAACATTTGATGCGTCCATCGTTGTTTTATAGGTGGTTTATTGTACGGGGATAAAAAATAATTTGTAAACGTAAATTGCACCGTGTTGATGCGGTCTTCTGTTCGACTAAAAAAATCTAACAATTGTTAGAAAACTATCGTTTTCGTTGACTTACTAGCAGCCAATAGGATATATTGCATTGCAGTATAACGATGTTTTTCAATTCTTCAGAGGTACTAATATATGAGTAATTCTATTGCCCTTGTAACAGGTGGCTTAGGTGGTATTGGCACGGAAATTTCAAAGAAATTAGCGACTAATGGTTTCACTGTTATCGCAACAACATTTAATAAAGAAATAGAAAACGCAGATCAATGGGTTGCGGAGCAAAAAGCGGCGGGTTTCGACTTTATTGTTGAAGAAGCGGATGTAACTGATTTTGCGGCCTGTGCGTCGATGGTAAAAAGGGTAGAAGAAACCCATGGGCCTATCAATGTGTTGGTTAATTGTGCGGGTATTACGCGTGATGGCTTCTTAAAAAATATGGATGAATCAAGCTGGGATGCTGTTCTTTCAACCAACTTGGATGGCGTCTACAACATGACTAAGAATGTTTTAGATTATATGTTGTCCAGAGAATTTGGGCGTATCATCAATATTTCTTCAGTTAATGGCCAACGTGGTCAGTTTGGCCAAACAAATTATTCAGCCGCAAAAGCAGGTATGCACGGTTTTACCATGGCGTTGGCACAAGAAGTTGCGCGAAAAGGGATTACTGTTAACTCTGTCAGCCCGGGGTATATCGCAACGAGTATGGTGATGGCGATTGATGAAAGTATTCGCAACAACCTGATTTCACAAATCCCTATGCAGCGATTGGGTGAACCGGTTGAAATAGCAAATACAGTTGGGTTTTTAGCGTCAAGTGAAGCCAACTATATTACCGGAGCAAATATTCCTGTTAACGGTGGTCTGTTTACCAGTTTCTAGCTAGCGAGTTATCATTTGTCATAAAAAAGGCGATCTTAGGATCGCCTTTTTTATTGACAGCGAGTCCATTAATGGCTATTAATTCACCAAGATTCCCATAAACAACACGGAGTGGTGTATATGAATGATGATATGGTAAAAAAATGGACTGCACTCAGCAAAAAAGCGCAGGAATCGTTAAAAAAACTGAATTCATTGAACACAAGTTCATTGAAACAACTCACCAAACTGCAAATGGATATGGTGTCTAGTTGCCTTGAGGGTGGCGTTGAAAAGGCGAAAAGCCTGAGTAAGGCTCAATCATTATCCGAATTAATGGCGATGCAGTCGACCTTGTATAAAGAACTGTCTGAGAAAGTGTTAAAAAACGCTCAAAGTTCGGTAAAAGTTGCGATGGAAACCAAACACGCGATGAGTGAACTTATAAAGCAGGGCTTGTCCGATGTGTCGCCCATTGCTGTGAAAACCTCGGTTAGTTCGACGGTTCAAAAAACGGCTGCAGCTAAGAAAAAAACGGCCAAACCTGCAGCGAGGAAAGCAGCGGCCAAGCCGGTAGCAAAAAAAGCAGCAGCCAAGCCGGCAGCGAAGAAAACAGCGGTCAAACCGGTAACTAAGAAAGCAGCGCCCAAGGCCAAACCCGCACCTAAGTTAGAAATGCCTAAACCACCACTTCAATCACGGGCTGAAGGTGACGCCAAAAAATAGGCGCGTGAGATGATGTCGTTAACGAAAAAAATCTATTAAGACCCCTATGAAAGCGACTATAGAAATTGATGCGACACCACAGGAAATGAGGGTGCTATTAGGCTTACCCGAGGTGCAAACGCTGCAAAAAGAAATCATGGAAAAGATTCGTGAAAGAATGCTCGACGCTATCGATACCAATGATTTAGACGAGTTAATGAAGCTTTATATGCCTACAACGGAGCACCTTTCGGCTGTTGAGGGAATGCAAAAGGCCATGTGGGATGCGATGACTCAAAGTTTACACATAGCATCGAAGGAAAAATAACCGTTTAACTTAACCAGTTGACCAGTAAACTGGTTAGTTTTTTTTGCGTTTTTAAACTAGTGAAAGCGCCAATATGCCCCCCTTCTAAGGCGTGTTCTTGGTAGAGCTCGGGGTTAATGTGCTGCGCCAGTGCTTGGCTCGAACTGGGTGGCACGATGTGGTCAAGTTTGGCGTACAGGTTTAATACCGGGCATTGGATATTAGCCAGTGTTACCGCTTGGTCTGCAAGACTCAACTGCCCTTTGTGTAACTTGTTTTGCTGATAAAAACTGTGCATAAACTCAACAGCGGCTTGACCGGCTAAATCAGGGTTATCGCGTAACCATTTTTCCATCCGTAAAAAGTGTTCAAGTGCCCGTTTGTTCTTGTTGAGGTGCTCTATTTGCCGATAATTATCACGGTTTAATTGGTAAGGTTTTAAGGTTTTAAATAATAGGCTAACCGTATCGCCTGCAATATTGCCAGTGGTATTGATTAATGCAGTCGGCTCTATATGTTGAGTCCAAAGTGATAAGGGATTGTCTTTAGTGTGAAAATCTACCGGAGTGACTAAGGTCACCAGCTTTCTAATGTCACTACGGTGGAGCGCGCTATAACACAGCGAGAAAACACCGCCTTGACAGATGCCTAGTAGGTCGATTTTTTTAATTTGATTGAGGCGTTTTACCTGTTGTACACAACGGTACAATTGCCCGTTAATGTAGTCATTTAAGTCGGTCAGCGAATCACTGCTATCCGGGTAGCCCCAATCGAGGAGATAAACAGGGTAACCCATTTCTAAAAGACGTAAAACCAAGGACCTGTCCTGGTCCAAATCGGTTATATAAGGGCGGTTGACTAGCGCATAAACGATGAGAACAGGTGTTTTTTTTTGTTTGACTTGTCGTGCTGAATAACGAAATAAGCGCAGTTTGTTTTCCTGGTGAATTAACGTCTTTTGACTGTCGCCCACCGATAAATCGGGTTGCTCGTCAAATGTTTTAAAGCGTTCTAGCAATAAAGCGAAATCGTCCTGCCATTGATTTTTGTTGCTTGGCTTGAATGCAGGCATAGGAGGAAGAGGGTGTTTAGTGACGTTTTTTAAGGCGTTGTTCGAAGCGGTGTATAGTCGCCTCGGTGTGTTCTTTGTACTGCGCAAATTCGGTGCGTAATTGGTGTAAGGCGTTCTTTAAATCATCGATGGTTTGTTGTGAAGGAAGCCCCAGTTGTTGGCTCAGCTGTGTAGCAAAGGCCTGCTGTTGTGTTTTTAATTGCTTCAACGCTTCAAATAAACGTTTTTGAGCATCAAGGTAGGGTTCAGTTTGAGTGACTTTTTTAAAGGTCTCTTCGCCAGCTTGAAGCCAGTGTTTGCATGACTGTGCTTCAGTCGGTTCTCCATCGACTGCTTGTTGAAGTTTTTCAAAACGCTGCAAAGCGAGTTGACCAAGTTCGGTGTGCAATTGATTGATGTCAACAAAAGCGCGCTGCAGAGCCTTTAGGCTCTCGACTGTTTGTTGCGTTGGTTGGTTAAATAATGACCACGCCGTGTCGATCGAAGGGGGTTCGCTGTTAGCGGACGAAGCATTTAGTGCAAAAAACAATTTAAACCAGTCGTTAGTGTGTTCTGCAGCAGGCCCATTATCGCCCCAACTATTTGGCAGGGCCCAAAATGACGATAAATCCGCTTCCTTGTTATTCAGTGATTGAATAAATTGCTGGTAGAAAAGCCCTTGTTCATTAAGGTGAGCTAGTAAGGGTTTGTATTGCTCAGGTATTGTGTTATCGACAATCGACTGAAATTGTTCAAAAATAGTCTCAAAGCTTGTTTTAGCGTTGTTTGTCATGAAGGTCACGTTTACTGATTCAGTATGATTTTAGAGTCTTACAGTAAAAACGTACAGGTGAATTAGCTTTTTAATACGCTGGCATGACGATGGCGTCCTGACGTTTGATCAAATCATTCGACCAATGCTCGACACCCCAATCTAATATATCGTTTAAATGGCAGCTAGCTAGGTCGGCGGGTGGGTTTAGGTTTAAATGGGTGAGTGCGCTTACCAGTGTCTCTCTAACAGGCGATAAGGAAATATCCCTTGCGTAGGTTTGCTTGCTTAGTTTAACCCCTTGAGCATCGCTTATAACTGGAATGTGGGCGTAAATGGGGGGCTTGATACCAAGCAGTTGCTGTAAAAAGAGTTGTTGAGCGGTGCTGTCGATTAGGTCGTGACCACGTAAAACATGGGTGATGCCTTGTTCAGCATCATCCAATACAACGGCTAAATGGTATGCAAAGACCTGGTCTTTGCGGAAGATAACAAAATCACCCGCATTTTTTTTTAGTGGGTATTGACGGGAGCCTTGAACGGTGTCAGAAAACTCTATGCTGTCGATGGACAGTCGAATCCTTATCGCGTGTGGCAGGTTAATATTGGGCTTGTGTTGCAAGCAATATTGATCGTAAACACCGTGTTTAACCCCGCGTTTGATTAAATCTTGCCTAGAACAGCTGCACGGGTATAAGTACTGCATGCTATCCAACTTATCTAACGCGGCTTTATAGCTCGATTGGCGTGTACTTTGATATAACACGCTTTCGTCCCAGATAAGACCGTACTGCTCAAGGGTTTTTAAGATGTGCGTTGCATAGGCGGGTCGGCAACGAAAGGGGTCTAAGTCATCCATACGAACCAGCCACTTACCACCACTAGCACGAGCTTGAAGAAAACTCGCAACAGCGGTGTACAAAGATCCAAAATGCAACGGTCCGGTGGGTGAAGGGGCAAAACGCCCCCTGTAAACATGGCCTTTCGTAGACAAGGGCCTGCAGACGGTTAAGATAAAGCGTTAAATTTTTTGTTTTTCTCTAATCTCATCCAGTGACTTACAGTCGATGCATTGGGTCGCTGTTGGGCGAGCTTCAAGCCGTTTAAGGCTGATGTCAATGCCACAGGATTCACAAAAGCCATAATCACCGTTATCGATAAGGTTTAATGACTCATCAATTTTTTTCACCAGTTTGCGTTCGCGATCTCGTGTGCGTAACTCAAGGCTAAAGTCGGATTCTTGTGTTGCCCTGTCAGTAGGGTCAGGAAAGTTAGACGCTTCATCTTGCATATGATGAACGGTTTTATCGACGTCACTCATTAAGCCTTCTTTCCATTGTATTAAAATACTTTTGAAGTGCTCAAGTTGGGCAGGGCTCATGTGCTCTTCGCCTTTTGCCGCTTTGTATGGTTTAAATTCCAGCTGACCTGGATCTAAGTTATTGTCGTTTAAGGTTGCCATTATGTTTGTTACCAACGGTTAAAAAAATTAAGCGCGAATAAATATCAGATTTTGCGGTGAATCGCAATGTTTTTATTGTTTTAGCTGAGATTATTCAACACGCCTTGCTTTAGAATATAGTCTTATTAAACGGTTTCTACAAAGGTTTTTGGTGGTTATGCAAAAAGTATCAAACAAAATGAAGGCGGTCACTTCGTTTCACGTAATGGAGGTTATGTCTAGGGCCAAGGCGTTAGAATCACAGGGCCGACATGTTATTCACATGGAAGTAGGGGAGCCGGACTTTACAACCCCGCAACCGATCATTGATCAGGGTATACGATTTTTACAAACAGGGGCGATTCATTACACTGAAGCCCAAGGTTTGTTAGCATTGCGAGAAAAAATCGCTGCCTTTTACCTAGAGCAATACCACGTGGTCGTTCCGCCCGAGCGGATTTTTATTACGCCGGGTGCATCAGGTGCCTTAACGATTGCTTTAGCTGCGGTTTTAGAGCACGGGGATGAGGTGTTGATGGCTGATCCAGGGTATTCCTAAAACAATTAATGTTGCGCTTGAAGACGATTTTCAATTAACGCCTGAACGGGTACTTGAACATTGGGGGCCTAAAACGAAAGGGGTGATGCTAGCCTCCCCATCCAATCCGACGGGTAATATTATCCCAGCCAAAAACCTAGCGGAATTAATCAAAGTGAGTGAAAAAAAATCAGGTTTTTTGATCTCTGATGAAATCTATCATGGCCTGGTCTATGATCAACCTGCGGTGTCAGCCTTATCCTTTTCCGATCAAACCTTTGTAATTAATAGCTTTTCTAAGTTTTTTGGTATGACAGGTTGGCGTTTGGGTTGGCTGATCGTGCCAGAGTACGCGATTAATGCAGCAAATCGCTTATTACAAAATTTATACATTTCGGCACCCTCGCATTCACAACACGCCGCATTAGCTGCATTTGATGTGTCAACACAGGGTATTTTATTGCAACGACGCGAGGAGTTTAAACGCCGCCGCGATGTGCTTTATGCAGGTTTGATTGAACTGGGTTTTGTTATTCCGCATAAGCCGCATGGCGCCTTTTATATTTATGCCGATTGCAGCCACTTTACTGATAACAGTTATACCTTCGCATTAGAATTATTAGAAAAACAGGGTGTTGCAGTGACGCCCGGTATCGATTTTGGTGGTAATGCGCCAGAGCGTTATCTACGCTTTGCGTATACAACCTCGATTGAGCAGATTACAGAGGGCTTGCAAAGAATTAAAGCGTTTGTTCAGCAGCCTTAAGTTCGGATAGTTTTTTTTCCCACGCTAACGACGTCGTAACAATAAACTCTAAATCATCGTATTGTGGCCGCCAGCCCAGCGTCTGCTGAATTTTGTCGGCAACAGACACTAACTGTGCGGGGTCACCTGCACGTCGGGGCATGGTTTGTACGTTAATCGCGGTGCCGTGAACCTTGTTGACCGCGTTAATCACGTCGTTAACACTAAAGCCGTGCCCATAACCGCAGTTAAGCGTTGTTGATTGGCCGTTGTTACGCAGGTAATCTAAGGCGTCGACGTGGGCACTGGCGAGGTCTGTCACGTGGATGTAATCGCGAACACCTGTACCGTCTGGGGTTGTATAGTCGGTGCCAAATACCTTTAGTTGTGCACGTTTACCTAAAGCGACTTCAGCCGCCACTTTAATTAGCAGGGTTGCGTTACGGGTGGATTGCCCAATTAGCCCGTCTGGGTCGGAGCCAGCGACATTAAAATAACGTAGGATCACATGCCTGAGTGAACTGGATTGGGATAAGTCCCTGATCATTTGTTCGCTCATCAATTTAGATGAGCCATACGGGTTGATGGGGGCAGTGGGTGTGTCCTCGCTGGCAAAACCAGTTTTCAACTCGCCATACACTGCTGCGGTCGAGCTAAATATAAACTGTTTAATGCCAGCAGCTGTGCAACATTCAAGTAAATTACGTGTGCAACAGGTGTTGTTTTTATAATATTTTAATGGGTTCTCAACAGATTCTGGAACAATGGTGTGAGCGGCAAAATGCAAGACCGACTCAACCTTGTTGTACTTGATAATGTTGTCCACCAGTGCTTGATCACCGGTACTGCCCTTAATGAATTCGCCGTATAAAACAGACGTTTCGAAACCACTGGATAAATCGTCTAAAACGATGATATTTTCTTTGCGCTGCCCAAGTAGTTTGATCACGTGGCTACCGATGTAGCCAGCACCGCCAGTGATTAATATAGAGGATTTTGTCATACGCTGTTTTCCAATAACTGAATGTTGACGGTCTGTCCTTTAGCGATATCACCGTCAGCTTGTTGTAGTACGATTAAACAATTCGCATCAGACAACGAGTTCAATCTATGTGAGCCTTGGTCGCCGGTTGTACGGACGGTTAGTTGCCCATTGTTATTCGTGGCAATGCCGCGTTGAAACTCCATGCGACCCGCTTGCTTTTTTATCGTTTCTTCACAAATGGCTTGTAAGTGAATGGCTTGTTGAGAGCATTGCCCCATCAGTTTTTGTAAACTGGGTAGTACGATTTGTTGAAACGTAATCACCACTGACACGGGGTTGCCTGGTAGACCAAAAAAAAGCGCGTTATTGATTTTGCCAAAGACTAGCGGTTTGCCAGGTTTAATCGCAACTTTCCAAGCATCAATGCGGCCTATTTTGGCTAAAGTGGGGGTAATAAAGTCAGCATCACCGACGGATACGCCGCCACTTGTAATAATGACATCACAACTAGCGGATGCTGAAAGCAGGGCCTCTTCAACGGCTTCTGGTTCGTCTTTAATGACACCCATATCTATCGCAATAGCGCCAGCTTCTTCTAATAAGGCATGCAGGGTATAGCGATTGCTATCGTATATTTGCCCAATGCTTGCAGTACTACCCAGCGGTATCAGCTCGTCACCAGTTGAAAAAAAACCAACTTTTAATCGCTTAAAAACAGCGACTTCCATAATGCCACAGGA
Organism: Methylococcaceae bacterium UBA975; assembly: GCA_002292375.1. Taxonomy (GTDB): domain Bacteria; phylum Pseudomonadota; class Gammaproteobacteria; order Methylococcales; family Cycloclasticaceae; genus Cycloclasticus. The sequence continues at coordinate 11,191 of DBBV01000015.1, read as the reverse complement.
TGCAAGAAGACCAAGATCAACAGTTTTTAACCGTTTTCCCGGGTCAAAGAGGTGTTGGTTTTTTTGTGTATCGCTGGCGATGTTTCTAATGTTTTCATAGGGTGAAGGGGGTATGCTTATGCTGAGTTGTCCGTTTTCTTGTTGTGCATTTTCTTGCATAACCACACGATCACATTGATCCGGTACGAATGCCCCGGTAAAGACCCTTATGCATTCATTTGGCTTTATATCGCCAAGGTACGGGCGCCCAGCCCAAGAAATGCCGACCAGACGTGGTTTGTCGCCTTCTGTGTAACGGTGGTGTAAGGCGTAACCATCCATTGATGAATTGCGAAAACTGGGAACATCAATGGCTGAGTGTATGGACTCGTAGAGCACTCGGTTACGTGCATTTTTTAAATTAACTCGCTCATAACTAAGCGTGGTGTTCGACGCATCAAGAATACGCTTAAGCGCTTGCTTAAGCGTAAGTAATTCCTTGCTGGCGCATGGGTCAATCATGCGCGCGTATTAAGAAATTGTTGGATCATAAAATCGGCCACTTGTTCAGGTTTATTGATATCTAAGCAAGGAATATTAACAGAAAGCTCACTATCACTAGCAATAGCGATTATAGAGGCGTCTGTTGTGTGTAATAGGGGGTTGTCTAATTCGGCACGGTGGAGCTCTATTTTGGCAAAGTGTTCTTGCTTAAAGCCTTCTACGATAACAAGGTCGATGTCGGTATTAGAAAAACAATACAGCTGTTCGGCCAGTGTGGGTTCGGTGCCTGATAATTCCGTAATCACTGCGCGACGGTGACTTGAAACCAAGACCACTGGAGATGCCCCCGCTTTGCGTAAGCGGTAACTGTCTTTGCCAGGCTGATCGATATCAAAATCATGGTGGCTGTGTTTTATTAAGCCGACTTTAAAGCCACGCTCATTCAAAAGAGGAATGAGGTGGCTCAGTAAGGTGGTTTTTCCTGTGCCGCTACGGGCTGCAAAACCAACAACGGGGAGGGTAAAAGGCATGCTCATGATGTTTGGTGATTAAAAATGGGAGGCATTGATCCATAAATGTGCGTATATGCTGGCAGCGTAACCTAAGGCGATGACAGGTGTCCATTTCAAATGTGAGGCAAAGGTGTATATGCCTCGGGCTTGACCCATTAAAGCTACACCCGCAGCAGAGCCAACAGACAGCAAGCTACCACCAACACCTGCGGTGAGTGTTACCAGCAACCATTGACCGTGTGACATGTCGGGGTTCATAGTTAAGATTGCAAACATCACTGGAATATTATCGACAATCGCTGATAGTAGGCCAACGATTACGTTGGCATAAGTGGGGCCGAGTTGACCGTACATAGCCTCAGAGGCCATGCCTAAATAACCGATAAAGCCGAGTCCGCCAACGGCCATAATCACGCCGTAAAAGAAAAACAAGGTATCCCACTCAGCACCGGCAATTTTTTGGAAGACATCAAAGCCTTTGGTTTGTTGACTATCAGAGGGTTGGTCTTCTGCATTAAATCCTTCATCGAAACGATCTTCAGTTTTTGTACTTTCTATTAAGGATGTTCTTTTGAGATAGTAACCAAAGAATTTTAAATAAGCGAGACCAGTCATCATGCCGATAGCAGGCGGCAGGTGTAAAAAGTTGTGGAAACTGACGGCAGTGACAATGGTAAGCAAGAACAAAACAACAATGATGGTGCCGCCATGCTTTACATTCAACTGCTCACCGTCAACGGTCTCTGGCGTTCCATCTGGAACAAAAAAATGCATAATGGCTGCAGGCACTAAGTAGTTAATGGCCGACGGTACGAATAAAACAAAAAACTCAGTAAAGTCGACCCTGCCTTTTTGCCAGACCATCAGTGTCGTAATGTCACCAAATGGGCTAAATGCCCCTCCCGCGTTAGCGCCTACAACAATGGCAACGCAGGATAAAGCAATAAACTTAGGTTCTTTTGCCCCAACAGTTAGGGCAACTGTGCACATAATTAAGGCGGTGGTCAGATTGTCGGCTACCGGCGAAATAACGAAAGCAAGAATACCTAATAACCAAAACAAACTTTTATAACTAAAGCCTTTTTTGACCAACCAACCGCGCAAGGCATCAAAGACACCGCGTTCAATCATCGCATTAATATAAGTCATGGCGACGAGTAAAAAGAAAAACAACTCAGCGTATTCTAAAAAGTTATGCCGCAAGGCGACCTCAGCGGCGTGATCAAAACCATGTTGCTGATAAACAATGGCTATCATTATCCAAATAATACCGGCAGCTAAGAGTACGGGTTTAGACTTACGTAAATGCAGTTGATCCTCAAAAATCACTAATAAATAGGCCAAGCTGAAAACGATTAAAGCTAAATAACCGACAGTGTGTGTCGTTAAATCTAATGTAGTTTGGATATTCGAAGTGGAGGCAAAGGCCATGCTGGAGAACAATAGGCAGAACAAGCAGCCTAAACCAATTATACGAGACATCTTAAAATCCTTGTGTGCAGTGAATGTTGATAAAGAGTGAGAATAAAAAAATTAGCGCGATTATACGTTTGCTGTTAACAAGCAACAATTTAAATATAGAACTAAAGAAGGTGTCTCTCTAGAGAATGGTTCGGTAAAATAACAAAAAATGAATTTTAAATGTATTTAAAGGTCTATAACTTTGGAATATAAGCAAAAGCAACTATATTATTTAAATGATTTAAATCATTTAAATAACTTGAATAGATAGGCAAATTGGACTAACCTAAGACCCGTTAGAAAAACTTTTTAGGAGAATATTATGGCTGTAACACACGAAGAAGTGAGGCAAGCAAAAGCAATTGCACCGTTTAAATTTAACTTAAAGCCGATGATCATGGGGCTAATCGTCCTTATTATGATCTTTGGTGGAGCGCGTTGGTACCAACAATGGGCTGCGTGGGATTATGGTCTTGATGCGACAGACCCTATGTTTGATAAGTATTGGATGAGAGTTTTTTGGGGTGAAATCATAGTTGAAGTAACCTTGTTTTTTTCATTCGTGGGATATCTATGGATGACCAGGGATAAACACCTTAATAATTTAAAGCCTCGTGAAGAGTTGAGACGTTTAATGTTGTGGGTGTCTATGTTAGTTGTTTATGCCTTTGCATTTTATTTTGCAGGTAGTTTTTATGCTGAACAGGACGCGACTTGGCACCAAACGGTAGTAAGGGATACAAGTTTCACCCCGAGCCATATCTTTTTATTCTATATGTCTATGCCTGTCTTTATTATTTTAGGGTTTAGCCTGTTCTTTTACGCAATAACCCGCTTACCATTTTTTGCTAGAAAAATTTCTATTGCATTAGTGTTAGTGGTTTGTGGCCCATTTATGTTGTTACCTACTGTTGGTTACAACGAATGGGGTCATGCATTCTGGTTGATGGAAGAGTATTTCACAGTACCATTGCATTGGGGTTTTGTATTCTTTGGCTGGACAATTATTGCACTAAGTGGCGTACTTATTCAGGTAATGAAATACATGGTTGAATTATTACCTAAGGTAATTAACGAAAAAGGCGAACTAACGTCGTAATTTGATTTTTAAAAAATCCTTGGCTTCTTAAATTATTAAGGGCCAAGGTTTTTTTTTGAAAATAATTTGTAAATAGAAAAGGATAAGTAAGATGAAATTAACCACTAATGAAGCAACGCTTCTAAGTGCAGTAACAACACCGAATTCTGATGCGGCTAGAATTTCTAGAGGCTTGGATATGTTTGTTGTTGCTATATTGTTTTTTGCAATTATTGCAGCCTTCCACATCCACATTATGTTGACAGTGGGTGATTGGGATTTTTGGGTTGACTGGAAAGATAGAATGTATTGGGTAACAGCAACACCTATGTTGTTGATCTTTATACCGGCTGCCTTGTCATACCCGTTTATGATGAAATTTGGTTTGCCGATTGCTGGTACGTTGTGTGCCTTGTGTTTAGTTATTGGTGAGTGGATTAGCCGAATTGTTGGCTTCCATTTATGGACATACTTTCCTTACAGTATGATTTGGCCAGCGATTGTATTGCCTGGTTTAATGCTGATGGATTTAGTGTTGTTGTTAAGTAGAAACTTATTTATCACTTCAATTTTTGGTGGTAGTGCGGTTGCCTTTGCTTTTGCTCCTGCGAACTGGCCAATTCTTGCACCATACCATGAGCCTGTTGTTCATATGGGCCAGTTAGTTAACGTGGCCGATATGATTGGCTATTCGTTTACTAGAACTGCTACGCCTGAGTATTTACGCTTTATTGAACGTGGAACGTTAAGAACGTTTGGCGGTGAGTCGACATTAATTTCGACTGGCTTTTCAGGCTTTGTATGTATGATTTTGTTTTTTGTATGGTGGAAAATTGGAGAATGGTTAACCAATTTAGGCACAATACCTAATGTAGTGAAAAAACACGTAGGACTTGGGGATGACGACGATGAAAAGTAGTAAGCGTAACGCGTTAAACGTACGTGCAGCATTAATTAAATCAGTACTGTTGATGGTTTTAATGTGTGTAACAGGGCTAGCCTTGGCACATGGTGAGAGAAACCAAGAACCGTTTTTAAGGATGAAAACACTGCATTGGTATGATGTTAAATGGTCTGTTGAAAATGATGCCACGATACAAGTCAATGATGTAGTAGAGATGACAGGTAAAGTACATTTTTTCTCACGTTGGCCTGAGGTGATCAATAAGCCGAGTACGATCTTTTTGGGTAATGCTACACCGGGTCCTGTGTTTTTACGTGTAGAAACATACCTTGACGGTGTACCAATGATCCAATCAACGGGCGTTGAATTGGGGCATGTGTATGACTTTAAAGTGATACTGAAAGCACGTATTCCTGGGCGTCATCACGTTCATCCGATGATCAATGTCGAGTCTGCTGGTGGTCTAGTGGGCCCTGGAATATGGATAAACGTTGCAGGCAATGCAGACGATTTTGTCTATTCAATAACGACTAGAACGGGCACAGAAATTGAGAACTTAGGATCCTATGCCGTACCAAATGTTGTTAAATGGCATGCAATTTGGGCGATTGTTGGTGTGTTATGGTTATTGTGGTGGTTTAGACGCCCATTGATTATTCAGCGCTACTTATTGGTTAAACAAGGCAGTTGGAGTCAATTGATTACTAATAATGACCGTAAAATAGCAGCTAGCTTAATAGTAGGCATTATCGTTACGTTGATTTATGCCAATAATATTACCAAAGAGAAGTACCCAAGAACGGTTCCTCTACAAGGTAGTAAAGCACACGTTGACACACCTGTGAATAAGTATGCTGGCATGGTTACTGTGAAAAACCTCAGTGCTGAGTATTATTTGCCTGGTCGTACGGTAACAGTTAAAGCGGAAATTACTAATAACACCAATTCACCAATTCAAGTGGGTGAGTTTACAGCGGCTAATATACGCTTTGTTAATCATTCTGTTCCGGCAGCGATGAAGGGTGTTGATGTCGGTTATCCAGGTGAGCTGGTAGCTAATGATTCGTTAAAAATATCAGACCAAACGCCTATTCAACCAGGTGAGACGAAAATACTGGATATTGAAGCAACAGATGTAGCTTGGGAAACAGAGCGACTCAGTAGTTTGTTGAATGACCCAGATAGTAGTTATGGCGCATTATTGTTCTTTTATAATGCGAAAGGTGAACGGATAATTGAAGAGATTTATGGTCAAATTATACCTACCTTTATTGACTAGTCGTAATGGCAAACCTACCCAAGTAGTGACTACTTGGGTAGGTTTAAAATCGGCGCTGTTTGGGTTTTTATGCCTGATATCACCTCAGTTATTTGCTCATGGTGGTGTCGCAATGGATAAGGATACGTGTGCATTTCGCGCAGAAGGCTATTTACTTCATTTCACAGCGTATCAACCTGAGGAAACACAAACTAAAGAGCTATGTCGTTCGATTGTGGAAAGTACCGATACAATTATTGTATTGGACTTAATTGATGAGAGTCTACGTACGTTACCTCTTCATCTAGGGATTGAAAAAAGACAAAATGAAACGTATATACCGTATTTGACACTGCCTGAAAACGTGTACCCAGCAGGCACGACCAATTTTAAATTATTTGATATTACTGAAGGTGATTACCGGGTTAAGATCAGTACGCATCAAACGGGAAAACACTCGCATGATACTAAAGGCATGAACCATGATGCTGGCTATTTTAATTTTTCAGTAAGTTCTAGGAAATCCTATGAAAAAAGTAAAATATATCAGCAATATAGTTGGGTAATATACTTGATAGGCTTAGGGTTATTATTGTATTTTTTATCTGATCGATATAGATCGCGTTAAAAAAACGGTGAGGTAACTCACCGTTTTTTTTTATTAAAATTAAGCTTAGTACTAGTGCTAAATTTAAATTATCAGCCATACTAACTAAAAGGATTTTTGGGATGTAACGATGAGTTTTGCCAGAGTCAAATTTTATGATGAGAAGAAAATGGTTGTGACTAATATATTAGACGCGGCCGTTAAAACATTGGATTTTGATCAAAAAGCGTATATAAAAACGAAAGCGCAATTAATGAAGGTGATTGAAACGCCTGGTTTTGAAGGATTGGGGCTGGGTGAGATAGTCGCCATCACTAACAAACTGATTTCAAAAGTAGCAAATCACACTGGCTATGTCATCGTTGATTCAAAAATGAATATGCCGCAAGACTCCAAGCTCATTGATGAGTTGGGAATAGAAAGATCCTCCACAAAATTAGCTAAGGCTGTTTCGGATAAAACCACAGAGCAGCACCCTCATCACGATTCAAAAGAGCTTGGGCTAATCGGTAAAAAGAAACTCATACAATTAGTTAAACTGCTGCCGCCACTGATCTCAAAGCGTGAAATGGAGAATTATACAACGCAAATTGAGTCGATACGCTTTGGTTTACCTACAGGCGCAAATTCAATACGCACTACGGGAGACCTTGAAAAAGATATTGTTGAGCAAGTAGTAGAGGCGTATTTAATCGATTTTGACTATTTGGTACGTCACCAACCGGAAGCTTTTTATGAATTGGTTGAAATGGCTGATGGTGAAGCAAAAAAAATCGATATTAGCGAAAAACTCCGCAAGCAATTAAATAAAGCAGAATCTATTGGCGAATTTTTAAGTATTCGAGATTTAGTTAAGCGTCATATTGATGGTGTTAAGCAGCCTGAGTCTGAAAAAGACAGCTGGGGTAGTCTAATGTTTTGGAAAAAGAAATAAACTCGAGCCGAACAGCTTATTTTTTGCGTCCTTTTTTATGTGCGCTTAGTCGCGCTGCTTTCTTTTCGGCTTTTTCAGTAAGCAATTGAGCTACATGGCGTAGTTCTTTCTGCATCATGTCGGGTGTTTCTAAAGAGATAGGCCCGAGTGTACCATCGCGAAATTCATTAATAAAAATGGCCGATGTTTTGTTCAAATTGACATGGCCTCCATTCATCAAACAACCCCGTTGACGTCCAATTATTTCTAATAAGGTGGTTTCATCTCGGGGTAATTCCTCTAAGGAATAGCGTCGAATTAAATTATCAGGATAAAAGCGTAATAAATATTCGGCCGCGTAGTAGGCTAGCTCATCAAAATTGAATGCGGTATCTTTTATTGCACCGGATATAGCCAAACGGTAACCACTATTGTCATTTTCAACTTTCGGCCATAATAAACCGGGCGTGTCGAATAAAATAAGGTTATTACCTAAATCAATGCGTTGCTGGCTTTGTGTTACTGCCGGTTCATTACCCGTTTTTGCAATTGTCCGGCCAGCTAATGTGTTAATTAAGGTTGATTTGCCTACATTTGGAATGCCCGTGATTAAACAAGTAATGGGCTTAAGTATGTCACCTTTATGGGGAACTAGTTTGTGACATAAATTAAAGATTTGTTCAGTTTTATTGGCTAAGTGTAAATTAAGCGCCAGTGTTTTGGTGTGCTGAGCTTGTTCCAAAAAGTGTTGCCAAACTTCGGTGGTTTCTGGGTCGGCTAAGTCGGTTTTATTTAGAATTTTTAAACAGGGTTTATCGCCGCGGATGCTGGCAAGCATCGGGTTTTCGCTGCTATAGGGTAGGCGTGCGTCCAAAATCTCGATAAACATATCCACTTCAGGCAAGCGTTGTTTAATTTCCTTTTGTGCCTTGTGCATATGCCCAGGGTACCAATTAATGCTCATCTTTATTTACCTTTGCGTCTTACATGCAACAACAGTGATATGACTACGCTGTAGTCTAATAGTGGGGGGGCACTTCGTCTAGTAATGAAGGGCCGTCTTTACTGTCTTCACTGTCGTTTTTTGTGCTGTCGGTTAGTTGTTGTAATTGCTTTTTGAGAGCGTCAATTTGATTCTGTTGCTGGCAAACGACAGTATCCAATTGTTGGATAGTGTCCTCTTGATACGCGACTTTAATTTCAAGTTCGGTGATGCGCTTTTCCATGTGACTTTATTAACTAGCGGTGTTTTTTTTGTTTTTCTTCGGTTTTTTAGTATACGTCTTTTTACCCTTGGCCGGTTTTGCGCTGGTTAAGGCGGGCTTAGCCACATGGTCCGTTTTTTCTATTTGTAACGGCTGATTTCTAACGCGTACTTTTTTTAAGCTATCGTAGACGATCTTTGGCATGCCGATAGGTAATTCGATAAAGCTGTGGTCGTCTTTTAGTTCGATATGGCCAATATTTTTTGGTTCAACATCTGCCTCGTTGGCGATGGCGCCAACGATATCACCGGGTGTAGCATTATGGTTTCTGCCTACGGCAATACGGTAATTTTCCATGGGTACTTTTGGATTACCACGTTTGCTTTTCGGTAGACTGTCTTTCTCGGGCCTAAAAGATTTTGTTTTGCTGTCTCTAACTGGGCGTTCATCGCGTTCGTCATGTTTACGCGAGCGGCTTTCCTTAGAACCTGATTTCTTTGAAACCTCATCTAACAGCAAGGGTTTGTCCTTTTGCGCCAAATAGGCCAAAGCACTGGCTAACTGCATCGGGTCAACGGCATGTTCTTCTACATACGATTGGATAAGTTGCTGGAAAAATTCCAAATCGTTACGTTCTAATGCTGCGCTGATCGTGTCTTTAAATTGTGCCGAGCGCTTTTCGTTAACTTGCTGTCTGGTTGGTAATTCCATTGGCGTTATCGGTTGTCTTGTGGCGCTCTCGATAGCGCGTAATAAACGGCGTTCACGTGGTGCTACAAATAAAATCGCTTTGCCGGTTCTGCCCGCACGGCCGGTACGACCAATACGATGGACGTATGCTTCGGTATCATAAGGGATATCATAATTGATGACGTGGCTTATACGCGCAACGTCAATACCACGGGCAGCAACATCGGTTGCCACCAAAATATCAATTCTCCCTTTCTTTAATTGTTCGATCGTACGCTCACGTAAAGTTTGAGTCATATCGCCGTTAATGGCTGATGCAGAATAACCGCGTGCTTCCAGCTTTTCAGCTAATTCAACAGTCAGTGCCTTGGTACGTACAAACATGATAATGCCGTCGAAATCTTCGACTTCTAGGATGCGCGTTAAGGCATCTAATTTATGCAGTCCACTGACCATCCAAAAGCGTTGTTCAATCGTCTCTACAGTAGATGTTTTAGAGACAATTTTAACAATCTTAGGTTGCTTTAGGTATTTGTCGGCAACGCGACGAATAGGCGCCGGCATGGTGGCTGAAAAAAGAGCAACCTGACGTTGCTTAGGGGTTTGCTCTAAAATCCATTCTACGTCGTCGATAAAGCCCATCCGGAGCATTTCATCGCCTTCGTCTAGGACGATAGTTTTTAATTTGTCTAATTTTAAGGTGTTGCGGCGTAAATGGTCCATTACACGCCCTGGGGTGCCTACCACAACATGTACGCCACGTTTAAGTTGACGTAATTGAGTGTCCATGCCCTGACCGCCATAAATGGGCAATACATTAAAGCCTTTCATCGCACTGGCGTAGGTTTTAAAAGCCTCAGCAACTTGAATAGCCAGCTCCCGAGTAGGGGCTAAAACTAACACTTGTGGTTGAGTTGCCGTTAAATCAATGGTGGATAATAAAGGCAGCGCAAAAGCGGCCGTTTTACCCGTACCGGTTTGAGCGGTACCGATCAGATCAAAACCATTTAATAAATGCGGGATCGCTTCTGCTTGAATGGGTGAAGGTTGTTCGTAACCAATGCGTTTTAACGCGTCCATCACGGGTGACGACAACGCTAAGTCAGCGAAGCTTAAAGGTGTTTGGGTTGTCATGTTAGGGCCTTAACTTAAGAGATAGGAATGGCGTCAAGTCATTACTAACTCAAGCGTCTATCAGGGATATAAAAGTTGCATTGTACGCGTTTATCGGCAAAAAAGGTTGATAAACGCATTAAACATGATTTGATATCATCTTTAGTCATATTCAAGCGTGTAAGAGTGGTAATAATGGGGTAACAATTTATACTACGTTTTCAATACGCAGGTTTAGCTTAAGCTATTACTACTAGGGTTACTTTAACTATGATGCTGAATTTTAAACTGAAAATACAACTCGTCTTTATTGGTGTTTGCCTGATGGCTTTTTTGGCTGCGTGTGGTAGTCCATTGCCACGAACCGAAGATAAAACAAAATCTCCCTGGGCTAACTTTGATGAAGCGATGACGGCCTACGAAAAGGTCATACTGAATAAAAGTACCGTTGATGATCTTCGAGGGCTTGGTTTTGATCCTTACTCTACACCCAATGTAAAAATCCTCTCTTACCTAGACCTTATCCAACAATTTATGCCGACTAACTCGGTTACCTTAGATCAATTACCAAACAGTGTGCAAACTTGTTTGGCAAAACAAGAAGCATGTCTCGCCTATGAGGCGCACCCCGGTACCGTTAAAAGAAAACGTGTCGGGAGCGTTTTTTTAGATTTGCTCGGTTTTAAGCGAAAAACAATAGAAACAGGCTGGCGTTTTAACGCCCTTATCGTGTTGGATAACGGTGTGGCCGTGTATAAAATTTGGAGTGGGGTGCCGATAATCGATTCCGAAAAATCCCGCAAAAATCCCTTAGGTCCTTTTCAAGGTTCAGGTGGGTCGTTAGCTAGGGATGCGGCTGGTTTTTAATTGTACTAGCTTAACAACGAGGCTTGTGCGCCTCATAGTTACACAGGGCTTTCGCACTAAAAAGGCCAACCGAGAACGGTTGGCCTTTGATAGTTGGTGG
>DBBV01000016.1 GCA_002292375.1 Methylococcaceae bacterium UBA975 | reverse complement strand
ACGACTTTAATGGCATCGGTGGCGGCAGAGGTTACTTGAGAAACGTTGTAGGTAACGCGAGAGAGCAAATGGCCGGTATTTTGATCATCGAAGTAACCGTTGGGTAAGGTGGTGTACTTGTCAAAAATGGCACAACGCAGCGTATGCACGACATTATTAGCGACTTTAGCGATGTAATAACTGCCTAAGAATGAGCCGATACCACGAAAAAAAACAATTGCGATAGTCGCTACCGGTACCCAGTAAATCTCGCTGCGATTTTCGGCTTGCAAGGAATCAACCAAGTATTCCATTAAAGCGGCCAGAGCGGGTTGAGTTGCTGCAAAAATTAAAAAACCAAATAAGCTAACGGCAAACGGCTTCCAATACGGCACAACGTATTTTAGCAGCCGTAAGTAGATGGCTAGACTAGTATCTGAAGGGACTGTTTTTTGAGGTTTGTTTTTTTTCTTCACAGTTTAGACGGCTCTACTTGGCGAATTAACATTTTAACGCATAGTTAAGCCATAGGTTGGCAGAATAAGGGTAAAATAATTTCTCGTTTAAATTAATTAATAAACCAGCTATACCATGCGCCTTGCCTTTGCTCTCTACAAATACTTTCCCTATGGTGGTTTAGCGCGTGACTTTATGCGTATTGCTGATGTGTGCCTAGCAAAAGGACATTCGGTTGATGTGTTTGTAATGCAATGGGAAGGACCAGAGCAAGCCAATTATCAGGTGCATATTATAGATTGTAAAGGCTGGAGCAATCACGCAAAAGTAGCAGACTTTCACCGTCAACTAGCCAACAGGGTGCAAAACGAACGATACGATGCATTGATCGGTTTTAACAAAATGCCAAATTTAGACGTGTATTACGCTGCTGATCCTTGTTACGCCGATAGGTTTGAAAGTAACGGCTTTGCGCATCAATTCAACCCACGTTATCGTTTTTATGCTGCGACTGAAGCCTCTGTTTTTGGAACGGAGGCCAAGACCCTGTGCTTAATGATTTCAGATACGCAAATGGGCTTATTCCAACAGCACTACCATACGCCAGAACATCGATTACTCTTGTTGCCACCGGGTATTGATCCTGACCGACGCAAACCAAATGATGCAGCCGAAAAAAGAGCGGCGTTTCGTCAAGCGCATGGCTTAACTGAAGAGGATCAATTGATATTGATGGTGGGTACTGGGTTTAAAACAAAAGGCGTCGATCGCGGCATGCTTGCCTTAGCTTCTTTACCGCAAGAGTTATTGGCTAAAACCCATTTAATGGTGTTGGGCGAAGACAACCTTAGTGCTTATAAACGGCAGGCAAAAAAGCTGGGAGTAGCGAAGCATTGTCATTTTATGGGCGGGCGCAGTGATGTTCCCGATTTTTTATTAGGCGCGGATTTATTGTTACACCCAGCGCGTAAAGAAAATACAGGAACAGTTATTTTAGAAGCCATGGTGGCGGGTTTGCCGATGTTGGTGACGGCTATTTGTGGTTACGCCAAACACGTGACGCAATCGATGGCGGGTCGTGTAATTGCGTCGCCTTTTCAGCAGCAACACTTGAATAAAAGCCTGGCTGAGATGTTATTGCACGATAAAAAAACCTGGTCAGAACATGCCCTCGCGTACGCCAGTAGCGAAGATTTATACAGCATGCCCGAGAAGGCGGCTGAAGCCATTGAACGTGTCGCGAGAGAGAAAAATCATGCTGTTTGAAGTAGCCGATAGCTTTAAAAAGAACTGGGGTGGCGAGCCTGGTTTTGACGATTTAATGCAACTCGATGGCGAGATGTACCGGCAAGTGGCGCGACGTAAAACATTTAAGTTTTCCTTACAGGGTAAGGATTACTTTGCAAAAATCCATAACGGTGTGGGGTGGATCGAAATCATTAAAAACCTATTGCAGGCTCGTTTGCCGGTTTTAGGTGCTAGCAATGAATATCAAGCGATTAAGGCATTAACCCGGCTCGGCATAAAAACGATGACTTTGGCGGCTTTTGGGCAACGCGGAAATAATCCGGCAGAACGGGCCTCTTTTGTGATTACCGAGTCGCTTGAACCGGCCATTAGCCTTGAGGACTTATGTGTCAACTGGGCCAATGAAACGCCTTCATTGGCGTTAAAGCGAGGGCTAATAGAACAAGTGGCAAGCATTAGTCGACAACTTCATCAGCACGGTATTAATCATCGGGATCTCTACATTTGTCATTTTTTATTAAAAGAGAATGACTTGAAAACGCTGGCTAACGTGGCTGAGCTGCCCTTGTATTTGATCGATTTACACCGTGTGCAATTACGTAGCAAAACACCCCAAAGGTGGCGCGTAAAAGATTTGGCCGCATTGTACTTTTCGAGCATGGACATCGGCTTTAGCCAACGCGATTTTTATCGGTTTATTCGCATTTATAGCGGTACTGATCTAAGAACAGCCTTATCACGTGACAAACGTTTATGGCAAAAAGTAGCGACTAAAGCGATGGCTTTAAAAGCCAAACCACTAAAAGGGTAAATCAATAGACGACTGAACCAATAGCTTTTTTAATAAAAGCTTAATCGAAAAAATCGTCGGGCGGGCGTCTAGCCAAATGATCTCGGATAGCAAAAAACAATCGTCTCGCCTCCTGCTTGCTAGCCGTTTCACCTAAGTATTCATACAACATACGATAGAGCTGTTGAGGGCTAAAAAATGACGTTGCCTTGCGCGCAAGGCCGCTTAAGTCAGCGACTTTCAGCGAGTAATTGGCGTAACGCCGTTGTACTCCGCGGGGGCAGTCTATCCAAATGGGCGTGTACTGGTCGCCTAGTTGTTGAATTAAAACATTACGCCACTTCAAATCCAGATGAAAAAAACCTGCTGCGTGGGCGGCTCTTAATTGTGCGAAGAGTTGTTTTTTGATGCCGTTTAAAATAATGACACGCTGCTCGATTGACTGTGTCGTCATGAGTTGGTTATAAAAATGATCCAACTGTTGCGTGTCCGGTATTTCTTTAGTGACGATACACGCTGTGCTTAGGCGACCTAGGGTGCGTTGCTCATATAAAGCAACCACGTCTAAGGTAGGAATATTGATGGACTTTAGTCGTTGATAATTAATCAGTTCGGTAGCGGCTTTACTGCGGCGTAGAAAGAATCGCCATTTATGTTTTAAATAGGAATAGCGCTTGAAATACACCGTGTTAGCACTCGGTGCAAGTTCAGTCTTAATGCAGGTCGTTGTGCCCTTGGAAATAATTTGGCCGTTATGGAAGGCGTGCCAGTTATCGTGTTTGCTCAAGCCCTTGTCGGCTAGTAGCTTGCGGTAGGCCGGGTCGGTAATTAGACGCGTACCATGAAAAATATACCGATATAATGGCTCGTATGACGACATTGGATAAGTGAATTAAGCGGTGAATGATGCATTATATAGCTGATAAATGGCGAGATGTACTGGTTTTCAATCAATTAGATAGCGCTGAAAAATTATGGGCGTTAAAAGCTGATTGGTTTGAACCGCCTAATGCGGCCCGGGGTGGCTGGAGCGGGGTTTGCAGACTAGACCTTAAATTGCCAGCAGGCGGCACAGTCGGTGTTTTTCTTAAACGACAAGAAAACCATTGTTACCGCTCGTTGTTGCACCCCATTAAAGGTTTGCCGACGTTGCTAAAAGAATTTAACAGTATTCGTACGTTTGAGACGGCGGGTATAGCTAGCTTAGAACCGGTTTTTTTTGAACACTGGCAAACCGAGGGTGATCGACGGGCGGTGTTGCTGACTAAGGAACTTGACGGCTTTATGCCTTTGTCGGCAGAGGATTATAAACCAGGTGGTGTATTCGCCTCGTCGGCGGGTCAAAAGGCGGTCATTATTTCAAAATTAGCCGAAATAACACGAAGGATGCACCGACATAAGGTTCAACATAATTGTTTTTATTTAAAACACGTGTTTGCTAAACAGCTAGAGGGGGGCGATCTTGAGTTGCGGCTGATTGATCTTGAAAAGGTTAAGCAACCGTACTTTAACGGACAGGCTGTTTTTCGTGATTTATACAGTTTGGCGCGGCACGCGCAACACTGGGGTATTAAGGATCAGTTGAGGTTTTATAAACGCTATCGTCAGGAAAAAAAGTTAAGCCCAGCAGGCAAAAAACTCTGGCGACGAATAGCCGCTAGAATTAGAGCTAAACACTAAATTAATAGCAAGAACCAGGTTAACCCCGTTAATAAAGCGGCCAGTAAAACGGCTGCTGAGGCAATATCCTTAGCCCGACCGGATAACTCATGACGTTCCATGCCAATGCGATCGATGGCGGCTTCGACGGCAGAATTGAGTAACTCAATAATCATCAACAACAATAAACTGCCGATTAATAACACCTGTTCAATTGGTGTTTCACCCAAGTAAAAACCCAGCGGGATACCGACGATAGAAATAATCACTTCTTGGCGAAACGCTTCCTCATGTGTCCAGCAAGCTTTTAAACCAGCCAGTGAGTTTTGCCACGCAGCGTTAAGGCGTGCGATACCTGTTAAGTTTTGTCCGGCCATTTTTAGGTCTATCTCTAGTTAGTTGTTCGAGACAAGCTGCGTTGTGCGAGGTAGTAGTGTATCAAAATCAACCAGTTTTTTTGGTGATGCCGGGTTGCCGATTAGCCTTTTTCTGGCGATAAAATCGGGGTTGAACAGGCTTTTTGTTGGCTCATAAGAATGGAAGCGAATGTCGGCTAAATCAGTCCAGCTATGGATAAAGTCGGAATTTAAATAAGGGCGATTCAAGTAGGGGCGAAGGTCTTTTTTAGCCCGTAAGGTCGGCGAGAGCCAGGTGATAAAAGGCACCCTATACATGGCCACAGTAGGCTTGCCTTCATTTCTACCAGTAAACAAGTGGTCTTTGGTGTCAAACACTTCTTCGCCATGATCGGCAAAGTAGACAAGGGCACTATTGGCCGTGGCCTTTGCTTTTAACTGTTTAACGAGGCTGCTGACAACGTAATCATTGTATAAAACGGCATTATCATAGGCGTTATACTCGTCTAGGTTTTTTTCTGGAAGCCAGTCAGGTACACCTTGTCGCGATGTAAAGTGGTTAAAACTTTCCGGGTAACGGTACTCATATTTACGGTGCGTGCCGATCAGGTGAACGATAATTAATTTTTTTTCTGCAGGGTCACTCAACGCTTGACCAAAAGGCTCAAGCACCTCCTCGTCAAACTGTCCGGCATTTTGTACACGGTTATTATTTAAATACACCTGCTCATCGGTTTGTTGTGAGAAGGTCAACAACATGGTGTTGCGTTTTGTTTGGGTTTGCTGATTGGTAATCCAGAATGACTTGTAGCCGGCTTGTTGCATCATATTCATCAGTGTCGGACGGGTCAAATAGTCGTCAGGGTTTTGCTGGTCGCCGAAGGTTAAAATTTGTTGCAAGGCTTCAATGGTATAGGGCCTTGGGCTAATTACGTTATCGAACACATATAACTCATCTTTCATTTCGTCCAGTAAAGGGCTGGTCGGACGTTGATAGCCGTATAAGCTCATTCGTTGGGCATTAGTAGACTCACCCATAACAATCACCATGGTAGACGGTTGTTGACCGCGGGTATCTTGTAATTCTTTGAGTGGAGCTATTTGACTGTTGTTAGCCAATTGCCGTTGCATATTACCGAGTACTTTTTGGTACTTAAAATAGCCAGCGATAATGTTCCAGGGCGCAGCCGGTTCGATACGGTCCTGCATTTTTTTTATCGATACATCCCAATCAGCGCTTTGTACGACTAAGGGGTTTATTAACGGCCAACTAAAAATAAAACTAAATATAAAAACGGTTGCATATTTATGCACGCGATGCGGGATATAAACCGGTTCGAGTCGGCGCCAAAGCGCATACGACATAGCGGCATACGCGAACAGTAAGGCGACAATGGCTGGGCTAATGTACGACTCAATAAACTCATTACTTTCAGCCATATTAGACTCAAAGATTATGAACAATACGCTCTGTGAAAAATCTTGACCAAATACGTAAAAGTAGCTCCAGCTTACGATGGATGTCGTCCATAACAGCACCCCAATTAGGGCGGTCAAGAGCTTTGTGTGTTTAGGCCAAAGCAACACAGGCACCATCCATACGCTAGACATTAAGATAGCGTCGCGCATGCCAGTGGTATTTGACATTCCCGCTAAATAAATTGCTAGTTGATACGGCCCTGAGAAGAAAAAGAAAAAGAAATACAGCTTGCCAAATGTTCGCCAGTTAAAAGTTTTATTCATTGATTTTTTATTACCACGTTAAAGAACAAGCATGATGCATGACTAAGATTAAATTAAACTTAAATTAAACAGAATGTTTTTACCCTGTCAGCTCAAGCCTTAGCAGTTAATGTGAGCTTAGAAGACTAACCGCGTTAAATAAAAATAACAAGCAGGTTTTAAGCTTATCTCTAGCCGGCTTTAACGAATCTTAGTGGATCGATTTGAACAAAAGGGGCCAAATAAGGCGTATCAAGCACTGGTTGATGTCAGCTGATTCAAGACCCAAGTTATTAGGGGTTGGACGAAGAGTTTTTAAAGAGACGGTTAGTTCCTGCTGTGGAGCGAAACAACACTAAATACCACGTTAAGCTAATAAACCAGCAAGCAAAGAAGGTCCATAAATCGTGTGAAATAAAATGCGCCCCCCTAAGCTGTTGGGCCAGGCCAAATATAAAACCGACGGTAATGCCAATGGATAAGCCTACAAACTTCCAACGAGGGTTAACCACTAAAAAAAAGAAATATAACGATAATAATGAATAACCAATGCTTGAATGGCCAGCAGGAAAACACTGACCAAACGAATAATTGCCCGGGTGATCTGCGAATAAATCTAAAAAGGGTTTATTGCCGCCGTAACGCACCAAATCCCATGGGCAGTCGACATGGGTTAGGTGTTTGCCAACATTGGTAAACAGAGCGACAGAGAGGGGGACCGCCAAGGAAAGGTAAAACAACGGCGCGCGATAGTGACGGATTGATTTAAAAATATAACTGGCGATATAGCCGCTAATTAATAAGATCAGAAGCAGGTAAAAAAAGGCTTGCCCCCCTGAATGTAAGACATCGGAAAGCCAAAAGTTATCACGAAAATACCATTGACCTCCTTCCAATCTGAACAACCAGTCAGCCAGCATTAAGTCGGCACGGGTTACCTCTAATAGCCCCGCCACATAGACAAACAGTAGCAACGGGATGGTTAGGTGTTGGTGATAAAATTTGCTGTCAATTTGCATCTTGTGTTCCTAACAAGGGGTAGGTGTTCAGGCGGTTTTGGTAGATATAACTGGCACCTTGATAGTAAGCGATATTACGTTTTGTTTGTTCGTCGGCTTCGTTTATTGATCGTACGTTTGTAACGCCTTGCTCTTGACCATATTGAACGATCGACATGGCTTTTCTGAGGCTCAGTATGGATAGCCTATGGTTTGCATAAAGACCTAAGTGTTGATAGTTGCCTATTAATGCCCGTTCGTCACTTTTCTGCATAGAGAGGATATCGTTACCGAAAGCGAAAGAGTCATAACTCACATTCAATATGCTCAAAATAGTTGGCGCGAGATCAATTTGACTCGATAAGGTATTAACTGTTTTTGATTGGATCTGAGCAGGAGCATAAATTAAAAGGGGAATATGGTATTTATCAAGGGGTAAGGCGGTTTTTCCTGCACTGCCAGCGCAATGGTCCGCGACAATAACAAACACCGTGTTGTTAAACCAAGGCTTGGTTTTTGCTTGTTCAATGAAGCTTCCTATCGCCCAATCGGTGTATTTGACTGCCCCATTTCGCCCGCTACCGGAAGCAATATCAATGCGTCCAGCAGGGTACGAATAGGGGCGATGGTTGGAGGTTGTCATTAGGTGGAAAAAGAAAGGACTACCTTGTGTGTTTGCCTTATCGGCCTGATTCAACGTGGTATTGAATAGATCCTCATCTGAAACGCCCCAGGCATTGGAAAAAATAACTTGATCGTCGGGGATATTGGATTTATCAATAACGGTATAGCCATTACCGCTAAAAAATGCATTCATATTATCGAAGTAGCCATCGCCACCATAGATGAACTGCGTGTTGTATCCCTGTGTTTTGAGAACATTGCCAAGCGACCACATACCCGTTTCACGGCCCAGACGCTTAACGATGGAACGACCCGGGGTAGGGGGGATAGACAGTGTTACCGCTTCTAACCCCCGTGTTGTCCGTGTGCCGGTGGCGTAAAATTGATTAAAAAACAAAGACTGTTCGCTTAAGCGGTCCAGGTTGGGGGTTAAGCCTTCGGTATTGCCAAATTTGCCAAGATATTTGGCGGAAAGGCTTTCGACCATAATAAGGACGACATTCAAGGGTTTCTCACCCGCAGGATTTATAATGCTACGTGCAAGAGAGTAGGGTTTATTAGACAATCTAAGGTGGTCTGTTTTACGGAAAACGTTTTGTTTGAGTAAGTTTGAAGCTTGATCATCGGGTAAGGTTGAATAGAAGGTGTTGTAATCCAACTCGTTATTTCTAAAGGCGGCAAAAAACTGATAAGGCCCATTGCTCGCCAATTCATTTAAATAATTATTGTCCGAGAACGAACGAGTAGACTGACCGAGTAAAAAGAAAAACATAACCGGTGCTAATAATAAGATAGTCGCAAGGCGGGTTCTTTTGTTAAACGGCTCAACTACGTTTAATGCGTGATTTAATCGCGGCCTAAGCAAGGTTATATACAACAGAGTGCTAAGCAATAGGAGGCCTATTAACAATCTAACGAGCGGGTAAGATTCAATGATGTTATTGGTAACTTCCCTGCTGTATACCAAATAGTCGACGGCGATAAAGTTAAAACGCACAGTAAATTCGTCCCAAAAAAACCATTCGGCTAAAGCGACAAAGCCGATGGCGTACAAAATCAAAAAGCTAACTATATGCACCAGGGCGCGGTTAAATCGACTGGTCCATGCCTTATTGGGCAAAAAGCTTATATACAAGACAAAGGGGATGGACGCAAAAGCGAAGAAGGCAAGGTCATAGATTAAACCAATCGCCGTGAGTTCAAAAAACACGCTGGCAGTGGGGTCTACTAAAGGAAAAGAGACAATGAAAAGCGCTAAACGCGTTAATGCAAAATAGCCGCAGGCTATTATAAGCATCGTGGCGAGCAAGCTGAATCGGCTGTTGGTTTGTTTGTGGCGGAGTTTTATTTGTGGCATAAGATAGTCTTTTTAAAATAAATAAATAAACTATATAGTCGTTTCATTAAGAGAAACTTAAGGTGTTGGATGGTGTCTAAAAAAGCCATTTCATGTTAATGCATTGGGTAATGCGTTTTAATAAGCCTGCGAAAGCGCGGAAAATTAAGTAAAATACCTGTTCATAAAAGCCATACCATGGCAGATAAAAAAACAGACGGATCAAATATGAAGGTTTTAGGCTTATCAGGTGCAGTGAACCACGACGCATCCGCGGCATTATTTATTGATGGTAAATTAGTCGCGGCAGTAGAAGAAGAACGTTTTTTGCGCGATAAGCACGCAAAAGGTAAGTTCCCTTATGAGTCCACTAAGTTTTGTTTGCAATATGCTGGCATAAAACCCAGTGACATCGATGTGGTAGCCTTTCCTTATGCAGAAATAGGCCTCTCTAGTCCGGCCCGTTGGCACTACGCTAAGAGGCATTGGTATGCTCCGGATAGGGCGTTAATGGCTTTATTTAATGGCAACCGTCGCTACCAACGCAACTTTAAGAGCGTGATGAAAATGCTGGATGACTTGGGCATTGATTCTAAACGGGTAAAGTTTGTGCCGGTTGAGCACCACTTGGCTCACGCGAGTAGTGCGTATCACTTGAGTGGTTTTAAAGAAAAAACAGCAATTCTAGGTATCGATGGTAAAGGTGAATACGCCACCACATTTTTTGGTTACGGCGAACACGGAAAGATCCATAAAATAAAAGAATTTTACGATCCTGATTCCTTGGGTGGTGTGTACGGTGCATTAACCGAGTTTTTAGGTTTTGAAATGCTAGACGGCGAATTCAAAGTGATGGGCATGGCGCCATACGGCGACCCAAGTCGATTTGATTTTTCACGGCTGATTGAAACCGATGGCAAGGATTTTCGGGTTAATACGCAATTAGTTAATTGTTTAGGTCTGCGGCGCTATAAAGAAAATGGCAAGGGTTATTTCTTTAGCCCAAAACTAATTGACTGGTTAGGCCCTAAGCGCTCAGGTGATGAAATTGATGATCCCTACATAGATTACGCCGCGAGCATTCAAGCCCTACTTGAAAAGGTTGCTCTAGGACTGATTGATACCTATTTAGGCGACACCTTAAAAGAAACGGGTCGCTTATGTTACGCCGGCGGAGTGGCACTTAACGTTAAGCTGAATCAACGCATTATTGCCCGCCCCGATGTAAATGAACTGTTTGTGCAACCGGCGGCAAGTGATGCTGGTACGGCGATTGGGGCGGCCAGTTATGCAGCGCAAGAACTCGGTGAAACTATCCATAAGATGGAGCACGCGTATCTCGGGCCAAAATATACCAATGAAGAGTGTATACAAGCTTGTTTAGATCATCCGAATAAACCCGATTACGACGTGTTGCCGAATACCAGTGAATACACCGCGAAACTATTGGCAGATGGGCATCCAGTTTCTTGGTTTCAAGGGCGTATGGAGTTTGGGCCGCGTGCCTTAGGCAATAGAAGTATTTTGGGCAACCCGAGCAGTCGTGGCGTCGCCGATAGAATTAATGCGCAAATTAAATACCGCGAGCGCTGGCGGCCTTTTTGCCCGAGTATGTTAGATACAGTAGCAGAAGAGATTTTACAAACGGATCACCCAAGCCCGTATATGACCTTTACCTTTGATGTGGCTGACAGTTGGAAAAAGCGGATACCGGAAGTGGTGCATGAAGATGGTACCGCTCGAGCGCAAGTCGTCACGCAAGACACCAACCCGCGTTATTATGAGCTTATTTCAGAAGTGGAAAAGCTAACCGGCAATGCGGTGGTGCTTAATACGTCACTTAACCGTCGTGGCGAGCCGATGGTTTGTTCACCGACCGATGCGTTAAATATGTTTTATGGTTCAGACCTTGAGTACTTGGTCATGGAAGATATTTTAGTAAAAAAGATCAAGCCAGAAGTAACTGAATAGCGCGTTCAATCGAGGCCAAGGCTGTCGTATCGAGGTGGCTGTTATTAGCATAAGCCGTTAAAAACGACGCTAAGTGGGGCTTGACCAGTTGCTGGTCTTCCCGATAGCGAAAAATATGGCTAAAGTTTCTTTCGCATAATCCAGACCGAAGAGGCGTGCCCTTGATGCTCATATCAGACACGTCTATTAATGCGAATTTACCATTGGGTAATTGCAATATATTTTTGAGATGGGCAGAGCGAAAATACACCCCTTTGCTGTGTAACTCGGCAATAAATTCGCCAAATTGCCGATAAATGTCTTCAGCTACATCGTCTTGATTGCTCAAAACATCGCGTAGTAACTCACCGTCTAAACGCTTATAAATGACAAGGTAGCGTTTGACTGCACGACAGTAAGCAAGTCGTTTGACTGTTACGCTGGGAATATTAAGCGCGATTAATTGCTTCGCATTCTCATCAAAGCGGACGGCATACGGCGTCAATAAGGCGGTCGAAAAAAGACGTTTACGACGAAATAGCTTAATCATGTCGCCCTGTTGCGTTTCAAGTACCTTGATGCCAAAGCCGTCTTTTTCGATAACGTGTGCGTCCTTGATTAAGGACTGATATTGCTCCAGGTTGATTTTTTCCATTAGGCGTCTATGTCGGGAATTAGGGTGCTCTTTAGGTGTTCAATTTGATCTTTGACAAACAAGCGACGTTTTTTTAGACGCCTCAGCCTTAGTTGATCGGGACAAATTTGCTCCGACAGGTGGTCAATTATCAGGTGAAGATCTTCGTGTTCTTGTTGTAGTTCAATAACTCGAAGTTGCATTTGTTCGTTTTCACTTAACATCATCTAAATTAATAGTCAGCGCATTGAATAAGGGCTCATGGTACATCATACTAAGCTCATGAAGGACGATTATAAAACACTCATCAGATTATTATTTGATATCTGCCTGCTAAAAAAAGGGCCGCAAGATTTAAACCTGACAGAAGGTATAAAAAAAGGTGTCTTTATTTGCTACCTGTTGGCAGGTACGGGCTTGTTATCGATCGATGGTCCACTTGATGAGGCCATTATCAAGGCTTTTATTGAAGCCTTGATGTTAATGTTTTTTATGTTTTCCTTGTTGGCATTTTATTCATTTCCAAAGCGTTTTGGGCAATCAATGACGGCTATTTTTGGTACGGGTGCACTCCTGTCGGTAATCAGTCTACCGTTTATGTTGATGCTGAACGTCTTACATGAAAAACAGTCTGCGGCTGGTTTAGTGGGGTTGGCCGTTTTTTTACTGGTGTGCTGGAGCTTTGCGGTAATGGGACACATTATACGTGAGGCGACACAAACGAGCCTCACGTTAAGCCTACTGCTAACGTTCTGCTATCTGTATCTTTCGTACCAATTCATCAACCTGATTTACCCGTTGGCTGCCTAGTTATTTAAATAGTTGCTTAATCTGACAAAATCATCAATGGCCAATGATTCGGCACGGGCGCTGGATGAAATGCCAACGGCAGACAAAGCTTGTTCGTCACACACTTCCTTTAAACTGTTGCGAATGGTTTTACGGCGCTGAGCAAAGGCCGCCTTCACAACGGTATCAAATAAGGCGCGATTCTCAATTAAATACTTTTGTTGTGCATGCGGCGTTAAGCGAACAATGCTGGACATCACCTTTGGTTGTGGTTGAAAGCACTCAGGATCAACGTCAAACAAGGCTTCAACGTCACAGTACAGCTGAGCCATAATGCTCAGTCGGCCAAACTGTTTACTCCCAGGTTGTGCCTGAAGACGGTTTACTATTTCTTTTTGTAGCATAAAGTACATATCTTGAATATGCGTTGCCTGCTGCATTAGGTGAAACAATAAGGGGGTGGAAATATTGTAGGGGAGGTTGCCTACAATGCGCAGTTTTTGATTGTTCGCTAAGGCGGCAAAGTCAAATGTTAGCGCGTCGGCGCTGTGCATCGTGAAGTGTTTATTGTGCGCAAACTTATCGGTCAACCTAGCGACGAGATCACGGTCTATTTCAACCACGTCCAATTGGCAGTTAGAGGCCAATAAAGGCTCTGTAATAGCACCTTGCCCCGGTCCAATTTCCACCAGGTGATCCGTTTCCATGGGGTCAATAGCCATCACAATTTGATGAATAATACGGCTGTCGTGTAGAAAGTTCTGACCGAATCGTTTACGTGCTTTATGAAATGTTTTCAAAGGGTTATTTTGTGCTGAGTTCGATGGCCATAAGGAGTGCAGATTGTAAACTAGTTGGACTGGCTTTACCGCTACCGGCTAACGATAAAGCAGTACCGTGATCAACAGAGGTTCTAATAATCGGTAAGCCCAACGTAATATTGACAGCGTCACCAAAGCCCACATATTTAAGCGTCGGTAAGCCTTGGTCGTGGTACATCGCTAATATGGCGTCATGTTTATCTATTACCGGCGGTGTAAAGGCGGTGTCAGCGGGTAAGGGGCCGGTTAATGTTAACTGCTGCTCACGAAGCTTATCAAGCGTAGGAATGATGGTGTTGATTTCTTCATCACCTAAGTGACCCCCTTCTCCCGCGTGTGGGTTTAAGCCGCAGACGGCTATTCTAGGTTTTTTTATAGAGAACTTTTGTTGTAAATCGCGATGTAAAATGACGATGGTCTTTTCTAATATTGACGCTGTAATCGCATTACTCACTGCTTTAAGGGGCAGGTGGGTGGTTACTAAGGCGACTCTAAGGTTTTTACAGGCGAGCATCATGACCGGGTAGCCACCACAATACTCAGCTAAAAACTCGGTATGGCCTGAAAAGGCGATGCCCGCATCATTAATAATGCTTTTTTGTACCGGTGCAGTAACGAGAGCTTGGCATACGTTGTCTAGGCATAGTTGCGCAGCGACTTGTAAAGATTCGATGACGTAGCTGGCATTGCGGCTGTCTAATTGACCGCAACTTTCTTCAGTCGCCAGAGCCAAAGGCACAATGTTTAATGTGCCTGGCCGGTGCGCGTAAGGGGCTTGATTGAGATCGAGTTGCTGGATCTTGGTAGTCAGTCCGAGCATTTTTGCCCGACGTTCTATCAAATCAGGATCGGCAATAAAAACCAACTCGGCTGGCCATGCGTGCTGGCAAACGAGTAAACAAATATCTGGGCCTATTCCTGCCGGCTCGCCAGGGGTGATAACAATGCGTGGTACAGGCATGGATAGGTTAAGTTACAACGTAGGCTTTAATTGTTTAGGCGGTATTCAACGTATGCTTCATCACGTAGTTTGGTCAGCCAGGCCTCGATTGCTGCGTCGGCTTTACGTTGCTGTAATTGCGAACGGGCCTGGGCTTCGCGCATGAGCTGCGTGTTATCTTGTTGTTCACGGCCTAGCACTTGGATCAGATGCCAGCCAAATTGGGTTTGCACGGGTTGGCTGAGTTGATTAATGGCTAAATTATTCATCGCCGATTCAAATGCAGGCACGAGTGCACCTGGCTGTACCCATTTTAAATCGCCGCCTGTAATCGCAGACCCACGGTCTTCTGAATTAGCGCGTGCTAGGGTGGCGAAATCTTCACCGTTTTCAATGCGGGTTTTTAGATTTAATAACCGTTCTTGTGCCACTTGGTCGCTGACCAAGGCATTAATTTTAATTAAAATATGGCGAACATGGGTTTTAGTCACCATGACCTTTTCTTGGCCACGGGTTTCATACAGCTTGATGATATGAAAACCGCTTGGGCTTTGTATGGCATCGGAGTAATCGCCGACTTGCATTTCTTCTACATAAGGCTTTAATAAAGAAGGCATTTGTGCCAGTTTGAGCCAGCCTAAGTCACCGCCTTCAAGTGCATTGCTGGCGTCTGAATGTGAAATAGACAAGGTTGAGAACTGCTTGCCTTGTTTAAGTGCAGCGAGCACGATGGAGGCCTTTTTCTTGGCTTTTTTGAGCTGTTTCGCGGTGGCGTTTTCTGGCGTGGCAATTAAGATATGCCCCAGGTGGTACTCTGAAGATTGGTCGCCTTCGCTTTGCTCAAGCAGTTTGAGAAAACTCTGTACTTCTTGTTCGGAAACCTTAACTTCATGGTGTACGTAACTGGATTGTACGCGGCGTACTAACATTTGGTCGCGAATTGAGTTTTTGAACGAGTTCAGACTAATACCGTCTTTTTGCAATACGTTTAAAAAATCGTCGGCCGTTAATTTGTTGCCGCTGGCAATGCGGTCGATGGAGTCATTAATCTCATCGTCAGAAATTTTAATTGCACTACGCCTAGCAATTTGCAGTTGTAACTCGGTAATGATCATCCGATCAAGTACGCGTTTTTCAATGTCGACACGGCTGATTGACGTGCGTTGCTCAGGTGTTAGGCGTTGCAATGTTTGCTTCACTTGTTCGTCGAGTTGGCTTTGTAAGATCACGCCCTTGTCTACGATAGCAACAATGCGGTTGATTGAATCTTGTGCGACTAAGGGGGTAAAGATACAACTTAACAGCAGCAGCGTGGCTAATTTAAGGGTGTTAAATTTATTCATAAGGGTCAGTGTGACTGTCGGTAAATTAAATCGTTAGGGTACTGCAACAACGGTTGCGTTTATCAGTCGTTGTTGCAGTCAGTTATTGTTCGGGGACTTGATAACCTAGAATGCCATCTTCTAGGAAGGTGTCTAGTTTTTCACCAAAGCTGGTTAAGCCTTTGAGTTCAAATTGGAAAAAGATACCTTGTTTCGGCTCTTCATCAAAGGCATCGTTAACGTATTCCCTAGCGATAACACGTAAGCGCCAGCAACAGGTGTCTTTTTCAAAACCTAGGAAAGTGTCTAAGGCTGTTTTGTGCTCTAAGGAATAGTTCCAACGGCCTACCGTGCTCCATGAGTCAGTAATAGGCCATTTGAATGAGATGTCGGTCTGCTCAATGTCATCTGCCAGCCCAAAGCCGTCTGTTCTTGTTTCTAAACGTGAGCGATAAGTGGTATTAAAAACACGGTCTTGCTCATCTTGATAATGCATACCCAAGGTCGCTTTTTGCGTACTTCCGGCATGTGGGTCGTATTGCAAGGCGCTACGGGCGGTCCAATTATCAGTCAATTTAGCAGATAACTCGGCGATAATATCGGAGCTGTCTTTGGTAATTGGCGCGCTGTCTTCGTATAGCCCCACTTCGAGGTCGTCAAAGTAAATAATGGTGCCCAGGCTAGCGCGTAAGCGTTCGGTGCCACTTTGCGGTTCAATAAATCGAGACGTTACTGCCAAGGTGAGCTGATTTGCATCGCCGACCCTGTCAGCGCCAGAGAAGCGATTTTCTCTAAATAATTGGTTGTAGCTAAAGTCATATTCTGAGGTATCAAATAATGGAATGCCATCTTGGTTTTTATGCGGCACGTATAAGTAATAAGCACGTGGCTCCAAGGTTTGTATCATCCCTCCGGCCATGTTTAGTTCTCTTTCAAAAAATAGACCCGAATCTACGGATAAGATAGGTAAGGTTCTTGTATGGTCTCGTTCTACGCCGATTTGTTGGTTGCTTAGGCGGTAATCGGTGTGCCTTAAACTCAGTCTTGGTGTAATAAAGCTGTTGGCGCTGCGCATTGGAATACTGATGCCAGGGTGTAGGTCGATACGCTGCGCGGTGACGTCTGAGCTATGATCAAAGTGCACAAACTCGTTGCGCATATCCACTTTCGCTATACCGAACGCAGGAGTTTCGTGTAAGTTAAATACTACTTGTGGCAGCCTGCGATGCGGTTTAATTGGATCGTTTAGTCTGTTGTCGATTAGGTCGTAGTTATCCACTTTGGTGAGTAAATCCCAATTATCTGCGTGGTAATTGAGTTGAGCGGTGCTGATCAAGTAGCGATTGCTGGCGATATTTAGGCTATTGCCAAAGTCTTCTAAATAGTCATCATCTGAAATATAGTTCAGATCGATATCGGCGTCTAAGCGTGGGTTAAACTCTGTTTTGTTTTGTAATGAGAATTGGCCTCTTAAATCGTGGGTGGTCGTGTCATCAAGAATTTCGGCAGAAACTTGGCCTTCGCTGTTACTTGTTAAATACCTGAACTCACCGCCTAGCATAAGACCACGGTCACTCATGATACGTGGTGTAATCGTGGCGTCGTAATCAGGTGCGATATTCCAATAATAAGGCACGGCAATATCAACGCCGGTGGTATCGGAGCTGCCAAACGTTGGGGCTAATACACCCGATTGGCGTCTATCGTCAATTGGAAAGCTGATGTACGGGGTATATAACACAGGTAGATCAAACACTTCGACCCAAACATCACGCCCTGTGCCGCGGCCAGTCTCATTGTTCAATTCGAGTGTTCGTGCCTGCAACTCCCAGTCAGTCTTGCTCGGTGCGCAAGTCGTGTAGCTAACGTTTGTTGACTGCGTAATGTTTCTATTGATCAGTTCGGTCGATTGGGTGGTGCCCCGTGCATGGGTGCTTTCTAAAATGAATTGATTGTTTTTAAATTGTCCGGTGTCTTGATTCAATTGAAGTTGCGCTTGATCACTGTGGAGTGCAAAACCCTTCTCTTGATAAAACACATCACCTGATGCTGTGGCGATGCCTTGTTTGTTTTGAAAGCTCACCTGATCAGCCGTTATTAATTGGTCAGCACGAGTCACGGCAACGTCACCGCTAAATTTAGCGTCATTTTTACCGATTAATTCAGCATAATCGGCTTGAATATCAACGTTAGCATTTACACGATTTTGTTGAATTTCGGTTCGGCTATTGCGTAGTGAGTCGGTGGTGACTTCACAAGTATCCCATGGGTCAACGGCTAACTGCTTGACCATTTGTTGAAATAAGGCGTCATTTCTACTGCGGTCTGAGGCTGTGTGAGCGATGGCAGAGTCTTCGTCGTGTGAGGCGAGCTGAGCGCTGCTAGGTTGTGTTGTACTGCCCGCGGTTTGGGTGCAGTCCCAAACCCCATTCGCGCCGGCTTGACAGTCCCATGAACCATTGTTTGTAGCAGTAGGTGCCTTGTTAACAATCGATTTACTTTGTTTTGCTGTAGGCGCGTTCGCGAGCTGTACACGTGGTACCGGTGGTGGACCGGCCTTTTTGACGGTGGGCTCAGCAACGATAGGTTGGTCGTTACCGCTATCATTTGGTTTGTTGACGGGTTGTTTTTTAGCGATGGGCTTTGTAGACGCCGAACAATCCCATGTATCACCATCACTGGCGAGCCTGCAATCCCACTGTGAATCACTGTAGGCAAAAGACAGGACAGGGCTTAATAAAAGGGCTAAGCCAAGAAATAAATGTGTGTGTGAGCGATTAATGATAAAGCCTTTTTGGTTGTGTCTAACTCAAAGTGTATAAAATCGCATAGAATGAGTTTTTCTTCAACGAAACTTTTGTTATTTTTGCAATATATCGGCATGTCTCTCTCGATACATGCCGTTTTATGTAATTTGGGACACTTTTATGCCAACAGACGAACGTAAGCAGCTTTTAATGCAATGGTTGAAAGGTGTGTTAAAAACGGATGAATTTAGCTGTGAGCTGGCGTCCAGCGATGCAAGTTTTAGACGCTATTTTCGGGTGCTGGTCAGCGATAAATCTTATATTGTGATGGATGCGCCGCCGAGCAAAGAAGACTGTACGTCATTTATCGCCATCTCAGACTTATTACTAGCAAACAAGGTTAATGCGCCGACTATTTATCACCAATCATTAACGCAAGGTTTCTTATTGTTGAGTGATTTTGGTTCTATGAATTTTTTAGAGGCATTGAATGACCAAACGGCCGGTCGTTTATACCATGACGCTGTGCAAGTGATTCATGAGATGCATCAAATCCCAGTGCAGGAAAAGGGATTAGCCCAATACGATATTGCTTTATTGCAACAAGAAATGGACTTGTTTTCAGCATGGTTTTTGGATGAGCTATTAGCGATAAAATTGAGCGTTAAAGAAGCAGGAACATTGGCTGCTATTCAACAAAAACTAGCAGATTCAGCGATACAGCAGCCTCAGGTATTTGTGCACCGTGACTATCACTCGAGAAACTTAATGCTGACAAGTGCCAATAATCCGGGAGTTATCGATTTTCAAGACGCGGTTATTGGGCCGATTAGCTATGATTTGGTGTCGCTGTATAGGGATTGTTATATCGCGTGGCCTGAACAACAAGTTTACGCTTGGTTGGACGAGTTTCTTGTGCAGCGTCAGCAACGGGGCTGTGCAGATACGTTTTCAACGAGTCAGTTTTATCAGTGGTTTGATTGGATGGGGGTGCAACGGCACATGAAGGCGATCGGTATTTTTTCGCGTTTATTGTTAAGGGATCGTAAACCGGGGTATTTGCAGGATATACCGCGCACACTTAACTACGTTAATAAGGTGTGCAAACGCTACGACGAATTGCAACCTTTAGCGCAATTGATAGATGAGCATCAACTAATGGAAAAGTGCCTTGCGTGTATACAGGCGGAGAAAGCGGTTTGAAAGTTATGTTGTTAGCGGCGGGCCGCGGCGAACGTATGGGCCGCTTAACCGATAAGTGCCCCAAGCCTCTATTAAAGGTAGCGGGGCGTAGTTTAATTGAACACCATATAGTTGCCTTAAAGCAGCAGGGTTTTGAGGACATTGTGGTTAACCTTGCGTACTTAGGGGATCAAATTAAACAGACCTTGGGTTCTGGTGCGCAATGGGGGGTTAATATTGCCTACTCTGATGAGGGCGAGCAAGCGTTGGAAACCGGTGGTGGTATTTACAAGGCACTACCGTTACTGGGTGAGGAGCCCTTTTTAGTTGTCAATGCCGATGTATGGACGGACTTTCCGTACGCAAGTTTATTAAATAAAACAACCGATCAAATGCATTTGGTGCTGGTGAATAATCCCCCACAGCACCCACAAGGTGATTTCAGCTTAGTGGGTGATCGTGTGGTATTGGCGGCCGATAAGACCTATACCTACAGTGGAATTGGGGTTTTTCACCCAGCCGTTTTCGCCCAATCAACGGCGGCTATCTTTCCATTAGCGCCATTGATTCGCGAGCATATTTTACATGCCGAGGTCGGCGGAGAAATTTATGCAGGCGACTGGACCGACGTGGGTACGCCAGACAGGTTGGCTGAGTTAGAGCAAACGCTAAAATTTAAGCTATAACGCCGGACGCTTGCTGATCGGCGTGGTAGGAGGAGCGAACCATTGGACCACTGGCGACGTGGGAGAAGCCCATCTCTTTGCCTAAACGTGCCAATTCATCAAACTCTTCAGGCGTGACGTAGCGCTCTACCGCTAGATGGTCTTGGCTTGGTTGCAAGTATTGACCAAGGGTTAGCATATTGCAGTCGTGTGCGCGTAAATCACGCATCACGTCGAGCGTTTCTTCCATGGTTTCACCCAGTCCAAGCATGATGCCAGACTTTGTGGGGACGTTAGGGTGTGCTTGTTTATAACGCTTTAATAGGTTGAGTGACCACTGGTAATCAGAACCAGGTCTGGCCTTTTTATACAAGCGCGGGATGGTTTCCAAGTTATGGTTAAACACATCGGGTGGGGTCGTCACTAATACTTCAACGGCTAGGTCCAAGCGGCCTCTAAAGTCGGGTACCAGTACTTCAATTTGAATGCTTGGGTTTTGTTCACGAACAGCACGGATACATTGGGCAAAGTGATCAGCGCCACCGTCGCGTAGATCGTCACGGTCCACCGAAGTAATAACCACGTAACGCAACTTCATGTCTTTGATTGTAGCGGCGAGTTTTTGTGGCTCGTCTTTATCTAAGGGCTTAGGCCGACCGTGTGCGACGTCGCAAAATGGGCAGCGGCGGGTGCAAATATCACCCATGATCATGAAGGTGGCCGTGCCATTATTAAAACATTCACCCAGGTTGGGGCAGGCGGCTTCTTCGCAAACAGAATATAAACCGTGATCACGCAAGGCTTTTTTAATCGCGTTAACGCGCGGGCCGCTGGGTACCTTGGCGCGTATCCAATGCGGTTTGCGCAAGGGTTCAGCCTTTTTTTCAACTTTGATTGGGATGCGCGAAAGCTTGGATTCGCTGCGTTGATGCGTTTCAGGGGTGGCTCGTGATGGCGCTTTTAAGGTATCAGTATCGTGTGACATAAGTTGTTCAGCTAAAGGTTTAGTCGGTCTATTGTGGTGAATAATTGAGCTGTATCGTTAATTCATGAAGTAACACAGCAGCAAAATCTAAGGGGTAACAGTGTACGCCATGTTCGGATAATTGGGTGATTTTCAATCCTTTGTAGCCGCAGGGGTTAATGTGATTAAACGGACTAAGGTCCATATCTACATTAACGCTAAGGCCGTGATAGCTGCAGCCCTTCTTAACACGCAAGCCGAGAGAGGCGATTTTTTCATCGTTGATATACACGCCCGGGGCGTCTTTTCGTGCAACCGCGTTCAAACCGTATTTTTTCAAGCCATCGATGGTTATGTTCTCTAATACATCGACGAGTTCGCGCACGCCGATACCTAAACGACGAAGGTCAAACAGTACGTACATGACCAGTTGGCCGGGTCCGTGATAGGTTACTTGGCCGCCGCGATCTGTTTGGATAATTGGGATATTACTTTGGCTGAGAATGTGCTCGGCTTTACCACTAACGCCTTGGGTAAATACAGCGGGGTGTTCAACTAGCCAGACTTCATCGTCGGTATCGACGGTTCGTTGTTCGCAGAAGGTTTTCATCGCCTGCCAAGTGGTGGCGTACGGTTGTTGACCCAGTTGACGAATGTGAAGTGGTAGAGCTGTAGGCGCGGGTTTCACAGTGACATTAAGACATGCTCGTTATCTGTCAGGTCTTGGTATATTGCGTCCATTTGCTGTTTATTTTGCGCAGTAATGGTGATGCTGACAGAAATGTACTTGTTTGTTTTGCTAAGTTTTGTTTTGACAGCCCCTTCGTTAATGTCGGGTACGTGGCGTCGTATGATACTAACCGCAATGGCGTCAAACTCGATATGGGCGTAGCCCATGGTTTTGATAGTGAACTCACAGGGGTAGTCCATTAAGGCATTGTGTTGTTCGTCGTTGTTTTTTTCGGTCATTTCTGGCGTCGTAGTTGGTCTTTAAATTGGCTGTAACTGTGGCTGACCTGGCGCCATAAAGCCCCCGGTTGCCCGTTACTAACAGGTCGTCGATTGAGTTCGATAACCGGCATAATTTCTTTGGTTGAGCTGGTCAACCAAATTTCGTCAGCGGTCAGTAATTGTTGTTCGGATATTTCGCGTTCGATACAGGGTATGCCTTCTTGCGTGGCAAGCTCTAAAACTAAGTCGCGGGTGATTCCGGGTAATAAATAGTGACTCTTAGGTGGCGTAATCAACTGCCCATTTTTGACGATAAATAAATTACTGGCTGAGCCTTCGGTGGCAAAACCATCGCGTAGTAAAATAGCCTCAGTACACTGCTGATCAGTGGCTTGTTGCTTTAATAAAATATTGCCGAGTAGGGCTATCGATTTTATATGGCACCAATCCCAACGGATGTCATCTAAGGTAATTGCATTAATGCCTTTAGCAATTAAGTTAAGACTGTCTGCCACAATAGATTGGCACATGGCAAAGGTAGTTGCTTGATAGTGCTCGGGTAATTGATGGTCTCGGTTACTACCAGCGCCTCGGGTTACTTGAATGTACACCGATTGATCGGACTGCGTGTGGCTTTGTAGTAAGGTAGTTAACACATCAGCCCATTGTGTATCACTCATTACTGGCGCCATGCGAATCGCTTTTAGACTCGCGTTAAGCCGATCTAAATGTTGCTGTAGGCGAAAAGGTTTGCCTGCATAGACTGGTATAACCTCGTACACACCGTCGGCAAATAAAAACCCGCGGTCTAAAACCGATACGGTTGCTTGGGATAAGGCGACAAACTCACCATTAAGAAAAACCTTAGGTTCAGCTGACACGTAAACGTACTCCTCTATTCAAACATTAATAGGGCTTTATCTTTAAGCACCTGCATTAATGAACCTTCGGCAATGTCTTGTAAAGCGACGAGGGGCCGCGTGGCTACAGTGTCGGATTTTAATTTAATGATCGCGGTGCCAACGGTTTGGTTTTTTTTGATTGGTGCGATCAGTTGTGGCAGTAGTTCAAGGCTTGCATCGAGGTGCTTGTATTGG
The DNA here is from genome assembly GCA_002292375.1 of Methylococcaceae bacterium UBA975. GTDB lineage: Bacteria > Pseudomonadota > Gammaproteobacteria > Methylococcales > Cycloclasticaceae > Cycloclasticus. Next base: position 21,890 of record DBBV01000016.1, on the reverse strand, counting down.
TTACGTGGAACCGTAAGGTATAGGTCCTCAGCTAAGCCTACCGGCAATTGTTGCTGCGCGCCTTTCCATACGCGAGCGTCGGCAAGGGTTTGTTGTGACTTATACAGCAAGTGGGTGGTGTAAAAACGGTAGCCATAGTTGAGTAAGGCTTGGTTAACATTATTTCTGGCCGCGATACTATCGGTGCCCATGACGACAGAAATTAATCGCATATCATCTCGAACAGCGGATGAGACTAAGCAGTAACCAGCATCTTCGGTGTGACCAGTTTTAACGCCATCAACACTGTCGTCACGCCAGAGTAATTTGTTTCTGTTTTGCTGGGTAATACCGTTATAGGTATACTCTTTAATCGCATTGATTTTATACAGCGCGGGTGATTCTTTAATTAACGCGTGGGTCAATATCGCCAAGTCTCTCGCGCTACTGTAATGCTTGTCATCAGGCAAGCCTGAACTGTTAGTGAAATGACTGTTAGCCATGCCTAATTGTTGCGCGACTTGGTTCATTAGTTTTGAAAAGGTCGCTTCGTCGCCTGCAATGTGTTCGGCTAAGGCGACGGTTGCATCATTCCCAGACTGTACAAGCATGCCATGTAATAGCTCATCAATGGTGACAAATTTATTGACCTCAATAAACATTCTAGAGCCAGGGGTGCGCCACGCTTTTTCGCTGATGCGTACCTTTTCATCTAAGTTTAAATTACCTTGATTGACCTCACGGAAAACGATCAATGCCGTCATGATTTTTGTCATGCTAGCGGGTGCTAATTTTAAATCAGCGTTTTTTGAAGCCAACACTTCACCACTATGAAAATCAATCATATGGTAGCTCTTCGCCTCTAGATCAGGTGCCGCTGGAATCGGCAAAGCGGCGAGTTGACTCGAAAAAATTAAACTTAGCAGTACAAGAAGTTGTTTCATAGTGTGAATAGACTGGTGGTTGTCAGAAAAAAGAAGAAGAATTATATCACGTGGGGTCTTTATATAGTGTTAGCCGTAGGGAGGGGAATTTGTTAATTTTTGGCATATAAGGCGTCAGTAAATCCTAGTTCGTTAAGTTTAACTCGCGTTGGATGGGCGCTATTAACATCAAGGTAGGGACCTACACGAACTATAAATAAGGTTTTGTTGGCGCGTGTCTGAACTTTAATAGAAACCATTTTTTTCAGCGCTAACTCTAGTTGTTTTTTGAGTTTACTGGCATTTTCAAGCGAACTAAAGGCGCCTACCTGGATGAAAACATGGCCTTTTTTTGTTAGCGGTGTTTCGGTAAAAACGGGCGTCTTATGAAGGGCGTTATTTTTTTTTACAAATAAGGTATCGGGTGGACTATCCAGCGTTGTTAAGTCACCCGATGGCGGTGAAACAACCCGAATTTCAACGGTGGAAGTCCCTTTTTTTAAGGTACCTAATTTAGCGGCGGCAGCGTATGACAGGTCTATAATTCGGCCTCCGTGGAAGGGGCCGCGATCATTGACTCTAACGATGATCTTTTTGCCTGTAGATAAGTTAGTTACTTCAACATAACTGGGTAAGGGTAAACTTTTATGTGCAGCCGTCATGGCGTACATATCATAGGTTTCACCGTTAGAGGTCTTATTGCCGTGGAACTTTGTGCCATACCATGAGGCGGTACCGCGTTGTGTAAAGCCGTGGCTGGAATCCATTACGTAATAACGTTTACCAAAGACGGTGTAGGACGCTGGGTTTCCCCCTCGGCTTTTAGGCTCTATACGTGGGATGGCATCCGGTGTGTTTTCGATACCATGGGGATGAATATCGGGCGCACTATCACTTAGATGCGGTTTTTGACTGCTACAGGACGTGAGCAAGGTGGCCAAACAACAGATAATAAAAATTGTACGCATATTTAGTCTGCTGCTAACTGAGCACCGTGTTTAATTTCTTGGCTAAGCTGGTAAACCGCCATCGCGTATAAGTGGCTGTGATTATAACGCGTAATGACATAAAAATTATGAAAGCTTAGCCAATGCTCCACGTGATCGCTTTGTTGTAGTTCAAGCAGTTTAACCGTAGTGTCTAAGGCTAATTCTGGCGGTGTTGAAACACCGTTGTTTTTAAGGGCTTGCAAGCTATCTACCGGCTTTAAAGACGATGACAATAAGGTTTTATAGGCATCACCCGAAACGGCGGTTTGTTGCGTAATAAGCGGTGAATTTGACCAGCCGTGTCGTGCAAAATAGTTTGCAATACTATGGATAATATCGGCGTGGCTGGTCCATAGATCGCGTTTATTGTCGCCGTCGCCATCTACCGCGTAGGCACGGTAGCTGCTGGCTATAAATTGCGCTTGGCCCATTGCGCCTGCATAGGAGCCTTTCGGTTCTCTGGGGTTTAAGCCTTCCTCACGGCAAAGTAGTAAAAACTGCTCCAGTTCGCGTTTAAAGAACTGCGCACGTTTTGGAAAATGGAAGCCGAGCGTCATCAAAGCATCTAATACTTTATACGAACCAGTATTGCCACCGTAGCGCGTTTCCACGCCAATAATGGCGATAATGATTTCGGCAGGGACACCGTATTTTTCTGATGCTTGCTGTAATAAATCGCGGTGCTCTTGCCAGAACTTTACGCCACCGTTGATGCGGTCGGGTTTAAGAAAAATTTTGCGATAACTATGCCATTCCAGGCGCTTCTCGGCAGGAGACGACATGGCTTTTATAATGCTGGGCTGCAGTTTAGCGTCATTCAATAAGGCAGTTAATTCATCACGATTAAACTGGTGTTTGGTGACCATTTTTTCAATAAAACTATGGTAGGTATTCGTGGCTTCTACGTGCTTTGTAGCGCAAGCATTGAGAGAGGTAAAGCCGATGATGAGGCCTATGATGCCGAGTAAAACAGTAAGTTTTTTATGTTGCATAACCTGATCCTTAGGAAGAAAGTAATTTGCGGTGAGTATGAATTGACATCAAAATGCCAAAGCCAATTAATAGCGTTACCATAGACGTGCCGCCATAGCTGACTAGCGGTAAGGGTACACCAACGACGGGTAAAATACCCGTGACCATGCCGACGTTAACAAATAAATAAATGAAGAAAGTCATCGATAAGCTGCCGGCTAATAATTTAGAAAAGGTGTCTTGAGCTTGTGTAGCGATATAGATGGCGCGTAAAAAAATCAAAAAATATATCGATAAAAGACCGATGCAGCCCAGCAAACCGAACTCTTCAGAAAAAACTGCAAAAATAAAATCAGTAGAACTTTCGGGTAAAAATTCTAAACGGGCTTGTGAGCCGTGCATCCAGCCTTTACCGTACAGGCCGCCGGAACCAATAGCAATTTTTGATTGGATAATATGGTAGCCAGCGCCGAGTGGGTCAGCTTCAGGGCTAAGAAAGGTGAGTACGCGTTGTTTTTGATAGTCTTTCATAACATACCAAAGTGCAGGTGCTAAGGCGGTAAAAGCAGCAATAACGCTGGCAATCAGCCGCCAAGAAATACCGGCTAAAAAGAGCACGGTCAAGCCCGAACCAGCGATAAGGATGGCGGTGCCTAAATCGGGTTGTTTAGCAATTAGTGCGCTTGGGATGGCAATAAAAAGGGTCGCTATGGCAATGTGTTTGAATCGGGGGGGTAAGCGTCGTTCGGCAAAGTACCAAGCGACCATCATCGGCGTGGCCAGCTTTAAAAGTTCAGAAGGCTGGAAACGGAAAAAGCCTAAGTCAAGCCAACGTTGCGCGCCTTTGCCCATATCGCCGATAAATAAAACCCCAACGAGTAATAATATGCCAGCGAAAAACAACCAAGGAGTAAATAACTTCAGCGCATTAGGGGGGATTTGCGCGACTATGAGCATGGCAAAAAAAGCCACGCCGAGACGCGTTACTTGGCGTTGCTGTAAAGCAAGGTCTTCATAGCCTGCGCTCATTAAAATAATGACCCCTAATGTCGATAAAAAAAGCAATAAAATAAGCAAACTGGCGTCAAGGTGCAAGTCATGTAACAGGCCGGTTTTTCTTCTGTGGTAAGGGCTCGTGCCGAGGGTTTTTTGATAAACTCTGTTCATGGCTGTGGTTGAATGTAGTGATCGAAAAGAAGCCGTGCAATGGGGGCAGCGACAGAGCCGCCATGGCCGCCATTTTCAACAATAACGACCACGGCTAATTGTGGTGTTTCGACGGGCGCAAAGGCAATAAATAAAGCATGATCTTTAAGATGTTCTGAAACGTTTTTTTCATCATATTTTTCATCTTGCTTAATGCTGAAGACTTGCGCTGTTCCCGTTTTGCCCGCGATCTTGAAGGCAGCGCCTTCTTTTATTACCCGAGCAGTGCCTCTGGGGCCGTGAACAACGTCCTGCATTGCGCGAATAACAAGGCCCCAGTGTGTCTCATTATTCAAGATCACGCTAGCTGCGCTTTGCATGGGCCTTGCTTTGTCGTCAATTTTGGCCACCAATGAGGGCGTGTAAGCAATCCCTTTGTTAGCGAGTAAAACTGTTGCTTGGGTTAACTGCAGTGGGGTTGTTAGATTGAAACCTTGGCCGATACCGGCAATCAAGGTTTCGCCTGGGTACCAACTTTGATTGCGATGCTTTTTCTTCCATTCGCGCGAAGGTAGTAGGCCATTTTTTTCGCCGATAAGGTCGATGCCTGTTTTTTGCCCAAACCCAAATTGGTTGAGAAATTGGTGCATGCGGTCAATTTTTAGGTCGTGTGCTAATTGATAAAAATACACGTCACACGATTCTACGATGGCGTCGTGTAGGTTGCTCATGCCGTGACCGGTTTTTTTCCAATCACGGTATTTATGGGTTTGATTGGGGAGTTGGTAAAAACCTGGGCAATAGATAGCCTGTTTTGCTTTGACAACATCATAATCGAGTCCAGCCAACCCTAAAAAAGGTTTTAAGGTAGAGCCTGGGGGGTACTGTCCACGGATAGCCCGATTAAATAAAGGGCGCTTAGTGGAATGTTGTAATGCGTCGTAGGATTGCTGGTCAATGCCTTGGGCGAACAGGTTGCTGTTAAAACCGGGCTTGCTCACAAGGGCCACAATGGCGCCGGTTCGTGTGTCAATGGCGCTGACCGTTCCGGTGTAATCCCCCAATGCGTCGTAAGCAATTTTTTGTAGTTCAATGTCGATATGTAGGTTGAGTTTACTGCCAGAGATAGGCGGTGCGTGCTGCAAAGTTTTGATCGCACGCCCTTGAGCCGTATTTTCGGTTTGTTGATAGCCGACGCTGCCGTGTAACTCATGTTCGTATGACTTTTCGATCCCTGTTTTGCCAATAACGCGTGAGGCTCGGTAATTGATGGGGTCAATTGTTTTGAGTTCGGCTTCGTTAATCGCACCAACATAACCCACCACGTGTGCGGTTAATTCTGGGAAAGCATAATGCCTTAAAGGCCGTGCTTGAATTTCAACGCCAGGAAACTGATGCCGGTGTGAGGCAAAGATCGCGACCTCAGTTTCGTTTAGTCGGTTTCTTAATGGAACACTAACAAAGCGTTTTTGCTGTTTACGAAGTTTTTCAAACAGGGCTATTTCATTGTTAGTTATGGGTAATAGTGCGCTGAGTCGTTTGATCGTGGTGTCTAGATCTTTGATTTGTTCTGGAATTAATTCGAGGCTGTAACTGGGCGTGTTTTCGGCCAATACGCGGTCGTTACGATCTAGAATAAGCCCTCGAACAGGCTCGATAACGGACAGCTTCACACGATTATTTAACGCTAAATCAGCGTATTTTTCGTGTGTCTCTATTTGTAAATAGGTGAGCCGAAAGATGAGCAATAAAAAGAGTATCAGTGCAAAAATAACCAACACGACTGAGCGTGAAAAAAAAAGCTGATTTTCTTGCTGTGGGCTTTTAAGGTCGAAACTTGTTTTCATGTTATTTTATTGCACCTTAAATCGTCGCCGAGTGCTGCGTAGGCTGGCAAATACAAGAGGCCAAAAAACAGCGCTGCTTACTGCTTGAATAAAGTAATGGTAGCCGATACTTTGCTGTTGACTAAGTTGGCTAATCCAAAGTGCTAACAGCTGCATTAAGGATAGAAAAAATAGAATAAAGATGGCTTGTTGCCAGACGTGATAATTTCTTAATCGCGAGTAAAAAGTATGGCTGCAAAAAGTCGTTAAGCTAAAGATGAGCGCATTTTGACCTAAACTAGAGCCAGTTAAAACGTCAAATAAAAGACCCGTTGCAAAGGCGGTGCCGATGCTGACTTTGTGCGGCAGGGCAATGCTCCAATACATGAGTACAAGTAATGTCCAATTGGGCATCCACGTGGCGATTTGATTCGTCCAAGGTAGAACACTAAAACACATGGCAATAAACAACGACAGATAAATGATGCTACTGCCTGAAGATCTAGCGTGCATCGTTTGTGGTTTGTTTGGGCGTAGTTGGCTCGCTTGGTAATAGCGGAACAGGTTGTTGGTTGCTCCACACCAGTAAAACTTCACGTGTCTTATCTATTTTAGCGACTGTTGCCGCTTCAGCGTGCATAAAGGCTTCTCCAGGAGACGGCGCTAATTTAGACACACGAGCAACAGGGTAACCCATGGGGAAAACACCGCCCAGGCCTGATGTGATCAGTAAATCGCCAGGCTTAACGTCTGTGTTATGAGGCAAGTAGGGCAGGTTTATGGTATTGAGTACGCCGTTGCCTGTAGCAATAGTTCTTAGCCCTGTTCGGTTAATTTCGACTGGGATGGCATGGTTAGGATCGGTAATTAGCAAGATGCGGGAGGATAAGGGGTTCACTTCAATAATTTGACCTATCACACCGTCTTCGTTGATCACCGACTGCCCCACAAATAGGTTAAAGCGATGACCTTTGTCGATCATGATGTGTTGCGTGTTGGCGCTCAAATTGACATCTATGAGTGAGGCAGAAATAAATTGCTCGCCAATTTTATAAGAGGATTCCAGTAGGTTATGTAAGCGCGTGTTTTCCTTTTCAATGGCGGCAAACTTTTGCAATCGGGCTTTTAGCAGAAGTGCTTCTGACGCTAGTTTTTTATTTAACTCAAGCAACTCAGCGCGGTCTGTGGTGTTTTCAGCGAGCCATCGTAGGGATTTATTGGGTATATCTACGGCTATTAATACGGGCTGAACAATTAAAGACAACGTGTCTTTAACGGGTTGGAGATAATTAGTTTTTTGACCTAAAATTAATAATAGAACAGAAATTACCGCAGCGACAAGCAGTCGCATGCGGGTAGATGGACCTTTGGAAAAAATCGGTTTTATAGCAATACGCCTTATTCTAAATCAAAAATATGGGGTCCCTTTTCATTGATCAGTTCCAGCACCTTGCCACCACCCCGCGCAACGCAGGTTAATGGCTCATCGGCAGTGCGCACTGGAACGCCTGTTTCTTCATGAAGCAGTTTATCGAGTCCTTTAAGTAAAGCGCCACCGCCGGTCAGTACAATGCCATTTTCGGCAACATCGGCGCTAAGTTCTGGTGGGGTTTGCTCTAAGGCCGCTTTAACAGCACTTACAATGGCGGTTACAGGCTCTTGTAAAGATTCTAAAATCTCGTTGCTATTGAGGGTGAAGCTGCGAGGGATCCCCTCGGCTAAATTACGGCCTGTTACCAGCATTTCCAGCACTTCATTCGCAGGGTATGCCGAGCCAATTTGGTGTTTTATACGTTCAGCGGTTGCTTCACCTATTACGGTTCCATAGTTACGACGAATATAGTTAATAATGGCCTCATCAAATCGATCACCGCCCACACGAACGGATTCTGAATAGACGATCCCATTGAGTGACAGCACGGCAATTTCAGAGGTTCCTCCACCAATATCCAGCACCATAGAGCCTTGCGGTTGATCGATAGGTAAGCCGGCACCAATGGCAGCTGACATGGGTTCCTCAATCAAAAACACTTCGCGTGCACCTGCACCCGTAGCGGATTCTCTAATCGCCCTTCTTTCTACCTGAGTGGAGCCGCAGGGTACACAAATTAGGACACGAGGGCTAGGACGTAAGAATCGACCTTCGTGCACCTTATGGATAAAATATTGCAGCATTTTTTCGGTGATGGTGAAATCAGCGATAACGCCATCTTTCAATGGACGAATCGCGGTGATATTACCGGGCGTACGGCCCAACATGGCTTTGGCCTCGATGCCAACTGCGGCAAACGTTCTTTCGCCACGAATTTTATCTTCACGAATGGCTACAACAGAGGGTTCGTTAAGTACGATGCCTTGACCTAGTGCGTAAATGATGGTGTTTGCTGTCCCTAAGTCGATGGACAAATCGTTAGAGAACATACCGCGAATTTTTTTAAACATGGATTGATTAAGAACCGTTGATGTGAATTTTTGTACTTTAACAACCCTTTACCCCTTTGGGCAAGGAGCGATTTGTGTTAATTTGCACTGTTTTAGTAAACGAATTTAATAAAGGGGACATTCTATGTCAATTCGGTCAGAAGAAGTGATGAAAATCGCACACTTAGCTCGGCTTGGAATCAAAGATGAGCAACTGTCTGGTTACGCGTCTGAGTTATCCAATATTATGCAATTGGTGGAACAAATGAATCAAGTTGATACCACTGAGATAGAGCCAATGGCACACCCTTTGGACCAATCGCAACGTTTGAGGCTTGATGTAGTAACTGAAAATAACCAACGAGAAAGCCTACAGAAAAACGCCCCTAATGTTGAAGATGGCTTATTTTTAGTTCCTCGAGTTATCGACTAACACCCATTTATTTATAAAAAACCTATGTATAACCAATCTTTAAAACAATTATCGACCGGCCTGCGTAATAAGGCATTCTCTAGTGTCGAATTAAGTCACTATTTTTTGCAACGTATTAAACGCTTTGATGGTGATTTAAATAGCGTCATCACCTTGAATGAAGAAGCAGCGCTTCAATCAGCTGCACAAGCAGATAAATCTATCAGCATGGGCGAGGCCGGTTTGTTAACGGGTATTCCACTGCTACATAAAGATATCTTTTGTACTGAAGGACTGCGAACCAGTTGTGGCTCTAAGATGTTGGATAATTTTATTGCGCCCTATAATGCCACTGCAGTCGAAAAATTAGCACAAGCGGGTGCTGTAATGCTGGGCAAGACGAATATGGATGAGTTTGCGATGGGTTCATCGAATGAAACCAGTTTTTATGGGGGTGTTAAAAACCCATGGAATTTGCAAACTGTACCGGGTGGCTCATCGGGTGGCTCAGCAGCGGCTGTTGCCGCGCGTTTAGCGCCGCTAGCAAGCGGTACCGATACCGGTGGCTCTATTCGCCAGCCCGCTGCTTTTTGTGGCATTACGGGTATTAAGCCTACCTATGGTCGGGTGTCGCGTTACGGCATGATTGCTTTTGCCTCCAGCCTAGATCAGGGTGGAGCCATGGCAAAAAGTGCAGAAGACGCTGCAATTATGCTCCAGTCAATGTCGGGCTTTGACGAAAAAGACTCGACCAGTGTTGATAGGCCAGTTGATGACTTACTGGCTCATTTGGATCGACCGATCAAGGGCTTAACGATTGGGTTACCCAAAGAGTTTTTTAGTGATGATTTGGACGCAGGCATTGCCGAAAAGATTGAACAAGCGATTGATGCTATAAAGTCTGCCGGTGCCACGATCAAAGAAATAAGCTTGCCTAATATTAATTTGTCCGTGCCGGCTTACTATGTTGTTGCACCTGCGGAGTGCTCAGCAAATCTGTCACGTTTTGATGGTGTGCGCTTCGGCTATCGCTGTGAAGAACCGAAAGATTTAGAGGATTTATATAAGCGCTCTCGTGGTGAGGGGTTTGGCGATGAAGTTAAGCGTAGAATTATGATCGGCGCCTATGTCTTATCTGCGGGTTATTACGATGCGTATTACAAAAAAGCACAGCAAGTTCGGCGTTTAATTCAACAAGACTTTGCGCGTGCATTTAAGGACGTAGATATTATTGCCAGTGCCACTGCGCCGTCGGTTGCTTTTGCTGCGGGTGAAAAAAAGGACGATCCTGTCTCCATGTATTTATCTGATATTTTTACCATTGGAGTAAACTTGGCCGGCTTGCCGGGCATGTCAGTGCCTTGTGGTTTTGTCGATGATAAACCGGTGGGCTTACAACTTATCGGCAACTATTTTGAAGAGGCGCGTTTATTAAATGTTGCGCATCAATACCAACAACTAACGGACTGGCACCTTAGGGTACCAGCGGGATACGAGCAGGAGTAATGGGCATGCAATGGGAAACAGTCATTGGACTTGAAATTCACGCTCAGCTAGCGACAAACTCTAAAATATTTTCAGCGGCTTCAACTGCCTATGGTGCGGCACCTAACACGCAGGCTTGTGCCGTTGATTTGGGTTTGCCGGGTACCTTGCCGGTGCTCAATGAACAGGCTGTGCGCCATGCCCTTATGTTCGGATTGGCGGTGGGTGCAGATATTGCGCCGTACTCGGTGTTTGCACGAAAAAACTATTTTTACCCTGATTTACCAAAAGGTTATCAAATAAGTCAGTTTGATTTGCCGATTGTGGGGCTAGGAAAGCTGGATATTAATGTGGATGGGGTCACTAAAACCATTGGCGTTACTCGCGCTCATTTAGAAGAAGATGCAGGTAAGTCACTGCACGAAGACTACCATGGGATGACCGGCGTGGATTTAAATCGCGCGGGAACACCCTTATTAGAGATTGTTTCAGAGCCGGACATGCGTTCAGCGGCAGAGGCGGTAGCCTATGTAAAGATGGTTCATACCTTAGTGCAGTACTTAGGTATTTGTGATGGCAATATGCAAGAAGGCTCATTTCGTTGCGATGTCAACGTGTCTATCCGTCCAATGGGGCAAGAAGCCTATGGGACACGCGCAGAAATTAAAAACCTAAATTCTTTTCGCTTTATAGAAAAGGCAATTGCTCATGAAGTAGAGCGCCAAATTGATGTGATCGAGTCGGGCCAGTCAGTGGTTCAAGAAACCAGACTTTATGACGCCGATAAAGATGAAACACGCTCGATGCGTTCTAAAGAAGAGGCGAATGACTACCGTTATTTTCCAGATCCTGATTTGTTACCGGTGGAAATTTCGTCGGCTTTATTAGAACAGATGCGTGACAAACTCCCCGAGTTGCCGGCCGCTAAAAAACAACGTTTTCAACAACAATATGGCTTAAGTGACTATGATGCCGAGGTGTTAACAGCGCAACGCGCGTTAGCAGATTACTATGAGGACAGCGTTAGCCGGGTCGCAAACGAGGAAAAATTAGTCGCCAACTGGGTGATGGGGGACCTAAGTGCTGGGCTTAATCGAGAGGGTTTAGATATTACAGATTGTCCTGTTAGCGCTGAACGCTTGGCTGGTTTGGTCTTGCGTATTAGCGATCAGACTATCTCGGGAAAAATAGCCAAAAGGGTCTTCGAATTAATGTGGGGTTCGATAGATTCGGCTGATACTATTATTGATCGCGAAGGGCTTAAACAAATCTCTGATAGCGGTGAATTAGAAAAAATGATCGATCAGTTGATGGCCGACAATATGAGCCAAGTAGAGCAATTTAGAGAGGGTAAGACGAAAGTTATGGGTTTTTTTGTGGGGCAGCTAATGAAGCAAACGCAAGGCAAAGCGAACCCGCAAGAGCTCAATAAACTATTACAGGCTAAGTTGAAAAAATAATCAACGGCCACCATAGTTATTTATATTCAATTAACATAGAGGCACGCAATGAAGATAAACCATTTAGTAGTTAGTATCTGTCTATCGTTAGGCCTAGTGGCATGTAGTCAGCCATTGGTAACAAAATCATCTGACACAGCGGCGGTGATGGAAGAAACAACAGCGGTGTCAGAAAAGGCCGCTATTGAAGCGCAGATTAAACGTATCGAAGCAAAGATGAAAACCGAACCAGACGTTGCTGGCTGGTTATTACTTGGCGATGCAAAAATGCATCTTAAACAGTATAACGATGCTGTTTGGGCGTATAGAGAAGCGTATCTGTTAAGTGAGTTTGCGGCAGAGCCTAGACGTAAACTTCGTTCGGCGATGTATTACGCAGGCTTAGAAGGGACCACAGAAAAAGAGGCGCGTGACGCAAAAAAATAACGGTTTTTGATAGACCTTATTTTTCTTGCATGCGGAGATTGACTTCAACGATGTTCTCGTCGTGGAGTAGCTCAAAACAGCGCATTTCTAAAACGCCTTTGGTATTAAGTGAAATAATCAAATAATAGGCGTCAGGGTATGCCGCCTGCTCAATGTCCATTGCTGATGGAATAGCCGGTGCAGTAGGGTGTGAGTGATAAATGGCAAACACATTCTCTTGTTTGGAGCGCATGCATTTGATGGCAGAAATTTGTTTTTCAGGGTCCATTAAAAAACGCTTAGTCGGTTGCTCTGCAATATTGTCTATGGGGTAGCAGTTAAACTGCCCCTCGGCATTTTTGCTGACAAAACCACACACTTCCTCATCTTGCGCGACTTGTGCGCAATGTAGTAATTCATTGACCAGTTTACGAGGAAGTACGATTTCTTTTTTTTTCATCTTATTGCTCTTTAGAGTGATTGTTTTTTTGACCAATGGTCGCTCGACAGTGACCTTGTAGGTCTTGAAACTGTTGACAACATTTAAAGCCGGCTAAGTCTAACAAGTTTTTTACGTCATTGCCTTGTTGATAGCCATGTTCAAGTAGTAAATAGCCGTTGGGGTTTAAAAAACTGGCTGACTTCGAAATGATGTGCTTGATATCGTGCAGACCATGCTGCTTAGAGGTGAGTGCGGTGCTTGGTTCAAATCTAACATCGCCTTGTTGCAAGTGTGGATCACTGGAGCAAATATAAGGTGGATTGCTAACGATCAAGTCGAAGCTGATGGCAGGTAACTTTTCAAACCAGTCGCTACAAATAAATTGAATATGCTGGGCGTTATGACGTCGAGCATTCGATTGTGCAACAGATAGGGCGGTGGCGGATTGGTCAACTGCAATAATGTCTGCGTTGGTAAATTCACCCGCCAAGGTAATGGCAATGGCGCCGCTGCCAGTGCCAAGGTCCAAGATGGATAGCGACTGCTCTGGCTGGAAGGTTTGTTGAATAATCTCTATTAATAATTCGGTTTCAGGACGCGGAATTAAAACCTCTGGCGAGACGCTAAAGGAGCGAGACCAAAATTCTTTTTCACCTAGCAGGTAGGCAATGGGTTGCCCCTTTAGCCGTTGATTGATCAGCTGTATAAACGCCTTGTACTCTTCTTGGGTTAACACCCTTTCTGGCCAAGCCCTCAGGTAACTGCGGTCTTTTTTCAATACATGTGCGAGAAGCACCTCGGAATCTAATTGACTGCTTGCTGAGCCAATGAGTCGTTGGCTGCCAGTTAATAGGGCAGTTTTAATGCTTGCTTGCATAGCCAATAGCAGGTTATTCGTCTGCGCTTAGCTGGGTTAACTGATCGGCTTGGTACTCTTGAATCAGTGGGTCAATTACTTGATCAAGGGCGCCTTGCATGATCTCATCTAATTTGTACAAGGTTAAATTAACGCGGTGATCGGTAACCCGGCCTTGTGGGTAGTTATAGGTTCGAATGCGTTCCGAACGATCGCCGCTACCCACTTGTAAGCGTCTAGACTCAGCTTGCTCGGAGTCGATTTTTTCTTGTGCGCTGGTTAAGATGCGAGATTTAAGTAATGACATCGCGCGTGCACGGTTCTTGTGTTGGGAACGTTCGTCTTGGCATTCGACAACGGTACCGGTTGGTAAATGGGTTAAGCGAATGGCAGAATCGGTTTTATTTACGTGCTGCCCACCAGCGCCAGAGGCGCGGAAGGTGTCGACGCGTAAGTCGCCCGATTTAATCTCGATATCATCCATTTCATCTGCTTCAGGCATAATGGCAACGGTACACGCCGAGGTATGAACCCGTCCTTGAGACTCGGTTTCTGGCACGCGTTGAACACGATGGGCGCCGGACTCAAATTTTAGTTGTGAATACACGTCCTTGCCTTCAATGCGAGCGACAATTTCTTTGTAGCCGCCGTGATCGCCCAAGCTTTCATTGATGATTTCGAAGGTCCAGCGCTTTTTCTCGGCAAAACGTGCGTACATGCGATATAGATCGCCAGAGAAAATGGCCGCTTCGGCACCGCCGGTGCCAGCACGGATTTCTATAAAGGCATTTTTGCCGTCATTAGGGTCTTTCGGTAACAATAAAACCTGTAAGTCTCGTTGTTGTTGCTCTAGGGTGGCCTGAATGTCTTTGAGCTCATCTTTAGCCATTAACTTAATATCAGGGTCGCTGTCATTAAGCATGGCTTCAGCCGCTTCTTTATCATCAATGGTTGCCAAATAATGTTGGTAGTTTGAAACGATAGGGTCCAGTTGAGCGTATTCTTGACTTAGACTGCGAAACTTATTTTGATCGCTTTGCACACTGGGTTCAGCCAGTAGTTGTGCGATTTCTTCAAAGCGCTCAGAAAGCGTATCTAACTTTTGTAGAATGGATGTATTCACGTTAATTTTTTAATTTAAATAGTTGTTGAGCAGCGGATAATAAACTGGCGTTACCGTCAGCGGCGGCTTGTTTCAGCGTGCTGCTGGGCGCGTGTAAAATTTTGTTGGTTAGATCATTAGCTAGACGTTCGATGACGCGTTCAGCCGGTGTGCCGTTATTGAGTGCATCCAAGGCTTTTTGTAGTTGTTGTTCTCGTGTGTGCTGTGCTTGTTGTCTAAGTTGCTGAATGGTCGTTGAGGCGTTTTGCGAACGGATCCAAGTCTGAAAATGCGAGACTTGAATATCAATAATTTCTTCGGCTTGTTCGGCGGCCTCACGGCGAGACTGTAGGCCGTCATCAATAATGCTTTTTAAGTCATCCACGCAATATAAATAGACGTCACTCATGGCGCCGACTTCTCTTTCAATATCGTGAGGTACGGCTAAATCTATCATCAACATCGGTTTGTGTTTGCGTTTTATAATCGCTGACTCAACGCTGCCTTTGCCTACAATGGGGAGCGAACTGGCGGTGGATGAAATAATGATGTCGGCTTCAGCCAAGTGTTCGGGAATATCTTTAATTGCAATCGCATAGCCTTGGCCTTGTGATGCGATGGCGTGTGCTTTTTCCAAAGTCCTATTGGCGACGATTAACCGGCCAATGCCTTGTTCTTTTAGATGTTGCGCGGCTAGTTCGATGGTCTCACCGGCACCAATTAAAAGAGCGGTTTGTTGATCGAGTTGACCGAAAATTTGTTTTGCGAGCTTAACCCCAGCGAAGGCGACGGAGACGGGACTAGAGCCAATAGCTGTGTCGGTACGAACTTTTTTCGCTACTTGAAAAGTATGTTGGAACAGTCGTCCAAGGTATTTGCCCAAGGTGCCGGCATGGTGGGCTTGTTGGTAAGCCGATTTCATTTGCCCAAGTATTTGTGGCTCACCTAATACTAAAGAATCAAGGCCGCAGGCAACGCGTGACATGTGTTTAATTGAGTGTTGTTCGGTATGACTATACAGGTAGTTTCTAATGGTAGCTTCATCTAATTGGTGCTGCTCAGCTAGCCAGGTAATGAGTTGATCGGTCTGTTGTAAAGATATATCACAGTAGATCTCAGTACGGTTGCAGGTCGATAAAATAGCCGCTTCTTCTACGGATGAAAGCTTTGATAGTGACTGCAGGGACTGAGTGATACGCTCAGGTGAGAACACGAGTTTTTCGCGAATCTCGATGGGAGCTGTATTGTGATTGAGTCCGAGCGTGAGTAACATGCGCTTTTGTTTGGTTTAATTCCGACTATTTGAGTTATTATAATCTTTTTACCACAGGCATGTTCTATATGTTTGGTGTGCAAATTTTGCTGTTTAAAACAGTAACGGACGTACTTAAGCATTGAAACGGCTGTAAATTGCAGTTTTTATAAAGAGAGATTGGTATGGCTTTAAAGTTTTTATTTTTGGCTGTTATGGCTGTTTTGTCAGTTGGCTGCACCCATGTCGGTGTCGACCACGAGCGCGGTGACAAGAAAAGTTCTCTGCTGAAACCAGCCATTGATGTTAATAAGCAGGCAGCAATTAAAGCAGTCCCTCAAACTGTTGAAACGACACCTTTGGACGAATCGTTATTGTTTAGTTTGCTGGGTGGAGAGCTTGCTGGGCAAAGGGGTGAGGTAGAGTTAGCGGCAGCTTTTTATGTTGATGCCGCAGAACGCTCACGCGATCCACAAGTGGCTCTTAGGGCTGCCCAGATTGCGCTATATACCAAGGATCTGCCTGTCGCTAGTTCTATGGTGGATATTTTGGTAGAGGGTGATAACCCGACGCTTGATATGCGCCGCTTGGCGTTAACGGTCTATTTGAAGGCTGCTAATATTGATAAAAGCATCCAGCAAGCGCTACTGTTAGTTGAAAAAAGTGAGGTTCCGCAACGTAGTGCTTTATTGGCCGTCGGTAGCCTTGTGTCTCGGCATATTAACGACGAGGTTGCTATAGCGGTCATGGCTGCTTTGGTAGCGCGTTATTCAAATGAAGCGGGTGTTTATTTGGCGCAGTCACAAGTGTATGCTGAACGAGGTGATTTTAGTGCCGCTGAAGATAGCGTAACTCAAGCAATTCAATTAGATCCTGACTGGCAAACGCCTTACGCTCAACTCGCACAGGTATTTGAAAAGCAAAGTAAAACCGAAGGTTCCTTAGGTGTTTTACAAGTAGCGAGTAAGCGATTCGGTACGGTGCAACTTATTACAGCTTATGGGCAGTTATTGGCTAAAGAAGGTCGTTATCAAGAGGCAAAACAACAACTGTTGTTAGCCCTCAATAAAACCCCGTCACACGCTGAAGCTAGGTTTTCGTTAGCGCTGGTTTACTTAAAGTTAAATAAACCGGCGCAAGCTCAAGACGCACTCGAGGTGCTTTATACGGCAGGAGCCTATAAGGCTAAAGCTGCCTTTTATTTGGGGCAAATAAGCTACCAACAAGCAGCCTATGAAGAAGCGTTAGCATGGTTTGCAAAGGTCGGGCAGGCGCCTGGTTTTATTGACGCGCAAGCGAATATCGCCATGATCCATGCAAAAATGGGGGAGCTGACGATGGCTCAAAGCGTGTTACAGCGATTGCGTAATAATGCACCTAAGCTGGCGGCGCGTTTCTATTTATTAGAGGTTGAATTGTTATTGGAAGCGGGCCAAAACAAGCAAGCTTTTGGCTTAATGACCCAGGCGATTAATGAATACCCGACTGATTTGGCCTTAAGGTACGCACGCTCTATCGCGGCGACAGAGATAGGGGAGTTGGAGGGGGCTGAAAATGATTTATTATTTATCTTGGCGCAAGACCCAAATAATGTAAATGCACTGAACGCGCTGGGTTACACGTTGGCTAGTAAGACGTTTCGATTTAAAGAAGCCAGACAATACTTGACGCAAGCTTTATCGCTAATGCCCGAAGACTCTGCCATTATCGATAGCATGGGTTGGTTGAACTACCGTGAAGGCCAGTACGAAGAGGCTTTAGCCTTATTACAAAAAGCCTATAAGAAATCCCCGCAAGGAGAGATAGCTGCACACCTTGGCGAAACATTATGGATGCTAGGGCGACAAGAAGAGGCGAAACGAATATGGCAGGATGGTTTAAAGAACGACCCTAACGATAGGTATTTGAACGAGGTTTTAAAGAGACTGAAGTGAAAAATTTCTTTTGCTATGGCGTGTTGGCTCTATCGTTGATGGCCTGTTCTTCGCTGCCAACACGTGAGCATGAGGTTGAGGGGCAAGTAACAGCTAATGAAATCAATAAAGTCATGCGTGAAACCTATTGGCACCTTATTGGCCGTTTATCAATGCGTAACGATAGAGAGTCGTGGTTTACGAGCCTAGAGTGGCGACATAATCAGTCAGACGATTTTTTGATTTTAACAACAACATTAGGCGGTGTGGTTGCCAAGCTGCGTTATGCGGCGGGTGTCATCACGGTGTTGGAGCCCGATAAGGTTGAGCGGGTTATTTCAGAGCAAGAGCTAGGGTCATTGTTGGGCTACTCGCCGCCTATTCAACACCTAAGGTTTTGGGTTCGTGGTATCCCTAATCCGATGTTGGATGCTCAATTTGATGTGGCGCCTGTGGGTGTGAGGCGCTTTTCACAGGATGGTTGGTATATCAATTTGGAGCGCTTTGGTGCTTTTAACGATGGCTCTTTGCCGGGTAAAATGTCGATATCAAAAGAGCAGATAAAAATCAAAATAGTGGTTGATAAATGGCTGGACTGAAACCTACAAGCGAAGAATGGGAAGAACATTGGTGGCCTGCTCCGGCAAAGCTTAATCTGATGTTAAATATTACTGGGCGGGGTGAGGACGGTTATCATCAATTGCAAACAGTCTTTCAACTCATTGCTATTTCAGATTGGCTTAATTTTTCCTTGCATGACGGTGGTGATATTCAATTGCGTTGTGATTCGATGGAGATCGAGGCCAGCGAGAATTTAGTGGTACGTGCTGCGACGTTATTAAAACAACACTGCGGAACGGCAAAGGGTGCTGTTGTGACACTTAAAAAGATTTTGCCTCAAGGGGCGGGTTTGGGCGGGGGGAGTTCTGACGCGGCCACGACGCTGGTGATATTAAATCAACTGTGGGAGTTGGGGTTAACAACAGAAGAATTGGCTGGGCTTGGCTTGCAGCTTGGTGCAGATGTGCCTGTTTTTGTGTACGGGCAATCGGCATGGGGCGAAGGCGTTGGGGAAAGATTGACGCCAATAAGCTTGCCTGAGCAATGGTTTGTAGTTGTCAACCCGAAGTGTCATTGCTCAACAAAAGAAGTTTTTCAGCATAACCGTTTGACACGAGATAATTCAGCCATCACAATACGCGACTTTCTCGGTGGGCAGATGAAAAATGATTGTTTGCCGATTGTTTTGGAAATGAATAAAGATTTAGAGACGGTGTATCAAAAATTCTCTGAATTCAGTGAGGTTTTTTTAACGGGCACCGGTTCGAGTATGTTTGCAAAATGTGATACTCGGGCGCAGGCAGCAGCGTTGTCCAATCAATTACCTAGTGATTGGACTAAGTGGATAGTCAAAGGGGTGAGTGAATCACCGTTACAGATGTCACTTAAACGGTTCTTTAAATAGAACAAGTTAGGTATAATTTACTGCATAAAGTTTGGGGCGTGGCCAAGTGGTTAAGGCACGGGGTTTTGATCTCCGCATCCCAGGTTCGAATCCTGGCGCCCCAGCCATTCTTTATTTTTTCAATCATCAGTATTCTTTGGTTAGGAGTTAAATGTGCTAGATAATCGCATCATGGTATTTGCCGGTAATGCAAATAGACCTTTAGCTGATGATATCGCACGCCATTTGAATATTAACCTAGGTCGAGCAGTCGTTGAAATTTTCAGTGACGGTGAAGTGATGGTTGAAATTGGTGAAAACGTCAGAGGTAAAGAGGCGTATGTTATTCAGCCGACCTGCGCGCCAACCAATAATAACATCATGGAATTATTGGTTATTATTGATGCGTTGAAACGAGCTTGCGCCAGTCGCATTACGGCAGTTATCCCATATTATGGCTATGCGCGACAAGACCGTAGGCCACGTTCAGCTCGTGTGCCTATTACCTCGAAGCTGGTAGCAAAAATGATAGAAACTGCGGGTGCTGACCACGTTTTAACCGTTGATTTGCACGCAGATCAAATTCAAGGTTTTTTTGATATTCCGGTCGATAATGTTTACGCCTCACCTTTATTGCTGAGTGATATTTGGCAGCGTAAAACAGATAATTTAATGATCGTATCGCCAGACGTCGGTGGTGTTGTTCGGGCCCGCGCCTTAGCAAAACGACTAGATGATGCGGATTTAGCGATTATAGATAAACGTCGCCCAAAGCCTAATGAATCGCAAGTTATGAATATTATTGGCGATGTGAACGGTAGGGAATGCGTTATCGTGGACGATCTTGTCGATACAGCGGGTACCTTATGCTTGGCCGCTAAGGCACTTAAGGAAAACGGTGCGCTAAGTGTTAAAGCTTACTGTACGCATCCGGTGTTATCTGGCAAGGCAATAGATAACATATCAAACTCAGTACTAGATGAGTTGGTGGTGACTGACACAATTCCGTTACAAAAGAATGCTATGGACTGTACAAAAATACGTCAACTAAGCATAGCAGAGATGTTAGCGGAAACAATTCGGCGTATGGTAGACGGTGATTCGGTAAGTTCGCTATACGTAGATTAAAAAATATGGCAAAATGCGCTGTTTAGTGACATTAATTTTTATTTTGGAGAAGTTTGATGAGTACCAGCTTTGAATTGGCGGCATCGATTCGTGAAGATTTAGGTAAAGGTGCAACGCGCCGTTTACGCAGAAAAAATTTGGTCCCAGCCGTTATTTATGGTGCTGGTGGGGAGCCTGTTTCTATAACGTTGACGCATAATCAACTGTTGCATAGCACGGAAAATGAGGCGTTTTTCTCTCACATCTTGTCTTTGGATCTTGATGGCAAGAAAGAAAAGGTCATTATTAAGGCGCTACAACGCCATCCGAGCAAGCAGTTGTTGATGCATGCGGATTTCTTGCGCGTCAGTATGAAAGAAAAACTGAAAGTGCATGTGCCCTTGCACTTTATTGGTGAAGATATTGCGCCAGGTGTTAAGCAAGGGGGTGTGGTAACGCACGATATGGTCGATTTGGAAATCGAATGTTTACCGAAAGATTTGCCAGAGTACATTGAAGTGGATATTTCTTCTCTAGAAATTGGCGACAGCTTGCATTTATCTAATATTGTTGTGCCTAAAGGTTTGCAGATAATGGCCTTGTCTCAAGGTGCTGATCACGATGCTCAAGTTGTTGCGATACAAGCTAATAGGGCGACGGCAGCAGACTTAGCTGATGATGCAGAAACCGATGAAGATGCAGAATCAAGCGCTGAAAAAGATGCTGAAGAGGGAAAAGGCGAATAAGTTAGTGATTAGGCTTGTTGTTGGTCTCGGTAATCCAGGCAGTGAGTATGAAAAAACCCGGCATAATGCCGGGTTTTTGTTATTAGATCAATTAGCTGATAACGGAGGTGCTTGCTTTACAAGTGAATCTAAATTTAAAGCTGAGGTGACGAAGCTTGAGCTTGATAAGGTGCCTGTGTATTTGATCAAGCCGCAAACATTTATGAACAAAAGTGGTTTGTCAGTATCGGCGTTTGCTAGTTACTATGATATAGCGATTGATCAAATATTGGTTGTTCATGATGAGCTTGATCTAGAGCCAGGTGTTGTGCGTATAAAAAAAGAAGGTGGCCACGGTGGGCATAACGGTTTGAGGGATATTATTCAGCAGTTAGGCTCTAAAGGGTTCTATCGGATGCGTATTGGTATTGGTCACCCGGGAGATCGTAATAAAGTCACTCAGTATGTTTTAAAGGCGCCGCCTAAGCAAGAATCCGAGTTAATTCACTCGGCGATTGATCGAGCTGTCCGCGAAATGCCCTTGCTTTGTCAAGGCGACAGCCAAAAAGCGATGCGTAATTTGCATTCAAATTAAATTCATTTCGTAGCTAATGGTTTTCTTTGTTGACAGTCAAATTTAAATAAAAGACAATAAGCGGCTAATTTTAGGAGGGGTTCCCGAGCGGCCAAAGGGATCAGACTGTAAATCTGACGGCTCAGCCTTCGGAGGTTCGAATCCTCCCCCCTCCACCAAGATTGTATAGATAGGGCCGAGTAGAACGCGGGTGTAGTTCAATGGTAGAACGTCAGCCTTCCAAGCTGAACACGTGGGTTCGATTCCCATCACCCGCTCCAAGAGGTGTGGAAATGGCCCATATAGCTCAGAGGTAGAGCACTTCCTTGGTAAGGAAGAGGTCTCCGGTTCAAGTCCGGATATGGGCTCCAAGTTTGAATGGTTTTAGTAACGGTGCGGTTTTAAATTAATTTAATTTTGCGAAAAGGTGCGTAATGTCTAAAGAAAAATTTGAAAG
>DBBV01000011.1 GCA_002292375.1 Methylococcaceae bacterium UBA975 | reverse complement strand
ACGCGCGACCATCGCATTAAAAGTGCGGTGCTCTACCGGCTGAGCTAACGACCCTCCAAGAGCGGGGAATGATACCGGATTGACGCTAAAAGGCAAGCCGAATATGCCCTTTAGGCTGGGTTTTTGGTTAAAAACATATCTCGTTATGATCGGTAACGCGTTGGGTCAATTAAATTGGCGTTTTCAAACCCTTGTTTTCGCAATCGGCAGGACTCACATTCACCGCAAGCTTCGCCTTTAAGATTAGCTTGATAACACGAAACAGTTGCACTGTAATCGACATTAAGCGCGTTGCCTTGTTGAATGATTTGCCCCTTGGTCAAGTCGATAAGCGGTGCGTGTATTTTAAAGCCACCTTTTTCAACGCCCACCTGAGTGGCTAAGTTTGATAGTTGTTCAAAGGCTTGAATAAAGGCCGGACGACAGTCCGGGTAACCCGAGTAATCTACCGCGTTAACGCCAATAAATATATCCATGGCGCCTAACACTTCTGCCCAGCCTAAAGCCAGCGACAAAAAGACTGTATTACGTGCCGGCACATAGGTAACGGGAATACCCTTGCCTTCTTTGATGGGCACGTCGATGTGATCATCGGTTAATGCCGAACCACCGAATTCACCCATGCCTAATTTGATGGTTTTATGGTCTTTAGCACGATAAATCTTTGCTAAATTGCTAGCGGCCTCCAGTTCGGATCGATGCCGTTGTCCGTAATCAAAACTGAGCGCATAACAGGCATATCCTTGTTGTTTCGCTATGGCCAAAACAGTGGCTGAATCTAAACCACCTGATACCAATACGACTGCTTTTTTTTCTTTCATTGTAAATACTGTTAACGGGTTATTTGCCGGGCTGATCGCCCCATAAGTGCTTATGTAGTTGAATTTGAAAACGAACCGGCAATTTATCGCGCAACACCCAATCGGCTAAATCTTTTGCCGCTAGCTGCCCTTGTACAGGGGAAAATAGCACCTCACATTGATCGTTCAATTGGTGTTGTAACATATGCCCTTTTGACCATTCAAAATCCGCTTGGTCGCATATTACATATTTGACTTGATCATTTTTTGTTAGATGCGGGTAGTTTGCCAGTAAGTTTTTTGCCATTTCGCCTGAGCCAGGTGTTTTGACGTCCAGCACTTTAACGACCCGAGGGTCTACTTGCGACACATCCAGTGCACCGCTGGTTTCAAGTGATACATAATACCCTTCGTCGCACAAAGTTTGCATCAATCTGTGTACCCTTTTTTGCGCCAGGGGCTCACCACCGGTGACGTTAATATAACGCGCACCTAAGCTAGCAGCTTGTTCAATAATAGCGTCTATGCTGAGCGTTTCACCACCATAAAATGCATACTCGGTGTCACAATAGCCGCAGCGCAGCGGGCAACCTGTCAGGCGAATAAAGGTTGTCGGTATACCAACGGTTTTACCTTCACCTTGTAAGGAATAAAAGATTTCACTAATCCGCAGACTATCTTTTGACATGGGCTTAATACGGGGGGTTTAAAATTACGGTTTTTCTAAACGCATTTTTTCGAGACGTTGCTCGGCTAAACGCGCAACCGTTGTTCCTGGGTAGGATTTTACAACGTTAGTTAAGGTCTGTTGTGCTTGCTTAACTTGTTTGTTCTCGTGTTGGATAAAACCTATTTTTAACATCGCGTCTTTGGCTTTTGAGTGACTAGGAAATTGCACTAGCACTTGATTAAACTCGTGTTCGGCACGTTTAAAATCACGATTGACATAACTGGCTTCGCCTAACCAATACAAGGCATTCGGTAAATAACTACTTGTAGGATAGTCACTAGCAAATTGCGTAAAGTGATTAATGGCCTGTTGATATTGACCGGATTTTAAACTGCCAAAGGCGACTTCATAGGCTTGTTTATCTTGCCCACCCGTTGAGCTAGTTGGCAACGCTGGCTGCTTACTTGGCACGACCTGATTGTTTGTCATCGATAAGGATGATGGCGGCGCGCTGGACGACGAGATCGGTTTACCCGTTTCTAGTTCTTGTAAGCGCCTATCAGTGTCTAAATATAAATCACGCTGACGTTTTTTTAGGCTGTCGATTAGATACGTTTGCTCTTCTACTTGCCCACGCAATTGTTGCACTTCATTTTGTAACTGTTCTAAACGGTTATAAAGCCCCAACATACTGGATGCAGGAGCAGCAGGTGCGGTAACAGCTGAGCTTGTCACCCGGCCTGTGCCGTCGACTACTGGTGGTAGGGCTGCCGAAGCAGCCCCACTCAGTAACACTATGACAGCGAACTGCCGAGAGATATTTTTTGCTATCAACGCGCTGGATAAATCAGTTCAACGCGACGATTTAAATGCCAAGCACTTTCATCATGACCCGCAGCCGCAGGTTTTTCTTCACCCATTGCGACAACTTCAGTCTGGTTTGATGAGGCACCTTGAAGTGATAATAAGTTTTGTACGGTTTTAGCACGTCTTTCACTTAGAGCGATGTTGTATTCGCGGGTACCGCGCTCGTCTGCGTGACCTTCAACAATAATTGAAACGCCCGCATTAGCCGCTAAGTAGGCACCGTGTGCCGCCAATACAGCTTCATATTGTGGTTCAACAGCACTGCTATCAAACGCAAAGTAAATCACTTTAGTCGATAAAGGGCTCGCTGGGTTGTCCAGTGGGTGTCCTGTGTAATTGCTACCATCCATCATGCCAGACGTTGAAGCTCCGTCATGCATACCAGACATTGAACCATCAGTGTCCTGTTCATCGCCGCCAAACATACTACAGCCGGCTAGCGTTGTTGAGAGCAAAAGCCCCATCAATAATTTTTTGTACATATTAAATTTCCTGTTGTTATTTAAAAGGTGACCAAGCCGGTTCTCGAACCTCTCCACCTTGGAGGCGAAGTTTTTGACGTACTTTTCCATCAGATGATACCGCAGCTAGAATAGATTTAAAACTATCATTTGTTGAATATAAGATCATACTGCCATTTGGCGCATAACTGGGTGATTCATCTAGTTGTCCGTCGCTCAAAATACTGACAAAACCGGTCTTTAGTTCTAATGTTGCTACTCGGTACTGGCCATTAACTCGGTGTACCATAACAATATTTTTTCCATCTGGTGAATAGCTTGCACGTGCATTATAGTCGCCTTCATATGTCACTCGCGTAGCCTGACCACCGCTAGCAGCAATCCGATAAATTTGTGGTTTACCACCACGGTCTGAGGTAAAAATAATAGCCCTGCCATCGGGTGACCAATTCGGTTCGGTATCAATCGCGTAACTGTAGGTTAAACGTCGAAACGACCGACTTATAACGTTGTAAACATAGATATCCGCACTGCCATCTTTAGACAGTGTTAACGCCATTTGACTACCATCAGGTGACCAAGCTGGCGCACCATTAATGCCTTTAAAGGATTGTAATTTTTCACGCGCGCCGGTCCTTAATGTTTGCGTATAAATCGATGATCGGCCTGCTTCAAAAGACACATAAGATATTTTATCGCCCCTCGGCGACCACGCTGGTGACATCAGCGGTTCTGACGAGGTAACGATGGTTTTAGCCCCATAGCCATCTGCGTCGGCTACTTGAATTTTATACTCGTGTTTACCGTTTAGGTTTTTTGTTGACGTAACGTAGGCCATTCTCGTGCTGAAAGCGCCTTTTTGCCCGGTTAGCTTTTCATAAATCAAGTCACTAATTCGATGGGCTGCACCACGCAATCCGGTTTTATTTGCCGGTAAGCTAAAGCCCATTAATTGCTCACCTTTGTAGACATCAAAGAGCTGAAACTGCACCTCTAACATACCGTTGGCCTGTTCCGTTATCTCGCCGATCACTAAATTATCCTGACCCAGGGCTTGCCAATTGCGAAAATTGACCTGCGCAGCTGTAAACGGCTTATCCAGCATATCGAAACGGGATAGGGATTTAAATCGCCCGCTACGCATTAGGTCATCACTGATGGTTTGCGCCACGTCAACGGCAACGCCTGTAACCACTTGTGTGCTCGAAAAAGGCACAATCGCAATCGGTTGGGCCGACGATACACCTTGCGTAATTTCTATCTTAAGCGCCTCACTCCATGCCGCTGAGGCATACATAAGCATACACATCAACACTAGCTTAATCGTTGTTTTCATTACTTGTTAGCCTCCAGGCCTAAAATAAAAATCGAGCGTTCTAAAATAATTAAACATAGCGGGGTCATTCGGTAAAGGTAGGGGCGACGCTTTCCTTGTCGCCAATTCCACCGAACGATCAAAATACGTGTTGCCGCTTGATTTGATAACTTGAACATCTATCACATCACCACCTGGTATTAAACGAACCCGTACAGTACAGGACAGTCCGGCAATATCACCCGGCGGTTGCAACCAATTTCGTTCAACTTTTTGCCGGATGAGACCACTGTAGCTAGCCACCGCTTCTTGTGCGCGCATTTCTTGTTCTTCTTGTTCAGCCAACTCGCTCAGTGCACGTTCTCTTGCTGCCTGTTCTTTGGCTGCCTTCTCTTTGACTAGTTTTTCTTTCGCTGCTTTTTCCTTGGCTAACTTTTCTTTTACGGCTTTTTCTTTTGCAGCTTTCTCTTTTGCCAATTTTTCTTCAGCCGCCCTCTCTTTGATGGCTTTTTCTTTAGCTGCTTTTTCCTTGGCTATCAGCTGTTGTTTAGCAGCATCCGTTTTTTTCTTTTCGTCAATTGCTTGTTGTTTTTTTATCTTGGCGGCCGAGGCCGCTTGCTCAGCCTTTTGTTGTTCAAGTTTTTGCTGTTCTAATGCCTGCTTTTTCTTTAAGTCCGCCAGTTTCTTTTCTTCTGCCAAGCGTTTGTTTTTTAAGTCATCTAAACGCTTCTTTTCTTGTTGCTGTTTTTCACGCTCATGATTCTTTAACTTTTCTGCTTCTGCCTTAATCTTTGAATCATCAATCACCGTGGCTTTAACAATCGGCACAGGTGGCGCGATTAAACTTTCTGGTTCATTAAAACTGGTACTAAATATAAAAAATCCAATTAAAACCAAGTGCAAAACCAGCGACAACAGGCTGGCTAAGGGGTGTTTTTTTACTAAATCAAGCATCGGGAGAACCTAATTATCTGGGTCAGTCAACAGGCCCACACTTGGCACACCCGCGGCTTGGAGTGTTGTCATCGCGCGTACGACTTCACCATAGGCGACACCTTTGTCACCCCGAATCATCACTGCTGTGGTTGGTTGATTACGTAAAACCGCCGCGACTTTTAACTGCAAGGTATCGGTGGAGATCGCTTGCTCGGTGTTTTCGCCTACATCTAAAAAGTAGCGCCCTTGTTTATCTACCGTGACCACTAAGGGCTGGATATTATTGTCAGCCACTGGGTTTGCATTGGCCTGCGGTAAGTCTATTTCGACCCCTTGTTGAATGAGTGGCGCGGTGATCATAAAAATAATCAATAGCACGAGCATCACGTCGATATACGGCACAACGTTAATCTCCCCCATCGGTTTACGTTTAGAGCTACGTGCCATTACTTGTTTTCTTCCATGCTAAGGTGCGCCTGGCGTTGTAATACCGAGGTAAAGTCGTCCATGAACGTTTCGTAACGACTCGCTAATCGATCTGCATTGGTTGAAAAACGGTTATACGCAACCACCGCAGGAATCGCGGCAAACAAGCCCATAGCCGTTGCCACCAAGGCTTCTGAAATACCCGGCGCCACTAGCGCTAAGGTTGCCTGCTTTACATTACCTAAGGCTTGAAATGAGCTCATGATTCCCCAAACGGTGCCAAATAAACCGACGTACGGGCTAGTAGAGCCCACGGTCGCTAGAAATGGCAGGTGGTTATCAATTAAATCCATTTCTCGGGTGTATTGCGCCTGCATTGCGCGGCGAGCACCTTCGACAACATGCATCGGTTCCATCCCCTTTTGTTCTTTCAGCCGTTTATACTCCTGAAACCCCATATGAAAAATGCTTTCCATTCCTGAACGGCGGTAATGATCTGAGCCAACTTGCCGCGCGAGCTCGTTCAATTCGATACCGGACCAAAATCGTTTTTCAAAGGTATTGGTCACCTCGAGTGCCACTTTAAATTCTTTATATTTTGCAAATATAAACATCCATGAAACCAGGGATGCAATCACCAACATGAGCATGACCAATTTTACGATTGGCCCTGCTTGGCTGATAAGGTGAACAATGGATAAATCTGTGGTCATAAGAGTCGCTCAATAAGTGTTTTAGGGATAACTTTAACCCGCATAGTGTCGGCATCTAAGCACGCGACCTTAATGTTGGCTGTGTTTATTATTTCATGATTAGGGTCATTACGTATAATGCTTTGATGAAAAATTAATGAGGCGCTTTTAAAGGTTTCCACCCGTGTTTGCACGATTAATTGATCATTAAATTTTGCCGGCTTTAGGTACTCCATTTGCACCGTTCGAACGGCAAAGGCTAACTGGTGGTTTTCTATTAACGCATCTTGCTCAACACCCCGTTGGCGTAAAAACTCAGTACGCGCCCGCTCTAAATATTTTAAGTAATTGGCGTAATAGACAATACCTTGCATATCGGTATCTTCATAGTAGATTCTAATCGGCCATTCGTGAGGACACTGCTGCATACGGTTGGTAATTTATCTTATGAGTCACCAAACACATCATCGTTAAGTGTTGTTTGCACTTGCTGATGGGTCGGTACTTTTAAGCCTAAGTGTTGATACGCGTGACGAGTGGCCATACGCCCGCGTGGTGTTCGAATAATGTAACCCTTTTGGATCAAATAGGGTTCTAACACGTCTTCTACGGTCCCCCGTTCCTCGCTGAGCGCCGCGGCTAGGCTCTCTACGCCGACAGGACCACCATCGAAGGTTTCGATCAAAATACTGAGCAAACGCCGGTCTAATTTATCAAAACCACTTTCATCTACATCAAGCATTTGCAATGCCTTTTTAGCAATATCGGCGGTGATGGTGCCATCCCCTTTAACATCAGCATAATCACGCACACGACGAAGTAGTCGGTTGGCAATACGCGGCGTTCCGCGTGATCGCACGGCGATTTCTTCGGCGCCATTTTCACCCGCTGTTAGGGCTAAAATACTCATCGAACGTTTAACGATTTTTGACAAATCCTCGTTATTGTAAAACTCTAAGCGTTGCGTAATGCCAAAACGGTCACGTAAGGGCGAGGTCAGTAATCCCGCTCGCGTGGTGGCACCGACTAAGGTAAACGGCGGTAGGTCCAACTTTATTGAACGCGCAGCCGGACCTTCTCCGATCATAATGTCTAATTGAAAGTCTTCCATCGCTGGGTAGAGGATTTCTTCTACTACGGTGCTCAAGCGATGTATTTCATCAATAAACAGCACATCGCCTTCTTCAAGGTTTGTCAGTAGCGCAGCCAGGTCACCCGCCTTTTCAAGCACCGGCCCTGAAGTTTGTCTCAAATTAACGCCCATTTCATTTGCAATGATGTGCGATAAGGTCGTTTTTCCCAGCCCCGGTGGGCCAAAAATAAGCACGTGATCTAAGGGTTCAGAGCGGCCTTTTGCCGCCGACATAAAAATCTCCATCTGCTCACAAATCGTTGGCTGGCCAATATACTCAGACAACGTCTTGGGACGAATCGCGCGATCTACCGCTTCATCATCTAGTAAATTATCAGAACTTATTAACCGGTCACTTTCTATCATAATTAATGCGTCTTATCGTTTGACCGCCGCTTGCAACGCGGCGCGGATGATCTGTTCACTGTTATCGTCTTCGTTGGCGACTGCTTGTACCCGTTTATCCGCCTCCTGTGGCTTATACCCCAAGGCAACCAAAGCGCTGATAGCCTCTTCTTTAGCTGACATCATGGCCGCTTGCGTACCGGTTGTTGGCAACGAGCCGCCAACCGTTTGTTCTGGCAAGCGATCACGCATATCAATGATCAGACGTTCGGCTGTTTTTTTACCAATTCCCGGCAAACGTACCAAGGCAGTAACATTGTTATCACTGATACAAGAACAAAAATCTGCCACGCCCATGCCCGATAAAATACCTAAGGCCACTTTGGGCCCTACCCCATTCACTTTAATGAGGTCTCTAAATAACGCACGTTCCTGCTCGCTTAAAAAGCCGTACAAAATATGCGCATCTTCTCGCACCACTAGATGTGTGCGCAATAACACCTGCTCGCCCGCTGCCGGTAAGCTAAAAAAACTGGACATGGGCGTTTCTATGTCATAACCCACACCATTAACATCCACCACCACCAATGGCGCTTGCTTTTCGTGCACCAAACCTCGAATAAAACCGATCATGACAAGGCCTGGGTGGCCAAATAGGTTTGATGGGTATGCATGTGGCAAAGCGCTACGGCCAAGGCATCACTCGCGTCCATTTGCGGATCGCCTTTTAGTTTTAATAAAATTTTCACCATATGTTGTACCTGCGTTTTATCTGCACTGCCCTTGCCCACTAAAGCTTGTTTGATTTGCCGTGCGGCGTATTCATATACCGTAATGTCGTGGTCAAAAACCGCACACATGGCGGCAGCTCGAGCCTGACCTAACTTTAACGCAGAACCGGCACTTTTATGCATAAAAACTTGTTCTATCGCCATTTCTTGTGGCTGGTAGTGTTGTACTATTTCACGAACCCCTAAATGAATTTTCTTTAGCCGCTCTGGCAAGTCACCCGCACCTGTTCGAACGCAGCCACTGTCAACATATTTTGCGATACGGCCGGATACATCAATAATACCGTAACCGGTGACGCGCGAACCAGGGTCAATACCTAAGATACGCACCTAACTACCCCGCCTAATTCGCATCGGTTTCCATCGCTTGTTCAGGAATGTCTGCGTTTGAATACACGTTTTGCACATCATCTAAATCTTCTAATGCGTCCAATAGTCGAAGAAGTTTTTCAGCCTCTTTTGCCTCTATCGGGGTTAAGTTATCAGCGCGCTGCGTTACTTCGGCGTATTCTGGCACAAAGTTGGCTTGAAGCAAGGCGTCACGCACGACTATAAAGTCTTGCGGTTGGGTGAGCACTTCGAATGAGCCATCGCCATGCGTTACCACATCATCTGCACCCGCGTCTAAAGCCACTTCCATCAGACTGTCCTCGTCCAACTCAGCCGGTAAATTGATAGCACCCACCTGCTGGAACATATAATCAACCGAGCCACTGGTGCCAAGATTACCCCCACTTTTATTAAAGGCGTGTCGTACTTCTGCGACGGTGCGGTTTTTATTATCCGTTAAACAGTCCACCATAACGGCTGCGCCTGCTGGGCCGTAGCCTTCATAGCGCACTTCATCAAAATGCTCAGCATCAATCGATCCACTGCCTTTTTTAATAGCGGTGTCTATCGTATCGCGCTTCATATTATTTGATAAGCCTTTATCAATCGCGCTTCTTAAGCGAGGATTATTATCGGGATCGGCACCGCCGGCTTTGGTAGCAACCGTTATTTCGCGAATAAGTTTGGTGAATAGCTTTCCCCGCTTGGCATCTTGCGCGCCTTTTCGAAAACGGATATTTGCCCACTTACTGTGCCCTGCCATA
Source organism: Methylococcaceae bacterium UBA975 (assembly GCA_002292375.1). Classification (GTDB taxonomy): domain Bacteria; phylum Pseudomonadota; class Gammaproteobacteria; order Methylococcales; family Cycloclasticaceae; genus Cycloclasticus. The sequence goes on along the minus strand of DBBV01000011.1, from coordinate 55,169 downwards.
ACACGACCTCTTCACCTAGTTTGTAATGTGAAGAGTGTATCATTACCACTCGGTTTGATTAAGTGAAACGCGTGACGAATTAGCGTTTCATACGCAATCGCGTGCCCTGCGTTAGTGAGAGTTTAATTTCTTCTGCGCTTAGTTCAGGTGGAAAATACACGCCGCTTATTTTAGCGTTCAGCAAACTACAACCATCTAGATTGCAACCACGTAAATCTGCGCCTCTTAAATCGGTATTTTTAAAATAACTACCCGATAAATCTAAACCCGATAACTCGGCGCCGCGCATGTCAAATGCCCTGAATTTGGCATTTCTCAGATCGACCGGCTCGCCCTTTTTACGGCCTTCATTAAAGGCTGCAATATCTTCGTTTCTTAGGTATGCATACATGGCATCCGTTTTTTCTTCTAACATAATCACGTCCCTTTATAGTTATAGTATTAATTGCCTTCAGTGCTATTTTGAGTGTAGCTGATAATCCTAAAATAACCAGTCCCTTACCCGCGCAAAAAAAAACCCCGCTTAGCGCGGGGTTTTTATACTTACAGTGGAAAAGTCGACTTACATCATGCCGCCCATACCACCCATACCACCCATGCCGCCCATACCGCCCATGTCTGGCATTCCGCCGCCAGCACCTGGTTCTACAGGCTCATCGGTAATCATCGCTTCAGTTGTGATCATTAGACCAGCAATTGATGCCGCATTTTGCAATGCCGTTCTAGTAACTTTAGCCGGATCTAAAATACCCATAGCAATCATATCGCCATACTCAGCAGTTGCAGCGTTATAACCATAGTTGCCTTTACCTTGCTTAACTGCTTGTAAAACAACTGAGGCTTCTTCGCCCGCATTGGTTACGATTTGACGTAACGGTGCTTCCATTGCACGTAACGCAATTTTGATACCGATATCTTGGTCGTGGTTAGCGCCTTTTGCAGCAGCAGCCGCTTTTAATACGCGAATTAATGCTGTACCACCACCAGGAACCACGCCTTCTTCAACCGCTGCGCGGGTTGAATGCAATGCATCTTCAACGCGTGCTTTCTTTTCTTTCATTTCAACTTCAGTGGTTGCACCAACTTTAATAACCGCAACACCGCCAGCTAATTTAGCCATGCGTTCTTGAAGTTTTTCTTTGTCGTAATCAGAGCTTGCATCTTCAGCTTGTGAACGAATTTGGGTCACGCGTGCTTTAATATCTGCCGCTTGGCCCGCACCATCAACAACAACCGTGCTGTCTTTAGTGATCGTTACGCGCTTCGCAGAACCTAGGTCTTCTAAGGTGGCTTTTTCAAGTGTTAAACCCACTTCTTCAGCAATCACAGTACCGCCTGTCAAAATAGCGATATCTTCTAGCATTGCTTTACGACGATCACCAAAGCCAGGCGCTTTTACAGCCGCTACTTTAACGATGCCGCGCATGTTATTAACAACCAAGGTTGCTAATGCTTCGCCTTCGATATCTTCAGCAATAATCAATAATGGGCGACCTGCTTTAGCAACGCCTTCTAAGATCGGTAGTAAATCGCGGATGTTTGAGATTTTTTTGTCATGCAGCAAGATCACAGGATCTTCCATATCAACACTCATGCTTTCTTGGTTGTTAATAAAGTACGGTGATAAATAACCGCGATCAAATTCCATACCCTCAACCACGTCAAGTTCGTTTTCTAAACCAGACCCTTCTTCAACGGTGATCACACCCTCTTTGCCTACTTTATCCATCGCTTCAGCGATGATTGCACCAACTGACTCATCAGAGTTAGCTGAAATAGTACCTACTTGAGCAATGGCTTTGCTGTCTGCACAAGGAACGGCTAATTTTTCGAGCGCTTTGACTGCTTCAATAACGGCTTTATCGATACCGCGCTTAAGGTCCATTGGGTTCATGCCAGCGGCAACAGACTTCATGCCTTCGACTAAGATAGCTTGAGCTAATACAGTCGCCGTGGTGGTACCATCACCGGCCACGTCTGATGTTTTAGACGCTACTTCTTTAACCATCTGCGCGCCCATATTTTGAAACTTATCGGTTAATTCGATTTCTTTTGCGACTGAAACACCGTCTTTAGTAATGGTTGGTCCGCCAAATCCTTTATCTAAAACAACGTTACGACCCTTAGGGCCTAATGTAACCTTAACTGCTTTAGCTAAAATATTAACCCCTTCCACCATTAGACTACGTGCGTCATCACCAAATTTTACTTGTTTTGCCATGTTTCTATTCCTCGTTTAAATACTTATTTCAATGAATTGGAAGCAAAAATGCTTCTAATTGCTACAGCTTTATTCGACTACTGCGATGATGTCGTCTTCACGCATCACGAGTAATTCGTCGCCGTCAACTTCTACTTCGCTGCCAGAGTATTTGCCGAATAGTACATTATCGCCAACTTTAACTGCCATCGGTGTACGTTCGCCTTTACTATTTGTTGCGCCTTTCCCTACAGCAAGCACTTCGCCACGGCTTGGTTTTTCTTTTGCAGAGTCTGGAAGTACGATACCACCAGCACTTACTGCTTCTTCTTCTACACGTTTAATAATCACGCGATCGTTTAATGGACGTAAATTCATGTATTAAATCTCCTGTTGTTAAAAAATTAGCTCTTCAATATATGGGGCGGTGTTTTTTTATATCAACCCCTGACTGATAAAAAAATAGTGTCTTCATGCCGTTATTAGCACTCGACTAAAGAGAGTGCTAATAATAACGCTAGATAGTAGGCTGTCAAGCGTTTAGCCACTGGTAAAGTAATATATAATCGTAAAAAACTCGTTTTGCACCTTATGAATGATGAACAACTTTTAAGATACAGCCGACAAATTATGTTGCCTTCGATCGATATCGAGGGACAGCAAGCTTTACTCGATGCGCGCGTGCTAATTATTGGTATGGGCGGCTTAGGTAGCCCCGTTGGACTTTACCTTGCAGCAGCAGGGGTTGGCCACCTCGTTATTAGCGACTTTGATGAAGTCGACTTATCCAACCTACAACGTCAAATTGCTCATACAACAAGGACAATTGGCATGAGCAAAGTAGACTCTGCCAAGCTAAGCCTTGAAGCCATTAACCCACTGATTAAGATAACTGCTATCAACAAAAAATTAGCAGGCGACGAATTGCTTGAACAGGTTACTCAAGCCGATGTGGTGGTCGATTGTTGTGATAACTTTGAAACCCGTTTTGCGATTAACGATGCCTGCCTTGTCGCAAAAAAACCCCTGGTATCTGGCGCCGCCATTCGTTTTGAGGGGCAAATTTCGGTATTTGATTCACGTGATCAGCAATGCCCTTGCTACAACTGTTTGTACCCCAGAGATGGGGCGGTTGCGCAAAGCTGTTCCGAAAATGGTGTCATCGCACCCATTACCGGCATTATCGGCAGTATGCAGGCCTTAGAGACCATAAAAGTCTTAACCGGTGCTGGCAAATCATTACAAGGTCGGGTGCTATTGCTCGATGGGCTTTCTATGCAGTGGCAAAGCATGCAGCTGCCACGCAACCCTAACTGCCCCAGCTGCTCAATTTCGGACTGATTTAAGGCTTTGCAATGCCCGCTAAAAACAATATACTGGACTAAATTTACTATCAACAGGAGAGACCTCATGACTTGGGAAACACCCACTTATAAAGATTTACGTTTCGGTTTTGAAGTCACCATGTACATTTACAACCGGTAACTCAGACCAATCCATCAAAAGGGGTTCCGTTAGGAGCCCCTTTTTTATTTAAATAAAACAACAAGTTAATGTATTAACGTATGTATATACGCATATTGGGTTCTGGTGCAGGCGGCGGCTTTCCTCAATGGAATTGTAGCTGTCCAAACTGCAAGGCAGTACGATCAGGTAGCATCAATGCCTCGCCGCGCAACCAATCGTCCATCGCCGTCTCGTCTGATGGTGAACATTGGGTGTTATTTAATGCATCACCTGATGTACGCGCCCAGTTAGAAAATTTTCCAGAGATCCACCCAAAAAACAAAGTCCGCGGCACCGGCATTGAAGCGATCGTGATGTTTGACTCTCAGATTGACCACGCCACCGGCTTATTGATTTTGCGTGAAGGCGACCCACTGACCGTTTATTGTACGGATATGGTGAAGCAAGACTTAACAACGGGTTTCCCCATTTTTAATATTTTAGAACACTTTTGTGGTGTAGAAGATCACCCTATTCCGCTTAATGGCGATGCGTTTACCATACCTAACATTGATGATCTTGAGTTCACTGCTTTACCGCTAAAAAGTAAGGCGCCCCCCTATTCACCGCACCGAAACGACCCGCACGAAGGCGACAATATCGGCATGATTATTCGTCAACTATCAACCTGTAAAACAACCTTCTACGCACCCGGCTTAGGCATGATTGAACCGCATGTGGAAAAAGCCATGAGCGACGCCGATTGCGTACTGGTGGATGGCACCTTTTGGACGGATAATGAACTCGCTTCAGTTGGCAGGCCGCTATTGGCCAGAAAAATAGGCCATTTACCCCAGTCGGGCGAAGGCGGCATGATCGAGTTTTTGGATACACTTAACAAACCCCGAAAAATTCTGATTCATATCAACAATACCAACCCGATTTTGAACGAAGAGTCAAAAGAACGCGATATACTGACCCAACACGGCATTGAGGTGTCGTTCGACAATATGCATATCGAGTTGTAAACATGACAGAAAAAACACCTTGGACAGCGCAAGAATTTGAAACGCGGATCCGTGATATGGAGCGTTTTTACCATATCAATCACCCGTACCACGTAATGATGCACGAAGGCACATTAAATAAAGAACAAATTCGCGGCTGGGTGGCAAATCGTTTTTACTACCAAGTTAACATTCCCTTGAAAGACGCGGCCATTATGGCCAACTGCCCCGATCGCGACACCCGCGCGCAGTGGGTTCAACGCATTATCGACCACGATGGTGCACCCGGCGAAATTGGCGGTATCGAAGCCTGGCTGCAACTCGGTGAAGCAGTCGGTTTAACCCGTGAAGAAGTGTTATCCGAAGAACACGTTCTACCGGGTGTTCGTTTCGCGGTGGATGCGTACGTTAACTTTGCCCGCCGGGCCGATTGGCACGAAGCGGCCAGTTCGTCTTTAACAGAATTGTTTGCACCAAAAATTCACCAACAACGCTTAGATAATTGGCCTGAACACTACCCTTGGATTGATCTTAAGGGGCTTACTTATTTTCAAAAACGACTCAGCGAAGCGCGGCGCGACGTGGAACACGGCTTAAGAATCACCCTTGATTGGTATAAAACACGTGAGCAGCAAGAAAAAATGCTCGGTATTTTAAAGTTTAAACTCGATATTTTATGGACTATGGCCGACGCAATGCATATGGCTTATATCCACGAAATGCCCCCTTATTTCACGGTCAAGCCATGAGTCTGCAAACCGATCAAGCCATCAAACTTTCTAGCGGCTACCGCCTACAGTGGGAAGACGCCCAGCAAATGTTTGTTTTGCTGTACCCCGAAGGACTGATCGAGCTCAACCAAAGTTCCGCTGAAATTTTACAACTCTGCGATGCTCAGCATAAGCTTGCCGATATTGTCCAAACGCTGGAAACAAAATTTTCAACGACTGGTCTAAAAAACGATATTGTTAGTTTCTTAACTATTGCGCTAGATAATGGCTGGATCAATCAAAGCGCCTAGCCCTCCTCGCTGGTTATTGGCTGAGCTAACCTATGCCTGCCCACTACAATGCCCGTATTGCTCCAACCCATTGGACTACGCCAACATTAAAGATGAGCTGTCAACCAACGATTGGAAACGCGTACTCAAACAATCGCGTGACATGGGTGCGGTACAGCTCGGTTTTTCGGGTGGTGAACCACTGGTCAGAAAAGACCTCGTCGAACTGGTCGACTATTCACATGGACTAGGTTATTACACCAACCTCATTACCTCTGGCTACAACATGGATAAGGAAAAAATCATTGCGCTTAAAAACGCAGGCCTTGACCATATTCAAATTAGCTTACAAGCCAGTTCAAAAGAACTGAACGACTTTATCGCTGGGGCAGAAAGCTTTGAGCACAAAAAACACGTCGCCAAGCTAATCAAAAAGAATGGCTACCCGATGGTGCTTTGCGTCGTATTGCACCGCCAAAACATTCACCAAATGAAAGAGATTTTGGAGATGGCGATAGAATTAGGTGCGGATTTTGTCGAACTTGCCAACACCCAGTATTACGGTTGGGCGCAGCATAACCGCGACCAATTGCTGCCAACGCACGAACAATTACAAACCGCTGAAGCGATTGCTAATCAGTACCAAGCGTCGCAAAAAGGCAAAATGAAAATTTATTACGTGGTGCCCGATTACTTTGAAGGCCGGCCTAAGGCCTGTATGAACGGCTGGGGAACCACCTTTTTAACCATCGCACCCGATGGCCTAGCACTGCCATGCCACTCGGCGCGCCAACTACCTAATTTTGACTGTCCAAACGTTAACGAGCATTCCATCAGCGACATTTGGAACGACTCAACAGCCTTCAATTATTTTCGTGGTGACAGGTGGATGAAAGAGCCCTGCCGAAGCTGCCCAGAAAAAGACAAGGACTTTGGCGGTTGCCATTGCCAAGCCTTTTTACTCACCGGGGATGCCAGCAATGCCGACCCCGTTTGTGACTTATCGCCTTTGCACCACACTGTAACCGATGCGATAGAACAGGCTGGCCAAGTCAGTCAAACGGTTGAACAACCGCTTTTATTTAGAAACCCTAAAAACTCCAAACAATTAAAAAAATCGCCCTAAAGGAACTCACATGAAAATAACTGCCGCCGTCGCCTGGCAAGCGGGCTCACCACTGTCTATTGAAACCATTGATTTAGATGGCCCTAAAGCCGGTGAAGTGCTTATTCGTCACGTTGCCGCTGGCGTTTGCCACACCGATGCCTTTACCTTATCTGGCGATGACCCTGAGGGCATATTTCCTGCCGTTTTAGGGCATGAGGCGGGCGCTGTGGTTGAAGAAATAGGCCAAGGCGTCACGTCTGTGCAAGTCGGCGATCACGTCATCCCTCTTTACACACCCGAGTGTGGCCAGTGTAAATTTTGCCTATCCGGTAAAACTAATTTATGCCAAGCCATTCGTGCCACCCAGGGTAAAGGCTTAATGCCGGACGGAACCTCTCGATTCTCAAAAAATGGCCAGGTTATTTATCATTACATGGGCACCTCCTCGTTTGCCGAATATACGGTATTACCCGAAATATCTGTCGCTAAAATCAATAAAGCAGCGCCACTAGATAAAGCCTGTCTATTAGGTTGTGGTATTACCACCGGTATTGGTGCTGTATTGAATACCGCCAAGGTTGAAGCCGGCAGCAGTGTCGCTATTTTTGGCTTAGGCGGCATTGGTTTAAGCGCTATTCAGGGCGCGGTCATCGCTAACGCCTCGCGTATTATTGCGGTAGATATTAACGAAGATAAATTTGAATTCGCCAGGCAGTTAGGTGCTACCGATTGCATCAACCCAAAAAACTTTAATGAGCCCATTCAAGACGTATTGATCGACATGACCGATGGCGGCGTTGATTATTCCTTTGAGTGTATCGGTAACGTTAACACCATGCGTTCAGCCTTAGAGTGCTGCCATAAAGGCTGGGGGGAATCGGTTATCATCGGTGTCGCTGGTGCGGGGCAGGAAATATCTACCCGCCCCTTTCAACTGGTAACGGGTCGTGTATGGCGAGGCACCGCCTTTGGGGGTGTTAAAGGCCGCAGCGAGTTACCCGGCTATGTCGAACGTTATTTAAACGGTGAAATAAAAATTGACGACATGGTTAGCTACACCATGCCCCTACAAGACATTAACCGCGCCTTTGATTTAATGCATCAAGGCAAAAGTATTCGCTCAGTGATTATTTATTGAGCCATCACCAAATAGCCGTCGTTTATTGAGCAAAATCATCCGTCGCCGACACCAGGGCATCAATCATTTCATCGCCCGCGGCCAAATGACTTGCCTTAGCTAAGACAACGAATTTTGCTTGAGGCAATATTTGCGCTAACGAGTACGACGATTCAATCGGGCACATGTAATCCAAGCGCCCATGAATAATCGTACACGGCAAGTTGGCCAATAACGCCGCCTTCGTGATAATTTGATTTTCTTCAATAAAATATTGTTGCAAGGCATAGTGTGTTTCGATACGTGCTTGCGCTATCGCGGATTCTGGCACGTCTCCGGCTAATGCATCCGCATTAAAGTCTTCACCCAGTACCACCGCGCCGCCCCACATGTCCCACTCACGGCCTGCTTGCTGGCGAACAGATACCTCTGGACTACAGAGGCGTTGATGGTAAGCCGCAACCAGATCAGTGCGTTGTTGCTGCGGTAGCGTTGCAATAAAGCGCGCCCATGCTTCTGGGTATAGGCGATTGGCGCCGTCTTTTAAAAACCAGTCCGCATCTGCTTGACGTGCTAAAAAGGTACCGCGAATAATCAACCCTAAGCTACGTTCTGGGTACGCCTGCGCATACAGTAAAGCCAAGGTCGCACCCCAAGAACCACCGAACAACAACCACTTTTCAACGCCTAGCTGGTCACGAATCATCTCCATATCCGCCAGTAAATGTTGCGTGCTATTGTTTTTTAACTCACCTAAGGGGCGTGATCGTCCCGCGCCGCGTTGGTCCATTAAAATAACGTGGTATTTATCCGGGTTAAAAAAACAGCGATGATGCGCCTTGCAACTAGAACCCGGTCCGCCGTGTAAAAAGATAACGGGTATACCACTTGGGTTACCCACTTGCTCGACATACACCTCGTGTCCATCGCCCGTTTCTAGCCAAGCTGACGCAAAAGGCTCAATCGTTGGGTATAAGCGTTTGTACATGTAATCGTCCTAAGTTATCAAGGCTTAAAGCCCATGCAGATCAAAAGTTTGGCCCATAGAATACGCTATACTAAGGCCTTTTTATACTTAGCTGACTATGTTTGACTTTATTATTATTGGCGGTGGGATTATTGGCCTATTAACCGCCAAAGAACTGCAAAAAACAGGGGCCAAGGTCGCCGTTATTGAAAAAAACAGCCCTGGGCAACAAGCCACTTGGGCTGCGGGTGGGATTTTATCGCCGATGCGCCCTTGGCATTATTCTGAACCGGTCAATGCCATCAGCAACATCAGTCAAGCCATCTACCAACAGCTCGCAACGGAGTTATTACAACACACCGGCATTGATCCGGAGTGGACCTTATCCGGCATGTTGGTACTCAATGATGAGGATCTGCCACCTGCCATTGACTGGTGTCAACAACGCCAGGTCCAACATAAGGTGTTAACATCTAAGCAGTTGAATGCTCGATTTTCTTATTTAAACCTTTTGAACGAACCCGCCTTGTTACGCGACGACGTGGCGACTATTCGCCCTCATCGTTTGCTTGCGGCGTTAAATAAATACCTCGCTGACAAAGGTGTTACTTTTTACAACGCACAACAGGTGCAAAGGCTTATTACTAAAGACCGTGCAATCACCGGCGCTCAAATAAATGACGAGATTCTTTATGCCGGTGAGTATATTATTTGTAGTGGCGCTTGGAGCCCTAAGCTAGTCCCCGAACTTAGTAGCAAACCAGATATTTCACCGGTTAAGGGTCAAATGATCTGCTTCCCCCCCATAGACCTTGCCGACCCATGTATGGTGATGGATGGCGACCGTTATTTTATTCCTAGAAAAGATGGTCGCGTTGTGGTGGGCAGTACGCGTGAGCATACAGGGTTTAACGCAGACACGAGCCAACAGGCATTTGATGACTTGCGTGATTTTGCACAACAACTATTTCCGGCCTTACAAGCTGTACAACCCGATGCCCATTGGGCGGGTTTACGCCCATCTTCACCTGATAGCATCCCGTATATTTGCCGTGTTGCGCCGTACACCAACCTTAGCTTGAACGCAGGCCACTACCGCAATGGCATTGTTACCGCACCGGCCAGCGCCGAGCTGATAGCCGATATTCTGCTGCATAGGCCCAGCAAGCTTGATCATTCAGCGTATCAATTAACGCGATAAGATTTCGCTTTAAAAGCGCTGTGCTATACTCTGCAACAGTATGGATATCAAGATGACAACGGCCAACATGAACAACGATGCTTTAAGCAAGTTACTGCTAGAACGCGGCATAACGCCGACTCAGCAGCGCCTTGAAATAGCGAGTTTTTTATTCAAAAAACAGCAGCACGTCAGCGCCGATCAAATATTAACCAGCATTAAGCAAGGGCAAAACCCCGTGTCTAAAGCCACTGTTTATAACACGCTTGGTCTATTTGCTAATAAGGGTCTACTTCGTGAGGTTATTATTGACCCTAACAAAGTTTTTTACGATACCAATACCCAACACCACCATCATTTTTATAATACCAATACCTGTGATTTAACCGATATTGATCACAACGAAATTAATATTAATAAACTGCCCCAACTGCCCGAAGGCACGGATATTCAAAGTGTTGATGTGATCATTAAGGTCAGTAATCAATAGACGTCTTGTCTAAGCGTTAATAATTTCTTATACTTCCACGCCTTTGCTATACGCCATTTTACGGTTTGAGCATTGAAAGGTATGTTTTAGTACAGCCGATGTAGCTCAGTTGGTAGAGCGGCTCATTCGTAATGAGTAGGTCAGCGGTTCGAATCCGCTCATTGGCTCCACTAAAATCAATGACTTACAAACCCCCCTCTCTTAGAAGATCTCTCAATTGGGCCTTAACAAGGCATCGACCCACAACAAATCACCCAATCCCCCCCCGCATTACTTCGGAACGCTTAGCCGTGTAGCCTGCATATATGGCACTTTGATTGAAGCAACTTTAGTTGCCACAAAAAAGCCCCAAAAACCAGAAGGTCATTGGGGCTCACTCGTTGTATTTTTTTATCTTGTAGAGAACTTATCTAACCATAAACCCACTAAATTCACATAACCCTGTTCCGGAGTTAAATGCATAGCCTTCAGGGCAATTAACATCCTTTCTCGGCACATCATATTCTTTTAATGTGTCTAATATAAAATAGGCTTCCCAAGGATTGTCCGCTGATAACAAGTAATCAACACCTAAATTAGAGTACGGCGCTTTCGCTCCCGCACCAACAAATAGACCATTAGCAAAGTCATACCCTACGCTGACTTCACCTTGTGCTTTTTCTTTACCGTCAAAGTATTTAGTGCGTATTTTTCCGGGTTTAAAGCCATCTAGCAGCGTAAATGAAAAAGAAAGATCGCCGCCATCCACATCACCATTCGATTTGACGCGAGCATGACGATAGCCAACCACTACTTCAGGTTTGGTTCCCTTATTTAGTGTCCATTTTAAACCTGCATACACACTGTCATCCGTGTCGGTATCCGATGTGTAGCTTGGAACTACTGTCATAATCTCGCCAGCATTTGCAGCAACGCTCACGAATCCTAGTAATAATATTAAAAATAGTTTATTTATTTTCATTATAATCGTCCCTGTGTTTGTTATTTTGTCTTGAGCATTCTAATCCCCAACCGATCCATCGACAATACTTTTATGACATTAGACTATTGGATATACGCAGTAACATACATCTCTCTATTTGGTTTTCTTTTTTTTGAGCGCTACAGTCAAGATAGCACTATCTTACTGACTAAACGAGACGCCCTGTATTTGATTATTGAAATTATCGCCAAGCTTATTGGTCTCGTTATATCCCTTTACGTGTTGCTGTGGTTCGTAAACTTTGTCGCTCCTTTTGAGATTATGAGTGTGTCTAATTTATCCATCCCGATATATTTAAATGCCCCCATTGCTTTTCTGCTTGTCGATTTTTTTCATTACTGCTCGCACAGGCTGCATCATCAAGTACCTCTATTATGGCGTCTCCACAGGCTGCACCATGCAGATAAAACAGTTGATGCAATGACAACCTTTTTGCATCACCCGTTTGAGTTAATATCGATATTCGTAGTCAATTTTGGTTGTTATGTTTTATTTGATATACCCGTCATCATTATTTTAGTACACACCCTGGTCGTAGCGTTTCATGCCCCCTTTTCTCATACCAGAATCTTGTTAGCTGAAAAGCTTAATCGAGTTTTATCGTATTTTATTATTACGCCTAACGTTCATCGTATTCATCACTCATTGAATATAAAAGAGAGCAACAGTAACTTCGGCAGTATTTTTCCTTTTTGGGACAGACTTTTCGGCACTTATGCCTATAGAGACAGAGGCACTTTTCTTCAAATGAAATATGGCATTAGCAAAAACAAAAGCCCTAACGACTTGACCTTAATCGAGCTACTGAAAAACCCGCTTAGGTAAGTATGAAAAAAGCCCCTTCCCGCATAGTAAATTGAGGTCGATTTTAGATCATAGCCCTTGAAGGGTTTGAATATTCGGCCAATAGATTATGGGCTTGGAGCGTTGGGCCCACGACCCCTGAAGATGTTGAGAGGGAAATGAATAGAGTTGATATACGAATTGGCGGGCATGGTCTAGGTATTGATATAGAACAACATGAATCCGCTCATTGCTCCATAAGAAAGTCCCAGAACGACCCAAAGCCCTTATAAATAAAGGGTTTTTATTGTATTCTATTCCTATACAATCCCAACACGTCCTAAGAAATACCCCCACATTTGGGGTAATTAAAAACAAGAATCTTTAGTGCGTTTCGTTACCTTCCCATTTCCAATTAAGAATCTCCGGCATATCTTCACCATGGTGTTCAATGTAAGTTTTATGATCAACCAGCTTGTCACGTAAAAATTGTTTTACGTAGGCCGCACGAGATCCCAGACTCGGCACTCGGTCAATAACATCACCGGCCAGATGAAAACGATCAAGATCGTTGAGTACCGCCATATCAAAGGGCGTGGTAGTGGTGCCATTTTCTTTGTAACCGCGTACGTGTAAGTGCTGATGATTGTTACGACGGTAACACAAACGATGGATCAGCCAGGGATAGCCGTGAAAGGCAAAAATAACCGGCTTATTCGTGGTGAACAATACATCAAAGTCCTTATCTGAAATGCCATGGGGATGCTCACTCTGCGGTTGCAAGGTCATCAGGTTAACAATATTGATAACGCGTATTTTCAACTCTGGGAAGTGCTGATTCAGGATCTTAACAGCCGCCAGGGTTTCCAGTGTTGGCACATCGCCACAGCAGGCCATCACCACATCGGGATCACCACCCTCGTCATTACTGGCCCACTTCCAGATGCCTAAACCGGCAGAGCAGTGTTTTATCGCCGCATCCATATCTAACCATTGCAAATCGGGCTGCTTACCCGAGACGATGACATTAATATCGTTATAACTGCGCAGGCAGTGATCTGTCACCGAAAGTAAGGTATTGGCATCGGGCGGAAAATAAATGCGAATGATTTCGGCTTTTTTGTTCACTACCAGGTCGACGAACCCCGGATCCTGATGACTAAAGCCATTGTGATCCTGACGCCAGACGTGTGAAGACAGTAAATAATTTAACGAGGCAATCGGCCTACGCCAGGGAATGTCACGTGACACATCCAGCCATTTGGCATGCTGGTTAAACATTGAATCGATGATATGGATAAACGCTTCATAGCAAGAGAAAAAACCGTGACGGCCCGTTAGCAAGTAACCTTCTAGCCAACCCTGACACTGGTGTTCACTCAACATTTCCATCACCCGCCCATCATGCGCCATATGTTCATCACTGGGTAATATTTCAGCCATCGAGCAACGGTCGGTTACTTCGAATACAGCACCCCAACGGTTGGATGCGGTTTCGTCAGGGCTAAAAATACGGAAGTTACGCGCTTTAGCATTAAGCTTTAGAACGTCGCGCATCATCTCACCCTGCACGCGCGTGGCTTCGGCTATCACCTGGCCAGGTTTTGACACTTCGACCGCGTAATCACGATAGTCCGGCATACGCAAATCCCTTAGCAGCATGCCACCATTGGCGTGAGGATTAGCGCCCATGCGCCGGTCACCTTTTGGCGCTAGTTCGGCCAGTTCGGCAATGAGCTTGCCGCTGTCATCAAATAATTCTTCTGCTCTGTAGCTTCTCATCCATTGTTCAAGAAGCTGTAAATGCTCGGGCTGTTTGATGAAATTTGTCACGGGCACCTGATGTGCGCGAAATGTGTCTTCAATAACTTTGCCATCGACAGATTCCGGGCCTGTCCAGCCCTTCGGCGAACGCAGGATAACCATCGGCCAGCGTGGACGTTCACTGATACCGTTGGTGCGCGCGTCGTGCTGAATCTGCTGGATCTCGGCGACAGCGATATCGAGCGTGGCCGCCATTCGTTGGTGCATCGTTTCCGGATCATCACCCTCAACAAAATAAGGCGTATAACCATAACCACGAAAAAGTGCTTCCAGCTCATCATGGGGAATCCGTGCCAACACCGTGGGCCCAGCAATCTTGTAGCCATTCAAGTGCAAAATTGGCAGTACCGCGCCGTCGTGCACTGGATTGAGGAATTTGTTGGAGTGCCAACTGGTGGCCATCGGGCCGGTTTCGGCTTCACCATCTCCCACCACGCAGGCGACTAATAAATCGGGATTATCAAAGGCTGCGCCATAGGCATGTGAAAGTGCATAACCCAGTTCACCCCCCTCATTGATCGAGCCCGGGGTTTCCGGCGCGACGTGACTGGGAATGCCGCCGGGAAAAGAAAACTGGGTGAACAGTTTTTTTATCCCCGCTTCGTCCTGGGAAATGTTCGGATACACCTCGCTATAAGTGCCTTCCAGGTAGGTGTTCGCCACCAAACCCGGACCACCATGACCGGGGCCGGTGACATTAACAATACTTAAATCATATTGCTGGATAATACGATTCAGGTGCACATAAATAAAATTCAGACCCGGCGTCGTTCCCCAATGGCCCAGCAAGCGTGGCTTGATATGCTCAAGCGTGAGTGGTTTTTTAAGCAATGGGTTATCGAATAAATAAATCTGACCGACTGAAAGATAGTTAGCGGCGCGCCAGTAGGCGTCCATTTTTCGCACTAAATCAGGCGACAATGCCGCGTCTTTTGGCTTCGGCAGTTTTGTCTTCGTGAGCTTACCCATATATTTACTCCTTTTTAATTTGCCAGGTTTAACACTCGGCAAACCGTCGTTGCCAGCATGAGCTCTTCATCCGTATGCATAACCCGTACAGTAACCCGGCTGTTCTTTGTAGAAATAATTTCTGCATTGTTTGCGTTGTTTTGATCTTCGATCTCAATACCAAGAAATTCGAGTCCACTACAAATCCGTGCACGCACAGTTGCCGCGTTCTCGCCGATACCGCCCGCAAACACCAGCGTATCGAGTCCGCTGAGTGCGGCGGAGTAGGCACCGATGTGTTTTTTTACCTGATAACAAAACAACTCGACCGCTTCCGCTGCGCGATTATCTGTCGACTCGTATTTGATTAAGTCGCGCATATCGGAACTGGTTTCCGAGACGCCGAGCAAGCCCGACTCATGATTAACCAGGTGTTTAATCTGTGCCGTCGTCAGTTGCTCATGTTGCATCATAAACTCGACCACACCAGGATCCAGATCACCGCTTCGGGTGCCCATGGGAATACCGCCGCTCGGAGTAAATCCCATACTGGTATCAATACTCTGGCCATTTCGAACGGCAGCCAGACTGGCACCATTTCCCAAATGCGCTAAAATCACTCGGCCCTGTGCGACCCTTTTGCCGGCAAGCTGTTCCAGTGCCTGCATAAGAAAGGCATAGGACAAACCATGAAAGCCATAACGTTGAATGCCCATGGCATCGAAACGGCGTGGGATTGGTAGGAGTTTGGCAACTCGCGGCAAGGTCTGATGAAACGCGGTATCAAAACAAGCGACCTGAGGCAACTGAGGGTAACGCGTGCGAAATCGTTCAATCAGATCAATCTCACCCGGCAGATGATCCGGGTCAAAAGAAATATAACGGCGCAAATCATCCAGTAAGGATTGAGAAATAATTTCCGGCTCGGTGTGCTTCATACCATGAACCACACGGTGCCCTACTGCGCTAATCTGAGAAAAATCTCTTTTTTGTGCGAGCCAGTCGAGTAGAAAATTAGCCGCGTCACTGTAATCAGCAACCTCGATACCATGACTATCCTGCTGATAACTAAACGAATCGCTGAAAGAAAAAGTCGTTCCAGACAAGCCGATGCGATCAATTTTTCCGCGCAGAGCTGCTTGCATTGTTGCACCGACTCCATACAGAGCAAATTTGATGCTCGATGAGCCACCATTAATCGTTAACACATTGTACTTAGCCCGACTCATATCGATTCCTTGATATTTTCTCAGTTGTTCTATAGTTATATAGATCATTGATATTTTTACAAGCGGCTACCATTCACAATATCTCATATACACGAGATAGGATGAAATGAAGGCAATAAATCTACACTACTCCAAGGAATAATTAATTTAAACAGCTCCATTTTATGCTCGACATAAAAAAGCCAACTTAAATGAGGTGTTTTTAGTTCTAACAAACTTGTTTTTATTTTGCCGGCTTACCTCCGCGACCTTTAGTGCCGTTACTTCCGCCCAGCCGGACCAATCCGTGGCGATATCTGCATTAGAAATGCGCTTAGCACTTAATAAAATATAGGTATTATTTAAAATAATGCTAATTTTTCTCCAGATAATTTAGCACCACTGACTGCAGCCAGAATTCAATTTCTCCTGTTTGCGTTTTGCTTAAAAACCCGACGTGGCCACCTTTCGGCGTGAGTAATAGATCAGTTGTTTCAGATAGCTGGTTTTTATCAGGTAACACCGAGGGCGTCATTAATGGATCGTCTAAGGCGTGAATCAACAGGGTGTTGGTTTGAATCGCTTTTAAATAATTTATCGCGCTACTTTGCTGGTAATAATCGAGCACATCGGCAAAGCCGTGTAATTGAGCTACCACGTGGTTATCAAATTGCCAAAAAGATTTGATCCAGTTTAAATCGCCCAAAGAATTAAGCTTTTCCAGTTCGATATTTAATTTATTGTCTTTGAAGAATTTTCGTTTATTGTCCAGTTTCTTTTTCATATGACCGATTAAGTGGCTGCGGTAGATTTTAGCCAGGTCAATATCCACTTTATCCGCACAATTGGCGAGTTTATAGGGCACAGAAATGGCCACTGCGCCACTAATTCGTATATCCCCAGCCCGCTCAGCCAGCCATTTGAGCATGATATTTCCGCCTAATGAAAAACCAACCGTAAAGACAGGCGTGGTTGGGTTTTTGTCACGTATCTGTTGATAAAGCTGCTGGATATCCTGCGTAAAACCGGCGTGGTAGCTTCCCGCTTTTAAGTTCGGCTCGCCACTACAGGCGCGAAAATTCATCGCGGCTGTTGTGTAGCCTTCGCGCGCCAACACGTCTTGCAGACCCAAAATATAATGCGAGCTAGAACAACCCGTGAGGCCGTGCAATAAAATGACGATGCCCTTTTCACCCTGGCCGTACCAGTCCACGTCAAAAAAGTCATTATCGGGCGTTGTAAAACGCTCCCTGACGCGGTTTAAATTAGCTGTTTTTCTAAATATATAAGGCCATATTGTTTGCACGTGCGCATTCGATAATCCGCGCGCAAGAATACACGTTTCTGCCATCGCTAAGTTTTACTAATAGCGGACTTAGGCGTAAATATAGCTTTTAAGATTCGCCACCTAAACGCTAATAGTACGCCCAGTATTAACGAGTAAATAAGTGGCTCCTGGTAATCCAGTTTGGTCAGCCAGAAAAAGTGGATAACGCCGAATACGGCTATCAGATAAACGGTTCTATGCAACACAGTCCATCGACGGCCTAAGCGGCGCATCATTCCTGTGGTTGATGTGATCGCTAACGGAATGAGCAAGCTATACGCCGTTAGACCGAGGATAATATACGGGCTTTCGGGAATATCCTGCAGCATATTATCTAAGCTTAATGACTGGTCTAACACCAACCAGACCATCATATGCGTGCTGGCGTAAAAAAAAGTAAATAACCCGAACATTCGCCTAAATCGAATGGGAATAGGCGTTTTTAGAAGTCGCTGCAGTGGACTCATCGTTAAGGTGATCAGCAAGAACCGAAGCGTCCAATCACCCGTTCTAAAGTGTAATGTCTGGATAGGGTCGGGCCCCAATAAATTATTAACCGCGTCCCAGCTAATGGCCATAAACGGTAGTAGGCAAAGGATAAAGACAGCCGTTTTAATGACCCCCCATTGAATGCGCGAGAGCTTTTTTCTTACCACGGTAAATTGTATCCCTTAAAAAAATCTTCTTAGGTTCATTCCTTTGTATAACTCGGCGACCTGTTCGCCATAGCCGTTAAACATTTCCGTGTCTCGTTTAGGAGTAAACAGGGGAGCGCCGATGACTCTTTCTCTGCTTTGGCTCCACCTAGGGTGCGACACGCTTGGGTTGACGTTAGCATAGAAGCCATACTCGTGCCGCGCCGACTCGTTCCATGACGTTTTTGGCATCTGTTCTGTTAATCTAATTTTTACGATCGACTTGATACTTTTAAAGCCGTATTTCCAGGGCACAATCAACCGTAAAGGCGCACCGTTTTGATTCGGCATTTCTTCACCATACAGACCCGTCGCCATTAGGGTGAGTGGATTCATCGCTTCGTCTATACGCAAGCCTTCGGTATACGGCCACTTCAGGGTACGCCGTTTCTGACCCGGCATTTGTTCTGGGTCGTACAAGGTCGTAAATTCAACGTACTTTGCTTTTGAAGTAGGTTCCATCTGTTTGATTAAATCGGCCAGTGAAAAACCAATCCACGGTACCACCATCGACCACGCTTCCACGCAACGTAAGCGATAAATTCGTTCTTCTAGTTGTTGGCGCTTCAGTATATCTTCCAGGTCATACACTCCAGGTTTACCCACCTCACCTTCTATCGTTACACTCCACGGTTTAGTTTTCAGCAGATGAGCGTTGACGGCGGGATCACCTTTTGAAGTACCAAACTCATAAAAATTATTATACGTTGTGACATATTCGTAAGGCGTTGGGGTTTCGTTAAGCGATAATGAACTGCGTTTATAATCCGTGATCTTGTTGCCAGCCCATCCACTAGTGGGCATCAAACCGCTCGCCAGTAATAGACCAGCGCCTTGTGCCAAAAATTGTCGCCGAGAGGCTGATATCAGTGACCGACTGTTGTTGAAAAGCTGCAGCGGCGTTACCTCGTTTTCTTTAATCGCTGGTATTTTTTTTCTAGCCATCGTCTACCCCTGTTTAATCGGTCTGTGTTCTCTAGACCGCTTAACTTAACAAATACTTTCAACGAAAAAAAACGGGGCTTAAGCCCCGTTTTATAACGGCTGTTCAAACCTTAACTATCACTGCTTTTAACATCAATACGTTTCGGTTTAGCCAATGGTTTTTTGGGTACGACTAATTCCAGCACGCCCTTATTGTAATTAGCGCTGATATTGTCAGCGTCTGTCGTATCCGGCAACACAAATCGGCGATAAAAGCTGCCACTAATGCGTTCGACACGTCTGTAACCGTCCTTTTCTTCTTTAGATTCTTGCGTCCGTTCACCTTTTACGGTCAATACACCATCTTTCATGCTGACCTCAATCTCCTTGGGGTCAACACCGGGGATGTCTGCACTGACGACAAAGCGGTCTTCTTCTTCCTTAATGTCTACCGCAGGTGTCCATGTCGCTATAGAAGAAGCGCTGTCTTCACGTTCATCAAGTAACTGACGGTTCACGTCATTGCTAAACTGTTTTAATAATTGCCAAGGTTCATATCTTACTAATGTCATCGTATTTCTCCTGTCGTATTAGGTACAGTCAATACATAAGGTCTTAGTAAATTATTTCAAGGGCTTAACGGTTTTTCATGGTTTTTCATGGTTTTTGATAAAAAATGCGGCACTTGCTGTAACCAAACATAAACCACCGAAGACGATAAAGTTTACATTCAAGCCGAATGACGCAGTCACCAAAGCACCTGCGAGCAAGGGACCAAAAATTGAACCCGAGCGACCGATACCATTCGCCCAACCGACCCCTGTTGAGCGAATATGTGTGGGGTACATATAACTGGAGAGCGCATTCAAGCTGATTTGCCCACCGACAATGAAGAAGCCAGCAAAAAAGGACAATAGCATCACTAAGTTAAGCGATGAGCCTAATTGACCAACAGCGATCATACTAATCGCACCAAGAACAAAACAACTGGTCAGCACAATCTTAGAGCCTAAGCGGTGAATCAAGCGAGAAAAAACAAACGGTGCAATCGCGCCACCAACATTTAACACCACTACCGTTCGAGAGGCCTCGGCCAATTGATAGCCTGCATTAACCAATAAGGTTGGGATCCAACTGTATAAAAAATAAACCACCATCAAATTAAAGAAAAACACCATCCAAATTAATAACGTATCCGTAGCGCGCCCTTCTAAAAACAAGGCTTTCACCGGAAAGTGCTTTTTTTCTTCTATGTAGTGAGCAAATTTAGCGTCATCAGAAATTGCCTCTTTGGTTTCAATCTTTCTTGCGATAAGGCGCAAGTTTTCATCATTATCCTTGTCGTGCTCCACCAAAAAACGCGGTGATTCAGGTAACCACATCAACAGCACCGGGACCAACAATAAAGGCAGCGCACCTCCGACATAAAATAGCGATTCCCAACCATATACTGGGATAATTTCAGATGCCAATAACCCGCCGGTTATGCCACCTATTGGCATCCCTAAGAAAATCACTGCGATGGCGACATTGCGTTGCCGCGTAGACACATATTCCGTCATTAAGGCAGTAGCATTAGGCATCGCACCGCCTAAACCCAGGCCAGTTAAAAAACGCAATAACACCAGCTCGTTGTAGGTTTCTATAAAACCGGTTATCAGGGTACACAGTGCAAAAACAAACACACTGAATATTACTGCATAACGCCTACCGTACTTATCACCCACTGGGCCTAACACCAAGGCACCGATCATCATACCGACTAGGCCGGCAGAAAAAACGTAGCCTAATTCACTTCTAGGGATATCCAAAGCAACACTTAAGGCAGGGGCTGCAAAGGCAATCGCCAACACATCAAAACCGTCAAAAACAATCACTAGGGCACAAAAAAACATCACCAATTTTTGAAATTTTCCTAATCGATTTTTCTCGATGATGTCACTCATATCTAGCGTTGCGTTACTCATACTGCGTCCTCTTTTTTGTTTTTAGCATTGTCCAACGAGGCAGCCACAACCATTAACACCACCTCCATTTCTTCTTCAGTTCGAGGTGCATACACCATCGCGATGGTTTCGGGAATACCGTGCAGGCCCGCTAAGGGGTGCCTTTCGCCCCATCGGCTCTCGATCACTTGCTGAAAGTCATCCGCCGATAAAGCCACGTGCAAGCTACCGTCGTAAGCGGGGTGGATGTGTGCAAATTCTCGACCGATCATAAAGCCATCTGCGCAGTTACAGGCTTGACCTTCGTTCAGCCACAAGGCCTCAGAGCCAGGCACTGAAATAATACTGGGCCGACGACTAACACCATTAAAGGTAAAAAGCTTTGTTTTAAAAAGCTGATACATGTCTGCATCGGGGTTTTGCGTTAATTGCTCGTGCGGGTTACTGGTCGTCGTTTTAGGCGGTTCACCTTTTCTTACGGGTATCGTTAACATCGTAGTCACTTTATAATTGTAATTTAACGCAAAGTTAACACAAATTTCAGCATGAGTCGCTACCGTCCCCCTGCCGCACCAAAATCACCGTACATAACCCTACAAGGCTTTGCGGTTTTGCAAAAAGAACTACAAGACTTATGGGTAAAACGACGCGCTGTAGTGACTGCCTTATCGGCTGCTGCGGCCGAAGGCGACCGTTCTGAAAATGCCGAATACATCTACCGTAAGAAAGAATTGCGTGAAATCGATTGGCGCATCCGTTACTTGCAAAAACGCATACCCGACTTAAATGTAGTTGAGCACCCACCGAGCAATCTACAACAAATTTTCTTTTCTGCCACGATCACATTAGAAGACGATGCAGGCCAATCGGTTTGTTATCGCATTGTCGGCCCTGATGAAATTGACCATCAACCCCATTACATCAGTATGGATTCACCTGTCGCAAAAGCCTTGTTTAAAAAACACTTGGATGATGAGGTGCGCGTGTCCACGCCGTCAGGCCTTATCAACTATCTGATAGTCGATATACATTATGAGCGTTAACCCACGTTTCTGCCGCTGCGGCTCAAATAAAGCGTTTGCAATGTGCTGTGAGCCCTTTCTAACGCGTAACGCTTTACCCAACACCGCAGAACAATTAATGCGTTCGCGTTTTACCGCTTTTTGCCTTAACCAAGCCAGTTACCTTTACGACACACATCACCCAAGTCAATGCAAACCCAATACCTATAAACAACTACAAAACCCAGCATCGCCGAGCACTTGGATTAATCTACGGATTATGGCAACGCATGCCGGCCAAGTAGACCAAAAATCAGGGGACGTTGAATTTATCGCCTGTTTTGAGGAACAAAATCAGTATTACCAATTACACGAAAAATCTTCTTTTATTAACGAACAAGGGCGCTGGTTTTACCTCAATGGCAAGCCGCATATTAGCCCGGTCACATTAAAATTCAAAAGAAACGCCCCCTGTTGGTGCCAAAGTGGTCAAAAATATAAGCACTGCCATGGCGCATAAAATACCGTACACTGAAGTGTACTTCTATTTGAGTTAGACACAGACTATGGACATGCAAGACCTTGGACTTTGGGCTATGCTCGCTTTTTGGGGCAGTGCGATTAGCGGTATCTACCTAGCTGTGCTATGGGCGCGTAAAAAAAGCAAAAAAAGCCCTGCTTCACGAGAGATTATTATTCAATCGTTAAAGCAACGTGTAGCAGACGGTGAGATAAGCGAAGAGACGTATCAACGTCGCTTAAAAGACCTGTAAACGCCGTTTTATCTGCGTGTTAACCCACCCATTCGCGCGCATTTCTAAACATTCTCATCCACGCCCCGTCTTCAGCCCACTCGTCTGGGTACCAACTGTTTTGCACCGCTCGAAAGCAACGCTCGGGATGCGGCATCATAATGGTGAAGCGGCCATCATCGGTGGTTAATCCAGTCACGCCTTGTTCTGAACCATTGGGGTTAAAGGGAAACTGCTCGCTAACCTCACCTTGATGGTCAATATAACGTAGTGCAATATGGCCTTCAATTTGATCGTTAGGGTACTCTGTGCGGCCTTCACCGTGAGCAACTGCAACGGGTAATTGCGAACCTTCCATACCTGTTAGCAAAATAGAAGGCGATGCTTGAATTTCTACCATTGCCACACGTGCTTCAAATTGCTCAGACTCGTTACGAACGAAGCGAGGCCAGCTTTGTGCGCCGGGGATTAGTTCACGCAAATTAGATAACATTTGGCAACCGTTACAGACACCTAGGCCAAACGTATCGGGCCGAGTGAAAAAGTCGCTAAAGGTTTTGCGTGCGTGTTGGTTAAATAGAATCGATTTTGCCCAGCCCTCACCCGCACCCAACACGTCACCGTATGAAAAGCCGCCACACGCCGCTAAGCCAACAAAGTCAGACAAGTCTTTTTGCCCCGACATTAACTCACTCATGTGCACATCAACCGATTCGAAGCCCGCTTTATAAAAAGCAGCGGCCATTTCAATATGTCCATTAACACCTTGTTCGCGTAAAATAGCTACTTTTGGTCGCACGTTGCTGGCAATTAGCTCAGCCACATTGTTTTTTCCAGGGTTAAAGCTCAAGCTGCTAAAAAGACCCGTATCTAGGTTATCTCTAATCCGATCAAACTCTTGTTTTGCACAATGCTCATTGTCCCGCAAGGCTTGTAACTGATAGGACGTTTCTGACCACGCTTGTTGCAGGTCGGCGCGCGATTCATCCAGCACGACTTGCCCCCTGTGTTGTACAACAATACGCTGCGTCTGATTAACCGACCCTATCACGGCAACACATTCTTCCAGACCCGCGTTTTTAAACAGCTCTAACACCGACGCTTGGTGCTTATCGGCGACCTGAATAACCGCACCGAGCTCCTCATTAAATAAGCTAGCAAGCAGTTCACCCTTAATATCAATACTGATACCACACCGACCAGCAAAGGCCATTTCGCTCACTGTGGCCCACAAGCCACCATCCGAACGATCGTGGTAGGCGAGTAATTGGCCAGCCTCATTAAGTTGCTGAATACTATCAAAAAAAGCTTTAAATAATGCCGCATCATCCAGATCGGGTACATCTTCGCCCATCATTTGACGCGTTTGCGCCAGCACTGAACCGCCCATACGGTTTTTACCCGCGGCAATATCGATCAAAATCAGACTTGAGTCAATGCTAGTGTGCAGCTGCGGTGTTAGTGTTTTGCGAACATCGTTAACCGGAGAAAAGGCGGTAATAATCAACGACAAAGGTGAACTCACCGTTTTTTCCTTTGCGTTGTCGAGCCATGAGGTCTTCATCGACATGGAGTCCTTACCCACTGGAATAGCCAACCCTAAGGCCGGACAAAGTTCCATACCCACCGCGCGCACGGTATCAAATAAATTCGCGTCTTCGCCTGGCTCGCCGCATGCGGCCATCCAGTTAGCCGATAAACACACCTGATCAAGTCCTTTGATACTAGCCGCCGCAAGGTTACTTAGTGCTTCACCAATTGCCATGCGGCCCGAGGCAGGTCCATCGATAAGAGCTAGCGGCGTACGCTCGCCAATCGCCATCGCTTCACCTGTATAGTGGTTAAAGCCACTGGCGGTTACCGCAACATCCGCTACCGGAATTTGCCATGGCCCGACCATTTGGTCACGCGCCACTAAACCGGTAACCGAACGATCACCAATATGAATCAAGAACGATTTATCGGCCACCGCTGGATAACGCAACACATCATAGGCCGCTTGCTTTAAATCAAACACATCCGCTTGGTAAGGCGCCACCTTAGCGACCACGTGGGCGACCTGACGCTCCATTTTAGGCGGCTTACCGAATAACAAGGACATCGGCAGGTCTATCGGCTGGTTATTATATAAACGATCATTTAACACCAACTGTTGCTCGGCAGTGGCCTCACCAATGTGGGCGTACAAACAGCGTTCGCGCTCACACAACTGCTTAAACTCTTGCAATCGATCCGCGTGCAGAGCAATGACATAACGCTCTTGAGATTCGTTACACCAAATTTGCATCGGCGATAAACTGCTGTCGGCACATAAAATATCGCGCAGTTCAAAACGTCCACCCAAATCACAGTCATGGATAATTTCTGGCACCGCATTTGATAAACCACCAGCACCCACATCATGAATAGAGATGATCGGCGTGTTATTCGCCATTGCGTTACACGCTTCAATCACTTCTTGGCACCGACGTTGCATTTCGGGGTTTTCACGCTGTACCGAAGCAAAATCCAGCTCTTCCGACCCTTCACTTGAAGTTTGTGAGGACGCCGCACCACCACCTAAGCCAATTAACATCGCTGGGCCGCCGAGCACAATAATCGGCGAACCGGGCGCGATTTTTTGTTTCAGTGCGTGCATTGGACGAACCGAACCCACGCCACCAGCCAACATAATCGGCTTGTGATAACCGTGCGCTTTATTGTTGTTAGCGCCTACTGCGCTTTGCTCAAAGGTACGAAAGTAACCGCACAAATTAGGCCGCCCAAACTCATTATTAAACGCCGCCCCACCAAGCGGCCCCTCGAGCATAATGTCCAGAGCAGAGGCAATACGGTCCGGTTTACCGATACTGTTTTCCCATGGTTGCGCAAAGCCAGGAATATTTAAATTGGATACGCTAAAACCGGTTAAACCGGCTTTAGTGCGTGAACCACGCCCGGTTGCACCTTCGTCACGTATTTCACCACCGGAGCCCGTAGCGGCACCGGCATAAGGTGAAATAGCCGTTGGGTGATTATGCGTTTCTACCTTCATCAGGTAAGGCACGTGTTCTTCTATAAACTGGTAGTGACGACTTTTGGGGTCGCGGATCATCACATCGGCATCACTACCTTCGGCTACCGCGGCGTTATCGCTGTATTTAGAAATAATACCCTTGGGGCTGTGTTTGGCAGTATTTTTAATCATACCAAACAGTGTTTCATTTTGCTGTTCGCCGTCAATCGTCCAATCGGCGTTAAAGATTTTATGCCGACAGTGTTCCGAATTTGCCTGTGCAAACATCATCAGCTCTATATCATTTGGGTTTCTTGCCAAGCCGTTAAAGTTATCAGCCAAGTAGTCAATTTCATCGTCTGATAAGGCCAAACCCATGGCTTTATTTGCTTCCACCAACGCCTGTTTACCACCACTGAGTAAATCCACTGATTGCAACACACCGGGCTCTGCGTGAACGAACATATCATCGACTGCCTGCCCACTAAGCAGCACCCGCTCAGTCATCCGATCATGCAAGAGCTCCGCCACTTGATCGACCTGCTGCTCGCTTAACTCCCCCTGTAGATAATAAGCCACCCCTCTTTCGAGACGACTCACTTGTGATAGGCCGCAATGTTGCGCGATATCCGTAGCTTTACTCGACCAAGGCGACAAGGTATTAGCACGTGGAATGACTAAGATGCGTTGCCCTCGATGCTCTACTGCTGCACTTTTAGGGCCGTAACTTAGTAGTTGCTTAAGCTTACTAAGCTCGTCATCAGACAGTGCTTGCGTTACATCAGCAAAATGCACAAACTCAGCGCTAATGCCGATAACATCTGCGACCGTGTGTTTAATTTTTTTTAATAAGCGTCGCGCGCGAAACGCCGACAGTGCATTATTGCCAATCAATTCAAGCATGAGATGTCTCTTGTTCATTTATTTCTATTGTTAATGTGCACCAGTCTAAACCTTGGTCCTGATCGATTACTTTTAACCAAGCACGGTCATACGATATAGCCTGAGATACGGTGTCTAATACGAGATCACGCGTATTATTTTTTTCACTTATATGCGCCAGCACCAGGTGTTGAAGATCATCCGTATCGATGCGCTGCAGTAGCTCGGCCGATTGTTGATTATCCAAATGTCCCCAATCACCAGCGACGCGTTGTTTTAATGACGGCGGGTAATGACCATTCAACAGCATGTCTCGATCATAATTACATTCAAGTAATAAGCCGTGGCAACCGGATAGGGCATCAACCATATGTTCAGTGATTGAGCCTGTATCAGTCATAATTCCAAATTTAAAATCGGCGGATTGAAAAACAAACTGCGTTGGCTCTCTGGCATCATGCGGCACTAAAACAGGGTCTACGGTAATAGCACCCAACTCAAACCGTTTATGACTGTTGAAACAGTGTAAGCTTTCAACGTTATCCATCATCGTAGCAGTACCGTGACTTGCCCAAACAGGTATATCGTAACGTTTTGCAAAGCGTGCAACCCCACCTAAATGATCGGCATGCTCATGGGTGACGAGGATTGCGCTAATATCATGGCCACTCACCCCCAACCGCTGTAAACGCTTGTCGGTTTCCTTAATAGAAAATCCGTTATCAACCATCAATAAAGTGTCCGCTAGTTGGACGAGGGTCGAATTCCCTCGGCTACCGCTGCCCAGGGACGCAAACTTCACAGCGTGAGTTTTGTTAACAAGTCAGCCAAAATACCACGAGAAAACTCATCATCAATACGGTCCTTTTGTTCATTAAGGACACGGACCGCAATGCCTGTCTCAACACGCTCTACTGCCACTAAGTACACCTGGGTGTCAGTTTTTTTCCAAAAAGACAAGGTAGACAACATACCGCCTTGTTTTGCCGAGGCAATGTTTAAATAAATCAGGCTGTTTTCGCGGTTTTTATCCCCAATGTCGTAGTCTAATTCCTCAAATGCAGTAACCGTTTTACGCCAGACATTACGCAAGCTATCTTGCACTAATAAATGGCTATCGACCCCTTGTTTAATCTGCTTAACAAAAGACGGCTGATCTACTAGCGGTTGCGTCGTCACGTTGGCTTGTTTTTTAACGCTCGGCGTTTTCACACCGCCATCATATTCATCTATAGCTTGCCCCTTTAATAACCCAGGCGGCACTTCTAAGGGAGGTAATTCATGCGCTTTTTTATACGCTTCTTTTTGGTCGGAAAAGACTTCTTTAACCGATGGCAAGCTGCCACACGCCACTAAACTAAGTGACAGCAACACGAAACACAGTTTTATCAATACAGCTTTCACGCTCATTAGTTTTACCTTTTTAATTAATTTAAATTGGCGTCTGCCATTGCTTTTCTCACCTGCTGTTCACAATCTTGTGACAACCACGTCAATGGCAAGCGAATCCCCTTTTCGATCAGCCCAAGCTCGTGTACGGCCCATTTTACCGGTATCGGGCTAGATTGAATAAACAGGTCACGGTGCAGGGCTTGTAAGTTCGCATCAATTGCATGCGCCCCTGCCGCATCACCTGCCAAGGCTTTTTTACACATTTGGTGTAGTTTTTTCGGTGCCACGTTTGCCGTAACCGATATAGAGCCCTTAGCACCCATCAAGATCAGTTCACACGAAGTAGCGTCATCACCCGAATATACGGCAAAATTATCATCACTTAAATCGATAAGCTGCTGCCCAACTTGCATATCGCCCGTTGCATCTTTAACGCCAATAATATTACTGACGTCTTTTAATTTAGCGACCGTTTCAGGCAGCATATTACAGGCTGTCCGACCCGGTACATTGTACAAAATTTGCGGAATATCAACGGCTGCTGCAATGGCCTTGTAGTGCAACACCAACCCTTCTTGTGTCGGTTTATTGTAATAAGGTGTTACCAACAAACAGGCGTCGGCACCTGCCTCAGCAGCACAACGTGTTAAATCTATCGCTTCGGTGGTTGAATTAGCGCCGGTACCGGCTATCACAGGAATTCGACCGGCCACCATATCGACCACGTAGCGAATCACCTGACAATGCTCTTTTTCATTCAGCGTAGCAGACTCACCGGTTGTGCCCATTGCAACGATGGCGTCAGTTCCCTGTTCGATATGGAATTCAACCAACCGTCGTAAATTGTCTACGTCCAGCGAACCATCCGCATGCATGGGGGTCACGAGAGCAACGATACTGCCTTGAAACATAATCGAATCCAATATTGAACAAAAATAACGGTTACTAACAACGATTCTTTATAATAACCAAACTAGCCGCGTATTATACATGGATCATCGCTACAACTAAAAATCAGTCTGTTAAAATATCGCTTAATTCTTACAAACTAAATAGGTCGTTTTCATGCACACCGTACAATTAAACCAACCTGTTCCTGAGTTCACCTGTTCCACTACGGCGGACGAGGCACTCACACTAGCCCAGCTTAAAGGAAAAAACGTCGTTATTTACTTTTACCCCAAAGACAATACCCCGGGTTGCACCCAAGAGGGTCAAGATTTTCGCGATAATTACACCGCCTTTCAGCAAGCCAATACACTTATTTTTGGCGTCTCGCGCGATTCCTTACGCACCCATAATAACTTTAAAACTAAGTTCAGCTTTCCGTTTGATTTAATCAGCGACCCTGATGAGACTGTATGCCAATTATTTGAGGTAATAAAACCAAAAAAACTCTACGGCAAAGAATATATAGGCATTGAACGCAGCACTTTTTTAATTGATGCGCACGGCGTTTTAATTCAAGAATGGCGTAAAGTAAGGGTCAAAGGCCACGTCGCGGAGGTGCTTGCCGCGGCCGAGACCTTAACAAAAAGCGATTCTAACGACTAAAACCTGAACAGCGGCATCACTTTTTTGATCCCCGCCATCGACCTAACCAACGCTGTTGCGCGATCGGCGGTTAATTGATCAAGTTGATCGCCTAATAAATACACGTGCCGATCGGAAACCACGACTTTAATGGTTTCTACCTTATCAATAATTGATTCACGTAATAAGCGATTACTAATGGTCGCTCGCAGCACGTCGTCGTCACTTTGAGCTAACTCGCTCATTGGCTCAGTAAGACGCACCTCGTTATAAAAACGATTGACCGTGCTGCACTCGGCGACGGTTTTTAAGTTAAACCGGCGGCGCTCATTGGCCGCCATCTTCGAAGCTTTTTCGCCACAAACTTGTGCATTTGAAGGTTCGACTTGATTAACATCGCCTTGCGTCCATTTCAAGTTTGCCGTTTCAAGTACTACACGTTGAACTTGAGTTTTTAACTCCTCGGATTTTGCTTGCCCCGCGATGAGTACCGAATTGCGATTACGCGCGACTAAAATATGGCTGTTTTTCCTCAGGCGATCATCGAGCAAGAGCACTGAATTCACTTGAAATTCAAATTCCGCGTCTTTTAATTGCCCCTCAACGCCAGTGAGATTATCTTCAAATAATCGATCTGTAATATCTGACAGCTCAAACGCATGGGCGCCTGTTATCGTGACCAGTAACGTAAAGAAAAGAATTTGAATCGACTTCATGAAATACCTTTAATTATAAGTTAAGTTGTTGGATCAATCGCGTTCATATCGTGTCGCGTCGGCCAAGCCACCATCACGGCCTGAACCAAGGTCGCTAATGGTATAGCAAAAAACACCCCCCAAAAACCCCAAATACCACCAAAAAACAAAATCGCCACAATAATCGCCACCGGGTGCAGGTTAACGACTTCTGAAAACAGCAAGGGCACTAATACGTAGCCATCTAACGCCTGAATAATTAAATACACCGTGGTTAAATACAAAAACTCATTACCCCAATTCCATTGCACATAGGCAACCAACAGAACAGGAATGGTGACCACGGTAGCGCCTACATAGGGCACTAACACGGATAGGCCAGCTAAAAAACTCAATAATACCGCGTACTTTAAACCCAATACGCTAAAGGCAATAAAGCAGGCCACCCATACAATGAGAATCTCCCACGCCTTACCTCTGACGTAATTGGCAATTTGCTGGTTAACATTCATCCAAACTTCTGCAGTCAAACGTCTTTTGGTAGGTAAAAAACTAGAAAACCAATCCGTAATCAGTGCTTTGTCCATTAAGAAAAAAAACACCATCATGGGCACTAATAATAAGTAAATAATCAGCGCAACGATATTTAGCACCGAAGCGGCCGATAAAGACAGCAAACCTTGCCCAAATTTAACCACCTCTGAACTGACCTGAGCAAAAATAACCTGCACTTGTTCTGCCGTAATAAACTGCGGGTACTTTTCGGGTAAGGCCATAAAAAGATCAACCCCTTGATTCAACATATGCGGCAATTGTTGAGCCAGTTGCACAGTCTGTATCGAAAGCAAGGGAATTAAACCGAAGACCATATACGCTAGTAGGGCCATAAATAAGCCGAATGAACCAATAACTGCCCATTTTCTATCGACTCCTAACGATTCAAACTTAGCCACCATGCCCTCTAACAAGTACGCAATAACCAAGCTTGCCAGAACTGGGGACAACACGTCGCCGACCCAGATAATCACTAATAAGCCGACTAACAACGTACCCATTAAAGCCAACGCTTCCGGGTTGGACAGTAAACGGCTTAACCATTGTTTTATTGATTCCATGTGTGTTTACGCTACCTTCGTTAAGAAATAAAAAAGTTCAACCACTCAGTTAAAAGAAAATACGGGTAATCCTGCCAGTACGCGGACAGCCACCCCATTGCCACTGCAACAACTAAAACCCCGAGCAAGCCCGTCACTACGCGCTTGATAAAACCCAGGGATTGCTTAGAACGCTGCCAACCCGCGAGCACAGCGTCATGAATATCATGCCGCGACTTTACATCCTTTGTAGCAAGCCAAAAGCCTGTCAAAACTGCCAAGCCAACCGACAGAACACCTGCCACTATAGAGGCACACCAAGGACAAGGCTGTTCGATCTGTGGCTTATATATATTGCAATGGCTTTCTAGTCCGGCCCATGGCCAAGTGCAGCCACAATCAAATAAAGCGCCACACAGTGGTGTAATTAGAATAAGTGCGACGACAACCGTAAGCAATCCGGCACCGTATCGGCGGATCGATAGCTCATACATTTTTTAGCCCATCGTTATTATTTTACTTCAATAATACTACGCTATATTAACTCAGTTTCAAGCCTGATAAACCTTTACAGCAGCACAAAATATGGCGACACTGGCACGACGCATTCAATTCATTCAAAACCATGTCATCGTCGTCCAAGAAAGTCATTTATGCTGCCCTTGCAGGCAATAGCCTAATTTCAGTCACTAAATTTATTGCCGCTTTTTATTCAGGCAGCTCGGCGATGCTATCGGAGGGCATTCATTCGTTGGTTGACACCGGTAATCAAGTCCTACTCCTACACGGCTTAAAGCGCGCGCAACGACCCGCCGACGAAAAATTTCCTTTTGGTCACGGCAAAGAAATCTATTTTTGGAGCTTTGTTGTCGCTATATTAATTTTTGCGGTAGGTGCTGGCATTTCTATTTACGAAGGCATTCACCATATCCTCGCCCCCAGCAAAATGGGTGACCCCACCCTGAGCTATATTGTTCTGGGTTCGGCTTTGGTATTCGAGGGCGCGGCCTGGGGTTTTGCGCTACGTGAATTTACCCGCAGTAAAGGCAAATGGGGCTATTTAGATGCCGTTAAGCGGGGCAAAGACCCCACCCTTTTTGTGGTTCTTTTTGAAGACTCAGCCGCGATGCTAGGCCTACTCGTCGCGTTTACCGGTATCGCCATAACACAATACACCGGCGATCCATTATACGATGGTATCGCCTCTGTTTTTATCGGCTTAATACTCGGCGGCACAGCTATTTGGTTAGCGTATGAAACACAAAGCCTATTGATTGGTGAAAGCGCCAACCCAGAGCTGGTCAAAGGCATTCGCAATATAACTGATCGGTTTTCCACGGTTGATGCGATTAACGAATTACTCACTATGCACATGGGGCCTGACTACATTTTAGTCACCATGAATGTGGACTTTAAAGACGACCTTAGTATTACAGAGCTGGAACAAACCATCGCCGATATTGATTTGCAAATAAAGCAGGCCTTCCCAAGGGTAAAGCGCATATTCATCGAAGCTGGCGCGTGGAGCGCATTAACCGTGCCACAACGTACGTACTAAAATGTCGCTTCAACGCCTTTCCAGCGAGGTAGAAAAAGCGGAACGCTGGTTAATTAATGCCGACCCTGCGTTGGGTACCCTTATCCAAAGCGGCCCGGCTTTTGACCTCCGCCCTTTTAGCAAAACGCCCTTTGAAGCCTTAGTGCACGCAATTATTGCGCAACAGCTTTCAGTTAAAGCAGCCGCTGCTATTCAACAAAGGGTTCACGCGTTAACACAGGACAACGTAACGCCCGAGGCATTTGCACACCTTACGCAACAAGACTTTAAACAAGCCGGCATGTCTCAAGCCAAAATAAACACCCTGCAACAGCTAATTGACTTTGCGCGAACCGAAAAAACAACCTTTGACCAGTTGCAACATCAATCCGATCAACAGGTTAAACAAACAGTATGTCAACTCAAAGGCATCGGTCCGTGGACTGCTGATATCTTTTTGATGTTTGGCCTAAAGCGGCTGGATATTTTTGCCTCTGGTGACTTGGGCCTTAGAAAAGCAGTGCAGTCAATTAAGGCATTAAAAGCACTGCCCTCTGTGACCGAATGCGAACAAATAGCGAGTCAGTGGCAACCGTATAGAACCATTGCTAGCTGGTACTTATGGCGCAGCCTTGGCTAAGCCGTAGCGCTTACTTTTTATGGTTTGACTGCAATAATAAGCCGCCTACAATCAATAACGTTCCCAAACCCAGCGTCAAGGTAACGGCTTCATTCAACCAAATAACTGAGAAAAAGATGCCGGCGAGCGGTACCATCAAAAAACCTAAGGATACGGTCACTGCGGGGAGTAATTGCGTTGCACGAATAGAGGCCCATTGGGCTAAGGCGGTACCTAAAATACCGTTGTAGAGCAAAATCCACACGAGCTCCGTACTCCATTCAACATGACGCGTATCAGCAAACCAAGCAATTGGCACGACAATGAACAAAGCAACCAGTAACTGCCATGGCGTCAGTTCCAACACGCTGGCTTTCCATTGGTGCTTTCTTACGTGCAAAATCGATATGGCCCACACCAAAGCAGCAATCAGTAATAAAGCGTTGCCTTTTACGACGGCAGGATCAGTCCAGTCAAACCCCATGGGGTTAAACAAAATGATCAAACCGCAAAGACCAATACTAACGCCGAGTAACTTGAGCCGTGACACAGCCTCGTTTAAAAAAAAGTGAGCCCCCGGGGTTACCCATAGCGGTGTGGTATAAGCCAGTACAGCCGCACGGCCAGCATTTACCGACGTTAGTCCTTCGTTAATTAAAACCAAAAACACCGCAAACTGCATGATACCTACCCCAAAAACTATCGGCATGTCTTGCTTGTGAGGCCATCTGAGCCGCCCCATAAAAAACAATAATAATGTTGTAGCACATAGGGCGATCGTTAATCTTGCCGCTGCAAACCATAAAGGATCTATCGACCGAAGACCGATTTTCATGATCGACCAGTTAGAGCCCCAAATAATGACGACTAAAGCCAATAGCAGCCAAGCAAAAGGCAAGGTTTTAATGCGCACCATGAAATCTCAAGTTAAAAAAACAATATACCACCTTAGCCCAAGACGACAATGATAAAAGCAGCACGATACAATCATTTCGGCAACGGAAGAGATAAGGCTAACTCCTGTTAGAATTCGGTTGCCTCAACTAGGCGATTATGCTTAACTCTTCAGTTAAAAATGACATCGCTGGTCACTAAAACTATGAAAAAGCCATGCTAAAAAAACCGTGGAATTTGCTGTATTTACTGTTTTTTATAGTGCTCGCGTACGTCGTTTACCAGGTTCAGTTTTCCTCTACAACCACACCCAGCCACGTCTATCAACTCACTGAAAAAATCGCCTTAGAGTTAGCTGCTGTACAGCAGCTCAAAAAAGTTGAATCCAAGCCAATTCATTACGCCCCCGAAGGGCGAGAGCCTCGCCATGTACTACAAAAAGCGCGCGAAGTGATGTTGCGTGTACAAGCCCTAAGGTCCTTACACAAGTTACCAACCGAGTCAGACCCCCTGCTCACTGTGAGAACCGTCACACCTGAAAACGTATGGCAGCTGGTTAACCAAATTTTAAGCGCCACACGTGAGCTTAGAGTCGACATTCACCCTACAGCCATGGTGGCAGAGCCCCCCTTCGTGAGCGGCAAAACGCCCAGCGACGTTTATCGTAATTTAATAAAAGTAAACCAGATGCTGGAAAGCTTAGGCGCGCCAATCCAACAACCCAAAGACGTTTACCGGATTGTGCTAACCCTTCTTGATGACCTTGAAACCATTCGTTTATCGTTAAACATTAATTGCGACTTC
Source organism: Methylococcaceae bacterium UBA975 (assembly GCA_002292375.1). Taxonomy (GTDB): domain Bacteria; phylum Pseudomonadota; class Gammaproteobacteria; order Methylococcales; family Cycloclasticaceae; genus Cycloclasticus. The sequence goes on along the minus strand of DBBV01000011.1, from coordinate 19,819 downwards.
AAAACCTTACCCGCAACCTTAGATAAGCAGCCAGCAGATGTGTATACCCTTGGGTTTCAATTACATCAAGCCGTCAACAAGTTACATGCTGAGTTTGGCGCAAAAGATGCCGTCATCGACCGATACTTAGCGGCCAATGCTGGGGAAATAAAACCCGCCGACGTGCTCGAGCTAATGAATAATATCTTAGCCAATGTCGCCGACATTAAAGCCGCCTTACCGATTACACGCCCTACAATTTTATCTCCCAAGGTGCGGGACAAAAAACCCGTTGATGTGTTTGCCAAGGTGGGCAAGGCTATCGCCATTACCGAGTGCATGTTATGACGATCTAATCAAGCATCTACAACAACATCATCCATCAAACATTAAACTTACAGGCTAATAGGAGCTAGCAATGAACCTCAGTATACGTTCTAAAATTATAGCCTTTGTCTTACCCATCATCCCTGCACTGATCATTTTTTCGGCCATGCTCGAGTCAACGCACCGTGAATCAGACGCGTTACGTAACGGTATAGTCCAAACCTACGAAGTCAATAACACAATCAGTGCTTTACTAAGCGCTATCCAACGCGCAGAAATTGGCGAAAGAGACTACCTTATCGGCCATGAAAAAGACTCGCTCGACTTGTATTTAGTTAGCGTCAATGACATAGAGAGCCAGCTAGCTACTTTACGCCGTTTAACGAAAGGTAACCCGATCCAACGATTACGCGTTAAAGAGCTCGATGCACTACTGCAAAAAGAATTAGCAGCACTCGAAAAAGCAATTTCTTTAGCTCAAACTTCACCCTCAGAAGGAGCGGTAACAATAACCCTACATACCTTGGCTATAGAGGAAGAGATTCGCCATATTTTAGCCGCCATGGCAAACGAAGAGTCAAGCTTATTATCACTCAGAAAAAGTGAGTTTGAACAACACCGTGTAGAACAACAACGTATTGAGCTCATGTTGTTAATCGGGGTTGCAATGCTCTACTTGATCTTGGCTGTTTTATTAATTCGGAGTATAGCCCAACCGATTAACGCCCTTGCGATTAAGGCGAATAAAATGGCTAATGGAAATTACAGCGGCAAAATGGAAGAACTGGGGACTGATGAATTAGGTCAACTTAGCCGTGCTTTTAATAAAGCCACAGAGGCCATTCAACTGCGCAGCCAAGAGGCTGAAGACAAACAAACTCGACTTCAAACTGTTATCGAATCCTCAATTGAAGGCATTATTACCATCAACAATATGGGCCTGATAGAAAGCATCAACTCAATGGCGTTAAAGATGTTTGGCTTTTCAAAAGACGAGCTGATCGGTAAAAATATTAATCTATTAATGCCAGAACCTTACCGCAGCGAACACGACGGTTACTTGCAACACTACAAACAAACGGGGGTTAAAAAAATTATTGGCATCGGCCGTGAAGTGAGTGGTTTACGTAAAGACCGTTCGGTTTTCCCTATGGAGTTATCGGTCAGTGAAATGAATATCAATGGGCAACAACTTTTTTCTGGCTTGGTGCGCGACATTACCGAACGTAAGAATTTTGAGCTGGAAATTCAGAACAGGGAGTCTCGCTATCGTTCCGTTATCACCACAGTAATCGATGGCATTATCACCATAGATAAACACGGGCTAATTGAAAGTATGAATCCCGCTGCAGAAAAAATATTTGGCTACCCGTTGTCTGAAGCTAAAGGACAAAATTTAAAAATTCTAATGCCCGAGTCGTATCACAAAGAGTACGATTATTTTTTGCTTAATTATAAAAGCTCCGGGGAAGGCAAAATTATTGGTAGCTCGCGCGAGGTTAAGGGCCTGCGAAAGGGCGGTGTGATATTCCCAATGGAATTATCAATCAGTGAGTTACACGTTGGCGGGGAACTTATGTTTAGCGGTTTGTTCAGGGATATTACCGAACGCAAGCGCGTAGATACCATGAAAAACGAGTTTATTTCTACCGTTAGTCATGAGCTACGAACCCCACTGACGTCTATTCAGGGCGCCTTGGAATTAATGCTGAGCGGCGCAATGGGGAAAGTACCTGATACTTGTACACCGTTATTAAAAATTGCCAGCAACAACAGTGCGCGTTTAGTGCGTTTAATCAACGATATTTTAGATGTGGAGAAAATAGAGTCCGGCAAGATGGAGCTTAAGCTTAAGGCCATAGATATTAATCAGTTAGTTGAAGAGTCCATTTTAGCCAATCAAGCCTATGGCGATGAGCATGGTGTAAAATTTAATATCACCAAGCGAGCCCCCCCTTGCCATGTGTTGGCCGATAGCGACCGATTGATCCAAGTTATGACCAATTTGTTGTCAAATGCGGCAAAATTCTCTCACCTCAATTCAACGGTTGATGTTGACGTTCAAATAATACAAGACCTCGTTCAGGTCAGTGTTATCGATTATGGCGCCGGCATACCCGACGAGTTCAAAGACCGTATCTTTAATAAATTTTCGCAGGCCGACTCATCATCCACTAAACAACAAGGCGGTACAGGACTCGGCCTTAGTATCTGCAAGGCTATTATAGAAAAACTGGACGGTCGGATCGATTATGAGTCTGAAGCAGATAAAAAAACCCGCTTTTATTTTGAACTGCCTATTCATGACCAAACCATAGTTGAAAACGAGCTGGCTGGAGACACCCCTTCTGAACACATTTTAATCTGTGAAGATGATTTAGATGTGGCCCGTTTACTTAAAATCATGCTGGAGAAGAAAGGCTATAGCGCCGATATAGCGGGCAGCGCCGAACAAGCAAAAGAATGTTTATTAAAAAAACAATACGCAGCAATGACCTTAGATTTAATGCTACCGGGGCAAAGCGGTATCGATTTTTTCAAAGAGCTCAAACAAACTGAGGGTCTGTCTGAGTTACCCATTATCGTTATTTCAGCGGTTGCCGACGGTGGTAAAAAACAACTCAATGGCGATGCGCTATCGATATACGACTGGCTCGAAAAGCCGATAGATCAAAATCGATTAGCCATGGCTATTCGACACGCGCTGCGAGGGAAGTCGGATCACCAGTTTACTATATTACACGTCGAAGACGACCCGGATATTGTTACCCTAGTAGGCACCTTGCTAAAGGGCAAAGCCACGATAGACGTCGCCCACAACCTAAAAACAGCCCATTCAAAGTTAACTAATTCTTACGATTTAGTGATTTTGGACTTAATGTTACCCGATGGCTCTGGCGCGACTTTGCTGCCGAAACTCGCCAGCAAAACGCCCCCGGTTCCTGTCGTGGTTTTTTCTGCACTAGACAGAACTGAGGATCTAGGTAATAGTGTAGATGCGAGCCTCGTTAAGTCCAAAACCAGCAACCATGATCTAGTCCAAGCGATTGAGCTGATTTTGCAACGACACACAAATTTAGATAAGGATTAGCATTATGCCCGACACACAAAAAATTATGTACGTAGAAGACGAACCTGACATCCAAACGATCGCGCGCATTGCTCTAGAACAAATCGGCGGTTTTGACCTGCTTGTCTGTAGTTCTGGGCAGGCGGCTCTTGACCAAGTAAGCGATTTTGCGCCTGACATCATTTTACTCGACGTCATGATGCCAGAAATGGATGGTATAGAAACCTTCCGCCAATTAAAAACTTTGCCGGCATGTGCCGATGTACCCGTGGTTTTTATGACCGCCCGTGTACAAACCCATGAAATCAAAGAGTATACTGATTTGGGCGCAGTAGACGTCATCGCCAAGCCTTTCAGTCCCATCACCTTGGCTGAGCAAGTTAAAACCATCATCCAAAACGTTGGCCGATAGCAACCAACAACTTAAAGCCTTATGCGACGAATATGCCGCTCAACTGCCTGAAAAAATTAAGGCCGTTGACTTAACATGGCTTGCCTTTAAAGAAAATAAAGGCCATGAAGAGCTCACTTTAGAGCTGATTCGCAAGACACATAACTTGGTCGGCTCTGGCGCAACATTCGGCTTTGCCCGACTTAGCGAACATGCTGCTGAAATTGAAACCTTACTACGCCAGTTCCGTCAAAACGAACTGACACTTCAGACGACCATAGATAAAATAGAACCTTTGCTTATCAGTCTAAAGCACTCAGCACTCTCGTCTCAACAGGATTCACCTACGAATGATTTAGACTTTTCCAGCCCCACCGTTTCAACAGTTCAACAGGGGCTTAAAAACACATTACTTATCAGCAGTAATCAGGCCTTTGCGGCGGCTCTAGCCGTTAAACTTAAGGCCTATAATATTAAACTGGATGTTCTGACTAGTCCTGCAGAGCTACCCTCGTTGCAAGATGAGCATCTGTGCATCCTTCTTGATCTAAATACTGAAAACAATCAAACTATTGAAGCGGCTTTTTTAACGCGTGTTAACCCTTTAGCCCCAGATCAGCCGCACCTTATTATTTTATCTGATCAAGACAATATGCTAGCCAGATTGTCCGCCATCCGACTCGGTGGTAGCGCATTTTTTACTCACCCCATTAATATGGTTGAATTAATTAAAACCGTTCGGGAGAAGTGTTTCGAAAAGGCGGAACCAGTGTATCGCGTATTAATTGTCGATGACGATGTCCAGTTCTCTGAGCATACCGCCCTGTTACTCGAACGCGCAGGGATACGAACACGGGTGATTAATGACCCCATGGACTTAATAGAGCCCTTAGCTGTTTTTCAGCCCGACCTCATTCTATTAGACTTACACATGCCGTCATGTAGCGGCATTGAGTTGGCCGCTGTGATCCGCCAACAATGCCTTTATAGTGGAACGTCCATTGTGTTTTTTTCAGTTGAAACCGACATTGATCGACACATAGATGCCTTGCGTGCGGGGGGCAATGATTTTTTTATTAAGGGCATCACGCCTACACAACTCATCGCTAAGGTCGAAGCCAAGGCGTTGCAAGCACGAGAATTGCAAACACTGATGCTAAATGACCCGTTAACTGGGCTTGCAAATCGCACGAACCTTTCGAACACCCTGAGCACCTTGATAGCAAGCTGCCACCGACATCAACGGCACTTTACTTACGTCATGCTAGACTTAGATCACTTCAAACAAGTCAATGACCAATTTGGACATCACGCCGGCGATGAAGTTTTACGTGCCTTAGGACTGCTAATCCAGCAACGCTTACGCTCCGTAGACACAGCCATTCGATACGGCGGAGAAGAAATCGTTATCCTCTTACCAGATACCCACACCTCTGAAGCTTCAATTGTCATTGGGGAATTATTACAGGTTTTTCAAGAGCTGGTTTTTAACGCCAATCAGCAATCTTTTTCTGTGAGCTTTAGTGCTGGTATTGCCGAGTACCCCCTCTTTTCTGATTACTTAAGCCTAGCCGAAGCGGCTGATAAGGCGCTCTATAAGGCCAAAAAAGGTGGTCGTGGCCGCATATGTTTAGCGTGATAACCTAAGTCAAGGGAGCGTCTTTATGGATCGTAAAACAGCTGTGATATTGATCGTCGAAGACGAGCCATTAATAGCCCAAGACATCCAAAATAAATTAAGAAACCAAGGCTATACAAACACCTATATCGTCGATAATGGCATCGATGCAGTCAACCACGTCACGCGCATCCCGCCCGACTTAATCCTAATGGACATCGTACTACCTGGTGATATGGATGGTATTCAAGCAGCCACCCTTATTAAACAACAATTTAATATTCCAATTATTTACCTAACCGCCTATTCAAATCAGGACTTTTTAGACCGCGCTCAAATCACCGACCCGATGGCTTATATTCTTAAACCGGTAGCAGAGCGTGAACTGTATGCCGCCTTAAGTATTGCGCTAAACAAAGCAAAGAACGAACGTCAGCGCGATGAAATTAGTCTGCTCAACGCCACCTTAATCAGTTTTGCCGAGGCGCTTATTGTTTGGAATGTGGCCGGCAAGGTGGTTAAAGCCAACAGCTCCTTATTGCGCTTATTAGGCCTTCAGGAAAGTGACGTTATGGGGCGAGACATCAGCGAAGTAATTGACCTTTATAAGCTTGATGACCCCGCCTTCAACACCACGAGCCTGGTGTACGCTATCGAACAAAACGGTGGTTATCAAGACACAGAAAACTTCATTCTCAACCTCAACACCACCACACTCAGTATTCGAGTTAGCGCCAGCCAAATTTTTGATAAACAGCAAAGCTGTTATGGCTATGTTTTACAAATTCGAGACGATAGTCAACGGCAACAGTACGAAATAGCCTTATTAGACAGTGAAACGCGATTTAGGCAACTAGTGAGCCATATCGAAAGCATTTTTATACTCAGTGACACGCGCAACAAACAAGTGATTTATGTGAGCCCCGCATATGAAAAAATTTACGGCCAACAATTAAGCCTACCTGCGAACGACAACTTTCCATTTATTAACTACATCCATTTTGATGATCAAGCAAGTGTCGCCAAGTTACTGTTATCCCTTGATAAAAAAGAACCGTGCGAAGAAACATTCCGTATTACTAAACCGGATGGGGCGATTCGTTGGGTACACGCACGTTGTTACCCTGTCATTGAACCAAAAAAAGACGAAGTTAATCGCATGGCCTGCATCATCGATGACGTCACTGTACAAAAAACAAGCGAACACAAGCTACAACAAGCGGCTAAGGTCTACGACACCACCACCGAAGGGATTATGATAACCGACACTGAACTCACCATTGTTGCGGTTAATCATGCTTTTAGCGTTATAACCGGCTACACCGAAAACGAAATAATTGGGCAGCCATCAAGTCTTTTACAGTCGGGTTTACACGACCGTAATTTTTATCAAAACTTGTGGGACTTTGTTCAAACCGCAGGGTATTGGCAAGGTGAGATCACACACCGTAAAAAAAATGGCGACACCTGCCCATTATGGGTTTCTATTAGCAGCATCTGCGAGGACGATAAAAAAGCCGTCAACTATGTCGCTATGTTTTCAGACATCAGCAGCATTAAACAGTCACAAGAAAAACTCGAATTCCTTGCCCATCACGACCATCTAACGGGCTTTGCCAACCGCTTGTTGTTTAATGCGCGTTTAGAGCATGCCATCGATCAGGCCCATCGTAACCGCACTATGGCAGGCGTAATTCTACTGGATTTAGATCGCTTTAAAGACGTCAACGATAGCTTAGGCCACGCTGCCGGCGATGACTTATTAAAACAGTTAGCCGAACGGTTTCGTCATTGTTTACGTGAAGACGACACCTTGGGGAGACTTGGGGGTGATGAGTTCATTTTTCTTATTGAAAACGTAGAGAGCATTGAAAAAATCGAGTATATCGCACAAAAAATTCAAGATACTTTTCAGACCCCTTTCATTATAGGTGCTAGCGAAGTTGTCATGACCGCCAGCATGGGTATAAGCCTCTACCCAAGCAACGGCGACAGTGTGGCTAAATTGGTTAAGTACGCAGACATTGCCATGTATAAAGCAAAACAACGCGGTAAAAATTGCTTTGCTTTTTATAATGAAAATTTCAACAAGGACCACGACCGCCGCCTACAGATGGCCACACAATTGCGGTTAGCCCTTGAGCACGATGAGTTTACTCTACATTACCAACCCCAACTCTGTCTAAAAACAAACCGCATTACCGGCATGGAGGCGCTCATCCGCTGGCAACACCCCGACACCGGCATGATACCGCCGATGGACTTTATCCCACTCGCTGAAGAAACAGGGTTTATTGAAAAACTGGGGCAATGGGTCATATTAGAAGCCTGTAAACAATGCAAACTTTGGCACAAACAAGGGCACGAGGATCTAGTTGTGGCTGTCAACCTCAGCGCGCGCGAATTTATGTTTACCGATATCGTTAGTATCGTTAAAGCAACGCTAGTTAAAACAGGTTTAGAGCCGCGATTTTTAGAACTCGAAATTACCGAAGGCTCTTTGATGGACCAAGCTGAACGAGTCGTCGATACACTCGATAACTTAAAAGCCATCGGGGTACAATTATCCATTGATGACTTTGGTACGGGTTATTCGTCGTTAAGTTATTTAAAGGGCTTTCCCATCGATAAGTTAAAAATTGACCGTTCTTTTGTTAACGATTTACCCCATGATAAACAAGACGCGGCCATTGCTAAATCCGTTATTGTATTAGCCAAAAGCCTGGGTTTAACGGTGATTGCCGAAGGCGTGGAAACACAGGCACAAAGCGACTTTTTACTCTCTCAGGGCTGCGATGCAACCCAAGGTTATTTATTTAGCCCGCCTGTTAGCGCCGACGAGTTTAACCAACTGTTACTAAAGAACCGAGCAAGCCATAAGCTTTAAACTACCCCGCCCGCATTAACTGACAAAACCTATGGCGTCCCCAAGGGGGTTCGAACCCCTGTTACCGCCGTGAGAGGGCGGTGTCCTAGGCCTCTAGACGATGGGGACCATAAGATACTGACGCTTATAGCTAACATAATTATCTGTTAGCGGTTGCGCACTTAATATACGGTACAATATAACAAGTGTATTAAATTTACGCTGTATATAATTAATAAAATTAACTGAAAAATTACCTTGTCTCTACAAAAAAAACCACGCATCTATTCCTTAAGTGAACTCGACCTGTCCACAGATAATTTGGATAGGCATGCCGTTTCCATCACCCATCGCCTTGCTAAAGCTGGCTTTGAAGCCTATTTAGTCGGCGGTTGTGTGCGCGACTTACTACTGGGCCTGCACCCAAAAGACTTTGACGTATCGACCAACGCCGAACCGGAACAAATTCAGGCTTTATTCAAAAACTGCCGACTCATCGGTCGTCGCTTTCGGCTTGCCCATATCCATTTTGGCCGCCATATCATCGAAGTGGCTACCTTTCGCGCACCCCATACAAAAGAAGATGAAAGCAGTCGCGCGCATAAAGATGGGCGCTTATTACGAGACAATGTGTACGGCAGCCTACAAGAAGACGCTTGGCGACGTGATTTTACCGTTAATGCGCTGTATCTAGACCCACAAAACTCAACCGTCATCGATTACGTTGGTGGGATAGAGGATCATCAAAAAAAGGTTTTAACGCTCATGGGTAACCCTGTGACGCGCTTTAAAGAAGACCCGGTTAGATTAATTCGCGCTGTTAGGTTTAAAGCAAAACTCGGTTTTACCATAGACCCTAAAACTGAAGCACCGATGCAAAAGCTAGCGCCACTGCTCAAAGACATACCGTCTGCGCGCTTATATGATGAAGTGTTGAAGCTGTTTTTAAACACCGAAGCCAATCAAGTGTTCGACACACTACGTCAATACGGCTTATTTAAAGCGCTGTTTCCGCAAACAGACTCTTGCCTACACGACGCTAGTGAAACAGAGCCACTCGCTTTAATAAAGCAGGCTATGAAAAACACGGAATCTCGGCTCAAAAATAATCAACGTATCACGCCATACTTTTTATTGGCAACCTTGTTGTGGGAACCGGTTCGCCGACTCAGCGAGAAATACGCACCTAACTTAAACAGTGAAACCCAAGCGCTTCACGCCGCAGCAAACGAGGTTGTCCTGCAGCAAGTTAGTCGCATCGCAATTCCCCGCCGCATCACTACACCGATGCGTGAAGTGTGGACCTTACAGCCCCGCTTTCATAAACAAGTTGGTGTGCGTTGCTTGCGTTTCCTCGAGCACCCTCGATTTCGCGCCGCTTACGACTTTATGTTGCTACGGGCGCAGCACGGTGAAGTCGATTCAAGCATCGCAGATTGGTGGACGCATATCCAGACCTTAAACCCGGCAGAACAAAAATTAATGACCCGGCCCTCTCAAATGAAACAAAAAAAGAAAGCGCGAAAAAAAGAGCCGTCAACTCCCGGATCGGCTTAATATGTCGGACTCCGTTTTTATCGGTGTGGGGAGTAATCTGAACCACCCTGTACAACAAGTACTCGATGCCATAGAACTTATTAGCGGGCTCTCTGAGCTTAACATTAAAAACGAGTCAAGCTTATACCAAACTGAACCCATGGGGCCTCAGGACCAGCCCAGTTATATAAACGCCGCAATTGAAGTAAACACCTCACTAAAACCCATCGAGTTATTACACGCATTACAAACCATTGAAACGCAGCAAGGCCGAACGCGTGAGGGCGAAAGATGGGGGGCCCGGACCCTGGATTTAGACATATTACTGTTTGCTGAACACGTATCGAAAGATCCCCTACTCACCTTGCCACACCCCGGCTTGTCGTTACGGAGTTTTGTTTTATACCCCTTATATGAGATAGACAAACAGCTTAATATTCCAGGCTTAGGACCCATCAAACAACTGATTGAGCAACTAGGCGAACCCTGCCCGGCAATGATAAGCAGTAAAAACCTCGAAAAAAGATCACCTGTTTGCTAAAGTGAATCAAATTTTTATTGACCCATCATGACAACCAAGCATTGCTAAACACCTTGAAAAAAAACACCCCAGAAACCACCTTACCCCCTAAGTTTATTGTCGTAGAAGGCCCTATTGGGGTCGGCAAAAGTAGCTTGGCCAAACGCCTTGCTAAGAGTTTCAATTGTGACATGGTGAAAGAAAAAGCCGACGAAAACCCTTTTTTAGAGCATTTTTACACCCACACAGATCAATCTGCCCTGCCTGTTCAGCTCCACTTTTTAACTGAGCGAGCCAAACAATGGAATGATTTGAGTCAAAACGACTTGTTTTCCAGCGGCGTTGTAACAGACTTTATGCTTGAAAAAGACCCCATTTTCGCTAAATTGACGTTGACCGACGAAGAATACAAGCTATACGATCAAATGTACCGCAGCCTCTGTGTAAAAAGAGCACGGGCTGACTTGGTGGTTTATTTACAAGCACCCGTTGAGGTATTACTTGCTCGGATTAAAAAGCGCGGGGTTAAGCATGAAAAAAACATCAGTGGCGAATACCTACAAAAACTTTCTAACGCCTACACCGAATTTTTCCACCATTACGATACCAGCCCTCTACTCATTGTTAACGCCAGTGATATCAACCCCATTGACAACGACGCTGATTACGAGCAACTGTTAAAACATATTTGCTCTACCCGTTCGGGCCGCCACTTTTTAAACCCGCTGCCCATTTTATAATTATTTCTTGAGGTCGTTATGAGCCAACAATCCAATACCAAACAGGTCACCAATGTCGAACTCTTGGCGATGAAGCAACGCGGCGAAAAAATCGCCAGTTTGACCGCTTACGACGCCAGTTTTGCCCATATTTTAGATCATGCCGGCGTTGACATGGTCTTAGTCGGTGATTCACTTGGCATGGTAGTTCAAGGGCAAGCCAGTACGGTGCCTGTCACCGTGGATGAAATGGCTTACCATTCCAAAATAGTCGCTCGTGGATTAACACGTGCCTTATTGGTAACGGATATGCCCTTTATGAGCTATTCAAACATTAATGCTGCCGTTACTAATGCCGCTAAACTCATGCAACAAGGCCACGCACAGATGGTCAAGCTGGAGGGTGGCCAAAAAGTCATTGAGTGCGTCAAACACATTGTCGATCAGGGTATTCCTGTTTGTGGCCACCTCGGGTTATTGCCCCAATCGGTTAATCAACTGGGGGGCTATCGTGTGCAAGGCACCAGCGAGGCACAAGCTCAGCTTATTATTGAGGATGCAAAATGCCTTCAGCAGGCTGGTGCTAGCGCTATTGTTCTTGAGTGCGTACCCGCTGCCTTAGCGAAAAAGATTACTGCTGCTGTCAATATCCCCATTATTGGCATTGGCGCGGGTATAGCGTGTGATGGACAAGTACTTGTAAGCTACGATATGCTCGATATTACCGTTGGCAAACGGCCTAAATTTAGTAAGAACTTTATGCTTGAAGCTGGCAATATTTCTGACGCCGTCAGCGCTTATGTCAACGCGGTTAAAAGCAAACAATTTCCGGCGGCTGAACATTCTTTCTAATTATGCGCATCATCCAAACGATTAAAGAGCTACAAAACACCCTAAATCAACAAAGGCAATCGGCAGGTTCAGTGGCCCTAGTCCCCACCATGGGTAATTTACACCAAGGCCACCTTCAGTTGGTGAGCACGGCTCAACGACATGCGGATATTGTAGTGGTTAGCTTGTTTGTTAACCCCACTCAATTTGGCGCTAATGAGGACCTTGATAGTTACCCACGTACGATGCAAGACGACATTGATAAACTGGAGGCTCTTAATACCGATATCTTGTTTGCCCCCACTATCGACGAGATGTACCCCTTAGGCGGCGATCACACCAGTCGCGTCCATGTGCCGGGTATTACCGATGTACTGTGCGGCGCATCCAGGCCTGGGCACTTTGATGGCGTCACCACCATTGTTAATAAATTATTTAATATAAGCCGCGCTGAATTTGCGATCTTTGGTGAAAAAGACTTCCAACAAGTCGCCGTTATTCGCCGCATGGTTGATGATTTAAATATACCGATTACCATTATTACGGAACCGACCGTACGTGAGGCTGACGGTTTAGCTTTAAGTTCACGTAATGGTTACTTGTCTAAGGCACAACGACAACTGGCACCTCAGTTATATGCGACCTTGCTTGAGGTGAAACTCGCCATTACTGCAGGTGATAACAACTTTGAACAATTAGAAATTAATGCCAAAGAGCGATTAACAGCACAGGGCTTTAAACCCGATTACCTGCACATTTTTCAGCGCGACTTCTTGCAACCCGCCAAGGATACCGATACCGACCTAATTATTTTAGTTGCCGCATTTGCTGGCACTACACGGCTCATCGACAACCTGAGTGTCAATCTAACTACACACACCCTATGATTATGAAAAAATGTTTATTAGGCTTATTGCTTATCCTTAATAGCTCATTCGTACTGGCCGATAACCATGACAGCACTGTTAGTATCGAACGCACTCATTCATCCAGCCAATCAGTAGAAGAGTTAGGCCTTAGTTCACCAAGGGACACCTTCGCCACCTTCTTGCACGCCATGAATGACATCAAACGTGGCAAACCAGAGCGCATCAATAATGCCATTAAAACCCTCGACCTTTCTGCGATAAACACCCTTATTCGGGAAGAAAAATCACGCGATTTAGCTTGGATGCTGCTCGAAGTCATCGATAAAACCAAACTGGTCGAACTAAATACCGTGCCGAATAACCCGAATGGAAAACGTTATGTGTTCGCGCAGTATGACAACGGCGCTGTCAGTATCAACAAAATGACCGATGGGCGCTGGTTGTTTACCAAAAAAACTTTGGAAGATTTAGCCGCGATTTCTGAGGAGCTAATTGCTAAAAAAAGCCTAACGCTTGACCCACAAAATGCCCGTTATCTGCCTTGGCATATTCAACTACGGCAACAATTACCGAGTGCACTTAAGCAACGCGCTTTTTTGCTAGAAAACTGGCAATGGTTGGGCATATTACTGATTATTGCTCTGGGTGTCGTAGCCGATAAGCTAGCCGCTTTTTTCTTGCAGTTAGTCGTTAAACGGTTTCGAAATAGAACCCCAACCCCTAGCTTTAAAGAAACCCCAGTCGATTTATTGCGTCCTCTGGCTATGTTGGTAATGGCCAGCATTTGGTGGGCCGGTCTTAATCTTTTAGCCTTGCCGGAACAGGCCATGCTCGTTCTATTGGTCGCAGTTAAAGTCTTAGTTGGCATTGCAGGCGTATGGGGTACCTACCGTTTGGTTGACCTTGTAACCCTGTATTTACGCTACCACGCTGATAAAACTGATAATAAAATTGACGATATACTGGTCCCGCTAATCAGAAAAACGTTAAAACTTTTTGTAACCGTCGTCGGTATCACCTTTGTTGCATCTAATCTCAACTTAAATGTTTCAAGCTTATTGGCCAGCCTTGGCCTTGGTGGTCTAGCGTTCGCCTTGGCGGCAAAAGATGTGGTACAAAACCTCTTCGGTTCGATTACGGTTATCATGGACCAGACTTTTCATACCGGTGATTGGATTGTTGTTAATGAGGTAGAAGGAAGCGTCGAAGAAATTGGCTTAAGAAGCACCAAAGTGCGCACCTTTTATGACTCGTTAATCACCCTACCCAACTCCATTTTTATTACCGCTAAAGTCGACAATATGGGGAAACGCCGCTACCGACGACTGAATTGTAATGTGTCGCTATGCTATGACACACCGCCCGATAAGATCGAGGCATTTTGCGAAGGCGTTAGAGAGTTGATTCGTTTACACCCGTACATGAGAAAAGATTATTACCACGTGTACCTTAATGCCTTAGGCGCTTCATCCTTAGACGTGTTGGTGTATGTCTTTTGGGAAACGCCCGACTGGAGTACCGAGTTGCGTGAACGGCAACGCTTTTTACTAGATATATTACGCCTCGCCAAAGCCCAACAGGTCGAAATCGCATTCCCAACACAGACCTTACACCTATTAACCGGATCTGAACCAGCCACGCCTAATGAGCCATCCGCAGCACCCGATCGGCTAAATAAACAATCCATTCAGCTCGCTAGGGATATTGTATCTAAAACTTTAACGACTGGTGACAAGCCGCCACCTGTTAAATTCTAACAATTGTTATATAATTACAATTCAATGTTATTGCAGATGCACATAACTATTGATGGAAAATCACATATCAGGCATAATTCCCAGCCGTTTTAATGAAATATAAGTAAGACTATGCGTTCAACCATGTTACAAACCAAATTACACAGAGCCACTGTGACCCACAGTGAACTTCATTATGAAGGCTCTTGTGCGATTGATGGAAGCCTGCTCGACTTATCAGGCATACGTGAGTACCAACAAATTGAAATCTACAACGTCAATAATGGTGAACGTTTTACAACTTATGCTATTCGTGCAGAGAACAAAAGCGGTGTTATTTCTGTCAATGGCGCCGCTGCGCGCCGTGCAGCAGAAGGCGATATTTTGATTATCTGCGCGTATTCTGAGTATAACGAAGCCGAGTTAGCCACGTTTAAACCGCGTTTAATTTACCTCGATGAAAACAACGCCGTTAAAGAAACCAAAAATGCTATTCCGGTTCAAGCCGCGTAATTTACCCGGTAAGACACGTCAGACCCAAGGGTTGCCATGTCGGAGTTTTTGTTAAGGTCTAAGCGCTTTTAAACACTAAAAAAGCATCGCTGACTACATGCACAAACACGTTGTTTACCCAGCTCTGTTAGCATTGATACTGGTTTCAGCGACGGCTCTAGCAGAAAAGAACTTGTCCCTCACGGTCGATCAGAGCGGTAACCATTACCGCACTCAATTGATTACTCGGGTAACAGCCAAGCCAGACACTGTATACCAACTATTAACCGCCTACGAACGCTTAAGTTCAATTAACTCACTGATCCGGCATAGCGAATTGTTAGCCAACGGTTATTTATTACTTAAACTAGAAAGCTGTCTCGCTTTTTTATGCTTTCAGAAGCAACAAACACTCAGACTGACGACTGATGGCTATTCCTTAAACGCTGAGGTAATCCCTGAACTCAGTGATTTTAGTTCAGGCTGGGTGCACTGGGTGTTAACCCCTGATGGGGAGCAAACACTCATTCATTTTTCCAGTGAAATGGTGCCGAGCTTCTGGTTACCACCTTGGCTCGGCCCGCTGCTCGTTAAGCATGCACTCACAACTGAATCGATCAACAGCCTACGTCTATTGGAAAAAGCGATACGCAGTATTGAAAGCTGACCATTATCGGCCGTTACGTTTCAACGGGGTAACCTAATTTATTCCATGCCAGCATACCGTCTTTTAAGTTTTTAACGTGGGCAAACCCCAAGCCTTTTAAAATAGCAGCGGCCGTTGTGCTACGGACCCCTGAACGGCAGACTAGAATAATTTCTTTATCCCGGAAGGCTTCCAAGCTGTCCAATGAAGCAGGGATTTCAGCCATCGGTACCAGTTTACTGCCCTTAATATGGCCCAGTTCACCGTGGTACTCCGACGCTTCCCTAACATCTATAATCACCATTTCTTTGGCAGATTCTATGTTGTTTTTAACCGTTAGTGGCTCCATCTGGAGCACCTGATTTAGCTCTGCTAATAAAGGAAATTTAAGGCGGTCATCGTCTACTTCACTTTGATTGATTTGTAGGACCTCTTGAATGCGTTCCGGTAATGGTAAATTAAGGTTGTCCATAATTTCAATGTATTGCTCACGGGTCTTTCCTGCAATACGGGGATTTAACGCTTTCTCTGAAGCGACCGTTGATTGAGTATTGCCTCGATAGTCATGCCCCGGAAACAACAGCGTTTCGTCAGGCAATGAAAATATTTTAGACGTAATGGAATCATACTGATCACCCGCATTGCCACCTGCAAAATCAGCGCGCCCTGTGCCTTGAATGAGAATAACGTCACCGGTCAAAATCCTGTCCTCATTGACATAAAAACTTAGGCTATCCGGTGTGTGACCGGGCGTGTGTAAGGCCTTTATTTTGATCTCACCAACAGACAACTCGTCACCATCATAAATTCGATGATCAACCTTCGGTTGAGGCGATATTTCATGCATTAGCACCTGAGCACCCGTTAATCGCCGAAGCGCCGTACAGCCTGACCGATGATCAGCATGCGTGTGCGTGTCAGCAACAAATTTAAGTTTTAACTGATGATAAGCCAATACCGCCAAATAGCGGTTAACCAGGCTTTCAACAGGGTCGATAATCGCAGCGACGCCCGATTCTATATCTGCAATTAAATAAGATTTACATTGCGTGTTATTGAGTTCAGTAAAAAACATTACATTATCTCCATATATAGCTTTAAATTATTAGCTTATTCTACTTTATTTGTTAAAGTTTACATTGATTTAAATCAAAAATTACTCGATCCAAGCGATTTCTGTCGCCGTTTCTACACTTATAACACAGCTTTTTAATGATGTTGGCATAAGTGATTTAGTCGGACTGAGAGGTATTTTAGCCGCCATTAGCACCGCCTTGTTTTGTTTAAATTGTTTATCAGGCTGCGCAAAGCCTTGTGGGAAGATTGGTTGACCTGATGCTAAGTCATATTTATCGGAGGCACCCACTGTATGCAACATCTCATGCGCGATCACAACGTTATTTCGCGCCCGAAAGGGCTCACCCGCATAGGCGTTCACCACACCTATTAAGCCTTTTTGTAGACCCAACGAGTGCGCGACCGGATCATCTTCGTTCGGCTGCTGGTAACGAATAAACATATTGATCGTTTTGCTCGTATCATCAGTCACCTGTCTATAAGACCAAAACCGTAGACGTAAACTCCAAAAAGCAATGCTGAACAGATTGCCATTATCAGGCGGCTTAGGCGGCTCAGATCTAATCGGCTGTCTTAACTGAACGTCAAAAGGGGTAAAGTCTAACCCACTGTATAATGACCATTGATTGATAAAAAAACCATTTATTTCGCTAAAGTCACTTGTCGATAGCGATTGAATATAACGCGCCGTGTCATCGCGCAAATCGGCATTGATAGGGTAAATGGAAACAATCAATGGCTCTACCCATGATGTGGTCGCTAAGCGCTGGGATTTGGTATAAAAAGCAGCCACCACAAATAACACCAACAAAAAACTAATTCGAATTAACTTCATTACTTAACCACCTAAAATACCCCTCGCTTTGCGATCTTCGCCGAACGCTATATAATCAACGTTCGTTCACTATGGAGGGCGTTCGAATGACAACATTGATTATAGTTATACTAGTAACAGGCGCGTGTGTGTTTTATTACAAATATACAGCACGCAAGGCTGTTAAGGCTAAACGCAGCCCCAAACAGACAATTGACCACCGTCGACATCTAAAAAGAATGGCCGACTCAGGGCATTTTTGGGCGCTAACATTAGTCTATAAAAACAAAGTGCAATGCTGTTCTGAGGTACGCGCACTTGAAAATAAAAACTTTCCGTTTAACGCAGCACCCCCATTGCCCTTACAAGAGTGCGCCTATAAAGCGTGCCATTGCCGCTATATCGGCCTCGTCGAGCATCGCAAAGCTCAGCAGCGTTGCTCACACAGTCGACGACAAGCCATCCGATTCGAAGAGACTAGCGATCGTCGATCTAATTTAGAGAGACGAGCGAATACATGGAGCAACCACGCAGCATAAACGTCTTTAGCTGCATGTAGGTTTAACAAGCCTTGGGACGCTTTTTAGATCCGCAGTGGAGAAATTTTTCTTAGTCAATAAGTGGTTTATAATGGGTGACTAATTCACTATAAGCCTCTTTATTCTCATGACTTTTAAGACAGCAGATCTATGTGATGACTTTTCGGATAGTCTACAAGTTATTACTCCCCTATTTCGGTCCTTTGGTGCCCATAAGCGCTTTAGCGGTCAAATTCAAACAGTCAAAATATTTGAAGACAATGTGCTTGTACGAGAGATGCTCTCCAACAGGGTGTCTGGCGATGTACTCGTTATTGATGGTGGTGGGTCTTTGCGGTGTGCCTTATTGGGCGACCTTCTCGCTGAAATGGCGTACAAAAATGGCTGGGCGGGTGTTGTTGTTTATGGCTGCATCAGAGATTCCGCCGACATCAAAAAAATGCCCATCGGTGTTCGGGCCCTACAAACACACCCGTTGAAAAGCATTAAAAAAGGCTGGGGCGACAAGAATATCCCTGTGACATTCGCCGGTGCTACATTTAACCCAGGTGACTATTTATATGCCGATGAAGACGGTATCATCCTAGCCACACAACCGTTAATTTCATAGTTATGGGCCATAGACTGTCTAAAATTTACACCCGCACCGGCGACGCTGGCACCACTGGCTTAGGTGATGGCAGCCGCGTAGATAAAGATTGCTTACGCGTAGACGCTTACGGCACGGTAGACGAACTCAATAGTCACATTGGTATGGTCATCGCTGCTGGGGTCGACACATGTATTGCACAGCAATTACTGGATATTCAGCATGACTTATTTGATCTCGGTAGTGAGCTCTGCGTACCCGGTTATAGCGCCATCGACGAGGCAATGATAGACAAACTTGAAGAAATGTTGGACGCACACAATGCTGGCTTGCCGGCCCTAAAAGAATTTGTTTTACCGGGCGGCAATCTAGCCGCCGCAAGTTGTCATGTGGCTAGAACGGTTTGTCGTCGCGCTGAACGCATTGCTGTTAGTCTTGCACGCATCGAAACGATTAACCCTCCCGTGATTAAATACCTGAATCGTTTATCTGATTTACTGTTTGTTTTATGTCGCGTACTGGCTAGACAAGACGGCCAAACCGAAGTGTTATGGGATAAAAACAGACGACAAACACAGCGAGAAAAAGAGTGAATATTTTACTAGCCAACCCGCGCGGGTTTTGTGCCGGCGTCGATCGCGCCATTGATATTGTTGAGCGTGCTCTGGAATTACTCGGCTCACCCATTTACGTCAGACACGAAGTCGTACACAACCGATTTGTAGTTGAGGGGCTAAAAAAAAGGGGCGCTATTTTTGTTGAAGAACTTGATGAGGTACCTAACGATTCGACCGTGATATTTAGCGCACATGGTGTATCTAAAGCCGTCGAAGACGAAGCAAAACGTCGCCAGCTGAATGTTTTTGACGCCACCTGCCCGTTAGTAACCAAGGTTCACATGGAAGTTGTCAGTAACGCCAAAAAAGGGCACAACGTTATTCTAATTGGCCATAAAGGCCATCCCGAAGTTGAGGGCACCATGGGGCGTTATCAACAACGTCAAGCGGACGTTAATATTTCCTTGGTTGAATCACCAGAAGACGTTGATTCACTGACGATTTCACCACACCACGCGTTATCTTATGTGACCCAGACGACCTTATCCATGGATGATACCGAGTCGATTATTGACGCCTTACGCAGCAAGTTTCCGACAATTTCCGGGCCTAAAAAAAGTGATATTTGTTACGCCACACAAAA
>DBBV01000002.1 GCA_002292375.1 Methylococcaceae bacterium UBA975 | reverse complement strand
CGTAATTCTCGACAAAGCATTAAAAAAAATCTAGAAAATCAAGGTTACCTTGTCGATGAGGTCGTTAATGGCGAACAAGCATTGATGTACTGTGAACGAATAAAACCGGATTTAGTCGTTTTAGACGCCGTTATGCCGGGTATGGACGGGTTCGACACGTGTAATAAAATAACCCAGCAATTTGGACAAACAGACATACCCATTATTATTCTGACCGCCTTAGATAACGAAGCTTCTATAAACCGTGCGTTTGCAGCCGGTGCCAGTGACTATTTATCAAAACCTTTAAATTTTTCGCTTTTTAACCTACGCATACAACGCCTACTTTCTGTAAAAAACACAGAAAAACAAATCACCGATTTAGAACATAAAGACCCCTTGACCGGTTTAATGAATAGAGCCCTGTTTGGCATAAAGGCTGCCGAGGCGCTTGAGCAACACCATCAAAAAGAAAACATAATGGCTGTGATGTTTTTAGACATCAATCGCTTCAAATTGGTCAATGATTCTTATGGCCACGAAGCTGGCGATTTATTATTAAAAATCGTCGCCGAGCGTTTAACAAGAAGTGTCCGTCAAGAAGACATTGTATCGCGCTTTGGAGGTGATGAGTTTGTTATCGCATTAACTAATATTAAATCGTTCGAGGTGATTGAAAAACTCGCTAATAAGATTCAATCAAATATTTCTCGCCCTTTTGTATTTTTAGGCAAAGAAATGCATTTGGGTGCCAGCATGGGTATTAGCGTATCACCATCTAACGGCAACAATATTAGCGATCTGATAAAGAACGCTGATATTGCAATGTACCAATCAAAAGACACCCGGGTACCTTATGTTTTTTATGACCGTTCAATGGAAGACAAAATCAATCATCGACTCAGCTTAGAAAACGACTTAAGAAATGCAATCGAACGAAATGAACTTAAAGTTTATTATCAGCCTCAATTGAGTCTACAGACAGGCCAACTGGTGGGCATGGAAGCCTTAGTACGCTGGCAACACCCAGACAAAGGTCTGGTTCCACCAGATAACTTTATTGGTATATCCGAAGAAACAGGTCAAATTCATATGATTGGTGAATGGGTGTTATCCACCGCCTGTAGCTGCCTTAAGGATTGGCTAGACCAAGGTATTGAGCCTGTTCGGATGGCCGTTAACTTATCGGCTTACCAACTAGAAGACGATGGTATTATCGATACCGTCTCATCTATCGTTAAAGCCACACAGCTCCCTAGTCATTTATTGGAACTTGAAATAACCGAAAGTTCGGTTATGAACAACGAGGAGCTGGTTATTGAAAAACTCGAAGTATTCAAGTCATTGGGTATCAAACTAGCGATTGATGATTTTGGAACCGGTTATTCCTCTTTAAGCTATTTAAAACGTTTTCCCATCAATTTATTAAAAATTGATCGCACCTTCGTTAATAACAGTTTGGTGGATAAAGTCGATGCCGATATTATTCGGACCATTATTGTTTTAGCCCATAGTATGGGGGTAGAGGTTATTGCTGAAGGCGTCGAAACAGTAGAACAAAAGGCCTTATTAGAAAGTCTGCACTGCGATTATGTACAAGGCTATTTATACGGAAAACCCATGCCAGCAGAAGAGTTTGAGGCGCAGTTCTTTCCTAATTTATCCACTTCAAAGCGTATGGAAGACACCGCTAATCGTTCAATTTGATACAATAAACCCTGATTAATTACGCAGGTTTATTCCATGACTCTTATTAAACAAGACGATTTTATCGAAAGCGTCGCCGCGGCTTTTCAGTACATTTCCTACTACCACCCCAAAGACTACATTCAAGCCTTAGGCAAGGCTTACGAGCTTGAAGAGTCTCCCGCTGCAAAGGATGCGATGGCGCAAATTTTACTCAACTCGCGCATGTGTGCGATGGACCATCGTCCCATTTGCCAAGACACCGGTATCGCCAACTTATTTGTTGAAATCGGCATGGATATTCAGTGGCAAGCGACGATGAGTCTGGAAGACATGTGTAATGAAGGCGTCAGGCGGGCCTACAATCACCCAGACAACGTATTAAGAGCCTCGATAGTAGCTGACCCGCTTGGTACACGTAAAAACACCGGAGACAACACCCCTGCCGTGGTGCATATGAAAGTTGTTCCCGGCAACACCGTTAGCGTACACGTGGCTGCTAAAGGGGGCGGCTCTGAGAATAAATCAAAATTTGTTATGCTCAACCCAAACGACAGCCTGGTAGACTGGGTGCTTAAAACGGTTCCAACCATGGGCGCTGGTTGGTGCCCACCGGGGATTCTGGGTATTGGTGTTGGCGGTACCGCAGAAATGGCCATGAAGTTGGCCAAAGAATCGTTAATGCAACATATCGATATTCAAGACCTAATTAAGCGCGGCCCCAATGACCGCGCTGAAGAACTGCGCATTGAGTTATACGAAAAAGTCAACGCTTTGGGCATAGGCGCACAAGGCTTAGGCGGTTTAACTACCGTACTAGACGTTAAAATCAATCATATGCCGACCCATGCTGCGTCTTTACCCGTTGCGATGATTCCAAATTGCGCGGCAACGCGCCATGCACATTTTGTGCTTGACGGTAGCGGCCCCTCTTATATCGAACCGCCTAAACTCGACGATTGGCCTGATATCGCCTGGGCCCCCGACGCGCAAACCAAACACGTTAATCTGGATAATATTACAGACGAAGAAGCGCAAAGCTGGCTACCCGGTGACCGCTTATTATTGACCGGCCATATGTTAACCGGGCGTGATGCAGCGCATAAACGTATCGCCGATATGTTCGCAAGAGGCGAAGCCTTACCCGATGGCGTCGACTTTAGGAATAAATTCATCTATTACGTCGGCCCAGTTGATCCTGTGCGAGAGGAAATTGTTGGCCCCGCCGGACCAACTACCGCAACACGCATGGATAAATATACTGAAATGATGCTGGATAAAACCGGCTTACTCGGCATGATTGGTAAAGCCGAACGTGGCCCTGCCGCCATTGAAGCGATCAAAAAACATAAAGCCACCTACCTGATGGCTGTTGGCGGTGCCGCGTACCTAGTATCTAAGGCGATCAAAGAATCTAAGCTCGTGGCATTTGAAGATTTGGGTATGGAAGCCATACGGGAATTCTATGTCGAAGATATGCCTGTTACGGTGGCGGTTGATGCAAAAGGCGAATCCGTACACCAAACCGGTCCCGCTAAATGGAAATCTAGAATCGCTGGTATTCCAGTAATAGCCGGGTAAACAAAAAATTTCGCTATGTTTTAAAACCCAGTTAATTTAGCTGGGTTTTTTATAACCGTTGTAAGGCCTCAATCCTTTCATGTAGAGGCGGGTGCGACATAAATAAGCGTGAAAAGCCCGACCGCTTTCCAGCGATAGCAAACGCAGTTAAACGATCATCTAGTTCCACATTTGGATTGGATGCCTGTTGTAATTTTCTAAGCGCGGCGATCATTTTATCTTTTCCCACTAGGTTCGCAGAGCCGCTATCAGCCCTAAACTCACGTTGCCTTGAGAACCACATGACGATAATACTCGCCAGTACACCCAACACTAACTCAGCCACTATCGAAGTGACAAAATAAGCGATTCCATGACCGCGTTGGTTTTTAAACACCACTCGATCGACGGTGTGTCCGATAATCCGTGCAAAGAAAATCACAAAGGTATTCACCACGCCTTGAATTAACGCCAAGGTCACCATATCGCCATTTGCAACATGGCTTATTTCATGTGCCAACACGGCTTCGATCTCGTCTTTATTCATATGCCTAAGTAAACCTTCACTCACGGCGACAAGTGCATTATTTTTATTCATCCCCGTAGCAAAGGCATTCGGTTGCGCAGCGGGAAATATGGCCACCTCAGGCATCCCAATATTGGCCGCATCGGCTTGCCGAGCGACCACTTGCAACAACCACCGTTCAATGTCATTAGCGGCCTGTTCTATCACCTTAGCACCGGACATACGTTTAGCCGCCCACTTGGATATCATTAAGGAGATAAACGAACCACCCATGCCAAAGACCACAGCAAAAATAGACAATGAATTAATATTTAAATCACTGCCATTGTCACTAAGCAGGCTATCTACCCCCAGTAATCGCAGTGTAATACCTAGTACGATAACAATCGCAAAGTTAGTAAGTAGAAATAAAAAAACTCGTTTCATTGGTAAGTCCCGTTACATTAAATCCACTAGATAAATGGGGTCGGTTTTCAACAAATCAACTCGATCGCATCCGGATTTTGATAACCGCGAGGTAATTTATTACCACGTTGCGCACGCTTACCTTGATAAGCCTGCAAATCAGCCAGTTTTAAATTAATGTGCCTTTTTCCTGCGTGAATACGAATAGATTGATGCGCTTCCAACACACAAAAGCCCAGCACGGCATCGTCACCTGATTTTAAATCTTTAGTTGGTATTTGAATTAACTTATTGCCCTTACCGCGAGCCAATTCAGGCACCTCGTTTACGGGAAAAATTAACAACCGCCCCTGCTTTGTTACAACGGCCACCAAAGCCTCTGTCGACTCAAATAAAGCAGCCGGTAGCACGCTTGCATCCTGCGGCAAACTTATTAAGGCTTTACCCGCTTTATTTTTTGTTTGTAGCTCGGCAAGCTGGGTAACAAAACCATAACCCGCACTGGAGGCCAACATAATATGTTCATCTTTACCACTGATCACGTCCACGAACATTGCACCCGCAGCTGGCTTTAAATTCCCAGTCAGTGGTTCCCCCTGACCGCGGGCAGACGGCAAACCGTGGATGGGTAAATTATAAACCCGTCCGCTCGAATCCAAAAAGTACACCAAACTATTACTACGCCCTTGGGCAGAGGCCAGGTAGTGATCTCCTGAACGAAACGCCAAACTCATCGGGTCTATATCATGTCCTTTAGCCGCACGGACCCAGCCTTTTTGTGAAATAACAACGGTCATCGCTTCATTAGGAATTAGCGCCCTTTCATCTAAGGCTTGTGCCAAGTCACGGTTTACGATCGGTGAACGTCGCGCATCACCATAAAGCGCTGCGTCGGCCTGAATTTCATTTTTAACCAGGGTGCGTAACCGTTGTTTAGAGTTTAGGATTTTTTCTAATCCATCCCGTTCATCACTTAATTCTTGCTGTTCAGCACGGATTTTAAACTCTTCTAGCTTGGCCAATTGGCGCAGTTTAATTTCAAGTATCGCATGCGCCTGTACATCGGTAATGCCAAAACGCAACATGAGGGCTTCTTTTGGCTTGTCTTCTTCGCGGATAATTTGAATCACATCATCAATATTTAGGTAAGCGATTAACAGCCCGTCTAAAATGTGTAGCCGATCATTCACCTTATCTAAGCGATATTCCAACCGTTTTCTGACTGTTTCAATGCGATAAGTCAGCCATTCGATTAACAACTCTTTTAAATTTTTAACCTGTGGTTTGCCCGATAGGCCGATCACATTAAAGTTAACCCGATAAGTGCGTTCTAAATCCGTGGTGGCAAACAAATGCGACATCAATTGCTCAATATCCACCCTGTTTGATCGTGGCACGATCACTAAACGTGTAGGGTTCTCGTGATCTGACTCGTCGCGTAAATCCTCAACGATCGGTAGCTTTTTTGCCTGCATTTGCGCCGCAATTTGTTCTAACACTTTGGCGCCAGAAACTTGAAAAGGTAACGCCGTCACGATGATTTGGCCTTGCTCCATTTCATAACGGGCACGCGCGCGCAAACCACCTGTCCCCTTTTCATATAAGCTGCGAATCTCTTCTGGTGAGGTAATTATTTCGGCTTCGGTAGGAAAATCTGGCCCTTTTATATGCTCCATCAAATGGCCTATGTCCACACTCGGCTCGTCTAATAGGCGTATACACGCTGTGGCTACCTCGTTCAAGTTATGCGGGGGAATATCGGTCGACATGCCAACGGCAATACCCGTGACCCCATTCAATAATAAATTGGGTAACCGTGCAGGTAAAAGACAAGGTTCTTGTAAAGTACCATCAAAATTATCTTTCCAATCAACGGTGCCCTGCCCTAATTCGCTCAGCAGACTTTCAGCATACGGTGCTAAACGCGATTCTGTGTAACGCATCGCGGCAAACGACTTAGGGTCGTCAGGCGAGCCCCAGTTACCCTGTCCGTCCACGAGGGGGTAGCGGTAAGCAAAGGGTTGCGCCATGTGTACCATCGCCTCATAACACGCTGAATCACCGTGCGGGTGAAATTTACCCAAGACATCACCGACCGTTCGAGCCGACTTTTTAAATTTGGCTTGGTTAGATAAGCCGAGTTCGGACATCGCGTAAACAATACGCCGTTGCACGGGTTTTAAACCATCGGCAATATGTGGTAGCGCACGGTCTAAAATAACGTACATCGAATAATCTAAATACGCTTTTTCGGTAAACTCTTGTAGCGCGATGGTTTCGATATTTTCAAATTGTTGAGTCATAGATTATCTCTGTTATATATCGGCCAAATTACCGCTTTGTTCTAACCAAGCTTTTCGGTCAGACGCCCGTTTTTTTGCCAACAACATATCCATCTTTTCATAGGTATTGTCGCCTGCTTGCATACTAAGGCGAACCAATCGACGGGTATCCGGATCCAAGGTCGTCACCCTTAATTGCGCTGGGTTCATTTCACCCAAGCCTTTAAACCGTTGAACATTGATTTTACCCTTGAGCTTTTCGGCAGCAATTCTGTCCAGAACGCCCTCCTTTTCAGCATCATCCAAGGCGTAAAAAACCTGCTTACCGACGTCAATTCGATACAAAGGTGGCATCGCGACGTAAATGTGTCCGGCATTTACTAAGGGTGCAAAATGACGCACAAATAGCGCGCACAATAAGGTGGCAATATGTAAACCATCAGAGTCAGCATCCGCCAAAATACAGACTTTGCTATAACGTAACGATTTTAAATCGGCTGAGCCAGGCTCAACCCCTATGGCGACTGAGATATGATGCACCTCCTGCGAGGCCAACACATCCATCGACTCAACTTCCCAGGTGTTTAATATTTTGCCACGCAAGGGCATAATCGCCTGAAACTCACGGTCTCGCGCTTGTTTGGCTGAACCACCAGCCGAATCGCCCTCCACCAAAAAAAGCTCACTGCGATCAGAATCTTGTGATGCACAATCGGCCAATTTACCCGGCAAGGCAGGCCCACTGGTCACTTTTTTTCGTATTACTTTTTTGCCTGCACGCTGTCTATTGAGCGCCCGTTGAATAGCAATTTGCGCAATCTCTTCGCCAACACCGGGGTGTTGATTTAACCACAAACTGAAACTGTCTTTAGCAATCCCTGATACAAAAGCCGCACACTCTCTAGAGGTGAGTCGCTCTTTGGTTTGGCCTGAAAATTGTGGGTCTTCTAGCTTAATTGACAACACATAATGACAACGTTCCCAAACATCATCCGGCGTTATTTTAACGCCCCTTGGCAGCAACGATTGAAATTCACAAAATTCGCGTATGGCCTCTGTTAGTCCGGTACGTAATCCGTTAACGTGTGTACCACCTTGTGCTGTTGGCACTAAATTGACGTAACTTTCAGCGATGCCTTCGCCGGCATCGCTCGACCAAGCAATCGCCCACTCTACCGATTCCCTTTCACTCGTGGCGCCCGATATAAAACCGTCAGCAGGTAATAACGTCAAATGCTCCAATTGACTGAGTAAATAGTCACTTAGCCCATTTTCGTAATACCATTCACTTTGATCTGCATTAATCTCGTCATTCAAGCTAATACGCAGACCGGGGCACAATACCGCTTTGGCGCGTAACACATGTTTTAATTTAGTTAACGATATGCTGGCCGAATCAAAATATATCGGATTTGGCTTAAAGTGCACCAGCGTGCCGGTGTTTTTTTGGCCCACGCTACCCATTTCATGGAGATCGACAACTTTATCACCATTTTCAAACGCGATATGCCAACGCATACCCGCGCGCTTCACTTCAACGTCTAAACGACTCGCCAAGGCATTAACCACCGAAATACCGACACCGTGTAAGCCACCAGAAAATTGATAGTTTTTATTTGAAAACTTACCACCCGCGTGCAAGCGCGACAGTATCAACTCAATACCCGGCACCCCATGCTCCGGGTGGATATCCACCGGCATGCCTCGGCCATCATCCTCAACCTTTACCGAACCATCCCTAAATACTGTTACCTCAATTTGCTTAGCAAAACCGGCAATAGCCTCATCCACACTGTTATCCAAAACCTCTTGCACCAAGTGATTGGGGCGCACCGTATCGGTGTACATGCCCGGCCTTTTTTTAACAGGATCAAGGCCCGTTAGCACCTCAATATCGGAGGCATCGTATTGGTTAGTCATATCAGCAAAATCAGGGTTAAGGTTAACGTGCTATTAGGGATTATTTTGATCGCTGAATTCTAACGATTTAATACCTAGGCTACAACTCCTGTTCCCATTAATAGCGTTTAATATAATTCGCCTAAAGCTTGTAAAGCACGCATTTAAGACTAGTATTAGGAGTAACTGCAACAAACAGCTTGTGTAAATGCAAAAACTCGTTTTAAAGAACATTCAGTCTGCGCTTGGCTTACCTATTTCTGAGTACCATCGACTAAAAATGGTTTTGGATAATGTGCGCGAGGCCTTTTCTGCTGATCGTTGTTGGCTCCTTTATCCTTGCGACCTTAATATCAAAAACCGAATTATACCGTTAGAGTCAACAAGTGAGGCATACCCGGGGGTCAATCGCCTCAAATCATACGACGCTGCAGGCCCTGTTCTGCAACATATTTGCGAAATACTGGATCAAACCGAGCAACCCATGCTTTTCAGTTTGAACAAATTAACAACACCCGGCTTAAATAAGGGTTACGCTCACTTTAATATTAAAGCTCAATTAGCCTGCAAAATTAGTTTTGACAGCCCTCAAACAGCTGCAATGGCTATCGGCCTGCACCACTGTGAGAAAAACCATACCTGGACTGAAGAAGAAATTAGCGCATTATCAGCTATTGCCTCGCTCATTAAACCGATACTTGAATCATTATTAAATATCCCCCGCCTGTTAAGTAATTTGGAATCAAGCTCCGAAATTATCGACAACAGCCCAATGGCCCAAGTTATATACAATATGGACCGGCGAATTGTTTATGCGAATGAAAAATACCTACAACTTAATGAACGCCCATTAGACGACCTTATTAACAACGGTTCAAGACAGTATTTTAAACAAGAAGACCATGCAAAATACGATGTTTTTTTTGACACTATATTAAATACTGGTAAGGCGACTGCGGCCGTACATAAAAAACGGGGTGATGGCGCG
Organism: Methylococcaceae bacterium UBA975; assembly: GCA_002292375.1. Classification (GTDB taxonomy): domain Bacteria; phylum Pseudomonadota; class Gammaproteobacteria; order Methylococcales; family Cycloclasticaceae; genus Cycloclasticus. The sequence continues at coordinate 46,395 of DBBV01000002.1, read as the reverse complement.
CTTTTATTAATTGAAAACACAGGCACTATTATTCATTTTTTTGGCAAAAAACATTACCTTATCGCCTGCAAAGACATTACAGCTGAAGTCGCCACAAAAAATGCTTTAGAAAATTCCTTGGGTATTAAGCAAGCCATTATGGAGGCCTCCGAAGACGGCATTGTGGTTGAAGACGTCAACCGAAACGTCATAACACTTAATCAAAATTTTATAAATTATTTTAAATTAGATCTGACGGTTACTTCAGCATTAAGCTGTAGCACTCTCAGCATACTTGAGTCTTGTTTGACCGTGGTTAAAAACGCGCAAACCATTAATGAATTAGTCAGCGAGATAGCGACAGATTCAGAAAAAAAAGCCCTCATTGAAATCATACTAAACGATGGCTCAATCATCGAGCTAAGTTCTTTTCCACTCATCTACCAAAATGCTATTCATGGGCGTGTTTGGTATTTTAAAGACATTACGCAAAAGGTTAATTCAACAAAGGCACTACAATCTTCTTTAGAAATTAGACATGCCATAATGGAAGCCTCCGATGACGGCATGTTAGTTGAAGACGTTAACAGAGAAGTGATTACAGTCAACAAGACGTTCACCAAAACGTTTAATATTCCTAAACGGCTCACTACATCAGGCAACATAAAGACCCGAGATGCACTTTTAGCAGGCCTACCCCTGATGACTAATGCTGAAGAAATTCGTCATATTGTTAGTTCAGCATCACCGACCTCCGACGTTAAATCAGCTGCATTAATTCATTTAAGAAATGGCAGTGTGCTAGATATGTCGTCGTTTCCACTTGCTCATCAAGGTAGCGTGCAAGGCCGGGTTTGGTATTTTAAAGACATGACCGAAAAGCTTAAATTGACTCGCCGATTAAGCTTTGAAGCAACCCACGACCCGCTGACCAAACTTATCAACCGACGCGGTTTTGATGACAAACTCAGCCAAGCGATTATAGAGTTAAAAGCAAGCCATGAAATCCACGCTTTACTCTATCTCGATCTGGATCGATTTAAAATAATTAATGACAGCTGTGGTCATGGTGCTGGCGATATCGCCTTAATTCAAATTAGCGAGCTTTTATCACAACACTTACGTTCGGCTGATACTTTAGCGCGCGTCGGTGGCGATGAATTTTGTATTTTACTAAAAAATTGCCTGCCTGAAACCGTGCAAAAAATTGGCGATCAATTAAGGCGTCAAGTCGATAAGTTTGTGTTTTTGTGGGATGAAAAAGAATACAAAATTGGCGTTAGCATTGGCGTTGTCTTATTAGATGAATCAATCACCTCATATGAGGAGGCATTAAGGCTGGCCGACACCTCTTGCTATTTAGCAAAAGAGCAAGGCCGCAACCGCATTCACTTTCATACCAGTGCCGATCAAGCCGTTTTATTACGTTTGCAACAAAACAATATCGTCAGTCAAATTCATGAGGCGCTTAAAACAGATCAATTCATCTGTTATGTTCAGAAGATCTGTACGACCGACAGCTTTGAAACTCATACGTCACCCGAATTATGTAATTACGAAGTGCTCGTACGAATGACCGATGGTAAAGGTAATATGATACCGCCCAATGTGTTTCTACCACCCGCTGAGCGTTATAAATTAATGTATCAAATAGACCATTGGGTAATAAAAAATGCCATCGCTGCCATGGCCACCATTCAACATAAATTTACTTGGTTTAGCATTAACCTTTCAGGGCAAACCATTAGCCAAGAGTCCAGTTTTGAATTAATCAAAACAGCCATTCAAAAAGCGGGGATACCCGCCAATAAAATATGTTTTGAAATAACCGAAACGGCTGCCATTACCAACCCTGAATTTGGTTTATCCTTTCTTTACAAACTGCGGGAGCTGGGTTGTTTAATTGCCTTAGACGACTTTGGTTCGGGCCTGTCTTCTTACGAATACCTGAAGAAATTACCCGCCGATATTTTAAAAATTGACGGGCAATTTATTAAAAACATGATTGAAGACGAATTAGACCTAGTGATGGTCAAATCAATCAATGAAATCGCCCACATCATGGGCAAAAAAACGGTTGGAGAATTTGTTGAAAATGAAGAGATTCTACTCAAACTCAATGAAATTGGTGTTGATTATGGCCAGGGGTTCTACTTAGATACCCCCAAGCCAATGAGTAGTTTGTTAGATCTTGATAACAGCTAGTGCTGATTTAATCGAGATCACTCGCTAATGAGTGGCGGCAGTTGTCCGAGACCACGACATTGTGTTGATAGGCAGGATGGTTGACCCCCGCACTAATACTGGCACCTTTTTTTACTGCGCTTGCCATGCCTTCGTTTAACTCAAAACGTAAAAAGTGTACGGACGATGTTTTTTCTTCCGTTTCACGCGCTATATCTTCATTCGCAATCGGGTGCACTTTTTCAAAACCATCAATCTGTACCCAGGTGGCGCGTTCAATGCCAATCATTTGTGCTAACGCGGCTTTGCGATCACTCACCTCGTCAAATTGAATCATCATGGTCGCTTTCCAGTTTTTGCCATCTGGAATCAACGGGTTATAACTGTTAATTTCTTCCATAATGCCATCGGCTTCAAACACCTTTTCGGCGCGCAACATTTCTTGCACCTGATACAGCATGGTTTGATAATCTTCGAAATGCAGGCTCACATTATCGCCTATTTTTACAATCCTATTTTCTTTATGCGCGCGAATTTTTTTACGAAATTCGGGGCGCATTGTTGAATACTCTTCTAGGCTATAGAGTTCTTCTTTTATTAATTTTTTCATTGTTTCTCCAAAAATTGTACCGCCAATGAACTTTAGTCATTGATATTAAAATCGACTAGCTAAAAGGTGTTTCTTTATAGTCCATAGGCTTGCTTTAGTAAGCTAATGGGGTTTTTGACCGCCTTCTCATCTTTTAAGCCACTCGCTATATGGTCGGCAGCCATCGGACAATCACTAGAAAAAACACTGGCTTCGCTTTTATCTACCCGGTTAACTACCGGTTTACCTATCTTTACCGCGATATCGTGGAATTCACTTTTGACCGCATAGACGCCGTCGTGCCCTGAGCAGCGTTCAATGGCCGACACTGACGTATTGGGGATTAACTCCAATAATTCTTTGGTTTTTAAACCCATGTTTTGCACCCGTAGATGACAAGCAACTTGATAAGCAATGTCACCTAATTCTTCTTTAAACGTCGTATTTAATAAACCGCCCTTGTGCCTCAACATTAGGTATTCGAAGGGGTCAAACATCGCATCACGCACTTTGGCAACATCTTTATCATCGGCAAACATCAGGGGCAGCTCTTGTTTAAACATCAACACACAAGAAGGCACTGGCGCGATAATATCAAACCCCTCGTTTATCATTTGCACCAGCGTCGGAATATTATCATTTTTAAGTTTTTCAACTTGTTCAAGGTCACCGAGCTCAAGCTTGGGCATACCGCAGCAGCTTTCCTGTTTTAACAAGGTAACGGTAATATTATTATGCTTTAAAACATCAATCAGATCAGCTACTAGATCAGGACGATTATAATTGCCGTAACATGTGGTGAAAATAGCGACCTTTCCCGTTGTAGCACCACACGCTTTACTGTTAATCGTTGCTTGAGTTGATTTGTTGAATTGTTTTCTAGCTGTCTTGCTGTGGTAATCAGGGAGAATCGCATCGGGATGAATTCCCAATGTCGTATCTAACAAGCGCCGTACGGTGGCGTTTTTATTACTCGCATTAACCGCATTAACAACAATAGGAATAGACGCTAATTGCCCGATTTTATCGGTCGCGGTAATCAGTTTATCGCGAGTTTTAACCTCGGCCTTTTTAAACTTGACCGCCTTAGCCCGCAGCATTAGGTGTGGAAAGTCTAAGTCCCATTCGTGTGGCGGCACATAAGGGCACTTGCTCATAAAACACATATCGCACAGGTAGCAGTTATCAACCACGTCCCAGTACACTTTCTTGTCGACACCATCCAGTTCCATCGTGTCTGACTCATCGATTGCGTCAAACAATAAGGGAAACGAATTGCATAAATTAAAACAGCGTCGACAACCGTGACAAATATCAAACACACGTTCTAGTTCACCAAATAATAAGCCCTCGTTAAAAAAGTCAGGGTTTTTCCAATCAATGGGGTGACGTGTCGGTGCTTCTAAACTGCCTTCTCTCATGACTAACTCTCCAAACAAACTTGAATAATTTATTTATATCTGATCAACGTTGCTCAATAAAGATGAACCGTCGAGCAAAAAAAGAGGGCACGGCTGTACCCTCTTTCGAATCGGTAGTGATTAAGCGCCTAAACTATCCAGTGCTTTTTGGAAACGGTTAGCGTGTGAACGCTCCGCTTTTGCTAGCGTTTCAAACCAATCAGCAATTTCATCGTGGCCTTCGTCACGTGCTGTTTTAGCCATACCTGGATACATATCAGTGTACTCGTGTGTTTCACCAGCAATTGACGCTTTAAGGTTATCCTCAGTACCACCAATCGGCAAACCGGTCGCTGGGTCACCCACTTCTTCTAGGTACTCTAGATGGCCGTGTGCATGGCCTGTTTCGCCTTCAGCAGTTGAGCGAAATACCGCAGATACGTCGTTATATCCTTCGATATCGGCTTTGTTTGCAAAATATAAATAACGACGATTTGCTTGAGATTCACCTGCAAACGCCTCTTTTAAATTCTCTTCAGTTTTAGAACCTTTAAGTGACATAATAATTCCTCTGTAATTAATTATTAATTTCCATTACTTTTAGACTTAGTCTAAAGGTGGATTTAAGATACGTGAGCTTTAGCAACATGTCAATATTATTTACTGGGTAGATGCGTATAATACAGAGCAATGAATAGCCTTATTAACAACAATAATAACGGCCTCTTTTTATAACCAAGTACACAACAAACCATGGCAAAAACGAAACCTATAGATCTCGAAACCTCTCTTCAGTCACTAGAAGACTTGATTAACCGGATGGAAAGCGGCCAATTAACATTAGAAGACTCACTGCAGGAGTTTGAACAAGGCATAAAATTAATTCGATCGTGTCAAAAATCATTAACTGAAGCCGAGCAAAAAGTTGAAATTTTGCTCAACAAGTCGGCCACGGCAAAAACTGAAGACTTTAAATAAACGCTCTTATCTTTCGCATGATCCCATTTGACCAATTTCAGCAAAATACCCTTCAACAAATAGAAACGGTTTTGGCAAGCCACCTACCCTCTGCCGATATTGAACCTCGCCGTTTACACCAAGCCATGCGGTATTCAACTTTAAACGGTGGTAAACGTATTCGTGCTTTATTGAGTTATGCTTGTGGCCATTTGCTCGATATAAAAACCTCAACCATTGATAGCATTGCCTGTTCTATTGAGCTGATTCACGCCTATTCTCTGATTCACGATGACTTACCTTCAATGGATGACGATGACCTGCGTCGAGGCAAACCGAGCTGCCATAAAGCCTACGATGAAGCAACGGCTATTTTAGCGGGTGACGCGTTGTTAACCTTAGCCTTTCACTTATTAAGTAAAGCGGATTGCACTGCGGAGCAAAAAGTTCGCTGCATTCAGTTGTTATCACAGGCATCAGGTTCTCGCGGTATGGTCGGTGGCCAAGCAATTGACTTAGCAAACGAGGGACAGACCGTTACGATCGCCGAAGTAGAAAGCATGCACCTTCATAAAACGGGGGCTTTAATTTGCGCTTGTGTCACGCTCGTTGCAGGCTTTCGGTTTGACACCTCCGACAGTCAATACAAAAAACTTAAACATTACGCCGAATGCCTAGGATTAGCTTTTCAAATTCACGACGACATTCTTGACGAAACGTCTAGCTCAGAAACTTTGGGAAAAACGCAAGGTAAAGACCAACAAAGTCAAAAATCAACCTACCCTGCGTTGATTGGTTTAAGTGCATCACGCCAATTGGCAGATGATTTGCACAACCATGCCCTAGAGAGCTTGAGCAGTTTTGATCATCGGGCCGATTACCTAAGAGCCATCGCTGGCTATACGGTTAGACGAACGCGCTAAACTCACGCTTTGATAAGCTGAGTATTGGCTTGCATAGTCCCTGTTAGCAAACGATAATACGCAGCCTTAATGAAAATGTAATGTAAAAGGCTAAGTGACACTTACTGACCACTACCCATTGCTCGATAACATCGAATTTCCTAGCGACTTACGTCAGCTAGAGACTAGTCAGCTGACTACATTATCGGATGAACTTCGCAGTTTCCTTATTTCCAGTGTCAGCAAATCGGGCGGTCACCTGTCAGCGGGCTTAGGCACTATAGAGCTGACGGTCGCACTTCATTACATATTTGATACACCCACCGATAAATTAGTTTGGGATGTTGGGCACCAAGCCTACCCACATAAAATATTAACCGGTCGCAAAAATAGAATAGCCAGTATTCGAAAAAAAGGCGGCATTGCCCCCTTTATAAGCCGATCAGAAAGCGAATACGATGCCTTTGGCGTTGGCCATTCCAGCACCTCGATTAGCGCTGCCCTTGGTATGGCCATCGCGGCGGCCAAAAATAACGAAAAAAAACGAACTGTGGCGATTATCGGTGATGGTGGCTTAACCGGTGGTATGGCATTTGAGGCACTCAATCATGCCGGCGCGTTGGACGCCAACTTGTTGGTCATACTAAACGACAATGATATGTCAATTTCGCCCAATGTCGGCGCGCTAAAAAACTATTTAGCTAGAATTCTATCTGGCAAGCTATACACCACTGTGAAACAAGGCAGTAAAAAAGTGTTGTCTACGATGCCTAGCGTATGGGAATTGGCTCGACGCACAGAAGAACACGTTAAAGGCATGGTCATCCCAGGCACCTTGTTTGAAGAAATGGGCTTTAATTACATCGGTCCCATTGACGGCCATGACCTACCCACCTTAGTGAAAACTTTGTCTAACTTGAAGGATTTACAAGGTCCTCAGTTTTTACACGTTGTCACTCAAAAAGGCAAAGGCTACTCACCCGCCGAGGCTGATCCCGTTGGCTACCACGGCGTTGCAACGTTTGACCCCAGTCAAGACAACTTACCCTTAAAAACAAGTAGCGCACCTTCGTATACAGACGTATTTGGTCAATGGCTTTGCGATATCGCCAAACAAGACGAACGGGTTGTAGGTATCACGCCCGCTATGCGTGAGGGCTCAGGCATGGTCGCATTTGAACAACAACACCCTGACCGTTACTTTGATGTAGGCATTGCAGAACAGCATGCCGTTACCTTAGCCGCTGGTATGGCCTGCGAAGGTTTAAAACCCGTTGTGGCTATCTATTCAACCTTTCTACAACGTGCTTATGACCAGTTGATACACGATGTGGCTTTGCAAAAATTACCGGTACTCTTTGCTATTGATCGAGCCGGTTTAGTGGGTCCAGACGGCCCGACACATGCTGGTTCGTATGACCTGACGTACCTTCGCTGTATACCCAATATGCTTATTATGGCCCCAGCTGATGAAAACGAATGTAGGCAAATGCTGAACACCGGCATTCACTACAACGGGCCAGCCGCAGTACGTTACCCACGAGGCAAAGGCCCTGGAGTCACCGTTAATTGCGGTGATGAAACCATAGAGATTGGTCGCGCTAAATTAGTGCGCGAGGGCAAAGGTATTGCCCTGCTGGCCTTTGGCTCCATGCTGACACCCGCCATTAAGACAGCCGAAAAACTGAATGCTAGCCTCATTAATATGCGGTTTATAAAACCGCTAGACGAAGCCCTCATCAAACAAATTGCGGCCGAGCATCACATGATTTTTACGATTGAAGAAAACACCGTCAGTGGTGGCGCGGGTAGTGCGGTCAATGAGTTTGTTCATCAACACGGACTCAACGTTGATGTCTTCAATCTAGGTTTACCTGACCTCAATCTTGAACATGGAACACGAGAAGAACTACTGCAACAGGCCAAACTTGACGAAAAAGGTATTCTACGGTCTGTTGAACAATATTTACTAATGCACGGCGAAAGCCACTTACCCCATTCTTATTCATCTTAACTGTTGCACACAACCTTATGACAATAGAAGACGTACAAAACCACCCCGACTCACGTAACATGCCGATAAACAAAGTTGGCATTAAAGATATTCGTCACCCGTTTACGTTTGTTGATAAGGGCGATCACCTACAAGCAACTGTCGGCACTTTTAAAATGTCGGTTAACCTGCCACACCACCAAAAGGGCACCCATATGTCACGTTTCGTGGCGCTGCTAAATGAAGACTGTCAACGTTTATCCATCCAGTCATTCCAGCCATTACTCAAATTAATGACCCAACGACTCGAAGCAGACAGAGGCTTTTTAAGCACCGAATTTCTTTACTTCATAAATAAATCTGCGCCAATTACTGGGGTAAAGAGCCTACTAGACTACCAAGTAAAACTGGATGGTTATTGGTCGGCAACGGACAGTAAAACGGTAATAAAAGTCGTCATTCCTGTCACCAGCTTATGCCCTTGTTCCAAAAAAATATCTGAATATGGCGCCCATAACCAACGCTCGCATATCACCGTTGAGGCGACTACCGATGGCACAATGTTCGTAGAAGAGATAATCCAATTGGTCGAAAAGCAAGCCTCGAGTGAATTATTTAGTTTGCTCAAACGACCTGATGAAAAATACGTCACCGAATTAGCTTACGATAACCCTAAGTTTGTTGAGGATGTGGTAAGGGATATAGCCTATGCGCTAAATGAAGATGACCGAATTTTGGCTTATACGCTAGAGGCCGAAAACTTTGAATCCATACACAATCATTCCGCCTACGCCGTGATTGAAAATAATAAATTAACCAAAAACACCGGAGCCTGAACGATGTCTAACACCTTAGACCTGACCCAATACGGAATTACCAACGCCACTGAAATCCTCCACAACCCATCGTTTGAAACCTTATATGCAGAAGAAACTCGTGATGACTTGAGCGGTTATGAAAAAGGCATCGTAACCGAGTCGGGCGCCGTTGCCGTCGATACAGGTATCTTTACGGGTCGCTCACCTAAAGATAAATACATCGTTATGGACGACGTATCCCGTGACACCGTATGGTGGTCAACCCAAGGAAAAAACGATAACAAACCCCTGTCAGAAGAGAACTGGGGGAAACTGAAAAACATCGTTACCGAACAGCTCTCTGGCCAACGTTTATTTGTCGTTGATACGTATTGTGGTGCCAATAAAGACACCCGTTTAGCGGTTCGTTTTATCGTAGAAGTCGCGTGGCAAGCACATTTTGTTAAAAACATGTTTATTCGTCCCAGTGAGGAAGAACTGGCTCACTTTGAACCCGACTTTGTGGTCCTTAATGGGGCCAAAACCAACGACCCTGATTGGCAGCAACACGGCTTAAACTCCGAAAACTTTATTGCCTTTAATTTAAGCGAAAAAATGCAGTTAATTGGCGGCACGTGGTATGGCGGCGAAATGAAGAAAGGCATGTTCAGCATGATGAACTACCTATTGCCACTTCGCGGCATTGCCTCTATGCATTGTTCAGCCAATATTGGTGAAAAAGATGACGTTGCCATTTTCTTTGGTCTTTCAGGTACAGGTAAAACAACCTTATCAACCGACCCAAAACGCCAGTTGATTGGCGATGATGAACATGGCTGGGATGATGACGGTGTGTTTAATTTTGAAGGCGGCTGTTACGCCAAAGTAATCAACCTGAGTGCCGAGGACGAACCGGAAATTCACGGCGCTATTAGACGCAACGCGCTATTAGAAAACGTCACTGTCTCTGAGCAAGGGGTTATTGATTATGCCGACGGTTCAAAAACTGAGAATACTCGCGTTTCATACCCCATCGAGCACATAGAAAATATTGTTAAGCCAATATCCAAAGGCGGCCACGCTAAAAAAGTTATTTTCTTAACCGCCGATGCGTTTGGCGTTACCCCACCGGTATCTAAATTAAGCGCTGAGCAAACCAAATATTATTTTTTATCTGGTTTTACTGCCAAGCTGGCTGGAACAGAGCGCGGCATTACTGAACCAACCCCTACCTTTTCAGCGGCTTTTGGCGCTGCTTTTTTATCCCTGCACCCAACCAAGTACGCGCAAGAACTGGTTAAACGAATGGAAGCTGTCGATGCACAAGCCTATCTGGTTAACACCGGTTGGAACGGCAGTGGCAAACGTATTTCAATTAAAGATACCCGCGGCATTATTGACGCCATTCTTGACGGTTCCATCGAGCAGGCTGATAGCACACGAGTTCCCTACTTTAATCTAGAAATTCCAACCGCCTTACCCGGCGTAGATAGCAAAATTCTTGACCCACGTGATACGTATGAAAACCCTGCTGAATGGGATAAACGCGCAAAGGAGTTGGCGCATTTATTTGAATTAAATTTTGAGAAATACACCGATAACGATGAAGGCAAATCACTTGTCGCCGCTGGCCCACAGCTTAATTAAACGGTTAATGTCATAGACAGCTAAGGCCCTGTTAAAAACAGGGCCTTTTTTATGCTATCGTGTCTTTTGACTATAAATCTACAATTAAACCAATCATGAGCACAGCTGGCACTCAAAATATTCGCCCCGGCAACACCAAAAAACGGCATAAAAAACCCTACCCTAAAGGTCGCCAACTTGATCTTACAGCTCAGGCTGAGATTAAGACCCTGCTAGCAAACAGACCGAGAGACAAGCATCTACTACTTGAGTACCTACACCTGATACAAGACCAATGGTCGTCAATCAGCGCTGTACACCTGCACGCCTTGGCTGAGGAACTGAACTTACCTCAGGCCGCTGTGTATGAAGTCGCTAGCTTTTACCACCATTTCGATGTGGTCAAAGAGAATCAATCACCGCCAGCAAAACTCACCATCAGAGTGTGCGAATCACTCAGTTGCCAATTAGCCGGGGCAAACGAAGTACTCGATGAATTACAACGCCTTACAGCGGATACTATTCGTGTAGTCGCCGCACCCTGTATGGGACTTTGTGATAAAGCACCGGCGGCGGCAGTCGGTAAAAACTATATCGGCCAGGTTACTCCCGCGTTATTACTTGAGTTGGCTGACAAAAAACAGAACGAAGCCAGCCTACCTGACCACCTAATTTATCAACACGACCTTGCAACAGCCGGTTACCAAACACTTCACTTGTTAAAAAATGCCACATTGTCTATTGACGATGCTATTCAAAGCATTGCTGATAGTGGCCTAAAAGGTCTGGGTGGCGCCGGTTTTTCTACCGCTAGTAAGTTGACTATCGTCCGCAACCAACCCGCACCGCGCTATTTATGCGTTAACGCGGATGAAGGTGAACCCGGTACGTTTAAAGACCGCCATATACTGTCATCGCAACCACACCAGTTTTTAGAGGGCCTGTTGATTGCCGCTCGGCTGATCGATGCCGATAGCGTTTACATCTACCTGCGTGATGAATATGCCGCCATCTATCAATTATTACAACGCGAAATTCAACACTTACTCGAACTCGGCGTTGTAACGGAGGGTTTTATTCACCTTAGGCGTGGTGCTGGCGCCTACATTTGTGGCGAAGAATCAGCCATGATCGAATCCATCGAAGGTAAACGCGGCCTCCCCCGTCAACGCCCCCCGTATGTCGCACACCAAGGTTTGTTTCAACGCCCCACGCTGGTACAAAATGTGGAAACCTTGTATTGGCTTGCGCCCATCTTAAGCCGTGGCGCACAGTGGTTTAAAAATCAAGGTAAGCGTGGGGCTGCGGGCTTACGATCATTTTCATTATCCGGCCGTGTAAAAAACCCTGGGCTTATTGTCGCGCCGGCTGGTAGCAATGTAACGGAATTAATCGAGCTGGCGGGCGGCATGCTAGATGGGCACCGTTTTAAGGCATATCTGCCTGGGGGAGCATCAGGCGGCATCTTGCCCGCCTCCTTGGCACATTTGCCGTTGGATTTTGGCAGCTTAAACGACTATGGCTGCTTTGTTGGTTCGCACGCTATTATCATCCTATCGAATCAAGACAGCATTAAGCACGCGAGTCAAAACCTGATCCGTTTTTTTAAACAAGAAAGCTGTGGTCAATGCACCCCGTGCCGGGTGGGTTGTGAAAAAGCCGACCTTTTGCTGGCCCAACCACACTGGGACAAACCGTTACTTAAGGAACTCTGTGCCACCATGGCAGACGCTTCTATTTGTGGCTTAGGACAGGCGGCCCCTAACCCTATTCTTTCAACCCTTACGTATTTTCCTGAAGAGGTTTGAATTGACCCCGCTCATTACATTTACCCTTGACGGCCAACAAGTGACCGCTCCAGCTGGTGAAAACCTATGGCAGGTAGCTAAACGCAACGGCAGTCCATTACCGCACTTATGCTATAGCGAGACCCACAGCTACCCTTCTAGTGGTAACTGTCGCGTATGCGTAGTAGACATTGAAGGTGAACGAAGCTTGGCAGCCTCTTGCTGCCGATATCCAACCGACGGCATGGTCGTTAACACCCAGAGTGAACGTGCCTTGGCCTCTCAAAAGATGGTAATGGAACTGTTATCCACGGATGTAAACCCCAACGTCGCAACGAACTCACCGTTTGAGCAACTGGCCAAGTCGATGGCTTTACCCCCCTCTCGTTTCCCAAAAAACACAGCACCCATCAGTGATCCCTCTCACCCTGCAATAACCGTGCAATTAGACGCCTGCATAGATTGCACGCTATGCGTTCGCGCCTGTCGGGACGTGCAGGTCAATGACGTTATCGGTTTAGCCTATCGTGGTAGCCAACAAAAAGTGAGCTTTGATTTTGATGACCTAATGGCCGAGTCCACCTGCGTGGCTTGCGGTGAATGTGTACAGGCCTGCCCAACCAACGCGTTATCCAATAACTTAAACAAACCCTCAACCATTGATAAAAGCGTTCAGACAGTCTGCCCTTATTGCGGCGTGGGTTGTCAGCTTAATTTAGACATTAAGGACAATAAAATCGTTAATGTTAGCGGTGCCGATGGGCCGTCTAATGAAGGCCGTTTATGCGTCAAAGGCCGCTACGGCTTCGACTACATTAATTCCAGCCAACGGCTCACCGAACCATTAATCAGAAAACCTGGCGTACCAAAGGGCATTAATATCGATCCCGCTAACCCCTACAGCCATTTTCGCTGCGCCAGTTGGCAAGAAGCCTTAGACCACGCCGCCCAAGGTTTTATTCAATCAAAACAAAAGCATGGCGATCAATCGTTAGCCGGATTTGGTTCGGCCAAGTGCTCTAATGAAGAAGCCTACCTTTTTCAAAAGTTAGTACGCACTGGCTTCGGTAATAATAACGTCGACCACTGTACGCGTTTATGCCACGCCTCATCGGTTGCCGCCCTCATGGAAGGCATCGGCTCTGGTGCGGTAACCGCGCCCTTTACCGGTGTAAAAGACAGCGATCTGATGATTGTAATTGGCGCCAACCCAAATGAAAATCACCCCGTTGCAGCCAGCTTTTTTAAACAAGCCACCCAACGTGGCGCGGAACTGATCGTTATGGATCCGAGGGCACAGGCATTAAAACCCTACGCCAACCATATGTTGCAATTTAATCCGGGCAGCGATGTTGCCTTGCTGAACGCTATCATGCACGTGATTGTAGAAGAAAAACTCTACAATCAAGCCTATATAGAACAACACACCCGCGGCTTTGAACAACTCTCGGCGCACTTAATAAATTACCCACCCGAGGCCATGCAAACCCTGTGTGGCATTGATGCTAGCACCATCAAAACAGTGGCACGCAACTATGCCACGGCAAACGCTGCCATTATTTTTTGGGGCATGGGCATCGCGCAACATGCTCACGGTACTGACAATGCCCGTTGCCTTATTTCCCTGGCTTTACTGTGCGGGCATATCGGCCGACCCGGTACTGGGCTGCATCCCTTACGCGGCCAAAATAATGTTCAAGGCGCTTCGGATGCGGCACTTATTCCGATGTTTTATCCTGATTATCAAAAAACATCCGATCCTGCTGCCCACGCTTTTTTTGAATCTTTATGGAAGTCGGATTTAAGCACTGAACCCGGTTTAACCGTAGTGGAAATTTTAACGGCAATACATAATGATTCGATACACAGCATGTATATTTTGGGTGAAAACCCCGCGATGTCTGACCCCAATGTAAACCACGCGCGTGCCGCATTGGCAAAACTGGACCACCTGGTTGTACAAGATATTTTTCTAACCGAGACGGCCATGTTTGCTGACGTTATTTTGCCTGCTGCCGCTTGGTATGAAAAAACAGGCACCGTGACCAACACCAACCGCCAGGTACAAATGGGACGCCAAGCCGTTGACCCTCCGGGACAGAGTCGTGCTGATTGGTGGATTACCCTCCAGCTTGCAAAGCGGCTTAATTTACCTTGGGATTACAGCGGTCCGGAAGATATATATGCCGAGATGCAACGGGCGATGCCCTCTTTGGCAAATATAAGTTGGCAACGTTTAGCGACGGAACATTCAGTCACCTACCCATGCAGCGCACCCGATAAACCCGGTCAAGATATTGTTTTTGCTGAACAATTTCCAACGACCGATGGCCGCGCCTTATTTGTACCTGCGGGTATCGTGCCACCTAAAGATGCGCTGGATAATGAGTTTAGCTTTATCCTACTCACAGGTCGGCAATTAGAACACTGGCATACTGGGTCAATGACCCGCCGTAGCAACGTGCTAAATAGCCTCGAACCGAACGCCTTTGTTCAAATGAACGCTGACGATTGCATACGACTCAATATTAAAGCGGGTGATAATGTACGTATTAGCAGCCGTCGGGGCAATATAATAATAAACGTGCGCATCGATAATGCCGTCCAATCTGGGGTCGTATTTATACCGTTTGCTTATGTAGAAGCCGCGGCAAATATACTCACCAGTGAGGAACTCGATCCATTTGGAAAAATACCCGAGTTCAAATACTCCGCAGTAAAAATAGAGCCGGCTGACTAGCTATGCAGACATCAAACGAGGTTATCGGTGTTATTTTAGCTGGCGGTTTAGCGAGACGCATGGAGCATCAGAACAAAGCGTTTATTGAACTGGGTGGCAAACCGCTAATCAAACATGTGATTGACCGCTTTTTACCCCAGTGCAGCACCGTACTAATCAACAGCAACGAACAAGATGAGCGTTACCTTCATTACGGCCTTAATGTTATTGAAGACAGCTTAAATGGCTTTCTAGGCCCTTTGGCGGGCATCTTAGCGGCCATGGAGTGGAGTCTGCAACATCAACCAACGAACAGATGGCTTGCATCCGTTGCCGTGGACACACCCTTTCTACCATTAGATTTAGTTGATCGCTTATTTTTATCGACTAAGGACGCTCAGGCTAATCTGGCCTGCGCCTATTCACAAGGCCGCGCACAACCCGTTAATGGTTTATGGGACGTTCGTTTAGCCAATGACTTACGCACGGCATTAACTGATCAAGGTTTGCGTAAAATAGACCAATGGACTGCACGTTATGATTTGGCCGCTGTGCCATTCGATGGGGCTACAATCGACCCCTTTTTCAATATCAATTGCCAAGACGATTTAATGCAAGCGCAGCAACTGATTAAATTTGATCCGTCAAACATCACCCGTATCGTCTAATTCGACGTTGGCAAGCCCATTTAAAACCTGGAAATGCCGTCCCTTAGCCCGGGATATTAAGGTAACACCCGACTGCACCGCCATATCGACGCCCATTTTAGTCGCTCCTGAGCGGGACAATAAGGTGGGAACACCCATTTGCGCCACTTTAATCACCATTTCGGAGGTTAAACGACCCGTTGTATAAAAAACACAGCCATCACCCGCTATGCCGTGTAACCACATATGGCCTGCGATCGTATCAACAGCGTTATGCCTACCCACGTCTTCCACAAAAAAAAGCACCTCTTTACCCTTACATAACGCACAGCCGTGTACCGCGCCGGCTTTCTTGTACACATCGTTATGTTGTGATAAATAGTGCAGTAAAAAATAAAGCGTCGATTGTTTGACGGTGGCAGTGCCGACTTTTTCCTGCTTTAGCTTATCCAACACCTTTCCGAACATCGTGCCCTGGCCACAACCCGAGGTAATCGTTCGACTTAATTTTAATTGCTCGATAACTTTATTTGGGTTTGAAGACACCACGGCTACCGCCTCGGTTTGCCAATCAACTTGTAGTGCTTTAATTTCCTCAATGTCTTGAAAGAAATCTTGGTTTTTCAGGTAACCTAATACCAATAATTCAGGGTAAGAACCCATCGTCATCAAGGTAACTATTTCTTGTCTATCAATAAAAATAGTCAGCGCCCTTTCTTCAACTAAGGTCACCTCAACGGTTTCACCGCGTTCGTTTGTCGCCTGCACTGATGACGCGCCTAAGATACTCGCCTGTGTCATTTCAAGCATTCACAATTCCCCCTTTATTCTAAAGACACTTATACCACGCAAAAAAAAAGCCATGCAAATGCATGGCTTTTTATATACTAAGAAAAGTTTAGAACAGGTGCTTTACACCATCTTTTTCTTCTTTCAATTCATTTTCTGTCGCCGTCATTCTTTCACGACTAAAGTCATTTATTTCTAGACCTTGAACAATGGAGTAATCGCCATTTTCAACGGTCACTGGAAAGGAATAAATAAGCCCTTTTTCAATACCGTAGCTTCCATCACTTGGGATGCCCATACTCACCCAGTCACCTGCTGGTGTGCCTTGCACCCAAGTGCGCATATGGTCTAAAGCTGAACTAGCCGCAGATGCCGCACTTGATAGCCCACGTGCTTTAATAATCGCTGCGCCACGTTGTTGTACCGCTGGAATATACTCGTCGGCGTACCACGCTGCATCAACCATTGAAAGTGCAGGCTGGCCATTGATTAACGTATTATGAAGATCAGGGTATTGTGTCGCTGAGTGATTACCCCAAATCGTAACTTTTTGAATATCGGTACTGTGTGTGCTCGTTTTTTCAGCCAATTGGCTCATCGCACGATTGTGGTCTAAACGGGTCATTGCGGTAAAGCATCGTGGATCTAAATCGGGCGCGTTATTCATTGCAATTAGCGCGTTGGTGTTTGCAGGGTTACCGACAACCAACACACGCACGCTGCGTTTGGCAACGGCATTAAGTGCCTTACCTTGTACCGAGAAGATGGCCGCGTTAGCTTCTAATAAATCTTTACGCTCCATGCCAGGACCACGAGGGCGAGCGCCGACTAAGAAAGCAAAATCGATATCCTTAAACGCAACTTCCGCATCATCAGAAATTTCAACGCTTTGCAGTAAAGGAAAGGCGCAATCATTCAGTTCCATCACAACGCCTTCGAGTGCACCAAGGGCTGGTGTGATTTCTAATAGATGCAAACAAATAGGCTGATCAGCGCCTAAAAAATCACCTGAGGCAATACGGAACAAAAGTGAATACGAAATTTGGCCAGCGGCGCCAGTAACGGCAACATGAACAGGTGCTTTCATTTAACGATCTCCTAAAATTTTAAAGGCGATAGTATAACTTAAATTCACCGAAACTTTAGCAGCTTTAAAGCCCTAACCGTTCATCTGTACTAGTAGATTTTATAATCCAGTTTGCAATACCGCACGTTTTGCTAAGTTTTTTTTAATAAATTTTTTAAATCGTAACAATAAATAAAACCCGGTAAGGCAAAAACAACAAACAGGCACAAGGTTACCACGTAAAATTCCCAATCTTGGGCGCTTAAGGTTCCCATGGATTTGGATTCAAACGATAGGCCCACGGCAAGAGCAACTAAATACCAAGCCAGCCATTCGAACCAACGCATCCAAGCTGTTTTTTTAGCTATTGTTATAAAACAAAAAAGCTTATCGCTTAACCAAGGAAGATTGGCCGTCAAAAAGGCCAAAATAAAAAGCAAAAATAGTAAATATTGATTAATCATCAATTAAGTTTATCGTTTTTTTGATTGGTGCCGAGAGCGGGACTTGAACCCGCACGTCCATAAGGACACTACCCCCTCAAGATAGCGTGTCTACCAATTCCACCACCTCGGCTTTTAGTTTTATTCGGGGACAGGAATGTCGCTGGGAACCATTCCTTTAGCCTCAGATGCTGCTTGATTTTTTGACGGTGCCGCTAAGCTGTTAATTAAATCGGCAGGATTTGAGTCTACTGTAAGGGGTTTTTGGCTATTGGACAGCCGATCAACTAGGTCGTCAGGGGCTGCTCTATTACCGCCTATATACGCCAAGGTCAAACTGGTAATAAAAAATGCAGTCGCCAAGATCGCTGTTGAACGTGTTAAAAACGAACCCGATCCTTTTGAGCCAAATACTGTACCAGACGCACCGCTACCAAAAGCTGCACCTGCATCCGCACCTTTACCGTGTTGAATTAAAATTAAGCCCACCATTAGCACTGCTACTAAAACGTGAACCGATAAAACAATAGCAAACAAACTCATAAATATATCCTTTTATGCCTTTTGGCAAATTGAAATAAAAGCCTTGGCATCTAATGATGCACCGCCGATCAAACCACCGTCAATATCTTGCTGTACAAACAATGACGCTGCATTATTTGCATTAACACTTCCACCGTACAAAATTCTGATTTTATCAGCTGTTGATTCGGCTTTATTTTTTATTAATTCACGTATAAACGCGTGAACTTCTTGTGCATCCTCAGGTGATGCCGTCATACCCGTACCGATGGCCCATACGGGCTCATACGCTAGCACCAACATTTTTAAGTCGACCTCTTTGTTGGTTAATAGACCTTGCAATTGCCCGTCTATCACTTTAAATCTATCGCCTGCCTTATATTCGGCTTCGGTCTCTCCAACACAATAAACCGGCGTTAAACCGGCCTTTTGTGCCGCGATGACTTTTAAAACCAGCGCCGCGTTCTTTTCACTAAATAACTGGCGTCTTTCAGAATGCCCCACTAACACCCAGTGACAATCAAACTCGGTCAACATGTCTGCCGACACCTCACCGGTATAGGCCCCTGACTTAAACTCTGACAACGTTTGTGCACCAGTTTTTAATTTTGAAGACCCAAGCACCCGTCTTGCCAAGTCAATATAAACGAATGGAACACAGACACCGATCTCGGCGCTGATTTTATCATTAATAGCACTGTCTATTGTATGTAATAGTTCACTGCTTTGCTGAAGTGAACCATTCATTTTCCAATTTCCAATAACGAGTGCTTGGCGCATTATGGTTCTCACACTAAAAAACGAGCAAGGTTAGCGAGTATTAAGGAATAAATCAATGTTAATCCAATTAAAGGGGGTTAATTAATGCTGAAGTAGTTGTTCAACCGTTTTACTTAATTCTAATGCTAAGGACTCAACCAAATCTAAATCTTCGCCTTCAACCATAACCCTAACCAGTGGCTCAGTACCTGACGGTCTTAACAACACCCTACCCGCTCCAGCCAACTTGGCTTCAATCAATTCTACGGCTTTTTTAATGTCATCGGTTAAGATAAAACGACCACTGCCATTAAGGCTGACATTGATCATGCATTGTGGGTATTTTTGAATGTCTTTTTTTAGTTCGTGTAAGGATGCAGATTGACGTAACATTGCTTCCAATACTTGTAGCGCTGCTATTATACCGTCTCCCGTCGTTGTTCTATCGGCACAAATGATATGCCCTGAACCTTCACCACCAAGGATTGCCCCAGATTCATTCATCAATTGAATCACATGCCGATCACCGACAGCTGAACGTAATAAGTTAATATCCAGCCTATTTAAGGCGTGTTCTACGCCTAAATTTGTCATTTGCGTTCCCACGACTGAACCGCCCAGATAACCTTTATCTAAACGGGTTTTTGCAATGATATACATAATTTCATCACCATCGAGTACTTCGCCTAAGTGATCAACCATAATCAAACGGTCGCCATCACCATCTAAAGCCACACCAAAATCCGCTTGATGCAATAACACAGCCTCTTGCAAGGCCTTAGGCTGAGTAGCGCCACAATTGTGATTAATATTTATACCGTTGGGTTCTGCGCCAATTTTAATCACTGTAGCGCCAAGCTCTTCAAAAACGAACGGGGCAATATGATAGGTAGCGCCATGCGCACAATCAACGACCATCGTCATACCGGATAATTCCATCATGGGCGGGATAGAACTCTTACAGAACTCAATGTAGCGTACTGCAGCATCGTCTATTCGACTTGCTTTACCCAGCTTGGATGAATCAACCACGACAAGCGGTTCAGCTAATTTTTGTTCAATGGCGTATTCAATTTCATCGGGTAACTTTTTACCTTCACTGGAAAAAAACTTGATGCCATTGTCATAATGTGGATTATGCGATGCGCTGATAACAATACCGGCATTAGCACGTAGTGTTCGGATCAAATAAGCAATACCAGGCGTTGGCATTGGCCCGATTAATTGAACGTCTGCGCCAGCGGCAACTAGGCCCGCTTCAAGGGCAGACTCAAACATATAACCTGATTTACGGGTATCCTTGCCGATGACAATCTTGCATCGGCCTTGTTCAGCAAATACCTTACCTGCCGCCCAACCGAGCTTCAACATAAATTCTGGCGTTATTGCACCTTTGCCAACTTCCCCTCTTATACCATCTGTTCCAAAGTATTTTTTTGTCATTTTTTTCTCATGTTGCGTTTTTAACAGCCTGATAAATAGTTAACGCCTCGGCCGTTTCAGCCACGTCATGGACGCGTACAATCCATGCGCCTTTTATTACTGCTAGTAGTGCGGCTGTAACACTCGCTGCCGCTCTGTCGCCCACGTCTTTGTCTAATAAAGCACCCAACATAGATTTGCGCGATAAACCGGCCAAAATTGGCAGCTTGTAGCTTGAAAATTCGTTTAACCGCGACAATAAGGTTAAATTGTGTTGTAGGTTTTTACCAAAACCAAAACCCGGATCTAAAATAATATTATCACGCTTAATACCCTGAGATACACAGGCATTAATTCGCTCATCAAAAAAGGCTTTCACCTCGTCTATCACATTGTCATAATCAGGCTTGATTTGCATTGTCTGAGGTTTTGATTGCATATGCATCAAACAGACGGGCACCTGTAGCAAGGCAGCCATTTCAATGGCTCCGGGCTGTCTTAAAGCATACACATCATTAATAATATTGGCCCCTGCAGCGATGGCTTGAGCCATTACCTGGGGTTTACTGGTGTCAATAGATAACACCGCGTTTGATCTTTTACGAATTGCTTCAATCACAGGAATGACCCGACTCAACTCCTGATCAAGTGAAACTGGCTTGGCACCTGGGCGTGTCGACTCGCCCCCAATATCAATGATAGAAGCCCCCTCAGACACCATGCGAAGGGCCTGATCAACCGCGTCTTCAGGGTTACTATAACGACCGCCGTCAGAAAAAGAGTCTGGGGTAATATTAAGAACCCCCATAATCAGGGGGTTCTTGGTGTCGTTCAGTAGACGAGGTAACGCTAACATAAGGTCAGGGCTGTTCAGCAGGGCCACCAACTATCGGTTTCTTTTTGTCTTTTTTAACAACGTCTGCTTCTTCTTTGGCATCTGCCACCTTGCCCGACCCTGTATCATCCGCATCATCTTCCCAATCTTTGGGTGGTTGAACCGCTTCACGTGCCATTAATTGATCAAGCTGATCGCTATCCAGTGTTTCATATTTAATTAATGCATCGGTCATAGCATGCAAAATATCAATATTGTCGTTTAATAACTTTTTAGCCCGTTCATAGTTTCGATTGATTAACGCCAAGACCTCTTCGTTAATGGCCTGCGTGGTTTCATCCGAAATCATTTTTGTATTACCACCCGAATAACCCATCGCATTTTCATCTTGACCGTAACTCAGGGGGCCTAGTTTTTCTGAAAAACCCCATTGGGTTATCATGTTTCTAGCAATCGACGAAGCACGTTCAATATCGTTAGACGCACCGGTTGTTACCGCTTCGGCGCCAAAAATTATTTCTTCTGCCAATCGACCACCGTACAAACTTGACAGTTGACTTTCTAATTTGCGCTTACTGATACTAATATGATCGCGTTCCGGTAAAAACATGGTGACACCTAATGCACGACCTCGCGGAATAATAGTCACTTTGTATACAGGGTCATGTTCAGGAACCAGTCGACCAACAATGGCGTGTCCGGACTCATGATACGCGGTACATCTTTTGTCTTCCTCAGTCATTACCATCGAACGGCGTTCCGCACCCATCATCACTTTGTCTTTAGCGCTTTCCATGTCGTTCATATCAACCGTTTTTTTATTCGCCCGTGCTGCGAATAATGCGGCTTCATTAACTAAGTTGGCCAAATCCGCACCCGAAAAGCCTGGCGTGCCCCTAGCGATAATGGCCGGCTTAACGTTATCCGCAAGTGGCACCTTTTTCATGTGTACTTTAAGGATTTGTTCACGCCCTCTTACATCAGGGAGTGGAACCACCACTTGTCGATCAAATCGGCCCGGGCGAAGTAGCGCAGGGTCTAATACATCGGGACGGTTAGTCGCCGCAATCACGATGACACCTTCATTGCCAGAAAACCCATCCATTTCAACCAATAACTGATTTAACGTTTGTTCACGTTCATCGTTACCACCGCCCATACCAATACCACGAGAGCGACCTACGGCATCAATTTCATCGATAAAGATAATGCAAGGCGCGCTCTTTTTAGCTTGCTCAAACATATCTCGGACACGTGACGCACCCACACCGACAAACATTTCTACAAAATCAGAGCCTGAAATACTAAAAAACGGCACTTTAGCTTCACCAGCAATCGCTTTAGCGAGCAAGGTTTTACCCGTACCCGGTGAGCCTGACATAAGAATACCGCGCGGAATCAAACCACCCAGTTTTTGAAATTTACTCGGGTCTTTTAAGAAATCGACCACTTCTGACACTTCTTCTTTAGCCTCTTGCACACCGGCCACGTCATCAAAGGTCACTTTGATGTCATCTTCAGACAGTAATTTGGCTTTGCTTTTGCCAAACGACATCGCACCACGGCCACCAGCACCACCACCACCTTGCATCTGACGCATAAAGAAAATCCATACGCCTATTAGCAATAACATGGGGAACCAAGAGATCAGGATCGACATCAGCATTGATTGCTGCTCTGGTTCTTTGGCGGTAATTTCAACGCCATTTTTCAAAAGGTCATCCACTAAGTGAATATCCCCAGGACTACGTGTAGTGAAGCGGTCACCGTTTGAGGTTTGGCCTACAATCGTTGGCCCATCGATAAATACTTTACTGATTTGCCCAGCGTTAACGGAGTTAATAAATTGTGAGTAACTTAACGTATTGTTTTTTTGTTGTTGTCCACCAAAATTATTAAACACAGACATCAACACAAAGGCTATTACCACCCACATAATTATGTTTTTAACCATCTCGTTCAAGGTAACGCTCCTAAGTTATATTTGTAATAGTGACTTGTACAGTGACTATTGTTAAGGCAATTCGTTCATTTTCAATATGGGGATAGATTACTACAATTTCAAGCCTTTAGCCAAAAGGTATACCTCTCGACTGCGTGCACGAGAAGCTTTAGGTTTGCGAATAAGCACCGTGTTAAACACCTTTCTAGCGCTTGCAAGGTATTGATCAAAGCCCTCGCCTTGGAACAATTTTATTAAAAACACCCCTTGCCTGCTTAAACTATTTATCGCAAAGTCTAGCGCCAACTCAGCCAAATACATCGACTTCGGTTGGTCAATTCCTTTACTTCCACTCATATTGGGCGCAATGTCTGATAACACCACGTCAACTGGTTTGTTGTTTATTAATGCTTGTAACTGGCTAAACACTGCATCATCACTAAAGTCGCCCTGAATAAAGTCAACGCCCTCTATCGGCTCTATCGCTAATAAATCTAACGCGATAACCTGGCCCTTAGGTTTAACTTTTTTAATTGCGTATTCTGACCAACCACCCGGCGCTGCACCCAAATCCACAACGATATGATTCGCCCGAATTAATTTATCTTTTTTGTCTATTTCTTCTAGCTTAAAAACCGCGCGCGAACGCAAGCCCATTTGCTGGGCTTTTTTGACGTATTCGTCATTAAAATGTTCATCAAGCCATTGTTGTTTTTTATTTTTTGCCATTCTTGTGTCAATAATAGTCATGCGTTACAGAGTGAATTAACTGTTTAGCAACATGAAATTCTCCGCCTAAACTCGCTTTAGGTGTAAAATGCGCGACCTAACTTAGCTTCAACCAAATACCTTATGTCATTAACAAACCAACAAAAGAAAACATTAAAAAGCGCCGCCCATAGCTTAAAACCAGTCGTTCGTCTCGGACAATCAGGCCTGACAGCGACCGTGCTCGATGAAATTGAAGTGGCGATTAATCACCACGAACTCATCAAGGTGAAAATTTCAGCGGCTGATCGCGATGAGAAAAGCAAAACCATCCAAGACATTGCTACTAAAACAAACGCAGATATCGTTCAAACTATCGGCTTTGTAGCTGTTTTTTACCGGCAAAACCCCGACAAAAACGCTTATTCGTAACGTACGACAGTTATCTCGTATTCGATAAGGCCTGCCGGCGCATGAACTTCGGCAACGTCACCTTCCTCTTTACCGATCAATGCCTTAGCGAGTGGTGACGCGTATGATATTAGGTTGTTTTTAATATCCGCCTCATCTTCGCCTACTATGGTGTAAATACGCACTTCTTCTGTTTCTATATTTTCCAACTCAACCGTACAACCAAATACCACCTTGCCGGTGACGGTTAAGGTCGTTATATCAATAATTTGTGCATTGCCCAATTTACTTTCAATGTCTCTGACCCTGGCTTCCATTAAGCCCTGCTCTTCACGCGCCGCGTGATATTCTGCGTTTTCTTTTAAGTCGCCATGCGCACGCGCATCAGCTATTGCCGCGGTAATTTTTGGGCGTTTATGGTTTTTCAAGAGGTCCAACTCTTCTTGTAATCTTTCAGCGCCTTTTTTTGTTAACGGAACTTTACTCATCATCAACTCCTAAACTTAACTAACTGTTTGATTACGTAACTGCAAAGCATGAAGCTCTCTGACTTCTTTCACACTAATATCCGAAAGCGCATCAATGGTCGCTTTTGCACCTGCCATGGTGGTGCAATAGGTCGCTTTGTTTTGTAACGACTCACGACGAATTGAAAACGAATCCGTTATCGCTTGCTTACCCTCGGTCGTGTTGACCACGAGTTGAATGCTTTCATTCTTAATAATATCCACAATATGCGGGCGCCCTTCATTAACCTTATTGACCACCGTACAGGCAATACCAGCCGCATGTAACGCTGCTGCCGTACCCCGTGTTGCAAGGATTTCTTTGCCACGCGCTAACAAGGTTTGAGCCAGTTCTAGTACTTTTGCTTTATCAGCCTCTCTGACGCTAAACAACACTTTATTTTCGTTAGATAATTCGATACCTGCCGCCCGTTGCGATTTACCAAACGCCTCACCAAAGGTATCGCCTACCCCCATTACCTCACCGGTCGACTTCATCTCTGGGCCTAATAACGGATCGACATTTGGGAACTTAACGAATGGGAAAACGGATTCTTTAACCGAAAAGTAGTCTGGCACAATTTCCAGTGTAGCGTTTTGACTGACTAATGACATACCTGCCATACAACGTGCTGCAATCTTAGCCAGCGGGTAACCGGTTACTTTAGACACAAACGGTACCGATCTTGATGCCCGTGGGTTAACCTCTAAAATATAAATATCCTCACCTTTAATAGCAAACTGGATATTCATCAGGCCCAACACACCTAATTCTTGCGCTAACTGCTTGGTTTGAACCCGCATTCTGTCTTGTATGTCCTGACTCAGATCATACGGCGGTAAGGAACAGGCGGAATCACCGGAATGCACCCCTGCTTGTTCAATGTGCTGCATGATGCCGCCAATGAGCAAATCCTTGCCGTCATATATCGCGTCCACATCCACTTCAATAGCGTCGTCTAGAAAACGGTCTAACAACACCGGCGAATCATTCGACACGCTCACTGCTTCGCGCATATACGTACGCAACTCGGACTCTTTGTAGACGATTTCCATTGCTCGTCCGCCCAATACATAGGATGGCCTAACAACTAAGGGGTAACCAATTTCTTCGGCTAACAAAATCGCTGATTCGGGATCACGTGCCGTTCTATTAGGCGGTTGCAATAAGCCTAAGCGAGTAACTAATTGCTGGAAACGTTCACGGTCTTCTGCCAAGTCGATAGAGTCAGGCGAGGTACCAATGATCGGCACACCGGCTGCTTGTAGTGCATCAGCCAATTTAAGCGGCGTTTGTCCGCCATACTGTACTATCACTCCTTTGGGTTTTTCAACGGCTACAATTTCAAGCACATCTTCCAGTGTTAACGGTTCAAAATACAAGCGATCAGAGGTATCAAAATCTGTTGACACGGTTTCTGGGTTACAGTTAACCATAATCGTCTCATACCCGTCTTCGCGCAGTGCTAGCGCCGCATGAACACAGCAGTAATCGAATTCGATGCCTTGACCAATACGGTTAGGACCGCCGCCCAATACCATGATTTTTTCACGATCAGTCGGTGCCGCTTCGCATTCAACCTCGTAAGTTGAGTACATATAGGCCGTCGGCGAGGCAAACTCACCGGCACATGAGTCAATACGTTTGTATACTGGACGAATAGCCAGGGCGTGGCGAGCATCCCTGACACTAGCTTCATCTGTGTTTAATAAGCTAGCCAAACGTGCATCAGAAAAACCTTTACGTTTTAAACGCCACATCAGTGGGTAATCTACATCATCGATGCTGATTCCAGCGAGTGCGTTTTCTTCATTTACCAGGTCTTCTATCTGAACTAAAAACCATGGGTCGATTTTAGTTTGATCAAAGATACTCGCCAAACCAAAGCCGCGTCGAAACGCATCGGCTAAATACCAAATACGGTCAGCACCCGGTTGTTGAATTTCATAGCGCAACACACTGTCGACATTTTCATCATTAAGGTCAACGATCGGGTCAAGCCCGTTCATGCCTGTTTCAAGGCCGCGCAATGCTTTTTGCAAAGACTCTTGAAAGGTGCGACCGACTGCCATCACTTCACCTACTGATTTCATCTGAGTCGTTAGACGGTCGTCTGCCGATGGGAATTTTTCAAACGTGAAACGCGGCACTTTGGTGACAACGTAATCGATAGATGGCTCAAACGATGCGGGCGTGGCCCCACCGGTAATTTCATTACTGAGTTCATCCAAAGTATAGCCAACCGCTAATTTAGCCGCTACTTTGGCAATCGGAAAACCAGTGGCT
Organism: Methylococcaceae bacterium UBA975; assembly: GCA_002292375.1. GTDB lineage: Bacteria > Pseudomonadota > Gammaproteobacteria > Methylococcales > Cycloclasticaceae > Cycloclasticus. Next base: position 19,125 of record DBBV01000002.1, on the reverse strand, counting down.
TTAGATGCCAAGGCCGATGAACGTGAGACACGTGGGTTCATTTCAATGACGATCATGTCGCCATTTTCTGGGTTAATTGCAAATTGTACGTTTGAACCACCGGTATCAACGCCAATTTCTCTTAATACCGCGATCGAGGCATTCCTTAACATTTGATATTCTTTATCGGTTAAGGTCTGCGCAGGTGCAACGGTAATTGAGTCACCTGTATGCACTCCCATGGGATCAAAGTTTTCTATCGAACAAATGATGATGCAGTTATCTTTATGGTCGCGCACCACTTCCATTTCATATTCTTTCCAACCCAATACTGACTCTTCAATCAGCAGTTCATTGGTTGGCGATAAGTCCAAACCACGGGTACAAATTTCGACGAACTCCTCACGGTTATAGGAAATCCCGCCACCACTACCGCCCATAGTAAAAGAGGGTCGAATGATCGTTGGGTATCCAATGTCCTCTAGAGCTTTGAAAGCCTCATCCATATTATGGGCGACAAAAGAACGTGGCGTTGCCAACCCAATCTTAGTCATCGCTTGCTTAAATAGGTCGCGGTCTTCTGCCTTATCAATGGCTTCTTTTGATGCGCCTATTAGTTCGACATTATGTTTTTTTAACACCCCATGCTTATCTAAATTAAGCGCACAATTGAGTGCTGTCTGCCCACCCATCGTTGGTAATATTGCGTCCGGCTTTTCTTTTTCGATGATTTTTTCAACCGTTTGCCAGTCCACCGGTTCGATATAAATAGCATCCGCCGTTTCCGGGTCGGTCATAATCGTAGCAGGATTGGAGTTTACCAGAATAACTCGGTAACCCTCTTCTCTTAAGGCTTTACACGCCTGAGTTCCGGAATAATCAAACTCGCACGCTTGACCAATGACAATCGGGCCTGCGCCTATCAATAATATTGATTTAATGTCGGTTCTTTTTGGCATAGTCGTCTTTTATAATTTTTTATGCGATTGCATCATCGCCGTGAATTGTTCAAATAAGCACACAATATCTTGCGGCCCCGGGCTAGCTTCTGGATGACCTTGAAAGCTAAATGCTGGGCAGTCGGTGCGCTCTATTCCTTGCAAGCTTTGATCAAACAAAGAGACATGTGTTGCTTTCAAATTAGCCGGTAAGCTTGCGCTATCCACGGCAAAACCGTGGTTTTGGCTGGTAATGAACACCCGCTTGCTCGCCAAATCTTGTACTGGGTGGTTAGCACCGTGGTGACCAAACTTCATTTTTATTGTTTTCGCGCCACTCGCTAGAGCCAATAATTGATGACCCAAGCAGATACCGAATACGGGGGTTTTTTGCGCTAAAATTTCCTGAATGGCTGTAATTGCATAATCACAGGGTTCAGGATCACCTGGACCATTAGATAAAAACACACCGTCCGGTGACATGGCTAACACCTCAGCTGCCGGTGTTTTAGCCGGCACGACTTGAACGCTACACCCTGCTTCGACCAATAAGTTTAAAATATTACGCTTCACACCAAAATCATAAGCCACTACTTTATAAGCCTGTTTATTGTCTGCTTTAGGTAGTTGGTTTTTATGCTGCCAAATCGATGAAGTCCATGGGTAGGCCTTCTTTGTTGTGACAAGTTGCGCCAGATCCAAGCCTTTTAACGACGGCGCCTCTTTAGCTGTTTCCAGCGCTAGGGCTTGATCAACCTCTGGGCCGGCAATGATACAACCACGTTGTGCGCCTTTTTCACGCAACAAGCGGGTTAACTTTCGGGTGTCTATATCCGCGATAGCCACAACATGGTGGCGTTGCAAGTAATCACTTAAAGATTCCGTTGAGCGCCAATTACTGGCCACCATAGGCAAATCCCTAATCACTAAGCCTCGCGCATGAATCGCTGTCGATTCTTCGTCTTCCTCATTTACACCAACGTTGCCGATATGCGGGTATGTTAATGTGACTATTTGATGAGAGTACGACGGATCGGTTAATATTTCTTGGTAACCCGTCATCGAGGTATTAAAAACGACTTCACCCGTGGTCAGCCCTTGGGCGCCAATGGATATACCTGGGAAGACACTACCGTCTTCGAGAACCAATATCGCTATATCAGACAAATTACACCACCTTTAGATATGCAAAACGGGAAGAGCCTAGCTGGCACTACCCGTTTTGATTGTTAATATGTATGACTGTGAATTTTACTGGATTTAGTACCATCCTGTCCAATCCAACACGCGCAAATTTAACGCTTTTAATTAGGCAACGTCCAAGGATTTAGCCAGATAAGCATTCATCACTAGCGTTGGGTCTTCAATCAACTTTTCTTTCCAATCACCTAAATGCACTTCTGACTGGATCAACCCACGCATCACACCAATAAAATCTGTACGCCCTACGGTGATAGCACCTACCAACAAGTCATCTTTAAAGTTTAAACGAACGTATTTATAACCCTCTTTATCGAGTAAGGTCGCTGTTTCACCGCCTTCAACGCCCCCCCAACTACCAAAGGAGGTCGACACCAAGCCCGCTGTATCCAACACGTTCATACTCAAGCTGCCTTTATATTTAGCCGATCCGCCCATCATATTAACCGCCGCGATTCGACCATGGTCAACGGCAGTAGGCTGAATGGCATGCACCGCTTGTCCGCCCGTTGAAAAATCAACACCTTGGGCAACATCACCGGCCGCGTAGATATTATCAACATTGGTCCTTAAGCTAGCATCAACCAAAATACCGTTATCCGTTTTTATCCCACTGCCTTCTAAGAATTCAATATTTGAATACACCCCTGTCGCTACAATAATCAGGTCAAACTCAGTCAAGCTGTCGTCATCTCTTTTTAATGCAGGACCTGGCTCTATCGACTTAATGCTACTAGGCAGTATCATTGACACACCTTTACTCTCACACCAAGACTGGATCATTTTACCCGCAGTTTCATCCATCATCCGGCTGACCATAAAGCCAGTACGTCCGAGCATAACGGTCAAATCAACTTTACGCTTTAGCATCGCTTCAACGATAATTGAGGCTACAAAACCTGCCCCTAATAAGGCTACTTTTGAACCGGGCTTTATGGTGTCCAGAATTTTTCTACCGTCGGCTAAAGTCCAACAGTTAAGCACGCCTTTATTATCAGCCCCGGGGAATGGGGATTTTGCTGGCCGTGAACCCGTGGCAATCATTAATTTGTCGTAGTCGTATACATCGCCATTATCAAGCGTTACTTGATTATGGCTAGAGTCCACCTTTTCTACTTTGGCCTGGATGTGGTTTATTCGCAAACCTTCGAAATGACCATCCGTTTTTCGTAAGTGAGTCCCTGTGTCTTTGATCATGCCACTTAGATAGTACGGTAAAGCCATCCGTGAATACGGTGACTCGGCTTCTAGGCCTATCATCGTTATTGAGCAATCAGCATCCGCTTTACGAAGTGTTTCAGCAGCTCTAACTGAGGCAGGACCTGCGCCTATTAGCACGTATTTTTTTATATTTTTTGACATAGTGTTACCGTGTTGGTTGCTTTTTTGTTTTGCTCGGCCTCGTTATTAACGTTTACTAGCCCAGATATTTTTAGTATCTTTTATCTATTGCGTAGCGCTTTATTTAAAGCTTCTGTTAACAGAGAACGACCGTCTGACACTGTTTGTTGGCCGCTTAATTAGACCAACAAACAACGCTCTAAAATAGGATATTAACAGAAAATACCAACTGTGCTAGTGGCATTTATTCTTTCAAGCCAAGAACATCCTGCATATCGTACAAACCAGCCGGTTGTGCCGCGACCCAGCACGCTGCTCGTATTGCACCGGTAGCAAATGTCATGCGGCTAGTTGCTTTATGGCTAATTTCGATGCGCTCACCTTCATCGGCAAACATGACCGTATGCTCACCTACGATATCACCCGCTCTGATCGTCGAAAAGCCAATCGTCCCGGCTACCCGCTCACCCGTAATACCCTCACGGGCATAGACAGCGCATTCATCAAGCCGCTTACCCATGGCTTCAGCGACCACTTCACCCATACGCAGCGCCGTACCCGACGGTGCATCAACCTTATGTCGGTGATGCGACTCAATAACTTCAATATCAACCGAGTCACCGATTGCTTTGGCTGCCAATTCAAGCAGCTTTAGCGTGACATTAACACCAATACCCATATTGGGTGAAAACACAATCGGAATAGATCTAGACGCTTTTTCGATAAGCGCCTTTTGCTCATTGCTAAAACCTGTGGTGCCAATCACCATGGCTTTATTGTTAGCTTCGCACAGAGCCAATTTCTGTATACATGCATCGGGGCGTGTAAAATCGACCAATACATCAACATTGGGCAGCTGAGACTGTAAATCCGCGCTTACTTGTAAACCTTGCGCGTCTAGGCCGGCTATATCACCCACGTCTTTACCTAAGGATGCAGCATCCTTATGCTCAATGGCTGCACCTAGTGAGGCTGATGGGTTCAGCAAGCAAGCCTTAATTAAATTAAGCCCCATACGCCCACTAGCGCCTGATATTGCGATATTTGCCATTATGATCTCCGTATTAAGACTTAATTTTATCGATAAAACTTTTAACCCCATCAAGCCAAGAATGTTCTTGCGGATTATGGTGTGTACCGCCGGTCTTAAATGATGTTTCGAGTTGTTCAATCAAATGCTTTTGCTCAGAGGTTAAATTAACCGGTGTTTCGACATTAACACGACACATGAGGTCACCCACTGCTCCGCCTCGAACGGGTTTAACGCCTTTGCCCCGTAATCTGAACATTTTGCCTGTTTGTGTCTCAGCCGGTATCTTTAATTTCACTTTTCCAGATAAGGTAGGTACTTCCAACTCTCCACCCAGGGCAGCCACAGCAAAGCTTATTGGCATTTCACAGTATAAATCAGCACCATCGCGGGTAAAAATAGCGTGATCCCGAACACTCACTTGTACATACAAATCACCCGCTGGACCGCCGTGATCACCCGCCTCACCTTCACCACCTAAGCGAATGCGGTCACCGGTGTCCACACCAGCAGGAATTTTAACCGACAAGGTCTTTTGCTCTTTCGTTTTACCTGTACCACGGCATTGACCACAAGGGTCTTTAATAACCGAACCGCCCCCACGACACGTTGGGCAGGTTTGCTGTACGGAAAACATCCCTTGCTGCATACGAACCTGACCATGACCTGCACAGGTTGTACAAATAGCCGTGGCACCTGTCTTAGAACCCGAACCTTTACATCCGCTACAACTGACCGAGGTAGGGATTTTAATTTTTGTCTCCATACCAGAGACCGCATTTTCAAGGGTCATTTCAAAGTTATAACGCAAGTCTGCGCCACGCGTTACTTGGCTGCGACGACCTCCACCACCACCGCTGCGGCCAAATATATCACCGAACACATCACCAAAGACATCACTAAAGGAGTCGTCGCTATAACCGCCGCCTCTCGATTGATCGACCCCCGCGTGTCCAAATTGATCATACGCCGCACGTTTTTGCTCGTCACTCAGTACGCCGTAGGCTTCTTGGATAACCTTAAACCGTTCTTCAGAATTAGCATCATTCGAATTTCTATCGGGGTGATATTTCATCGCCAAGCGACGGTAGGCTTTTTTAATTTCGCGCTCACTGGCATTACGAGAAACTTCTAATACTTTATAAAAATCTTCTTTTTCCATAATTCTCAAATCTTGAATACGTCAAAGCCACCGATAAATCGGCGGCCATGTCGCAGCCCAAAACGGGCTGGGGTTTAATGTGTAAAAAAGCTGCCGTGTTTACTTTTTATCGTCTTTAACTTCTTCAAATTCAGCATCAACAACGTCATCTTGCTTCGCATTAGAGTCTGATTCTTGAGTGTCAGCGCTTGTTTCGCCTTCGGCGGCACCCGCGTCAGCATACATTTTTTCAGCTAATTTACCAGACAATGCCGTTAATGCTTCGGTTTTTTCATCAATCAACGCCTTGTCATCACCTTTAATCGCTTCTTTAAGGGATTCCATTGCTGTTTCAATCTCAGCTTTTTCGTTTTCATCAACTTTATCCGCCATGTCTTCAAGCGTTTTTTCGGTTGCGTGAATCATGCCATCTGCTTGGTTTCTAGCGGTCACTAGTTCATGCAACTTTTTATCTTCATCGGCATGAATTTCGGCGTCTTTGATCATTTGCTCGACTTCTTCATCGGATAAACCACTGGACGCTTTAATGACGATAGATTGTTCTTTACCCGTTGCTTTATCTTTTGCCGATACGTTTAAAATACCGTTCGCGTCTATGTCAAAAGATACCTCGATTTGAGGCGTGCCACGGCGTGCCGGTGGAATATCTTGCAGATCAAAACGGCCTAATGATTTATTCCCTGAGGCCATTTCACGCTCACCTTGCATTACATGCACAGTAACAGCCGTTTGATTATCATCAGCGGTTGAGAACGTTTGCGCAGCCTTGGTTGGAACCGTGGTGTTTTTTTCGATCAATTTAGTCATCACCCCGCCCATGGTTTCGATACCGAGTGATAACGGCGTTACATCAAGCAGTAGCACGTCTTTAACATCACCGGCTAAAACACCCGCTTGAATCGCCGCACCAACGGCAACTGCTTCATCTGGGTTAACGTCTTTACGCGGCTCTTTACCAAACAGTTTAGCGACAACTGATTGTACTAACGGCATACGTGTTTGCCCACCAACCAAGATCACATCGTCAATTTCAGCGGTCGATAAACCAGCATCTTTAATCGCCATTTCACACGGTGCAACCGTTCGTTGCACCAATTCGTCAACGAGCGATTCTAATTTGGCACGTGTCAATTTAACATTCAAATGTTTAGGGCCTGTTGCATCCGCTGTGATGTAGGGCAAATTCACATCCGTTTGCTGGTTAGAAGACAACTCTATTTTGGCCTTTTCGGCTGCTTCTTTTAAACGTTGCAGCGCTAATGGGTCATTATGCAGATCAACTGAGTTTTCTTTCTTAAACTCATCGGCTAAGAAATCAATAATACGCATATCAAAATCTTCACCACCTAGGAACGTATCACCATTGGTCGACAACACTTCAAACTGATGCTCACCATCAACTTCTGCAATTTCGATAATAGAAACGTCAAACGTACCACCACCTAAATCGTAAACGGCGATGGTTCTGTCGCCTGCTTTTTTATCCATGCCATAGGCCAATGCTGCAGCCGTTGGTTCGTTAATGATACGTTTAACTTCTAGGCCCGCAATTTTGCCAGCATCCTTAGTCGCTTGGCGTTGCGAGTCATTAAAGTAGGCCGGGACAGTAATCACTGCTTCAGTTACTGTTTCGCCCAAATACGCTTCTGCGTCTTTTTTAAGTTTCATTAGAATACGCGCGGCAATTTCAGGCGGTGCCAATTTTTTGCCTTGGGCTTCTATCCAAGCATCGCCGTTATCAGCTTTTAAGATTTTATACGGCACCATGCTTACGTCTTTTTGTACAACATCGTCCGTAAACTTACGGCCGATTAGGCGTTTTGATGCGAAAACAGTATTTGCCGGGTTGGTCACTGCTTGTCGCTTAGCTGATTGACCAACTAATACGTCGCCCTCAGTTGTAAACGCAACGATAGAAGGCGTGGTTCTAGCACCTTCGCTATTTTCAAGTACTTTAGCTGTGCCACCGTCGAGTACAGCGACGCACGAGTTAGTTGTTCCTAGATCTATGCCAATAATTTTAGCCATGTGATTGTCTCCAAAATTTAATCATTAGTTGTTGATAGTTACGATATGGGGCGTTGAATTCATTATTCAAGCCTGTTCGTCGATTTTCTTCGTTCCTGCGGGTGGTGTGGCTTGTGAAACGATGACCATTGCAGGGCGTAATAAACGGCCACTCAAGGTATAACCTTTTTGAAAAACTTGCATCACTGTGTTTGGCTCATGATCTGGACTCGGCACGACCGACATCGCTTGATGCAAGTCTGGGTTAAATGTCTGGCCTTCAGGGTCCACAACATCCACACCGGATTTTTGTAATGCTGAAATCAATTGTTTATGGGTTAACTCCATGCCATCCCTAATAGCAGCCACATCTCCGGCGACGCCTTCACTCGCTGCCAAACCCATTTCCAAACTATCGAGGACTGGCAATAAATCTTTGGCAAACTTTTCAACTGAAAAACGGTGTGCTTTTTCAATGTCTTTTTGTGTACGGCGGCGAATATTTTCGACTTCTGCGGTTGCAAGCAATAGTTTTTCCCAATTTTCATCTGCACGTGCATTGGCAGCCTCTAAACTAGCTTGCAAATCTTGCTCCGTTACTTCACCTTCTTCGACTGTAATCTCATCGATTCCACCCTCGACCAAGCCCTCTTCGTTATCAATACTCGACTGTTGTGTCTGTTGCTGGTCTGTCTGATCTTCAGATCCCATACATTTGCCCTCTTTAATGTTTTATAGAAATTTACTGTCGTGCCGTTGTTTGACTTACAAAGCAAAACGGCGTGATTATTTAGCTAGATGGTGTTTTATTTTACGATTTCAAGGCTTCGCCCAAAACTTTTGCCGTAATATCAACCATGGGTATCACCTTGTCATACGCCATCCGAGTGGGCCCTATCACACCCAACACACCAACTGTTTCGTTATCAACGGTGTATGGGGCTGTTACTAAGCTGCAGTCACCAAATACCTGGTAGCCTGATTCATCGCCAATAAAAATTTGCACACCTTCTGCCTGCATACAACGGTCTAACAGTTGAATAATCTCTTGTTTTTGACTGAAGGCATCGAATAAGTGACGCATATTACTGATATCACTTAGCTCCTGAAAGTCCATTAAATTAGTAGCGCCCGATAATACAAGGTCGTCTGACTGCAAATCATCACCCACACTTTGATGAGCGAGATTGATTGCGTCAATCATCATTTGATTCATTTGCTGACGCGTTTCGGACATTTCTTGCGCAATGATCGTTTTTACTTGGCGTAAGCTTTGCCCGCCAAATAATGAGTTTAAATAATTCGCCGCGCATTGCAATTCAGACGGTGTAAATTCTCGGGGCGTCTGGATCACCTTGTTATGGACTTCATCGTCATTGGTCACAAGGATAACCAACACGCGGCTTTTTGATAATGGCATAAGCTCGATTTGTCGAAAGCTCGCCGCCTCACGCTTAGGCAAACTGACCACACCAGCGAGGTGCGTGATGCCAGACAACAACTGCGAAGCCGAAGCAATGACTTGGCTGCGTCCTTGCTGTTGCCCGACATTAATTTTTAGCTGTTTTAGCAATTGCTGCTCGGGTTGTTGGACCGTTAGCAGTGAATCCACAAAAAAACGGTAACCCTTATTTGTAGGGATTCGCCCAGCCGAGGTATGTGGTGAATGTATCAGGCCTAAGTTTTCTAAATCCGCCATCACATGCCGAATAGTCGCAGAACTAACCCCTAAACTTTTATCACGCGATAGCGAGGCCGAGCCTACAGGTTGCCCATCCGATATATAACGTTCGACCAACAATTTCAATAACTGTCGAGAACGTTCATTAAGTTCTTGGTTTAGCCTATGCATAACGTTTATATTATGACTATTTTCGGCACTCAACAAGTCAGAGCGCTAAAAAACACGATTGAAGTTATATTTATTAATGTCAGCGCAAAAGACCTTACCTGGTGTAAAATTTTGTCGTCAAACTAAGGGGACTTATGAACACCAAATTTAAACGCATCGGACTGATCTGCAAACCGGACGCGACCGACATAACACCGACCCTTCTGATTCTTCATAAATTACTCAAACAATTTGGCGTCAGCGTCTATGTCGACCATGAAACAGCTCGTCATATAGAGTTTTCAAGCGAACAAATCATTCATATAGATGAGCTCGCTGAACACTGCGATTTAGTGATGTCAATCGGTGGCGACGGTACCTTATTATCAGCCGCTAGGGCCTTAGTCAATCAACAGGTGCCTTTGATCGGCATCAACCTGGGGCGACTTGGTTTTTTAGTTGACATCTCACCCGAAGATATCAGCAGCAAACTAAAGCAGGTACTCGAGGGCCAATACCGCAAAGAAGAACGTATTATTTTAAACACTCAAATCATTCGTGAGCAGACTGTTATTCACGAACAATCGGCGTTTAACGAGGTCGCTCTTCATCGTTTAAAATCACCCGGATTGATTGATATAGAGACCTACGTTGACGACAAATTCGTCAATGCGCAGCGCTCAGATGGCTTAATTATAGCCACACCAACAGGTTCAACCGCTTATGCTTTATCGGGTGGCGGCCCATTGATGCACCCATCGCTTGACGCAATGGTGTTAGTCCCCATTAACCCGCACACTTTAAGCAACAGACCGATAGTCGTTGATGGCAAAAGTTTAATCGGAATAAAGTTTAGTCAACGTGATAAGCACCGAGCGCAGCTAACCTGTGATAACGTTATTCTTCCAGACTTATTAGAAGAAGACTTTATTAACATCCGCCGATTCGATAACAAAATCAGTTTATTACACCCAACCGATCATGACTTTTTTAATATTTTACGAGCAAAATTGGGCTGGAGTAGAAGTCCACAAGCTTAGCCGCCTATGTTAAAGACCATCGACATAAAAGGGCTTGCCGTCGTCGACAAGCTAAGCCTTGAGTTAAACCAAGGCATGACCGTATTGACCGGAGAAACGGGCGCGGGTAAGTCCATCTTACTTACCGCCATGAAGCTCTGCCTGGGTGATCGCGCAGATGCAAGCCTATTACGACCAGGGGTCGACAAAGCAGACATTACGTTAGATTTCGATATTTGTCAGATGCCTCAGGTACAAAACTGGCTGCAACGCAATGACATCGACGAGCCACTGGATTGTTTGATACGGCGCACAGTAAACGCCGATGGTCGATCTAGAGCCTTCATTAATGGCCAAGCAGTCACTTTAAAAACACTGCAAGAATTGGCCGAGCACTTAATCAGCGTCCATGGCCAGCACGCACACTTGGATTTACTGCAAAACCATAAACAAAGGCAGCTACTCGATGCACAATTGGACGACCAAACGCTGCTTGAAGCCTGCACAAAACTTTACCAACAGTGGAAACGATTGAATGATGAGTTACTTGATCTAACCGATGGTAATAGTGACAACGAGAAAGAAAAACAACTCCTTAAATATCAACTAGAAGAGTTGCAGCAAAGCGATTTACTTGATCTTGATTACGACGAATTGGTTGAAAAGCACGCCCTAACTGCCAACATAAATAAGATCATCACCCTTAGCGAAAAACAAATAAATACGCTGTATGAAAGCGATCACGAGTCCATCCACACTCAATTAAGTCATTCTGTGTCAGATTTAGAGCTTCTTAGCGAGCTGTCGGCTGATTTTAGCGAGGTCAGCGAACAAATTAAAGAAGCCCTTATTCAAATTCAAGAAGCCAGTCGCGAGTTACGCCACAAAGTCGACCAGCTAGACGATGACCCTGAGCTTTTATACAGTCTGGACAAGCAATTAAGCACCGCACATGATTTAGCGCGAAAACTGCATATCGAACCACAACAACTTGCCGACACTTACCAGCAACTGCTCGCCCGTTACCAAGCGCTAGAACAGCGTGACGAACGATTAAGCCGTATTCAAATTGAAATAGATAACGCCTTAGCGCAGTATGTAGACACCGCAAAATCCTTACACCAGCACCGTGCAAATACGGCCACAGCGCTCGCCCACAGCATTACAAAAACATTAAGAACACTGGGTCTGCCTGACGGTAAAATAGAAATTTTGGTAACGTATAATCCGCAAGCACAACCCACAAAAAATGGCTTTGATGAGATCGCCTTTATGGTGACCACTAACCCGGGCATGCCCCCCTCCGCACTTAATAAAGTGGCCTCTGGCGGTGAACTTTCCCGCATCAGCCTCGCCATTCAAGTCGTCACGTCACAAAGCAACACGACCCCTACTTTAGTATTTGATGAGGTTGATGCTGGAATTGGCGGCGGCGTTGCTGAAACAGTCGGTATTTGCTTGCGTGATATCGCCATCAATCGACAAGTTATATGCGTCACGCATTTGCCTCAGGTTGCATCTCAAGGGCACCATCACTTATTGGTTAGTAAACATAAGGAGCAACAGCAAACAAAAACTGACATACGATCACTCGAACTAGATGAGCGCATTAATGAAGTTGCTCGGATGCTAGGCGGGGTTCAGATATCTGAAAAGACCTTAGCACATGCGCAAGAAATGCTTGGCGAATCTCGCCTTAATTAGATTTTATACAAGCAGAACAAACGCCGTAAATATACAAACTATGATCCGTCATTTGATAGTTCATTTTTTCTGCTATCGCTCGCTGTCTTTGCTCAATAAGCTCATCCACAAACTCATCGACTCGGCCACATTTAACGCACAAGATATGGTCGTGATGTTCACCCTGATTCAACTCAAAAACCGAATTCCCCCCTTCAAAATGGTGCCGACTAACGAGCCCAGCCGTCTCAAACTGAGTTAACACGCGGTATACAGTCGCCAAGCCAATTTCTTCACCACCCTCTAATAAAGCTTTATACATATCCTCGGCCGATAAGTGCCTATTTTGAGCACTTTCCAACATGCTCAAAATTTTTAAACGCGGCAAGGTCACTTTTAGACCTGCTTCTCGTATGTCTTTGGACTCCATTAGTACCTCAAAATAGGGTGGAATAAATAATAATATAGGGTATCATTTCAAGCTTCCAATCATACACAGAAGAACCTAAATGCGAAAGCTTCTCATTCTAATTATAATTATTTTACCTGTCACACAGCTTATTGCTTGCGCAACGGCTAAAGAACTCAATGAAAAAATGGTCGGGGTTGCCGACAATTTACCCGGTGTGTATAAGATAAACGTCAAACAGGGTAACGTGGTAAGCCAAGAAATGGTCGACCAATTACGACCCGGCATGGACAAACGTCAAGTTAAATTTTTACTCGGTACACCGTTATTAGTAGACCCCTTTCACCCTAATCGTTGGGACTATTTTTATACATTAAGCCAAGCCGGTAAAGAAAAAGAAAGAGAGCGTATTACGGTGATTTTTGATGGCGATAAACTAGCCAACCTCAAAGGTAATTTTAAGCCCAGCAATGAGTTTAAACCCATGACAATAAACACCGAAGTGGTTGACGTGCCTAAACGCGAGAAAAGAGAAATTGGCTTTATTGAAAGAACACTACGTTCCATTGGGATTGGGGACCAAGATAAAAACTAACATGCCGGTCCATCCGTTTTTAGAGAAGATGAACCAAACTCCGCATGCCAAACAACTTGGCATACAACTGGTTAGCGCCGAAAAAAACACGGTAACCTTAAAACTCCCTTTTAATGATGCGATTATTGGCGACCCAATCAGCCGCGTCATTCATGGTGGCGCGATAACCACCTTAATTGATACCGCCAGTGGCGCATCGGTTTTTCAAGCTCAGGACAACCTACGTGCTCTAGCTACCCTCGACTTAAGGGTGGATTACAGTCGCCCTGCAGCAACGGGCGAAGACGTATACGCCGTGGCAGAATGCTACCAGATGACGCACTCTATCGCCTTTAGTCGTGTCACTGTCTTTACAACAGATAGTAAAAAACCTATCGCCACCGCGCTTGCTACGTTTATGCGATCTAATAAAGCGTTCCCTGTGGGCTAAACAATGAACTTAGTTGAAAAAATTAACGCCATAAAAGAAAACCAGGACGATGCCGCTTTAGTGGAATTAATTCCTTATGCTAATTTTATCGGCGTTCAAACGAAGCTGGTCAACGGCAACATCATATCCAGCCTCCCCTTTAAACAAAGCAACGTTGGCAACCCTGCTATTCCTGCCTTACACGGCGGGGCTATCGCAGGCTTTATGGAAAACGCCGCGCTGTTTCATTTGCTCTGGCAAATTGAACTCGTCACCATTCCTAAAATCATTGATTTTTCGATCGATTACCTGCTACCTGGACGTTCCGAGTGCAGCTACTCACAATGCGAGATTATCCGTTTAGGCCGTCGGATTGCCTTATGCAATATCAAAACGTGGCAAGATAACGATCAACAGCCTATTGCCTTGGCAAGGGCGCATTTTTTATTGTCTGAAAACGACCCTGTCAAATAGCAAACAAAAAAAAGCCCGAACTCAATCGGGCTCTTCTCATTCGGTTCAGTTAAATACCATCAAACGCTTGTGGATGAACCCGTTTAGTCGGTGACAGTAATCGATTTAAAGCATTAATATAAGCCTTGGCCGAGGCTACTACAATATCGGTATCTGCCCCATGGCCGTTAACGATACGCCCTGCTCGTTCCAAACGAACAGCCACCTCACCGAGTGAATCGGTACCTTGAGTTACATTACTCACCGAATACAGCTGCAAATTAGCTTGGCTAGCGATGATTTTTTCGATTGCCTTAAAGCTAGCATCCACCGGTCCACCCCCGTCGCTGCTGGCTGATTTTTCTTCGTCATCAACCATCAAAGTGATATGAGACTGAGGCACCTCACCGGTTTCAGAACAGGCTTTAATAGACACCAACTTAACCATTTCATCCAAACTTTCTTCTATCTTAAAGTCGGATAATAAGGCTTGGATATCTTCGTCAAAAATTTCAGATTTTTTGTCGGCCAAGTCTTTAAACTTACGAAACGCTTTATTAAGCTCTTGTTCACTATCAATTGTAATATTAAGCTCGTCAAGGCGGTTTCTAAACGCGCTGCGGCCAGACAACTTACCCAACACCAAACGGTTAGAGCTAAGCCCTACGTCTTCAGCACGCATGATTTCATAAGTTTCACGCGCTTTTAAAACACCATCCTGATGAATTCCAGACTCGTGAGCAAAGGCATTAGCACCAACAATGGCTTTATTCGGTTGCACCGCAAACCCTGTAATGCCTGACACCAGTCTTGAACAGGTCATGATTTGAGTGGTATCTAAACCCACGTCACAAGGCAATAAGTCTTGTCGCGTTCGCACCGCCATCACAATTTCTTCAAGCGCCGCATTACCGGCTCGTTCACCCAAACCATTGATCGAACACTCAACTTGGCGCGCACCATTCATAACACCCGCCAATGAATTAGCCACGGCCAAACCTAAATCATCGTGGCAATGGGTGGAAAAAATTGCTTGATCCGAGTTAGGTACCCGTTCAATCAGTTGCTTGATCGTATTGCCGTATTGTTGCGGTAAGTTATAGCCCACCGTATCAGGGATATTAATGGTCGTCGCACCGGCTTTAATCGCCGCTTCAATAATCCGACACAAAAAATCAAGCTCTGAGCGGCCTGCGTCTTCCGGTGAAAATTCAACATCATTGGTATACTGGCGCGCAAGCTTAACCGATTTAACCGCCTGCTCAACCACTTGGTCCGGTGTCATCTGCAACTTTTCACGCATATGTAACGGCGAGGTCGCAATAAAGGTGTGGATGCGCGACGCACTCGCGTCTTTTAGAGCCTCACCGGCGCGTGTGATATCAAAATCATTGGCCCGTGCAAGACCGCAAACAACGCTATCTTTAACTGCCCTAGCGATGTCTCGCACAGCGATAAAATCACCCTCACTGGACGCTGGGAAGCCCGCTTCAATCACGTCGACTTTCATTCGTTCTAAGGCTTTGGCTATGCGTAATTTTTCATCAGGCGTCATTGCTGCGCCCGGGCTTTGCTCGCCATCACGTAAGGTGGTATCAAATATTATTAGTTTTTCTTTGTTCATTTCAAACTCCAACTGTCATGGATAATGACCTGTTTATTGTATTAGTTTATGGTCGCGTATGACCTCGCCAGGTTGTATAAGTATTTAGCTGCGAAGCAGCAGTCGGAGACAACAAAGAACGGTGATTGGCTGACTGCTCGCAGCACGTGCAAGCGCCCCACTTAATGAGATATTAAACGATGAGGTATTAAACGCCTTATTTGAATTATCAAATGTCATACTGGTTAATATAATTGATTTCTTTGTTATTTCAAGCCATTTTATTCATTAACTGAACGCGCACCCTTTTTGGTTACTTTGCCTGCCTCCGCACGTTGACGCCGAACTTCTTTAGGATCAGCAATCAATGGACGGTATATTTCCACGCGATCGCCTTTCCGTAAGGTCGTATCTAATTTACAAGGCTTACTAAAAATACCCACTGAATTTTTTTCTAAATCAATCTCGGGAAATCGGTCCAGTATCCCTGATGCATGTATCGCTGCTTGAACAGTCACACCATCTTGATAGGCTAGGGTTAAAATTAATTGTTTTTTAGGTGTCGCATAAGCGACTTCAATGTTATCCATAAATATTATCTGCCCGTTTAATAAAGGCATCCATCAACGACCCACAAATTTGGTTAAAGATACTACTAAAGACAAAATTACTCACTGAGCTTTTAAATTCAAACTCGATATTCATGGTTATTTTACAGGCATTCTCCCGAAGCTGCTTAAATTGCCACTCACCGTGCATCGATTTAAAAGGCCCTGATAATAAATTCAAACGAATACTTTCATCTTTAACTAGTTGGTTTTGTGTGCTGAACACCTTGTGTAACACTTTCCAGGCAATTTCAAGCTCGGCCTGCATCTCATTGTCCGTTTCGCTTATTACCCGACTAGTTTTGCACCAGCTAAGAAACTGCGGGTATGAGGCAACATCATTGACTAGCTGATACATATCCGGGGCTGAGTGTTTAACCAGCGCACTACGTTCAATTTTATGCATGCCGTTAAATCAATCCAATAACATTTAAAAATACCAATAGAACGGCTACTGGCGATACGTAACGTACAATAAAGCGCCAAGCCTTATACAGATAATCATTCGGCAAATTCAATTCACTAGCGCTTGTGTCTGCCGCCATCACCCAACCGGCAAACAAGGCAATACATAGACCGCCCAAGGGCAACATGATATTCGCCGTTAAATAGTCCATTAAATCGAAGAAGGTTTGACCAAAAATCGTGACGTCAGCCGCCAAATTAAACGATAAAACGGTACCAATACCAATCAGCCAAGTTAATAAGCCTGCCCAGATACACGCGCGCATCCGGCTCATCTTCTTGTTTTCCACCAGCCAAGCTACTGCCGGTTCAATTAAGGAGATTGAGGAAGACCAGGCGGCGAACACCAACAATAGAAAAAACAGGGTGCCAAAAAATGCCCCATAAGCCATATGACCAAAGGCAATCGGCAGCGTTTGAAAGATTAAACCAGGGCCACTAGCTGGTGTTAAACCGTTCGCAAAAACGATGGGGAAAATAGCTAAGCCGGCAAGTAAGGCTACCGCGGTGTCAGCTAATGCGATAATCACTGTGGTCGAACCAATTGAAACACGTGCCGGCAAGTACGAGCCATACACCATAATTGCCCCCATACCCAAACTTAAGGTAAAAAAGGCGTGCCCCATTGCCGTTAACACACCAGCAGCGTTGATTTTGCTAAAGTCGGCACTAAATAAGAATGACACCCCTTGTTGAAAGGCCCCTTGATTCATCGAGTAACCTACCAATAAAATTAAAATTAAAATTAACGCTGGCATCAAAAACTTAGCTGCTCGCTCAAGGCCTTTAACACCACGTGCCACAACCAGCATCGTGATAATCATAAACAAACTATGCCAGGCCAATAATTTTTCAGGGTCCGCGATAAATTCACCAAAGATATGACTCACCCCATCAGCGGTTGCACCATCAAAAACCCCTGAGGCAACACGCACCACATAAGCCATTGCCCAACCGGCGATAACACTGTAATACGATAGAATCAAAAACCCTGCAACCACGCCTAACCAACCCAACCATGACCACAGGGCGCTCGCATTCGACTCGGCCGCTAAAATACGCATGGTGTTAATAGGACTCTGCCGTCCACGACGACCTAACATGATTTCAGCCATCATGATCGGTAAGCCAATGACTAAAATACACAACAAATAGGTCAGCACAAATGCGCCACCACCATTTTCACCCGCAATATAAGGGAATTTCCAAATATTACCTAGACCGACTGCAGATCCGGTAGCGGCCAAAATAAAGACCATCCGCGATGACCATTGCCCGTGTTGTGAGGTTTTTTTCATAGTATCCATCGTGCTTTTATTATCCACAATAAACTAACCTAAGTTGGATTATTAACCAAGTTAATACGCTATTTTATAGCGTCTAATCAGTCGCTCGCATAGAATATGCCCATGACATCAAAAAAGAAAAAAACAAACAGCAATCACATTGCTTCCAATAAAAGAGCAACGCATGACTATTTTATCGAACAACGCTTTGAGGCAGGTCTAGTATTAGAAGGTTGGGAAGTTAAAAGCATTCGTGAAGGCCGCGTCCAATTGGCCGAAAGTTACATTATCATCAAACAAGGAGAGGCATGGTTATCCGGCGCGCATATCTCACCCTTACTTTCTGCCTCCACACACATTAGCCCTGAACAGACTCGCCTACGCAAGCTATTGTTAAACCGACGTGAGCTAATCAACTTAGTCGCCTTGGTTGAACGCAAAGGCTATACCATCGTGCCGCTTTCCATGTACTGGTCGAAGGGCCGCGTCAAACTAGAAATTGGTTCCGCTAAAGGTAAACAATTGCACGATAAACGCGCCAGTTCGAAAGAAAAAGACTGGCAACGTGAAAAGCAGCGTTTTATCAAAAGCGCTCGTTAAATATTAACAAGCTAGCGAAAGATGGCACGCTAAATTTTACCTAAATTATCCAACGTCATTAATTTACTGTTGTGCGAACCTTTACTCAGGTATAGTGTCCAACAATTACCAAAGGGGGCGACTTGGCTTCGACGTGAGTAGCAAAACCTTAGGTGCATGCCGAGCTTTCAGGAATCTCGTAAAACATCTGAAAAATTATAGTTGCAAACGACGACAACTACGCAATCGCTGCTTAAGAACCAGTAGATTGCTGTCTGACTGGAGCCGTGCTTATGCGTCCAGCGATCTTCGGATCATCTCAGGCATCATAGCTCATAAGATCGTATTGACGCTTGTTTGGGGCAGATATACTAAAACTTAACCGAAATCGTTATTGGTCTTCCTAGCCTATCGGGTAGCTAATAATTAAATCAAAAGTTATAGGATAAGCATGTAGAGCCGAGGGCGGAGTGCTTGCGGACGCGGGTTCAATTCCCGCCGCCTCCACCAACTATCAAAGGCCAACCG
>DBBV01000021.1 GCA_002292375.1 Methylococcaceae bacterium UBA975 | reverse complement strand
AGAAGCATTAGATATTGCGATACATAACGTTACTGAACTTGAGCCACTAAACTTTATTTCCCCTGCTTTGGAGGCGTGGTCAAGCCAGAATTTACCATTATCGGTGGCTAAAGCAGTCGAATTAACGACACATGACAATATAAAAATATGTACACAGGCTGTATATGCACTAGGTAATATAAATTATAACAACGACTTGTTATTAGTTGAAGATGCAGTTGAGGCGTTAGACGGCACTATTAAACGCCAATATGATACTCGATTATCTGAGGGTATTTTAAAGTCATCATTTTCTTTATATCTAGCCGATAACAATAAAGTACAAGAAGTCTATTGTTTAATAAAACTAGCTTTAGTTGAAAGAAATGAGAACGAAATACATGCAGCCTCAGAGTTGTTTTTTCGAGAGCATGAAAGGCTTCCTAAATGTATTTTGGAGTTGTTATTGAATTCTCTGCGGCACACTAACCCAAACAATAAAGGGACTCTGAATAATATTGATTATGGACTTCAGAGTTTACTAAAAAAAGGATATCTTGGTGAGGCCCTCTTGCTTTTGGAGCGCCTTTTAATTACGAATAAAGCTGATTTGTCTATCGATGTGTTTAATAGTTTCTCACGTGACGTATTAGTGAACAATGAGGCATTAAATATACTCATTACAAAGTGGTTTTTAGCAAGAGATATTGCTCTAGGCAGGGCTGTTTATGACCTAGTTCAGCAATGTAGAGGAAGCGATATTGGCTTGAGTGTGGCTCCAGGCCAACTTGATTCTAAGGCTGGTGAATCACTTTTCTTAGCAAGAAAAGCGGTCGGCTGGATGTTCACCAAACCTGTGAGTGCAACAAGTTTCGTTGTATCGCTTATAGGCTTTTGTAGGGATGATGAACTCAAAGAATTTGAGGAGCTGTTATTTAATCCATTGTTAATTTGTTACTCCGGTAGTGTTAAACAGTACCTGGTTAATGAATTACCCAAATTAAGAGAGGCTTCCCAGCAAGTTGTGACTAATGTTCTTACGAGATTAGATGAATATCATAAAGGATTAGAGTCCGCAGCCAACATACCAGAATTACGACCATCACAACTCCAAAGAGCGACCCACCATAGGTATTTTAGTGAGCTTATGGCAGACGCTAGAAAAGAAGCAGAAAAGAATTCAATATTTGGTCAACTGGTCACTAAGTCAATCTTGCTATACGGTAATAAATCGGTTCATTACATGAGTGACGGAAAGGGAACTTCATCTCGCCAAGAAATACCTTTGCAGCAAATTGAGCATGCAATTGAATTTCCGTCACTTGAAAATCTAGACCCACATTCTCTTGATTATATGATGCGGGCATTCCGAGTAGAGGGGTGTCATTAGTGCAGTTAATTCTTAGAGAGTACTTGGCTTCACTTAATGAGCGAAATGAACTTGATGCGCTACTTCCAGACTTATTGTCACAAATGGGGTTAGAGGTTTTTTCTAAACCTGGGATAGGGAGTCGGCAATATGGCGTTGATATTGCTGCATATGGAAGTATTGATGGTGAGGTCAGTAAGGTTTATTTATTCTCAGTTAAGGGTGGTGATTTAGGGAGAAAGGACTGGAATAGTGGATCCGTACAAGACCTGCAGCCTTCTTTAGATGAGATTATAACGGTATACATACCAACACACCTACCTTCAGAATATAAGAATTTCCCCATTGAAATATGTATTTGTTTTGGTGGCGATTTGAATGAAAATGTAAGGCTAAATGTAACTCAGTATGAAGAACGTAATAGTACGGATTTAATATCTTTCTCAGAATGGGGGGGTGAAAAAGTAGCCCTGTATATAGAAAAATATCTATTAAAAGAGGAGCTGGTTCCAAAAAAGTTCCGCCGGTTATTGGGGAAGTCGTTAGCTTTATTGGACGAGCCAGATGTTTCGCACAAGAACTTTTTGAAATTAATTCAAATGCTAATAGATGTAGACATTCAGAAAGGTTCAGAAGTAGTAAAAGCAATCAGGCAATTAAATATAGTCTTATGGATACTTTTTTCATGGTGCAGGGAGTCTGGAAATCTAGAGTCAGCCTACTTGGCTAGCGAATTAACACTGTTGTATGCATGGGATTTAAGCAAGCCTTATTTGGAAAAAAAATCAAAAGCAGCTAACGCTATTCGTAAAACATTAAATGCTATTCAATGCTTGAACTATCAAATTAGTATGTCGTATGTCGATACTAAGATTGTTCCGCATACTAATAAGCTTTATGCGCTTTCGAATGCAGTAGCTCCATCGTGCAATGTTGATGTTAACCTTAAAATGTTTGATATTTTGGGGAGGCTTTCTTTAACAGGATTATGGGCTAGCTGGTTCATACAGCATCTACCCCAAGAAGACGTTGAGCTATGCCAAAAAGCAAGACATGAGTTACGGCAATACCAAGACGCAGTAAAGCAGTTGATTAACAATAATCCAATATTATTGACGCCCTATAAAGATGACCAGGCTATAGATATTACTATAGCGTTCTGTTTTTTAGCGTTGTCCCAGGAAAACGATAAATATATACACGATTGGTTACTTACGTTGGTGGAACGAATTGGCTTTAATTTTAGGACGCATAGTCACTATCCGTGTAATTTAAATTCATACCATGAGCTTATTGAATACCCTATAGAGAAAACGGCGCAATATCGAGAAGAAATTACCGCAGGCAGTATTTTATACCCATATTTGGCAATGTTTTCTGCCTTACTTGGGTTCGATGATGTGTATGGGAAAGTTCAGGAATTAAAAACAGAATTATTGTCACATTGTAATTTTCAAATTTGGTACCCAGATGAAATGACTGAATCTGATTTATATTTAAATAAATCTAATCATGGGGCAACACTGTCAGATGTTTGCATTGATAAGGGTAAGGAAGAGTTTCTTGAGCAGTTATTTACAGAGTGCGATGAAAGCAATTCATTTGACGAGCTGACTGCAAATAAATTTGGCCGTTGGCCTTTAGTTTTTGTTGCTTGTCGTCATTACCGAGTGCCAGTCCCTATTCATTTTTTAAAGGATGCTGGGATAGCCTCAGGCGAGTTGTAATTATAATCTCCAGATTTAGTGTCTTAAATAAGTGAGCTTACTATCAGGAAGAAAAAAATGTGTGAAATATCCAAAACACTTAAACTATGTACCTGTAGCGATACAATTGATAAATCAAAACCCTATTGGACCTTGGCACGAAAAACGATCAAACAACCCAATACTGAAGTGATTATAGGGGAGTATTTGCCATCGTACTCATACTGTGAGGGTGATTTTGCTCAAACTGAAGAGTGGTTATTAAGTCAGATCAACGAACACCAGTGTTTCGACTTTGATTACTCACCTTTCCAAGAAGACAAACTGCTTATTCATTTGGTTGAGAATAAATTTGGGTTTGTGTATTCAGCGCAAGAGCAATCCTGGGAGGCGATAGATTTAGGCAGTCCTTTTTTAGAAAAAATAAAAAGAAGTGCTCAAGCTAAAGGCTATGTTGAACAAAACAGCTATACGTTGTGATATGAATTTCTTGGAACGCACGAAAAGCCAAATAAGCTTAACTGCTCTTGACGGCAGGGCTAATAGGCACCAAAATTACCTCAACATAACCGCCACGCTTAGTACCCTTTGGGGTGTCGCGCAACCTTGGCGGTTTTTCTTTGCCTGTAGAAAATCAAATGATAGAAGTGAGCCATGAAGGGTTTACTTAAAAACTAGCTGGAACACCCAATATGGAAATGAAAAACAGTACAATTCAACAGAGCGTTGTAAATTTCAAAGAAGAGGCCAGTTCAAAGCTACCCGCTTTAACCCTACTCTCAAATTTAGGCTACAGCTTTATTACCCCTAGTAATTGTGAAGCTTTGCGTGGCTCTACTAGC
Source organism: Methylococcaceae bacterium UBA975 (assembly GCA_002292375.1). Taxonomy (GTDB): domain Bacteria; phylum Pseudomonadota; class Gammaproteobacteria; order Methylococcales; family Cycloclasticaceae; genus Cycloclasticus. The sequence goes on along the minus strand of DBBV01000021.1, from coordinate 7,327 downwards.
CAAGTGATTCTGCCGCCTATCTTGCGTGATTTTTTAGCTAAACAAACGTTTCCATTCGGGGGTAAACAACACGCATTGTCTGAAGCCACTATCGACAAAATATCTCATGAGCTGAGCCCATCTATGAACGAGGGTTTAAGAGGCGCAAACGAGAAACTTTACAACGCGATGATGTATGGCGTGGGCGTGACTGAGTTTATTGATGGCAAAAAAGCCTCTCCTACTATTCAACTAATTGATTGGCACACACTTGATAACAACCACTTTCACTTTACTGAGGAAATGGTTGTGCAAAACAGTGAAGCGACGGGTAATCGCATTCCCGACATCGTTTGTTTTGTTAACGGCTTGCCTTGGGTGGTAATTGAGGCTAAGCGCCCTGATTCAAAGCATGAAAACAAGTCAAGCGTTGCAGAGGCCATCTCGCAACAAATTCGCAACCAGGGCCAAACTGAAATCCCCCATCTATTTGCCTACAGCCAGTTATTATTGTCCATTAATGGGCACGAAGGCTTATATGCCACTTGCGGCACACCGGATAAGTTTTGGGCCACATGGAAGGAAGAAGAAATTATAGAAGCCGAGTTTATACGGCTTAAAAATAACCGTTTAAACAGCCTGCAATTAAATGCCATTTTTAACCACCGGCCTGATTCTGCCAAAGAAGAATACTTATCTTTAATTGCTGCGGGTGAGCTGACTGTTACTGATCAAGATCGACTCATTGTCAGTTTACTGCGACCCGATCGGTTGTTAGACATGGCGCGTCTTTATACCTTGTTTGATAAAAAAGCCGGCAAAATTGTGGCTCGCTATCAACAAGTGTTTGGCATTAAGGCATTGGTTGAGCGAATTGGATGTTTTGAGGAGTCTGGTGCTCGCCTTGGAGCACGTAAAGGTGGGGTTATTTGGCATACCACCGGTAGCGGCAAATCATTCACGATGGTGTTTTTATCAAAGGCTTTAATCTGGCTGGAAGAACTGGCTCAATGCAGGGTAATCCTTGTAACCGACCGAGTTAACTTAGAAGACCAACTGAGCCGGACTTTTGCCAGTGGCGGCGCATTGACGGCTCGCGACAAAAAAGACGCGATGGCAACCTCTGGGCGCCGTTTAGCAGAGCAAATTGGTCATGGTAATGAACGGGTAATTTTCTCTATCATTAATAAATTTGGTTCTGCGATAAAGCAAAAAAGTTGTTACAACGACAGCCCTAATATTATCGTTTTAGTTGATGAGGGGCACCGTAGTCAAAATGGCGAGAACAATATACGCATGCTTCAAACACTGCCTAAGGCTGCTTTTATTGCCTTTACCGGCACCCCGCTTCTTAAGGACGATAAAACCGAGAACAAGTTTGGTAAAATCATCCATTCCTATACGATGCAGCAAGCGGTTCAGGACAAGACCGTTACGCCATTGCTTTACGAAGAACGCATCCCTGACCTAAACGTTAATGACCAAGCCATTGATGCGTGGTTTGACCGAATAACAGACAAACTAACTGAGCAGCAAAAAACTGACTTAAAGAAAAAGTTCTCACAAAAAGGTCAAATCTATCAAACCGAGGGGCGGATAGAACTGATAGCCCACGATATATCTGATCATTTCCAAAACTTTAAACAACAGCACTTAAAAGGTCAGCTAGCCTGCGATTCTAAAGCCTCGGCTATTCGCTATAAGAATGCACTGGATAAGGTTGGCAAAATCACCTCTGTTGTCGCCATGTCGGCTCCCGATACGCGAGAAGGCCATGAAGTTGTAGATGAAGACAGTAAGGATATTGTCCAGAACTGGTGGAAAGACAACGTTGGAAAAGCAGATGAAAAGGTCTACACAAAACAAATCATCGAAGACTTCAGTCGTGATGATGGACCCGACATCATCATTGTTGTTGATAAATTATTGACGGGGTTTGATGAGCCTAAAAATACGGTTCTTTACATAGACAAACCCCTTAAAGAACATAATCTGATTCAAGCCATTGCCCGTGTGAACCGACTACACAGTAAGAAGCAGTTTGGTTACTTGATCGATTATCGCGGCATTCTAAAAGAACTTGATGCAACCATCGAAAAGTATCAAGACTTAGCCGAACGAACACAGGGTGGGTTTGATATTGATGACCTTAAAGATATGTATCACGGAATGGATACGGAGTATAAAAAACTGCCTGTGTTGTACAAAACACTCTGGGAAAGCTTTTCTAATGTGAAAAACAAGCAAGACCCTGCCGCTTTACGACAAGCATTGTCCCCAAAAATTGATGATGCTCAAGGCCAGTTGGTAGATACCAATCTTAAAAAACGTGATGATTTCTACTTAGCATTGACTGCTTTTTCAAATTGCATGAAGGTCGCCTTACAGTCCGCTACTTACTTTGACGATAAAAGTTTTGATGATTCACGCCAGCACTATAAAGACACACTTAAGATGTTTATTGGGTTACGCAAGCAGGTTCGTGAGGACGCTAACGAGACCATTGATTACGATCAATACGCAGATGACGTTCGTTATTTACTGGATAAACATATTGGTGGCATTGAAATAAAAGAGTCTGCGGGTTCGTACTTAGTGGGCAATCTAGGTAAAGACGTAAAACCTGCCGATATGACCGATGATGAAGCGAGAAATCAAACAGATAAGATCACTGGTCGCATCACTAAAATGATAAAGCAGGATTTAGCTGATGACCCATACGCTCAAGAGTATTTTTCAAAGCTACTAAAAAAAGCCATTGCCGACACAAAGGCCATGTTTGATGCCCCGGTAAAACAGTACATTTTATTTGCTGATTTTGAACAAGACGTTAAAGAACGGAAAATAGAAGGAATACCTGACGAGCTGACAAATAATAAACACGCTCAAGCTTACTTTGGTTTATTCAAGCACTTATTTGACGCCGAACTTCTTGATAACAGCGGCCTTAGCGACGATAAGCTCACACAATATGCAGTCGACATTGATAATATTGTTAAAACAGCAGTCGCTGAGTATTCCATTAATCCTAGTGAAATTGAAAACAAAATAAGCATGCAGCTATTGCCCATGCTGTTTGCTGATCTAGGCCTTGAAAAGGCTGAACGCTTCATCCAGGAAGTCATAAAGATCACACACTTAGGCCTTTCTAGATCGTGAGTAAAATAAGAAAGGAAACCGTTGAACAAGGTCACCTCACCTACGGTAGTGAAACCATTCTTTATGATGTTATTCGTAAAAGCACCGTTTTAAAGCCAAATCATCAAGCCTCGAAAAGACAGATTGTCATTAAAGTTCACCCAGACCGAAGGGTTGTAGCAACTGTACCCGAACAAACCAGTAAAGAAGCTGTACACGTAGCTGTTAATAAACGGGCAAAATGGATATGGAAGCACATGTCTGATTTTTCTTCTTTAAATGAGCATGTACTACCCAGACAATACGTTAGCGGCGAATCACAGTTCTATTTAGGGCGTCGCTACATGTTGAAAATACTGATTGAATCCCAATACGCGCCTAGCGTAAAACTTCTGCGTGGCAAGCTTGTGGTGTTACTGAATGAAAACAATAATTCATCAACGGTGAAAGACTTAATTGATAAATGGTACGTCTATCGTGCCAAGCTCATCTTCAATGAACGCTTACAATTAATGCTAGCTAAAGCCACTTGGGTAACGAAACAGCCTAGCTTCAAAGTTATGTCTATGAAGAAGCAATGGGGAAGTTGTTCAGCTAAAGGCAATCTGGTGCTTAACCCTCATTTGGTTAAAGCCTCTAAAGAATCCATAGATTACGTAATATTGCATGAGCTTTGCCATATAGCTGAACATAACCACAGCGACAGGTTTTGGCGCTTACTGACTGAAGTAATGCCAAATTGGAAGCAAATCAAGTCAACATTAGACACCCAAGCTGAACTCTATTTAAACGAATAATCTCCGGATAAAAAAAGGGACCGAAAAGTCCCTTTTTTGGTGTAAAACGAAACATAAATGCAGGCAACACCCCTATCAATTTAGCGCATCCCTTTTCAACCCTTATAAAACATGACTTCTTGGTCGCATCTTATGCCGCCAAAAGTCGCACCTTATCACTCAAAAGTCGCACCTTATGGTCTCAACCACATTTGCAAAATACAAATTGCGCTTTATTCTCCCCTACCCACACTTACTATCCCCACAATTTAAACAGGTCATACAGCCGTCCATTTGAATGGCGGCTTTGGTATTACACTTGGTGCATAACTGTGAGCCGGCTGGAAAGGCGCTGGACTCTGTTTCTTGTTCGGCGTTTTTAGCTAGTTTTTCACCTTCAAACTGGGCGCGTTTTTCGTCCATAATTTGTTGCTGGTGCTCGCTAATTTCTTCACTTTTGATCATGCCGATCATTTTTAGGTGCGATTCTACGACGTCGCCAATTTCGGCGACTAGCGAGGGCATAAACTTCCCGCCTTTTTTAAAGTAACCACCGCTTGGGTCAAACACCGAACGCAGCTCTTCCACCAAAAAGGTGATGTCGCCGCCTTTTCTGAACACTGCCGACATAATGCGGGTTAGCGCGACGATCCACTGAAAGTGATCCATGTTTTTAGAGTTAATAAACACTTCAAATGGACGGCGTTGTTCGTGGTCGGTGTCGTGATTAAGCACGATGTCATTAATGGTTATGTACAAGGAATGCTCGGACAACGGGGTTTTAATTTTATAGGTCGAACCCAGTAGCATTTCGGGCCGTTGCAGGCTTTCGTGCATTTGGATGATATTGCTTTTTGCCTCTGCTGCCGGTGCCACTGGTTTTGCAGCGGGCTCTTGCTCTTGTTTGACCACTTCGTAGCCGATAATGTCTTGTGAAATTTTATGTGTCATTGTGCTGTCTCCTTATCCGCTGTATTTAAAATTTACCGTAGTAGCCTTCTTTTAAGGCGTCGTACAGGTTAGCGGCTGTGTGGGATTCTCCCTCGTATTCGATCATTTCATTACCTTTGGCTTCTAACACGCTGCCATCTTTAAGGTTGAAACGGTAGGTGGTGTTTTCCAAATCAGACTCTTTAACCAATACGCCTTGGAAGGCATCGGGGTTAAAGCGGAACGTGGTACAGCCTTTCAGACCCTTTTCATGCGCGTACATATAAATGTCTTTAAAGTCTTCAAAGGCAAAGTCGGTCGGCACGTTAGCGGTTTTTGAAATGGACGAATCCACCCATTTTTGCGCTGCGGCTTGTATGTCTACGTGTTGTTTTGGGGTAATGGTTTCGGCGGTAACAAAGTAGTCCGGTAGTTTTTCGTCTTCTTTTTCGGAATACGGCATCGCTTTTTGATTAACTAGCGTGCGGTAGGCCAACAGTTCAAACGAGAACACATCGACTTTTTCTTTGGCGTTACGGCCTTCACGAATAACGTTGCGTGAATAATGGTGCGCAAAGCTCGGCTCGATACCGTTACTGGCGTTATTGGCTAAGGATAGTGAAATAGTCCCCGTTGGCGCGATGGAGCTGTGGTGGGTAAAGCGCGCGCCTGTTTCGGCCAGCTGTTCAACCAACTCGGGTGCCTCTTTTGCGACTTGCTGCATGTAGCGGCTGTATTTTGCGTGTAGCACGCGGCCTTTAATGCTATCGCCCAGTTTATAGCCATCGTCTAGCATTTCGGGGCGTTTGCGCAGCATGTCACCGGTGATTTCAAAGTCTTCATCCATTATCGGTGCTGGGCCTTTTTCTTTTGCCAGTTCTAAGCCGGCTTCCCAACCGCTGATCGCCAATTGCTTGCTAACTTCTTCGGTAAATTCAACCGAGGCTTGTTCACCGTAAGGAATACCCATCATGGTGAGCGTAGAGCCAAGGCCTAAAAAGCCCATGCCGTGGCGGCGTTTGTGTTCGATTGCTTCACGTTGGCCTTCTAACGGTAGGCCGTTAATTTCGACCACGTTATCCAGCATACGGGTAAAAATACTGACCGTTTTGCGGAATTTTTCCCAGTCGAAGGTGGCTTCTTTGGTAAAGGGCTTGCTCACAAATTTGGTTAGGTTAACCGAGCCTAGTAAGCACGAACCATACGGCGGTAACGGCTGTTCCCCGCACGGGTTGGTGGCGCGGATGTTTTCACAAAACCAGTTATTGTTCATTTCGTTGACTTTATCAATCAAGATAAAGCCAGGTTCGGCGTAATCGTAGGTAGACGCCATGATGGTTTCCCATAAACCTTGCGCCTTAACCGTTTTGTAGATACGGCAAGCCACTAGGCCCACCTCATTAACGATATAACCCTCGGTAATCGGCCATTCGCGCCACAGTACCTTGCTGCTATCGGTTAAATCAATCTCGTTACTCGCTAACTCTTTTTCTAAAATAGGGAACACTAAAGGCCAGTCGGCATCGTCTTTGACCGCTTGAACAAAGTCATCGGTAATTAATAACGATAGGTTAAATTGGCGTAAACGGCCGTCTTCACGTTTAACCCGAACAAAATCACGTGCATCGGGGTGAGCCACGTCAAAGGTCGCCATTTGTGCACCACGACGGCCACCGGCAGACGATACGGTAAAGCACATTTTATCGAAGATATCCATAAACGACAGCGGCCCTGAGGTGTTAGCACCTGCGCCTGACACGTACGCGCCTTTTGGGCGTAAGGTCGAAAACTCATAACCGATACCGCAACCCGCTTTTAGGGTTAAACCGGCTTCGTGGGTTTTGCCTAAAATGTCGTCCATTGAGTCACGAATCGAACCTGACACGGTGCAGTTAATGGTTGATGTAGCGGGTTTGTAATCACTGGCACCGGCGTTAGAAATAATGCGTCCCGCTGGAATGGCCCCGTGCTTTAACGCCCAAACAAATTGATCATGCCAATAAGCCTGTTTTTCTTCTGTTTCTTCAACCTCGGAAATGGCGGTTGCCACGCGGTCATAGGTGTCTTGTATTGACGTATCGACCGGCGAGCCATCTTGTTTTTTTAGACAATATTTTTTATCCCAGATGTCTAACGAGGCGGATTGGAAGTCAATAGTTGATACCTGCTCTTTCACTATTTTCAATTTGGCTGTAGTCATAATTTCCCCGGCGATTGTTTTTTTATTTTGATGTTTGACATAGTCCCTATGCCCAGTGGTGCTAGATTAAGAGTTTTTTCAACAAAACACAAGATGATGTGTTATTTATTTTTAACACAACTATATCTAGTATTTTTGCTGTCTTGTTTGATTTTGAAAATGTTTTAAATATCAAATTGTTAGGGCTTTATTTGATCTACCGCGTCAAAAAATTAACGTTTAACATTTTTCTTGTATAAAACTATACACGGCAATAACAGAAAAACCCTCCAGAAGGAGGGTTTTGTGTATGGTGCGCCAGAAG
>DBBV01000005.1 GCA_002292375.1 Methylococcaceae bacterium UBA975 | reverse complement strand
GCCAAAAAATAACGAATAGCTGAGCTCAAACTGTTCGCTTACCTCACTTAAAACGGGCGTAATAACGTTATAAGGTAAGTCGATGCTAAGCCATACAGGGTCATCGGGCGATATATGAGCATGAATGCTTTCTTCAGACATAGGGTCTGCGTGAGCGAGCTTGTTCGCGATATACACGAGCCTTACTTCATCTTGGTCGCTTTCAGCAAGTTCTGGGTTGTGGTGGAAGTATGCCGCATGCTGAAGGCTTTCAGGTACTTTCCATTGGTTCAGTAAGGCACCGCCAAGGTCTGCATGGCTAAAGCCAAAACCGGATATTTCGGCATCAATTTCAGTGACGCGCTCTGTTTTAGCTGTTAATGCGGCAAAACGTGCGAGGTCGGGGGCTTTGGTGTACATAACCAAACGCCCTATATCGTGCAGTAATGCGCTAATAAATACGGAAGACAATTGGCGTTTTTTTGGGTGCCTAGCCGCTAAAAACTTGGCGCATAAAGCGACCTTTAAGCTATGTGCCCAAAAATCACGCATGCTGAGTAATGAATTAGGTTGGTCTGCAAAACGTTCGACGACACTGGTCGTCATGACCAACATGCGTAGGTCACGGTCACCTAAAATGGTAACGGCGTGACTAATGGATTTAATACGGGCAGGGAAACCAAAAAATGCAGAATTAACAATCTTTAGCATGCGCGCGGATAGAGAGGGGTCGCGTTCTATAAGCTCAGCAATATCATTGGCCCCTTTGGTGTCATCATCAAGGGCTTGAGACACCAAAGTAAATACTTCTGGTGGTGAGCACAAATCGACATCACCGGCTAAGAAGTCGTTTACGGTCATTATATGGGCTGGGCTGGGCATCATGATGTAACCTTAGCAGAAAATTAAGAATAGTGAGCCAAGGCCGGCAATAAAGCAACTGAGCAGCTGCTTGAAGCGTTTTAAGGGTTGGTGTTGGAAGGAGATCAAGTGATATGTCATGCTTATTATTTTATCCCTTCGTTATTAGTACTATCAAGTTGTTATAAAATTAATGTTGACAAGGTATTAAGAGTAGGCTTAAAGTGATTGATAGAAAAGAGAATTATTATATTGTTTTAGGGTAGTATACATTTTAAACGTATAAAAATAATTACAAAAGAAGGAAGATAATCTTGTGATGACTCACGTAGATAAGCTGAAAGAAAGAAACATTTTAATTATCGAGCAAGATAAGGAACGTTTGACGGGGTTGCAAAATATGTTGTCGGCAGCCGGTTATCGACGCTTGCTGTGTGCTAGCGAGCAAGATCTTGTGTTCGAGTTAATACGACCATTTCAAGGTAAAGTAGATGAAATTGGCGTCATCATTCTTAACTACCAATTACCTCAAAGTGACACTTTAAAACTGTGTGAACTGCTGACAACGTTGGATGGCCACGACGCAATCCCACTTATTTTTGTAACTGACGAGTCAATAAAAATTGACGATGCCTTGTTGAATAAATGTCACGAAGCCAATGCGGCGACCATTATCCATCACCCTAAAGAAAGTAATGACATCGTCCCTTTAATCAGTTTGGCCTTAGCATTAAAAGAAGAGCGAGATGATCGGATCGCGAACGAAGAAAAGCTAGTACGTGAATTATCCGAAAGGCGGATTATGGAAGCCCGCTTGCAATATTTGGTTGCGCACGATGAGCTCACGGGCTTATCTAATAGAAGCGGCCTAGAAAAGGCCTTAGATTTTGCAATATTACGCTGTAATAACTTCAAGCAACATGGCGCCTTGTTGGACATTGATTTAGACCAATTTAAAGTTGTGAATGACATAGAAGGCCATGAAGCAGGCGACCGTTTGCTGATTGAAATAGCCACTTTGATTCGCGCTACGCTTGATACGGAAGCCTTTATTTCTCGAGTTGGTTCTAATTTATTTCAAGTTTTATTAAGCAAGGTCAATAAAGCAAAAGCGCTAGAAGTTGCCGAGCATCTGAGAATGGTTATTGACGAGTTTGATTTTGTCGCCGAACAAAATACGTACAACATTTCGGCCAGTATTGGCGTTGCCATCATGGCACCACTTGAAAAAATTAGACGGCCAAGCGAGCTCATGTCTAAAGCGCATCATGCGTGTTATAGCGCTAAAACACTCGGAAGAAACCGGGTCAGCTTATTTGAAGGTGAGGATGAAAATCTTGTCACCCTGCGAAACGATGCCAAATGGGTGCCGCATATTCGCCGTGCACTAAGCGAGGATTTGTTTCAACTGGTCTTTCAGCCGGTGGTTAAGGTGTCAGACGGCCATGTTTCGCACTATGAAACTTTAATACGCATGATCGGTGATTCAGGCGAGTTGTTAACGCCAGAGCAGTTTATTCCAGTGGCTGAGCGAATGGGGCTGATCAATCATATAGATTTATGGGTGGTCTCCCACATCATAGATTTTATTGCGGCCTTGCCAAAAGCAAAAGAAGAAGTGTGTTTTACAGTGAATCTGTCGAGTCACGCCTTGCAGGGAGATTACCTGTTACCAGTATTAAAGAAAAAACTAGAAAGCAGTTGGATATCTCCCTCACGTTTAACGTTTGAAATAACGGAAACCGCTGCAGTGACAAATTTTGAAAAAACGCGTTTGATGGTGTCAAAAATTCGTGCTCTCGGTTGCCGCTTTGCGATAGATGACTTTGGTGCGGGGTTTAGTTCATTCAACTACATTAAAAACTTTCCCGTTGATTACCTAAAAATTGATGGCCAATTTACGCAGAATCTAGTTGTTGACTCTGCCGATCAAGTCTTGGTTAAATCAATGATCGACGTGGCGCATAGCCTTGGCAAAAAAGCCATTGCGGAGTACGTATCAAATGCTGAAATCTTCCGGATTCTAAAAGAATTTGGGGTAGATTACGTTCAAGGTCATTTGGTCGGTAAGGCAGAAGTAGAGCTATTGCCAAGCCCTTACGTTTCGATCAATGATTTGTTGAATAAACCGATCGAAATTGAGAAATTAATCACCCAATAGACAGTCGTCTATGACATGATGGCATATGCGTTTAGCACGCTAGTATTATGTAATTTTGTTTAAGTTTCGACGATATGGTCAAACCAAAAAAATCAGCGAAAAGTCGTAAAACTTCCCCGCGCAAAAAAACAAGCAAGCAAAAAAAAACGGGTCTCTGGACGCGTTTTTTTATTAAGCTGTCCATTCTATTTATCGTTATCTCAGCGATTTATATCGTCTACCTAGATCGCATTGTAGTTAATCAGTTTGAAGGTAAACGCTGGGCCTTGCCGGCACATGTTTATGCCAATCCTGTGGAGCTTTACCAAGGCTTGGCAATGAATACCCAGCAGTTCGAGTCATTATTAACTGATTTGAGTTATCAGCACAGCCGACAATTGACAACAACAGGCTCCTACTATCGATCAGGCGGTGTTTATACCGTTAAAACACGGCCATTTAACTTTTGGGATGGAAGTGAGGTTTCTAAAACCATTAAGGTTAAATTTAATCAGCACGGTATCAGGGCTATAACCGATAAGGCCACAGGAAAAGAGCTGGCCTTACTTCGCTTAGACCCAGTAAAAGTAGGTAGTTTTTACCCTAGCCATAAAGAAGACCGGTTGTTGGTAAAGCTTGAAGACGTACCAAAAACATTGATCGATGGATTAATAGCCATTGAAGATCGCGATTTTTATCAACATGTCGGTGTTTCAGCGAAATCAATTTTACGTGCTTTTTGGATAAACGTTAAAGCAGGTCAGGTGGTTCAAGGGGGCAGTACCTTAACCCAACAATTGGTTAAAAACTTTTACTTAACCTCAGAACGTAGCCTTTGGAGAAAAATTAAAGAGGCATTAATGGCGCTTCTTCTAGAATCACATTATGAGAAAAATGAAATTTTAGAAGCTTATCTTAATGAGGTTTTTTTAGGCCAAGATGGTGATCGGTCCATCAATGGTTTCGGTATGGCCAGTTTGTTTTATTTTAATAAACCGCTGATAGAGCTCAAGCCACATCATGTCGCTTTGCTGGTGGGGTTGGTGAAAGGCCCCTCGTACTATGATCCTAGGCGTTCTCCGGCGCGAGCGGTCGAACGGCGTAATTTGGTACTGGACGAAATGACACGATTAGGCGTGTTGCCCGAACGCCAAGCGTCAATAGCGAAGGGGTTTGGCGTGGATATTTCGCCGTTTAAACAGGTGAGAAGTTCGCGTTTCCCAGCGCTATTAGACCTAGTCAAGCGGCAAATCAGCTTGGATTATCAAGAAGAAGATATTAGGACTGAAGGCTTAAATATATTTTCAACCTTAGATTATACGATTCAAACCACGGCTGAACGTCTGTTTAAAAAACAGCTTGAGTCGCTAAATAAACGTTATGGTATTGAAAAAGGCAAGCTGCAAGGCGCGATGGTCATTACACGTCGAGAAAGCGGCGAAATAGTGGCCATTATCGGTGATAGAAACCCCCAATACAGTGGCTTTAATCGGGCCCTCGATGCGATTCGGCCGATTGGTTCATTGGTAAAACCGGCCGTCTATTTAACGGCCCTTTCGCAACCGTCCTTATACAATTTAACGAGTACTATCGACGATAGCGCGATTAACTTAAAACAACAATCGGGTGAGTTATGGTCGCCGCAAAATTATGACAAAGTAGAGCACGGACAAGTGCCGTTACACCTTGCTTTGGCACAATCGTATAATTTAGCAACGGTAAGATTAGGTATGCAATTGAAAGTGGCCAATGTGAAACGAACGCTAGAAAAATTAGGCGTTAGGCGCGAGATCAAACCCTACCCATCCCTTTTGTTAGGCTCGCTAGCGCTATCACCTTTCGAGGTTGCGCAGATCTATCAAACGTTAGCCGGGGAGGGGTTCTATAGTCAATTAAGGTCAATTCAATCGGTGACTTCGAGTGAGCATGCCGCCTTGCAACGTTACCCTTTAAGCGTACAAGCAGTGGTTAACCCTTCGGCGGTATATCTGCTTAACACCGCGTTGCAAAACGTAATGTATGAAGGCACCGGGCGGTCAGCCTACCAGTACCTACCCCGTGAGTATAAGTTAGCGGGTAAAACGGGTACCACCGATGATTTAAGAGACAGTTGGTTTGCAGGTTTTAGTGGCGATTATTTAGCCGTAGTTTGGTTAGGGCTTGACGATAATAAACCATCCAAGTTAACGGGTGCAACAGGCGCGTTAAACGTTTGGTCTACCGTCATGGCTGCTGTATCAAAGCAAGGTGTGCAGTTAACTCAACCAGAGGATGTTGAGTACAACTGGGCTGACCCGTCGGGATATCGTGCGAATGAGTTTTGTACGAATGCTGTACAATATCCGTTCATACGCGGGTCGGCTCCAACAGAACTCTCACCTTGTGTGAGCGAAGTGAGTCGAACGCTTGAACGGGCTAGTCGTTGGTTTGATGGGTTGCTAAATGGCAGGTAAATGAAAATACAATTAATCGCTATCGTTGTCGTCGGTATCACGCTTAGCGCGTGTGCAGATTTGTCAATGTACAATCAAACCCCAGCGCCTGTCAGGGGCTCTGCTGATGATACACGCTACCCCTCATCGCAATCGTCTACGGCAGCTAAAACATACCCGATGGAAGAGCATCCGTCGGTTAATGAAGATACCAGATTTAAACCAGCCGAAACCATTGAGAACACACAAAATCCCGCAGTAGTTGCCCTACTGGATAGCGCGTATCAACAGCGCGAACAGGGCCAATTAGATATTGCTATTTCTAAACTAGAACGGGCGGTACGAATTTCCCCTAGGGATGCAAGTATATGGCATCAAATGGCACAGATTCGTCATCAACAAGGCTTATACGAAACCAGCCTTAGCCTAGCAAAAAAATCCAATTTATTGGCTGAAAGTAATAAAGCATTACAGCAACAAAACTGGTCTTTGATGGCAAAAAATTATCAAAAACTGGGGCAATCTAAAGCCGCACAACAGGCCCAACTTAACGCGGCGCGTTTGTATTAGCTGATGACTGAGCCGACCCACATTTATTCCGTTGACAAGTTGATAGAGCAAGCTCGTCAACTGGCTGCTGACTATAAACGCATGACCGATAAACCTTTGCCAGGTGTTAGTAATGAAATAGCCGAACACGATGCAGAAAGGTTGCTGCAATTAAAACTGTGCAAGGATCGGTCGAAAGGATTTGACGCTGAACGGCTGTCGGCTAATAAAGGTCCACGGCGGGTACAAATTAAAGCGAGAACAATCTTTAATGATAATTACCGTGGCCAACGGCTTGGGCAACTTAAATTAGATAAACAGTGGGACTCGGTTGTATTGGTCCTAATGGATGAAGACTACCAACCGTTTGAGATTTTTGAAGCGACACGAGAAGATATGCTAGCTCATTTGGATGATAATTCGAATCGCATGAAACGTGGTGCCATGTCGGTGGCTAAATTCCGTAATATAGCGACCTTGATTTGGACCTTAGAAGATGGCCTAGACGATTCGGCTTGGCATCATTACACTGTCTGACGGATTTTAAAGCGGGTATTTTTTTGCACGATCTAACTACAATTTTTGGCGCCAACGGCGAGCTGGTCAACTACATTCAAGGGTTTCAGCCGCGTTTAGGGCAGCTGTCTATGGCGCAAGCGATAGAACAAGCGATTGAAAAGGGGACGCACCTAGTAGCTGAAGCGGGCACCGGCACGGGTAAAACTTTCGCGTATCTGATACCGGCCATCTTATCGAACAAAAAAACGATTGTTTCAACCGGTACTCGAAACCTGCAGGACCAAATTTACGAAAAAGATTTTCCATTAATACGCGATGCGCTGAAGGTGCCGGTTCAGGCGGCAGTGCTAAAAGGGCGGTCTAATTACCTGTGTCTGTACCGTCTAGAGCAAGCGCAAATACAAACGGCGGGGTTTGATAGGGCTTTACAAACAGAACTAGAGCACATCCAGTCTTGGTCAAAACGAACCCATGAGGGTGATATTGTCGAAGTCTCGGCGGTAGCAGAAGACTCTCCGGTGTGGTCTCAGGTCACTTCAACGGCTGATAATTGCATAGGTCAGGATTGCCCCATGGTGGCAGAATGTTACCCGTTAAACGCTAGAAAGCGTGCACAAGAAGTCGATATATTAATCGTTAACCATCATTTGCTTTGTGCCGATTGGTCATTAAAAGACGACGGCTTTGGTCAATTATTACCGGAAGCCGAACTGATCATTATCGACGAGGCGCATCAATTGGTTGATACCGCCTCACGCTTTTTGGGCATCTCACTTAGCGCGCGTCAGATTTTAGCGTTAATGAGTGATATCAGTGCTGAACAATTAAAAGTGGCGTCGGATATGTCTGCCTTGATCGATTTAACTCACGTGATCACAGAAGATATACGTGAAATGCGTAAACTCATGCCCGAGCAATCGTTAAAAGGGTCTTGGGATGAACTGGATGCGCGGGCTAATTTTAGTCACGCGCTCAGTAGTTTATGCGACCGTATGGAGCAGTTATTTAAACTGTTGGCTAAAGCAGCCGTTCGTTCTAAGGGCTTAGAGTCTTGTTGGAAACGTTGTGAAGAGGTCTGGCTGTGTCTGCGCTTATTTTCACAACAGGAACAACACGAATGGATTCAGTGGTTTGAAACCTTTCATCGTAGTTTTAGCTTTTACCACACACCCTTAGATATCTCTAAGGCATTTGCGAGTTTTGCCTTTGCCAGTGAGGCGAGTTGGGTTTTTACCTCAGCGACCTTGTCGGTTAATAATAATTTTGACTTTTTTACCCAGCGCTTAGGCCTACAAGGTGCAGAAACGGCAACGTGGGATAGCCCCTTTGATTACGTGCATCAAGCTTTAATGTACGTGCCCTTGGGCTTGCCAGAACCACGAGACCCTAACTACACCGCGTGCATGATTGATAAGATTATCCCGGTGCTAGAAGCGAGTGAGGGACGTGCTTTTATTTTGTTTACCAGCCATCGGGCCTTACAAGAGGCGGCAAAACTATTATCAGCAGCCAGTAATTTTAAATTATTGGTCCAAGGCGATCTGCCTAAACAACAAATGCTGGAACAATTTCGTCGTTTGGATCGAGCCGTTTTATTGGGTACGGCGAGTTTTTGGGAAGGGGTCGATGTACGCGGTGACGCCTTGTCTTGCGTTATTATTGATAAGCTCCCCTTTGCCTCACCAGGCGACCCAGTTACTAAAGCTAGGTTGGAACATATGAGTGCTAACGGGCAGTCACCGTTTAATGAGTTTCAACTGCCCTCAGCTGCACTCACGTTAAAACAAGGGGTCGGTCGGTTAATCCGCGACGTAGAAGATAAAGGGGTGCTGGTTTTATGTGATCCGCGCTTATCATCCAAAGGTTACGGCAGGGTGTTCATTAAGTCCCTGCCAGCGATGCCAATCAGCCAAGATTTAGCTGACGTTAAACGTTTTTTCCAACGTACAAATTTGCAAAAAGCAGCGGTAAACGAATGAAGATTTTAGCCATTGAAACAGCAACCGAGGCCTGCTCAGCCGCCTTATTAATCGACGGTGAGATCATTGATCGCTTTCAAATAGCACCAAGGGAACACGGTCATTTGATACTGCCCATGGTTGACGAACTGATGGCCGAAGCGGGGCTTGCACTGCCCCAATTAGATGCGCTGGCTTTTGGTCGCGGACCAGGCTCTTTTACTGGGGTCAGAATGGCGACCGGCGTTATCCAAGGCTTAGCGCTTGCAGCTGATTTACCCGTGGCACCCGTGTCAACGCTAGCCGCTTTGGCCCAACAAGCCGTTAGCCAACACCCTCAGCAAACGATTTATGCCGCACTTGATGCGCGAATGAGTGAGGTGTATTGGTGCCAATACACGGTGCAAGACGGTGTGTTGGTGGCCCGCGGTGAAGAATCGGTGATAGCGCCAGACGCTGTTCGTGTAGAACAGGGTCACGATGCGATTGGTATTGGGCACGGCTGGCGAACCTACACTAAGGAACTAACAGAAGCCGTGTCAGCCAAAAACTTAAGGTTATGGGTAGATAGCTTGCCTCGAGCAAAAGAAGTGGCTCAGTTAGCCGCTAATATCGTCCTTAAAGGCGAAACAGTTGCCGCAGAAAATGCATTGCCGGTGTATTTACGCGATAATGTAGCAAAGAAAAAAGCACAACAAAAGTAATGGCCCAGTATTTTGAAATTCACCCAGACAACCCACAGCAGCGTTTAATTAATCAAGCGGCTGATATTGTTCGTCGTGGGGGTGTGATTGCTTACCCGACCGACTCATCGTATGCCCTCGCATGCCAAATTGGCGACAAACAAGCAATTGATAGGATACGGCAGATTCGTCGTATCGACGATAAACATAATTTCACCTTGGTGTGTCGGGACCTGACCGAAATTTCCACTTATGCACAAGTCAATAACGACACCTACCGCTTACTTAAATCGCTAACACCCGGCGCTTTTACCTTTGTGCTCAAGGCGACTAAAGAGGTACCGCGGCGTTTACAGCATCCTAAAAGAAAAACCGTCGGTATTCGAGTGCCAGACCAGTTGATTGCACAAAAAATTCTTGAGCAACTCAATCAGCCGATGTTGAGCAGCACCTTGATCTTGCCGAATGAAAAAGAAGCCCTAGCCGACCCTTACGAGATTAGAGAACGTTTAAGCGAACAGATTGATTTAATTATTGACGCTGGGGTTATTCCTTATCAGCCAACCACAATGATCGTAAACGACAATGACTTCCCCGAAATTGTTCGTCAAGGCAAAGGCGAGGCAGACTTTCTTAGTTACAGAGGGGCCAATTGATGCAAATGGACGAACTTAGCCTAGCTGGCCGTATCGCTATTTGGGCACTGCCTGTTATATTTGCCATTACGGTTCATGAGGTTGCACACGGCTGGGTTGCCAATAAACTGGGAGACAGTACCGCTAAAAGTTTGGGGCGGCTGACGCTTAACCCCATTAAGCACATTGATCTTATCGGAACGATTGTTGTCCCTGCCGTGCTACTAATGTTAGGTGGCTTTATGTTTGGCTGGGCCAAACCGGTGCCGGTTAATTGGCGTAATTTAAACAGACCTAAAACTGATATGGTTTATGTGGCCTTAGCAGGACCGCTTGCCAACCTTGGTATGGCGATTATTTGGGGCCTGTTGTTAAAATTAGGTGCCTTGCTGGGTAGCAGTAATGAGTTTATATCCACCCCGCTTATTTATATGGCGCACGCAGGTATCTTTATCAATTGTGTCTTGATGGTGTTGAATTTATTACCTATTTTACCGCTCGATGGCGGACGCGTGCTTGCGGGTTTATTACCAAATCGCGCCAGTTTTCAGTTTAGTAAGCTAGAACCGTTAGGCTTACCTATTTTAATCGCTATAATTGCGATGGGTTGGTTATCAAAAATATTGGGACCACCGGTTTATTTACTACAAATCAGCATTATTAAAATGTTAGGTCTTTAGGAGGACACGTGAGTTCAGAAGTACCAGCGCAATATCGTCGAGTTTTATCGGGCATGCGACCGACCGGGCAATTGCACCTGGGTCATTACCACGGCGTGCTCAAAAACTGGGTAGAATTACAGCAGCAATATAAATGTTATTTCTTTGTCGCCGATTGGCACGCGCTGACCACGCATTACGAAGACCCATCCATTATTGGCGATAGCACCTGGGACATGGTGATTGACTGGTTGGCGGCGGGTGTTGACCACGGGTTAGCCGACCTGTTTATCCAGTCGAGCATTCCTGAGCACGCCGAACTGCACTTATTATTGTCGATGATTACCCCGTTGGGCTGGTTAGAACGTGTACCGAGTTATAAGGACCAACAAGAAAAGCTAAAAGAAAAAGATTTGGCAACCTACGGCTTTTTGGGTTATCCGCTATTACAAAGTGCGGATATTTTGATGTATAAGTCAGGCCTTGTGCCGGTAGGCGCAGATCAAGTGGCGCATGTGGAATTAACCCGCGAGATCGCCAGGCGCTTTAATCATTTATATGGGCGGGAACCCGGCTTTGAAGAAAAAGCCGAAGCAGCGATCAAAAAAATGGGTAAAAAGAACGCCAAGATGTTCATCAAGTTGAGAAACGCCTATCAACAAGACGGTGATCAAGAAGCGATCGGTGTGGCTCGCGCATTGTTGGAAGCACAACAAAACATAACCGTGGGTGACAAGGAACGTTTATACGGTTATTTGGATGGCAGTGGTCGTGTGGTGTTGCCCGAACCGCAAGCCTTGCTTACCAAGGCGTCTAAAATGCCCGGCTTAGACGGGCAAAAAATGTCTAAGTCCTACAATAACACCATCGCCTTACGCGATAAGCCGGAGGATGTTGAGAAAAAATTACGCACCATGCCAACCGATCCAGCCAGAGTCCGAAGAACCGATCCGGGTGACCCAGCCAAGTGCCCTGTGTGGCAGTTTCACGAAGTTTATTCAGATGAAAGTGTGTGCGATTGGGTACAAAAAGGTTGTCGTTCAGCCAGTATTGGCTGTTTGGATTGCAAGCAGCCGGTCGTGGAAGCCGTATTAACTGAATTAAAACCGATACAAGAACGCGCACAAGAGTACACCGAACAACCCGATTTGGTTCGTTCAATTATTAGTGAAGGCAACGAGAAAGCGCGTGACGTAGCAAAAGAAACGCTTGAAGACGTTAAATTTGCGATGGGAATTAATATAGTCTAGAGCAGCGATTTATTGTTGTTTCCGGTATTAAAAAGGCTGCCCTTGGGCAGCCTTTTGTTAACTGACTTTTAGCTGTTAGAAGCGGCGGCCAATACCGATACCCCAAACAATTGGGTCAATATCAACATCAACTTTATAACTGACACCAGCAGATTTTATGTGGGCATCCGTTTCAATATCGATATATTTAACATCTAAGTTTACAAACCAGTCTTGATTGACATCGATATCGACACCCAGTTGTGCAGCTAGGCCGAAAGAATCATCTAAATCAACGTCGTCTCCAGGTGCCGCCAAACCACCTTTTACCTTAGAATCAAAAAAATGGGTGTAGTTGATGCCTGCACCTACGTAGGGGCGAATTGTTGATGAGGGTGAAAAATGGTATTGCAGGTTTAATGTGGGTGGTAATACCTTTGTTTCTACGATGTTGCCTAAAGCGGAGATACTGCCTGATGCATCAACGTCGTGTTCGGTATAGGCAAGAATTAATTCTAAACCCCAGTGAGGGCTCATCATATAAGTAAAGTCTAACTCCGGCATGATGTCTGAATCGACAGAAACACCACTGCCAGCAATACTGCTGCCATTAGCACTCACTAACCCGCTGTCGTCTTGTGGGTTAACGCTAATAATACGACCACGTACAAGAATGTCGCCTGCTTCATACGCCATTGCAGGCGAGGTGATAGCACTTACGCCGAGTGCCGCCAACAAACAAGCCATGTTTTTCTTCAAAGTCATTGTGTTCTCCAGTTTTAGGTTTAATGGTATTAATTGAGAAACATGATATGTTTTTTAACTAACAATGTTATTGACTTAGATCAGATTAATTTGAGTTGTCAGCGTTATTGATCGCTTACCTGTCCCGAATGTATCTTCAGGTGAATAATCACAACATTCAGGTACAATGACGCGCTTAATAATGAAGGAAAAAAAGTATGTCTGAATTTAATAATGTAACGATTGTAAAAAAAGCCAATGTGTATTTTAACGGTCAGGTTGTTAGCCGAACCGTTATGTTTGACGATGGCTCAAGCAAAACACTCGGCTATATGATGCCGGGTGAGTATAGCTTTGACACGCAAGCGGCTGAGGTAATGGAGATTTTAGCGGGTAAGTTCGATGTGTTATTACCGGGTGCGTCACAATGGCAGTCTGTGTCGGCCGGAGAATCATTTAATGTGCCAGCAAATTCAACGTTTCAATTAAAAATTCATGAGGCGACGGATTATTGCTGTTCGTACTTAAGTTAAGCCATTTAGCTTGCTTTTCTTATTGTCATTAAGTTGACATATTGGGGGTATACTTTAGTGACGTTAATTAATTTACTTTACTTACAGTATGACCGTGTATAAAAAACCCAGACGAACAAAAATTGTCGCGACCCTAGGGCCTGCTACCGATTCTCCACCGGTGTTAGAAGCCTTAATCAGAGCAGGCGTGGATGTGGTTAGGCTTAATTTTTCCCACGGTCACGCGGATGAACACAGAGCTCGCGCCAAATTAGTACACCAGCTCGCGCTAAAAGTAGGGCGCCACGTTGGTATTTTAGCTGACTTACAAGGGCCTAAAATCCGAATTGCCAAATTCAAGGAAGGTAAGGTGACCTTAGTCGATGGTGAACGTTTTACTATCGACATGGACCTAGCGCCGGACGACGGTGACGTGGCCTGTGTGGGCTGTATATACAAACCCCTGGCTACCGATGTGGTGGTGGGTCATTGTCTTTTGTTAGATGATGGGCGCTTGGTGCTACAAGTTGAAAAAATTGATGGCCATAAAATCGTGTGTCGTGTGCTTGTGGGTGGGGAACTGTCTGATAATAAAGGCATTAATCTGCAAGGGGGTGGCTTGTCGGCGAGTGCCTTGACGGAAAAAGACAAGCAGGACATTAAAACAGCGGCTGATATTGGGGTGGATTTTGTTGCTGTCTCATTCCCAAGAAATGCAGATGATATGCACCAAGCAAGAGCGCTGGTGGAAGCAGCGGGTAGCCATGCCCACCTTGTCGCTAAAATAGAGCGCGCCGAAGCACTGGATGTGCTGGAAGAAATTATTGATGCCTCAGATGTGGTGATGGTGGCGCGTGGGGATTTAGGCGTGGAGATCGGTGATGCCAATCTGCCGCCAGTACAAAAAACAATCATCCGCTTAGCCAGGGATCGCAACACGATAGTGATCACCGCGACGCAAATGATGGAATCAATGATCAACAACCCCATCCCAACGCGTGCAGAAGTGTTTGATGTTGCCAATGCGGTCGCTGATGGCACCGATGCGGTCATGTTGTCAGCAGAAACATCGGTCGGCAAATACCCAGTTAAAACCGTCGAGGCGATGGGGCGTATTTGTGAAGAAACCGAACGCCAACCCAGAAGTACCCGTTCACGTCATCGCATGGGGCAACAGTTTGAAAGAATTGATGAAGCGATCGCCCTATCGGCGATGTATGTCGCCAATCACACGGATATAAAAGCGATTGCGGCATTTACCGAAACCGGTTGGACACCGCTACGAATGTCAAGAATCAGTTCAGGTATACCGATCTTTGCGATGGCCCCAGATGAGCAAATTTGCCGGCGGGTTACGCTGTATCGGGGAGTCACGCCGATTATGATCAAACTACAAGATGTCACTACAATTAAGGCGTCTCAGGCTGCAATGGATAAACTCAAAGTGCTTCGTATTGCTGATAAAGATGACTTAATTATTGTCACCAAAGGAGATTTGACCGGTAGCCGCGGCGGCACAAATACAATGAAAATCGTGCAAGTTGAATAAGGTGTCGGCGCATTATTCGTTTAATTAGGGCATGATTGAACCATTTTAGCTATGCTAGACTTAGTCAATAATTATAAGCCGTAATCACTCAATGCAAAAAACACCAACACTTATTGAGTCTGGCCAACAATCGTTGGTTTGGGTGTCAGGTAAGCCCTTTTATGAGCTACCTGATGACTTGTATATACCGCCTGATGCGCTCGAGGTTTTCTTGGAAACCTTCGAAGGGCCTTTGGACTTGTTGTTGTATTTAATCAAGCATCAAAATCTTGATATTCTTGATATCCCTGTTCTTAAAATTACCGAACAATACATCGAATACATCGACCTGATGCAGAACCTGCGGATGGAGCTGGCTGCAGAGTACTTGGTGATGGCGGCGATGCTGGCGGAAATAAAATCTAAAATGTTATTGCCGCGTCAATTAACTGAAGATGCAGAGGACGAGGATCCTCGGGCTGAATTAATTAGGCGTTTACAGGAGTACGAACGATTTAAACGCGCGGCCGACGATATTGATGCCTTACCCCGTCTGTATCGTGATAATTTTCTTGTTACCGCCGAGCTAATTGTCGATAAAATGGATAAGCCGGTGCCTGACGTTGAGTTAGAGAGCATATTGATCGCCTTTCAAGATGTGTTAAGGCGCGCTGACCAATTTACCCACCATCATATTCAGCGTGAAGCGCTATCGGTTAGAGAACGTATGTCTCGAATTTTAGCCCGCTTAAGTGATGGCAATGAAGAGTTTGTGGCGTTTAATAGTTTTTTTACTCGAGCCGAAGGTAAACAAGGCGCGGTGGTTACTTTTTTGGCCATTTTGGAGTTGTGTAAAGAAGGCCTGCTTGAAATCGTTCAAGGCGAACCCATGTCAGAACTATGGCTTAAACCCATTATTGAATAATAAATATGGATATAAAAAACATCATCGAAGCGGCACTATTTGCAGCCAATGAACCGCTGTCTATTGCCGAAATACAAGATCTTTTTTTGTTAGAAGATCGGCCCGATAAGCACCGAGTTAGAGAGGCGTTTGTTCAATTAACACGTGATTATGCCGAAAAACCGATTGAATTAGTTGAAACCGCTAGCGGTTACCGATTTCAAGTTAAATCAAGTTATTCGCCCTGGGTGGCAAGATTATGGGAAGAAAAACCTGTAAAATACAGCCGAGCGCTACTAGAGACACTGGCGATTATTGCCTATCAACAACCGGCTACTCGGGGTGAGATAGAAGAAATACGCGGTGTTTCAGTCAGTACCAATATCATACGAACCTTGCAAGAACGTGAGTGGATTCGGGTTATTGGGCATAAAGAGGTTCCTGGTCGGCCCGCTTTATACGCAACGACTAAAGAATTTTTAGATTATTTTAATTTACAGACCTTAGCCGATTTACCGCCGTTAGCTAGCTTACTCGACATGGAATTATCAGTAAGCGGTGACACGCAACTTAACCTGGGTGACGATTCCCCAATACATGAAGGTATTACACATTATGAAAAAACACCCAGCGGCGAACACAGCACCGACAGTCTCTAAAAAACCCCAGCGCCA
The DNA here is from genome assembly GCA_002292375.1 of Methylococcaceae bacterium UBA975. Classification (GTDB taxonomy): domain Bacteria; phylum Pseudomonadota; class Gammaproteobacteria; order Methylococcales; family Cycloclasticaceae; genus Cycloclasticus. Next base: position 35,744 of record DBBV01000005.1, on the reverse strand, counting down.
ACCACCCGAAAGAATTCAAAAATTATTAGCGCAAGCAGGCGTAGGCTCACGTCGTCAAATAGAAAAATGGATCGTTGAAGGCTTAATCAACGTCAATGGTGAAGTGGCTAAACTCGGCGATAAAATAACCGTTCGAGACGACATTAAACTCAAAGGCCGCGTACTTAAGCTAGAAGGCAAGTTACAAGTAGAAACGCAAGTCTTGATTTATCATAAACCGACCGGCGAAATTGTCAGTAAAAATGACCCAGAGGGCAGGCCCAGTGTATTTAAGCGTTTGCCGCGATTGGACGCAGGACGTTGGATTGCCGTTGGCCGACTGGATTTAAATACCCAAGGCTTGCTGATGTTTACCAATGACGGAGACTTAGCTAATAAATTAATGCACCCATCGCAACAAATCGATCGTGAATATGCAGTGCGTGTAATGGGGCGGATTGACGAGGCGATGTTAGAGCGTTTAGTCAATGGTGTAGCGCTTGAGGATGGCACGGCACGTTTTGAAGATATCCATGAATCGGGCGGTGAAGGTGTCAACCGTTGGTTTCACGTAGTAGTCGCTGAGGGACGTAACCGTTTAGTCAGGCGTTTATGGGAATCTCAAGAATGCAAAGTTAGTCGACTAATCCGGGTGCGATATGGTTCGGTTTACCTACCGCCGGGTCTACCTGCAGGTCACCATAAGTTTTTGGATAAAAAAGAAGTTAAAGAACTTAAACGCTTAACGGGCCTTTAAGCACTAATTACTTTGTTTCGGCCGCTTTCTTTTGCTTGGTATAAGGCACCGTCAGCGCGTTGCATTAAGGTATCTAAGGTGTCGTTTTCTTGGTAATGGCTTAAACCAATACTCACTGTTAGGCCAAACGCTTGTTGCTGATGATCAATGCTTATCTTTTGCACGGCTTTACGCAACCGTTCGGCGAGTAAATTAGCGCCTTTTAGATCGGTGCTGTTCAATAAGATGGCAAACTCTTCACCACCTAAACGAAAAATATGGTCGCTTTCACGCGCCGTATCTTCAATGCTTTTTGTAAGTGCAACCAGGGCTTTATCACCAGCGGCATGGCCATGGGTATCGTTTATTTTCTTAAAAAAATCAATATCAAGCATTAAGAGGGTTAAGTCGTTATGTTGACGTTGGGTTAAGGCGACTTCCTTTTTAAAAACAGTGTGTAGAGTCGAGCGATTTAACACGCCAGTTAACGGGTCTGTGTGTGCCAATTGGATAGCTTGTAAGTAAAGTAGGGCATTTTTTAAAGGGTACAACAATGCCCCCAAAAAGCGTTCAATGGTTTCTAATTCGTTTTCAATAAAGCGTTTACGACGCGTGATCGTTACTTTACCTAATAAGGTGTTTTCAATTGATAAATTGTACTCACACGAGTGATGGCTGCGCTTACCGTGTTGTAAATCAATATTTAAATCGTCGTATTGGAAACTTAAACCACTGTGGCTGACTACCTCGTTAATCTCTTTGCTAAATAAGGACAGCAACTCGTCAAGGTTTATTGTCGTTTGCAATACGCTGACAAGTCTTTGTTGCTGAACGGCGTGTTGCTCAATCTCTTTTAATGCGGCTGAGGTGTTGCTGAGTGTTTGCTGTTGTTTTAATTCCATAATGATTTGGTCCGTTGATATGGCCATCGTTCACCTGTGTTTATAATTTTAATAAAACACATAGCCAAAAACGTGCCACTTTTTAATAATTGATATAAATCAATTAGTTAAAAATAAATTGTAAATTTAAAAATAGAAATAACCGAAATTGACAATAATTTGACGCGTTTGCCGCGGCCTTATATCGCCCATCAAATAGGGCCGACAGATTGTCAGTGAGGTTGGGGTAAAACTTTACTGCTTAATTGTGGCTGCATCTAACATCAGCACTTGTTTAATCGTCCAAGTCGTACTCACATCGGAGATGCTAATGTACCACTTTCCGTTTTTAGGCAAACTAAACGGAGCCTGGTAGATGCCGGGAGCTATGTTCGTTAGTTGCAACGACCGGTCGTGCTGGCTAATCGTTGGATGACGTAGCTCAACGATTAAGGCCTGAGGGTTATCATGCATACCGTTGAGCTGGATAGTCAGTGTGGTAGCGCCAAAACTTAGTTTGGTACTTAGCCCCAATTGATTTGCCTGCTGTTCAAGCTGTAGATTACTGTTAATGGCGAGACCTTGTTTGTAATAATTACCCGACACCAGACTCGGCTGATTATTTTGTGCGACCCAAAAGGTTGCTACGCTAGCAATCACCACGCTCAGTGGCAGCAGGATTAAGAACCAAGGCCAAAACTGTTTATACCAGGGTATTATCATATCGTTAGGTGTTGTATTCATGTTCAGCGGTTTAATGGTCCAATGAAGCGCCCTTCGGTTACGATTGACACCGCGTGATCATCCAGTGTGTGCAAGCCAATATTAATCGTATTGGATGACCCAAGCAACGCACTGGGAAAGGCGGATAATAGCAAGGGTAACTCCAACACTTGCCCTTTGCTGACAAAAACAGGTTGTTTAATGGATGATTCAAGACCCTCGATACCATTGAAAGACAGTTGATACTGCCGATCTTTTTGTTCTCTATTAATGATTTTAAGCGTGTAACTGTTGCTGATACTGCCGTCTACATTTTCACGGTACAGGGTATTACGGTCCCTCAATATATTGAGCTCGACAGGGTCGCGAGTTTCAATCGAATACACAACACCACTTAGAATGGTTATAAGTAACAGGCTGTAAATAATAATACGGGCACGCAGGATACGTGTTGGTTTGCCTTGAAGGCTATTTTCAGTAGTGTATTTAATTAAGCCTGATGGGTAGTTCATTTTAGCCATTACATCGTCACAAACGTCAATACAGGCGGCGCAACCGATGCATTCATATTGCAGGCCTTGCCGAATATCAATACCCGTTGGGCAGACCTGAACGCATAGGGTGCAATCCACACAACTACCTAACTGTTTTACTGACAGGTCGTCACCTTTTTTTCGCTTACCACGGGGTTCACCACGTTGTGCATCGTAGGAAATAACTAAGGTGTTTTCATCAAACATGGCGCTTTGAAAACGTGCATAGGGGCACATGTACATGCACACTTGCTCCCTTAGCCAGCCAGCATTGCCGTAGGTGGCTAGGCTATAAAAAATCAACCAAAAGGTTTCCCAAGGGCCTACTTGTAGCGTCAATATATTATTAGCCAACTCTCTAATAGGGGTAAAAAAGCCAACAAATGTAAAGCCAGTGAGTAAAGCAAATAAAACCCATACGGTATGTTTGCTGGCCTTGATGCGAAGTTTATGTAGGCTTGTGGGCTGCTTATCCAGCTTCATTTGTTGTAAACGGCTGCCTTCTATTTTTCGTTCAATCCATAAAAAAACTTCGGTCCAAACGGTTTGTGGGCAGGCATAGCCACACCACACGCGCCCAGCTAAAGCGGTAAATAAAAATAGTGCGAGCGCGGCACAAATAAGTAATAAGGCTAAATAAATAAAATCTTGCGGCCAAAAAACCCACTGGAATATATAAAATTTACGCGCAGGTAAATCAAATAAAACAATCGGGTGGCCGTTTAAATTAATCCAAGGTAGAAGGTAATAGAGGCCGAGCAGTACTGTCACACCTGTTATACGCAGCTTGGCAAATAGGCCGTGAACCTCGCGAGGGTAGAGCTTTTTACGCTTTTCGAATAGCGAGGATTCGATAGCGTCATGCTGTTCAATAGTCACTACTTATGTTTAGCAGAACGTGAAAAAAGGATAGAAAAAAAACCACTCCAAGCGCAAACAGCCCAAAAGAAGAAAAAACCAAGGGTATAAACAGCTAGGGGTGAGGTATCTGATAGACCCATTTGCCGAGTAATTAAAAAGGGGTCTAATAAGCTAAATATAACGCCGCTGAGCGCAATGGCCATCCAGAAAGATGGCCATAAGGTGCCGATAATGATGCGTTTTTTGCTAAGTTTCACTGAGACTGTTGCGATAGGCTATAAACGTAAGCGGCCAGTATGTGCACCTTGTCTTCACCTAAAAAGTGTTTATTAGCAGGCATTTGACCCTGCCGACCTTGGGCGATCGATTGGTTTATTTTTGCCCGTGAGCCGCCGTATAACCAGATGTCGTCGGCGAGGTTTGGCGCACCGAGCAGTGGGTTACCGCGACCATCAGCTTGGTGACAGGCAGCGCAATAGCTGGCAAATAATACCTGGCCTCGTTGAGCGTCCGTGGCTTTATGTTCTTTGCCATTTAAGCTCAACAAGTAGTCGACGATATAGCCTATTTGCTGTGGTTTGATAACAGCGGCCCAAGCAGGCATGGTGGCCGTGCGACCGTTCAAAATACTTTGATGAATAGCCTCAGGGCTACCGCCCCAAATCCAATCCTGATCCGTCAGGTTGGGAAAGCCGCGTGAACCACCGGCGTCCGAACCATGACATTGCGAACAATAATTAACAAATAACCGTTGCCCAACTTTGATTGCCGCGGGGTCTTTACTCAAAGTTTTTATGTCGGTACTCGAAAAGCGACTAAAAATCGGCCCATAGGTTTCAGCCGCATCGGCGACCTCTTCTTTATAGGCTTTTTCTGATGACCAATTAAATACACCTGAATAGCTACTAAAGCCTGGATAAACGATTAGATAAATCAGCCCCCATACGATGGTAATGTAAAACATATACAGCCACCAACGCGGCATGGGGTTGTTTAACTCGGTTAGATCGCCATCCCAGACGTGCCCTGTAGGTTCACCTTGCTTGGCTTCTATTTTCCTGGGTTTAGCCACCCATTTGATCAGCCAATAACAGGCGACAATATTCAGCAAAATAACCAGATCGACGATAAGGGACCAAAATAAGGTCATGGTTTTTTCCTCTCTAGGGGCTGACTTATTTCGTCAGCTTGAAATGGAATATTGGCGGCGTCTTCAAACTCTTGTTTACGGCGTTTGCTATAAGCCCAAATACAAATCGCGATAAACAAAATGAACAGCAATAGGGTGAAGATTGAGCGTAAGGTATTAATGTCCATCATCGCTTAGCGCCTCATGCTGACGTGGGTGCCAAGTACCTGTAAATAGGCGATCAACGCATCCATTTCTGTTTTTCCTTCAACCGACGCAGGCGCATTGGCAATATCACTGTCGCTATAGGGTGTGTTTAACAGGCGCAGGGCGCGCATTTTGGTAGCCACTAGTTCACCGTCGATAAACTTTTCAGCCAGCCAAGGGTAACCCGGCATATTAGACTCTGGGACGACCAAACGTGGGTTGGTCAAATGTAAGCGGTGCCACTCGTCACCATAACGGCCACCGACACGATGCAAGTCAGGCCCGGTTCTTTTTGAACCCCATTGAAACGGTCTGTCATACACAAACTCACCGGCTAATGAGTAATGCCCGTAGCGCTCAGTTTCTGCGCGAAAGGGTCGAATCATTTGCGAATGGCAGCCAAAACAACCTTCTTTCACATACACGTCTCGGCCGGCAAGTTGTAGCGAGTTATACGGCATAAGGCCAGATACCGGCTCAGTGGTGTTTTTTAAAAAGAATAAGGGGACGATTTCTATCAAGCCACCGATCGAGATGACCAAGATAATTAAAACCATCATCAAGCCGATATTCGTTTCTACTTTTTCATGACTCATCTGTGTGTCCTAGCTAAATGGTTTGCGGTACGAGTATGCGAGATGGTTCGGCGCCCTGGGTCGTTTTGTAGACGTTATAGGCCATAATTAACATGCCAATTAAGAACATCAGGCCACCCAGTAAACGGATAATGTAAAAGGGAATCATCCGCAATAAGGACTCGACAAAACTATAAGTCAACGTACCGTCGGCGTTAATGGCTCCCCACATAAGGCCTTGCATCACGCCAGCAATCCACATCGAGGTGACGTATAAAACAATACCGACGGTGGCCACCCAAAAATGCAGTTCGATCAGTTTGATGCTATGCATTTCATTTTTACCGAATAATTTTGGAATTAAATAATACAAGGAGCCAATGGTAATCATCGCAACCCAGCCGAGGGCACCCGAATGCACATGACCAATGGTCCACTCAGTGTAATGGGACAGGGCATTGACGGATTTAATCGCCATCATTGGGCCTTCAAAAGTTGACATGCCGTAAAACGACAATGAAACGATTAAAAATTTCAGGATAGGGTCAGTGCGCAGCTTTTGCCAAGCACCCGATAAGGTCATAATGCCGTTGATCATACCGCCCCATGAGGGTGCTAATAAGATAACTGAGAAAGCAGCCCCTACGGATTGAATCCAATCAGGTAGAGCGGTGTAGTGTAGGTGATGCGGTCCAGCCCACATATAAATAGAGATTAGCGCCCAAAAATGCACGATCGATAGGCGGTACGAATAGATAGGGCGTTGTGCTTGCTTGGGCACAAAGTAATACATCATGCCTAAAAATCCGGCGGTCAGAAAAAAGCCCACAGCGTTATGCCCATACCACCATTGCACCATCGCATCAGTTGCGCCGGAATACAGCGGGTATGATTCGGTTAAACTCACAGGGATGGCCAGTGAGCGAATGATATGCAATAAGGCGACAGCGATTATAAACGCGCCAAAAAACCAGTTGGCAACATAAATATGTTTGGTTTTACGTTGCATGATGGTGCCAAAAAAGACGACCGCGTAGGACACCCAAACAACTGCAATAAGCAGGTCAATCGGCCAGATAAGTTCGGCATATTCACCGCCTTGCGATAGGCCAAGCGGTAAAGTAATAGCGGCTAATACAATAACGAGGGTCCAGCCCCAAAAAACGAAACTAGCGAGCGCCGTGCCAAACAAGCGAGCTTGACAGGTGCGCTGTACCACGTAGAAAGACGTCGCCATTAAGCCAGAGCCGCCAAAGGCAAAAATCACCGCATTGGTATGTAAGGGCCTTAAACGGCTATAGGTCAGCCATGAGGTGTCAAAGTTTAGCGCCGGCCAAACCAATTGTGCGGCGATAATAACGCCAACCAGCATGCCAACAATCCCCCACACAACGGTCATAATAGAAAATTGCCGCACGACGGTGTCGTTATAAGTAATACCACTCATAATTAAATCTCAATTTAGATGATTAGATCTATTCTAAAGAAATAACGCTTCAGCTGTGTTGCTGACGTGCAGCAAAAATGACCTGAATCAGATTAAAGCAATAAAGGTTTTGCCGGTACTCAATAGCTCTAACTTATCGTTATACTGGCCAACGGTCATGGGTGGCTGAGTAGTTTTTTTAAGCCGTCGATATCGTTGATTTTAATTCTGCGGCGACTTTGAAGGCTAATCAGTTGCTCGCGTTCAAGTTTGCGTATACCACGGCTAACGGTTTCAGGTGATAGGTTAAGAAAATTACCCATTTCACTGCGTGATAAAAAGAAATTAAACTCGGTGAAGATATAACCGCTAGCGCGATAACGCTCCGCCAGGTCCAGTATGAATGCAATGATGCGTTTTTCGGCGCTGACCTTGCCCGTAGACGTGTTGTGATTACTGTTATTAATGGCCTTACTGGCGTGCTTTAATAGCTGTTTATAGATGGTAGGAATTGCAGCTTGTAACTTATCGAGGTTGATTTCGCAGATGCTACTGGTTTCAAGTGCCTCGATGGAGCATTGATAATGACCTTCGGCGAGGCCGTCAAAGCCAATAATTTCGCCGGGCAGGTAAACGCCCATAATGTCTTCGCTGGCTTCTTGGTTTAAGGTGGTTATTTTAACCGAGCCGGATTTTAGCGCGTACAGTGACTCAAACGGCGCGCTTTGGCGATACAATAAATCGCCGGAATACAATAATTTGGTGTGGCTGACAGAGTCATCTAGGCGGTCGATATCTTGTTGGTTAAGTCCATGAGGGATGCATAAATCGCCTAAACTGCAGTTGCTACAAGAGATGCTCAATTCTCGGAATAAGTTATTGGCTGCTGTGCTCATAGTTTTAATCAGTGGCTAGTCAAAGTGAATTATATTACGTTATTAGCTGAGTGAATATGCGTTTAAGGTATGGATAAAAAATTATTACAACCGGATGCTTGTTTTCATTGTGGCTTAAATGTAACACAGGCAACACCTTATGGACTATATTTTGATGGCGTATGGCGGCCTATGTGTTGCCCTGGTTGTGAAGCCGTCGCGCAAGCTATCATTGACAACGGCTTGGCCAGTTTTTATCAAAAACGAACCGCATTCAGCGTACCCAGTCTTGAGGTGTTGGATGTTTTAAACGCTGACGACCTGGTTGCATCGAACACTGCACCGCAGCCGCTTAGCACAGAGATCATAGAAACCACGCTGATTATAGAAGGAGTCACTTGTTCGGCGTGTATTTGGTTGCTTGAAAAACGCGTCAATCAATTGCCCGGGGTACTGGCGTTTAACATTAATTACGCGACGCGCCGTGCAGCACTTAAATTAGACGCCAAAAAAACAGCATTAAATCAGGTGTTAGCGGTTATTCAATCGATTGGTTACCGTGGCTTACCATACGATGTTAGTCGGCAGTTTTTAGCCTTACAAACCGAGCGCAAGGGGTTTTTAAGTCGCTTAGGCGTGGCGGTTTTTTGTGGTATGCAGGTGATGATGCTGAGTGCTGGTATCTATCTGGCAGGGGTGGATGAAATTGATCCCTCGATGCTCAGCTTTTTACACTGGGTCAGTGCGTTATTAACGTTACCGGTACTGCTGTTTTCCGCCATGCCCTTTTTGCGAGCAGCTTACCGTGATGTTAAAAACAAACAACCAGGTATGGATGTGCCGGTGGCACTCGGTATTAGCCTAGCTTTTGTTGCAAGCCTTTTTAATACCTACCGCGGTGTCGGCGATACCTATTACGAATCGGTGTGTATGTTTGTGTTGTTTCTTTTGGCAGCGCGATATGTCGAGTTCCTCACCCGTTGGCATGCGGTCAGCGCAAGCGAACGGCTTAGCCAAGCGGCGCCGCTAATGGCGAATAAAATACAAGTTGATGGTGTGCAAAAGAGGGTGGCTGCTAGCAGCCTAACACTCGGTGAGCGAATTCAAATTAACCCAGGTGAGGTGGTGGCTGCCGATGCCATCGTTGTACACGGCAGCTCGCAGCTGGATGAATCTATTTTAACCGGTGAAAGTGAGCCAGTTTTTAAAACCCAAGGTGATCTGTTATTAGGCGGCAGCCACAATATCAGCAGTAGTCTATTAGCTGAGGTGTCGTGTGTGGGTGAAAACAGTACCTTATCAACCATTAGCCGCCTCATCGATCGGGCGCACAATGAAAAACCGCCGTGGGTGGAATTAGCCGATCGGTACGCCAGCGCGTTTGTGCTGATGGTGATCACGCTGACCGTGGTAACTGCCTTATACGGTTATTGGCAAGGCGATGATAATTGGTTTTCGATTGCCTTGTCGGTGCTCGTTGTCACCTGTCCGTGTGCCTTGTCATTGGCGACACCGACGGCCTATACCGCAGCCATCAGTGGGCTGTTTGAGCGCGGTATTATCATCACCAAGGGCCAAGCGCTAGAAAAACTAGCGATGATAAAACACATGGTTTTTGATAAAACGGGTACCTTGACCCAGGGTGTAATGCGGCTGTCATCGGTGCGCTTATTTGCACAATTAGATCGGCAGTCGGTTATTGATAGAGCGGTCAGTTTAGAGGAATTCTCTGATCACCCCATCGCACGTGCGTTTAAGCGTGAAGTAGTGATGAAACAATATCAACCACAACAGGTACAGCAGCAAAATGGTGCGGGTCTATCGGGCCTAATTAACGGTGAGCGTTATTATTTAGGCTCAAAAAATTATGTGCTTGAAAATGTATCAATCACAATCGATGCAAGCGATAGCAACCTGAGTGAAGTCTACCTAGCCAGTCAAACCCAACTGTTGGCCGTGTTTGAAATTAAAGACGACATACGGCAAGGTGCAAAGGCAACCCTCGCGTGGTTGCAAGGGCAGGGTAAAACCGTCAGCCTACTCAGCGGTGATCGACAAGCCCCGGTGCGTTGGTTAGCCAAAAAACTCGGTATTGAACAATATCAATTTGGCGCGTCAGCGAGCGATAAACTAGCAGAAATTGAGCGGCTACAAGGCAGTGGTGAACAAACAGCCATGGTGGGCGATGGGGTGAACGATGCGCCAGTGTTAGCCAAGGCCGATGTGTCTATATCCGTGTCGGGTGCGAGCCAGTTGGCGCGTTCCTCGTCTGATATCCTATTGCTTGGGGACGACATGGACAGCCTACGTCAGGTGATCAAGTTGTCGCAATCCACCCGTTCGGTTATTCAGCAAAATATCGCCTGGGCGCTATTGTATAATCTAGGTGCCTTACCCCTCGCTATCGGCGGTCACGTCGAACCCTGGCAGGCGGCGCTCGGGATGTCGATCAGTTCTTTAGTGGTGGTATTAAACTCATTTAGATTACGCTGGACGCTTAGGGCAACGAATAAAATGCAACTGACAGAAGGTAAAACGCATGGATAGTTTGTATTTTTTAATACCGGTTTCAATTGTTTTAGTCGCCCTCGTTATCGCAATTTTTTTATGGGCCGTCAGGTCGGGTCAATTTGATGACCTAGAAGGCCCTGGGCATAGTATCTTGTACGAAGAGGAGCAAGCCGACGTGACGGAAGCAACGACGGGATCGTCTAAAAAGGTGCCTGAAAAAAAGACGCCTTAATGCAAGGCGTGTTGCAGACTGCTTGGTGCGATTAAGTTAATCAGGGCAAAACCAATAATAAGCCCGCCAGCGAGGCGTCGAATCGCGAGAGAGTTTCGCAACTGAACCAGTTTTTTAGACGCGACACCCATCGCCAATAACATCGGTAAGGTGCCCAAGCCAAAGCTCAACATAATCAATGCACCATTCACTGCGTTGGCGCTGGCCAAGCTCCAAGCGAGGGCTGAATAGACCAAACCACACGGTAGCCAACCCCAAATTAAGCCGAGATAAAAAGCGCTGCGTTTATTTTGCAAGGGCAATACACGGCGGCTAAGCGGTGAAATGTGCTTCCACAGTCTGTGCCCCACGCGCTCCAGAAAAGCTAAAATAGTCAGCCAGCCCAGTAAGTAAAAACCGAACGCCAACATAAAGAAAGCGGTTAGCAGGCGCGAAAAATAAACCAACACCTCGGTATCAAGCGGGCTAAGCGCCCATTGGCCGATAGCGCCCGCCAATAAGCCGATAAAGCTGTAACTTAAAATCCGCCCGGCATTATAAGACAGGCTATTTGCTAAACCATGAGCGGCTTGTTTTGGTGTGTTAGCGTTTTCTGAACTGAGTATGCCTACAATACCGCCACACATGGGTAGGCAATGGCTAGAGCCTAAAAAGCCGACCAAAAAGACAATAAAGTAAGCGCTGTCAGACACGAACGCTAGGGGAGTGGTCTACAACATACCCAGCTGGAGTTTTGCCGCCTCAGACATCATGTTTTGATTCCAAGGTGGGTCGAGTACCACTTCGACGTCAACGGTTTCAACCCCATCCATACGTTTGATGCCCGACTCGATATCAGCTTGAATAACCGGCCCCATACCGCAGCCAGGTGCGGTTAAGGTCATGGTGACATGCACGTGGTTAAGGCCGTCGGTTAGTGCGCGAACGGTGCAATCATAAATTAGACCGAGATCAACGACGTTGACCGGAATTTCGGGGTCGTACACGGTTCGCATAAAGTCCCAAGCCGCCTTGCGAATGGACTCGGGGTCAGTGCCTGTTTCGTAAGCATGAATAACTTCTACTTCTTTGCCCAAGGCGTCGGCGTCAATGGCCGAAATACGCGCCATAATACCGGTTTCGCTGGATACAGTGTACGAGCCACCGAGCGATTGCATGATCGTAACCACGTCGTCTTTTTTAAGTTTAACGTGCACGCCGGCAGGAATAACGATAGCGTTTACGTCTCTAATTAATACGATACTTTCTTGATCAGACATTAAATTGTGTTAATTGTTTGGGGAGACAAATAATACCTTAATTTGTTTACCAATGGCTAAACCTATGGGATATTTAAACGATGGATTGTGTTATTAACAGGCCTTCACAGGAGCAAGCCCGTGCCGAAAGTTAATTTTAGCGTAAAAGAAATGATTGAAGACCACTTATGGCCCGAGGTGGCGCCTAGTTCGTCGGCCAAGCGTAAAGGCTTGTTTGCCTTAAGGATCGCTTATGCGTCGATTGCTGATCTGATGGCAGGGCAGCTGAGTTTGCGCGCAATGAGTTTGGTGTACACCACCTTGTTGTCCATAGTGCCCTTATTGGCGCTTAGCTTTTCAGTACTTAAAGCCTTGGGTGTGCACAATGATATTGAGCCCTTTTTGTTCCAGTTTTTAGCACCGCTGGGTGAGCAGGGGATTAGTATCGGGCAAAATATTATTGGTTTTATCGACAATATTAAGGTCGGTGTGTTGGGCTCGGTCGGTTTAGCTCTATTGGTGTATACCGTGCTCTCGCTGGTTCAAAAGATTGAAAACGCGTTCAACATGATCTGGCACGTTGAAGTAACGCGCAGTTTTGGCGAACGCTTTAGCAGTTATCTCAGTGTTATTTTGATCGGCCCGGTACTGATCGTTTCGGCCTTGGGCTTGACGGCTACCCTAATGAACTCCTCGGTGATTGAATTTATTATGACCATCGAGCCGTTTGGCAGTTTAATAATATCGACCACCAAATTACTGCCTTATTTCATGGTGATTGGGGTGTTTGCCTTTGTTTACATGTTTGTCCCTAATACCCGGGTTAACTTGGGTGCAGCCCTAGCAGGGGCTATCGTGTCGGGTGTTTTATGGGAAACCTCGGGCATGTTATTTGCCACCTTTGTTGTAAACTCAACCAAGTACACCGCCATTTACTCGAGTTTTGCGGTGGTCATTATGTTGTTAATCTGGCTGTATATCAGCTGGTTGATTCTACTGTTTGGTTCCAATTTAGCGTTTTATGTGCAAAACCCTTCGTCAATACGTGTCAGTCGTCAAGGGTTCGAAATCAGTAATCGGGTTAAAGAGCGTCTGGCCTTGTTATTAATGCAATTGATCGCTCAACGCCATTACCAAGGTGGGCCAGCGCCCAGTTTAGATGAGTTAACCGAGCAGGCGTCTGTGCCACACACAGTTGCTAGGTACGTGTTATCCAAATTAGTGGATAAACGGCTGCTGATTGAAAGCAACGGTAGCCCTGTTGGTTACTTACCTGCTAAAGCCTTGGATGCACTGCCGCTTAACGCGATACTACAAGCCATTCGTAGCGCAGAAGAAGCGCGTTACTTGTCTGCTAAGGCGGTCGCCTTATCGGCGCAAACGTCCGAGGTGATAAGCCAGTTAGACGCATCTGCCGAGCAGGCCTTGGCCGGTAAAACCTTACGCGAACTGGTGGTAGACGATAAGCCGGCGTAAGTTTTTAAGACGTTACCTGTCAGATGCTTTAAAATTCTCCGCTTAATTAACATTTAGTTAACAATAGCCGGTTGCAAAATAGGTTTTTACCGCAACCGTTTTAGCCCACGTTTTATAGGTTTTTAGTCGATGAATGAGAGCACCCAAGACCCCAGCCCTAGCAATTTTATCCGTCATATTATTGATGCAGATATAGCATCAGCTAAACACCAACAGATTGTTACCCGCTTTCCGCCTGAGCCGAATGGCTATTTGCATATCGGTCACGCAAAATCTATTTGCTTAAACTTTGGCATTGCGCAGGATTACCCTAATGCGGTATGCCACCTTCGCTTTGACGACACCAACCCCGGTAAAGAAAAAACCGAATACATCGACGCCATTAAACAAGACGTGCAATGGTTGGGCTTTGACTGGGGTGACAAGCTGCACCATACTTCAGACTATTTTGAACAGTTGTATCAATACGCGATAGCGCTGGTTAAACAAGATAAAGCCTACGTTGATAGTCTGTCGGCCGACGATATTCGTCTCTACCGTGGTAATTTAACCGAGCCGGGTAAAGACAGCCCATTCAGAAACCGTAGCGTAGAAGAAAATCTGGATCTGCTAGAAAAAATGAAAACCGGCGAGTTTGCCGAAGGCGAGCATCTTTTGCGGGCAAAAATTGATATGGCTGCGCCCAATATCAATCTACGTGACCCAGCCATTTATCGCATTAAGCACATGGCGCACCCGATGACCGGCGACAGCTGGCATATTTACCCGATGTACGACTTTGCACATTGTGTATCGGATGCCATAGAAGGCATTACCCATTCGCTGTGCACGTTAGAGTTTGAAGACCACCGTCCCTTATACGATTGGTTTTTGGATCAATTGCAAACGCCCGCGCACCCACAGCAAATTGAGTTTTCACGGCTCAACTTAGACTACACCGTGATGAGTAAACGTAAATTACACGAACTGGTCGAGGGCGCTTACGTCAGTGGGTGGAACGACCCACGGTTACCTACCTTAAGCGGCATGCGCCGTCGTGGTTATACCCCGGCTGCAATCCGCGATTTTTGCTCGCGTATTGGTGTCACTAAAAAAGACAATATCGTCGAAATGAGCGTGCTGGAAAACTCTTTACGAGAAGACTTAAACGTCATCGCGCCCAGAGCCTTAGCGGTACTCGACCCCATTAAGTTGATTATTGATAATTACCCTGATGAGCAAGAAGAAATGCTCTCAGGCATTAATCACCCTAACGATCAAGCGATGGGGCTACGTGATGTCCCCTTTGCAAAAGAACTGTATATCGAACGTGATGATTACATGGAAGACGCACCAAAAAAATTCTTCCGCTTTACCGAAGGCCGAGAAGTGCGCTTACGCTTTGCCTATTACGTCACCTGTACTCACGTGGTCAAAGATACTAACGGCAATGTCACCGAAGTGCATGGCACCTACGACCCCGACACGCGCGGCGGTAAATCAGAAGACGGTCGCAAGGTCAAAGGCACGATCCATTGGGTATCGGCAAAGCACGCAGTAACGGCCGAAGTTAGGTTATACGATCGTCTGTTTACCATTGCCGATCCAGCGGCAGCAAAAGAAGGCGACTACAAAGACAGCCTAAATCCGGATTCGGTCGTCACGCTAAAAAATTGCCAGCTCGAAGCAAGCCTGGCGCAAACAAGTCTCGAACAGCGTGTTCAGTTCGAACGCCAAGGTTATTTTTGCCAAGACAGTGTCGATTCTAAACCAAATGCGCTGGTGTTTAACCGCATAGTCAGTCTGCGCGATTCTTGGGCTAAAAAAGGATAATGCCTAGAGAACTCGTTCACATTAGCTTAAGGTTATATTGATACAGTCAACTCTTTAAACGTAAAACCCACCTATGATAAATAAAAACAACCAATGGTTAATAACGGTGCTAGTCAGCGCCTGGATACTAATAAGCCAAAACGCCAGTGCCACTAATGGCTATTTTTCTATTGGTTACGGTGCCAAAATGATGGGCATGGGCGGTGTTGGTATCGCGTTTCCACAAGACACCTTGGCAGGGGCATTAAACCCAGCGGCTATGTCGCAGGTTGAAGGGGTGGATTTCGGCACAAGGGTTTTATATGCCTCTAGAGACTCCGAGTTTGATTGCCGCGGCATTGGTGCTTGTACAGAAGTCGTCAGTAGTCGCAGCAGGCGGGACTATTTTTTATTGCCTAATTTTGGCTGGAACAAGCGTTTGAATGATAAAAACACCGTGGGTGTTAGCGTGTATGCCAACGGGCTTAATACCACCTTTCGCCGACGTTTATTCACCGAAACATTTGAGCGAGTAGTAGGCGCTTCGCCGGTAACAACGAATGGCCACTTAGGTGCGGACTTTGCACAACTCAATATCGCGGCCACGTACACCCATGAGTTTGAATCAAAACACGTGTTGGGTGTTTCACCAATATTTTCCATTCAAAAATTCGGGGCTAGCGGCTTGGATTTTTTTGAGGGCCTTTCATCAGACCCAGGTAGTCTGACCGATAGGGGTGATGAACTTTCTTATGGTTTGGGTATAAAGTTTGGTTGGTTTTATAAACCGAACGAAACCTATCAGTGGGGCGCTTACTACACGCCGCGTACAAGAATGACCAAAATGAAAAAGTACTCGGGCTTATTAGCAAATAACGGTGAGCTTGATATCCCTTCAAACTACGGCATAGGTCTTGCCATTAATCCTAATGAAAGCTTTTCAATAGCCTTGGACGTATCGCGCATTAATTACAATGAAATAGACGCCTTTTCTAACCCCGCACCAACCTCAGCCGAGTTTACCGGCGGTTTCGCGGCAGACAGGCTATTAGGGCGTAGCGAAGGGGTCGGTTTTGGTTGGAATGATATTACGGTGGTTAAGCTGGGTATGCGTTATATCGTTGACGATAAAATCACCCTAAGGCTAGGGGCCAATTATGGTCAAGAACAAACGCCAAAAAATGCCGCCATTTTAAATGTCATTACACCGGCTGTTTCATCTAAACACCTAACCGCAGGGTTTAGCTATAAGCCGAATCAAACATCAGAATGGTCGTTTGCTGTGATGCAAGCTTTCCGTAATGATTTAACGGCGAATAATACCGCTTATTTGGGCACCGATGTCAAAACGGGTATTAGCTTAACGGCGTTTGAAATCAGCTATAGTATGCAGCTGTAAATTGTTTATAGTGTAGAGCCTGCTTGGTCATCAATAACAAAATCCAAGCCTCAGTTTTATGCGGTGGCTCAATCAAAGCTCGCTAAATAGTTAAAAGCATAGCGCCTAATAAGCTGATTAACACGGGATTAAAATGGGGTTACCTTAAAATAGTTTTGACGTATTGAGAGGGTAAAACACATGGCTAGTTACGTTTTAATTCATGGCGCATGGCACGGTGCTTGGTGCTGGGACAAGGTTGTTCCACTTTTACAGCAACAAGGGCATACAGCCGTTGCGATTGATTTGCCAGCACATGGCAAAGACCTTACCCCACTGACTAAAGTTAGTTTGCAACGGTACGCAGATAAGATTTGTCAGGCTGTTTCTCAACAGCCAGAACCGGTTATTTTAGTGGGCCACAGTTTGGGGGGTATATCCATTACCCAAGCGGCTGAGCAGTGCCCGTCTAATATACGTAAGCTTGTCTACCTCACCGGGTTTTTGTTACCTAATGGTGTCGCCAGGTTGGGCTATGGCTCGGATGTCGAAGGCAGCCTGCTTGATGAAAATAAAATCGTGTCGGACGATAAAACAAGTGTCGGTTTTAACCCAGCAGGGCTAAAAGACACGTTTTATCATGATTGCGATGCGGACGATATTGCGAAAGCGACCCACCTGATCAGGCCAGAACCCATGGCCGGTATTGCTACTCCGGTTCACTATACGGAGGGAAATTTTGGCCGCATTTCCCGTGTTTATATCGAATGTTTACAAGACCGCGCTATTCCGCCCGCATTACAAAAACGCATGTACAGCGAAACACCGGTGGAACAAATCCTTACAATGGATACCAGTCACTCGCCTTTTTTTTCGGCGGCTGACGCGTTGGTTGAGCATTTAGTTGAATTGGCAGGCTAAGGTGTTTATTTTTATGAAGACTAAATGATTAAGGCATACAAAAAATGTGGGTGGCTTTGTACCGTGACGCACTAAGTCACGGTACAAAGCAATCTCTTTAAAAGAGGTCTGCGTTGATCCACATATGCACATAAATACTGGCGGCGTAGCCAAGTGCAATCGCAGGCAACCATTTGATGTGTGAACCAAAGGTGTAAATACCACGTGCCTGACCCATCAGGGCAACACCCGCGGCAGAGCCAATCGATAACAAACTGCCGCCGACACCTGCTGTCATCGTAACCAGCAACCATTGACCGAGCGACATCTCGGGGTTCATGGTTAAGACTGCAAACATCACCGGAATATTGTCCACAATGGCTGACATAATGCCAACCAATACATTGGCCGTAGTTGGCCCTAGCTCACCGTAGATAACCCCAGATGCAAAGCCTAGGTAACCAATAAAGCCTAAGCCACCAACGGCCATAATGACGCCGTAAAAGAAAAACAAGGTATCCCACTCGGCAGCCGCAATTTTTTCAAAAACATCAAAACCGGGCGAATCTGTCTGTTCGCTGTGCTTACTGGCTTCCTGAAATTTTGCATCAAACCTATGCGACTTTTCTTGCTGTTGCGTTCTTTTAAGGTAATAACCATAAAATTTTAGATAAGACAAACCGGTCATCATGCCAATGGCAGGCGGCAGATGCAGGAAGTTATGAAAGCAGACCGCTGTAATAATGGTCAGTAAAAACAGCCCAACAATGACCATGCCACCGCGTTTCATCGCCAACACGTCACCATCGTTGGCTGAGTCGGGCATACCTGCAGGGATAAAGAGACTCATAATGGCTGCTGGAACCAGATAGTTCACCACCGACGGAATAAATAGGACGAAGAAATCGTTGAATTGTACGATGCCTTTTTGCCAGACCATCAGCGTTGTGATATCGCCGAACGGGCTGAAAGCACCACCGGCATTGGCCCCAACAACGATGCTGATACAGGATAAAGAAACAAATTTTGGTGAGTTTTTACCGACCGTTAACACAACATGGCACATGATCAAAGCGGTTGTCAGGTTGTCGGCTACCGGCGAGATAAAAAATGCTAACACACCGGTTAACCAGAACAACGCCCTATAACTAAAGCCTTTAGCAACCAACCAGTCGCGTAAGGCATCAAATACCCGGCGCTCGATCATCGCATTGATGTAGGTCATTGCTACTAGCAGAAAGAAGAAGAGCTCAGCATACTCTAGAAAGTTATGGCGTAAAGCAACTTCGGCCGCGTGATCCAAGCCTTGGTTTTGGTAGGCAATGGCAATCATGATCCAGATAAGACCAGCGGCGAGTAATACGGGCTTCGATTTACGTAGGTGCAGTTGTTCTTCGAATATCACCAATAAGTAGGCGAGTACGAAAATAAGCAGCGATAAGTAACCGACCATACTGGTGGTAAGGTCAAGGGTTTCATGTGTTGCTGTAGCCGACCAGGCCAGGTTAGGTGTTACAAGCAGCAGCAAGGCAGCCAGTATTGAGACAGTCTTCATTTTGTGTTCCTTAGTGATTAATTTTTAATACGGTTAATAAGGTAAATACACCGATTCTTTTTGATGATAAAGCATCGGTCACTGTCGCTTAAGCTGGGGTTCTTGCGGCAAACCGCAGGAACACCAGCACGACGTCCGGTTGACTAGGTTAGTGTTCAATGGTTTTAAAAATCTCGACAAAAGTAGAATCGCTCATGATATTTAATGGCAAATGAAGCTTTCTTGCGATGTCGCTGGCTGAAATAACCCCCCGTATCTCGCTTTGTGCTTGATCTACAACCAAGCAGTGCTGTTGGCCATTGCTTTTAAGTGCGTCAATAAGGGTATTGATAGACGCTCTTGCTAGCTCATAATAATCAACAGCTTTTAGTGAGCTTCGCTGCCTCATAAAATCCGTCACAGCGAGCTCTTCTCGATTTTGACCTTCAAATACGCGCTTTAAAACCTCCTGGCTATTAAGGTCCTCCAAGCTAACAATACCCAAAAAATGGTTCGAGTCATCTACAACAATTTTTAACCGTACGTGCGATTTTTGCATTAGTTTTTCCGCGTCTACAGCCGACGTGGACGATTCTATAACCAAGGGTTTAACTTGCTTGAAATCGGTAAATACTTCGAGTGCTGATGAGTCCAAGCTAATCTTGTCATTCAGTTCTGGCCAAGCCAATTCATCAACGGGGCTGATATCGTAAAATGTTAAATTTTTCATCGTTTTTTTCTCCACATTGACACGGCAGGCCAGCTGTTGGCACAGATGGGTGTTATGGGTTTTATGGTTGGGCTTTTGGTAAGCCATGTGCAGTCAATATTTAGTCGACGACGCAGTGGTTTTTTTTCCGTAGCGAGACGGAATGGCGTGGATACAATCATTGGATTGTCCTCTTGAATTAATTATCGTTTGACCAGAAAAATCTGGTGTATAAGCGTTTAACTAAAGAGGAAAGGGGGAGCTCGAATAGAAAAATTTCCAAGTACTGTGATCCGTCTTGGCTGGTAGGTATAGCGTGATAAATCCGTATGCTGAGGAGATCTAACAACTAATGAAGCGTAAGAAAATAAACAGTTATCGGGCTTATCAAGGCCTGTATCATCATCTGACAACCCCTGTTTTGCACAGGAAACACTCTGCTCAAAAGCACTTTCAGTACTTGGGCTACGTGTGTCCCCTATAGCAACCGTGACCGAGGCGAAGACAACGGCCAAATATAGAAAAAGTTGCGCTATTTTCGATATCTTAATTGGCATTAGCTATAAGGTAATTTGGGTTTAACTGACGCTGGTCAAAGGGCTGTTAAAGCCTGGTTTGCTATAGGGCCTGATAGGGTGGGTTAACATTCAGATTGTTCTCAGCAGGCTGTTACAGTTTAATTTGGGGGGATATTGCCTAAATTCACGATTGTTGTCAAAGGTATTTGCATGCAAGGGCCGTTTATAGCGTGAAGGGCTTTGTATTGAAAATGCGAAGGATTTGATTATAGTTGGCCCCTACATACAGCTGGAATCTAAGCGGTGATCTAATGCTGACGTGCTGTTTTCACTGTAGACTATCTAAGCTGATAATCCTCTACTAACACGTTAAAAATAGAGGCGGCGCATACAGTCTGGCTGTTTGTTGTGTGCCAAAAGCGGAGATTTGTTTAACGTTAAATTAAGTGCGCCAATACATAAATTTACACGCTAAAACTGCGATACTAGGCATATTCAATTTATATATAAAAACTTTAAGCAATGGCGCAAGCAAATACAAAACAATTCCAAGACAAAGCCAAATCAAAACACGTTATCTCGTTAAAAGATTTATGGCCTTTTTTAAAACCTTATCGTTTACAAGTGGGCATTGCTTTTGTGTTGTTATGCTTGGCTTCTGCAACGTTACTTCTAGTGCCTTTGGCCTTTCGTGATTTAATTGATGTGGGCTTTGGTAACAGTAATGGCGCAGCCCCGACGGTTAACATGGACACGAAGTTTGGCGTGCTGTTTGGCTTGGCCACTTTTTGGGCGATTATGGTCGCTTCGCGTTTTTACATGGTGTCATGGATCGGTGAGCGGGTAACGGTGGATTTACGCAGTGGGGTGTATGCCCGTGTACTGCGGCAATCACCACAGTTTTTTGAAACCTTGCAAACGGGCGAAGTGCTGTCTCGTTTAACCGGTGATACCACTCTGATTCAAACGGTTGTTGGTAGCTCAGCGTCAATGGGTTTACGTAGCGTGTTTCAGTTTACCGGTGGCATGATCATGCTTGCCGTGACTAGCTTTTACTTGTTTTCGATCAATATTGGTTTGATGATCTGTTTAATTTTCCCCATCATGCTGATTGGCCGATCGGTCAAAAAACTCTCACGTGAATCACAAGACCGTATTGCCGATAGCTCGGCAATGGCCGGTGAAATTTTAAATGCCATGCCAACGGTGCAATCGTATACGCAAGAAACGCGTGAAACGGACCGCTTTACTGCTAGCGCACAGTTAAGCTTTTTAACCGCGCTTCGAAGAATAAAGGTTAGGGCATTACTGACGGCGGTGATTATTACCGCAGTTATGGGTACGATTATTTTTGTTTTATGGTTAGGCGCGCGGCAAGTGAGTGAGGGCGTGATGACAGGTGGCGAACTGGCTTCATTTGTCTTATACGCCGCGATGGTGGCCGGTAGCGTGAGCACAATGGCGCAGGTGTGGGGCGATATTATGCGTGCCGCTGGCGCTACTGAGCGTTTACTTGAATTATTGCATGCAGAAACAGCGATTACTGAAGCGGCTAAGCCATTACCCTTAGCTAGCGTATCCCAAGCCGAAATCCAATTTAACACGGTGACCTTTCACTACCCATCGCGGCCACGTAACCCCGCCTTAAACAACGTAAATTTACACATTAACGCCGGCGAAACCGTCGCCTTGGTTGGGCCGTCAGGCGCAGGAAAAACCACCATTTTTCAGCTATTATTACGCTTCTACGATGCGCAAACGGGCAGCATTGCCATTAATGGTCAAAACATCAGTGACATTAGCTTGCATGATTTACGGCGCTTAATCGCAGTCGTTCCGCAGGACCCGGTAATATTTTCTGCCAATGTATTAGAAAACATCCGTTACGGACAACCCAACGCCACGGATGATGCCGTCATCGCCGCAGCCAATGCGGCACAAGTCGCGCAATTTGTGCCGCAATTACCCGATGGTTACAACACCTTTTTAGGTGAGCGGGGTACACGTTTATCGGGTGGGCAACGACAACGCATTGCCATTGCGCGTGCGATGTTAAAAAACGCGCCTATTTTATTATTAGACGAAGCCACCAGTGCGCTGGATGCTGAATCTGAAATACTTGTACAAGAAGGGCTCAATGCAGCCATGCAAGGCAGAACCACATTGATTATCGCCCACCGATTAGCCACGGTACAAAAGGCCGATAAAATCGTCGTTATGGAAAATGGTGAGATTGTAGAAACAGGCGATGCGGCCGAACTGCGAATAAATGGCGGCTTGTACGCAAGGCTTGCTGAATTACAGTTTGAAAATTAATCGTTAGGGGTAACTTGGGTCATCAAGTGAATGAACAAGTGAACGATTGAACTGGCTGAGTCCTTGATTTAGATTTAGACCCCCTTGATTTATTATTCCCCGTGGTTTTGCGATGGCGAGTGGTTAGTAAAAATGTTCTAAGCCTTTAATCCCAAGCTATTAGCACTTAAGCTATTAGCGCCTAAGCTAACTCAAAGTGGCTTGAATCTGACAATAAGTAACGGCAGCAATATCAGGTCGGCCAGCAGGGCAACTATCATCGAAAAACCGGTCAATAAGCCAAAATAGATTGTGGGTATAAAGTTAGACAGAACCAGGATAGAAAACCCTAGTGTAATCGTGATGCTGGTGTAATACATCGCCCGACCTATACTTTGGTGTGAACGCCTAACGGCACCCCAATAGTCGTTGTCTTTTTGATATTCCAACGTCACCCTGTGCACGTAGTGAATCGTGTTATCTACCGCAATGCCGATGCTGATGGCTGCAATGGTAATCGTCATAATATCCAGCGGAATCCGTAACCAGCCCATCAGGCCCAGCACCAGCGCGGCTGCAGTTAAGTTTGGAATCAGTGCAATCGCCGCCATTTTCAGGTTTTTAAACAAGGCAATGAACATCAGTAAAATCGCGATAAATACCACCCCAATGGTGAGTATCTGTGAACGAAAAAGGCTTTGTAACATGTTGTTGTATAACACCACCATCCCGGTGAGGTGAACTTGTTCATCCTGTAGATTCAGCTCAGTTGTTAGGTGTGTGCGTATTTTCTGTAGAAGTGCTTCGCGTTTCAGCGTCGCATCGGATTCGAACACCCGAATAGTAAACCGTATTTGGTCGCCATCTTCGGACAGGTAAGGAGTAAAAAGGGCCGCTTTAATTTCATCGGGCAACTTTTTGTATAAAACCGACAGGAAAAAATCATCCACTACGGCCTGTTCGTTTAAGCGTTCAAGCATTCTTAGTGAACTGCTGATTGAGAGTACCTTGCCAGTTTCAGGCAGGCTATCAAGGTAGTCATGAATAGCCGCAACCCTTTCGGCCATAAAGCTATTAAACCAGTAGCTGCGGCTGGTTATACCTGCGTCCTCAAATTCAAGGGCTTCAAGGTCTTCGTCGTCGAGAAAAGCCTCTTCCTGCTGCTCGAGCGGTGTCTCCGTTGGCGAATCGATAATCACTTCAAGTGGTGTGGTTCCACCCAGCTTGCGATCAATCAACTGCATGCCTTGATAAATTTCAGTAGATTCCTTGAAGTAATCAATAAAACGGTTTTCGACGCTAAGCGACGAGATGCCAACGAGGCTTAAGGCAATGACAATAAAAAAAGTAGCAAGAAGACCATTGCCATGACGCTCAATTTGTTGAGCAAAAAATTGGGTGATAGCGCCAGTAATGTCTCGGCGCTGTCTCGGCTGCTTTGGCTGCAATAAAACCAGTAAGGCCGGAAAAAGGGTAAAGGTGACAAGAAAAGAAATGGTGATGCCAACCGCCATCATCCAGCCAAAATCGATGACCGGCCGGATACCACTAACCAGCAGTGAGCCGAATGCCACCATAGTGGTAATCGCAGTGTAGAAGCAGGGTAGTACCTTGCTTTTTACCGTGTCTAAAACCAGCTGGTTCTGGCTGGCATCGGGGTTTTGCTGGTGCAGTTCCCGATAACGCACGATGAGGTGCACTGTTAACGAGAGGGTAATAATCAGCAATAATGAAATAAAGTTTGAAGAGACGACCGTTACAGGCCAATCCGCGTAACCTAAAAAACCCATCGTCATGAGGCCTGTTATAAGGCAGGTTAACGTGGGAAATATCACCCATCGGAATTGACCGAATGCAACGCTAAGAATGATTAGTAGAAAGCAAATAACGCCAATACCGAATACGATGATGTCATGGCGAACAAAATCGATGGAATCGGCCGTGATCATCGGGACGCCGCCAAGGAATAGCTCGGCATGGCGTTTATGTTTGTGCATAATAGCGCGTATGCTGGCAATGTCTTGGTTTTGCTGACTCTGCAGCTTAGCGCTGTAGACTTCAAACTGCTGGCTAACCGCTATTAATTCTTTTTTATCGGCTGGCGAAATATCACCTAGCAACCTTTTCTCTCGTAATTGGTTGCGCTCGCGCAGCAAGCGATGCCAGGTTTCATCACGCTTTAAATTGACTTGTAATGCGGTTGTTTTAGCGTCGCTACTAATAACAAGGTTCTGGTAAATGGGGCTGTTTGTCAGCTCACGACGGGCATCATCTCGGTCTGTTTCTGGATTTTCCAGAACGGTTATATCATGGCCTTCGATGAGCGGTACATCCAAAATAGTGACCACCGATGAGACATTCTTGATGGTCGACAGTTCATCACGCAAAGACTGAATATCCGCCAGTACGGGCTCGCTGAACAGGTCTTGCTCTGGTGTGTAGGTGATGATCAGGTAATCGTCTGAGCCGTAACGGGCCTTGATCGAGCGGTAATATTCTAGGGCTTGATCATTCTCCAGTACCAGTGTATCGGCTGAGGCATCCAGACGAAATTTAGTGGCTTGATAAGCGGCTAAACAGGCCACTATGATAAACAGAAATAAAATGAACCTGGGTCTCGCCAGAATTAAGTTTTTATAATGTTCTGCTAGTGACAATGACATAAATCCTCATCCCATGTTTAATGCCTGATATTGCAATCTTACTATGAAGAATAAAAGGTAGTCTGTCTTATATCAGAATATTAGCAGCCCGTTCAATTTTGATGGCGAAGCGATATTTAAACTAGACGCCCCGAACGCAAGAAATCAGTGGTGCCTAGTCTTTTTAAATAAACGCTAGACTCTCAAAATACGGTTGTTCATTCTTAAGGGGTGACAACCCGTTATTGTTATTACGGTGTCGCGGTGAAAGAGTGCCTGAAATCCTTACTGGCTAGGGCTGTATTGAAATTTAAAGGTATTTTGGTTGGTGATGGCCAAAACCATGCCGAATTTGTAAAAAATTAACCTAAAGTTAGCCCCAATAAAAAAGCCCTAGCGTCTCCCGATGCTAAGGCTTTGATATATTTGGCTCCTCCGACTGGACTCGAACCAGTGACCCAATGATTAACAGCACCTTTGACCGGACTTTATGACTTCCCTAAGCTTAAGAAAATGAAGGGATTTCCATTATGAGTTGAGCCTAAATCCCAGTTTCCGAACCTATGTCGAACCTCTATGGAAACATACCCATGTGATTTTTCAGTAAGCCGAAGAAGCGTAAGGGATTCTCAAAACCGAACTTCGAACCTATGCCGAAATCGTGGTTGGTTTCTTCACCTAAACTTATTCTACGGCCCTGTTGAAGTTTTTAATTACTTTGTATTTTATATGTTCATTTGTCGCTTCTAATACCTGAAGTTTAGAACCTTTGTAACCAATATGGTTGGATACAGAGATGTCATATTCAACATCGTTATTGAAAGCCGGTCTAGCTACGCTACTGGAGAACTCTCGATATCCAACATTAACTTTATTACCAAAACGCCCACTATAAATTAATGTTTGCTGAAATGAATTTCTGGACCGCAAATGAGTCGTAGTCCGCTCAAAGGCATTTGAATTAGTGCATCCAGCAACATGGTAGACTGTAATAACACAAATTTTATTCTCTGAATTATAAACCTGTATGCTTTTCCAGTTATCGGACACAGCTTTTTTTTCTACTCTACCGCTACCTGCTTCGTTACTTGGTAGATAAAAGCTGCTTTCTGTATCTTCACCCTGTTTAATATAATAACCGGGAAATAATGTATAGCTCCAAGTGGGTTTAATGATCTCGCTTATATATATTGCATCCCACTTAATAAATCTGCCTTGTTTCAGCATTTCATCTCCAACAAACGCGGTGTTAATAGAACCGATAGGGGGTTCACTTATGTTTGTTGCTTCTGGCATGTAGTTTTGCTTCGGTGTTGCGCAACCTACAATTAAAAACAGTGATAAAACTACTGTAATAATCCTTGTTGTTCTTTTCATGATTCCCTTTGATTTAAATAACCCAATTTTATCAGACTATAGCAGACATCAATTGTGAACAAGCTGACGCATGTAAAATATATTAGTGCATAGTGCATACTGTCAAAATATTAGGTGACCTAACTTTTCGATCTGTCAGAGGTTGCCGCTCTCGCCACTTTTCTCCGCCGGATGGCCCCAGTTACCCGACCCTGAGTTTTTCCGAGAGGAAGGCAGAGCGGGCGGAGAGGGGCCGAATTTTGGGGCCTGAATCCAAAAAAATAGGGGGAGGGTGGCCAACCAACAGAAGCGTGAGCTCCCATCGGTTGACCAGTTTTTTATGAAACTTTCTTTAATGCACGTTCCATACAATCTGAAGCGCTATCAGCGGCTGACTGTAGTGATTTAGTGGAGAGGTGGGCATAACGAAGCGTCGTATTAGGGTTTGCATGGCCGAGGATTCGCTGAACAGAATAGAGAGTCTGCCCACTGTTCACCAAAAGACTTGCAAAGGAATGGCGTAAATCATGCAATCTAAGGTTAGGTAAGCCAGCTTCAGCACGAATACTTCTCCAGCCCTTTTGAATGCATGTCAATGGGTTGCCTGTTCTAGGGTTTACGAAGAGAAACTCATGCTCACCACGCGTTCCCAGATCATTAAGAACAGCAAGGGCACTTGAGTTAAGGGGGATTGAGCGAACACGTTTTGACTTTGAGTTACTTGATGGAATAATCCAAACCTTATTATCAATATCAATATGTTCCCACTTAGCTTTCAATGCCTCATTGAGCCTTGCACCCGTACTGAGTAGAAATAAGGCCGCATTAGCAGTTGGCCTATTAGGGTGTTCCTTCAAGAGAGATACCAGTCGACCAAGCTCTTCATCATTCAGCGTATTATTGATCTGGTTGTCAGCTTTGAAAAGCGTAATGGCAGTAACCGGATTTTTCTCAATGATGTCCCAGCTAACCGCAAGGTTGAGTACGTGGCGCATATGCTTGGAGTAATGATCGCATGTTGCGGGTGCTAAGCCAGACTGACGTAACCTTGAGTGCAAGTCTTGTACTTGACCACGGGTAATTTGGTTTAGCTTCAGCTGGCCGAACTCTTTTTTCAGATGTAAGTTATATAAGCTTTCGTCACAAACCCAAGAGCGTTTATGTAGCTTTGCATGTGGCAGGAATTGCTCCTCCCAGAAAGTGCTGAACAGGGGTATGGATTTAGCGTCCTTTATGCTATCCCTTGGGTCGATACCTTTGGCTATTTGAGTACGATATTCAGTGACCTTTGTTTTCGTTTCCTCGAACGATTTGTCAGATGTTCGGCCGAGTTTGATATGGCTAGTTTTGTCGTTGTTGGGGCTTCTGTAACGAAGGTAGAATGTACCGGAATTCTGATTCGATGCGGTTACTGAAATATATAGCCCGCTGCGATCATCTGATACATATTCTATTTTGCGTTTTCCAGGTGGGCATGTGAGCTTTGTGGATATGAATTCTTTGGTTAAGTTTACTATTGGCATGTGAATGCTCCTGTTGGGTTGGTGAAATGGAATAAAGATTAGGTTGAATCACCACAGCTACACCTGATTAAGATGTAACCGTGGGAAGTATGGAAAATGAAACTTAAATAACGATGTATTGCTGGTGGTTATTTGTGGCTTTATTTACAAAGGTGAGTGGCAGCCTTTTTTGTCGCACAAGATCGGCTACAAGGTGCCCAAATTCAAGATGAAGGCTTTTAGAGGTAGTTCGCCAAAACTCCGGCTCAAACAAGCGCTTAGTTCTGATTGTGGTGCCTTTTGGTAATAACTTGATTTGGGGTAAAACCATTTCAATAAGGTCACTTAAAGCATCTTCTGTGGAGTAAGGGCCCATTAGTAAGTCTCCAAATTGGTTATTTTAATAATGCGTTCCTTTCCGCGGGTGAAGGTCACTTCAACGCCTTGTACGAGCAAAGCAGCCTTAGCGATCCTTAGTCGTTTACTTAAGGCGATCGCATTCTTAGGCCATTTGTTCGAGCGAGTGTCACCACAGTCAATCTTCATGGAGGTCTCTAAGTGCGTTAGGAGCTCTTTGGACGTACCAGACCAACTGTCTTTTCCTGTTTCTGTTACAGCCTGATGTACAGCAGATGCCAATTGATCCCCCTGCACGCTGTCAATTTGTGACTCAACTAGTATTTGGTGATATGCATTTTGTAGTAGACCTGCTTCAAGTCCTTGGACTTTTTCAACGGCAGCAATCCATTTAGAAAAGTCCAGCATGCGTTCTTTATGAATGACTTCAATACCATCTAATACACCGAACACTTGAGAGATTAGTTTGAGTAATCCCGTCAAGATGCGTGGTTTGGCTTCGCTAAAAGCATCCATCAATTCTTTCTCGGAGCGCCTATTGTTGGGCTCTAAAACTGGAAGCTCTAGCATTAAGCACCGCTGCGCTAGATCAGGGGTGGGGACAAAGTTAATAAGGCCATTGAGAACACAAGGGGCGTGAAGCTTATGGTTCACAACTTGGGAGTTGCTATATAACCGTCTTGTGGTTAATGAACCACCTGTAGACATAATGCACAATATGTTTGCATCATCTAGAGATAGGTAGGTCACATTGTCATAAATTTGCAGGTGAGAGAGTTGACTTGCAAGAACTAAGTCTTGCATATTTTTTGGGTAAGCTTGTACGCCAAATATAGATGGATCTATGAGGGATCGAAGCACCGTTTTGCAAAGAAACGTTTTACCTGAGCCTTGATCAGCAATAAGTATTAATAATGGATAGCTCGTCGAATCAATCTTCGGGTGTGCAAGCCAGAAAGTGATTATGCAAACAAATAACTGAAAAGGAATCTCCTCAAAGGTTACATAATCTTTTAACTCGTTAATATCACCGTCATCAATTAAATCTGGTAGCGACAACATCGCAGCTGACCGTTTAAAGTACGTTTGTGAACCACTTGTTATCGATTTAACACCATCTTTTTTGACTTGAAATACCGTATGTTTTTCATCGCCTTGATCTATTTCGATTCCGTCCTCGATAGCAGCCACGCGAAGCGGCATATGGATGATTTTTTTGGATACGTATGCTTTGGCTGAGCAAATTTCGATGATTTTTTTATATACGCTTTCCGTAACATGCTCATCATGATTTAACCCTAGCTCATAACACTTGGCCTTAAAGTCATCATCATAAATAGAATAGGTAATAGGGTTGTGAAATGGCCCTTTCTTTACTGCATATGTTTCTTTGTTCTCGTTACAGCAATATGTAAATTCTTTGTCTAAGTCTTCTTGTATTTTTTTTGATAATTGATTATCAACTTTACTCATATTTAATCTCCAATTTTTTTTAAAAATGAGTTGTAGGCTTGAGGGCTTTCAACTCATGATTGGATTATGAGGATTAGGAGTAATGCTTATAAGATCATCCGGGGTCACCTAAAGAGGGTCACCCCCTATAAAAATTGGTGTTGTAGGAGAAATTTGTTTAGAAATAATTTTAGGCTGTATGGAATGCTTATTTAAAAATAGCCTTTTTTTCTGTAGCGGGTCTGTGCTGATCGGGACGAATTATTTTGCAAAAGCCACTAAATACCTGTTCAGATATGTGAATATTTGGGTATTTAGATTTAATCCATAATCTGAGAGATTCATTTGTTGGGTGCCTTTCGGGGTTGCCATCTTCCCACTGTTCATCTACAGCAGTATCCAAAATATCTAACAATACGCTTTTGTAAGCTCTTTTGGATTTCGGTGGAAGAGGTTGAGTCTCTACCGTTATCCCAAAGTATGATTGGGCAAACTCTACGATACTTTGTGTTGTGAAACGTATATTTGCTGTTGATTTTGATGAAACTTTAAGAGGGCTTTTTTCGCCTGATGTAGCAAGCGCTCCCATGTCATACAAGCAATCTTTTATCCCTTGAGCCTGATTGCATCTATCTTTTGCAATATCTACCACGCGTTCAAGAAACGCCAGTTCTTGCAAAGACTCAACACCCTTAGCTTTGTATTCATGAACACTCAATTTGGCATCATGTAGCATTTCACCCAGTTCATCGTAAATTGAATGTGAGCTACTGCAATGCCCTATATTCATCATCAACGCCACCGCTTCATCAACACCGAGCGATTCTGGCAATTCTCTAGACATAGCAAATTCCTTAAGCATTAAATTAATAACATCTTCTCACGATATGAATGAAATAAAAGCACCAAAAGCATCAGCCCCATCCGTCATAATCGACGAGTTGACGCCGACTATGTAAAACAAGGTGGTTAGAGCGTCGAGTGATTTGGGTGGCGACGATGGGCGTCAAGTGGGAAATTTACGGGTGACCTTGGCCTGCATGGGATGGCGACAAGGCGTCGATTGCGACGGGTGTTTTCTTAAGTTTTTATTTATTTTTTCTGGGGCGATTCCGTAGGGTGTAATCACAACCGCTTTTTCAATGGCGAGCACTATTGCAGTAGTTACTTTCGATACTATTGATTAGTGCCTTTATTCCTTACTCTTCAATATTAGTTAAATATTTTGCATATCATTTATATATATAGATCCATTTATTACTAATTAATTTTAAAAAAAAAGAAAACAGCTAATAGCTAAAAACATATAAATACAACTAAATAAACCATAAGGGATAAGAAAGAATAACAAGGAAGCCCCAAAGGCAAGCAAGCCGTAGATGCTAACAAAAAGGTCAAACACTAAGGGCTCCCTAAGGAATGCAAAAGTAGCAAATGATGATAATACACAGACCCTTGGGGATGAATAAGTTTCATTGATATGTAATCAATGAAATCATTCAAGGAACCCCATGATTACCCCTTTGATGCCACAGGTGGGCCCTGCCGGAATGCCTCAAATGGCCACAGCGGGAAACCTAGAGTGCTCTCAGAGGTGGCCCAGAGAAAACAAAAGAGCTCCCCAATACAATCGACGCAATTGACGCCTCGTCGCCACCCCATGTAGCCCAAGGGATCCCAGCAGTTTCTCCTCGCGTCAATTGCGTCGGGTCGTCAGGTGTGTGCGTGAATTATTCCCAAAAAAAAATAAACTGCCACCCCACACTCATCCACCGTTATGGCAAGACAAGTGCGGGGCAGGGGATTCTTACAAGCCCAATTGCTTGCGTTTAGTGGCGAGGTAATCCATCAGAAATTCCTGCAGGACGTCCTCGGGGTAATTATCAAATTCAGAATCCAGCACAGCGATGGCCAGCATCTCGAAATGCTCGTACTGCTCCTGAGGTGACTGTGTGGGGAGTGCGTTGGAGTGTTCATCGATGTAAGCAGCTACTTCTGCAAGCGTGCGGCTCATAGCAATAAATCATCTGAGTCAGGAATGTCTAGAGGCTCGCTTGAAGGTTCGATGACAAGGTGATCCATGGCTTCAATGAGGTTTTGTTGTTGCGATATATGGTCATAGTTAATGTGGTTGTTATACGTATTCTGGCTGTAGAAGTCGTTTGTATAGTTCATGGTAATTTGTCCTTTATTAATTGATATAAGATGTAAACAGCAGCGAGTGCGGCTATGGTTTGCAATGGATAGATATAAAGAAATAGGCCGACAAGCCCTACCGCGAAAACGGGTAAGTACCTGAAAGAAAGGCCGGTAATGATGAGGCCGAATAGAACCATTAGAATCATGCTATCTCCTGATTTGCCTTGTAGTTAAAGGGGTGAGGGAGAAGTGTTAGTTCTTAAGTAGTCAATCGGTGCTGGGTCGGTAAAAGGTCGGTTGACCTGTATGGGTAGTTCTGAGGTTTTCTTGGAAGCCTTTAAATGTAAGGGCTACGGAGGTTTATGGCTTAGTGGACCCTAAGACTTAAAGTACCTGTGTACTGTTTTAAACGAGAGCGATAGAAAGCACCGTTAGACAGTACGGTGGAGGGGAATGTTGTTACGGTGAATGTATGGCTAAGACAGTTTATGTAACTTCTTAATGGTTGCCTTGAATGACTTTGCGTCAATAAGTTGGTGGAATCGTTTTAGCTCACCGATGGGTTTTACGAAGCCCAGTTCTCGCAGGACAGCCATCAGAAATGCTGGCGTGTTGACTGACTTGCCCTTGAAGAGAGATTGAAGTGCAACGGAGGTAAGGCGAGAGGGGTCATTTTGTGAAAATAGAATTCGCTCGATTTCTGCCAGAGATATTGATTCATCGCTGAAAAAACCACCACCGCTATTTGATGTGATACGGATATGAAATGCCTTTTTATTATCTAAACTGAGCTCATAGCCTAGCTCACCGTTGCCGGATAAGGCCTTACATGATGATGTCTTTAAAACGTGCGTGCGATTAAGGGAAGTTGTGTTTTGTTCATTAGTCTTTGTCGAACTGACTTGTGGTTTATCCATGGGTATCTCCGTAGGTTGTATTGATAAAGGTTAGGTTTTCTCCTGTGATTTGAATGATCGCGCACTTTAAACAACCACTTTAGATGGGAGAAGGGCTCTTAAATGTCTAGTACATGTATTCATATAAGGTACTAATAAACCCGCAATTCTTAGTATGTGAAATTGATGTGTTGTATGCGGAGTTTTAGTGATTTAGTGTTCGTTCTTTGATGATTGAAATTAATCGAGCACTCTATGTGGATGAAGCAACGGGGGTTAAGAATAAAAACTTCAAGACTGCTCAAGTAAAAGTTCGACAAGCTTTATATCAAGCGTTTAAGGCCTGAGTGGCTTTATCCCTAAATAGTTAAATGAATAAGGACTTTATACTGCTAGCTTGTCATTTGCTTAGATTTAAAATATGCCATTGCTTCAGAACGTAAAGGTTCATCTAATTCTTCTGGGATGTACGCTGAGGTTCTAAGCATGACATGACCACCTTCATCGTAAAGTTTCTTTTTAAACCTTAAGAGGTTTTCTCTAGTATCTAACCAACCTTGTAATTCAGCACTTATATTCATTAATAACGCTCCTTTGTTTATGTCAATAACCACTTTTGTAAAACAGGTGAAACATAATCTTTTCCAAGGTCATGCCCCTTACCTGGTACAACCGTGCAGACACCCCCTACAGCGTTTGCGCACCGTACAACTCGATCAGGTGGGCATTGCCAGTCCTTTTCACCCACATGCATTTCAATATGGTTTGGTTTAGGGAATGAATTTGCATCTATCATTTCCATTAGCTTATTGGGTCTTGGCGGGCTGTAATAGCGCAATGTTCCTGGGTTTGATACGGCACCAAGCACAGGCGATAGAAGCAATATGCTGCCAGGGTATACATCTAACCCTGATAGTGTATGCATCAACAAATAGGCACCATAAGATACCGCAACGATTTTAGAGTCTTCCGTCCAAAAACCTGCTTTTAGATCTGATGCGATCAAATCAAGTTGGCCTTGAAACTCTAATCCTTTAAATGATTCAGGCGTTTCTCGTCCTTTAAGATTGAAACCTCGTTCAGTAATGCCTTCGCCAAGCCCCGTGGCGATTTTCCCGTTCCTGCCGGGTAAATAATAAACAGTATTTTCCATGTACCTAATTCTATCCCTGATCTTCACTTTTAAGCGACATAAAGTTTTAATGTAACAAATAATGCGTTACATTGTATGGCAACGTAATATAGAATATTAATATGCCGCCAAAAAAAACAACCACACTCAACCTACGCGTTGACCCCGCCATAAAAGAAGCTATTAAAGAGGCCGCTAATCGTGATCACCGCAGTGTAGCCAATATGATCGAACTGCTAATCCGCCAGCACTGTGCCAAGGAAAACATCACCGTTCACGAGCAACACGGGTTGTTTAAAGACGATGAATGAAAAAACAATAAGAGCCTTAGTCGAGGCTGGTGCTGTTAAAAAAGTAATGATGGTAGCCGATGGTGCAACCATACACGTTGATATAGTTACTCAAGGCGGTGCGACAACCGTTACCACGCTTAAAGGAGCAATAAAGACATGGGCGACTATTGACGCTAGTGCTAGGTGGGTTAAAAACCTCGGTATTGGGCGTATTCAACTGGTTGTTGATAGATGGTTGCCGGCACAAAGAGGACTGAATTTATGAAGTTGGTCGATAAAGGAAGAGTGTAATTAAAAGGTGTTAGGTAAAGCATAGGAGTCGAATTATATGAAAGCACAAGACTTACTTATTGCGCTTATTAACGCGAATGGAGAGCCGCAGGGCGTAGAAAATATTGACGGTGCCTTTGACCACGGAAGTGTCGCTAAAAATACATATACGTTAAGAGAAGTTTTTTTCACCCAAGTTGTATGCTTGTCTACTGATGACCAATCAAGTTTTATAAAATCTTTGGCTTTGTATGAACAAACTGTTGGCGGTCTGGGGAGTGTGACGTTGCTTCCACAAATGCTGGAGATTGTAGACGACTCAGATCACACACTATTTGACTGGGTACTTGCTAACACTAATAGCTGCAATTATTTCGCAGGCGGTGCAAAGTCGTTTGCTGAATTACAGAGATTTAAAGAGTTGAGAAATGCAAGAGTCAAAGCGATTCAAGATCGTGAAGCCCAGAGAGAAAATGAGGCTAAAATCCGCCGTGCTAAAAAGGCAAGCAGCAATCTTATCAACGCTATTAATCGGGGAGACATCAAAGCTGTGAAGGGGCTTCTTCTGAAAGGGGCTAGTACTGATACGTTAAGTGATGATGGTTTGCTTGCAGTGGATTTTGCAGAGAAGTCTGGTTATTCTGAAATCGCTGAATTGATTAAAAACTGGAATAATAAGCCATAACAAGAAATTCAAATGGAGCGCTGGCTTTGCTTTTTGTATACATGTATTGGAAATAATAAATTAAGGTAATGGAATATGATTGAACAGGTCTTCAAGCATGCAAAATAAAGTAATTGTACTTGCGTCATTTGTGGACGCAGGTACAGACCTAAAGAGACTAGAGCTTGATCTATATAAGTTATTTATTTTTGCATATTCTCAAAAGAAAGAAGGGAATGACGTAGAAATTCACTGGATAACAAATAGCAATCACCTTAAAGAATTAATATCTACTTGTATTGAACAACAAAAAATAGATATAACGATATCGATTACTAAGGTTCAGCCAACCGAGAATTCAGTCGAA
This sequence comes from Methylococcaceae bacterium UBA975, assembly GCA_002292375.1. Lineage (GTDB taxonomy): Bacteria > Pseudomonadota > Gammaproteobacteria > Methylococcales > Cycloclasticaceae > Cycloclasticus. The sequence goes on along the minus strand of DBBV01000005.1, from coordinate 167 downwards.
GAGGCTACTGATGATAATTGGTTTGAAGAAGATGTGTCGGATGAAGTTAAGTCATACATTGAATTATCACACAGCGCTGCGCTAGAAATAGTTCCTCCGACGGCTCTAGATGAACTACCCATTTGGTTTTTTGGAATCACGTCATGGGGTTCTGGGGACATTCCGTC
>DBBV01000023.1 GCA_002292375.1 Methylococcaceae bacterium UBA975 | reverse complement strand
TATTTATGACGTTTTTTTGACGGTTAATAAAATAAAAATATAAAGGGAACCCTAATCATGTCATCAGTTATTTCAGAAGTACTAAAAACGAATCAGGTTAACCCCTGCGACCTACTCATTAGATATCTAGAGGAAATGGGCGTTGAATACATTTTTGGGATCCCAGGCGGAGCGATCGAACCCTTATACAACGCATTAGCAAAAAGTGAACGTCGTGGTGGAATCCGCGCCATAACCGCACGTCATGAAACAGGGGCCGTGTTTATGGCCGATGCTTACGCTAGAAACACTGGCAAACTTGGTGTTTGTTGTTCTACAACGGGTCCAGGCGCCACCAATATGATCACAGGCATCGCCTCGTCTTACGAAAACAATACCCCTTTATTGGTCATTACACCGCAAGCATCACAAGATAAACTGGGCAAAAAAGCAATGCAGGAATCTGGGGATACTGGCGTAAATATCGCAGGTATGCTTGAGTTTTGCACACGTTATAACAGCTACGTTACCCATATTGAACAATTCGAACAAAAATTAGTTTCGGCAATAATGTCTGCATTTAGTACACCGTGTGGCCCAGCTCATCTTAGTATTCCTGCTGATATTCTTAAAGGATCCATCTCCATTAACACTACTTCAGAAGTCAATATTAAGAATCTTTTAAGACGCCCTAACTTTAAGGATGAACATGCAATAAATCAGTTAAATATGGAACTGAACAAATCGAAAAAAACTGTTTTTGTTGTAGGCGCAGGCGCTAAAGACTGTAGCAGTTTGATTTTGCAATGCATTAACACAATGGACGCCACATTTGTAGCAACACCTGATGGTAAAAGTTTTGTAAATCCTTATCACCCTTCATACCGTGGCGTTATTGGCTTTGCTGGGCACAAAAGCGCTAACAAGGTGCTTGAAGACCCTTCTGTAGACTCCGTCCTAGTTATTGGCTCAGCGCTAGGCGAATTCACTAGCAATGCTTGGGACCAAAAAACTTTATTAAATAACAAACTAATTCATATAGACGACAATGAAGACAATTTTACGCGGTCTTCCGTTGCTAAGCTTCATGTTGGAGGCCACATTCCTACCATTCTTGAGGCGATTTTAGATAACAAGAATAAACAGGACACAGAAAATGAAAACTCTGGCTTAATTCAAAATAAATCAATTATCGATAAAACCATGTTCTTTAGTTACTTGCAAAAAGGCAATCAAAAAGCTGTACCTTTTGAGTACGATGAGCCTGATAAGGTCAATACAGTCACTTCACCGCTAAAACCTCAGTTTTTAATGGCACAATTAACCAAACTATTTCCACCTAACACGCGTTATTTAGCTGATACTGGGAACAACCTTGCTTGGGCCATCCATTACCTAAACCCGAACGACAGGCGTCTGCAACAACGTAGAGGTACAAGTCGGTCTAACAATGATCGTCGAAATAATGACGCTGGTTTATTACAAATTTGCGCAGAATTTTGCTCCATGGGCTGGTCTGTTGGTAGTGCCATTGGTACGGCATTGGCCCACCCCAATGACCCTGTGGTTTGTATCGTCGGTGATGGCAGCTTTCTTATGTCAGGTAACGAAATAACCGTTGCTCAATAAGAAAATTTAAACGTAATTTTTTTAATTATGAACGACCAACATCTCGGTATGGTCAAGCATGGCCAGTTGTTAAACAAGTCTGCCGACATTGCCAATGAGCTCCCCAGCATTAGCTACGCCTTAATGGCCTCATCAATGGGTATTATGAGCCATACCATCGAATCAGCTGACGATTTAATTAATTTAGACATTAACCACATGTGTCGACGTAAAGGCCCAGTATTACTTGACGTTCGTATTGATCCCTTGGAAGTCCCCCCTATTGCGACTCGGTTAGAAGGTATGCGCTAATCATGACAAAAGAAAAAGAATGCATTACCACCAACATATGGCATGAAGAAGCCGAAGCCGATAACCCGTTTGCAGCCAAAGCTGCCTATTGCTCTGGTTATGACGTATATGGTGAGCTGTTAGGCAAGGTGTCGTGGGCTGAATATATTTATTTATTATTTAAGCTAGAAAAACCTCAGCCTTGGCAATCAAGCCTATTAGAATCCGTGGCTGTAGCCATCGCCAACCCAGGGCCACGCGACCTTAGTGTGCGTGCCGCAATGAACGGCGGCGTAGGTGGTTCTACTGCGGCTTCCTGCCTTATGGCAGCACTAGCACCCGGGGCTGGTAAAAATGGTGGCGCACGAGAAGTGTACCAAGTTATGCGTTTATGGCAGCAATGTGGGTTTGAACTCAGCCAATGGCAGCAACACTTGGCCAACTATCAAGACGAACAAGCCGTTGAGGTTTGGCCTGCTAGCGAACACCCACCCGGTTTTGATCCCTACGGCGCGAGTTGCACGACACCCGTGTTACAAACATTGGATCATTTAACCAGTTTATGCCCTGAAGAAGGTGCCCTCGCCTATTTGTCTGAGCACCGCCAGCAATTAGAAAAAGCAGCCGACTGCCCGTTAGCGATGACTGGTGTTATAGCGGCAGCTTTTACCGACTTGCAAATGACTGAAGATCAGGCAGAAATATTGTTTTTACTGCTCCGCTTACCCGGCGCTGCCGCTCACGCGCTAGAACAAAAAAAACTCGGCTGGCGTAACTACCCATTTTTTGGTGATGGTTTAACACTTACCAATGATCCAGGCCCCGCACCTAAAGAAGACAATTTACAGGGGGCCTTATGAGGGGCCCCTACACTTTAGTACATGCCGAAGATAATTGGCAAACTGACATGGGCGCATGGTTTTCGGGTGAACGCGTGGTTTTTCGCGGTAAAGATTTATTTACCGAACTCAACGACTTTTCTTGGTTTAAATTATTAATGTTCGGCATTACTGGAAAGGAATTTGACGATAACCAGATTAAACTATTTGAAGCTATTTGGGTCTTGTCAACCAGCTACCCAGAACCCAGAATTTGGAATAATCGAGTTGCTTCCCTCACTGGAACAGCCAGATCAACTTGCGTTTTAGCTACGTCCGCTGCCACTGCAATTTCGGAAGCCAATATTTATGGTTCACAAGCTGAATTAGATGCCATGTATTTTCTTATTCAAGCTAAGCAAGCTATTGATGAGGGTATCGAATTAAAAAGTTTTGTGATTAATCATCTAAAAACGTTCCGCCGTATCGGTGGATTTGGTCGACCCATTATCAATCATGATGAAAGAATAGCTCCTCTATTAAATAAAGCAGAAGAGTTAGGTCTTGCAAATGGTCAATATTTGAAGTTAGCTCTCGATGTCGAAAAAATTCTTTTAAAAGAACGTTTCCGCCAAATTTTAAATGTTGCCGGATTAGCCGCTGCACTAATGGCAGACCAAAAAATTACTCTAAATGAGTATCACCACTACTCTGTTTTAGCATTTTCCATTGGAAATATTTCTTGTTATATCGACTCATCAGCTCAGAAAGAAGGACGCTTTTTCCCACTAGGTTGTGAGCGCTTAGACTATATCGGGCAAGAAAAAAGAGACTGGTAATTTTTAAAATCTCTACTAGGCTTACAACATGATAATTAAAAGTTGTAGGTTTTACTATGAAGCACTTTGTTACGGCTTGTCTTTTAACGGCATGTTTTGCATTTTTATCGCCAGTTTATGCGTATGACAATGATGATGATTTCTCTTTAGCAGAAGCATACGGCGATGAGGAGTTTATCTATATCGCCACGGGCCGTAAGCAAACCGTCTCCGAGGCACCCGCAGTTGCCAGTATTATTAGTGCTAAAAGCATTCGCCAAATGGGTGCGCGAGATATCGACGAGGTATTAGAAAGCATTCCAGGCTTACACGTTTCCTACTCAGCGGGGGGGTATAACCCTATTTATCAAATACGTGGCATTACGTCCGACGTTAACCCGCAAGTTTTAATGCTTATTAATGGCATACCAATCACCAATGTTTTTGCTGGTGATCGATCACAAGCCTGGGGCGGTATGCCCGTTGAGAATATTTCTCGTATTGAAGTTATACGCGGCCCAGGTTCTGCTATCTACGGTGCTGATGCGTACGCAGGCACTATTAATATTATTACAAAAAATGCAACCGAGATAGACGGCTTAGAATTGGGTGCGTCTGCCGGCAGTTTTAACGAGTACCGCGCATGGTTACAATACGGTGGGGAGTTTGCCGGCTGGCAAACCGCATTTTCTGCACAATTGGCGGATACAAACGGCCAAAAAGAAAAAATAAACGCTGATGCTCAAACTTTTTATGATGGTTTGTTTATTAACCCTAGGGTTTCATTAGCTCCGGGGAGTGTCAACACAGGCAAACAATCACTGGACGTTCGAGGTGATATAGAGAAAGGGCGATGGCACATTAGGGCAGGCTACCAAAGCAGAAAAGATGTTGAAACAGCGGCCGGATTATTCTCTGCTTTAGATAACAAAGGAACGGCTGATGCTGACCGGTACAATGCAGATATTACTTATCAAAATACAGATTTCTCTGAAAACTGGGATATAAAAGCGCAATACAGTTTTTTTAATAGCATTACACGCTCAAACCTGACCCTTTTACCTGCCGGAACATTGGGCGGTGCCTTTCCTGATGGTGTTATCGGTGAACCCGACGTTTACGAACGGCACAACCGCATTGACCTATCGGCTTTTTATACCGGGTTAACAAATCACGACGTCCGGGTAGGCGCAGGGTTTCACCACCAAGATCAATACAAAATTGAGGAAAAGAGGAACTTTTACATCGCACCCGGGCCTATGATTTTGCCCTTAGGTAGCCTGGTAGATGTCTCCGACACCACACCGTTTAATCAAGAAAAAACCCGCAAAATTTATTACGCTTTCGTACAAGACGCTTGGGACTTTGCACCGGATTGGACATTAACCGCGGGCTTACGCTACGACCACTACTCCGATTTTGGAAGCACACTAAACCCTCGGCTGGCGCTTGTGTGGCAAACCAGTTACCGCTTAACCAGTAAATTACTGTACGGCCGTTCATTTCGCGCACCTTCCTTTGCCGAACAATTTAATATTAACAACCCTGTAGCGTTAGGTAACCCAAACTTAGACCCTGAAGTTATTGACACCTATGAACTGGCTTTTGATTACGCGGCAAGTGACGATTTAAAACTAAGTCTAAACTTATTTCATTACACGATGGAGGACATTATTCGTTTCAACCCCACAACCGCAAATAATACCGGCTCACAAAGCGGTCACGGTTTGGAAATGGAGGTTAATTGGCAAGCCAGTAATCGGCTGAATGTGTATGCTAATTACGCCTATCAGTCATCTGAAGACAAGGAAACAGACAGTAACGCGGCCGATGCTCCTGAGCAACAAGCGTATTTACGGGCTAATTATGCTATAGATCACACCTGGTCGATTAACACCCAACTCAACCACGTACGTGATAGAAATCGCGCATTCGGCGACACCCGTGGCGATATTGATAACTATACCGTGGTTGATTTAACCCTACGCGCAAAGGAGTTTGCGCCAGGCTTTGAGTTTGCCCTATCGGCTAAAAACTTATTTGACGAAACAGTAAGGGAGCCCTCATTAGCGCCGGGGTTAATCCCCGATGACTTACCTCAAGCCGGCCGCGGTTTGTTTGTCGAATTACGTAAAACGATTAATTAAAACGCTGGTATAGAGATTATTGTATGTTGTTAGCTATCAAGGAAGATAAAGTCCGCAAAAATTGTCTGCAGGCCCTTTTTTACGCATTTTTGTTCTCAAGCTTGTTCTGCACAATTACTTGTGCAGAAGGCGCTGCAGGTGTCACTGCGGATACAAAAATTGCCGTTTTTTACCCTGATGTTAGAAAACCCTATAACCTTTTTTTTGATAATATAATTGAAGGTATTAAAAACAAAACCCGTGCGCAGGTGCTTACAAAATCTTTCACTAAAACAGAAAAAACAGTCGATACCCAGAATTGGTTAATCAATAACAACCCGGCAGTGCTTATTTTATTGGGTGGTAGCCTTAAGTCTGTAGTTTCGGAGCTTAAAACACCCGCTAAAATCCTATATGGCGCTACTTTCTTTTCTGATGGAGAAGTTAAGCAAAAAATGAATGGTGTTTCTATCACACCCGACCCCATTACATTGTTTAACGAATTACACAAGTTAAACCCAAGAATAAAATTTATACACGTGGTATTTCACCCTGAAACTAACGGTTGGTTGATCGCTAAAGCACGCCAGGCAGCTACAAAAAGCCGCATCAAATTGGTAGAACACCCCGTAGCTAACACACAACAAGCCGCTACTATGTACAGGACAATCGCTAAAACAGAAAAAACCACCGTTAATGCCCTCTGGCTGTTACAACATGAACCCACTTTAGATGAAAAAAGTTTGGTTCCAAAAATTTTAGCGGATGCTTGGCAGAATTCTCAAACGGTTATTTCTAGCAACCCTGCTCATGTCCGCCGCGGCGCCCTACTGTCCATACTGCCAGATAATGTGCGCTTAGGTGAAGAATTGGCTAAGGCTACGGATAAGCTAGTCAAACTTCAATCGGTTGGCATTAAACCTATGCCGTCTGAGTTATTGGTTATTAACACACGTACCGCAAAACACCTTGAGTTAATTATTAGCCCTACACAGGAAAGCAAGTTTGCGTTGGTTTATCCAAGGAAAACCAACAAATGATTAAATCCTTTATAAATTCACTTATCCGCTCTAGCTTTAAAAACTTACTTGCTACGACGTATGTAATTGGCACCGTATTGTTGATCGCCATTGCTACGCTTATAACATCAAACCTTTCTACCCAAACAGTTAAAGAAAGCTTGAGCAAAACAGGGGTTCAATTATTAGACTCCTTTGTTAATAAAAGTCGTTTGGCCTTGCTGTATCAAAGCGAAGATGAGGCACAACTTGTTATCTCATCTATTTTGTCATTTCCAGACGTTGAAGCTGCCGGTATTTATAATGAAAATGCACAAGCTATCTCACTGAGCGATATCAGTTTAGAGTTATTACCCTTAACCGCCTCTGTAAACCCATCAGCCATCCATCAAGAAAATGAACAGGCTTGGATATACACTAGCCCAGTATTTAGCACCACGGATGCTGAAATATCCCCGTTTGCAGACGAACATTTTGAGCCCCAACTCCTAGGGTACGTTCAATTAGTGATCAGCAAAAATGCCCTATCACAATTAAAAAATAATTTTTACAAATACAATTTAATCGTGATTGGTGCCTTAGCCGGCATTTTATTATGGGTTTTGCTAATCATTACCAACCGTGTAACCAAACCTTTACAGAACCTTGCCGAAGATATGCAAAAAGCAACTGATGGAGGCACCAAACTTCGGGCCAATATTGGTGGTACGCAAGATATTGTGAACATGGAGCTGGCGTTTAATAACCTGATGAGGATTCTTGAAAAACGTGAGGATGAGTTATTAAAAACACGCGATCTAGCCTTAGAAGCGGCAAAAGTAAAAGGTGAGTTTGCTGCCAACGTGAGCCATGAACTTAGAACACCGTTAAACGGTATTTCGGGGATGTTAGAACTGTTAAGTGAAATGAGCTTAACGGTACAACAAAAAGATTACTTAGAGGTCGCCTCTTCGAGTGCCACTGCCTTATTAGAATTGATTGACGATGTATTGGATTTTTCTGTCTATGATCAAAAAGCCATCTCGTTAAATAAAAAATCATTCAACCTACGCGATACCTTAGAAGACTTTATTGTACTGTTGAGCCCACAAGCCCAACGTAAAAACATTTCTCTCGCGTACTTTATAGGCGATGACGTACCTAAGCAGTTAGTTTCCGACAACGTTAGGTTGCAACAAATTTTACATAACTTGCTAGGTAATGCGATAAAGTTTACCAAACAAGGCGATGTCAGTGTTTCTGTAACGCGACAAGAAGGACCAAGCGATTCAGTATCGCTGTTATTTAAAATAGTCGACACGGGTATAGGTATCACCTTAGAGGCCCAGAAAAAAGTATTTGATGCCTTTGCCCAAGCCGATAGCACAACAACCAGAGAATACGGTGGAACCGGGCTAGGTTTAGCTATATGCCGTCAATTGGTTACCCTATTTGGTGGTGAAATAGGGTTGGATAGCACACCCAATGAAGGCAGCACTTTTTGGTTTACTATTCAAATAGAAACGGATGATAGCATCAACGCAAATCTCGCTGCTATAGAACATATTCCCCCACGGGAAAACAAATTATTGTACGTGGGCGACCATCTCATGTGTCGTCGGTTTATGGCGCAACATTTAAACACCTTATCTTACTCGGCTGATTTTGTAGGCAGCGGTGCTACCGCACTTGAGCTGATGCGTCAGGCAATAAAACAACAGTCTCCTTACGACTACATTATTATTGATGAACTTAGTTCAGGGGTTAGACAATCTGCACTGGCAAAATTTATTGATGAAGACGAGGAATTAAGAGCTACCAACATTATTCTAACCATCAATCGCCACATCAATGAAGATGAAATAAGGCAAGCTCAACTGAAAGCTGGCTATATCACAAAACCCGTCAGAGAAGCTGACCTGATCTACCACCTAAATAATCATTTAGCATTAAAATCAGCAACGGATTTAGATCATTCAAGCATCAATGAAACCCATAATGCCCCTGTATCATTTGAGCAGAGACACATCTTGGTCGTCGAAGATAATCGTGCGAATCAACTGGTTGCAAAAGCCATGCTAGAACGCTTGAAGTGTACCGTTAGCATCGCCAATAATGGCAAAGAGGCTGTTGAGCAGGCATCACAGCATACCTTTGATTTAATCTTTATGGACTGCCAAATGCCAGAAATGGACGGTTACGAGGCAACCTACCAACTTCGCCAACTTGAAACTCAAGGCCTACGCACACCGATCGTTGCCATGACCGCCAATAAACAAAACGGTGATAGAGAGAAATGTTTAGCCGTCGGTATGGATGACTTTATGTCAAAACCGCTTAAATTAGATTTATTGGGTGATTTGTTAAGCCGTTGGCTTAATCCCGATGAAGATGAAATTAGCCTCATCGAGGACGACACTTCTACGTTTAGTGATAATGCTGACGTTATAGACGAAAACACCTTTAACTATCTAAACGATAGCTTAGGCGGCGACATTACGACTATATTGAGTTTATTTTATGAAGATATGCCCAGTTATTTGAAGCGATTGGAAACTGGCTTTGCGGCGACCGACCTCGTACAGATAAGCAGTGCTGCACACACAATAAAAAGCACTGCTGGTAGTATTGGTGCATTAAAACTAAATGAAGCCTGTCATGCATTAGAGCTGGCCTGTAATGATAAAAACATAACGGATTTAGCGCTACTTCACGATGCCGTCTTATTTGAATCAGAGCGCGCAATGCAAGCGATCGCTTTAAAAATCACCCCTGAAAAAACGACCACGCGTGCGCTGCCAGAAATTAAACCATCTAAAGAAAAAAATAAAATTTTGCTGGTTGACGACGACCGTAATTCTCGACAAAGCATTAAA
>DBBV01000004.1 GCA_002292375.1 Methylococcaceae bacterium UBA975 | reverse complement strand
TGTATGGTGCGCCAGAAGGGATTCGAACCCCTGACCGCTCGGTTCGTAGCCGAGTACTCTATCCAGCTGAGCTACTGGCGCGTAAGGATGGGTATTGTATTAGCCTCGCGCTAAAGGTCAAGCAAAAGCGTAAAAAACTTAAACTTTTTACCCTCGACAACACGGCTAAAGACTGACCCAACCAGCGCGTTTATTCGCTTCAATGGCTAATAAGCGTTCTTGATCATTGGCAAAATGCTGATCCCACTGTTCTAGTTGAGGTCGAACGATAACGTTTTCCCATACCCGCGGTATAAAGGCACTAACAAAGCACAAGGCAATACTCGGCAATTGCGGTGCCTCGGGGTAGGGTTTTAAATCAGTATAAAACCGTGTCGGCACTAAATGGTGTTCAGAATGATTAGATATTTCAAACGATAAGGCACGGCTAAGTGGTTTTAATTGGTTCCATGAGTGCCTGACCTCGATAGGCTCACCGATCACTCGGATTAAGCCATAATGCTGGGTGTAGTTAAAACCGCCCAATACCAAGTACAGCGTCGCCATGGTTACTATAAATAGCGGCAACGCGGCGATACCCGCCACATAAAACCAGCTGCCTAACCATAACGTCACCAACAGCAATGATTGAAAAAAGCGCCCTGAGGGTGAAAACAGCGGTTTTTTCATTTTAGCCAAACGCTGCTTTTCCATCTTAAACGAATCCATCATTTGCCCCCATAGGGATCTAAACGCAAAAGTGTATACCCACTCTCCCCGACGCGGTGTATCACTGTCTTCAGTGGTGGCAACCTTAAGGTGATGGCCCTGCACGTGACCAAGGTCGTTCATTGGCAATAAAAAGAGGGTGGTGTAAAGACTGCTATAAAAACGCGCAAACTGACCGTGCCGGTGCATAAGTTCATGCGAGGGAGGCAAGCCGCCTAAGGCGCTTAAAAAGGCGATAGACAATATCGCGCCCGCAAGGTCGAACGCGCTGCTATTGGCTTGCGCCAAGGTGTCGGCAAACAACAACCATAAGATAACAATCAGCGGCCATTGCAAATACAAAATAAGCTGTTGAAAGCCGCCAGAATCGACTTCGCGTGGCGCTTCGTCTCCGGGCAACCCAACGTCTAGGCTGAGAACGATAATAAAGGCAAATACACCTAACCAATTCCAACTACCGCCTAAGTAAAGCCCGCCTATTCCTATAGATAGCATTAGGCTGCCGACTATATAGCGGATATCTACCGACCGTTTAGCGTTGCTTTCCATCTGACTGGCCTTTATTAACGTCGTTCATTATTTACATTTCCTTAAAATTTAAAGTTGCTATCAAACGCTTTTTTTCCATACCCAAACGCCGGTGACAATAATAATCACGTGGATCACTAGGGTGATCATCGCCAACTCTAGCGCCTCGTAATACATGGCGCTGTAGATATCCCAAATACCAAACACAAACTCGGTGATAAAAACCACCGGCATGAGAGCTGGGTAATAGCGTGCGGGCTCACGAGAACCCCAAATTAAAACCACCCCTATCGCCGCCAAGCCTAGGCCAACAATAAGCCACGCATCCAACAATAATTGAAAAATTGGCTCACCTTGATACAGCTCAACCCCTGGGTACATACCCGGCAGTTGCGGCGCCCAAATAGACGGCCATAACAGCACTAAGTTCAATATATAAAACACCCCTACCGCGATCATCCAGTTTTTCATGCCTTGCATTATTGTCTCCCTTTCTTATTAGTATTTACTCAGCTTGAATACTAGCAAATATTACTTAATCTTAAAATATAATCATTCACTTATTTATTGCTAGCAATTGATACAGCTTATACAATCATCCATACTTTCAGTTATCAAACAATTGGAGTAAAACTGCGATAGTTGCATAGCCAATTATCTGATATTAATTTAAGTGAGGAACAGTACTATGAAACTTTATTACACCCCCGGCGCTTGCTCTTTGTCTCCCCATATCGTGTTATGCGAAACAGGTTTGAATTATGAATTAGTTAAAGTCGACCTGGCAAGCCACACGGTTGAAGATGGCAGTGATTATTTTAGTGTTAACCCTTATGGTTACGTACCTGCCCTCGGTTTGGATAACGGTGAACTGTTATTTGAAGGCCCGGCTATCGTGCAATATTTAGCCGATAAAGTCGCTGACAAAAACCTTGTTCCTGCAGCCGGTACACTTGAACGCGCACGCCTACAACAATGGCTTAACTTTTTATCATCCGAGTTACATAAAGGCGTTGCCCCTTTATTTAACCCAGCGATGCCCGATGAGGCAAAAGCCCTGTTCGTCGAACGCTTTGCTGATCGTTTAACTCAATTAACCTCAGCCTTGGGTGAAAACGACTACTTATTAGGCGAGCAATACTCTGTGGCCGATGCGTATTTATTTACCATTTTAGGCTGGTGCCCTTACTTTGAATTTGACTTAGCACCTTGGCCAACGCTACAGGCTTTCCTGGGTCGTGTGGGCGCTAGACCTGCCGTGCAACAAGCACTTAAAGAAGAAGGCTTGATTTAACCGGCGAATCAAACTGCATAAAAAAAACCGAGGTTGATACACGGCCTCGGTTTTTTTATATTAAGCTTTTATACAGCAAGCTTTTATCTATCCAGCTTTCATAGATTACGTTCTTAACTATAACTTAATGCACACATTACGCATTTCGGTATAAAACTCTAAGGAATGTACGCCACCTTCACGGCCAATGCCCGATTGCTTTGAACCACCAAAGGCCGTTCTTAAATCCCGTAAAAACCAACTATTAACCCAAGTAATACCTACTTCAACACGGCTAGCGACTCGGTGCGCACGCGATAAATCTCGTGTCCAAATGGTGGTCGATAGCCCGTAGTCGGTATCATTGGCTAAACGAATCACGGCTTGCTCATCGTCAAAGGGCGCGATATGGCAACACGGGCCAAACACTTCTTCTTTCATTACGGTTGCGTCTTCGGCAAGGCCGGTCCAAATGGTTGGCTCAACCCAAGCGCCTGCTGCCAAATCATCCGGCATATCGGGCACACCACCGCCAATCACCACGGTAGCGCCTTCATCACGTGCTTTTTTATAATAGGACAATACTTTTTCTTGGTGTTCATGGCTAATCAAGGGGCCATAGTTTGCCTCAGGGTCATCGGGGCGACCAAATTTAACCTGCGCTACCTTATTTTTTAAGGCAGCGACAAATTTGTCGAAAATAGGCCGTTCAACATACACCCGTTCGGTGCCTAAACACACCTGACCTGAATTGAGGAACGAGGAACGGTAAATCCCTTCCACCGCTTGTTCAAAGTCACAATCTGCAAACACAAGACCTGCATTTTTACCGCCTAGTTCAAAGGACACATCACGCATCCCTTCTGCAGCGGCTTGCATAATCGCTGTGCCTGTGCGCGTTTCACCGGTAAAGGTAATCGCATCCACGTCGGGGTGATGGGTTAAAAACTCACCGGTAGAGTCTGGGCCAAAGCCTTGCACGACGTTAAACACGCCTTTGGGAATACCCACAGCATTCATCACCTCACCCAACAAAGCGGCGGTCATTGGCGTTTCTTCTGATGGTTTAACCACCACCGTATTACCGCAAGCCAACGCCGGGCCTACCTTCCATGTCATCAATAAAAACGGGGCATTCCACGGCGAAATAACACCGACCACCCCTTTGGGTACACGTAGCGCGTAGTTCAAGGCTCCTAAACCATCTGGTGTTGTGGTTTGAAAAGACTCACTGGGCACGTTTTTAATCACGTCGGCGAACACTTTAAAATTGGCTGCACCACGCGGAATAAAGGCATGTGTCATTACCGCTTTGGGTTGCCCTGTATCGGCCATTTCAGCGGCCACAAAATCGTCAAAGCGACGGGTAATTTCATCGGCCACGGCATACAAAAGCTCGACCCGTTTCTCAGTACTATAAGAGCCCCACTCACCCAGGTAAGCTGTACGTGCAGCCGCTACGGCTTGATCAACCTCAAGACGACCGGCTTCCGACACTTGCGCGATAATACTGTTATCACTTGGTGAACGTTTATCAAATACCTTGCCGCTGGCGGCACCAACAAATTCACCATTAATGAAATTTTTAATTTGCTGCACGTGTTTCTTCTCCATTACTCATTAATTAACCTACAATATTAACAGATGCGTTCACACCCTCGGCTAGTTATAAAAAAACATTAAGATTTTTACTCAGCAAGCAACTAAAGTCTGGCGTGATTTTTCGTTTAACTACTTTAAAGCTACCGCCCACTTGACGTAAGACATCCTCCCGTTTGGCCACTAACCAATATTCTTCTCGTTCCAGCCTATTCCTGTAAACCAAGGTATTGGAAAGCACCTTTAATTCACCGCTTTTTTCTCCCACTTCTACTTCTACATTAGAAATCAAGTGTCGATAGCGAGTCCTCGGATCTTCTGACCAAGCCGCACCACTATGCAAACGCGCTACGCGCAATTGCAAGCTCTGGAAAGACTCATTGTAATGATTCATGTTTTTAGTGCTGTCCGGCTTTTCATCTTTACGAAACAGGCTTTCTCTTACTGGCATCCAGTACTGCAAATCCTCTGCTAACATGTTAAACCAGCTAACATAATCCTCCTCATCGAGAGCCCGAGCTTCTGCACTATAGAATTTATTCACCTGGTACCAGAGCAGCATCTGCTCGCTTTCGCTCATCACTTGCACCTTAGTATCTTTATCCATCTTAATCCCCTCGCTTAACGTACTTTAGGGATATCGCCCCAAGAATCAGCTGTTAAAAAATCCATCCAACGTTGATAAAACGCCAATTGATTGACATCGCTATACATGGGCCTACTTATATTACCTGGAAATTCAGGGTCATCTCGTCGGCTTGTCCCGACTCTTAAGCCGTAGTGCAAACTTTGTCTTCGAGTAACGACACCTTCATTGGATAACGTTGCATTTTCCCAGTTTTCACCATCATCCATCTCAAAAATCCCACTCGGCGAAAAGGTGAGAGACGACGCTTTTTGAACGATATCACGTATATGATCTGGCATATTTTTGTTCACCATAGTCCAAGAGCGCAATTCAAATTGACGCGGGCCTTTGGGCAACCAGGTGCGCATCGTATTGATGCCTGGCAAAAAAGAAAAATTTGGGAACACCGTCGCTGAGATAACAGAACCGTATAATTTACGTGCACGTAGATCGCCTAACCGTTTGGCCATATTGCTGCGTTCTTTTTCAAAGTATTCGACCAAGGTAGGGTCACCACTTGAGACCAGCGCTAAGGTACCTAGACCATCAACGCCCCCTTCCCAACCATGCCCATTCGCGTTGGCATGAAAAGACTCAGGATCTACCGGCATATACTCAGGCACTGCTCCACCCTTACTAACAGCTTTTGCGCCTGAGGCATGAGTCCAACCAACGTGCAACGAGTCACCAATAAAGTTTTCCGCACCAAACTTCCAATTCGCATTGAACATGTTTTTCATTGTGCCACCGATAAATTCGGTCCCTTCTTCGGTTTGATCGAGAATGACATCTAAATACCAGCGAAAATCACCTAAAAACTCTTCTAAGCGTGGCGCCTCATCATCAAAACAAGCAAACACTAGGCCTTTATAGGTTTCAACACGGGCATTTTGTAACCCCCAGTCTGACTTATTAATATGTCCCTCATAGTGATCCTCCTCATGCATACCTAACAAAGCGCCATCTGTTCCAAACGCCCAACCATGGTAATTACAGTTGAACTGACGCGCTTGCCCACGATCAGCAAAACAAATGCGGTTACCACGGTGGGTACATGAGTTAGTGAACACATGAATAGTGTGGTCTTTATGACGAGCGACTATCACATTGTCTTGCCCCATATAGGTCGTTAAAAAATCGCCAGGCTTAGCTATTTGACTTTCATGTGCAACGAACAACCATGACTTTGCGAATAACTTTTCTAATTCAAGCTGGTAAATCCAGTCCTCCCAAAAAATGCGCCGGTCAATCCGGCCATCATTAAGGTTCACCATTCTTTTCAGTTCTTCAAGTTGGCTCACTTAGCTTTCTCCACTTTTAATTGTCTTCTTTAAATAATAAAACTATCATTAGAATTTACTAATCACAAGCTGTTTCTAATTTAGACAATGCTTATGTTGATTTTCAAAACAACTTTAAAATACAGGGGTAACGACAATGGGTAGTATTTGGACAGATTTGATGGGGGTTGATTTTCGCCAAACATCCTACAACGTCGCGGGCATTAAAACCCGAGTACTGGAAGCCGGCAACGGGCCCACACTCATCTTGCTTCACGGTACTGGCGGCCATGCTGAAGCGTATGTAAGAAACATTGAAGAACACGCAAAGCACTTCCACGTTTACGCCATCGATATGATTGGCCATGGCTATACCGACCGACCTGATTGTGACTATCAAATGGATGATTTTGTCGATCACCTCATTAACTTTCTTGATACGATCGGGGTTGAAAAGGCATACCTGTCAGGCGAATCATTAGGCGCGATGGTCGCCTCTTGGACAGCGATAAAACACCCCGAACGCGTCCTTAAACTAGTACAAAACACGGGGATTTTAATGCCCCCCACTGGTGAGGGAAAAGCAGAACTAGCCGATGCTCTTGAACGCTCTAGGAAAGCTGCAGGACAGCTGACTAAAGATATTGTACGCGCAAGAATGAGCTGGCTTATGGCTGAACCTGAAAAAACGCTAACAGATGAAATAATTGATGCCCGTTATGCTATTTATGCACAACCTGGCATGCTGCCAGTGATGGGAAAAATTGCCAATACAATTCTGGGGGGTGTTATCAATGATGATTGGTGTAAAAAATGGCTTAACCCTGAACATATGCGGAAAATCCAATGCCCCACACTAGTTCTCTGGACAAAGCATAATCCGGGTCAACCCGTGGCGCTTGCTGAAGAAGGAATGAAAATGATCCCAGATGCTCGCATGGTGATTTTGCAACACAGTGCCCATTGGCCACAATGGGAAGAGCCTGAACAATTCAATAAATTACACTTAGCCTTTTTACTGGCTTAAATCACTCCACTATTAACCACTGATACCTATTCAAAAGCCGGTACACCGATAGGCTTGCCATTTTAGACCATGAAAACGGCCAAACTTAAGGACACAAACATCAGCAAACCACCCATTAAACGGTTCTGTAACTGTTTTTTTGTTAGCTGTTCAATTTGGCTAAAGCCGACGCGGGCCATTAAATACACCACCCCCACAGCCATCAATCCGCGTGATGATTGAATGATATTGATCACCGTCGCCTGTTGCGCTTGTTTGAAAGCCAGCATTAAAAAAACGATACCGATCAACTGCGCTAAGGCATAAATACTGAGGGTTTTAGCCAAAGGCTTTGACACTTTCCAGTCCTTTTTAAATATAAATGGAGACAACGGCATTAACAACGCTGTTGGCACAATAAACACGAAAGCAGCCAATTCTATACCACCCATACCTTGATTTAATAAATGCACCACCGCGATATCAGCCATTGCAAAAACTACGCAGGTTAACAAGATATACACTAAGGCACGCGGTGAGCCATGTAGCTTGCCATCATTCAGCAGAAATAAGCTAGCAAAGGCACCAACAGCCGCTAGATACACCAGCGGGTGATAGGTTTCGTTTAAAAAAATGACCGACAGGCCCGCCACCGCAAACATCTTACAGCCCAACATGGGCACAACAAATGATGCATCGCCATAACGCAGTGCACTTAAATAAAGAATCTGTCCGAGCAACACACAGGCGCACATCAGTAACACCAGTCCAAAATTTAGCCATAACTGCTCAAGCTGTATAAATGGCAATAACAACAAGGCTAATAAACCGACAAAATACTGACTATAAAGCGACAGTTTGATCCGGTTGGTTGAATGCGCAAGCAGTTGCTTAGTATAAGTAAAGCTAAATGCATGCAAAACTGACGCTATTAAAGCCAGCCATATATAAGGTGGAATTGAGATATTCACAAGGGGTCCTAAGCAACAAATTTAGCCGTTTAAAGGCCTTTTAAAAATAACGACTGCCTATAACACCCGCTAATCTAAACCGAGAAGCCCGCGGCGCCGTCAGTCCATACATCATCATACACTAATTTTTAATTTCTTGACCTCGGTCAGAAGCCAAACAAATTTAACTAGATTGCATCAGAAACGACACATTAATGTACTATATTGAGTTGAAGCAGCCATTTCAATTCGGTAGGATAAGTTGCAACTGATACCCCCCTGAATTAACCTAATTTCGCTGGAGCACCCATAGCAATGAACCCTGAAGACACGCTAAGCCATACTTGGACAAATGAAAAAATAAAGCAACTGGTCAGTGATGAAAACGGGGTATTAGATGCCCGTATCTATAATGATGAAGCCTTATATGACATTGAGCTCGAACGTGTCTTTGCGCGATCATGGATTTTACTGGGCCATGAAAGCCACGTCCCCAATGCAGGTGATTTTTTAAACACTTATATCGGTGAAGACCCCGTTATTCTTGTTCGACAAAAAGACGCCAGCCTTCGAGTTTTTTTAAACCAATGCCGTCATCGCGGCATGAAATTATCGCGTGATGATGCGGGTAACGCCAAAGCTTTTGTGTGTACTTATCATGGCTGGGCTTATGATATTGCAGGCAAATTAGTCGACGTGCCGTTTGAAAAAGAAGGCCATTGCGATCGTTTAAATAAAGCGGATTGGAACCCCTTGCAAGCACGCGTGGCAAGCTACCGTGGGCTGGTTTTTGCCAACTGGGATGAAGAAGCGCCGTCATTAGACGACTATTTGTCTGATTCAAAACCCTATATCGACACCATGTTTAACCGTACTGAAGCAGGCACCGAAGCCATCGGCGGTATTCAAAAATGGGTCATCCCCACTAACTGGAAGTTTGCAGCTGAGCAATTTTGCAGCGATATGTACCACGCTGGCACCACATCACATCTGTCAGGGATTACTGCGGGTTTACCCGACGGCGTCGGTTTAAACGACATTCAAATACCGACCAATGGCAATCAATTTCGCGCAAAATGGGGTGGCCACGGTACCGGCTATTTTGTTGATGAACCAGGGCTGTTAGCCGCCATTATGGGACCTAAAATAACCGAGTATGTCACCGCCAGCCCACAAGCTAAAGCCGCTTCTGAACGGCTAGGTAGCGATATGTTTGGCCAACGAATGCTCGGCCAACATATGACTATTTTTCCAACTTGTTCTTTTTTGCCGGGCATCAATACGATTCGCACATGGCACCCGCGTGGCCCTAATGAGATTGAAGTATGGGCCTTTATTGTTGTCGATGCCGACGCACCCGATGATATTAAAGAAGAGTTCCGCAAACAAAATATCCGCACTTTTTCCGCTGGCGGCGTATTTGAACAAGACGATGGCGAAAACTGGATTGAAGTTCAAAAACTTTTTAGGGGCAACAAAGCCAGAAAAACCAAGCTAAACGTTCAAATGGGACTCGGTGACTCAACCACCGAGCACCCCGACTTTCCTGGACGAATCGGGGGCGTTTATAGTGAAGACGCGGCCCGTGGCATGTACCAACATTGGTTAAGAATGATGACAGAACCCAGCTGGGATACCTTAAAACCATAGTGTTAAGCCCCTTAAAACCTGTTCATTAACCTAACTATTACTTTTTGGAACTCATTATGGCCTCACTCATTAACATTGATAACATTATTTCAAGCTCAGCGGCTGACCTTGCGCTACAACACGAGGTTCAGCAATTTTATTACCGCGAGGCGCTACTGCTAGACAACATTAAATACGAAGATTGGTTTGCCTTATTGGATGACGACATCCATTACTACATGCCGATTAGAAGAAACGCCATGCAACGACGTGGCCGAGCACGCTCCAGTGACCTAGCCGAGTACACCAACAAACATGAGTTTGCTCATTTTGATGAAGATAAAGTCGCTATGAGTGGCCGTTTAAAAAAATTACTCAGTGACTTTAGCTGGTCTGAAAACCCAGCCTCTCGAACCCGTCACACCGTTTCAAACGTGATTATTACCGAGGGGGAAGCAGACAATACCTTACATGTTTGCTCATCGTTTATCGTATACCGTAACCGTTTAGAAACGCAGGTGGATTTATTTACCGGAGAACGTCACGATGTGCTGCGTCGTGCGGATAACACCTTAGGCTTTAAAATAGCCAAACGCACCATATTAATGGATCAAAGTACCATTCTTTCGAATAATATCAGCATTTTCTTTTAAGCATAAAAAAGGGGCTGTTTCAGCCCCTTTTAGTACCCTGGTTTTATTAAGCGACCCTATAAAGGCATCGTAAAACGCAGCCAGTAAACTTCGCCTTCTGGTCGATTGCGTGCAGCAAATTCGTACTGGGCTTTGGCCACCAAACTAATGCTTCCCCACTGATAGCGCACACCCGGGCCAATAGAAAACACTTTCGTTTGTGTATCAGCAACCCGTTTACCATCGACCCGATCATCTTCTAGGTCATCCCAGTAATACCCTTGTAGGCCGATATTTAAATTGGGTGTAACGCGCCATGACGCGGTGTAGTCCATATGGAAGGCCTTGCCCGAACGGTGCGTCGATTCCAGACCGGTTCGAGGGTCAATGTAATCGTCATTAGTCCCGTTAATATCTAGGTTGAAGATGCCGGTAATTTCCCAATTCGGTTTAACCCAACTAAAAATAGCCGCCGGTTTTACTGTCCAATGGTTATTGCCCGTATTTACCACGCGTCGTTTGTCATAATCACCAGTTGGTAATAGGAAGTCGACGTATAACACGGCGTGTACATCACCCCATTGATAAAAAAGATTAACCGGTGCGATTAACAGGTCGCCTAGGCCTTGCTCTTGATACCATTTACCACCGACTTTTAGCCGTTTATCCATGGCGACCACACCAAAATCAGGTGCCCAGCGACCACCAAAAAGTCGAATATCATTTTTTGGCATCCATAAAAAACGAAACACATTACCGGATATATTGGCCTCAAAATCATCCAGCGGCCCTGTTTGAATTTCTTTGCCGTTTCCGCCTTTAAAACTATCCGCGTTATAGTGGAAAGTGTAGTTTAGCCAATACACTCCCGGTGGCGGCGCTAGGCCAGACATAAAGCCGTCGGCCCCGACAGGTGCCGATGAGAACATACCACCAGAAGGGCCTATAGGCGAAGTACCGCCTGCCCATGCGACGGCGTGCGTTAAAAAAAGGAATGCGAGGGTCAGTTTTTTTATTGTCATTCAATCACCGATTCTTATTATCAGGCTCAGCAGTATCCCTAACAGCAGATTAGCATCTAAAACATCATTTGTATTACGCGCGGAATCGATTCACCAAGGCATCGGCAGCGCCTTTCAACAACATGGTATCTGCCGCGATTAAGAAAAAGCTGGCGCCCATTTGTTGATAACGCTCTGTTTGCGCTGGATCACCACAATAAACCCCAACTGGCTTACCTAGTGCATGTATACGTTGAATGGCTTGTTCGACGACACGACACACTTCTGGGTGAGCAGGTTGGCCTAGGTAACCCATCGACGCAGCTAAATCAGCGGGGCCTAGAAAAATACCGTTCACACCATCTACCTGAGCAATCGCATCCAGTTCAGCCAAGCCTTCAAGGCTTTCTATTTGTAGTAATAAACAAATATTGTCATCTGCTTGGGTTAAATAGTCAGTAATCGCACCCCAGCGAGTGGCTCGGGTTAAACCACCGCCCATACCGCGTACCCCTTTAGGTGCATACCTAGCCGCTTTTGCTAATTGTTCTGCCTGTTGCGCAGAATCTACCATCGGGATTAACAAGGTTTGTGCGCCAACGTCTAGCACCCGTTTAATATCCGCAACATTATGATCTTGTAGACGAACTACGGGGTTAACGGGGTACGCCGCCAAGGCCTGTAATTGTTGCATAATACTTTTGATATCATTCGGCCCATGCTCGGCATCAATCAATAACCAATCAAAGCCGGTCGTCGCCATCAGCTCTGCCGCACTTGAATCAGCCAATGCCATAAATGCACCCAATTGTTTTTGCTGGGCTTGCATGGCTTGTTTAAATTTATTTTTTGTCATCGCTAATGACATACCAAACTCTCCAACGCGTACGTTAATTTAAACAAATCGGAACCCAATACTACCTAGCGGGCCAAAATCTGCGTGAAAGGTGTCTCCCCTCTCCACTGATAATAAGCGAGTAAACGAACCGCCTAAAATCACTTGCCCCGGTTCTAGCGCGATACCGTGCGGTGCAAAACGTTTGCTAAGCCAAACAATACCATTACCCGGGTGATTAAGCACCCCAGCAGAAACACCCGTTTCTTCAATAATGCCATTACGCGACACAATCGCCCCTATCCAACGTAGATCGACATCCATTGGTCTTACCGGTAAGCCGCCAGTGATTATGCCAGCACAAGCTGCATTATCAGCAATAGTATCAAATACCTTACGCCGCTTGCCGGTTTCAGGGTCAACACGAATAACGCGTGAATCAACTATTTCTACCGCCGGGCAGACATAATCCGTCGCCTTTAAGACATCGGCCAGTGTAATATTTTCACCTTCCAATCGCTCACCCAATATAAAGGCTATTTCAACTTCAACCAAGGGTGCTATAAAGCGATCAAAGGGAATTTCTGAGTTATCAGCAAACAGCATATCATCCATTAAGGTGCCGTAATCGGGTTCGGTAATCTGCGAGGCCTGCTGCATCGCGCGCGAGGTTAAACCGATCTTACGACCAATAATTTTTCGTCCCTGAGCCAACCTCAATTTAGTCCATTCTGCTTGAATGGCATAACCGTCTTCAATGGTCATTTCAGGGTACAGCTGTGAAAACTGCGGGATGGTTTGACCACTGGCCAGCGCTTTATCAAGCGCTAGCGCAGAGGCTTTTAATACTTTCTTATCTAGCACCTGAGTTCTTTCCCCAAAAAGTGAGACATAATAATAGGGTACATGCCATCCCAACGTTGTGTTTGAGCCCAGTGTCCACAACGATCCAGGATATGCAATTCTGCACGTTTCAAGTGTTCAATGAAATAAAGACTGGTTTCTAATGGCACCACTCTGTCTTGACGGCCATGAACAATAGCCCATTCATGTTCCATGCGATTTAACACAGGTGCTGGGATAATTAACTTATCCATATCTTCGTTCATCGCTTTGAACATAATCTCTTGAATCGGACGAATTTTAGGGTCCATCGCTTTATCAAAACGGTCTTGCATAACCACTTCTAAATCTTCAAAAACACTGGGGTCATACACAAAGCTTTCAATCAATTCGCGGTAACGTGCAAGACGCGGGTCATCGTAAAAACTCATCATACGCGCCAATGAGGCAGATTTTGTAAACGGCGCACCAATCGCGCCCATTAACATGCATTTATCAAAACGATCCGGCATTTCAACAACACTCTGTAAGGCAAGAGCGCCGCCCATTGAATTACCAATTACGTGTGTTTTTTCAACGCCTAACTCATTTAACAAGCCTTTAATTTGCTCTACTCGGTAACCCATCCAACGCGCAATTTTAGTCGGGATTTCTTTAGGCATTTCAGATTTACCAAAGCCAATGGCATCGGGTGCGATCACATAAAAATCTTTGGCTAAAATAGGCGCGCATTGCGCCCAATTTGACATCGCACTGGCACCCGGACCTGCGCCGTGTAATAGCAATAGGGGTGGGTTTTTAGGGTCACCACCAATCATGCAGTTGCTGGCTAATTCGCCAGAAGGAATCATTTTTTCTTGTACGTCGTAGCTCATCTATTTCTCCTCAAAAGAACCATTAATTATCAGTTTATAAAAGGGCAGTTTTTTACCTTTTGAATACTATACATTAGAATTCAGTTATATCAAACCAAGTAGTCTGCCTCTCTTACGCACCGAGTTTCTAATTACATTTAAATACGATGTTAAAGTTATTTCTGAGATGACTAAAAGCCTCTTATCTTATAACTAAATATTTCGCTTTATTTGCTTTACTTCTATAAGCAAAAGCGTATGGTTCGCAATAACACCGTCAGTTTGGCTGCAGATGGGTGTTATAAATATCAATAATAACCATTTAAAAGAAGAGGACTAACAATGAAAAGAGCACCTTTATTACGTATTTTGAATACATCGATTTTTTCGATAATTCTAACCGCCGCATTAACCCTTGCAACCAGCATTAGTGCTATTGCAGAGGACACGAAAGAATTCGCAGAACACAAATTTGTATTACAAATTACTGATAACGACCCAGCTAAGCAAATGTTGGTATTGAATGTTGCTGCGAATATCATGAAGCACTACGGACCTGACAAAGCAGACGTCGAAATCGTTGCTTTTGGCCCAGGTTTAAAGCTTTTATTGGCCAATAACAACAATGCCGAGCGCATCAACGGCCTGTCTGATAATAGCGGTGTACGCTTTGCAGCTTGTGCTAATACGCTAGCAAAAATGACCAAAAAACTGGGTAAAGAGCCTAAGTTAAATAGTCATGCGAC
>DBBV01000001.1 GCA_002292375.1 Methylococcaceae bacterium UBA975 | reverse complement strand
TTTTAGTTTGCTGCAGCTGAAGTTTGGGTGTGTGCAGTTGCGTAATTTGTACCCCATCTGCCAATAGTCGTGTATCGAGGTAGTCATCTATTGGTGCTGTTAAATGGTGCAAGAAGGTGTCATCGACTAAGTAAAGCTGGGTATCATCGCTGACATAGCGCCGTGCGTTCATGCTTTCTGTCGAACCAATGGCTAAGTGGGTGTCGTTAAAGCGAAGGCGTACCACAGGGTTTAATAAACCAAAACGGCTTAATGCATTTGCATCAAGCGGGTAGCTAACGGGGGGGCTAATTTGAGAAATTTTTAATAACCGCTCCACCTTGCCGTTTAAGGCGGCAGCTTTGATTGGCTGAGTTAGCCACCACTGACCATTTTGGCGCGTTAACTCAATGCTATTGCCGGACTGGCGATCGATGCGTATCAACTGAATTGACCGAGGGCCCAGCGTGGTGAGTTGAAGGCGCTGGTTCGGTTGCTGGCCGGGTTTTAGCCAAACCACCAAACCAAGTCCAATAGCCAATAGTAATAACAGCAGGTTGATGATTAGGCGGCTTTTCATCAGATTAGCGTTTTTTCCGTTTAAGCCAAATAACAATGCCCGTCACAATAAATACAAGCGGTAAAAGAAATAAAAACCCAAGGCCAAAAATGATCGACCATGTTGGGTTAATTTCTAACGCAATATCGCTGGCAGTTTTAGCCGGAATGTCGATTAAACTGTCGTCGTGGTTTAACCATTGTATTAGGCTTAAGCCTAAATCCAAGTTGGCGCCATTACCCAAAAAGGCATTGGATAAAAAGTCGGCATCACCGATCACCGCAATGCGTTGGGACGCAACGTCAATATCGTCCATCGGCTGCTTATTGCTAAGGGCATAAGCAATCGCAATTGGGCCTTGTTGCTCATCAGTATTGCTATCAAATTGAATGTTACCTTCTATGTTGCCGGTTTCAGTCCATGATCTGTCTAAGGTAGATAATAGGGCCGTTGCCATATAGTTGGAATCAGTGTTGATTGCCAGCCCGTTGGCGCCGGGAAATAAGCTCATGGTTTGCAAATGACGCGTCGCCAAGTGGTCGGGGTATTGAGTGACCAAGGCAAACGTGGGGTCATCAATGCCGAATAATTGTGTGGTCGCGTCCACGACCGTGCCCGGCAGTAAAGAGACACCAAGTTGCGCGGTAATCTCCTGAACGTAACTGGCTTGCCCCGGCTCGGTTAGCAGTAATAAGGGGCGACCTTGGTTGATGTAGTCGTTGATTAACTGAATTTCACCGGCGAGTAGTACCGATTTTGGGTCAGCAATCACCAGCAAGGAGGTGTTTTTTGGGATGCTCGGGGTATTAATCAGGTTTAGGGTCTGACTATTGATGCCCTTGTTCTTTAGCTCCTTGCTAAAGATGGCAAAGTCAAAATTAGCATCGCCGTCAGGCTTGCGTTCCCCGTGCCCGGCTAAAAATGCCACCCAGCGTTGTTCACTTTGAGACAACCGTTGTAAGGCGTTAGTTAGGGCTTGTTCATTCAAGCGGCTGATCGACTCGCGGCGTCCGTTATAACGAATCACCAATTCGCCATCGTTGGTAATGCCTTCTTCTCGCGCCTGGTCTGGACGCATATCAGGATTAACAAAGCTCAACGATATATCGGGTTTATGCCGTGTATATTTTTCTAGTAGCTGCGAAATTTGTTGGCGTAGCAGCTCATTCTCTGTGGCATATGCGGTGATATCGACGTTCTGCTCGAGCTGTTGCAATAATTGCACGCTGGGCTCGGATAAGGAATTTCTGCTGTTGGCTGTCCAGTCGGATTGTGCGCTATATTGTGAACTGAGCCAGGCTAATAGGGCAAAAACGCCGATAAATAAAAACGTAAAGGCGATGTTTTGCAGGCGGATAAAGTGGTGTATTTTGCGTGAAATTTTCATGACTGTAGGCGGTCGTTATCTAAGCGTCGAATACTCAATATCAAAAACCCAGCGGTAAACAAGACAAAATAGGCTACGTCGGTGGTATTGACTAAGCCCCGCAATAGATTTTCAAAATGGCGCATGATGGAAATATAGTCAAGTAAGGCGCTGCTATTGCCGCTGTTACTGCCCGCCCAGTCGATTATCCATAAGAATAACAATGCGCCAAAGCTGGATACCGCAGCGACTGTTGGCTGTGTCGCTATAGCGGACATATACAAACCCAAAGCATTGAACGCGGCCATCAAAAGTGCCAAGGCGAGTAGGCAGGCAAAAAACTTCCCCAGATCTAAGTCGCCTACCGTGAGTAAAGATAACGGCATTAAGGCAATCGACAGCAAAATAATCAGTAAAAAGGCAAAAATCGCCAAAAACTTACCCAAGACAATTTCGCTAATACTGATTGGCGCAGAAAATAAAAGGCTGATGGTCTTATTGCGCCGTTCGTCGCTAATAAAACGCATGGTAAGTAGGGGTGTGATGAGCAATAAAATAACAGCTGCGTTACCAAACAAGGGGGCGACAACCAAGTCGGTGACCCCAGGCGCGTTCGGAATACCGACTAGTTTGGCCTGAATCGTCAGGTAATAATCAATTTGCGTTAAAAACATATACGCAAGGATTAATTGGGTAACGCCGAGTATGGTCCACGCCAGCGGTGATAGGAATAAGTTCCTTAATTCACGGCCGGCAATAATAAAACTATTCATGGGTGCTTGAGTCATTAGTAATTGAAAGAAAGATATGTTCCATATCGTGCTTTTCTGGCATCAATTCAAGTAAGCCCCAATGCTGCTTGACGACCAGTTCGGCAATCGCCTCGGCAAGGCTCAGCTGTTGTGCATGGTGGATGCGATAGTGCTGGTCGCCCAGCTCGTCAATGGCGTCAACGCCGTTAATGTCGCGTAGCTGGTTTAAATCGGGTGTTTCGCGTAGGCGCAATAATAAACTGGTCGACGTCATACGGCGAGATAAGCCAGCGATGTCTTCATTAAGTACTAATTTTCCGTGATGAATAATTTGTACCCGACTACATGATTGTTGTACTTCAGACAGAATATGGGTAGATAAAATAACGCTGTGTTGTTTGCCTAGCTCACGGATTAATTGGCGAATTTCCAAGATTTGAAGCGGGTCTAAACCGACCGTGGGTTCGTCTAAAATAATCACCGACGGGTTGTGCAAAATAGCTTGTGCGATGCCTATGCGTTGTTGGTAGCCCTTGGATAGATTATTGATCAAACGATGACCCATATCGGCCAGACCGCATTTTAGCTTGCCTTGCTCAATGGCCTGTTTAACGGCGATTTTTCGCAAGCCATGCAATTTGGCGCAATAGCTTAAATACTCGTCGACGGTTAGCTCAGGGTAGAGCGGTGGAACCTCGGGTAAAAACCCTAATTCAGCTTTTGCCAGCTTAGGTTGCTCGATAATATCGTAGCCATTAATTTTAATTTCACCAATGGTCGGTGTTAGGTTGCCGCAGATCATTTTCATGGTGGTTGATTTGCCAGCACCATTGGGGCCTAAAAATCCCAATACTTCGCCTTTTTGCAATGAAAAACTGACGTCATTGACGGCGCAGTATTCACCAAATTGACGGCTTAAATTATTAACTTCAATTAATGTGTTCATGGCTTGAGTATACGTGACGACCTTTCATTCAAGTGAGTAAAACTTAGTAAAATAATTGTATGAAATTTTTTCTGCCGTGTAAAAATACAAGGCCTTAAAAGGAGGGTTAATCGCATGTTATTAGGTGTAGACACAGGTGGCACGTTCACCGATTTTGTGTATGTGGACGAAAGGGGTACGCGGATCCATAAAGTACCATCAACGCCAGCCGCGCCAGAACAGGCAATCTTACAAGGCATACAGGACATGGGTGTCGACACAAACACCTTACTGATCGTTCACGGTTCAACCGTGGCAACCAATGCGGTGTTAGAAAAGAAAGGGGTCCGTTGCTGTTTTATTACCAATGAGGGTATGGCTGATATGTTAACGATTGGCCGGCAAGCGAGAAAAGAGCTGTATCACCTTAATCCCGCAGTCGAAAGCCCGCCGGTACCTCCGGCGTTATGCCTACAAACAGCTGGACGTGTCTCTGCGAAAGGCGAGCTGCTGTCACCGCTAACAGATGAACAGTTGACAGCCTTACACGCACAGGTAGAAAAGTTGGCGCCTCAATCGGTGGCCATTAATTTATTGTTTTCGTTTTTAAATGATGAGGCAGAAAAGCGTATCGAGGCGGCCATGCCAGCGGGGGTTTTCGTCTCGCGCTCATCCAAGGTGCTGCCCGAATATAAGGAATATGAACGGGGCATGGCGACTTGGCTTAACGCCTATGTGGGACCGTTAGTGAGTGGTTATTTAGGCAGATTAACCCACTCGCTTAGCTCATCATCGGTATCAGTAATGCAAAGCTCAGGTGGCACCATTGCCGCTGAACAGGCGGGTGAACAAGCCGTTCGTATGTTGCTCTCGGGTCCCGCGGGGGGCTTGGTGGCTGCTTTACATATCGGTAAAACAGCTGGCTTTGATCGTTTGTTAACATTGGATATGGGCGGTACGTCGACTGATGTGGCCTTATTAGATGGCGCTATTTCACTCACCAATGAAGGCAAAGTGGCGGGTTATCCGGTTGCAGTGCCAATGGTGGATATGCATACCATTGGGGCGGGTGGTGGCTCTATTGCCCGTGTTGATGCAGCAGGCATGTTGTGTGTTGGGCCAGAATCAGCCGGGGCTTTGCCTGGACCTGCGTGTTACGGTAGGGGGGGTACTCAGGTAACGGTTAGCGATGCCAACTTGTATTTGGGGCGTATTAGTACAGAACACTTTTTGGCTGGTGGTATGGTTCTAGATGAGGCCGCTGCTAATAAAGCCCTTGTTGAGTTAGCCGCACAATTAGACTGTACATCTCAGCAAGCGTCCGAAGGCGTGATTGACTTAGCCAATGAACACATGGCGCGCGCCTTACGGGTCATTTCAATCCAACGCGGTATCGACCCACGACCTTACGCCTTGATGACCTTCGGTGGTGCGGGCGGCTTACACGTCTGTGCCTTGGCCGATGCTTTAACTATGCAAACGGCCATTGTGCCGGTCAACTCGGGGGTTTTGTCCGCCTTCGGCATGTTAACAGCGCCAAGGTCGCGGGCCTTATCGCATAGCTTACTGGGCGAGTTGCAGCAGGTGCCCGACGAGCAGATCGAAAGCGGCTTCGATAGCTTGCGTCAACAGGGGGTTAACGAGCTGTTGGCAGAAGGGGTGGTAGTAGAAAAAATTAAGCTTAACTATGGGGTCGATTTAAGGTATTTGGGCCAATCATACAGTTTATCTATACCGTGGGATGATAAACCATCAGTGATGGCCTTGTTCCACCAACAACATAAACAACGTTATGGGCACGCATTGGCCTTGCCGATAGAATTAGTCACGTTAAGACTGACCTTGTCGGCGCAGGTGGAACAACCTGCGCTAACTAAGCTAGCCAAACGCAACGCTGGGTTGCCGCTAAGCTTCCAGGTACAAAATACACTGCGTGTTTACCAACGCCAGCATTTACTGGCCAATGATGTTATCGAAGGGGAGGCGTTGATCGTTGAGCAAGTGGCTACCACCTACCTTGCCGCAGATTGGCGATGCACAGTGGATGACTACGGTAATTTAATACTAACAAAAAGGAGTTAAACGTGAGCCCCTAGCACGTTCCGCTGTCGTCAACAGCGGTGGTCAATGTGTTGACCATAAGGTTGTCAGACGTGACTGCGTAGGATGGGTGCCTCAATGTATAAAAAAGTCTCCGTTCACTGAAAAGCTGTCAGTTTGGCGCGAAGATTGATTGGATTGACCTGTAAACCATAGAGTTTATGTGCAGTCATTAGCTTACAGACTACCAAAGCATAAATATTTAATTTCAACGAAATCATCAATGCCATATTTTGATCCTTCACGGCCAACACCCGATTCTTTAATACCACCAAAGGGGGCAACTTCTGATGAGACGATGCCTGCATTAATTCCCACGATGCCCACTTCAAGCGCTTCAGCTACGTGCCAGATACGTTTGATGTTTTGTGAATAGAAATAGGCGGCTAAACCAAACGGTGTATCGTTCGCAAGGTCTATGACCTCTTCAACGGTGTTAAATTTATACAATGGGGCCACGGGGCCGAATGTTTCCTCATGGGTTATTAGCATCTTGGGGGTCACGTTGGTTAAAATTGTCGGTTGAAAAAATAGACCGCCCAACTTATGTTTTTGACCGCCAGTGACTACGGCGGCACCCAAATTGACCGCATCAGTAATATGTTCTTGGACCTTGCTAACAGCCGCCGAATTAATTAATGGACCTTGTTCGGCTTGAGCGTTCATACCATCTGAAACGACTAGCTGTTGGACTTTTGCCGCTAACTTTTTTGCAAAAGCATCGTGTACGGTCTCCTGTACAAAAATACGATTTGCACAGACACAGGTTTGCCCCGTATTTCTAAACTTGCTGGCCATAACGCCCTCCACAGCGGCATCAAGGTCAGCATCATCAAAAACGATAAAGGGGGCGTTACCACCTAACTCTAAACTGAGTTTTTTAATCGTGTTTGCACACTGGCGCATGAGTGTTTTACCAACCTCCGTTGAACCGGTGAATGAAAGCTTTCGAACGATGGGACTAGCCGTTAGCTTGTCGCCAATTACAGTAGCTTTACCAGTGACTACATTGAGAATACCGTCAGGGATTCCGGCTTGCTGACCGAGTTCAGCCAAGGCGAGTGCGGAGAAAGGTGTTTCGGAAGCGGGTTTGATGATAACGGGGCAGCCAGCAGCAAGAGCAGGGGCGCATTTTCGAGTGATCATCGCATTCGGAAAATTCCAAGGAGTAATAGCGGCCACTACACCAATAGCCTGTTTGATAACAATAATACGTTTATCTTGGCTGGGCGCTGGAATAGTATCACCGTATATGCGTTTCGCTTCTTCCGCAAACCATTCGACAAAGCTCGCGCCGTAAAGTATTTCACCACGCGCTTCATTAAGGGGTTTGCCTTGCTCAAGAGTCATGATGGTCGCCAGGTCTTCTTGATTCTCAATAATTAACTCAAACCAGCTGCGTAATATAGCAGATCGTTCTTTAGCGGCTTTTTCGCGCCAACTTACCCAGGCAGAATTGGCACAGGAAATAGCGTTATCAACTTGCTCAGCAGTCAGCATCGGAACGTGGCCAAGTAGTTCATTAGTGGAGGGGTTATAGACGGGTAGCTGTTTATCGTCGGCACTAGAGACCCATTTGCCATTGATAAAGGCTTGCTGTCTGAAAAGACTTTGATTGCTAAGATTCATAATTTTTTATTGCATTGCCAAACATAAGAAGATAATAATATAAACCATTGAGCGCATATTTAAAAATAAATAAAAGGTGGGCAATTGAAACAGTACAAGGTAGCAACTATTGCAGGCGATGGCATTGGTAAGGAAGTAATGCCAGCCGGTGTTCGTGTATTGCAAAGAGTCGCTGACCAGCATGATTTTAAAGTGAACTTCATCGATTACCCTTGGAGTTGTGAGACTTACCATGCCAGCGGTAAGATGATGCCGGACGACGGTATCGATCAGTTGAGTGACTCAGACGCCATCTATTTGGGCGCAGTTGGTTTTCCAGGGGTTGCAGACCATATTTCACTTTGGGGCTTGTTAATTCCTATTCGTCGTAACTTTGATCAATACATTAATTTACGGCCCATTCGGCTTCTTAAAGGGGTGACCTCACCCTTAGCGGGTAGAACTACAGAAGATATTGATTTTTATGTGGTTCGAGAAAATAGTGAGGGTGAGTATTCATCAATCGGTGGGCGGCACCGTGAAGGAACTGATGATGAAACGGTGATCAAGACGGATATTTTTACTCGCCGTGGTGTTGACCGGGTAATGAAGTATGCCTTTGACTTAGCGATGACACGGGATAAAAAACATTTAACCTCCGCTACAAAATCTAACGGTATATTGCATACCATGCCCTTCTGGGATGAGCGATTTGCCGAGTTATCAAAACACTACCCAGCTATACGTGCAGACCAATACCATGTAGATATTTTAGCGGCCAATTTTGTTTTACACCCTGATTGGTTTGACGTGGTGGTGGGTAGCAATTTATTTGGTGATATCTTATCGGATTTAGGTCCGGCTATAGCGGGAACAATCGGCATAGCACCTTCAGCCAATATTAACCCAGAAGGCAAATACCCCTCTATGTTTGAGCCAGTGCATGGTTCAGCGCCCGATATCGCAGGTAAAGGGATTGCAAACCCGATTGGCCAAATCTGGTCTGGCGCGATGATGTTGGAGCATCTAGGTGAGCATGAGGCGGCTAATAGAATTGTTAATGCTATTGAGGCGGTTCTTCAGGATAAGCGTGCTCTTACACCGGATATGGCTGGACAGGCAACAACAGAATCATTAGCAAATGCTATTGTGGATGCATTATAAATAAAGTAATTAAACGAGGAGAAACGAATGGACTATACAAGAGAGACAGCAAAACAGTGGGCGAATGAGAACATTAAAGGCTTATTCATGTGTCCCATTTCGCCGATGAATGACGACTTTACTTTTGATGAAGACGGAATTCGTGAAAATATTGAAGCATTTATCGAGATGGGTGTTGACGGCTTGGTGGTTGGCGGCTTTATAGCAGAGTGTTGGAATGCGACGTTAACAGAGTGGTATCGCTATCATGAAGTGGTGGCAGAAGCGGTTAATGGCAGAATACCCCTGTTTTCAATTTTATTAGACCCAAGCGCGTATCAAACGATTGAAAAGATGGAGCGTTTAGAAGAACTGGGTTATGACGGCGTTGAAGTCATTAACCCCGTTGTCCAGCTAAAAAGTGACGATGAAGTCTATAACTGGTTTAAATTTATCACCGATAGCTCAGATCTGGCTGTTGTACTATATAGAACGCCGGTATCTGGCAAAGTATTAGGTTGGGATTTAATGCAACGTTTGGCTGACCTTGAAACAGTCGTAGGTACCAAACAAGGCGTGATGAATCGCGTTGAAACATTAAAAATAAGAAGCATTATTCGCCCCGACTTTATCGTTGCAGATCCGTTTGAATCGGTATTTTGTGACGACCTAAGAAAAGGTGGGCAAACGGTATTTGGTGAGTTATCGTATATTCTTTACGGAAAAAAACGCCATATTGTTAAGGATTATATGGCCTTATCGGCAGCAGGAAAATGGGAGGAAGCCTACCAAGTAAGTGCGCAACTAAATGATATTCGTGAGTTTTATAACGAGGTGTTTATTTGGGATGTGGTGCAAACATTCACCTATGCTAGTGCCTTAGCGAGCATGAAGGCTTGGTTTGAAGAAATTGGTTTAAAAGCTGGGCCAATTCGGCCCCCCGTTCAGCAGTGCACCCCTGAGTTAAGGCAACGGATTAAGACGACATTAAAAGAGTTGGGAGTCAGTTAAGGTTATGAGCTCTAAATTACATATATGTATTCATGGTGCTGGCGGATTAGGTTCTGTGGTGGGTGGTTACTTGGCTAAGTCGGGTCACAAGGTAACGCTCATCAGTCGCCCAGCACATGCCAATGCAATTAATGCCGGTGGTTTAAAAATCGTTGGACGTTTAGGCGATATGGTTATTAAAGATAACTTGCATGCGGTAACGATGCCTGATCAGGTTGAAGGCGAAATCGACTATTATATTTTACTGACAAAGGCTAAGGATGCTCCCGCGGCGCTAGTCGATGCGGCTGTGCTAGTGGGTCAAGTTAAAACCGCTTTAACGATGCAAAATGGTGTGGGCAAAGAAAGCTTGCTGGTGGATTGTTTTGGCAAAGACAAGGTGATTGGGGGCTCAATTATTGAAGGGGGTACCCTGCTGGAGCCAGGAAAAGTGAATAATCACGTGACGGCGCCGACAACGGCTTTTTTTGGTGAACTAACTGGGGGTCGCTCAGATCGTGCAGACCGTTTAGCCAAGGCATTTACTGAGGCGAATTTAACGGCTCAATCAGTTGAAGACATTCAGCATGTTTTGTGGGAAAAGGTTGTCCAAGTGTCGGGTGCATCAGCGTGGTCGGCGAGTACCTTAAGCGCTATTCCAGAGCTGGATTATGCCGATGGTATTTCTGTACGCGAGGGCGCAGAGCACTATGTCACAATAGCTAAAGAGCTGATTGATACTTATAAGGCAATGGGTTACGCGCCGCAGGATTTTTATGCACCTTTTTCTTTTCTCAAAGTACTCGATGAGTCTACACTTGAGAAAGCGGTTCAAGTCTGTTTAGAGTTAGGTGAGCGTATGAAAACAATACGGAGAGGTATTAGAACGTCTATGCATGAAGATTTGGTTAATGGTAAGGTGACCGAAGCGGATGCTTTATTCTTGCCGCTCATTGAACAAGCCAAGAAAAACAATGTGGCGATACCTACATTTCTTGGAGCGTATCGAGTTATTAAAACGATCGACAGCAATCGAGGGTAATTAGGGGAACGGATATGTCGGCTAAAGCACATGAAATCACCGTTAGAAAGTTTTGCACTGCCTGGGATAGGTTGGATTTAGAAGGTATTTTGGCGTTAATGAGTGATGATGCGCTTTATCACAATATGCCATTAGAACCCTTAGTAGGAAAACAGCAAATTGCTGATTTTGTTGGCGGTTTTTTTAGTATCTTGAGCAGCTGTTGTTTTGAAATCCT